>CAZLQX010000013.1:0-114923 GCA_964561935.1 uncultured Holophagales bacterium
CGTCGTCCGCGAACTCGTTCACCCACTCGCGGAAGCTCGTGAGCCCCCACGGGTCCGTGGCCTCGTGCGGCCGGCCGGCCACGTAGCCGTAGAGGTTCGGGCTGTCGACGTCGTCGAGGGGGTCTTCGGAGAGGAAGGAGGCGTTGCGGGGGTCGTAGACGCGGGCACGCTTGAGCTGGTGGCCGCCGAGGGAGGACGTCCAGGCCCCCTGCCAGAGGATCGACTGACCGCCCGGGATGAGGCCGTTCGCCGTCTCTCCCGCGGCGAGGAACGTCTCGAAGGAGACGGGGAAGGTCCGGGCCCAGGAGATCGGAGAGCCGTCCGCCGGAATCGGGATCTCGAGCGCCGGCTGGCCCGCCGGAGCGCGGCCGAGGACGTCGTGGAGGGAGGACGTGAGCCGGACGCGGTAGGTCGTCCCCCGCTCCCATCCCGCGAGCGGCAGGACGAGAAGGCCGTCGCCGTCGCGCGCGAGGGCGAGGTCGGCCGCCGTCAGCGCGCCCCAGGTCCCGTCGCTCAGCCGCCGCTCGACGACGACACCCGAAGCGAGGGTCCCCGGGTCGACGCCGACGGAGAGATCGACGCGAAGGCAGCCCTCCGCGGCCGTGCTCGCGGCGCTCTGGTGGGCCGTCGTCCCGTCGGGGAGGGTGACGGAGCGCCGCGTCGGATCGAGGCTCGACGAGCGGACCTCGGGTCCGACCTCGGCGTGCGCCTGACCACGCGGGTCGTAGAGGTTCCGCAGGACGACGGACGGCCGCTCCGGGTCCGCCGTGGCCGTCTCCTCGACGAGAGCCAGGACGCTCCCCTGCTCGTCGCGGACGTAGGAGAAGAGCCGGTCGCTCGTCCGCGCGCCCGCCGCGTCGTAGGTCTCGACGCGGAGCTGGACGGCGTCGTCGATGCCCGAGGGACCCGGCACGTAGCTCTTCCGCCAGAGAAGCGCGCCGTCCGCAGACCGACCCGCCTCCGCGAGGAGCGACCCGCCGTCCCAGAGGAACTCCTTCTTCCCGACGAACGGCCGCGAGGCGGGATCTCCCGGCGTCGCCGGAGGGCCGAGATGCTCTTCCGCGAACGGGCGGCCCAGGGCGTCCCGGACGAGGCGCGTCTGGTGCTCGGCATAGAGCGGCCGGACCTGGCCCGTCGGGCAAGAGGCTGCGGGCTCGCCGGCCCTCGGATCGGAGGTCGCCGGCCAGCAGGGCTTGACCGTCACGGAAACGACCTCGCCGCGGTAACTCCAGAGGTATTCGTAGCGGTCGTCCGAGATTCGATGCCCTTCCGCGTCGTAGGCGAACGCGATGCCGTCCTTCGAGAGGATGCGGCCTTCGAGACCGACCTCGTACCGGGTCGCTTCCCCGGAGTCCGTTCGCGCCAGGGAACGGATCTCGTCCCCTTCGCCGTAGGCCGTCTCGAACCGCGCGGGAGCCGAAGCCTCGAGCTCCTCCAGGGATCCGGCTCCCGGCTCTGCTCTCGTCAAACGCTGAGCCGCGTCGAGTCCCCAGCTCCAGCCCTGCCCCGAGAGGAGCGACGGTGAGGCCAGGACCTTCCGGCCGACCTTGAGTCCGGAGAGGGTCCTGTAGCCGAAGGCGAGCTGCCCCCAGACGACGCTCGGCGCGTCCGTGTCCGCCGCGGGCGATGCCGCCGAGCCGACGGAGAGGATCCCGAGCCGCCAGGGTGCCGTGACGGTCCCTTCCGGCTGGGGCCCGAGGCCGCTGCCGAGGAAGGAGTGCCGATGCGCGGTGTGGAGGGGGCCGTTCGAGGTTCGGCCATAGAGGCGCGAAGTGCCGCCCCAAGCGTACGACGCTCCGAGACGTGGCTCGTTGACACCGGCGAGGGCCACGACGCGGTCGAGGGCGTCGAAGGTCCGCTGATACCCGTCACGCGTCGTCGGCGAGTGGCTGCCGACGCCGCCGGGGAGCGCGACGGACTCCTCGCGCGACCAGGTGTCCCAACCACGAGTCAGCGGATCCCGGGCGCCGACGACCTCTTCCCTCGGTCTGCCAGAGGAGTCGTACTCCTGGTAGACGACCCCCTCAGCCGAAGAGGAGGGGCGCCCCGCCGAGAGGAGACGGGAGAGAGGATCCCAGGTCCAGATGTCGCCACCGTCCGTCAGAGGCGCGCCGGCGCCTCCGCCCTGGACGATCCGCCGCGCGAGGAGCCTGTTCGCGGCGTCGTAGTCGTGCTTGACCTGGATTCCCGACCGCATGGTCCAGACGTCGACGGTGTCGTCCGCGTTGTACGAATACCCTTGGCTCGTCCCGTCGGGATGCGAGATCGTCCGGAGGCGACCCGTTTGCGGCTCGTAGGAGTAGCCCGTGCGGTCCACCCTGCCCTGGCCCGCGGACCGGCGAGCGAGGAGGCGCCCGTCCGGGTCGTAGCCGTAGGTGGTGGAGCCCCTTCCGGCCGGCCGGGACACCGAGAGGACCTTCCCCGCTCCGTCGTACGTCGACGTCGTCGGAGCCTCGAGACCGGACCAGGTCGACGTGACGTTGCCGGCCTGGTCGCGCACCGTGCGAACGATCGTGCCGTCCCCCCGGTCCTCCTCGTAAACCCGGCCCAGGGCGTCGCGCTTGAAGTTCCGCGTGGTCGTCAGCACCGGCGCCGGGAGGCCCGGAACGGTCTCGTGGCGGCGCGTCGCCGTCGGCCACGGCGCTTCCGTGGCATAGACGTGGCTCGTCCGGTTTCCCGCGGCGTCGGTCACGTCGACCGGCCGCCCCGCGTCGTCGTACGTGACGGAGAGATCGTTCCTCTGGATCGCCTGCGATGGGCCGGTGGTGACCCCGACGAGCCGCCCGGCCTCGTCGTGGCTCCTGAGCGTCAGGCGAACCGCACGCGGAGCCGCCGTGAGGAGCTCGGTGACCTCGTTCGCCGAGCCGAAGCTCGTGACGTTCGTCTCCGTTTCCGCCAGGAGCTTCCGGGTCGCTTCGTCCTTCTTGTCGAACGTCGACTCCTTCAGGAGGCCGCCGGCCTTGTCGAAGACGCGTTCGACGTACGCCCCGGAAGGGTGCTCCTCCGCCCAGGGCCTCCCCCAGGCGTCGTAGCGAACACGGAGCGCACCGACGTCTCCGTCCGTGACGAGCGCGACACGCCCATTCGGGTCACGGGCAGTGCGGCGCAAGCCGGAGTCACCCGTCCGCTCGCCGTTCCTGCGCCCGGCAGCGTCATAGGTGTAGGTCGTGACGACTCCTCCGGGGCTCGTGACCGTCGAGAGGCGACCCGAAGCGTCGTAGTCGTACTGTGTGACGGCCTCGACATCGGGGCCCGCGCCGGGTTCGGCCCCGGCGCGTTTCGTGGAGACCACGCGCATGACCTGGTCCCGGTCGTTGTACTCGGTTCGGATCTCGACGTCGCCGAGCGACGACTGCCGACGGATCTCGGAGACGAGGCGGCCGCCCGCATCGAAGGCCCGTCGTACGACGACGTCGTCCACGGGCTGGAAGTCGCCCGGCTTCTCGGAGAGCCCTGCCACTTCCCTGATCGGCCGGTCCCACTCGTCGTACGACGCCGTCGAGTACGTGCCGAAGCTCGTCTTCCGGCGCGTCACGTTCCCGCGGAACGCCTTCTCGTCCCCGTCGTCGTACTCGAGGGTCTCCTTGATCGCGCCCTGCGAGATCTCCTTCTCGAAGCCGGCGCCTTCCCGGCCCCGGGCGTCCTTGCCGTACTCGACCTCGAAGCGCTGCGGGTTCTGGAGTCCCGGGCCGCCGGTGTGCTTCTTCATCCGGCCGAACGGGTCGTAATCCGTCTTCGCTTCGATCGCCGTGGGCTGCTTCTCGCTCGGAGCTGCGTCGTAGCCGGACGACACTCCTTCCCGACCGGCCGCCGGCACGCCGAAGCGGACGACTCGCGCGCGATCGTCCGTGACCTTGATCGGGATGTTGTCCGTGTGGACGGGGTCCTGGTATTCGTAGGTGGAGGACGTCTCGGTGTACTCCGCCTTCCCGGCGGACGCCGTTCCGGCGAGCTCGCGGACCTCCTCCACGTTCGCCCGGGCGAGGCGGTCCGAGGCGGCCCCGAAGTAGGTCCACTCCGTCCTGCTGCCGTCGGGGCGGGTGACGCTCTCGCTCCGGCCGTCGTCGAGGAAGCTGAACGTCGTCTTGAGCGTGCGCACGGGCGGCTCCGACCCGGGCGCAGGAGTCGGATCGGCGTCTCCGAGGGTCTCCGCGTCCTCCCGGATCTCCGTGACGCGCCCCCGAGTGACGACATGGTGGACGGCGTGCCCCCAGGGCTGCGTCGCTTTCACCTCGTCGGGGGCGCTTCCGGAGCCGGCGATCCTCTCGAACAGCCACCTCGGTCTGCCGATTCCGGCCTTCGACGGCGGGACGCTCGCCTCGACGACCCGTCCTGTCGCGGCGTCGTAGGCGAATGAGAGCCGGAGCGGGGTGTCCGCCCGTCCGGGCTCGTGCGGGGCCCGGAAGCCGGTCAGGAGGACCTTCGCGAAGTCGACGCCGTTCAGCGGCGCACCGGTCTCACGTGGCGCGGCCGCGTACTCGTACTCCAGCGTGGGACGGCTCGCTCCGGTCCAGCTCTTGCCGTACAGCGGGTTCGTGACCTCGGGGAGACGGACCTTCAGCAGCGTCCTGTTCTCGGCGTGGAACTCGTATTCGACCGAACGGAGGGCGAAATCCTCGATGCTCTCGAGCAGCCCGTACCGCTTCCCGTCGCCGGAGGACTTCGGGTCGTCGTGGTATCGCAGACGGTAGCGGCGCCCGATGTCGTCCTCGATCGTCGAGAGCTGCCCGAAGGCGTCGTAGAAGAGCTGCAGGCTGTTCCCTTGCGCGGTCGGATCCGTGCTCCCCTTGCGATGCCGGTCCGACAGGGCGACGAGACGCCCCTCATCGTCGAACTCGGCGGTGTCGTGCTCGCGGGAGACGAGCCGCCAGCCCGCCCCCCGCTTCTCGAGACGGAGGTAGAGCCCCTTCGGCGCGCAGTAGCTCCCGTTGTCGTCGGAAACGTAGTCGGCAGGGCACTTCGTCGCCGTCAAGGGCGGATCGCCGGCGCCCGAGTGAGCGGGGGGTTCGACGTAGCCGGGCGGGCACGGATCGACCACGCACGGCGGATAGAACCGGAAGACGTTCCCTGCCCCGTCGTGGTACTGGACCTCCCCGGGGGAGAGGAGCTGCTGACTCGGGTCGTCCTCGGGGTCCTTCGGCTTCGCCAGGGCGGGGATCTCGCGCAGATGGGCGAGGAGCGGGCTCGAGAAGCCGGCGCTTCCGAGCGGGCCGAATCCGAGGACGTCCGACCTCCACGACCGGTCTGCTGCGAAGCCGAGCCCGCGTCCCTTCACGACGTGGTCGGTGGCGACGAGCCGGGCGGCGCCGGATCCGAGAAGGACGCTCCCGCCCGCCTCGAGTCCGTACTCGGCCCTGTTCAGGGCGGGCTCGGCGAGGGAGAGCTGCGAGGGCGACGGGACCTCGTCCGCCCAGCCGAGAAGCTCTGCGAAGCCACCCGGGGCCCGGTAGACGTCTCCCGCGGCATTCAGCGACTCGAAGTAGCCGAGGACCCGTTCGGTCGCCGCTTTCGCGCCCTCGGGGAAGGTGCTGCCGGGCGCCGCGGGGTCGAGGGGTGTCGTCGAGAGGAAGACCCGGACATACGGACCCGACGCGAGCAGCTCGCGGATGTCCTCCTCCGCGAGAAGCCCCTGATCCACCATGGCCTGCACGTGCGGGGGCCGCTCGCAGCGGCGGCATTGCAGCTCTTCAGAGTCCGAGCGCGTCGGGTCCGCCTGCTCCTGCCGCGAATAGCCCATCCTCGCGCGCGGATCGGAGAGGAGGAGGACCACCTCGTCGCTTTCGTACTCGTTGAAGAGGAGCGAGAGACGTCCGGAACCGCCGCTCAGGTCCGAGCCGCTCGTGGCATGCGTCCCGCTGAGTCGCCGCAGCGTGACGAAGACCTCGTTCTGCGGCCACCCCGGCCCGCCGGGTAGCCCGACGGCGGCCCCGACCTCCTCGCGCCCGAGATTCCGACGCTCCGGGAGAGCACGGAGCGCCTGCACCTTCGCGATGAGCTCCCCCTCGTCGCCGAGGTTGCCGGGGAGAGCAACGCGGACACGGAAGGCGGCCGTCGCCGCCCGGTCGACCTCCTTCCTCATCGCGGCGTCTGCCTCGTCGACGGCGGAGACGCGTAGAGGCGTGCCGAGAGGCGCGAATCGGGTCGTCACGCGCGTGGTCGGCAGGAGCGCCTCCCCTTCGGCCGGCTCCTTCTCGGGCCTGTAGATCCCGGCGAAGACGAACGTCGGATCCTGGATCGGGACCGCTCGCCCCCCCGTGCCGTCCGCGCCCCACGTGTAGAGGAGGCCGGTTCCGGTCTCGTCGAAGAGGAGGTGTCCGGCGTCCCACGGCGCCCCGATGCTCCCGAGGAGGCGCCCGTCCACGCCGTCCGGGCCGGGGCTGTCCGGCACCCCGTTCACACGCGAGAGATCCCAGATGTCGATGAACGGCTCGGAAGGCGAGCCGGCGGTGTACCCGCCCGCGAGGAGGAACCGCCCCTCGGGATCCACGGCGAGCCGGGAAACGGGATGGTCCTTCCGATAGTAGCGGCCGATCGGGACGCTTCCGCCGAGCGGTCCGCTCCCCAGCGCGAACGAGAAGACTCCGGCGGGCCCGCCGGAGTAGAAGACGAGGTCGCTCCGGACGTCGCGAGCCGCTGCACCCGCCGGGAAGCGGAACTGCCAGGCGGAGTCGTACCGGCCCAGGCGATCCGTCCATGCGACGTCCCTGGCGACGGCCACGTCACGCAGCGTGACGCCCAGACCCGGCAGGGCGCTCGCCCGAAGCCGGAGGCACGTCTGCTCGAGGACGTCGAACGACGGCAGCGGCAGTCCTCCGCCCGGTCCGGCCGGCGGCCGGGCCGAGTGCGTGCCGTGGATCGCCCCGAAATGGAGGAGCGGAGAGAAGACGCCTGCCGTGTCGTCGCCCCCGTCGGCGACGGCGACGGACGGGGTCAGGGCGAGCCCTTCCGGCGTCGCGCCGCTCCCGGCCGGGCACGTCGGGAACTCGAGCGACGCCCCGGCCTCCCTCGCGAGGAGACGTCCGCACTGGCTCGCGCCGGCGAGGGAGCCCTCGGACGAAGGCGTCCGATAGAACCGGTTCAGGTCGACGACGGTGATCCCGCCGCCGACGACGGCGAGGTAGGCGAACGTCCGGACGTTGAAACGCACGCGAAGCCGGTCGCCCGCGCGAACACGGATCCCCTGCTCCCGTCCGATCCTCAGCTCGCCGTCCGGGTCCGCCCCGGGCTCGTGCGAGCCGTCGTCGTCCCATTCGTTGTGGATGTCGAAAGAGAAGGTCTGCCCCGTCGTGAGGTTGTCGACCGTGACTCTCTGGAAATGGTCCCACGGCTTCTCGGCCGGACAGACGTCCGCGGCATTTCGGAAGACAACGTCGGGCCGGCGCCTGTGCGTCGACTTCAACCGGAGGTCGAGAACGTACGAGCCGTCGGGCCCGGAAGCGGGGAGCTGGTCGCCCGCACCGTAGCGCGCGTAGAAGGAACGGACATCGAGGTCCTTCGGAGAGTCCGTCCCGGTCGACGGCCGGTCGGGATTCGGCGGGTTCGTCTCGTCCGAGACCAGGAGCTCCAGGTCCGATGGAATTCCCGACGGCAGCGCGCCCGTGAGCGCGACGTACTCCGACGCCGTCAGGTTCGCATCCGTCCCGAGGGCGAAGGCGACGCGGGCGCCACCGGACACCGGATCGAAGCACGGAACGTCCGCGGCCCAGGCCGGCCTTTCCCCGCTCGGACAGGCGCCGACGGACGCATTCCGGACCGCCTCGATCGCGAGCGCCCGGACGGCCCACGACCCGCCGACCCGCGCCGTGAAGAAGACGCGCCCGTGCCCGTCCGCCGCGAGCGAGCGCACGTCGCTCGCCGCGAGGTTCGCGAGGGCGAAGGGCCTCGGCGTGGGACTGGCGAGCCGGGTGATGTCCGACGTGTCGAAGGCGACGATCCGGCCCGTCGCCGTGCCGGCCAGGAGGAGGTTCCCGACCTTCGCGATGTCGCGCGCCGTGTTCGTGTCGCCGAGCGAGAGGCTCGACCCGCCGGGACCGACGCTACCGATCTCCCTCTCGCCGAGCGAACGCGTGGCGAAAGCGAAGAGCGACGGCGCGTAGCCCGGGTAGACGAAGGCCGACGGCGTCTTCCCCGGCGCGTTCCTGACCTGGACGCTGCCGGAGCGAAGCTCGAGGGTGAAGGCGTGCCCCCGCGGCAGGACGGCGCGGGGCTCGACCAGGATCGACGAGCGGTCCGGGGACTGCTCGATGCGGAGAGGAACTCGGATGCCGGGCGACGCCGGCCGACCCGACTCGCCACGGTCGAGAAGGACCACGACGCACGTCGACTCGGGGGTCGCGCACTCCAGCTCGGCCGATGGAATCTCCTCGAGCGCCTGGTCGAAGTCGAGCCGGAGGAATGCCAGCGCGTCCGGATCGACGTCGCCGGGCGTGACGACGAGGGAGATCTCGTCGGCGGGCGCCGCCGGCACGCGGAGGCTCCCCGAGAGCACGCCGCCGGCCACGACCGACGCCCGTGCGCTCTGCCCGCCGGCGTCGGCCTCCCCGTTGCTCGACCTCCGGACGGAGAGCTCGACCGCCCCACCTGCAGGGAGGCCGAAACCCGGGACGGCCCGCACTTCGACGGTGCCGTTCTCCGTGCACGCCTCCAGCTCGAGCCGAAGGCGCTCGCAGCGCCGCTCGCCTTTCGTGTCGAGAGCGTGGAAGCGGATGACGTCGAAAGGCCGGGCCTCGACGAGGGTGGCCGGCCGAGGCCTCCCCGCCGAACCGGGTCGCGGCAGCTCCCCGAAGTCCCGCACGCCGTTCGCGCCGCCGGCTACCGGGTCGTACGCGGCCCGTCCGAGGACCCAGCCCGTCGCCACCTCGCGAAGCACGACCTCCAGGCTCGACCCGACGATCGCGGGGAGGACGTAATGGCCGTCCCAGTCGCTGCCGACAGGGGCGTAGACGCAGGCGTCGGCGAGCGCGTTGTAGAGGACGGCCGTCGACGCGCCGACGAACGCCGGCTCGAGGTGGCCGACCGCCGCAGCCATCTCGACGCCCTGACCGTGAAAGAACGCAGCTGCGCCGCGCCGGGTGAACTCGAGGAGCGCCGTCCGAAGCAGCGAAGACGGAAGTGCCAGCGCCCGGAACGCGCCCGGGGCCATCCCCGGTGTCGTCTGCGGACCGACGCCGGGCTGGTCGGCCTCCGCGTTCGAGATGACCCTCGTTCCCCCGCCGCCGTCGACGATCCTGGCGAGGTCGAGGAGCCGGAGCTTCCGGCCCCAGGGGAGGTCGATCGGTGCGCCCGCGAAGACGAGCGTGCCGACGGGGGCCGTCGTCGCGACGGGAACGCGGAGGCGAAGCGTCTCCTTCGCCTCTCCGTCGAAGTCGAGGTCGATGAAGGCTCCGAGCTCGAGGTAGGCGGGAAGTGCGACTCCCAGCGTCGCCGGGTCCTTCGTCGCGACCCTCACCACCCTCGCCTCGTCGAACGCTCCGGCAGGAACCGTGACCTCGACCCCCTGCGGGGTCGTGTAGACGGTCTCCTGACCGCTTCGCGGGACGAAGCCGAGGCCATCCGCCGTGACGTAGGGGCCGAGCGGGAGGACGGTCAGGTTGCCGGCGGGGTCGAGGACCCTCAGGAAGACGCGCGAAGAGAGGGAGACCGGCGTGGTGGCGCACCCGGCGACGATGGAGAAGGCGCCCGTCGTGTCGACGTTCGTCGACGTCTCGGGGCAGGCGGGAGCGGGCCCGGAGTTCTCGACGCTCGTGGAGACCGTCCACCCGGTCGGGACCGCCCCCGCCGCTCCGACGATGCGCGCCGTGCCGTTCTCGGGGAGGAGGAGGCGGATCTTCGCGAGGTCGATCTGCCCGCCGGAGCTGACCTGCTCTGCCGTCTCGAAGCTCCAGAGATACGGGAGCTCCCCCTCGTAGGGCGTGCCGCCGGCATCTCGGACGCCGGAGATGAGGCGACCCCGGATGCGGCGCCCGGGCGGAAGCGGATGCGTCGGCTCGAGGACGAGCGTCGCACCGTCGGGCTCGAGCGTGAGCGTGCCGTTGAAGACGGCGCCCGTCGCCGTGCCGTCGTCGGCGAGGAGCTCGGCGGTGAGGAGACCGGGGACGACAATGGCGGGGTCGATCCTCTCGCTGAAGTGAACGACGAGCGGCGAGCCGATCGGCTGAGAGGTCGCGTTGTCGCCGGGCTGGACCGACGTGACGTGAGGCCCGACCGGCCGAACGAGAAGGTCGAGCGGGAAGACCGCCGCGGGGCCGAGCGACGCGATGCGGCCCGCCGCGGCCTCGTCGAGCTGAGGGTGGAGTGCGGAGACGTCGCGGTTGTCGCCGGCCGGGACCGGGATCGCGTAGCGGCCGCCGGGGCGCGACAGGTCCGCCGTGCCGAGAGCCGGCGTCGTCACGCGCGAGAGCGCCAGGCCGTTGCCGCCCCCGATCCTCACGAAGCCGGTCGCGAAGCCGAGCGGGGCCTGCGCTCGGAGGACGAGGTAGGTCCCCTCGGAGAGGAGCCCTTCGAGAGGGAGAGGCGAGCCCGCGGCCTCCGGGGCGGCGAGCGCGCGCGGCCCGGCGAGGCGGGTGGCGCGGGACGTGAGACGCGCGAACGCACCCCGGGCGTCGGCGGGCTGAGGGACGAGCTGCGCGAGGAGGAGGCGCGACTCCGCCGCGGGATCGTCGGGGACACCGGCCGGGAGCGGCACGGCGAGCGTCGCGGCGCGGGCGAGCGTCCTCCCCGACAGCGACACGCGGACGGCGGCGAGGAGGTCGAAGCCCGCGGGCGGCGTCAGCCCGGAAAGCTCGGTCGCCGTGAGGAGCTTCGCCTCGACGGCGACGCTTTGGGCGAGCGCCCCCTCCGGGAGGGTCAGCTCGACGCCGTCGGGCGACGTGATCGTGCCGCCGAGGCCGCCCAGGATCGAGCCGCGCTCGAGCGACTCCGGGAACGGGAAGAGCCGGACGTTCTCCCAGCCCGACTCGAGGAGGACCTGCGAGGCCTTCGGGCTCGGCGAGACGGCGAAGGATAGGGCGCCGATCGTCCCCGGCGACGCGCCGCCGACTTCCTCCGGCGTCATCGAATGGTGCGCGAGCAGGAGGTCGGCCGTGAACGGGGTCTCGTAGAGCTCGCCGCCGCCGGAGAGGACGAGCTTCTCGTCGAGGTAGGCCTGGACGGCGAGCCCCGACGGCCAGAGGGCGCTCCCGTCGGCCGAGCGGGCGACGACGCGGGCCGTGGCGCGCCCCGTCGGCGAGACGACGGCCGGGGCGAGGGTGAGCGTCGCGGCGAGCGACGGGACGGGTGATGGAAGGGTCGTCGCCGTGAGGGGCCGCCCGTCTCCGTCGCCCACGGCGGGGGGTGCGATGCCGGGCTCGACGTCCGCGAGGACGACCGCGACGGCGCCCGGTGAGACGAGGAGGATCCGGACCACGTCGGCGGCGCCGGAGCCGGCGCGTCGCTCGACGGGACCGAGCGTGAGCCAGCGCCCCGAGGCGACGTCGTGACGGACCGCCACGAGCGGCGCCGCCTGCGGCGTGCTCGCCGGGAGAGGGAGGGTGAGGTGGACGGCGCCCGCCGCGAAACCGGACGCCTGCGGGAGCGCGGCCGGCGTCGCCGCGTCCGTCTCGAGCGTCACGTCCGCCGCGGCGAGAGCCGACCAGCCGAGCGGCAGGAGCTCGGGGAGCGCCTGGGCCGAGAGAGGCGTCAGCCGGACGGAAAGCGTCCCGGATGGGGCCACGACGAACGCCGGAGCGGCGGCTTCGAGGAGGAGACCCGACGGCCCGGCGAAGCTCCCGCCGAGGGCGGGATCGAGGCGCTCCGCCGCGGCCGCGGCGAGCGGAGTGAGGCGGACGTCGAAGGGGACCGCACCGGTTCCCGGCCCGAGCGGGAACCGGCGAAGGGCCGGGGTATGGCCCGGCTTGGCGAGGTGGAGCGCATAGCGGCCAGCGGCGACGTCGCCGAAGAAGCCGTAGCGTCCGCGCACGTCGGTCGTCGAGACGGCCAGAGGGGCGTCGGGAGCCGGGACGGCGCCGGGGAGCGCGGCCGACGAGACGTAGAGCCTCGTCTCGACGCCGTCGAGCGGCCGCCCGCTCAGGTCGTCGTAGGCCTCGCCGGAGAGGAAGCCCCCGGTGAGGTCTCCAGGTCCGCCCCCCGGGAAGAAAGTCGTCACGTACGGCGCCGTCACCCGGTTCCCGCGCTCGTCGGCGGCGGGCTCCTGCACCCGCAGGCGCACCGCCTCGTCGCGCCACCAGGCGTCCTGGGCCTGGGGGAGGTCGATGCGAAGACTCCGCACGTCGCTCTCGAGGGCGAGCGACGCGGGCCGCGGCGCGGCGGTGGGGTCGTCCTCGCGCGAGAGGACGACGCTCGCGCCGTCTCCCGGCGACACGGAGAGGACGAGCGTCGCCGGGTCCATCCGCTCGGAGAAAAGGACCCGCATCCGCCCGGTCTCGCGGTCGAGCTCCGTTCGCTCCACGAGCGGTGCAGCGCAGTCCTTCCTCACGAGCGCGAAGACCGCCGGACCGAGCGTCCCGTCCCGGCCGACGACGCGGATGGAGACGTCGTGGTAGCCGTTCCCGGCGAGCGGGACGGAGAGCAGGAAGCGGCCGCTCGCGTCCGCGGTGGCGCTGAGCGTGACGCCGCCCACCGTGATGCGGAGGCTCGCGCCCGCGGGCGCCGTTCCCGAAACCTCGAGGGCGTTCGCGCAGACGACCGCCGGCAGCGGCGGGTCGATCGCCGGGACCGTGCCCGAGAGGAGCGGGGCCGTGGCGAACGAGTACGAAGCGGGCGCGCCGAGCGGGTTGCCGGCGAGGTCGGTGATTCCCGCGCCGAGGGAGACGCGGTACGTGGCGCCCGCGGAGAGCGCGGCGCCGGGGACGAAGGCCACGGCGCTTCCGGCCACCGAGAAGGTGCCGACGATCGGCTCCGGCTGCCCTTCGCGGGTCAGGACGAGGCCCGTCGTCGAAGCGAGGGCGGTCCGTGAGACCTCCTCGGAGAAGAGGACGAGGACGAGGCCGTTCGTGTCGACGCCCGTCGCCTCGGAGGCGGGCACGACCTCGGCGACCGTCGGTGCCGTCGAATCGCGTACGAGGAGACGGCGCACCGACGCCGAACGCCTCGAGAGGTCCTCGACCCGTACGATGACGCCGAACGGACCGTCCGCCGTCGGCGCGGGGAGAGCGGTGGAGAAGGAGACGCGGCGACGGCCGTCCACGCCGGCGGGTTCCCACGCGAGCGAGCCCGGATCGAGCGAGACGCCGTTGACCGCGATCGTCGCCCCTTCCGCGGCCCAGGCCTCGCCCGAAACTGTGATCGAGGCGGGAGACGACGCCGTGATGCGGGCGAGGTCGGCCGGGGCGTCGAGACGGAGGGCCGGACCGGCCGCGACGGCCTCGGCATCGACCTCGACGTCGATCTGGACCGTCGTCGAGAGCCCGACGTCGTCGGTCGCGACGACGCCCAGCCGGACGGTGCCCGAGGACACCCCGAGGGGGACGCCGTTCGCGCGGAACGCCCCGGTGACCGGGTCGACGGTCGCGGTCACCGAGCCCGTCGACGTCGAGACGACGACCGACGGGACGCTCGTGCCGGGGCCGAGGTCGACCGCCCCGGTGACGTCGACGACCGGGGCGGCGTCGCCCCGCCTCCCGAACCGGGCTCCCGACGTCGGCCAGACGACGGTGACGCGAGGCGCCTGGGAGTCGCGATGGACGACGACGCGGGCCTCGCCGGCGCGTCCCGCCCCGTCGACGGCCTTCGCGACGAGGACGTTCGGACCCTCCGTGAGGGCGACGTTCGGCTGGTGGAAGGCCGTCCCGGCGCGCGCCGCGGCACCGACCTTCACTCCGTTGACGAAGAGATCGGCGGTCGCGTCGGAGACTGCCCCGCTCACCGTGACGTGCGACGTCGTGACGACGCTCCCCGCGGCGGGCGCCGAGATCGAGACGCCCGGACCCTCGCCGGCGAGACGCGTGATCCGGTGCGTCGTCGACGCGGGCGCTCCGGCGCCGGCCTCGCAGACGAGCTCGAGAAGGTTTTCCCCGACCGCGGGAAGGGGGACGTCTCCCGCGGCGAAGGTGCCGTCGGCGACGGAGGCGACGAACTCCTGCGGCGCCCCGCCGCCCGCGGAGGGAACCCGGACGAAGACGCGGCCGGCGGAGCCGCATCGGCCGACGATCGTGACCTTCGACTCGGGCGTCGACGTCCCGTCCGCGGGCCGGACGTCGGAGATCGCGCACCCGCCTCCGCCGACGACGAAGCTCCGGGTCGCGCGCGTCTCGTTCCCCGCCGCGTCGAACGCGACGACGGAGAGGACCCATCCTCCCGGCTCGGGAACCGGGACTTCGGTCGTCGGCGCGGCGGCCGCGACGGAGGCCCCGTTGAGGAGGACGCGCGGCACGGGGACGTCTCCGGCGGTGTCGGAAACCGTGACCGAGACCGTTACCGGGCCGGCGAAGACGGCGCCCTCGGCGAGCGGCTGCCCGCCGACGGCGAAGGAGACGGTCGGCGCCGTCGCGTCGGAGACGACGGTGACCCGCGCCTCGCCCGTCCGCCCGTGAACGTCGGACGCGGTGACGGAAAGGGCGTTCGGGCCGTCCGAGAGCGCGACGTCGAGGATGCGGAAGGAGCCGGTGGCGTCGATCGACGCCTCGAGGGCGCCCGCGTGGACCTTCCCGTCCACCGTCGTCGAGGCCCCGCCCACGACCGCGCCGACGAGGTCGACCTTCCGCCGGTTCGTCCGCGCTCCTTCCGCCGGGGAGACGAGGACGATCTTCGGCCCCGAGGAGCGGACGACGACCTGGACAGCGGCGGAGGCCGACCGGCCGAGGGCGTCGACCGCGACGGCGACGATCTCGTTCGGGGCATCGGCCTGAAGGGTCAGACCGTAGAGGCCCCACGACGTGCCGTTCACCGTCGCCTCGCGCCCGTTGACCCGGACTCTCGTCGTGCCCGCCGGATGGGGGGCCGAGACCGTCCCGGCGACGTCGACGGTCGGGCCCGGAAGCGTCGCGCCGTCCGCCGGCGCCGTGATGGAGACGCCCGGCCCGGCCGTGACGTCGATCGTGAAGGAGGCCGTGTCGGCTCCCGGAACGCCCGCCGTGTCGACGACGTTCGCCGTGAGCGTGTGGGCACCTGCCGAGGCGATCGGCGTGGAGGGGACGTACGGAGTTCCGTCGAGGATCGCGGCCAGCGTCGCCGCGCCCGGGCCGGAGAGGGGCTCGTTCGTCCGAATCTCGGGAGTGATGGGAGCGAAGAACGTCTTGCCGCTGCCGAGCGGGACGCCGCCGAGGAGGATCTCGACGAGCGGTCCGGTCGTCTTCACCCGGAACGTCCGGGTGAAGACGGCCCGGTTCCCGGCGCGATCGACGAGCTCGAGGGGGACGGAGTTCTCTCCCTCCCGCCACGCGAACGGAGTCAGCGCGAAGGTCGTGGAGTCCGGTCCGAGAATCGGGGTCACGCCCTGGCCGCCCACCGTGACCGTGACGACGTCGGCTGAGGCCGTCCCGCTGAACGTCGTGACCGGGTCCTTCAGGAGAGCGCGCTCCGCGGGGACCGTCGCGAGGAGGGCTGGGGCCGTGGTGTCGACGGCGAAGAAGGCGTGCGCGGCGGCCTCGTGCCCCGCGCAGTCGGTCGCCCGGGCGACGAGGAGGTGGTTCCCCTCGGAGGCGATCGGCGTCCACTCGACGTAGGGATTGCCGTCGAGGGTCAGCGTGGCGGCCGGTGCCACGGCCGCTCCGTCGCGGACGAGCGCGCGCGCCGAGAGAACACGGTTGACGAGAGCCGGGGTCGCGCCCGGAGGCGGCGCCGCGCCCGCCCCCGCGCCCGGGAACGACGCTCCGTCGGAGGTGATCGAGACGTCGGGCGTCGCGGCGTCGAGCCTCACGGAGGAGAGGGTCCTCGAGGCGAGTCCCAGCGCGTCCGTCGCGACGGCGAGCAGCGTCGCGCTCCCCTCGGTCTCCGCAGGGACCGCGAACGAGCCCGTGAAGGCCCCCGTCGTCTCGACGATCGCCGGCTGCGTCGTCACGACCCCGGACGGAAGGGTGAGGATGAGGCTGACTGCAGGCCCCTCCGGGGCTCCCGCGGGCCGCGGATGGGCGTCGGCATATCGCCCCGAGACCGCGAGAGTCGCGCCGGCCGACACACAGGCGCCCGGTGAGGGCGACGTGAGGACGACGAGCGCGGGCAGGGTGTCGAGGACGACGGGGAGGTCGAAACGCTTCTCGTTCCCGGCGGCGTCGCGGGCGACGAGACGAAGGAGATTCGTCCCTTCCACGAGCGGGACGGGAACGGCGAACGCGCCTCCCTCCCCGACCTCGACCGGCGCGCCGAACAGGGTCAGAGACGTCGCCCCGCCGACGGTCCCCGCCACCGAGATCGGAGAGGCGGAGACGACGGCGCCCGGAGCGGGCGACGCGACGTCGAGCGTGGGCGCGACCGTGTCGATGGTGAAGCGCCGGGTCTCCTGGCGCTGGCTCGGCGGCACGGCCGAGTCCGTGGCGATCACGGCGAGGGTGTGCTCCCCGTTCGCGGAGACGACCGACCCCGACGTCCACGCGGCGCCGTCGAGCGTCGCGGAGACGGTGACCGGCGCCACCCCGCCCGCCGTCGTGACGACGGGCGTCACGGCCCTCGCGAAGAGGGCCCCCTCGGCGAGCGGCTGGCCCGATTCGGTAAGGGAAACGAGGAGCGGATCGGCGGGCGGGACGTAGACGACGTCACGGGTCAGCGACACGCTTCCGTCGAGCGTCAGCTGGCCGCCGTAGAGGCCTCCGGCCATGACGCCGCTGCCGAGGACCTTCACCGCGGCCGTGGCGCCGGAGGCGTAGACGAACCCCCTCAGCCGGGCGCTCCCGTCGAGCGTGAACGCCGTACCGCTCGTGAAGAGGCGGAAGGCGACCGGGCTCCCGGAGTCGTTGACCTTCGAGGAGCCCGAGATCGTGACGTTCCCCGTGGCGAGGATCCGGACCTCGCCCGACGTGGAGAGGACGGAGCTGCCGTTGATCGTGACCTTCCGGACGTAGTACGTCCCGGCGGGAAGGGTGAGCGTTTCGCTCCCCTGGAGCGTGAAGTCGGGCGGGTCGGAGCCGGAGAGCGGGTTCCGGCCCGCGCTCGTGTTCGGGATCAGGGCGTTGTCGTTCGTCGTCGCGAGCGTCTGCGCGAGCGCCGCGAGGTCGATCGGCGAGCAGGCCCAGGCCTCCGTAAGGTACGACCGCGTACCGGTGATCTGCGACGACCCGGTCGTCTTGATGGTCTTCCCCGGTCCCGCGGTCGCGTTCCCACGGACCTTCGCGCTGCCGGTGAGGGTGACGTTGCCGTTCGAGACGACGTGGCCCTCGCCTCCCGCGCCCGCCGACGTGACGACGGCGCTGCCGTTCACGGTCACGTTGCCGCAGGAGAAGGCCGCCTGAGCCAGGAAGCCCGCGGGGAGCGCGAACGGGTCCTGCTGCGCGGACGCGCGAGAACCGGACAGGAGGAGCGCCGAGAGGAGCGCGAACCGCCCGAGCCGGCTCGACGAACGGTTCACTTCCGCCCCCGCCGGCGGAGCGCGGCCTCGTCCTCGGCCCAGGAGACGACGACCTCGAGCGGACTCGGCACGCGCCGGAGCCCTTCAGGCACCGAGACGAGGCCCGCCGGGAGCGCGGCCACCGGCGTCGCCTTCGTGACGACCGTCTCGAGGAACGGGCCGTCGGTCCCGCTCGCCGGGCCTCGACCGACCGCCCGGCGCGTCCGGACCGCGAGCGCCCCGGCCTCCCTCTTCCTCACGGCCTCGAGCAGGTCGGCCGGTCCGATCTCGCCGTCGCCCGCGCCGAGGACGCTCCGCTCGAAGTCGGCGAGCACGGCGACGCCGGACGCCGTCAGGCGCGGCGCCGACGCGTCGACCCAGACCTCGAGCGACCGCCCTCCCTCGACCGACGCGCGCAGGCGCTTCCCGGCCTCTCTCCTTTCCGACGGCGCGCTCCTCGCAGGGACGTCCGCGTCCGCGACGATCTCTTCGACCCTGATCACGGGCCTTTCGACGGCCGCCTGGCCTCGCAGCTTCGGCGACTCGTCGGTCGACTCCGCCTCCTCGAGCCTCTTCCGCAGCTCCGCGAAACGGCCGAAGGAGAGAGACCAGTAGGTCCCCTCCCCGGGACGGACCTCGGTCACCTCCCGCCGCGCGAAATCGACGATCGTGCGGATCCCGTTCGTCCTCTCCGAGACGAGGAAGCTCCCGCCGTAGGTGTCGCGAACCGTTTCGCCCGCGATCGGCGCCCCGTCGAGGCTCCCGTCGACGACGTGATGCTCGACGGCGAACGGGGCGGGGAAGGGCTCGGAGGCCCGGGCTCCTGCCGCGATCGACGCGGCGAGGACGACGGGGGCGAAGCGTGCGCGGAAGAGGCTCATGTTTCAGTCGTGGCTGCGAGGCCGCGGGGCCCCGGCTCGAGTTCGTGCCGCGCCGGGGTCCCTGCGCGGCATGCCGTGGAAGCGATCCCGGTCGCGCGGCGAGGGCAGAGCAGCCGGCGGCGTGGCAGAGGCCGTCGAGACGAAGCCGGAGCCCGTGGCGACGGTGATCCGGAACGCCGTCGCCGTCCGCTGTCCCGCGCCGTCGAAGACTCCGACGCCGAGGAGATGGGTGCCGAGAGGAAGCGCGGCCGGCACCGTATACGTGACCGTCCTCTCATCCTGTGTCGGCCCGCCTGCGATGGGAACCTCGAGCTGCGAGCCGTCGGCGCCCTCGATCCAGAGAACGTAGCGCGTGAGGGACTGATCGTCCTGCGCGCTGACCGAGATCTGAAGGCTCCATGGGGGCACGCTGTCGGAGGCAGCCGAGGCTTCTATGCGCGGCGCTGAGTCCATCGGCTGGAACCAGAGGCTCCGCGTGATGAACCACGCAGCCGGATCGACGAAGGCGACTCCCTCGACTTCGCACTCGACCGACAGGTTCGCTCGGCCCCTCACATCGACAGAGTCGAAGAGATGTGCGACGACGAGAGTGTCTCCTGGGCTCAGGAGGAACTCTGCGCTGGCATCGAGCGTCACGTTCGTGAGGTTCGGACCGAGTGATTCCACGGACTCGACGAGGAAGCGTCCGACGAACGCGCTTCCGTGCCAGATCTCGACGGGCTGCCCGACCGCGAGGGTCCAGGGCACCGGGGCTTTCAACCGAAACGAGCGACGACCCTCTCCGACGCCCGAAAGCGAGGCCGTTTCGACACTTCCGAGGCTCGTCCCATCGACCTGCTCGCACGCGCCGCTGTCGATGACGAGGTGCCCCTTGCGATCCTCGGGCGCGCGGAGGTAGACGGTGCCCGCTCCCCCGGATGCGTACCACCCTTCCCCGCTCGCAGCTCGTATGACCGGCGATACGTCCTCCCGCGATCCGACGATCGAGATCCGGCCGCCTCCCGCGCTGCCGCCCCGTCCTACGAGTCCACCAGGATCCCCACCATTCGCGAGTACGGCACCCGAGCCGCCGATGGACGATGCCTCGACGCGGATGCTTCCTCCCGCCCCGCCGGCGCCCCCGTTCCCAAGAACACCGGATGCGTTCATCTCTCCGTCGACGATGAGCCTTCCGCCGACGACCAGGTGGATGACCCCGCCACCTGGACCGCCAGCTCCTCCCGCTGCCGAGGCGCTCCCGCCGGCACCGGGAAGCGTCGGCGAAAGAACGCTCCCGTAGGTACCCCCGGCCGAGGCGCCCCGGCCCCAGCCACCGTGACTTCCTCCCGCCCCGTCCGTCGAACCTGTTTCACCGCCGACGGTCAGCCCGGCCGTCGTCGCATTGCCGCCTTGCAGGCCGCCCTCGAACCCGAGGCCCACGGCGTCGACGCTCCCGTAGGAGGAGATGTACACGTCACCCGTCACCTGAACGTCGAGACCGCGCACCGAGGCGCCCTCCGTCGGCTCGTGCGCGAGCGCGGCTCCCGGCAGAACGAGAAGCCGCGAGAACCTGTGCGTCCCGGCAACCGAAACTCGGCCCTGCACGACGATCGGGCGATCCTCGTGCGAGAGGTCACCAACCGCGATCGTCGATCCATCCGAGAGAACGTCACCATCGACGACTCGAACGAGCGTCATGGCCTCTCCGACAGCCCCGAGATCGTCGGTCACTCTCACCCGGAACGTCATCTCGCTCCCCGCAGTCGTTCCCGCCGGTACGTCGTAGCTCGCCACGGTCTCCGTGCCGATCGAGATCGGCGTCGGCTCTCCACCTCGATAGAACGCGACCTGCGTGATCGGTCGCGGGTGGCTCACCTCTGCCCGGATCGGCACGACCCCTCCGGCGACGGTCATCGCCCCGGACGTCGGCAAGACGAGGCGGACGAGCGGTGTCCCCGCAGGAAGGACGACGAGTGTCCGTTCTGCAGAACCGACGTTTCCAGCGAGGTCCAACGCTTCGACTCTCAACGTCACGCTTGTGGGTGCCGACACGATCGGAAGCGTGTGAGGCGCCGACCGCCAGGACGCCGTCTCTATCGGCTCAGGCGCCCCGGGGACCGGGACCCCGTCGACGAGGAAACGCACTTCCTGTAAGTCACCCTCGTCGGCAACGTCGGCCAAGAACGAGACCTCTGTCCCCGATACGTACCCCCAATGCGTCGAACGGAGCCTCGAGACCAACGGAGAGACACCATCCGCGACCGTGAACGTCACGGTGTTGGACCACAGGTCGCTCCCCTCGCCTGGTCCGGGGTACGGGACCCGGAGCCTCGCCCACGCCTCCCCGATGGCCGACGCCGGCACGGGAATCCGTAGTGTTCGTACCGTCGTCCCCGCCTCATCATTCCAGTAGCCGAGGTGCACGGTCCGGCCCCAATCGAAGCCCCCCCACACGTCGATCTCGACTGTCTCGCTCTGTGCGGCGCTTGCTGCCGAGAGCTCGAGCTCCAATGTTCCGCCCGGTGCAACGACCGAGGCACCGGCTACGGAGAGCGACAGCAGTCGATCGACATCGAGGGTAATTGGCTGCGCATTCTTCATGCGGTTCGAACCGTCGATGGCGGTGACCTGGATCGTCATCAGTCCACGCGCCTCGGACGGAACGATGAACGGCGGGAGAGTCCGACTCAGGTTGCTCGCAATGTCCAGCGACGAGACACCGCGTCCCCCGACGGAGCTCCCGAACTCTCCCACGCTGTAGGTCTTGTCGTACTCTACGGCACCGGTCACCTGAAGACGCAACCGCGCACCCTCGTCGCTGCGGAAGGTGGCATCGAAGCCAACGTAGACCTCGGAACCCGGGGCAACGGGCGATGAGGCTGAAGTCCACGCCGACACCCTCGGCCCGTCGTCGACGAGGAGCGTCACCGGAATGGGCGGTGAGGTCACCGGAGCCTCGAGCCCGTCCTCGACAACCACCGTCAGAAGCCTCGACTCGTCGGCCGTCAGCGACGGGAGCGGAATCGAGACCTCGAGCGTCGGTCCAACGAGGTCGTCGAAGGCCATCGAGAACGTTCCCAATGCCACCGTCACGCGCCGAATCGGACGCGCGTCGGGGAGCTCGACCACGACTCGTTGGCTCGTCCCCGCCCAAAGCATCGCACCGTCCCACGGATAGGTGACCGATGCCGTGAGAGCGGGTGCCGCGAGGATTGTGAGCGGTACGGTCTTCGAGGTGCTCTGCCCGACGATGTCGACGACGGTCGCCTCGAGCGACGCAGTGGACGTCGTCCCGACCCACGGGGCCTTCACGACACCCGAGGTCGGTGCGGGGCCGGAGATCTCGACGGGGATACCGCCGAGCGACAGGATCACCCTCGCCACGCCGCGATCGTCCGCCGTCTGGAACGTGACCGGCACGGAGGCCCCCGAGGCGAACGTCGCGTTCGGCGCCGGGGATGAGACCGTGATCGACGGCGGTCCGTCGTACACGGTGTCCTGGCTCTCGAGCCTGGCATTCCCGAGCACGTCCACCCGGTCGAACTGGTAAACGCCCTGCCAGGAGTCTCCCACCAGCAGCGAGACCGCCTCAGACCCGTTCGTTTCCAGCGTCACCGTCCCGCCCGCGATCGTCCCGATCCGCCACGTCCCCAGCGTGCTCCCGGCCCTCCTCACCTCCACCCAATGCCCCGTGAAGTACGCCGGGATCGACGTCCGGCCCGTCGCGAGCACCGCCCCGCTCGTCCCCTCCTGCGCCGTCCCCGACCCGAGGCTCGGCAGCACCGTCGCCTGACCGCTCGTCGCCCCGTTGTCCACCCTCAGCGTCCCGTACGTCGCCCCGGGACCCTTCAGGCACACCGTCCCGGCTCCGCCGTTCTCCGCCGAGCTTCCCGTTCCACCACCTCTCGCGTTCACGCGCGTCAACGCCGTACCGCTCGATGCCCCGTACTCGACCGTCACTGCTCCGCCGCCGCCGCGCCTGTAGAACGTGTTTCCTCCCGCCGCTTCGATCAGGCCGTTCCCCGTCAGGGTCCCCGCCGTGATCCAGATCGATCCGCCCGCGCCGTCCGCGTATCCACCCGCTCCCCCGTTCGCAAGAATCGATGCCGTCGGGCCCCCAAGCACGACCGATCCCGCCTCGATCCGGATGACCCCACCACCGCTCCTCCCGTTCCCTCCCCATGAACCGCTCCCGGCCTCCCGAGGTCGCTCCACGCTCCCGTACGTCAGCGCCTTCGCTGCGTTCGGGTACACCCCTCCGACTCCCAAGTGGCTCCCGGCAGCGTTCGTCGACTCGACGTTCCCCGAGTACGTCGCTCCCGCCGGATATCCCCTTCCCGTCACGTCGATCGATCCGCCGTCCTCGATCGTCAGGACTCCACCGACGACCAGCGACAGGCTCTTGGTCTCCGTCGCCGTCGACGCCGGCGACGTCAGCCTCGCTCCTGTCTTCACCGTCAGCGTCGTCGCCGTAATCCCAGGCGTCAGGACGTTTCCGTTCACGACGACCGTATCTGCCGCGACCGGACCAGGCAGCTCGGTGTAGCTGTTCCCTGTCGTCGGCCCGGTCAGTTCCATCGTCGGCGTCCGGATCGGATCGACGCTCTGTAGAACGGCATTCCCAGCCACGTCCACCCGGTCGAACTGGTAAACGCCCTGCCAGGAGTCTCCCACCAGCAGCGAGACCGCCTCAGACCCGTTCGTTTCCAGCGTCACCGTCCCGCCCGCGATCGTCCCGATCCGCCACGTCCCCAGCGTGCTCCCGGCCCTCCTCACCTCCACCCAATGCCCCGTGAAGTACGCCGGGATCGACGTCCGGCCCGTCGCGAGCACCGCCCCGCTCGTCCCCTCCTGCGCCGTCCCCGACCCGAGGCTCGGCAGCACCGTCGCCTGACCGCTCGTCGCCCCGTTGTCCACCCTCAGCGTCCCGTACGTCGCCCCGGGACCCTTCAGGCACACCGTCCCGGCTCCGCCGTTCTCCGCCGAGCTTCCCGTTCCACCACCTCTCGCGTTCACGCGCGTCAACGCCGTACCGCTCGATGCCCCGTACTCGACCGTCACTGCTCCGCCGCCGCCGCGCCTGTAGAACGTGTTTCCTCCCGCCGCTTCGATCAGGCCGTTCCCCGTCAGGGTCCCCGCCGTGATCCAGATCGATCCGCCCGCGCCGTCCGCGTATCCACCCGCTCCCCCGTTCGCAAGAATCGATGCCGTCGGGCCCCCAAGCACGACCGATCCCGCCTCGATCCGGATGACCCCACCACCGCTCCTCCCGTTCCCTCCCCATGAACCGCTCCCGGCCTCCCGAGGTCGCTCCACGCTCCCGTACGTCAGCGCCTTCGCTGCGTTCGGGTACACCCCTCCGACTCCCAAGTGGCTCCCGGCAGCGTTCGTCGACTCGACGTTCCCCGAGTACGTCGCTCCCGCCGGATATCCCCTTCCCGTCACGTCGATCGATCCGCCGCACTCCACGAACAGGGGTCCGGACACCTCGAGATCGACGCTCTTGTCTCCTCCGGCGATCTGAGTGACAGTCGCACCCCTCAGGATGAGCAGTCCTCCGAGGGTCCTCGGCTGGTCGAGGACCAGCGTCCCCGATTCGAGATAGGCCGTCTGACCCGCGAGCGCCGGCCAGTCGTTCGCACCCGTCGCCGAGATCGGGACGGCCGGAACGACGGCGATCTCCGTCTGCACCTCTGCCGAGACGTTGCCCCCGAAGTCGACGGCCCGCACGCGGAATCGGATCGGCGTCGACTCCGCCACTGTCGGCAGCGCAATCGTCTGGGTCGTGACGGCGTAAGACCTCGCCGACCCGGTCGTGGCGTACGACGTCGCGATGGGCGTCGCCTCGCCCTCGCGGTAGACCTCGACCCGCTGGACCCCCTGATCGTCGGAGGCCGTCGCCTGGAGGACGAAGCTCGCGTACCCGGACGGGAGAATCGCTCCGGAGGACGGACAGTCGATCGCGATCGTTGGCGGAACCGCATCGACGCGCGGCGTCACCGTAATCGTCTTCTCGACCTTGTCGAAGTTGCCCGTCTGGTCCGTCGCAATGACGGACAACAGGAAGGAGGACGACGCCGGCACCGGCCGAGCGAGCCACGTGAACGTGGCCGGTGACGTCGGCGATTCGACGGTGCGCCCGTCGAGAGTCACGCTGATTCTCTCGAGCTTCACGTCGTCCGTCGCGAGAACCCTGATCGTGACCGTGTCTCCCGCGACGTAGGTGTCTCCAGGCTTCGAAGGCGAGAGCTCGATCGCGGTGATGACAGGCTTCACGGCATCGCCGACGACGTTCCAGCTCACCGTGCTCTCCGTGGCCCGTCCCGCCCTGTCGATCGCGCGAACGCGGTACGTCACCGGGCCTGTCGGCTGGGTCGTCGGCACGGCGAGATGCGTCGGGTTCGGGACGGCGAGAACCTCGAGAGGCTCGGAGAGCGGTCGAGTCGACGTCGTCCCCGCGACGGACCACGTCGTCTCGACAACGGAGAGCCCGAGGGGATCGGTCGCCCGGAACCGGACGTCGATCGCGCCGCCCTGTCCCACGTTCGAACCCGGTGTCGGGCTCGTCCCTTCGAACGAGACGGCCGGCGCCTCACCGCCGAGGAGGATGCGCGCCGAGGGGTCGAGAGCGAGCGCCGAACGCTGGTCGACGACGCCGGCGACCTCGAGCTCGTCGCTCGAGACGATCCTCGCCGAGCCTCGTCCCTCGAACGCCGCGTAGCTGAGCCGCGCCCTGACCGTCACCGCGGCACCCCCCGAAATCGCCGCGGCCACCTGCGAGACCTCGGGTTCCGAGGCGACGACGACGAGCCGGAAGGCCTGGTCGCCCGACCCGGCCGTCCCGGCGGTCCGCGTCTGTGAAGCGACCGGAAGGACGAGGGTCGTCGGGCTCCCGCCCCCGGGCGCCGGGATCGTGACGACGAGGCGCTCGCCCTCGATCGAGCCCGTGGCCGAGGGGGCGCTGACGGTCAGCACACGCCCCGCGACGTCGGCGCTCGTGACAGCCGCCGCTCCGAGCCCCGGAAGCGGCGTCCACGCCGGGGCATCGGTCGAGGCCGGGTTCGAGACGCGGAGCGTCCCACGGTCCAGCGGAATCCCTGCCGCGTCGAGGCGTTCCCGGAAGACCGTCCCCGCACCGGCGAGAGGAACGTCGCCGGTACCTGCCGGACCGGCCTGCGGGTCGCTCCCTCCCTCGGCTCGGGCCGTGACGCCAGGGACGGGTGGTTCGGCCCAGGACAGGGCGACACGTCCACCGCTCCCACCGGGCGAGTCGATCCTCGGCCACGAGCCGTTCGCCCGAAGCTCGCCGCGGCCCTCGAGCCTGCCCGCCCGGAGACGGACCGAGCCTCCCGCCGCGCCGACGTTCCCGCCCGCCGGGACCGGACCCCCGTCCGCGACGAGGTCGCCGAAAAGGCGCGCCGTCGCCGACGGTGCCTCGATCCGGAGGACACCGCCACCCGTGCCGCCACGGTTCCCGCCGCCGCCGCCCGGCAATCGCGGCTCGCGGACGTTGCCGTACGCGCTTCCCGCGTCTCCGAGATGGGGGAGCCACTCCCCGTACGGCGGACGACCCATCCCTCCGTGAGAGCCTCCTGCGCCCGCGAGCGAGGCGCGCTCGCCGGGAAGGACGACGGGAGCGTGAGAGGCGTCGCCCCCGAGGAGTCCCCGTCCCGTCACGTCGATCGCCGCGCCGTGGCCGATCGCGAGCGTCTCGCCGATAGAGAGATCGAGCGGGTAGTACGGGACGGACGACTGGTAGGACGTGACTTCCGGCGCGGTCAGCGTCGTTCGGCGGACCGTCACGGCCGAGCCGGCACCGGCCGGCTGCGCGCCGCCCGAGTAGAGATGGAGGCTCGCGTACGAGCGCGGGCCGCCCGCGAACGGAGGGTAGAGGCTGAGGGTCGTGCCGTCGAGGAGGAAGACGGGGAGAGCCTCGCTGCCCGCGGCCGCCGGGATCTCCGAGCCGGAGCCGACGGAGGTCGTCGCCGCTTCGTAGACGTGGCGCGCCGGGACCGCCTGCAGGAGGACGCTCCGCGGCGTCCTGTTCGCGCCCGCATCCACGGCCTCGGCCTCGAATCGGAGCACGGTTCCCGCGACGACTCCGTTCGGCACCCGCCAGACCCCCTCGTAGACCCACTCTCCCGTCCCCTGCACGAGGCGACAGGCATCGGACCACTCCGCCGCGAGGGTCCCGCTCGCGTCGATCGGGCCGCGGAAGCGAGCGCTGACGACCGAGCCCGGGACCTCGTTGCCGCCGCCGTCCACGTCCTTGTCGGTGACACGGAAGCGGAGCAGGAGATCGATGCCGGTCTTTCCCGGGTCGACGGACGCGTAGCCCGCCGGCCAGAGGCCGCCCTCGAACGGCGAGAGCCACTCGATCGCAGGCTTCGTCGGGTCGCTCGAGGGTGCGAGGTCGAGCGTGAGCGGCGCGGCGCCGTCGTTGCCGCCATAGTCCTCCGCCGTCGCGGTGACGCCGACGCGGACGGGCTCCGTGAGCGAGGCTGGGGCCGTCACGGGGACGGTCCGGAAGAGGTCGGAGGTCCCGACCCGCGTCGCCGCGAGCGTCGGCGGAAGGACGACTCCCGCGGTCGTGACGATCAGCGACCTCACCCCGGTCTCCGCGTCGCGAGCGGTCGCCTCGAGGACGAACGTCTCGCCGATGACGAAGGAGGTCGCGGCGTCGCCGTTCGGGCGCCTCGCGACGAGATCCGTCACCACCGGATCGACCGCGTCGTCGGCGACGGTGAATGCCGCGTCCGCCGTCCCGGCGACCCCCTTGGAGTCGACGGCCCGGACACGGACGAGGAGCGCCGCCTCCTCGACCTCGGTGATCGGGAGCGTGAACGTGAACGTCTGCACGGGCAACGCACCCCAGCCGTCCGCCGGGCGGTCGACGGACCGGGCCGGTGCGGAGACGACGAGCTCGCTCGACGCCGCGGTCCCGCGGCGAAGCTCGGCGGAGATCGTGAGGCGCGCGTCGTCGCCGTCGGAGAGCTCGGCCGCCGCGGCGGAAAGGGTGGAGCCCGCGTAGGTCTTGCCCGCGACGGGCGCCGTCGCCGAAACCGTCACCCCCGACACGACGGGGGGCGTGTTCGGCAGGACACGCATGTCGAGGCGGACCTGGGTGCTCGGGTTGCCGCTCGTGTCGAAGGCCTTCACCCAGACGGGGAACGGCCGGGGCGTCGCGCCGTCGCCCGTGTAGGAGGCGACGAACGCGAACGCGAAGGGCGCCGCCGTCACGACGGCGCCGGGCGAGGAGGCGGGCTGGGTGGGATCCGCCGCGCTCGCGAAGGAGTACTCGACCCGGTCGACGTCGCCGAAGGGATTCTCGGGAGTGACGTCGTCGGGTTCCGTGAAGGCCGGAGAGAGCGTGTAGGAGGCCGACGCGCTCAGGTCTCCGGTCGGAGCGTTCGGCGGAAGACCGATCGAGAGGATCGGCGCGTTGAGGTCGTAGGTCCGGTACTCGCCGAACCACGCGGGCATCGGGTTGCCGGCAGCGTCCGTCAGGCCGCTGACGGAGACCCTTCTTCGGAGCGAGTCGTCCGTGAAGGTGACGCCGAGCGGCTGGTCCACGAGGATCGAATAGCCCCCGCGCGTGAGCGACACCGTCACCGGGTGGACGGCCCAGGATCCGGCTGCGTTCTTCCATTCGAAGAGGACCGCGGCCTGCAGCTGCGCCGAGGAGAGGACGAGGACCTCGCCGAAGTCGATCCGGATCGGCGTCTGCGGGTCGACGGGCCGCGCGAACGACGGGACCGTCCCGACGACGCGCGGTCCGTCCGTGTCCGACGTCGTGAAGCTCGCGCCGATGTCGCCGCTGTCGGTGAGCGGACGTCCTTCGCGATCCCGGACGCCCGAGGGACCGCCTTCGATCCGGAGGGAGTAGGTCGTCGAGTTCTCGTACCTCGGGGTGGGCGTGAAGCGGACGACCTGGCGGCCTTCCGCGTCGACCGAGGAGGACCACGTTCCCGCCGCCGGCGTCTCGCCGAACGTGAGGTGGAAGAAGGGAGAGGCCGGACCGGACGGCAGGACCGCGGCGAGGAGAGGCTCCGAGAAGAGGATCTCCACCGGAGCGGTCCTCGAGACCGACGCGGTGCCGTTCGGCGGGGAGAGGGTGAGGATCCGGGGGCGCGAGGCGTCGAGGATCAGGGGCGGGAGCCCGTAGTCGGTTCCGTGTACGGAACCGAGCGTTCCGGACGTGTGGACGATCCGCGCGCCGTCGAGGCTCTGGGCCACGATGCCGTACACGCCAGGCGCGAGGCCCGAGAAGCGGAAGCCTCCGTCCGCGCCCGTGATCAGGAGCTGAGCGTCGCCCGCCGACGGCTGGATCCGGACCGCCACGCCTTCGGCCGGCCGCAGCGTCGAGGGGTCCCCGCCCCACGAGTCGTCCTCCGGCGCCTCGTAGACGACGCCGTGCGCCGAGACGACCGGCGAGAGCGTCAGGTCGACGTCGAGGATCTGGTCGTCCCACTCGAGGACCCGCGAGGCGGAAGCGCCGAACGGCGAGCCCGGGATCGAGGCCGAGACGGAGACGGTCCCTTCCTCGACGGCGGTGAACGCCGTTCTCCCGGCAGAGTCCGTCGCGCTCTCCCAGCTGCCGTTCGCGGCGTGGAGCCGCACGGTGGCGCCTGCCGCCGCGCCTCCCCCCGCGTCGCGGACGGTGGCCCGGACGGTGCCGCGCGCCTTGAGGACGATCCTGTACGGATCGGGTTCCGTCCCGGCGCCGAACGAGCCGTCGGCGAGAACTGCGGACCTGACGAGGGCGCGTCTTCCCTCGCCGCCGGATTCTTCGGCACGGATCCAGAAGGCCTTCGCAGCGAGGACGTCGGCGAAGCGGTAATGGTGGTTCGGCGACGGCCGATCCGGGAGCAGCCGGCTCGCGATCGGGATCGGCTCGCCCGTGTAGACGTTCCAGTGGCGGCCGTATGAGACGGCGAAGACCCCGTCTCCCTGCGCCGGGTCGGGATTCACCTCGACGAGGCCCCGCGACTGCTCCTTCTGGAAGATCCGGACGTACACCTCCCGGACCGCGTCGAGGATGAGCTCGACCCCTTGCTCCGGCGCCGTCGGCGTGAGAGTCGCCGCTCCTTCGGCACGCCGGTCGCTCCCTTCGACGGCCGCGGTGAGGGAGTAGCTCGCGACCGGGAGGCCGTCGAACGTGAATCTCCCGAGCGAGCCGTCCTCCCGGCTCGTCGTCGCGAGAGCCGTCACCCGAGCGCCCCAGAGCCGCCCGTTCACGGTTCCCTCGAGGCGCACCGTCCCTCCGCCGATCGGCGTCGTCCGCGCTGCGTCGTCGAAGAGGGTCCCGGAGACACGCCCCTTCTGGTCGAGGACGACCACGACCTCGAGCGACTGTCCCGCCGTGTCGAGGTGGATACCGGCGAGCCTCCCTCCGCTCCCGGTCGGCGCGTGGAAGGCGTGCACCGACCACGTGCCGAGAGGGAGGGCGACGAACTCCGCCCGCCCGTCCGCCCCCGCCACGGTCGCCTCACCGTTCGAGAGCGTCACCTGCGTGTCCGGGACGGGTGAGCCCGTCTGCGGGTCGCGGACGAGGACGGTGAGGTTTCCCACCTGCCCGGAGAGGACGACGTCGCCCGCCTCCACGACCTCGAAGTCGGCGCTCAGCTCGCCGGAGAGGCTCCCCTGCCGGGTGACCTGCCCGGGGTCGCGGGCGACGACCGTGAATCGACCCGCCGTGACGTCCGCCACCTCGAACCGCCCGTTCGCGTCCGCGGTGAGGAAGCCGGGAGCCGCCGGCAGGCGCCGGTACGGGAAATCGCTCTCCCGAAGCGCGACCTGCGCTCCCGCGACTGGCGAGCGGACGCCCGGCGCCGTCTCTTCGACGACCCCCGCGCGGACGGTCCCCTTGGCTTTGAGGCGGACGACGACCTCGAGCGACTGCCCCGGCTCCGTGACCGTCGCGTAGGTCCGGCCCGTTCGCTCGATCGTCCCCACCAGCCCGTTCGCCGTGAGGGTGAGCCGACCCGTCGGAACGAGCGCGAACTCGAACTCGCCGTTCCCTCCGGTCTGATTGGCCTGCGGGGGGAGCCCGGGCGCGCGGAGCTCGATCGTCACGCCGGCCACCGGGGTGACGCCGTCGACGTCGACGACGGTCCCCGTGACGGTCGCGAGCGGCTGGAAGACGAGGTCCACCTCCTTCACCTGCCCGGCGAAGTCGATCGCCCCTTCGAAGGACCCCGTCCCGTAGAACGGGCTCGCGGCGCCGATGCTCAGCCCGCCGACGGGGACGACGAGAGTGAGGCTCCCGTTGTCGTCCGTCGTCGTCTCGATCGCGGTCGCCTTCTGCCGGATCGTCAGCTCCTGCGGGCTGAACCACGTCGGCCTGTAGGAGACGGGGGCCCGGACCGGGCCGTTCGCCGTCCGCGTCCTCACGTGGACGGTCCCGGCGCCGCGGAGCCGAACCGTCGCGAACGCCCGGTGCCCGCCGAAGAGGACCTGCGTGGGGGCCTCGCCGATCCACCCGATCGCGCTGGGCTGGAGTCCGTCTCCCTTGTGCGCCGCGACCGTATAGGGCCGCGCGGGAACGCCCTCGATCGAGAACGTTCCGTCGGCACCGCTCGTCGTCTCTCCGATCGGAAGGACGGTCACGGTGACCCCCGCCGCGGGCTGGCCGAGCGGGTCGAGTACGACCCCGTCGATCGCGCCGACGGCCGATCCCCGGACCTGTATCGTCGCGGCGATGACGGGATCGGACGAAGCCTCGGTGATGGAGACGACCGTCGTTCCCTCGAGCTTCCGCGCGAAATCGATCGCGTGGACCACGTACGGCGGCTCGTCGATTCCCAGTGCCGGGACGCCGTCGATCTCGTAGACGCCCTGCTCGTCGGTCAGGGCGTAGTTTCCCGGCCCTTCGACGAAAACGGTCGCCCCGCCGACCGGCCCGTCGACCTGGGTGAGCGGATCCCGGTAACGCACCTGACCGCTGACGGAGCGGGGGCTCGACGCGGCGAGAGTGAGGACGACGTTCACGGTCGTGTCGGCGGCGAGATCCGTCACGGCCAGCGCCGGCGTGCGCGAGACCGAGAAGTCGGCGGCCTGTACGGTCACCCGCCCGGCCGGGACGCCCGCGAAGAAGAACGCACCGGTGTCTCCGATCGTCGCCACGCCGAACGGAGCTCCGCCGGAATAGACCGCGACGGTCGCGCCTGAGGCCGGTTCGGTAGCCGGCCCTTCGGCCGTCCCGCGACGAACGGAAACGCGGCCGGAGACGGCTCCCGTCCTCGGCGCCTCGGCTCGCTGCAAGCGGAGCGTGACGTCCACCGTCGCGCCCGGCGCCGCGAGACCGACCGTCGCATGGGACGAACGGCCCGCGGCATCCCGCGCGGTGACGGTGATCGGTCCGACCGGCATCGCCTCGAGCCGGAACGTCCCGTCGGCACCACCCACCGTGGAGCGCACTTCCGAGAAGAGTGTGCTCGCCGCCGTAACGGTCGCCGCGGGAACGGGCGAGGAGTCCTCGTAGAGGATCCGGCCCGTAACGGTGCCCCGGCCAAGGAGGGCGATGCTGACGCGGGCGAGGCGCGACTGGAGCCGGATGATCGAGGCGACCTCCTCGCGTTCCTCCGGCGCGAGGGGGTCGAGGCCCGCTGGAGCGACGGCCTGGATCCGGAACCCCGACTGGACGGCTCCCTTCTCGGCCGGTCTCGGGACGTCGCGAATCGGCTCCTCGATGAAGGGGAAGAAGAACCCGCCTGAGTCGTCGGTGCTGCGTTCCGCGACGAGGTCGTGCAGGACCTTCGCGTCGGCACCGCCGTCCGTCAGGACGACGCGATCCCGGATGAGACGAACGACCGCCCCCGCGACGGCCTCGCCCGTCCCCCGCAGGACCTTCCCCTCGACGAGGCCGCCGACGTGATCCGGCTCGATCCCGATGGCCGGGACGGGGCCTGTGAGCGCCTCGCCCCAGCCGTCGCGGAGGTTCGCGAGGTCGAGCCGGTGGTCGTTCGACACGACGGGGTTCCCGCCGTGCGTTGCGACGATCGCCGAGACCGGCTGCGCGAAGCGGACGGCGACGACCCTCTCGCTCGACGGCTGCAACAGCGCGGACACGGCCTGGAACGTCGTGGTCCGCTCGAGCGTCACGCCGGAGCTCGTCGTGTCGAGACCCTGGAAGCGAGTCTGGACCTCGTAAAGGCCGGCGGTCTCGGCATCGGCCTTCGCCGGCGGTCGGTTGAAGAGGTACCAGACGCCGGAACCGTAGGGATCGAGGACGAAGTCCTGGCGCGCACCGACGATGCGGAAAGGAGGCCGCACGACGGCGACCGGCGCGGCGGGGACAGGCGCGCCGACGACCGGGACACCCGTCGCGAGGTGGCACAGGGAGTACGTGAGCGGCCGGTCGTCACCCTCCGCGCGAACGACGTCCACGGCCCAGGCCTCGCCCGGCGGGACCGCGATGGGAGGGAAGGCGACGCGGACGAAGCCGCCGCCCGACGGCGCGGGCGCGACAAACGCGAGGATCACCGGCATCGCCGCGCCCGTGATCGGTCCGTGGACGACGATCGAGTAGCCGGCTTCTCCCGAGATGCGTCCCACGACGGCCAGCGGAGCACGCGCTCCCCCGGGGCGATCGAGGATGTCGTAGGTCTCTCCGAACGCGAGCGAACGAAGGGCTCTGGCGTCGCCCGCGGAGTAGGCGAGGTAGGTCACGCCCGTGACGCCGTCGAGCTTGCGGACCTCGAGGGTCGGGGCGATTCCCGATCCCGCGCTCTCGAGCGTGGCGGCGACGTAGGGCCGCGCGTAGCTCATCGTCCCGGCCACGTGCTCGAGGAGCGCCGACGCGGAGTAGCCTTTCGATTCCTGTTCCTGCCTGAGGAACGAGGCGAGCCCCTCGGCGGAGCTCCTCCCCTTCTCTATTGTTCGCCGAAGCTGGTCGAACTCCGGCAGGTCGTGGCGGTTCCCGAGCTGGTCGAGGAGGAGCGCCTCGAGAGAGGGAAGGCGTTCGTCGCCGAGGAAGAGACGCTGGCCGGCCTCTGCGAGATCGACGGCTCTCCGCTCGACGTCGGACTGCACGAGGCGCGGCAGATCCGCCGGAATCGCGCCCGGAGGCGCGACGGCGAGGCTGTAGGCGAGGCCGAGGAGCGGGACGTTCGCCGCGACGAGGGGCTCCGGGAGCTGCTCCGTGAAACGGGGCAGCACGAGCGAGGAGGGCGAGAGCGGGATTCCGTGCTCCCCGACGCCCGCCCGAAGCTGGATGACACCCTGGACGGAGCCGGTGGACTGGAACGCCGTCGCGACGCAGCGTCCCGTCACCTTCGCGACGAGCCGAAACTCGACCGTCGCACCCTCGCCGGGCCCGAGCGTCTCGATCCGCCTCTGGAACGAGTCGCTCGGGTCTGCCTTGACGGCCCCCGTCGCTGAACCCGCTTCGAGCGCGAGAGTGATGGCATTCTCCCAGTTGCGCGTCGAGACGTTCGTGACCGTCACGAAGAGCGTGTAGGCCTCGTCGTTCCGAACGACGTCCGGGTGGTTGAAGGCGAGGTTGAAACGGGCGTCGACGACCTCGATGGCAGCCCTGAGCTTCCCGGTCAGAGGAAGAACGTCGCGTCCCGGCCTCTCCAGGTCGGCGCCGACCTCCATCGTGACGACGTGCGTTCCGGGCGCGACCCCTTCCAGCGTGAAGGTCGCGGTCCCCTGCTCGCCGGGACCGAGGTGCGTCTCGCCCCCTGCGCCGAGGACCGGGACCGCCTGGCCCGGCGCCACGGACGGCGTCGTACCCGCGAGCCGGAGCAGCTCGCGCGGGACGGCCGCCGGCAGCCGGACCGTGCTCGTCACGTTCGCGAGGACGGCGCCGCTCCCGGCCGGCGCGCCGTTCGCGACGAGGAGCTGGGCGTCGAAGTACTTGTGGAGGAACGAGACGTTCCCCGGAAGGACGATGACGCCGAAGAGCCTCGTCTCGGGCGGCAGCGCCTCCATCTCCTCGGTCGTCACGACTCCCGGCGCCCCACCCGCTCCCAGCCTGAACGGGACGATTCGTGGTGGCTGCCAGCGGCGTACGCTCGCGGCGAGCTCCTTCGGCAGTCCGTCGAGGTTCACGTCGGGCTTCGAGAGAAGGTCGACCCGACCGCCTTCCTGGAACAGGACGGGGAAGTCGATCTTCACGAGCCCGCCCTCGAAGGCGAAGCCCACGGCGAAGCTGTATGCCTCGTAGTTCTGCTGCGTGATCTGGATGCCCCGCGCCTGGAGCTCCGCGAGCGTCAACTGTCTCACGGTGGCCGAGGTCGCGAGGATCCGGCGCACCTGGAGGACCGCGACGGACGGCATCGCCTGCCCGAGGATCTCCTCCGCCGGACCGCCCGGGACGGCGGCCCGGACGAGGCGGACGTTCGAAAGGACGTACGTTCCCTCGGTCTGGACGCCCGGCAGGAGGAACGCCCCGCCCGGAGTCGCGGCGTACGTCGCCGGAGCCTGGAGCTCCGGTCCCGAGAGCTCCGCCTTCACGAGCAGGCCCGCGACGCGGGGGTCCGACGACGGCATGGAGCCGCAGGCGCCCGCGTAGCACGTCCGGACGCGAGCCGACTCCGCGACGTCGAGGATCTGTGCTTCGTCGCCGGGTGCGATTGACAGGCGCGTCCCCTCGATCAGCAGCCGATCGGACGCGAGAGCGGCGGCCGGCTGCGCCGCCGCCGGTTGCGCCGCCCGGAGGAGCAGGAACGCGAGTGCCCAGACCGACGGCGTCACCGGGCCGAGCTCCCGATGCCTCCGGCGGACACCCGCGACGGTTCCCGCGGAGCCCCGGTCCCTTGTTGCTTCTGGCACGCGGCCTGGGACTCTATGGCGGAGGGAGGCAGTCGTGCAAGAGAGGAATTGCCCCCGCTGACCGGCAAAACAACACACCCGTTGTTCGGTTCTCTCGGTGGGCCGTTCGAATCCGGTCGTGACTGCGAGCCATCACGCAGGCTCGTGCATCCGTGGTCCGGGTTCCCTGCCCGCTGACCCGGGCCCAAGTGCCGTGCGCAAGCCGGCGCGGCTTCCGTCCCGGTCACGGTCGAGGGAGCTGGAAGTCCGGTGGGCACCCGGACCGCTGAGCCCGCGGCCCTTCGCGCCCCGTCCCGTACCCCTCACTTCAGCCGAAGGACGGCAGGATTGTGGACCCGGAGGGAAGCGTTTGGAAGCTCGAAATGGTGAAGTCCGCGCGGAACCGCGGACCGAACGTTCGGTCGGGAGTCCGGGTTCAGAGTCGAAGAGGGTCGAGCCCGGCGGGATTCGGCGCGCACTGGGCGGAACCGCCCGCGTCTTCGCTCCTCGGAAAAAAAGGGGCCCGGGCGGGGAGCCCGGGCCTAAGTGAGGGGTGAGCCCGACGGAATCGGGCTTCGGGGGATTCTTTGAGGCCGGCTCAGGGCACCGGCTGGCCCGCGACGAAGGTCGCGTCGCTCGAGAGGTTGTCGATCACGGTTGCGTATGCGCCGACCCGCGCCGTACCACGCGGATTGCTGATGACGATCGAGGCCGCCTCCGTGTCGGAGGTCGTGAGGCCCGCGAAGAGGTCCGCGCTCCCGATCTGCCGGACGGGATGATCCGCGTCGAGGCGGACCCAGATGCTCCGGAGCTCGCGCCCGAAGGAGTCGAGGACGTGGACGTCCACCTCGGCCCAGTCCTCGCTCCCGGCGCCCGGCGTCGTGAAGATGGCGACGTTCGTCCGGAAGCGCGTGTTCGCGTGGAGACCCGAGAGGAGGATGCGGCGCGACGCGGCCTGCGCGCCGATGCCGTCCTCGAAGACGTAGGGGTCGACCTGCAGGCCGATCGTCCCGTCGCCCGAGGCCGCGTAGGTCTTCCCGGCGACGACGAAGGGATCGTCCTTGTGGGCGTCGTCGGACGGCGTCGTGAGGTCGATGAACGACTCGGAGTACTCGGACGTGTCGCCCGGAGGGAGCTCCAGGATCGAGCCGAAGAAGTCCGTCCAGACCTTCGTCTCGAAGGCCTTGAGCGTGATCGTCTTCGCCTTCGTCGTCCGGTCCGACTCGCCCTTCTTGACGTACGAGTACTCGAGCCGGACCCGCCTCTCGTTCGCGGTCGGGTTCAGCAGGGAGACGTCGCTGAGCCACGTCCCGTAGCGGAGGATGCCGGGGAGCCGGTAGCGGACCGACGGACGGGCCGCCGGCGTCACGACGATCGCGTCGCCCGTCTCCGAGTCGATGACGGTGGCGTACGGGTAGACGCCGGAGCCCTTCTTGATCCGCACCTCGGCCGAGAAGTGCGGCGTCGGGCTCGTCCAGCCCGCTCCTCCCTCCGACACGGGCGCCGCGAGCGCCGCGTTGAGCTGCTTCACGCCGCGGCCTTCGACTGCGATCTTCGCGGGGGTCCCGAGGGCCGCTCCGTCCGCGCCGCGGAAGACGACCTCGACCTCGGCCGCCTCTTCCTTGAGGTTCGCGACGGTCAGGTTCGTCCGGAACGACGCGTCGTGGCGAAGGCCCGCGAGGAAGTTGCCGCCCGCGGCGGACTGCGGCTGGACCCCTGCGGCGACGGAGAGGGCCGGGACGGAGAGGCCGTACGTCCCCGTCGTGTCGGCCGTCGCGGCGTTGTACGTGCGGCTCACGATGACCGGCGCGACCGGGATGTCGTCGCCGCGGACGAGGACGACGCCCCAGGCGCCCTGGTCGAGACGGAAGAGCGACTTCAGGACGTTCGCGTACGACTTCGTCTCGCCGGCGACGAGCGCGAGCGGACGCCAGTCGACCTTCGTCGCGCCGTCCCACGTCGCACCCGAGACGAAGCCGAGCGAGATCGTCGCCGTCTGCGTTCCCGGGTTGAAGATCGTGAGGTCCGACTGCCACTTCACGCCGGCGCCGTTGTCCGTGTAGGCCATCCCGCCGGCCACCCAGAGGAGCGGGTCGGGCGGCGGCTTGACGATGAACGTCGTCGGGTTCGGCGTCTGCTTCGTGCCCGGGACGCCGTCGCGGGCCACCGTGAGCTTCACGGTGAACGTCCCTCCACGAGTGAACGTGTGCAGGACGGGCGAGCCCGAGCCCAGGGCGGTGCCGTCGCCGAAGTCCCACGTGTAGGTCGTCGCCTGGTCGAGGCCGGTGAACCGGATCGGCTTGTTCGGGTCGACGGCCGTTCGGACGAGCGTCGAGCCGTCCGCGTAGGAGGGGAAGATGTAGTTGCCCGTGAGCGGGGCGCCGGTCGTGCCCGCGACCTTGATGTTCGCCTGCTTGCTCTTGTCGCCGTTCGTGAGGCGGACGGTGTAGGTGGTGTCGACGGGCGGGGCGTACGCCTTCGTCGGGCTCGCCTCCGTCGAGGTCGTCCCGTCGCCGAAGTCCCAGCTCACGGCCCCCGTCGTCCCGGTGGAGGTGAACTTCAGGACCTGGCCGGCGCTCGCCTTGAAGGCGTCGGAGACCCACTCGAGGGCCACGTTCGTCCCCGCGTCCGCGACGGTGAAGTCGGGGCCCGCCGAGGGCGCGACGTAGATCTTGTAGGACTTCGAGCACGAGCCGGCCGTCAGCGTCAGCGTGTGGCTGACCTCGGCCTGGCTCGCGTTCACGTAGGCGTGCGTCACCGGGGTGCCGGAGCCGAACGACCCGTCGCCGAACTGCCACGAGGCCGACTCCGTCGTGTTCAGGGCTTCCATCGTGAGCTGCTGGCCGCTCGTGACGTAGAACTCGCCCTGGTACGGCATGATGACGCCGCCGGTGCCGCTGAGCCGGATGTCGCAGTTGCCGGTGGGGGGCGTCCCGACGCGGATCCCGACCTGCGCCGACGCGGTCGACGCGACGCCGTCGGTCACGGTGCATCGTGCGGTGAACGTGCCGGCGTTGGCGTAGGCGTGGGTCGTGTAGTAGTTCGACCCGGAGTAGCTCTGGCCGTCGCCGAACGTGATCGCGTAGGAGTACGGCGGGTACCCGCCCGAGGCGGAGCACGTGAACGAGACGATCTCGCCCGGCGGCGGGAGCGCGTTCGAGACCTGGAGGCTGCTGACGTAGAGCGCGCTGCCGCCGCCGCCACCGCCGCCGCCGCCGCCGCCGGCCGGTTCGCTGACGAGGAGGTTCACCGCCGCGTCGATCCCGTATCCGGTCAGGACGACCTGGTAGTCGTCCGCCGTGGCGATCGAGACGGAGGCGCCCTGCGTCGAGCCGAAGCTGACCGGATTGCCGCCCGACTTCTTGACGTAGGTCCATTGCATCGTGGGCGGCGGGGACGCGTCCCGGACCCCGTTCACCTCGGCGAACGCCCTGAACGTGGTGCCCGTCGTCGTCTGGTAGGAGTCGAAGAGCTGGTTGAACGTCAGATCCGCAGTGTCGGTCGAGTTCCGCAGCTTGATCGTCGGCCTGGCCTTGGTCACCGTGACCGGAGCCCATTCCTGGGCCGCTCCGGCGGCCGGCCAGTAGGCCGCGGAGGTCTGGCCGCAGTCGCCCGTCGTCGTGTAGGTGTACCTCAGACGGACGCCCCAGCTCCCCTCCGGCGGCATCGGAATCGTCAGGGTGCCGGAGCCGGTCGAGGGGAACGGGTTCGGGGCGAGGAGCCCCGCGCCCGAGTAGTCGCCCACGGGACACGATCCGCCGCTCGCCGCGCAGAGGTCGTACGAGAAGCCCGTCCCCGTGGCGGGGCAGGGGGATACGACCCCGGCCTTCACCGACTGGCTCGCGATCGTCAGCGTTCCGGCTCCGACGATGCCGCCCGTCGGCACGGTGAAGCCGAGGACGACGTCCGTGACGCTCACCGTCTTCGCCGCGTCGCCGCTGCAGAGCTCACCGTTCAGCTCCGGGCAGTCCGGCGTACGGAAGCCGTTCCGGTACGGCACCGAGACCCAATAGCGGTACTCCCCGGGCTGGTTCAGCCCCGGGTTGCAGGTCGCGCCCGTACAGAGAGGGCGAAGGGAAAGCTCCGCGTCGCCGACCTGTCCCACGCGCGTGCCCGAGAAGTACCACTTGTAGCCCGTGGCCTGCGGCGTCCCCTGCGGCTCCACGCTGACCTCGCCGCCCGCCAGGAGCGACGTCGACCTCAGGACCGCCGTAGGCACCGTCCAGCGGATCCTGTGCGTGGCCAGACCCGACGTCCCCTCGTTCAGGGCGTTTCGCGCCTCGAACGCGAGGGTCAGGTCCTTCGTGGAGCCGGGCGTCGGAGCCAGCGGGAAGTCCGGCTGGCCGTTCAGCGTGAACGCGCCGTTCGACGTCACCGAGTCCCAGCAGCCCGCTCCGCTCGAGGGCGTGCCGCCGCCGCCCGCGGCGCCCTTCGGGTCGCACGGACCGAGAAGAACGTACTGCGAAGCCGGGAGGTTCTGCGTCGTGCCCGATGCGTCCGGATTCGAGACCCTCATCGGCGTCGCGCTCGAATCGGGCCCGCTGTTCGGGAGAGCGTCGTGGAAGTCGTAGTCGAGCCGCCAATCCGTGACCGGCTGGATCGAGTCCGGCGGCGAGAAGGCGGGCTTGATCCTGAGCTCGTCGCCCAGGTAGGCCGCTCCCCCGTCGGCGACGGCCTCGACCGCCCCCGACGCCAGGACCCTCTCGACCGTCATCGACGCGGTCGCCGGAGACGGCGCCACCGCGCAGTTCAGCGCCGCCGCGTAGGTCCCCTGCACTCCCTGGCCCGAATAGACGTGGATGGTCCCGCCCGACTTGAACGCCGCCATGGCGAGCTGGCTGTCCAGCCCCGCCAGCCTCAGGCCCGCCGCGAGGTTCCGCGAGAAGTCCGAGGCCGAGCGGACGTGGACTCCGAGGCCCTGTCCGCCCACCGCGTGGTTCGCCTCGAGGAAGACCGCCGCGAGGTCGGAGTCGAACGGGAGCAGCTTCGGCCCCGGCTGGACGCCCGTCGTCCCCGACGGGTCGTGGTAGGTCCCGACGAGCGTCGCCTGGCCCGTCGCCACGTTGATCCGATTGAGCCTCGTCCCGCTCGAGCCCTGCGTCGACGGAGGCGCGGACGACGGCGTGTGGAGGAGGTAGAGGTCGCCGTTCACCGGGTGGAGGGCGGCCGCCGCGAGGACGATCTGCCCGCTCGAGATTCCGAGGTCCGAGAGCGTGTACGACCAGGAGGTGAAGCCGGCCGAGATGTTCGGGACGGCCGCCCCTGCGCCCGTGACGTCCAGGACCGTGACCTTGTCGAGGGCGGAGACGACGACGTAGGTCCTCGTCCCTTCGACCACCTGGAGGGAGGTCCCGATGGAGCCGAAGCTCCCCGGAACCGTCTCGGACGGGATGGAGTTCAACGTCTGCGGAGACGCTCCGACGTTCGGCGCGAGGGTCGTGATGTCGGCGACGAACAGGTACGTACCGGCACCGCTTCCCATCAGCGAGAAGCCAAGGTACCGGCTCCCGACGCGCGCGACGGCCGTCCGGCGGATGTTCGTCCCTGGCGGCGCGTAGTCTCCGCCGCCGGAATAGCCGGTCGGCCAGTTCGCGAGCGCCACCGTTCCGTACTTCGTCGTGTCCGTCCACGGGACGACCACGCGCATCGCGTCGGACGAGGTCGCCAGGTCGTTCGTCCGCTCGAGCCCGTCACCGTTCTTCGGGTAGCCGTCGTGGGTCTTCAGGGACCTGACCTGGAGCTTCGCCGGATAGCCCGGGTTCGCGAGACCGTAGACGACGAACCCGTAGGAGTACCGGACGAGGAGCTTCTTCGAAGCCCCCTCGCCGCCCAGCGCGAGGGAGTCCGACCGGGTGAACATGTCGGCCGGAGACACCCCCTCGGGCGGCGGGTCGAACTTCGTGAGCTGCTGCGTCACCTGGCACTGGGCCGCGGCCTCGAAGGCCGAAAGGCCGAAGGTCGCGGCAAGCGCGAATGCGACCGCAGTCCTGGCCGCAGACGTCCCGAACGGTCTTCCGGTCATGATTCCCCCTTGTCCTGGCACCCCGAGCTCGAAACAGACCCCGGAAGCGGGCTCGGCCCGTCCGGGAGATGAAAACCCGACCTGACGATTATAGACCCCCTCGCGCGCCGGAGAAGGCCGACAGGCGAAGGCCCTCCTCGGCGCCCCTTGGAGTGACCTTCCCCTCGGGAATCTTTCGCACGCAGCGGCTCGGAGCGACCGGCCCCCGATCTCCCGCGCGTCGTCCTCTCCCGGTAGGCCTCCTGCGGCCGAGCTCTGCGGCTCCGCTCGAGGCCCGACGTCTCAAACAAGAAGAGCGGGCGGCCGAAGCCGCCCGCTCGGGAAAACCGGGGAAGGCCGGTCTTACGGGGTGACCGCGCCGAAGTCGATGTTGCCGATGGTCGGCGTCGTGGTGATGTTGCCCGGGCAGAGGAAGTCGTTGTTGAGGAGCGTGGCCGGGAAGCCGACGCTGATCATCATGCCCGGAGCGGTGTGGTGGATGCCGACGTACGCCTGGGCGTAGTTCGGGTTGTTGTGGGCCGGGAAGGAGAGCTTCGTCCAGCCGCCCTTGAACTCGGGCTTGGTGAGCTGGCTGCCCGAGATCGTGATGCGCTGGGCTTCCCACCAGATGTACGGGTCGGTCACGACCTCGTCGCCGCCGGACGGGTCCGGAGTCGTCGAGGAGGCGAGACGCGTCTCGTCGTTGTCCCACGTGGAGTAGGAGATGGGCTCGGTGTTGTAGGAGAGGTCGCAGAGGGTGACGGCGGGAAGGACCGGGCTCGGGCCCGGGGTCGTGTCCCACAGCTCGGAGCGCCACACCGTGATGAAGGTCTGCAGGCCGGCGGCCGCGTCGTTCAGGTAACGGTAGGCGTAGGACGTGCCGAGCGGCTCGCGGCCGTCGCCGTTGAGGAACTGGAAGCCCGCGCGGACGCCGGCGCCCGCCGCGTCGTCGATGATGGTCGAGTAGCGCGCGTAGAACGTCTTCTCGGTCTCCCAGGAGAGACGGTTGTCGTACTCGAGGGCGATCGCCGTGTCACCGGAGATGTTGCCGGCGGTCGCGGCCGGGTCGACGAAGAACACGTCGCCCATGAGGACGTTCGGGCCGCCGTTGAGGTCCCAGCCCTGCGTCGCGATCGCGTCGTAGATGTAGAAGTTGTCGTCGGCCGGGAAGAGCTGCGTGCAGTAGTTGGTGACGTCGATCGTCAGGTAGCCCGTGAAGTCGCCGTTCATCGGCTTGAGGCTGGTGGTGCCGCAGGCCGGGTTGTCCGCGTCCTCGAAGGGCGGGTTGACGATGTCGGCGTAGTCCCAGCCCTCGTCGAGCGAGTGCCAGACCTTGTCGCGGAAGCCGCCGCTGAAGGCCGGCGTGGAGTACACGGAGTACTGGGCCGGGTTGTCCGGGTCGGGGTTCGTGAAGCGGACGTACCGCGTCTGCGTGTCGCCGATGGCCGTGATGCACGGGTCGGTCGCGAACGTCGCGGTCTGCTGCGGCTTGTTGACGTTGAGCTTGCCGTTGAGGATGTCCTTCATGCGGAAGAACGCAACGTCATAGCCCGTCATCGGGATGTTGAAGTCGAGGACCGGCGCCGACTGCTTGTTCCAGACGGTGACGTGGGCGATGACGCCCCAGAAGGAGACGTTCGTGATGGCGACGAGCGTGTCGACTCCGCCCTCGGGGATGTCGGTCGCGTTGCTCGTCACGCCGTTCCGGGAGACCTTGAAGTACGGCACGAGGAGAGTGGCGCCCGGGACGTTGTCATACGAGCACGTCACGGCGTAGCTCGTCCCCGTCGCCGCGAGGAGCGCCAGGGCAACCAAGACGGTAAACTTCTTCATTTTCACTCCTGCTGATTCGTTGTAGTCGATGGGGCTGTAACACGACAGAGAGCTACGTTCTCCCCCGATACCGAATCACCTCCCGTTATTTCGATAGGATTTCCCGAAACAGTTCCGCACACCTCTCGGCCCTCAGGCAGGTTCGGAATGCGGCGAACGGCAGCGACACTCATGGTGCTCCGGGGAAGAGTAGGAGCGCTATTCGGAAAAGTCAAGCATGGGGAATGAAAATATGCTGCTTCCCCATACGTCGACCCCGGCGAGGTTCGCCGCGCTCACCCGGCGTTCCGGAAGTACCGGAGTCCGCCGGCCCGGGTCTTGGTGTTCGTCCGGAACTCGTACATCAGGACGACGTCGTTCCGGCCGTCCCGGTCGACGTCGGCGATCTTCACCGACATCGAGTAGTTGACGTGCCGGGGCTGAAGCGCCGGGTCGAGCTCCTCGAACTCGCCGGACTTCGTCTGGAAGAAGACCCGGACCCGGCCGCTCGCGTCGTCCGCCCAGACGATGTCGTCGAGGCCGTCGCCGTCCAGGTCACCGGTCCCGAGGCCCTGGGACTCCATCGCCTCCAGCGTCAGGACCTTGGAGACGCGCTTGCGCTTCCACGTCGCCCCGTCGCGGTAGTAGACGGAGACGCCGTGCCCCTTGATGGGGCGTTCGGCGGCGCCGCGAGCGTCGACCTTGGAAAAGGTCACTGCGGCGGCCGGCAGGCCGGCATAGGTGAGCGTGGCGGCCCCTCCGTGGTAGGCCGCCCTCTCGACGACGCCACGGCCGGCGAACCGGAACGTCTTGCCGGCACGGTCGAACTCGTAGAGGAGGCCCGTGCCGCCCGTGAACCGGCAGCCCGAGGCGAAGAAGGGCGCCCCGCCGTCGCGGGGGGCGGCGTCCAGCGCGAGGGTGTAGCCGAAGCAGGCGGACTCCAGGCCGGCCGAGTTCTCGACGAACTTCTTCTCCGGCACCGCGAAGAAGGCCCGGAAGTCCCGCCCGTAGGCGTAGCCGCTGTCGGTCACGGCGACCTCACCCAGGGCGGGCTTGCGCCCGGCGGACTGGGACAGCCGTTCGTGCAGGTCGACCGTCTCCGGCTCGTCCGAGATCGCGAGGAGGTCGACGAGCCCGTCCCCGTCCACGTCCCCCGCCGCGATCGCGCGCGAGGTCATCTCCCGGGGCAGGGTCCTCGACTCGAGACGGAAACGGAAGCCTCCCTCGTTGAAAGCGACGACCGGGCCCGCGCCGTGGCCCACGAGGACGACGTCGGGGCGGCCGTCCCCGTCCACGTCGTGGACCGTGGCGGCGCCGTAGTCGACGGGCCAGTCCGTCTCGCCGGTCAGCGTCGGCACGACGGGCGCCCAACGCGCCCCGTCGTACCGGAAGACGCGGAACGTGCCGGAGCTGAGCCGCGGAGGCGGCGTGACGATCTCGGGGGAGCCGTCGGCGTCCAGGTCGGCGACGCTCATGTTCGAGCGCCAGAAGCCGCTCGTCGGCAGCCCTTCGGACCGCTCCTCGAACCGCAGGCGCTTCGAGGACGTCCGCGGGGTGACGACCTCGTACTCCTCCGGCGGGAGGACGGCCTTGTCCCTGAGGCTCTCCGGCGGGACGGCCGGGGCGTCGGGGACCTTCTCGGGAACCGGAACGTAGAAGAACGACTCGTCCTCGCGGACGATCTCGAGGCCGCCGAAGCTCGGGTGGAGGACGTCCGAGACGAGCCGGCCCTTCACGGAGCGGAACGGCGGGGCCTTCGGGACCTTGTGAAGGAGCTTCCCGGTCTTCTCGTCCTTGACGACGGCCCAGGCCTGGGACGCCGGCCGCTCCTCGTCCGTGGCTTCGACGGCGGGAAGACCCGCCATCTGACGGACGGTCTCGACCAGCTTTCGGCTCTCCTCGGCGCCGAGCTCCTCCGGGGTCGGCTGCTTCTCCGCGGCGGCGGGCGTGGGCGTCTTCCCGCCCGAGGAGGAGCAGCCCTGGGCCAGGACGAGGACGACGGGGAGGACGAGGACGGTTCTCTTCAGCAAGGTCTCTCCTGGGGGCGCACGGAAAGCTGCGACCTTCGGTCTGCAGCCGATCGAAAGCGTTCGAGGGTCAGAGGATGTCGGCGAAGGACGTTCGGCTCCGCCGGAAGAACCGGAACCCCAGAAATCCTAGCACGCAGGACGCGGCCGCCCACGCGAGGACGCGGCCTGCGGGCGGGGATTCCAGCCCCAGGAGGCCGGCGCGGAAGAGGGCCGCGACGTCCCGCAGCGGGTTGGCGTCGAGCCCGAAGGCGAGCGAGGGCGGCACGAGCGACTCGGGATAGAGGATCGGCGTCAGGTAGAACGCGACCGTCAGCAGGGGCCCGAGGATCTGGGTGAGGTCCCGAAACAGCACGGTGACCGCAGCGAGTGCAAAGGCCGGGCCAATCAGGACGAGCACCTCGAGGAGCACGCCGGCGAGGAGGGGCACGACGTGGATGCGGCCCGCGCCGAACCCGGCCGCCAGCCCCGCGAGGACGACGACGCCGGCCATCTGGAGCAGGAGCGCCGAAACGACGCTCGCAGCGACGAGAAGCTCGAGCGGAAAAGCGACCTTCTTGACGAGGTGGGCCTGGTTCGTGATCGAGGTCGAGCTCTGGATCAGGGCGTCCTGAAGTCCGAGCCACGGGAGGAGCCCGGCGAGGAGGAACTCGGCGTACGTTCCGAGGAAGCCCTCCGGCGGCGGAATCCGGACGATGAGGGAGAAGACGAGGCTGTAGAGCCCGCACAGGACGAGGGGGTTGAGGAGGGTCCAGGCCGCTCCGCCGAAGCTCCCGGCGTACCGGACGGAGAGGTCGCGCCGCACGAGCTCGGAGAGGAGGAACGCTTCTCGTCTCAAGAGCGGTCCGGCGCACCTTCGGAGCCCGAGGAATCGCTTGACAGGGGGCGGGGAGGGCTTAACCTTAGGTTCGGGTCCGTGTCCATGAGTGTCGACGTGCGCCGTTCGCAGATTATCGTGGTCGGGCAAAAGATCCGTCAAATACGGAAGAGCCGTCGGCTGACCCAGGCCGACCTCGCCGGGCGGATCGGCGTGACCCAGTCGGACCTCTCCCGGATGGAGAACGGCGAATACAAGGTCGGCCTCGACACGCTCTTCCGGATCCTCCAGGTCTTCGAGCTCTCGATGAGCCGGTTCTTCGAGGAGCCGGCGGCGGACGCGACCGAGGCGGAAGAGGCCCCGGCCCCCGACGCCGCCTCCGAGACGCAGCAGCTCGTCGCCGACCTCGAGGAGCTCGACGAGGACGCCCGGCGCGACGTTCGCGACTTCATCGCCTTCAAGAAGATCCAGCAGCAGAACCGCCAGCCGCGCTGGCGGCCCGAGGAGTCTCCCGCGGAGACGCCCGGGCCGTCCGGGGCAACGCCGCTCCTGCCGTTCGGCCGCCCGGGCGGCGCGAGCCGGCCTGAATGAGGACGAGAGACGAGATGACGGCATCTCCCGCCGACACCAGCGCGTTCCGAAGCCGTTCCGAGGCTCTGCGCACCGAGGCGGTCACCCTCCTCGACCGAGGCGAGTTCTCCGCCTCCCTCGCGCTCTACGACGAGGCGCTCGCGGCCGCGCGCACGACGGGCGACGCCTCCTTCGTCGACTGGATCTACGCCTGTCGCGCCGCGGCGGCGGCCGAGCTCGGCCCCGCGGAGGGCGAGCTCCTCGAGCTGAAGAGGATCCTCCTCCGGAGGCGCGAGAGCCGGACGGCCTTCCGCGCGGCGTACACGTCGGCGCACATCTACGACCTGAGGCGCGACTTCCGCAAAGCCGCGTTCTACGCGCGCCTCGCGCGGCAGCACGCCGCCGAGATCGGCGACCCGCTTCTCCTCGCCGGCGCCGAGAACATGCAGGGGACCGTCCTCGCCGCCGACAGCCGCTTCGAGGACGCCGCCGCCTGCTTCCGCCGCGCGATCGACCTCTCCGCGCCGCCCTCGGGCATCTCCCCGGTCTTCCGGGCCCTGTGGCAGGACAACCTCGGCTACTGCCTGATCGCCCTGGACCGGACGCAGGAAGGCCTGCGGCTCGTGCACGACGCGCTGGAGACGATCGAGAAGGCCGGCGCGACGGTGCACACGGTCTTCCCGCTCATGGACCTCTGCTTCGGCTACCTCAAGGGCGACCGCTACGAGGAGGCCCGCTACTTCGGCGAGGTCTGTCTCGAGAGGGCGCCGCTCTCGGGAGACGACACCGTCGAGCGCAACGTCCTCTACCTCCTCGGCGAGGCGTGCCACCTCGGCGGCGACGAGGAGTCGGCCCGCGGCTACTTCGACCGCCTCGCTTCCCTCTACCCCGACTTCCGGAACCTGAGGGCCTACCTCGAGGTCTTCGACTTCCGGAACGTCATCAACCTCAGGTCGTGAGGTGAGCGCCATGAGACGAACGCGCTCCGTCCCCCTCCTCCTCGCCGCGGCCGCGCTCGCGACCGTCGCGACCCTCGCGCCGTGCGCGGCCCTGGCCGACAGCGCGGTCGTCTCCCCCGACGGGACGCTCTACGAGGTCTTCGCGACCCGGTACGGCGAGGTGATCCCGACCCCCGGCGGCTCGCCCGACGCCGAGATCCCGGTCCTCGCCCTCCGCGTCAGCCGCGCCGGGCAGCCGGCCACCCTGGAGCTCGTCGAGGGAACCGTCGACGCGTCCCGTGAGGGGTCGATCTCCGTCGAGCTCGAGGACTCGACCGCGACGCTCTTCGTCGCCTACACGAAGTCCCGCGGCCTCATGACCGACATGCACGTCGCGCTGAGGCGCGGCACCGTCTGGTCCGGGCAGGACATCCTCTCGAACCGCGGCTACTACTACCTCTCCGTCAACCCGAAGGTCACCGTCACGCGGCAGCGCTACGTGACGTTCGACGCGGCCGGCGCGCCGGTCACCCGGACGCGCTCGGTCTTCTCGCTCGTCTGGTGGGAGGAGAGCGGCCCCGTCCAGGCGCGCTACGCGCCGATCTTCGTCGAGGACGGCTCGCTTCGCGTCGAGTCCGTCGCCGCCTGGAACCTGAACGAGCTCGCCGGGGCCGCGGGACCGACGGACGCGAGCGGACGGCCGCTCTCGTCCTATTCCTTTCCCTCCGTCCAGGCCGACCCGACGACGAACGGCGGGGTCCTCGCGACGTTCGCGAACCTCGCGACCGGCGAGCAGCAGGTGCTCGGGATCACCTTCCCCGACGACCTCACGAAGCTCGCCCCTCCCGGCGCGACGCGCATCACCGACGAGGAGTGGTCGCGGGCGCACGTCCCGATCGGCCGCAGCGCCGGCAAGGGACGGATCCCGGCCGACCTCGACACCGACGCCGAGGTCGGGGCGACGATCTCGCAGAGCGGCGTCACGACCTTCTACTGGCTCTCCGAAGGCACCATGAGCTTCCTTCGGAGCGACGACGCTCCGGAGAGCGCACCGAGGCGGATCGGCCTGAGGGAGGACCTGACGGCGGAGCGCGCGCTGCGCCTCGTGAAGGCTCTCGCCGAGAAGAACTGACCCCAGCTCATCCCGAGACCGCTGACGCCCCGGCCCCGCCGGGGCGTTTCGCTCTCGGGATGTTCCGCGCCCCGGCGGGGAGCGCGGATCAGAGGCCGCGCGGCAGGTCGGCCCGGAGGTCCCTCGCGTAGAGACGCGCGAGCTCGCCGACGAGCCGCCGCCCCTCCTCGCTCTGCACGGTCGGCGCGAGGACGCGGACGCGGTAGTAATGGTCTCCCGTCGTCCCGGTCCTGAGGTTCTCGATGCCGCGCCCTTTCAGCCGGAACCTCTGGCCGGAGACCGTCCCGGCGGGGATCCGCGCCCGGACCGGACCGCGGACGGTCGGGACGTCGATCTCGGCCCCGAGGTACGCCTCGGGAACCGTCACCGGGACCTCGGCGACGATGTCGTCCCCCTCGCGCGCGAAGTACGGGTGGGGCTCCACGGAGATCGAAAGGTAGAGGTCGCCGTTCTCCGTCCTTCCCTTCCCCGGCACGCGGATCCGCGAACCGTTGTCGACGCCGGCGGGGACGCGGACCGTGAGGCTCTCCGTCTCGACGAGCGCGCCCGAGCCGTGGCAGGCCGGGCAGGCCGCCTTGGCCGCCCGTCCCGTCCCGCGGCAGCGGGAGCAGCGGCGCGGGATCCGCGCGGAGAAGGAGACGGTGCCCCCGAGGATCGCCTCCCGGAACGGGATCGTGATCTCGGCGGCCGCGTCCTCGTCCTCGCCGAGCCCGATCCCGCCGCCGGCGCCTGAGAAGAGGTCGGAGAAGAGGTCGGAGAAGTCGCCGCTCCAGCGGAAGCCTCCCTCGCCGCGGCCGGCAGGGCCGGTGCGCGCTCCCGCGCCGAACGGCCCCTGCGCCCCGAACGGCCCGCGAAACGGAGAGGAGGCCGGCTCCGGAGGCTCGCCGGTGTCGCCGTATCGGTCGTACCGCTCCTTCTTCTTCGGGTCCTTCAGGACCTCGTAGGCGGCGGCGATCTCCTGGAAGCGCTTCTGGGCCGTGTTGTCGCCGGGGTTCACGTCCGGGTGGAACTTCCTCGCGAGCCGCCGGTACGCCTTCTTGACCTCGGCGTCGCTCGCCGTCCGGGAGACGCCGAGGACCTCGTAGGGATCCTTCATCGCCATGCCGGAAGAATAGGGGAAAGAGCGCCGACCGGACGCGCCCTGCCGCCTGCGACCCTAGAATGGTTCGCTCCCGGAGGCCGGACTTGAAGATCCTCCAGCACCGCGACGTCCTCTCGATCGTCCTCGCCGGCGGCATGGGCGAGCGGCTCTACCCTCTCACGCGCGACCGCGCCAAGCCCGCGGTGCCGTTCGGCGGCCGCTACAGGATCGTCGACTTCGTCCTCAACAACCTCGTGAACTCGGGCCTGATGAAGGTCAAGGTCCTGACGCAGTTCAAGTCGAACTCGCTCATCGAGCACCTCGTGAGGGCCTGGCGCCTGAACCCGGAGATCGGACAGTTCGTCGACCCCGTGCCCGCGCAGATGCGGCGCGGCCCGCACTGGTTCCGGGGGACGGCCGACGCGGTCTACCAGAACCTCGACCTCATCTTCGACGAGGAGCCGTCCCAGGTCTGCGTCTTCGGGGGCGACCACGTCTATGTCATGGACGTGAACCCGATGCTCGCCTTCCACGAGGACGGCGGGCACGACCTGACGATCGCGGCCTTCCCCGTCCCGGCCGGCGAGGCGACGCGCTACGGAGTCCTCGAGGTCGACGACCGCGGCCGGGTCACCGGCTTCGAGGAGAAGCCGCGCACGCCGCGCGAGATCCCCGGAGCCCCCGGCTTCGCGCTCGCGTCGATGGGGAACTACATCTTCGCGCCGAAGGTCCTCCGAGAGGCGCTCGAGAACGACGCCCTGCAGGACACCTCGCACGACTTCGGCCGGACGATCATCCCGGCGCTCCTCGCCGGCGGCTCCTCTGTCTACGCGTACGACTTCTCCGCGAGCCGCGTGCCGGGCGACGAGGAGCTCGCCCCGTACTGGCGCGACATCGGCACCGTCGACTCCTACTGGGAGGCGTCGATGGACCTCATCTCCGTCAGCCCGCCCCTGAACCTCTACAACCCGAAATGGGCGCTGAAGACGCTCTCGCCCCACCTGCCGCCGGCGAAGTTCGTCTTCGCGGACGCCGCCTCGAGCCGCGTCGGCGTCGCGACGGACTCGATGGTCGCGGACGGCTGCATCGTCTCCGGCGGGACGATCCACCGTTCGATCCTCTTTCCCCGCGTGAGGGTCAACTCCTATTCGCACGTGGAGGAGTGCGTCCTGATGGACGGCGTCGACGTCGGCCGCTGGGCGCGGCTTCGCCGCGTCATCGCCGACAAGGGCGTCAAGATCCCCCCCCCGGGCCGAGATCGGGTACGATCCGGAAGCCGACCGGAAGAGGTTCCACGTCTCCGAAGGGGGGGTCGTGGTCCTCCCGAAAGGGGTCGAAGTCCCGGGCCCTTGAACGAAAGGGCTTGCAAACGACCCCGCATCTCCATATAAAGTTCGGAGGTTTCGCCGACGCTCCGAATTTTTTATGGACGAGATCGACCGCCAGATCCTCGACATGCTCCAGCGCGACGGGAAGATCTCCCAGGCGCGGATCGCCGAGAGCGTCGGCCTGACGACGCCGTCGGTGAACGAGAGGATCAAGAAGCTCGAGACCCGGGGCTTCATTCGCCGTTTCACGGCTCTCCTCGACCCGCGCCAGGTCGGCATGGCGGCCGTCGCTCACGTCGACGTCCAGCTCGAGCACCCGAGCCACGAACGGGCGTTCCTCGACGAGATCGAGGGCCTCCTGGCCGTCCAGGAGTGCTACGCCATCTCGGGCGACTACGGCTACAGGCTCAAGGTGAGGGCCCGCGACCTCGAACAGCTCGAGGCGATCCTGAGGGAACGGATCCAGACGATCCGCGGCGTCGCGAGGACCCGCGTCGACCTCTCGCTGTCGATCAAGAAGGACTCGACCCTCCTTCCCGTCGCCTGATCCCGCCTCAAGACCCGCCGGTGCCATTCTGGTGGCTGCGGTGCCGAAACGCGCCACGACCGGACTCGATTTGGGACAGCCCTCCGAGGAGATCCCGTCTCGTACGACCGTAAGCCCGCGTCACAAGGCCCCTTTCGGTCCTGAACGAATTCCGAATCCGCTGGCACCTCGATTGCGTATAGAAATGCAGGAGATCGAAGAAAGCGATCCTCGCCAGGGTTGGCGACAGATCTTCAAAACCTGCCCGTAAGAACCCGCCGGCTCCCCGCCCGCGGGCCCTCCATCCCAGTACCCCTCACTTCAGCCCCACCAGGACAACCCCACCGCCGCACTTCCCGCCCGACCCCAGAGGTCGGGCGGGAACCCCGCCATTTCCGTCAGAATTTCCAGGCGACGGCCGCAGAGACGACGACCGGCTTCCGCCGGTTCGCGTCGCGGACGAGGTGCCCGATCGCCTCGAGGCGGACGTCGGCGTTGCGGCCGAGCGAGAAGATCGTCAGCAGCCCGCCGTTCCATCCGAGGCGCGACGTGCTCTCGTCCGTGACGACCTGGTCCGGGCCGGGTTCGCGGGGACCAAGCCAGTAGCCGCCCCCCCCGAGGACGAACCCTCCCTGCCACCAGTCCTCCCGGAACAGGTAGGCGATCGAGAGCGACGCGGCGTCGACGTCGATCTCCGGGCCGTTCGCCCCGCTCGCGGGAAGGCGCATCCGCGTGTAGCGCGCCTGCATGAGGAGCCCCGGCTCGAGGGCGACCTCGACGAAGCAGAAGCCGGCGCCCGTCGAGAAGTTCTTCAGGCTCTCCGCGGACCCTTCGTCGTTCAGGATCCCGCCGCCCGCTCCGACGGCGAAGGTCTGGGCGTCTGCGGCGGGGGCGACCGCGAGGAACGAAACGGGGAGGAGGGCGAGGAGCGCGGCGCGCAGCGGGCGCGTGAGGCGTGTGGCGTTCATCCGGACGCAGCATAGGGGTCGGCGAAATCGGGCGTCAACGTGCATGTCCCGCTTACGGAGGCCCGCGCGCCGTCGTCTAGAATCGCCCCGTGGCGGGCCCCCTCGGCTCCGCGGCCCTCTCCTTCGGGCCGGCCTTCCTCCACGTCCTCTTCCCGTCGAGCTGCGCGTCGTGCGGCGCGCCGCGCCGGGGCCTCGGCGGCGGCGGCCTCTGCCGCGCCTGCTGGAGGGCCCTCCCGCGCCTCGACGCGACGGCCGCGTGCGCCTCGTGCGCCCTCCCCGGCGCGGCGCCTCTCTGCCGTTCCTGCCTCGCCTCCCCCCCGCCGATCGGCCGGGCGGCGGCCGTCGCGCCGTACGAAGGCGTCGCGCGGCGGCTCGTCCACGCCCTGAAGTTCCGCGCTCACGACATCCTCGCGGCGCCGGCGGCCGCGCTGATGGCGGACGCCGCCCGCTCCCTCTCTCTGCACGAGCGGGCCGACGCCGTCGTCCCCGTCCCGTCGACCCCGCGCCGGAACCGCGAGCGGGGCTACGACCCGGCGGCGCTCCTCGCGCTCGAGGCCGCCCGCCGCCTCCGGCGGCCGTTCCGCCCCCTCCTCGCGCGGACTCGCGAGGGCGTGCCGCAGTCCTCCGTGCCGGCCGCGGAGCGGCGGCGCAACGTCCGGGGCGCCTTCGCCGCCTCGCCGCGCGCACGCTCTCTCCGCCTCCTCCTCGTCGACGACGTCCTGACGACCGGCGCGACGGCCTTCGAGGCCGCGCTCGCGCTGCGGGCCGCCGGCGCCGCGGAGGTCGACCTCCTCCTCTTCGCCCGGACCCCGGAGGTCCGGCCCGCCAGAAACGACGCCCCGGAGGCCTCATGAGCTCGCTCCTCGACCGCCTCGTCGTCGCAGCCCTTCCCGCCGTCCCGAAGCCCCTCGTCTACCGGTTTGCCCGCCGGTACGTCGCCGGGCCGAGCCTCGAGGACGCCGTCCGAACGGTGCGCGAGCTCGAGGCGGAGGGGGCGATGTCGACGATCGACGTCCTCGGCGAGGCCGTCACGAGGAGGGAGCAGACCGAGGCCACGCGCGACGAGTACCTCCGCGTCCTCGGGACGATCTCCGCGCAGAACCTCCCGGCGAACGTCTCCGTGAAGCCGACGGCCCTCGGCCTCTCCGTCGACCCGGTCCTCGTCCGCGAGAACTTCCGCGCCATCTGCCGGAAGGCGGCGGAATCCGGGACGTTCGTCCGGATCGACATGGAGGACTCGCCGTACACCGAGGCGACGCTTCGCCTTGCGCTCGAGCTGAGAGAGGACTTCCCGAACGTCGGAGTCGTCGTTCAGGCCTACCTGCGCCGGACGCTCCGCGACATGGACCGGCTCGTCGAGGCACGGATGAACGTCCGGATCTGCAAGGGGATCTACGTCGAGCCGCGCGAGCTCGCCTACAAGGACCGGCAGGTCGTCGTCGAGAACTACGCCGCGATCGTCGAGAAGCACCTGTCCTCGGGCGCCTACGCCGGGATCGCGACACACGACGAGGCCTGCGTCCAGCGGGCGCTCGCGACGATCGACCGGCTGAAGCTGACGCCGGACCGCTACGAGTTCCAGATGCTCCTCGGCGTCGACCCGCTCCTGCGCCGCACGCTCCTCTCGGCCGGCCACCGGCTCCGGGTCTACGTCCCGTTCGGGAAGGACTGGTACAAGTACTCGATCCGCCGGCTGAAGGAGAACCCGTCGATCGCCGGCCACACGGTCCGCTCGATCCTCGGCCTGGGGCCGGCCCAGTCCTGACGGTCCGTCGCGACCCCACGCTCGCTGCGGCGCGGCGACGGACCGGCTGCTGCTCCCCGGCGGCCCCATCGCAGAGATTCCTGCGCCGCCGGTTGACTCCGTCCTTCCGGAAGGACCATGATTCATGGTGACGCCCTCCCGGGGGTCGGGGTCGACCTCGTGAAGCGCATTGCGCAGGCCCTGCGCCCGGCCGTGATCGCCGGATTCCTCGCGGCATTCCCCGCCGCGCCCGGCGAAGCCGCGTCCCCGGGTTCCCGCGACTCTTCCGCTCCGCTCTCGGGAGTGCTCCACGCGAACGGCGTCCCGCTCGCGGGAGCGTCGCTCGTCGTGCGCGGCCTGACCGGAGCCGCCGCCTCCGTCGTCCGAATCGTGAAGACGGACGGGGAGGGGACGTTCTGCGTCGCCGACGCGCGACCCGGCGTCTACTCGATCCTCGCCGCGGTTCCGGGTTTTCGCTCCGCGACCGCGCAGGTCCTTCACCGGGCCACGGCCGAGACCCTCTCGTTCGTCCGCCTCGACCTCCAGCGCGAGCGCGAGGGCGTCCTGCCCGCGGGGCCGGGCGGAGCGCTCGATCCGTGGGCTGCCCGAGCCGTCGTCGCCGGCGACGTCCTTCGCGAGACCGGTCCGCTCGGGCCCGACCCCGGCGCGAGCTCGCCACCCGTGCCGGCCGCCGTCGCTTCCGAATCGACGATGGCCGCGGCGCTCCCCGTTCGGGGCTCCGTCGCCGCGCTCCAGGGCTTCGCCTCGGAAGGAGGGCCGGCGCTCTCGCAGACGTCCGTCGACGTCCGCGGACGGCTCGGCGGCAGCCTCGAGTGGGGGCTCTCCGGGGAGTACGACCGCGTCCTGTCGCCCGCGGGCGACAGGCTCGGCGGCGCGTCGCGCGTCGCGCTCGACGTCCTCCCCGCGGCGGGACAGTCCATCCGCGTCTCGACCCGCCGCAGCGACCTGCCGGGCCCGGACGGACCCGACGCGCGGGTCGACACCCACTCCGTCGACTGGGCCGCGCAGGGCGCCGGCGGGTCGCGCGCCTCCGTCTCCGCGCGGATGCTCTCCCACAGGAACCTGGAGCCGTCGAGCCTCCACTCGCCTCTCTTCGCCGGCGACGCGAGCACCGTCGACGTCCAGGCGCGCTACCGGAGCGAGCTCGGCGGCGGGAGGTTCCTCAGGGTCCACGTCGGCTACCGCACCGACCTCGTGGAGAACGCGGTCGGGCAGGCGGTCCGCCCAGGCCGCGAGGCGCGCGTCGGCGGCACGGCGGGGCTCCGCGTCCTCGACGCCGTCCTCGTCGAGGCGGGCGGCACCGGCGACTACTCCGCCGTCTCTCGTGGCGTCGCCCCCGAGGTCATGCTCACGTTCGACCGCATCCCGGGCCTCACCGTCTACGGCTTCGCCTCGCAGCGCTTCGAGCAGCGCCTCGAGGGGAGCCTCGCCGCCGGGATCGTCGGCGTCGACGCCGCAGACCTCGTTCGCGCCACGCGGGCCCTCTATCGGGCCGGCGCCCGCGTGGAGAGCCGCACGCTCGGCCGCCTCGACGTCGAGGCGAGCCGGCGCGAGATCTCGGAGGCGTTCCAGCTCCTCGTCGACACCGACTCCATCGACCGCGTCGACGCCCTCTACCTCTTCCCCGGCGACGTCGCGGACGACCTCTCGGCGTCGCTCGCGTTCGTCGCGGACGCCGACGTCGCGGCGCGGTTCTCCGTGCAGGGCGGACGGGTCCGGGGAGCCGGAGCGAGCGCCGGAGCCTTCGCGAACGAGGCCCGCTACTGGGTCTCGAGCGCCCGGTTCGAGATCCTCCCGAGCCGCACCGCGGTGGGCGTCCGATACCGGCTCCTCGAGCAGGCGCTCGACGGCGGGGAGGCCTACTCCGCCGGCCGGCGCTCGGTCGGCGTCACGCTCGCCCAGGAGGTCCCGATCCCGGTCCTTCGAGCGCTCGGCTCGCGCTGGCAGGCGCTCTTCTCCCTCGAGATGGGGAGCCGCCGCGAGAGCGACGAGGTTCGCCGGGCGAACCGGCAGCTCGCAGGGGGTCTCTCGCTTTCGTTCTGACCCCGGCGTCTTTTTGGATCCCGATTCAACTTCCTCGGCCGAGGCCGGCCGTGATGGCTCCGGTCCGGTCACAAAGACCTGGAAACAGGCGCTTTCCCCGTCTCCAAAGGACCGGATTACTGGCGTCCCATTTGCTTGTCGGACGACGGAATGAGGGACGTGCGAAGGCGGGCCAACCAGGTCCTCAGGTGGGGACTCCTCGGGGTCTTCCTCGTGCTCCTCGTCCCCGTCGGGTTCTCGGCCGCGCGAAAGCTCGCCACCACGGGGCGCCCGGGGATCCTCCTCACGGCAGAGGAGAGCGGGTTCCGGGTCCGCGTCGCCGGGACGGCCGAGGCGATCGGCCTTCGCGCAGGGGACCTCCTGCTCCTCGTCGACGGCGCTGAGGCCCGCGCCCTCCCGGAGCCGGTCCGCGCCCTGGAAGGGGGCGAACGCGACCTCACGGTCCTCCGCGACGGTCGCCCCCTTCGGCTCCGGGGGAGGATCGACCCGTCGCCGTGGGACACGCGCTACCTCCTCCTCCTCCTCGTCGGCGCGGCGTTCCTCGTCGCCGCGGGCGTCGTCCTCAGGACCGCCCCGCGTGAGGCCGACCCGGCGAGCGCGTTCCTCTTCGCCGGCTTCGCCTTCACGGCCGCGGTCGTCCTCGTCGTCACACCCGCCCCGCCCCCGGACCTCCTCTTCCGCGCGACGACCCTTCTCGAGGACCTCTCCCGGGCCTTCCTTCCGGCGTTCCTCCTCGCGCTCGTCCACCGCTTCCCGCGGCGCGCCGCGCGCGTCCCGCTCCTCCTCTTCTTCGCGCCGGCCGCGGCGCTCGCCGGGCTCTCCCTCTCGACCTACCTCGTCCCCCCGCCGCCCGACGTCGACGCGGCGCCGCTCGTCGCACGGCTCGACGGGTTCCAGCAGGCCGGGCTCCTTCTCGGCGCCGGCCTCGCCGTCGTCCGTCTCGTCTTCCTCGCGACCCGCAGGCTCGACCTCCTCGCGGAGAAGCAGGTCCGGTTCCTCCTCGCCGGGACGGCCGGGGGGCTCCTCCCCGTCGCGCTTCTCGACTTCCTGCCGCGGCTCCTCGGCTCGCCGATCCCGGTCGTCTCGAGCTTTTCGGTCGTCCCGCTCGTCCTCGTCCCGGTCGCGTTCCTCGCGGCCCTGACGCGCTACCGCCTCTGGGACGTCGAGATCCTCACGCGCGAGACCGTCGCGCTCCTCGGCGCGGCGTTCCTCGGCGCCGGCCTCTTCTCCCTCGCGCAGGTCGTCGACCTCGCGACGCTCCTGCCGGGTCTCCCCTACGGGCGCGGCCTCGTCGAGGCGGGGGCGGGTCTCCTCATCGCCCTCACGTTCTTCCCCGTCCGGAGAGGGCTTTCGACGGCGCTCGCGCGGGTCCAGTACGGCGAGCGCTTCGGCGAGCGCGAGGGGCTCCTCTCCCTCGTGCGCGAGCTGTCGCGGCCGCGCCGCCTCTCCGAGATCGGTCCGCTCCTCGCGGACCGGGTCACGAGAGGGCTCGGCGTGCCGCGCGCGGCGCTCCTCACCGCGCTCCCGGACGGCCGGCTCGACGCCTCCTCTCTCGACGGCGGCGAGCCTCTCGACGCCGCGGAGCTGCCGCCCGAGGCGACGGCGAGGACGACACGCCTCTCCCGCCTCGCGTTCACCGAGCGCCCGACGGCGGCGGTCGCACGTCTCCGGCGGGCCGGCTTCCGGACGACCTCCCCGCTCCTCCTCCCGGGCCGGCTCCTCGGGCTCTTCGCCGTCGCGGACCGGGGCGGTCGCGACCCGCTCTCGGCCGAGGACATTGAGCTCCTCGAGACCGTCGTCGCCGCCGCGGCTCTCGCCGTCGACCACGCCCGCCTCTACGGCGAGCTCGAGGAGCAGGCGGAACGCTACCGCCGCCTGAAGGAGTTCCACGAGGACGTCGTCGCCGGCTCTCCCGCCGCGATCGCGGCGACGGACGACGAGGGGCGGATCTCGTCGTGCAACCCCGCCTTCGAGCGGCTCTTCGGAGAGGAAGGGACGAGCCTCGCGGGGAGGCCGGCGGAGGACGTCCTCCCGGAGGCGGTCCGCGGCGCGAAGGCGCCCGCACGCGTCGAGGTCACGCTTCGCGGAGCGTCGCGCGTCCTCGAGGTCGCCGCGTCCCCGTTCCCCGGCGCCCGGGAGGGTTCCGCGGCCCGCGTCTGGGTCCTCTCCGACACGACCGAGCTCGCCCGCCTCGAGCGGAGCCTCGCGGAGCGGGACCGCCTGTCGGCCCTCTCGAGCCTCTCCGCCGGCGTGGCGCACGAGGTCAACACGCCCCTCACGGGCGTCGCGAGCTTCGCACGCCTTCTCCTCGACGAGACGCCGGCCGAGGACCCGCGGCGCCCGATCGTGGAGAAGATCGAGCGCCAGGCGTTCCGCGCCGCCCGCCTCGTCGGGAGCCTCCTCGACCTCGCGCGGGGCCGGCCGCGGGAGCTCACCCCGCTCGCCCCCGCAGAGCTCGTGAGGGAGGCCTGCCGTGCGCTCGAGGACGAGGTCCGCGGCCGGCGCGTCTCGCTCGCGGTGGAGCTCCCCGCGTCGCTCCCGCGCGTCCTCGGCCACGCGGACGCCCTCGTACAGGTCCTCGTGAACCTCCTCAAGAACGCCGTCGAGGCCGCGGCGCCCGCGCGCGATGGACGCTCCGGTCCGGGATCCGTGAGGGCCTCGGCCTCCGCGGCGAACGGCCGGGTCCTCCTGGCGGTGGAGGACGACGGCCCCGGCCTGAATGCGGAGGAGCGCGCGAAGGTCTTCGCGCCCTTCCACACGACGAAGGGCGCGCAGGGGGGCGTCGGCCTCGGCCTCGCGATCGCGGGGGATATCATCCGCGCCCACGGAGGCTCGCTCGAGGTCGAATCCGCTCCCGGGCACGGAGCCCGGTTCGTCGTGAGCCTCCCCGCGCAGTCATGAGAGTCCTCATCGTCGACGACGAGCCGGTCGTCCGCGAGGTCCTCCGCACGGTCCTCTCGCGGGCCGGCTACGAGGTCTCCGAGGCGGCGACCGCAGCCGAGGGGCTGGCGCTCTTCGCGGATCCCGAGGTCGACCTCGTCCTCCTCGACCTGATGCTCCCCGACCGGCCCGGGCTCTCGCTCCTCCCCGAGATGCGCGAGAGGCGGCCCGACGTCCCCGTCGTCGTCGTGACCGCCTACTCCTCCGTCGAGAGCGCGATCGCCGCGATGAAGGAGGGGGCGTTCCACTACGTCCCGAAGCCGTTCCGGAACGAGGAGGTCGTCCACCTCGTCGGGCAGGCGCTCGAGAAGCGGCGCCTCGTCGTGGAGAACCTCGCCCTGAAGGCGCGGCTCGACGGCGGATTCCCGGGGATGGTCGGCCGCTCCGCGCCGATGGAGCGCGTCTTCCAGACGGTCCGCCAGGCCGCGCCCGCGCGCTCGACGATCCTCGTCACGGGCGAGAGCGGCACCGGGAAGGAGCTCGTCGCGCGCGCCCTGCACCGCCTCTCGGGCCGCGCCGCCGGGCCGTTCGTCACGGTCCACTCCGGGGCCCTCCCGCCCGACCTCCTCGAGTCGAACCTCTTCGGCCACGTGAAGGGGGCCTTCACCGGCGCGGTCGCCGAGAAGAAGGGGCTCTTCAAGGTCGCGGACGGCGGGACGATCTTCTTCGACGAGATCGGCACCGTGCCGCTCGAGACGCAGGCGAAGCTCCTCCGCGTGCTCCAGGAGCGCGAGTTCCTCCCCGTCGGCGCCGTCGAGCCGATCCGCTCCGACGTCCGCGTCGTCGCCGCGACGAACGCGGACCTCGGCCGGCTCGTCGGCGAGGGGAGGTTCCGGGAGGACCTCTACTACCGCCTCTGCGTCATCACGATCGTCCTCCCGCCGCTCCGCGACCGGAAGGAGGACATCCCCCTCCTCGTCGACGCGCTCGTCTCGCGGGTCGCGCACGAGAACGGACGGCCGGTCCCCCCCGTGACGCCCGACGCGATGAAGGCGCTCCTCGACCACGACTGGCCCGGCAACGTCCGGGAGCTCGAGAACGTCCTCGAGCGGGCCGTCGTCCTCGGGCCGGGCGTCGTCGGGCTCGACCAGCTCCCCGACGCCGTGAGGCACTCCGTCCCGAGGCCCGCGGCGTTCCCGCCCGAGGGGATCGACCTCAAGGAGGCCGTCTCGACGTACCGGCGCTCGCTCCTCGCGGCCGCGATGGGCCGCGCAGGCGGCGTGCAGACTGAGGCCGCGCGCCTCCTCGGGCTGAAGCCGACGACGCTGAACGAGATGCTTCAGCGGCACGGCATGATCCCCGGCCGCGCCTCGCGCGCGCCGCGCACGCCCGAGAACGGCTCCGCGTGAGGCTCGCCGCCGCGGTCCTCGTCGCCGCGCTCGCGGCCTCTCCCGGCGCGCTCCGTGCCGCCGCGCCGGCCGGCGTGGCGGACGACCTCGTCTTCTCGGAGCGCGGGGTCCCGTCGGGCGTCGTCCTCCGCGAGGCCGAGCGCGACCCGGCGGTCCCGCTCCCCGCGGCGGTCCTCGGGCACCGAATCGGCGACGCCCTGACCCCTCACGCGGACCTCGTCCGGTACGCGCGCGCCCTCGCGGCCGCCTCGCCGCGGCTGACCGTCGCCACCTACGGCACGACGCCGGAAGGGCGCGAGCTCGTCCGTGTCGCTGTCTCCGCGCCGCAGAACCTCGCCCGCCTCGACGAGATCGCCGCCGGCCTCTCGAGCCTCTCCGACCCGCGCCGGACGCCGCGCGAGGCCGCCCGCGCCGTCGTCGACCGCTCCCCCGCCGTCGCCTGGATCGCCTGCGGCGTCCACGGCAACGAGGTCGCCGGGCCCGAGGCGTGCGCAGCCCTCCTCTACACCCTCGCGGCCTCTCGCGGGCGCGACGTCGAGGAGCTCCTCGCCTCGCTCGTCGTCGTCGTCGACCCGTGCGCGAACCCGGACGGGCACGAACGGCACGTCTCGTACTGGCGCTCGGTCGCCGGCGACGAGCCCGACCCCGACCCGCACTCCCTCGAGAACGACGCGCCGTGGCCCGGGGGCCGGACGAACCACTACGGCGTCGACCTGAACCGCGACTGGGCCTGGGCGACGCAGCCCGAGACGCGGGCCCGCCTCGCGGCGCTCCGCGCCCTCCCTCCGCAGCTCTACGTCGACCTCCACGAGATGGGCCCCGAGCAGGGCTACTTCTTCCCGCCGCCGGCCGAGCCGGTCCACCCGCGCGTCCCCGCGTCGACGCGCGCCTGGATCGAGACCTTCGGGAAGGCGAACGCCGCAGCCTTCGACGAGCGGGGCTGGGGCTACTTCAGCCGCGAGGTCTTCGACCTCTTCTACCCGGCCTACGGCGACTCCTGGCCCGCCTTCCGGGGGATCGTCGGGATGACGTACGAGGTCGGCGGCAAGGGTGGGCTCGCCCACAGACGGAAGGACGGGACCGTCGCGACACTGAAGGAGCGGGCGCTGAAGCACTTCGCCGCGCTCCGGGCGACGCTCCTCACCGCGGCGGCCGGCCGGGGCCGGCTCCTCGCCGACTACGAGACCCTGTTCCGCGCCTCCGTCGAGAACGGACGGAGGGTCTTCGTCCTCCCGGGCGGGCAGGACCCGTCACGGCTCGACGCGCTCGCGGCCCTCCTCGCACGCCAGGACGTCGAGGTGAAGGTGACGACGCGCCCCCTGAGGGACGTCCCCGCGAAGGGTACGACTCTTCCCGCCGGCTCGCTCGTCGTCGAGACCGCGCAGCCCCACGGCCTCTTCGCCGAGGTCGTCCTCGAGCCGCAGACCTCGCTCGAGAAGCGCTTCCTCGAGGAGGCACGGAGCCGCCTCCTCGCGGAGGAGGACGACCGCTTCTTCGACGTGACCGCCTGGAGCCTCCCGATCGCCTTCGGCCTCGAGGCCCTCGCCCTCTCCTCCGGCGCGCCGCTCCGGGGCGCCACGGCGCCCTGGAGGCCGCGCGAAGGGCCGCCCGCCGAGGGGGGACGCTTCGGCTGGCTCTTCCCGGGCGACGACTCCGCGAGCCGGCGCGCCGCGGCGCAGCTCGCCGCCGCGGGCGTGCGCGTCGCGGTGACGACGGAGGCGGCTCGCGCCGCGGCTGGCCCGGTTCCCGCCGGCTCGTACCTCGTCCGACGCGAGACGAACGGCGACGTCGAGGGCCTCGACCGCCTCGTCGCGCGCGCGGCGGCGGAGGCGGGAGCGCGTCCGCGATCCCTCGACTCCGCCGCGACGGAGGACGGCCCGACCCTCGGCTCCGCCACCCTCCTCGTCCTCGAGGCGCCCCGCGTCGTCCTCCTGACCGGAGACGGCGCGGACCCGTCCGGCGTCGCGTTCCTCCGTCGCGCTCTCGAGGAGGGGCTCGGCCTGAGGCCGTCGCTCCGCCGCCCCGGCTCGCTCGCGCGCGACGGGCTGGAGGACGTCACGGCGATCGTCGTCCCGCACGGGAACGACCGGTTCCGGGCAGCGCTCCTCGCCGAGGGGACGGCCACGGCCCTCCGCCGCTTCGTCGAGCGGGGCGGCGTCCTCGTCGCCGTACGCGGCGGAGCCGCAGCGCTCCGCGAGAAACCGCTCGCGCTCTCGAAAGTGACGGCCTGGGCGCCACCGCGCGAGCCGGGCGAGGGCGAGGCGGAGCCCGCCGAAGGCACCGGCGCGGCGCCCGCCCCGGTCCCCGCGGCCCCGGAGCCCCCGCCCGCGACCCCGGAGGAGGCGCTCGAGAAGGACCTCGAACGGAGGGCGCTCCCGGTCCCCGGGGCCGCGCTCAGGACGCAGGCGACACCGCGCCACCCGTTCCTCTTCGGTCTCGCGGCCTCTCCCGCCTTCCTCGTCGTCGACGGCGAGCCGCCGCTCCGTCTCGCCGCCGCCCGCGCGAACGTCGTGACGGTCGCTCCGGGCGAGCCTCTCCTCTCGGGATTCGGGTGGGCGGAGGCGCTCGAGCGCTGGAAGGGCGCTCCGGTCGTCCAGGTCGAGGAATCGGGCCGCGGCCGGACCGTCAGCTTCGCCGCGGACCCCGTCTTCCGCGGCGTCTGGAAGGGCTCGGAGGGCGTCTTCCTGAACGCCGTCCTCCTCGGCCCGTCGCTCGGCCCGAGATCCCGCTACTGATGTCGCGGGCGGGCCCGGGGCCCGAACGGCTCTCCGGCCCCGCGGCAGGCGCTCGACGACTCCCGGGCTCGAGCCGCCCCGCCCCTACCTCCGGCGCAGGAGGACGACCGTTCGGTCGTCCGCGAAGGGGACGCCCGCCGCGAACGCCGCGAGCCCCTTCCCGATCGTCTCCTCGACCTCCTCGAGGGGCCGCGACGCCGCGCCCCGCGCGAGCGCGACGAGGCGGTCGAGCCCGAACTCCTCGTCGTCGGGGTTCGCGGCCTCCGTGACGCCGTCCGTGTAGAGGACGAGGAGGTCGCCCGACCGAAGAGTCAGGCTTCCCGACCCGTAGGGCCGCCCCGGGAAGAGGCCGAGCGGCGGCCCCTGCGCGCCGAGGAGCTCGTGGCCGCCGGAAGCCCTCAGGACGATCCCCGGGTTGTGACCGGCGTTCGAGAAGACGACGGAGCCGGTCGCCGGGTCGTAGAGCGCGACGAGGAACGTGACGAACTTCTCGGGGCTCGTCCGCCGGTGGACGAGGTCGTTCAGCCGCGCACAGACCCTCTCGGGCGGAACCCGCTCGGCGGCCCACGCCTGGAAGGCCGACTGCACGGAGGCCGCGAGGATCGACGCCGCCATCCCCTTGCCGCAGACGTCGGCGACGACGACGTCGACCGTCCCGTCCTCGCGGACGAAGAAGTCGTAGTAGTCGCCCGAGACCGTCCGCGACGGGACCGTCCGGCCGAAGAGCTCCGTGCCGGGGAGCTCCGGGGCCGTCTCGGGGAAGAGGCGCCGCTGGACGTCCCAGGCGAGGGCCATCTCGCGCTCGATCCGCTGCTTCGCCGCGGCGGTCTCCTGGAGGCGCAGGTTCTGGATCTTGATCGCGGCCGTGTTCGCGAGCGACGTGAGGAGGCTCAGGTCCTCCGACGTGAAGCTCTTCCGTCCGAGCCGCGCCTCGAGGTAGACGAGGCCGATGACCTTCTCGTCGACGAAGAGCGGCGCCGCGAGGCACGACGTGACCCCCTGCAGGCGGATCGAGTCGGCCGTGGCGATCTTCTCGTCCGTCTGCGTGTCGATCATCAGGACGCCGTTCTTCCGCTCCGTCACGGCCTCGACGAGCGTGCGGGAGAGGCGGATGTCCGAGGGGTCGATCCCCTCGGCGAACCGGACCGCCTCCGGGCGGAGCGCCCCCTCTCCGTCGCGAAGCATCAGGAGGCCGCGGTCGGGGGAGAGGTAGGCGAAGAGCTTCTCCAGGATGAGGCTCGAGAGCTCCGGGAGCGGGATCTCCCCGAGGAGCGCGAGGGAGACCTCGTTCAGGATCTGGAGCGACGTCGCGAGGCGCTTCAGCTCCGCGGCGTCCGTCACCTCCCTCGCCGCCGGACGGCGGAGGCTCGCGACGGCGTTCTCTGTCGAGATCATCGTCTTCTCGAGCCGGTCCGGGGGGTCGATGAGGACGCGGGTCCCCGTCTGGGCCTCCTCGACGACGTCGATCGACGTCTCGCCGAAGACGATCCGGTCCCCGGCCCTCACGACGGCCGGCTCCGCGAGCCTCGCGCCGTTCAGCTGGGTCCCGTTCCTCGACCCGAGGTCCGTCAGGACGAGACCGTGCGGCGTCTCGTCGAGGCGCGCGTGGACCCGGGAGAGGGTCCGGTCGGGGATGAAGACGTCGTTCGCCGACGACCGGCCGAAGGTGAGGGAGGGCCGGTCGACCCGGACGCGGCGGAGGGGCTCCCCGGGGACGTGGATGCTCAGCGACAGCACGGTCCCGCCAGTCTATCTCCGGGAGACCGCCCGGCCCGGGACCGAGCCGCCGGGGAGACTCAGGCGGCCGCCGGGGAGACCGGTTGTGGTATCTTCCGCGGTTCCGGCCCGGCTCACATGCGGCCGGTCCGAAGAAGGAGCCCGCCCGTGAAGGAAAAGATCCACCCCCAGTACCAGGAGGTCACCGTCCACTGCTCCTGCGGCGCGACCTGGAAGACCGGGAGCACCATGAAGGAGCTGCGGCTGGAGATCTGCTCGAGCTGCCACCCGTTCTTCACGGGCAAGGCGAAGCTGATCGACACCGCCGGCCGCGTCGAGCGCTTCCAGAAGCGCTACGCGAAGTCCGCCGCGGCCGTCGCCGCCTCCGCGAGCTCCTGAGGAGGGCGGCCCTCCCCTTCCCCTCCTGATCCCGGAAGCGTCGGATGCTCGAGAAGCTCGCCGAGATCGAGAAGCGCTACGCGTCGCTCGAGGAGCGGCTCGGGAGCCCCGACGTCGCCTCGGACCACCAGGAGTCGACGAAGATCCACCGCGCGATGCGGGAGATCGCTCCCGTCGTCGGTAAGGTGCGCGAGCTCCGGAAGGCGCAGGCCGACCTCGCCGGCGCCCTCGAGATGCTCGAGACCCTCGCCGCGGGCGACGAGCTGCGCGAGATGGCCCAGTCCGAGGCGGACGGGCTGAAGCGGTCCGTCGGCGTCCTCGAGGAGGAGATCCGGGTCCTCCTCCTCCCGAAGGACCCGAACGACGAGAAGAACGTCGTCCTCGAGATCCGCGCCGGCACCGGAGGCGACGAGGCCGCGCTTTTCGCCGAGGAGCTCTTCCGGATGTACGTGAGGTACGCCGAGTCGCGCGGCTGGCGCGTCTCCGTCGTCGACCGCTCCGACGCGGGCGGGCTCGGGGGGCTCAAGGAGGTCCAGGCGATCGTGGAGGGCGAGGGGGCCTTCTCCCGTCTCAAGTACGAGGGGGGCGTCCACCGCGTCCAGCGGGTCCCGGCGACGGAGTCCCAGGGGCGCATCCACACCTCGGCCGCGACCGTCGCCGTCCTCCCGGAGGCCGAGGAGGTCGAGCTCGAGATCAGCGAGAAGGACCTCCGCGTCGACCTCTTCTGCGCGTCGGGACCGGGCGGACAGGGGGTCAACACGACCTACTCCGCCGTCCGCATCACCCACCTCCCGACGAACACCGTCGTCCAGTGCCAGGACGAGCGCTCCCAGATCAAGAACAAGGCGAAGGCGATGCGGGTCCTCAGGGCCCGCCTCTTCGAGGTCGAGCGCGAGCGGCAGGAGGCGGCCTACGCGGCCGACCGGAAAAAGATGGTCGGCTCGGGCGACCGTTCCGAGAAGATCCGGACCTACAACTTCCCCCAGTCGCGGGTCACGGACCACCGGATCGGCTTCACCTCCCACCGGCTCGCGGAGGTCCTCGACGGGCGGCTCGACGAGCTCGTCGACCCTTTGATCGCCCATTTCCAGGCCGAGAAGCTCAGAATGGAGCTCGCAAAGGCCTGACGCCCCGGGGACTTCCCGTCGCGACGCCAACTTCTCAGCGGCGCCGCACCTCCATTCTTCCTCTCTCGCCTCTCTCCCTCCGGGGCCGCCGCGCCGGGAGGAGCACGTGTTCGAGACGGCCGAGCTGGGACGGAAGCTCTCGAAGGAGGAATACGCGGCGGAGCTCCCCGCGGTCCGAGCGCGCCTCCTCGCGGCGCAGTTCGCCCTGCGGACGACGAAGGTCCCCGTGGTCGTCGTCATCGCCGGGGCCGACGGCTCCGGCAAGGGGGACACGGTCAACCGCCTCCTCGAGTGGCTCGACCCGCGCGGCGTCGAGACGAACGTCTTCGGCCCGCGGACCGACGAGGAGCGCGACCGCCCCGCGGCGTGGCGCTTCTGGAGAACGCTTCCGGCGCGCGGGCGGATCGGCATCTACTTCGGCTCCTGGTACACCGAGCCGATCCTGAAGCGGACGACCGGCAAGATGGGGGGCGCCCGCTTCGAGGCGGACCTCGCGCGCGTCGCCTTCTTCGAGAAGGAGCTCGCGCGCGACGGCGCCCTCTTCGTGAAGTGCTGGTTCCACCTCTCGAGGGAGGCGCAGAAGAAGCGGCTCCGGAAGGCCGAGAAGGACCCCGAGGGACGCTTCAAGGTCACGCGGCTCGACTGGAAGCACTTCGGGCGCTACGACCGCTTCGTGAAGGTCGCCGAGCGCGCGATCCGGACGACGGACGCCGCCGACACCCCCTGGACGATCGTCGAGGCCGCGGACGACCGCTGGCGCGACCTCGCCGTCGGGCGCGCCCTCGTCGAGGCCCTCGAGGCGCGCCTCGCGTCCGTGAAGGAGGCCGAGGCGCGAAAGGCGGCGGAGAAGGCCGCGGCCGCCCGCGCGCCGAAAGCGGCGAAGGCGAAGCGTCCCGCGAAGCCCGCCGCGGCCGCCGGCGGCGTCCTCTCCACGATCGACCTCGGCGCGACCGTCTCCGACGAGGAGTACAAGAAGGAGCTCCCGCGGCTCCAGGAGCGCCTCGCGAAGCTCGCCTGGGAAGGCCACCGGAAGGGCGTCTCGAGCGTCGCCGTCTTCGAGGGCTCCGACGCCGCGGGGAAGGGGGGCGCGATCCGCCGCGTCACCTGGGCGCTCGACGCGCGTCTCTACCGCGTCATCCCGGTCGCCGCGCCGACGGACGAGGAGCGCGCGCACCACTATCTCTGGCGCTTCTGGCGGCATGTCCCGCCCGGCGGCAGCTTCACGATCTACGACCGCTCCTGGTACGGACGCGTCCTCGTCGAGCGCGTCGAGGGGTTCGCGAAGGAGGAGGAGTGGAAGCGCGCCTACCTCGAGATCAACGACTTCGAGGCGCAGCTCGTCGAGTCGGGGATCGCGCTCTCCAAGCTCTGGCTCCACATCTCCCCCGAGGAGCAGCTCCGCCGCTTCCGCGAGCGCGAGACCGTCGAGTGGAAGAAGCACAAGATCACCGACGAGGACTGGCGCAACCGCGAGAAGTGGGCCGACTACGAGGTCGCCGTCGACGAGACGGTCGCCCGCACCTCGACGCACGACGCGCCGTGGACGCTCGTCTCCGCGACGGACAAGAAGGCCGCCCGCCTCACCGTCCTCAGGACGCTCTGCGGCCGGCTCGAGGAGGCGCTGTAGCGGTCCGCTCGAGGACGTAGGCCGGCCCCTCCGCCCGCTCGACGAAGGAGACGGCCTCCCAGCCCTGCGCGAAGAGCGCGGCGGCGGCCCGGCCGAATCGCCGCCGCGCCGCGCGGCCCGCCGCCGGGTCGCCGCGGAAGCAGTCCGGGAAACCTGCCGGGAAAGGCAGCAGGCACCGCCGGAACGGCCCCTCGCCCCGCCCGCACCCCGGGCCGGGCGCCTCCTCGCCGCCTCGCGTCCCGAGCGCGTCGCTCCGGCTCTTCGCGCCCGGAGTCCGCTCCGCGTCCCTCATTCCGCGCGCGAGCGGCAGGCGCGCCGCCGCGTCGGGCGCGACCGCCTCGGGCTCCCCGCGCACGGCGCGCACGACGCGACGGCTCCCGAGCCTCCAGTGCACCTCGAACCGGTCGCTCGGCAGGTCTCCGTAGATTCCGCCGATCGGGCCGTAGAAGTCCGGCAGGAAGCGGGGCGCCACGCCCCCGAGGCGGACGAGGTTCAGCCGCGCGTTGCGGACCATGAACGGGTCGTACGTCCACGTCACGAGGCGGACCCCGCGCTCGAGGCACCACTCCCTCTGGAAGAGCTTCAGGAGGACCGAAAGGCCCCGCCCCTGCGCCTCCGGGCGGACGGCGAGGAGGTGCGAGTGGATCGCGCGTCGCGCGAGGTTCGAGCGCGGCACCGCGTGGACGAAGGCGAGGAGACGCTTCCCCTCGAACGCGCCCGCGGTCATCCCGCCCGCGTGGGTCGCCGTGATCATGTCCGGCGGAGGCGGGACGACGAGGTCGGGGAATCCCCAGGCGGCCTTCGCGACCTGCGATGCCTCGGCGTACTCCGCGGGCGAGGCGAGGAGCCGGACGCGGAGGCGCCCGTCCCTCACTCGTCCTCCTCCTGCAGCAGGAGCGCGAGGAGCGCGGCCCGGCGCGGCAGGTCGTCGATCTCCACGTGCTCGGAGCGCGCGTGCGCCCCGCCCCCGCGGGGCCCGAGACCGTCGAGCGTCGGGATCCCCGCCGCGGCCGTGAGGTTCCCGTCGGAGGCGCCGCCGACGCGCGTCGCGGCGAGACCGAAGCCGAGCGACGCCGCGGCGGCTCGCGCCCGCCGGTAGAGCTCCAGCGATGCCGGCGTCGGCTCCATCGGCGGCCGGGCGACGCCCGCCTCGACGACGACGCCGACGCGCGGGTCGCCCGGCGCGAACGCGGCGAGCGCCCGCCCCACGCGGTCCCCCTCCGCCGCCGTCCAGAAGCGGTAGTCGACCGTCGCTTCCGCCTCCGGCGGGACGACGTTCCGCGCGCTCCCCGCGGAGGCGAGCGTCGGGACGACCGTCGTCCCCGCCTCGCGGTCGCCGAGCGCGTCCGCCGCGAGGACGAAACGCGCGGCCTCGAGGAGCGCCGAGGCCCCCTTCTCCGGCTCGAGGCCCGCGTGCGCGGGAACGCCGTGGAAGCGCGCCGCCGCGAGGCCGATCCCCTTGCGGGCGACCTTCGCCGCGCCGCCGTCCCCCGAAGGCTCGAGGACGAAGACCCGTTCCCGGCGCCGGGCCTCCTCGAGGAGGCGGCCCCGCGACGCCTCGCTCCCCGCCTCCTCGTCCGGCGTCAGGAGGACCGAGACGCCGCGCGCGGGAACGAAGGCGCGCTCCCCGGCGGCCGTCAGGAGGGCGAGGAGGACCGCGATCCCGCCCTTCATGTCGAAGACGCCGGGGCCGAGCGCGAGGTTCCCGGCCCTCTGGAACGGCTGCGCGTCGAGCGTGCCGACGGGACAGACCGTGTCGAGGTGCCCGAGGAGGAGCGTTCCTCCGCTCTCGGCGCCGAGGCGGGCGAGGACGCCGTCGCCGCGCCCCTCGAACGGGACGCGTTCGGCCGCGACGCCCGCCGCGCCGAGCCGCCCGGCGACCCACTCCGCGAGGCGCGTCACCGCCTCCGCGTCCCGCGAGGGGCTCTCGCGGACGACGAGCGCCTCGAGGTCGGCCTCGATCGCCGCGGCCCTCGACTCGAAGTAGGCGAGGAGCTCGCCCGCCGCGCGTGCCGCGCTCACGGACGGAGCTCCGTCGTCTCGAGGGTGAAGCGGGCGAGCGTCCCCCGAAGCACCTCGACGCCGATCCCCGGCCCCTGCGGCACCGGCATGAGCCCCTCCTTCGCCTCCGGCCGCGGGTCGACGAGGTCCTCGTCGAAGTAGCGCGAGGAGGAGGCCGTGTCGCCCGGCTTCGTGAACCCGGGGAGCGAGGCGAGCGCGACGTTGTGTGCTCGGCCGACGCCCGACTCGAGCATCCCGCCGCACCAGAGAGGCACCCCGGCCCGCGTCGCGAGCTCGTGGATCCTGAGCGCCTCGCCGTGCCCGCCGACGCGCCCCACCTTGACGTTCACGACGCGGCACGCCCCGAGGGCGATCGCCGCGGAAACGTCCGCCGCTGACCGGATCGACTCGTCGAGGCAGACCGGCGTCGCGAGGCGTCTTGCGAGGCGCGCGTGCTCCACGAGGTCCTCGTGGTGGAGCGGCTGCTCCAAGTAGTCGAGCCCGTACGCGTCGAGCGCCACGAGCGCGTCCGCCGTCTCGAGCGTGTACGCCGCGTTCGCGTCGACCGTGAGCGGAAGGGAAGGGAACGCCTCGCGAACCGCGGCGACGCGGTCGACGTCGGCCCCCGGCTCGATCTTCAGCTTGACCCTCCGGTACCCCTCGGCGCCGTGCCGCGCGACGACGGCGACCGTCTCGGCGACCGTCGGCTGGAGCCCGAGCGAAACGCCGACCTCGACGACCCTCCGCGTCCCGCCGAGGGCCCGGGAGAGGGAAACCCCTTCCGCCCGCGCGAAGAGGTCGCGGAGCGCCGTCTCGAGCCCTCCCTTCGCCATCCGGTTCCCGCGGACGCGCGCCGCGAGGGCGTCGAACGCCCCGGCGGCCGCGAGCTCGCGGCCGAGGACGAGAGGCGCGAGGAAGCGCGCGAGGACGGCGCGCGCCGAGTCGATCGTCTCGGGCGAGAAGAACGGTCCGTCCTCGGCGACGCATTCCCCCCAGCCCGAAATCCCGCCGGCGCGGACCTCGACGAGGAGGAACCTCTTCCGCGTCGTCTCGCCGAACGACGTCCGGAAACGGAACTTCAGCGGCATCTCGACGAGGCGGAGGACGACCTGCTCGATCTTCACGACGTCTCTCCCTCTGATCGTAGCGAGGAGCACCGGCTCCTCCGAATGGGGTCAGGTCTACCTTCTACACTCTGCGCTCGCGCAGAGTGTAGAAGGTAGACCTGACCCCAAGCCAGAGATGCGTTCCGATCCGTGCGGCGCCGCAGGGCGTCCAGCGGAGACATGACTCCGCGGGTGACCGTCCGATTCCCCGGGGACGGCCTTCAGGGGAGGCGCCCCACCCAAGGGGTACCTCCACGGGACCGAACTCGAAGGGGGAGACGCCGCGAGGGGCCCGGGCGTCGCGCTTGGCCGCCGACACAGCCAGATTTGACAGAGTCTCAGCCCGGAAATAGAGTCGAATGTTTTGTAGCGGACGGACTTCCCAGCCGGCCGCACAGACGAAATGCCGAGTTCCGCCTCGCCCCGCGTCCTCCGGGGGGGCCTCGTACCCCTCGCCTTCCTCCTCGCCGCCTGCAGCCCGAAAGCGCCCGAGGCCCCGAAGGCCCCGGCCGGCCCCCCGGGGAAGCTCGGGACGGCGGTCGTGTCGGGCCGGGTCACGCTTCCCGGAGTCCCCCCCTCGAACACGCGGGTCACGATGGCGACCGACCCGTTCTGCAACGGGCAGCACCCGGGGGAAACCGAGCTGCCGGAGGTCGCCGCCGGACCCGACGGCGCGCTCGAGAACGTCCTCCTCCGCGTGACGGAGGGAGTGAGTGGCGTCTACCCCGCGCCCTCCGAGGCGCGCCGGCTCGATCAGAAGGGGTGCGCCTATTCGCCGCGCGTCCTCGCGCTGATGACGGGCCAGCCGCTCGAGATCGTCTCCTCCGACGCGACGCTCCACAACGTCCACGCCGCCGCGAAGGTGAACCGGGCCTTCAACCTCGGCATGCCGTCGCCCGGCACGCGCTACACGCGGACGTTCGAGAAGCCCGAGCTCGTCCCCTTCAAGTGCGACGTCCACCCGTGGATGCGCGCCTTCGTCGCCGTCGTCCCGCACCCCTTCTTCGCGGTGACCGGTCCCGACGGCCGCTTCGAGATCCGCGGCCTCCCCGCGGGGACCTACACCGTCGAGGCGTGGCACGAGAAGCTCCCGGCGCAGACCTTCACCCTCACCCTCGCGGACGGCGAGGCGGCGACGCGCGACGTCGTCTTCTCCGCCGTCCCCACCGCGTGAGCGACGGCGGCGCGATGACTCCCTCCCGGCCCGTCCGCATCGCCACGCGCACCGTCGCGGTCTCGGTCTTCCTCCTGCTCGTCGCCGGCGCGCTCGTCACGTCGACCGGCTCCGGCCTCGCCGTCCCCGACTGGCCCCTCTCCTACGGGAAGCTGATGCCGCCGATGGTCGGCGGCATCCTCTACGAGCACGGCCACCGGATGATCGCGGCGACCGTCGCGACGATGGTCGGCCTGCAGATTCTCGTCCTCGGCTTCCGGCGCACCGACCGGACGACGTTCCGGCTCGGCCTCGCCGCGTTCGGCGCGATCCTCGCGCAGGCGGTCCTCGGCGGGCTGACGGTCCTCTTCCTCCTCCCGCCCGCGATCTCCTCGGCGCACGCGGGCCTCGCGCAGATCGTCTTCGCCCTCACGGCGGCGATCGCGCTCCGCACCTCGCTCTTCTGGGGCCGCTTCACGGAATCGGCGCCGCGCGCCGCCGTCGATCCCGGCCTCCGCACGCGCGCCTCCCGCCTCGCCCTCTGGGCCGCGGGCGCCACCTACGTCCAGATCCTCCTCGGCGCGATCGTGCGGCACACGGGCGCCGGCCTCGCGATCCCCGACTGGCCCCTCTCCTTCGGGAGGGTCGTCCCGACGGGCGCCGACTGGGCCGGCGACGGCGTCCTGGCGCACTTCCTCCACCGCACGTTCGCGTGGGCCGTCGCCGCGCTCGTCGTCGCGGCCGCTCTCGCGCTCTGGAAGCTCGACGCCATTCCCGGCCTCCGGCGCCTCTCGACGCTCTGGCTCGGCCTCGTCGTCCTCCAGGTCGCCCTCGGCGCGACCTCCGTCTGGACGGGAAAGGCTGTCTGGGCGACGTCGGCGCACCTCGCCGTCGGCGGCCTCCTCTGGATCGCGGGCGTCCTCGCCGCGGTCCTCCTCGCGCGCGCCGCGGCGCTCTCCCCCGCCCCGGCGGCAGCCGAGGTCGGCGAGCCGCAGGAGGCCGCCGCGTGAGGCAGACACTCGCCGACCTCCTCGAGCTGACGAAGCCGCGGATCACCGTCTTCGTCGTCCTCACCGCCTTCCTCGGATTCGCCGCCGGGACGGACGGCCCACTCTCCGGCCTGGACCCGGTCCTCCTCCTCCACACGCTCCTCGGCACGGCCCTCGTCGCCTCCGGCACGAGCGCCTTCAACGAGATCGCCGAGGTCGACCTCGACCGCCGGATGGCGCGCACGGCGACGCGGCCGCTCCCGGCGGGGCGGCTCCCGTTCGGCGGCGCCGTCGCCTTCGCGACGCTCCTCTCGCTCCTCGGCGTCGGCGAGCTCTGGTACTTCGCGAACGGCGTCACCGCCTTCCTCGCGGCCCTCACGCTGACGAGCTACGTCTTCGTCTACACCCCGATGAAGACCCGCTCGCCCCTCTCCACGATCGTCGGCGCCGTCCCCGGCGCGCTCCCGCCGCTCGGCGGGTTCACGGCCGCGGCCGGCGCGATCGGCGCGCCGGGCCTCGCCCTCTTCGCGATCCTCTTCCTCTGGCAGATGCCGCACTTCTACGCGATCGGCTGGCGCCACCGGCAGGACTACGGCGCCGCCGGCTTCCGCATCCTCTCCACCGTCGACCCGACGGGCCGGAGCTCCGCGCGCCACGCCCTCGCGTTCGGCCTCCTCCTCGTCCCGGTGAGCGTCCTCCCGACGGCCCTCGGGACGGCGGGCCTCGTCTACGCGGCGGGAGCCTTCCTCCTCTCCGCGTGGTTCGCGGGGACGGCGGTGAAGTTCTTCCGCGAGACGACCGACCGCGCGGCGAAGTCGATGTTCCTCGCCTCCATCGCCTGGCTCCCCGCGATCGTCGTCCTCCTCCTCGCCGACCGCGTCTCGGGCGGATGAGCGCGCCCCCCCTCGTCGAGGTCGACGGGCTCAGCCGGAGCTACGGCGACCGGCTCGCCCTCGACGGCGTCTCCTTCGATGTCGCCGACGGCGAGCTCTTCGCCCTTCTCGGTCCGAACGGAGGCGGCAAGTCGACCCTCTTCAAGCTCCTCTCGACGCTGATCCCGCCGTCGGCGGGCACCTTCCGCGTCGACGGGCTGTCCCCCGCCCGCGACCTCCGCGGCCTCCGCCGCCGCCTCGGCGTCGTCTTCCAGTCTCCGAGCCTCGACCGGAAGCTGACCGTCCTCGAGAACCTCCTCGTCCACGGCGCCGTCCTCGGGCTCGGCGGCGCGCCGCTCCGCGCGCGCGCCGGCGAGCTCCTCGAGCGGATGGGCGTCGCGGACCGGGCAGCCGATCGCGTCGAGACCCTCTCCGGCGGCCTCGCGCGGCGCGTCGAGATCGCCAAGGCGCTCCTCCACGCCCCGAGGGTCCTCCTCCTCGACGAGCCCTCGACCGGCCTCGACCCGCTCGCGCGCCGGAGCCTCCGCGCGCTTCTCCGCGAGCTCGCGGGCGGCGGGACGACCGTCCTCCTGACGACGCATCTCTTCGACGAAGCCGAGGAGGCGGGTCGGATCGGCCTCCTCGACCGCGGTCGCCTCGTCGCGCTCGGCAGGCCGGCCGACCTGAAGCGCGACGTCGGCGGCGAGGTCCTCGTCCTCGCGACGGAGTCCGCCGACGACGCCTCGCGCCTCGCAGCAGACGTCGCCACCGCGCTCGACGCTCGCGCCGACGCGCGCGCCCCCTCCCGCCGCGTCGGCGCCCTCGGCGCGACGGTGCGGATCGAGTCGCCCGACGCGCCGTCGCTCGTCCCCTCTCTTTCCGCCGCCTTCGCCGGTCGCTTCCGCTCTCTCTCGCTCGGCGCACCCTCGCTCGAGGACGTCTTCGTCGACCGCACCGGCCACCCGTTCGACGGCGACGCCGGCGACGCCCCGGCCTCCGCGGGGAGGGCCGCGTGAGGGCCGCGTACGCGCTCGCCCGGCGCGAGGTCGTCCGCTTCCTCCGCCAGCCGAGCCGGATCGTCGGCGCCTTCGCGCCGCCGCTCCTCGCGTGGCTCCTCCTCGGCGCCGGCTTCGGGGCCTCGTTCCGCGTGCCGGGCGGCGCCGGCTACCTCGGCTGGTTCTTCCCGGGGACGGTCGTCCTCGTCGTCCTCTTCGCGGCGATCTTCTCGACGATCTCCGTCATCGAGGACCGGCGCGAAGGGTTCCTGCAGGCCGTCGTCGTCTCGCCCGTCTCGCCGCTCGCCGTCGCGGCCGGAAAGATCGCCGGAGGGACTCTCCTCGCCCTCGCCCAGGGGGGTGTCCTCCTCGCGCTCGCGCCGCTCCTCGGCTTCGCCCCCTCGGCCGCCGCGCTCGCGCCGGCCCTCCTCGTCCTCGCGCTCGTCTCGCTCGCCCTCACCGGCCTCGGCCTCGCGATCGCGTGGATGCTCGAGTCGACCCAGGGGTTCCACGCGATCATGAACCTCGTCCTGATCCCGATGTGGTTCCTCTCCGGCTCCTTCTTCCCCGCCGAGGGGGCGCCTGCGTGGCTCCGCGCCGCGATGGCCGCCAACCCGCTCACCTACGGCGTCGCCTCGCTGCGCCGCGCGCTCGACCCGGCCGCCGCGGCCGGCCCCTCCGCGACGCTCTCCGTCGCCGTCACGCTCGCTTTCGTCCTCGGCGCCGTCCTCGCCGCCGCCGCCGTCATCGCGCGCTACCCGGCCGGCCCCGACCGTCCCGCGCGCCCTTCCCGGAGGAGACGCCCGTGAACGCCGAAACGCCCCGCCGCGTCCCGCCCGCCCTCGCCGTCGCCCTCGTCGTCCTCCTCCTCGCGGGCGTCGCCGGGGGGCTCTACCTCGTCCTCCACCGCCCGTCGGTCGGACCCGACCTCCCGCGCCTCGGCGTCGCGCCCGCCTTCTCGCTCGTCTCCGAGAGCGGGAAGACGATCACGACGGCCGACTACCGCGGCACCGTCTGGATCGCCGACTTCATCTTCACCCGCTGCGGCGGGAGCTGCCCGATCCTCTCCTCCCGGATGCTCGCCCTCTCGAGAAGGACGGCCGACGTCCCCGCCATCCGGTACGTCTCGATCGGCGTCGACCCCGAGTACGACACGCCCGAGGTCCTCGAGGCCTACGCGCGCGACCTCGGCGCCGACCTCTCCCGCTGGAGCTTCCTCCACGGCGCGCGGCCGGTGATCCGCACGCTGATCAGGGACGGCTTCAAGCTCGCGATCGAGGACGGCCCGGCCGACAGCGTCGAGCCGATCCTCCACTCCACCCGCTTCGTCCTCGTCGACGGCGAGGGGACGATTCGCGGCTACTACGACGGGATGGAGCAGCCCCCCGTCGACGTCCTCGAGAAGGACGCCCGCGCCCTCGCCGCGACGCTCCCGGAGCGCCGTTGACCTTCACCGACCTGCCGACCGTCAACGCCCTCCTGAACGGGACCGCGGCGACGCTCCTCGTCGCCGGCTTCTTCCTGATCCGCGCGGGCCGGCGCGAGGCGCACCGGCGGGCGATGACCGCCGCCTTCGCCTGCTCCGTCCTCTTCCTCGTCTCGTACCTCGTCTACCACTTCGAGGCGGGCAGCGTCCGCTTCCGAGGGACGGGCGGCGTCCGGACCTTCTACCTGACGGTTCTCCTGACCCACACCGTCCTCGCGGCCGTCGTCCCGTTCCTCGCCGTCACGACCCTCGTCCTCGCGCGGAAGGAACGCTTCGAGGCGCACCGACGCCTCGCGCGCGTGACGCTCCCGATCTGGCTCTACGTCTCCGTGACCGGCGTCGTCATCTACCTGATGCTCTACCGCATGGGGATCTGAGGCGCGGGCGTCGTCGCGGCCTCGAGGACGATCCGCTTCACCGTCTCGACCCCCTCCTCGAACCAGTCGATCCGCATCCGTTCGTTCACCGAGTGGATCCCGGCCGCGTCGTAGTAGTTCAGCCGGAACGGGAGGAGGCCGTACGCCCGGATGCCGCGCGAGCGGAAGACCCGGTTCTCCGAGAGGCCGGGCCCGAGGATCGGTGCGACGACGACGCCCGGGAAGCGCTTCTCGAGGACTCCCTTCGCGACGGCGTAGAGACCCGACTCGGGCGAGGCCGGCTCTCCCTTCGCGGAGAGGAGCGTCGTCACCTTCACTCCCGGGTCGTCGATCGCCTTCGCGGCCTCGCGCAGGAACTCCTCGGGCGACGACGTGGGCAGGAGGCGGACGTCGACCTCGGCCCAGGCCCGCTGCGGGTGCGCGTTCACGACCTCGCTGTCGGTCCCGAGACGGGTCACCGAAACCGTGTCCGTGACGAGGAGCTGCTGCCACGGGGCGAGGCTCGCGTAGAGCCCGGCCGGGTCACGCTTCGCGTCGGCCGCCACGCGGCGGAGCGCGGCCGCCTGACCGGAAGGCCTCACCCGGGCGAGCGCCGCGAGCTGCCGCTCGAGGACCGGCTCCACCCGCACGGGGCGCCTCATCGCCGCGAGCCGTGCCGCGGCCCGCGCGACGCGAGCCGCCGGGCCGGCCGAGTCCGCCGACGCGGCGTGCCCGCCGGCGCCCCCGGCCTCGAGCCGAAGCCACAGAGCCCCCTTCTGCTGCACCTCGATCCCGAACCAGCGCGCCCTGTCGACGATCGTCTCGACGTCCCCCCCCTCGCCGAACGCCTCCCCGACTCCCTCGAGCCAGCCCGGCCGCTTCTCGAGGACGGCCGCGACTCCGAGGCGCCCTCCTCGCTCCTCGTCCGCCGTCGCGAGGTAGACGACGTCCCGCGAGAGCGACCTCCCGGAGCGCTTCAGCGACAGGAACGCCTCGAGCTGGGCGATCCCGAGCCCCTTCGTGTCGAGGACGCCGCGTCCGTAGAGCAGGAGGTCGTTGTAGGTCGCCGCCGCGAACGGCGGCCGAATCCACCCCCGCGGGCTCGCCGGGACGACGTCGACGTGGTGATGGAGGACGAGCCCGGGCCGCCCGCCCCGGCCCCGGAGACGGGCGCAGAGGTTCGCCCGTCCCGGCTCGGGCTCGAAGAGCTCGACGTCGATCCCCTCTCGCTCGAGGAGCTCCTTCAGGAAGAGGGCCCCGCGGATCTCGTTCCCCGGCGGGTTCGAGGTGTCGAGGCGGAGGTAGGAGCGGAGCGTCTCCACGGGTCCGGGCCACGTCCGCCCGCTCCCCGTCGCGGCCCCCGCGCCGACGAGGAGGAAAGCCGTGACGGCCGCGGCGACGACGATGGCAGCGGCGGGAGGACGGTGACCGACCTTCACGGCCGCAGCTTACGCGATGGCAAGATCCGCGCGTGCCGACCTGGGGCCAGCTCCTCGCCGAGGGACGTGCCCTCCTCGCAGACCCCTCCTTCGCCCCGTACGAGGCCGAGGAGCTCCTCGCCTCGGCGGCCGGCCGTCCGCGCGGCTGGTTCCACGCGCGGCGCCGCGAAGAGGCGGACGGCGCCGCGGCCGCCCGCTTCCGCGACCTCGTCGCGCGGCGCGCCGCCGGCGAGCCGCTCCAGTACCTCCTCGGCGAGTGGGAGTTCCTGGGGCGGACGTTCCGGGTCGACCCGCGCGCCCTCATCCCGCGCGGCGAGACCGAGGCGATCGTCGAGCTCGCGCGCGAGGCGGCCCCGTCGGCGCGCGCGATCCTCGACGGAGGGACCGGGAGCGGCATCCTCGCCGTCTCGCTCGCGCTCGAGCGGCCGGAGGCGCGCGTCGTCGCCGTCGACCGCTCCGAGGCGGCCCTCGCCCTCGCACGCGCGAACGCCTCGCTCCACGGCGTCGCCGCGCGCGTTTCCTTCGTTGCCTCCGACTGGCTCTCGGCCCTCGCGCCTCGCCCCCTCTTCGACCTCGCCGTCGCGAACCCCCCGTACGTCCCCCGCGCCGACGCGCCCCACGTCGAGAAGACGGTCTCCGACCACGAGCCGCACCTCGCCCTCTTCGGCGGCGACGACGGCCTCGACGCCGTCCGCGTCCTCCTGGCGGAGCTCCCGCCGCGCCTCCTCCCGGGCGCGCCGTTCCTCTTCGAGATCGGCTACGGCCAGGCGCGCGAGGTGAGCGGCCTCGTCGAGGCGTGCCCCGCCTTCTCGCTCGAGGACGTCCGCCTCGACCCGGCCGGCATCCCGCGCACCGTCGTCGCCCGACGCCGCTGAGGGGCCCCGCTGCGGGGCGTCCGGGATGCCGCAAGGCGGCACCGGACGCGATCCGGGCGGGATCGCCGCCGGCGTGAGCGGCGCCCCCGGACGGCCCGGCCCGCTCCCGCGCGCGTACTACACTCCCGCCGCTTTGGACGCCTTCCTCGTCACCGGCCCCTGCCGCCTCTCCGGGACGCTCGACGTCTCCGGCGCGAAGAACGCCGCCCTCCCCGCCGTCGCGGCCGCGCTCCTCGCCGAGCGCCCCGTCGCCCTCGACCGCCTCCCGCCCGTCGCCGACATTCGGACGATGAAGAAGCTCCTCGCCGGGATGGGGGTCGCGATCTCGGGCGAGGCCCCGGGGACGGTCGCACTCGACGCCTCGCACGTCGTCTCGACCGAGGCCCCCTACGACCTCGTCCGGACGATGCGCGCCTCGATCCTCGTCCTCGGCCCGCTCCTCGCCCGCTTCGGCGAGGCGCGCGTCTCGCTGCCCGGCGGCTGCGCCATCGGCGTGAGGCCCGTCGACCTCCACATCGCCGCCTTCGAGGCGATGGGCGCCCGCGTCGCCGTCGAGAAGGGGTACATCCACGCGCACGTCTCGCGCCTCGGCCCGGGGCGCGGGCGGCTCGTCGGCACGACCGTCCGCTTCCCGCAGGTCACCGTCACCGGCACCGAGAACGTGATGCTCGCCGCGACGCTCGCGCGCGGGACGACGACGATCGAGAACGCCGCCCGCGAGCCGGAGGTCGCCGACCTCGCCGAGCTCCTCGTCTCGATGGGGGCCCACGTCTCGGGCTCGGGGACGGGGACCGTCGTCGTCGAGGGGGTCGACGCTCTCTCGGGGACGCCCGCGCCCCACGCCGTCCTCGCCGACCGGATCGAGGCGGGGACCTACGCCGCCGCCGCCGCGATCACCGGCGGCGACGTCACGCTCCGCGGCGCGCGCGAGACGGACCTCCCCGCCTTCGTGTCGGCGCTCCGGGCTGCCGGCGCCCAGGTCGAGACGACCGACGCCGGACTCCACGTCGCGAGGAGCGGGCCCCTCCGCGCCGTCGACGTCGAGACCGCGCCGCACCCGGGCTACCCGACCGACCTCCAGGCCCAGTGGATGGCGCTCATGACGCAGGCCGAGGGAACCTCGCGGATCGTCGAGACGATCTTCGAGAACCGCTTCCTCCACGCCGCAGAGCTCGTCCGCCTCGGCGCGAACGTCCGCGTCGAGGGGCGCACGGCGCTCGTCGCCGGGCCGTCGCGCCTCGAGGGAGCCACCGTCACCGCATCCGACCTGCGCGCCTCCGCGGCGCTCGTCCTCGCGGCGCTCGTCGCCGAAGGGGAGACGCTCGTCCGGCGCATCTACCACCTCGACCGGGGCTACGCGGCGATGGAGGAGAAGCTCTCCGCCCTCGGCGCGCGCGTCGCGCGCGTGACCGGGTGACCCGCGTGCGGCGCGGGGCCCTGCGCGCGGCGATCGCCGCCACGGCGCTCCTCGCGCACGCCCCGCTCCCCGCGCGCGGCGCGGTCGTCGCCGGGCCGGCTGCCGCTCCGACGCCCGCGACTCCCTCTGAGGGGCCCCTCTCCCCGGACGCGCTCCGCGCCCTCGAGCGCGCCGCGGCCGAGGCCGCGCGGGCCGAGGACTGGCCCGGCGTCCTCGCCCGCGTCAACGAGATCCACCGCCACGCGCCTGCGCGCTACGCCTTCGGCCGGTTCGACTTCCTCACGGCCCGCGCCCTCGCCGGGCTCGGTCGGGCCGACGAGGCGCTCGTCCGTTTCGAGCGGTACGTCGCGGCTGGCGACCTCTTCGCCGTCCCGGCGCGCCTCTCCGCCGCGCGCCTGAGGTTCCAGAAGGGGGACGGGCTCGGCGCGCTCGAGCTCCTCCTCCCGCTCCTCCAAAGGAAGGAGGGCGCCGTCTCCCGCCGCGCCGTACGGACCGCGCTCGACGCCCTCGAGACGCGCTTCGACCCGGCCGCCCTCGCGCGCCTCGTCGCCGTGAAGCCTCAGACCGCGTCGCGCGAGCGCCGCCGTCTCGAGGCGCTCCTCTCCGAGGCTCTCGAGCGGGAGGGGGCCGTCGACGAGGCCTCGCGCCTCCGACTCGCCCTCCTCGGCGAGGCGCGGCGCGACGACGCCGCCGCGGCCCTCCTCGCCCGCGAGCTTCGGGGGAAGGAGCCGAAGGAGCTCTCCGACGCCGTCCTCCGCCTCCTCGTCGACACGGCCCGCTCCCAGCGGGACCTCGAGCTCGCCGAGCGGCTCGCCGCCGAGCGCGAGCGCCGCGCGCTCGCCGGGCGCGACGCGGCGGAGGCCGCCACGGCCCGCTTCGAGCTCGCGCGGCTCCGTGGCTCGCGGGGCCGCTTCGCCGAGGCGGCGAAGGGATTCGAGGCGCTCCTCGCGTCGCTCCCTCCTCCCCGCGCGCCGCGGGCGAAGGGGGACGAGGGGTTCGGCACGGACGCCTTCGCCGGGCGCGCCCGATTCAACCTCGGTGCGATGAAGGAGAAGCTCGGCGACCTCGACGGCGCCGTTGCCGAGTTCCAGCGTGTCGAGAGCGGCGGCGCCGGCCCCGTCGGCGTCGCCCTCCTCCAGCGGGCGCGCCTCGAGATCCGGCGCGGTCGCCTCGGCCACGCCGAGGAGCTCCTCCTCCGGCCGCGGCTCGCGCGCGAGCCGGGGCGGGGCGAGGCGCACCTCCTCCTCGTCGAGCGGCGCGCCCAGGCGGGCGACGGCGCGGGGGCCGCCCGCGCGCTCGCTCCCGTCGCGTCGCTCGCGAAGACGAAGCGGCTCCCGGAGCCGTGGGCGTCGGAGCTCCCCTTCTGGACCGGCCTCGTCGCGCACGCGAGGCGCCGCCCCGCCGAGGCGCTCGCGGCCTGGACCGCCGTCCTCGCCTCCGACCCGGGCTCCTTCGCCGCCGAGCGGGCGCTCGAGCGGATCGCCACCCTCCCGGCCGCGGCCCGCGACCCGTTCCTTCGCGCCGCCCGGGAAGACGGGCGCCGCCTCCTCGCCTCCGGGAACGCCGCCGCCGCGAAGGCCCGCCTCCTCCCCGCCGCGGCGCTCGGCGACGCGGGCGCACGCGAGGCGCTGCGGGACGCGTACCGGCGTCTCCCGCGGTACGCCGAGATCCTCCTCGCGCCCGAGCTCCCCGACGACGCGCTCCCCGACCTCTGCGGCGACGCCGCCGCCTGCCGGCTCCTCCAGCTCGGCCTCGCCGAGGAGGCCGAACCGATCGTGCGCGACGCCCGGCGGCTCGACACGCTGCTCGGAGCGCTCGTCGCCGGGCGGCTCGCCGAGGACGCCGGCGCGGGACCGGCCGCCCTCGAGGCCGCCGACGCGCTCGCGCGGAAGCTCCCGCGCGACTTCCTCCTCGACCTCGCGCCCCGGACCGTCCGGCGCGGCCTCGCCCCGCGCCCCTTCGACCGCCTCGTCGCGCAGGCCGCCGCCGACCTCGCGGTCCCGAGGGACCTCCTCTACGCCGTCATGCGCCAGGAGAGCCGCTTCGACCGCGAGGCCGCCTCGCCGGCCGCAGCGCGCGGCCTGATGCAGCTCACCCTCCCCGCCGCGGGGGAGGCGGCGCGGGAGCTGAACGAGGAGCCGCCCGCCTACAGCGAGCTCTACGACCCCGCGCGCTCGATCCGGCTCGGGGCCCGGACGCTCCGGACCCTCCTCGACCGCTTCGGCGGCGACGCGACGCTCGCCGCGTCCGCCTACAACGCCGGCGCCGGCCAGACCGTCCTCTGGAGCGGAGGGAGCGACCGACCCGCCGAGGCGCTTCTCGCGGCGATCAGCTACGGGGAGACGCGGACGTACGTGCGGCGCGTCCTCGCGAACCGGAGGGCCTACCGGCTCGCGCTGCCCGGGGACGAGGCGATCGGCGGCCGGCGGTAGACGAGGATCCGCGTCTTCTCGCGGAGCCCCTTCGTCCACTTCCCGACCTCCTCGTTGAGGAGGCGCTCCCGGAGGAGCTCCCGGAGCTGGTCCTGGACCTCCGCGAACGAGGGGAGCGTCGTCAGACCGCGGGCTTCGGCCTCGGCGCGGAACGGCCCGTCGTAGAACGCCCGCATCCCCTCCTCCGTCACGCGCACCGTCGGCAGGAGCCGCTCGCGCGCGTAGCTCTCGAGCGCGATCCCGCGCCGGATCCAGCCCCGGAGCTCCGCGCGGCTCGTCCGGGCCCGCTCGAGAGCGCGGTCGAACGGCTCGCCCGTCCCCGCCTCGTAGCGCGCCGCGACCTCCTCGACCCGCGCCTCCACCTCGGCCGGGTCGGGCTCGAGGCCCGTCAGGAGCCGCAGCTCCTTCTCCCGAAGGAGCTCGACGACCCTCAGGTCGAGCAGGCGGTCGCGGTAGGCGAGCTCGCTCTCCCCGTCGCGACGGGGGAGGAACCCGATCGCCGCGAGGCGGGAGACCTCCCCTTCCAGGACCACCTCGTCGCCGACGACCGCCGCGATCCGGTCGAGCGTCACGGCGGGCCCGGTCGTGGCGGGCGGGGCCTCTCCGGCAGCCGCCGCGACCGGAGAGGCGAGGAGCGCGACGAGCGCGAACGACCTCATCCTTCCGATCGTACGACGGCGGGAGCTGTGGCACGACGGACTCGGCTCCACGTCCCCTGCTGCAGGCGAGGGCGGCGAGAACGGGTCCGCCCTGCGTCCTGCGTTCGGGAACCTAACCCTGGGGTCAGGTGACCCTGGGGTCAGGTCCGTTTTCCGTTCAGCGGCGAGGGGAGGGCCCGCCCGGTCCACGTCCCAGACCGACATCGGTCCACGTGTCCGTGCGCCCCGTCGCGGTCGATCCTGGACGCGCTGGTAGCATCGCGGCGTGACCTCCACTTCCGGCGCCTCGGGGCGCCTCCTCGTCGTCGCCACCCCGATCGGGAACCTCGAAGACCTCACTCCGCGCGCCCTTGCCGCGCTCCGGGAAGCGACGCTCGTCCTCTGCGAGGACACCCGCCGCACCGGGAACCTCTTCGCCCGCCACGGCCTGGCGACCCCTCGGGTCTCCTGCCACGAGCACAACGAGTTCCGGCGGATCCCCGAGATGCTCGAGCGGCTCGCGAGGGGCGAGACGCTCGCCCTCGTCTCCGACGCGGGGACCCCGGGCGTTTCCGACCCGGGGCGCCTCCTCGCGGCCGCCGCCGCCGAAGCGGGCTTCCGAGTCGAGCCGGTCGCCGGTCCCTCCGCCGTCGCCGCGATCCTCTCGATCTCGGGCTTCCCGGCCGTCCCGTTCTCCTTCCTCGGATTTCCGCCGTCGCGCCGCGGCGAGCGCGCGCGGTGGTACGCCCGCTTCGCCTCGCGAGAGGAGACGCGCGTCCTCTTCGAGTCGCCGTTCCGCGTCGTCGAGTCGCTCGAGGAGATGGCGCGCGCCTGGGGCGACCCGCAGGTCTGCCTCGGGCGCGAGCTGACGAAGCTCCACGAGGAGATCCTCCGCGGCACGGCCGCGTCCGTGGCGGCGCTCCTCGGGAAGCGCCCGGGCGTGAAGGGGGAGATCGCGATCGCCGCGTCGCCGTCCGCGGCGGCCGCCGCGGCATACCCCGGCTCCGGCGCCGCCCTCGGGGACGACAGCGGACCGGAGGGCGCGGCCGACCACGAAGACGATCGCGACGACGACGCCGGCACGGGAGGATGAGCGACCCCGCCATCCGCGTCCGCGACCTCGTCAAGACGTTCGAGGTGACGAAGAAGGCCCCCGGCCTCGCCGGGGCGCTGAAGGGCCTCTTCCGCGCGGAGAGGTCGACCCTCACCGCCGTCGACCGCGTCTCCTTCGAGGTCGCGCGCGGGGAGATGGTCGGCTACATCGGCCCGAACGGCGCCGGCAAGTCGACGACGATCAAGATGCTCACCGGCATCCTGACGCCGACGTCCGGCGAGGTGATCTGCCTCGGCTTCGTTCCCTGGCGCGAGAGACGGGCCTACGCGAAGTCGATCGGCGTCGTCTTCGGCCAGCGGACCCAGCTCTGGTGGGACATCGCCGTCGTCGAGAGCTTCCAGCTCCTCCGTGAGATCTACGGCGTCTCCGAGGCCGACTACGCGCGGCGGATGAAGGTCTTCGACGACCTCCTCGAGATCGGCCGCCTCCTGCCCTCGCCCGTCCGCAAGCTCTCCCTCGGCGAGAGGATGCGCTGCGACCTCGCGGCCTCGCTCCTCCACGAGCCGCCGCTCCTCTTCCTCGACGAACCGACGATCGGCCTCGACGTCGTCGCCAAGGCGAACGTCCGGGCCTTCCTCAAGGAGGCGAACCGCCGCCTCTCGACGACCGTGATCCTCACGACGCACGATCTCGACGACATCGAGGAGCTCTGCGAGCGCGTCGTCCTCATCGACCACGGACAGGTCCTCTGGGACGGCAGCCTCCGCGGCCTGCGCGACGAGCACCTCCCCGAGGTGCGGGTCCGCTTCGACCTCCCGCAGCCGCCGCAGGGCGACCCGAGGGAGCTTTCCATCGGCCCGTGGACGGCGCGCCGCCTCTCGCCGGGCCGCTACCTCCTCGCCGTCGACAAGCGCGAGGCGTCCTCCGCCGACGTCCTCCGCGAGGTCGTCCGCGGCCTCCCCGTCCTCGACCTCGCCGTCAGCGAGCCCGACGTCGAAGAGGTCGTCGCCCGCATCTACCGCGAGAACGCCGCGCTGCGGCGGACCGACGCCCCGTCCCCGTCCGAGGGCGCCGCGCCCGGCTTCGTCTCCCACCGCGGCGTCCGGCGGGGCTGAGGGCGCCCCCTCGCCGATGCTCGCGACCGCGCTCTCCTCCGCGCGCCCCTACCTCGCCTTCGCGCGCACCTCGTTCCTGAACATCCTCGCCTACCGCACGCGCTACTTCGTCGGCGTCCTCACCTACTTCTTCAACGCGACGGTCTGGTACTACATCTGGAGAGCGCTCTTCGCGGAGAAGGGAGAGGGCGCCACGCTCGGCGGCTTCACGTTCCCGCAGATGCTCACCTACGTCGCGACCGGGTGGGCCCTCCGGAGCTTCTACTTCAACGAGGTCGACCGCGACATCGCGAGCCAGGTACGCGAAGGGCGACTCGCGATGACGCTCGTCAAGCCGGTCGACGTCCAGGCGATGACGCTCTCGCAGGCGCTCGGCGAGAGCGCCTTCCGGCTCGTCCTCTTCACCGTCCCGATCGGCCTCCTCCTCGTCCTCGTCTACCCCGTCCTCCCGCCCGCCTCGCCCGCGGCGGTCGCGCTCTACCTCCTCTCCGGGCTCCTCTCGGCGCTCCTCGTCGGCGCGATCAACTTCTGCGTCGGCCTCGTCGCGATCCGGACGACCTCGATCCTCGGCGTCCTCCGGGCCAAGTACCTCGTCCTCGAGCTCCTCTCGGGCCTCCTCGTCCCCGTGGCCTTCTTTCCGGAGCCCGTCCGAAAGGTCCTCGTCTGGCTCCCCTTCCTCCACATGAACGACACGCCGGGACGCATCTGGCTCGGCCTCGTGACCGGCGCCGACGCCGCACGGTCGCTCGGCCTCCAGGCCGCGTGGGTCGTCGCGCTCCTCCTTCTCGGGCGCCTCCTCTGGAAGGCGACGGCGCGGCGGATCGAGGTCCAGGGGGGCTGACGATGCGCCGCGTCCGCTTCCACGCACGCCTCCTCGCGCTCTACTTCGCGCAGTACGCGAAGGCCCGCCTCGCGTACCGGGCCGACTTCGCCGCGGCCGTCCTCGCCTCGTTCCTCGGGACGGCGGCGTCGTTCTCCGTCGTCCTCCTCCTCTTCTCGCGCTTCCCGCACCTCGCCGGCTGGACGTACCCCGAGATCGTCTTCCTCTACGGCTTCTCGCTCCTCCCGTACGGGCTCTTCAGCGTCGTCTCGTCGAACCTCTGGGAGTTCGCCGACCGCTACCTCGTGGAGGGACGCTTCGACCGCATCCTCCTCCGCCCCGTCTCGCCGCTCTTCCAGGTCCTCTTCGAGAGCTTCCGCCTCGAGTCGCTCCAGGAGGTCGCCACCGGCACGGTCGCCATCGCCTGGGCCGTCGCGCACCTCCCCGACGTCTCGCCCCTCGGCCTCGCGCTCCTCCCGCTATGGGCCGTCTTCGGAGCGGTCATCTACGTCTCCGTCTTCGGCCTCCTGACCGCCGCGAGCTTCTGGGTCGAGGACCGCGTCGGCCTCGCGCCGCCCGTCTTCAACCTCATGTCGTTCGGGCGCTACCCGATCACGATCTACGACCTGAAGGTGAAGCTCCTCCTCTCCACCGTCATCCCCTTCGCCTTCGCCTCGTTCTACCCGACCGCCCTCGCGCTCCGTCGAAGCGAGTTTCTCCCGTTCTTCTGGGCCGTCCCCGCCGTCGCCGTCGTCTTCGCCCTCCTCAACGTCGCCCTCTGGCGCAGGGGCATCGCCCGCTACGGCTCCACCGGCAGCTGAGCCCCGAGATCGCCAAGACTGGGGTCAGCCAAGACTGGGGTCAGGTCCGTTTTCCGTGTTCCCTTTCGAGTGCCCCCCTTACCCCGGCGTCCAATCGAATGGACGAGGCCGACCCTCACGCCGCGTCAGAGGCTCTCCCCCTCCGAGGCGGTCTGGGTCTCGGAGTCGTCTCGGTCGGACGACTCCGGCGCGAAGACACTCGGCCGAGAGGAGGCTCGCGAAACGGGCGCGCCCGCCGAGGCTCAGCCCGCCGTATGCTGGCCGAGGACCTCGGCGCGTAGGGCCTCGAGCTCCTGCCGCAGCCTCGGATCGCTCGCGATGGCGGCATGCGCGGCCCGCACGGCGGAACGTGCCCCTTCCTCCGAGAGGTCCACGGCGCGCCCGACCTCGGCCCAGGTCGCGAGCGCCTCGTCGCGCAGCAGGACCGCGACGAGGTTCCGTCGACGTCGGTCCGCGGGGGACTCGGCCGCGACCGCGACGACCCGCGCCATCACGTCCTCCGGCGCGACGGCGAGGCCCCTCGACTGGCGCGCGGGAACGCCCCGTTTCGCTCCGGTCCGGCGCGCCTGATCGAGCCGATCCGAGCAGAACGACTCCCCTCCGAGGTAGACCTGATGCCGCACGCGCGTCCACGGCTCGTAGTCGTTCGGTCGGCGGACGAAGTCGGCGAACGCGCGTCCCGCCGTCGTCCTGCGGCTGTCGAAGGCCTCACGGACCCACTCCGCTGCGAGGTAACCCGGCGGAGGCTCCAGGCCGGCGAGAGCCCGGTAGCTGCCCCAACTCCATTCCTCCGGGCGCTTGACGAGCTTCGCCCTCACGGGGTTCAGCGCGACGTAGCGTCCGAGCTCGAGCAGGTGCGTTTCCCGTTCCACGTGCAAGGAGAAGAAGCGGCCCTGGAACAGGTGCCCGCAGCGCGACCACTTGCGGTTGAACCGCTGCGTGTACACGCCGCCGAGCTGCCGCATCCCGCGGGAGAGCCCCGCGACGGGTGTCTCGACGACGAGGTGGTAGTGGTTCGGCATGAGCACGTACGCGAGGAGTCGCCAGCGGTACCGGGAGACGGTCTGACCGAGGACCTCCGAGAAGGCCGTGTAGTCCTCGGGATCCCGGTAGATTGGTCTCCTCTCGTTTCCGCGAGCGGTCACGTGCCAGAGGGCGCCGGGGTAGTCCAGCCTGAGGGGGCGCGACACGCCCGATCATCCCACGGAAAACGGACCTGACCCCATGCTGACTCGCCCGATCATCCCACGGAAAACGGACCTGACCCCATGCGGACCGAAGCGGGCGCCGGCGGCTCAGGCCGACGGCGCCCGCGGGACGAGGGAAGGGCCGGGAGCGGGAGGGCTACCCGGCGCGCTTCCCGGCTTCCTTGTCGAGGTAGAGGATCGAGCCGGGGCGGTCGCCCGTCATCCGGATCCTGTCGATGATCTCGGCGACGTTCGCCTCCTCCTCCACCTGTTCGTTCACGAACCACTGGAGGAAGAGCTGCGTCGGGATGTCCTTCTCGGCGACGGCGAGGTGGTAGAGGCCGTGGATCCGGGCGGTGACGGCCTTCTCGTGCTCTAGGGTCTTCTCGAAGACCTCGAGCGGCGTGCCGAACGTCACGGCGGGCGCCTTCAGGTCCCCCCAGGCGACGGTGGCGCCGCGGGAGAGGGCGTAGTCGACCATCTTCAGCGCGTGCGCCATCTCCTCCTGGAACTGGAGGCGCATCCACTTCGCGAAGCCCTTGTAGGACCTCGACTCGAAGTCGACCGACATCGCGAGGTAGAGGTACGCGGAGGCGATCTCCGCGGTGACGTGCTCGTCGAGGGCGGCCTTCAGCTTCTCAGGGATCATGGTTCACTCCCGGCCCCGCGCCGTCCGGCGCGGGCGACGGGCCATGTTAGCCGACTCCGGCGGGTCCCCGGCCCCGGCGCCGCCCGCGCGGCGCCGGCGACCTCAGGCGGCGGAGCGGTCCTCGAGCGCGAGCGCCGGGTCGGACCCGAGACGCGCCGCGAGCAGGGGCCACGAGACGTCGGGCTGCTCGACGAACGCGTGGAGGAAGACGGCGGCGTCCCGCGCGCCGTGCGCGGCGACGAGGTCGGAGACGGCCTTCCCGAGCGCCTTCTCCTTCGGCTCGGCCACCGGCCCGTCCGCCGTCAGGCTCGGTCCGTCGTGGGGCAGCCCGAGGGCCTCGAGGAAGCCCTCGATCATCGGCCCCTTCGCCCGGACGAGCCCGGCCGAGAGGACGAAGAGCGCGAGGTCCTCCGCGCGCTTGTCCCGGAGCGTCTTGCGGACGAGGCCCTTGCGGGCGTCGTCGCCGAGGCGCTCGAAGCGCTTCAGGGGGAGGCGCTGGAGGGTGAGGACGGTCCCCGCGATCTTGTCGGGGATCTCGTCGTCCTCGCACGCGGTGAGGACGAGCGCGTCGACTTCGGAGCTCGAGAGGCGGCGGAAGATTTCGTACGGCTTCATCGTTGCAGGCGCGGAGGATAGCGCGAAGTCGCCCCTCCCGGCCGGCCGGCGAGAAATGAGCGAGAATGGGCGGCTTGATCGTCCTCCACGGAAACCCGCTGCCCCCCACGGGCCCCGTCCCCGGAAACGGCTTCTTCCTCTGGGGCGAGGGGACGTTCGCGGGCGCCCGGCCGCGGCACGAGAACCCGCGGCAGGTCGATCTCCCGGCCCTCGAGTCCGCGCTCAGGGCCGCCGGCCTCGCCGTGGCCGCCACGGGGCCCGTCCGCCCCGCCCGGCTCGTCCTGACGCTCCCGACCCTCCGCGCGCGGCCCGTCCCGTCGCACCCCGCCCTCCGCGAGGACGAGGACTACGCGGCAGGCGAGGTCGCCCTGAAGCCGCTCGAGGTCGAGGGGCTCCTCCTGCCGCCCGGCCGCGCCTTCGACGCCCTCGTCGCGATGGGCGAGGCGCCCGACCACCCCGGCCTCCTCCTCGGCGACGACGTCGAGTACTGGGTCGCCGTCGGCGCCTGGGTCCTCGACCTCCTCCACCGCCGCCGCGTCGTGCCCGCCGTCGAGGACGGCCGCGCCCGCTGGCGCCCCGTCCTGTCCGACGCTCACGAGAAGGACCGCGCCGAGCTCTTCGCGCAGGCGATGCCGCCGTCGAGCCGCGCCGTGGGCTGGCCCGGCGCGAGCGCGGAGGGGCTCTACCCCGCCCCCGCGTTCCTCCTCCGCGGCGTCGTCGACGACATGACCGACGCGGCCGCCCGGGAGCTCCTCCTCGAGGGGATGCCCGACGCGCGGCGCCGGACCGGCGCCGGCCCCGAGGGGCTCGCCCTCTCTCTCCTCGCAACGCGCCGCGAGGGCCGCGACGACGAGGGCGTCGCCGAAGCGGTCTCCGCGGACGTCGCCGAGCGCTTCGGCGCCTGGAGCGTCCCGCTGCTCGAGCCGCTTCCGGAGGGCGACCTGAGGCTCGGCATCCGCCTCCTCCCGCCCGACCCGGCCTCCGAGGAGCCGCCGTCGTGGCGCCTCGGGTACCACCTCGAGGCCGCCGACGACCCGAGCCTGAAGCTCTACGCCGAGGAGGTCTGGAACGAGAGCTCCTCGAGCCTGCGCCGGCTCGGGCGCCGCTTCCTGAACCCCCAGGAGGCGCTCCTCGCGCGGCTCGGCGGCGTCGCCTCGCTCTGCGATCCCGTCCGCCGCAGCCTCGAGGAGCGGCATCCCGTCGGCGCCGCGCTCTCGCACGAGGAGGCGTGGCGCTTCCTCGCCTCCGAGGCGCCGCTCCTGAAGGAGGCGGGCGTCCAGCTCCTCCTCCCCGCCGAGGGGCGGACGACGAAGCCCTCGCTCCGCCTGAACGCGGCCGAGAGCCGCTGGAAGAGCGGCGTCGCCGTCACCCGTTTCGGCCTCGGCACCCTCGTCGACTTCGACTGGAAGGTCGCCGTCGGCGACCAGCTCCTCTCCCCGGAGGAGTTCGAGCAGCTCGCGACCCGAAAGGTCCCCCTCGTCGAGGTCCGGGGCGAGTGGGTCCTCCTCGACCCGCAGGGCGTCGCGCGCACGCTTGCCCTCTTCGAGAAGAAGCCCTCCGGGCGCGCCTCGCTCGCGGACTTCCTCCGGATGGCGAGCGGCCTCGACGAGGAGGACGAGCAGGCCCTCGGCGTCGACGGCATCGAGGCCGAGGGCTGGCTCGCGGACCTCCTCCAGGCCGACGCGGCGCGCGAGGCGCCGTTCGTCACGCCGAAGGACCTCGTCGGGCGCCTCCGCCCCTACCAGGAGAAGGGCGTCACCTGGCTCCGCTTCCTCCTCTCGCGGGGGCTCGGAAGCTGCCTCGCGGACGACATGGGGCTCGGCAAGACGATCCAGCTCCTCGCGACGCTCCTCACGGCGCGCGAGGCGGGCGAGGCGATCCGCCCCTCGCTCCTCGTCTGCCCCACGTCCGTCGTCGAGAACTGGGTCCAGGAGGCCCACCGCTTCGCGCCGACGCTCACCGTCGCCGTCCACCACGGGCCGGAGCGGGCCGCCGGCGACGACTTCTTCGCGCTCGTGAAGAAGACCGACCTCCTCGTCACGACCTACTCCCTCGCCCACCGCGACCGCGCCCTCCTCACCGAGGTCACGTGGGAGTACCTCGCGCTCGACGAGGCGCAGAACATCAAGAACCCCGGCACGGCGCAGTCGAAGGCCGTCCGCGCGCTCCGCTCCACGCGCCGCGCGGCGCTCACGGGGACCCCGCTCGAGAACCGCCTCTCCGAGCTCAAGGCGATCCTCGACTTCCTGAACCCCGGCCTCCTCGGATCCGACGAGTCGTTCCGCCGCACCTTCTCGATCCCGATCGAGCGGCACCACGACGCGGTCGCCCGCGAGAGGCTGCGGCGCCTCACCTCGCCGTTCCTCCTCCGGCGGACGAAGACGGACCCGGCGATCGCCCCCGACCTCCCCGACAAGATCGAGACGAAGGAGTGGGTCGGCCTCTCGCGCGAGCAGGCGACGCTCTACCGCGCGACGACGAAGGCGCTCCTCGAGGGGATCGGCAAGGCGCAGGGCCAGAGCCGCCGCGCGAAGGTCCTCCTCCTCCTCCTCCGCCTCAAGCAGATCTGCAACCACCCGGCCCTCTTCCTCGGCGACGGCAGCCGCCTCGACGGGCGCTCGTCCAAGCTCACGCGCCTCCTCGCGATGCTCGAGGAGACCGAGGCCGAGAACCGGCCCGCCCTCCTCTTCACTCAGTTCAGCGAGATGGGGCACCTCCTCGTCCGCGCGCTGCGCGACAAGTTCGACAAGGAGATCCTCTTCCTCCACGGCGGCGTGCCCCGCCTCGCGCGCGCCGAGATGGTCCGCCGCTTCCAGGAGGACGACGACCCGCCCCTCTTCTTCGTCCTCTCCCTCAAGGCGGGGGGCGCCGGCCTCAACCTCACGCGCGCCTCCCACGTCTTCCACGTCGACCGCTGGTGGAACCCCGCGGTCGAGGACCAGGCGACGGACCGCGCCTTCCGGATCGGCCAGACGCGGCACGTCCAGGTCCACAAGTTCGTCTGCCGCGGGACGCTCGAGGAGCGGATCGACGCCATGATCGACGAGAAGAAGGAGCTCGCGCGCTCCATCATCGGAGCGGGCGAGAGCTGGATCACCGAGCTCTCGAACGAGGAGCTCGCCGAGCTCGTCGCCCTGAGCCGCGACGCCGTCGATGCCGGGGACGGGGCCTGACGTGCCGGCGAAGAAGCGCCTCGTCGACGTCCCCGCCCCGCCTCCGTCCCCCGGCAGCTGGGGCGAGCGCTGGCTCGCCGCCGCCTCCGGCGCCGGGCGCGCGCGCCTCGAGAAGGGCCGCTCCCTCGTCGCCGAGGGGGGCCTCGCCGCGCTCGCCGTCAAGCCCGGCGCCGTCGAGGCCGAGGTCCGCGACCGCGGCCGCTCCCTCCTCACCGTCCGGCTCAAGGTCCGGACGCTCAACGAGAAGGTCTTCGACGGCGCGCTGAAGGCCTTCGCCGAGCGCGCCCGCACCGCGGGCGAGCTCCTCGCGGGGACGCTTCCCGAGGAGGCGGACTCGGTCTTCTCCGACGCGGGAGGCCCGCTCCTCCCCGCGTCGGCGAACGAGGTCGCCGTCACCTGCCCGTGCGCCGACGCCCCCGCCTGCCGCCACGCCGCGGCGGTCCACGTCGCGCTCGCCGAGCGGTTCGACCGCGACCCCTTCCTCCTCCTCCTCCTGCGCGGGAAGGGGCGCGACGAGGTCCTCGCCCGCCTCCGCGAGGCCCGGGCGCGCCGCGTCCTCCCGGCCCCGGCCGCCCCGCGACGCACCGAGGCGGCCGCCGCCCTCCCGCTCGAGCCGCTCCCCGACGTGCGCCCCGAGTCGTACTACAGGCCCCTCGTCCCCCTCGCGACGCTCAAGACGCGCTTCGTCCCGCCGGAGCAGCCCGACGCGCTCCTGACGCGCCTCGGCCCTCCCCCGCTCGTGGACGACGACGCCGCGCGCCTCCTCGTCGAGATGCACCGCGCCATCGGCCGCGGCGCCGCCGACCGCCTCTCGGAGGCCGAGTGGCGCCGCGTCACCCCGCGCGGCCGGGCGTCGGGGGAGTAGCCGCGCCCCGCCTCCAGCCCGGCGCGAGACCGAGGAGGAGGCCCGCGGCGAGGCAGAGCGCGCCGCTCGCGACCCAGGGCGTCGCGCCCGACGTGACGAGCGTCGCCCCCTCGCGCAGGACGACGACGCCGACCGCCGTCAGCACGTAGGCCCACGGGTCGTCCTTCAGGAAGAGGGCGATGCCGAGCGCGAGCGCCGCGGCCGGGAGGGCACCCGCCGCGATCGGCACGAGGAGCTCGCCGGCGGTTCGCGCGTCGAAGGGCGCCCAGCAGCCCGCCACGGCCACGAGGACCACGGCCCGCGCCGCTCTCGTCACGAGGAGGTCGCGGAAGAGGAGCGCGCCGAGGGCGGCCGCGCCCGCCGCGAGGAGGGCGATCTCCGTCGCGCCCGCGAGGACCGGGGCCGCCGGGAGCCATCCTTCGACGCCGGGGGGGAACGCGAATCCGCCGACCCCCGCGGCCGCGGGGAACGCCGCCTCGAGGCCTCCCTTCAGCGCCCGCGCCGCGAAGACGAGGAGCGTCGTCGCCGCCGCGGCGCGGAGCGCGCGGTCGCGCGTCCGGGGCAACGGCCGCCGGAGGAGCCCGAGCGCGTGCGGCGCCGCGGCCGTCACGAGGCCCGTCGCGACGAACGCGAGCGCGTACGAGAGGACGAGCCCGACCGCCACGCCGATCGCGGCGATCACGGCCCACGTCGCGAGCGGCGTGTCGGCGGACCAGCTCCGCGCGAGCGTCGGGAGCTGCGCGGCCCGCTCGAGGAGCGCCGGCAGCGTGAAGAGCGCCGCTGTGCGCGCCGCCTCCCGCCAGCGCATCCGTCCGGCGCGGTGCGCCTGGAAGAGCGCGACGAGGCCGAGGCCGAAGACCGTGCCGAAGCCGACGACTCGCGCGGCGAGCGCCGCGTACGTCGCCGTCGTGCTCCGGCGCTGCGTGCGCGACCATTCCTCCGGCAGCTTCAGCGCCGTCGCGACGAGCGACGGCCGCGCGCCGGCCACCTCCACCGTCACGCGGCGGCGCGCTCCCCCGGCCGTCGGCGCCCCGGCGTCGAAGACGATCGCGTGGTCGCGGCGCGCCTTCCGCTCCTCCGCGTTCGCGGAGACGACCGCGAGCGCGGCCGGGTCGACCCCCCGCGCCCGCGCCGCCTCCCGCGCGATCGCGAGCGCCTCCGCCGGCGCGAGCGAGGCGCCCGGCTCCTCCTCGGGCATCCGCTGCGCGAAGCCCGTGACGCGGCCGTCGCGCGCGTCGACGACGACCCACCAGCCGTGACGGTCCCGCTCGCGCGCGAGACGGACCTGCCAGACCGGCCCGGGGAGGACGCGGGTCGCCCACTCGCCCAGCGCCGCCATCCCGCCCCTCGCGAGGAGCCAGCGCTCGGCGTTCCGTTCCCAGCGATACGGGATCAGGCTGCGCCCCGTCTCCCCCGCCTCCTCGAGCGACGGCAGCGCCGAGGCCGTCTCGGCGACCGCGAGGTAGCGCGCCGGGTCGTCCCCCTCGCCTTTCACGAAGGCCCGCGCCGCCGCGATCGCCTCGCCGCGCGTCACGCGGACCTCCGCGTCGAGCCCTCCCCTCGGGAGGAGCGTCCGCGCGAGGAGGATCACGACGACCGAGGCCGCCGCCGCGGCGGCGACGTGCGTCAGGGAGAGCGGCCTCGGGGCCCGGACGGCGGGAGCCTCGCTGCTCGCCCCCGGCCACGGCGGCGGCGCCGACCCGACGTCGCCGTTCGTCAGGCCGGCCTCCGGCACGAAGCCGCCGCGCCTCCACGCGAGGGCGGCCGCCGCGACGAGCGGCAGGAGAAGCGCTCCCGCCGCGAGCGCGCCCGACACGACGAAGTACGGGCTCGACGAGCGGACGAGGATGAGCGAGGTGTAGACCGCGTCCACCGTGAAGTGCCAGACGAGGAGCGGGAAGAGGTCGAGCTTCAGCATCACGACGCCCGCGACGACCCCGACGAGGCCCACCTCGACGCCCCGGATCCAGAACGGCTGGTTCGGGTAGCCCGCGTGCGCGAAGCCCCAGATCAGCGCCGGCAGCCCGACGGCGACCCAGGCGGGCGCGAAGCGCCGGAGAAAGGGGATCGAGAACATCCGCGACGAGAACTCCTCCGTCGTCGCCGGGACGAAGCCCATGAGGAGGACCCCGAGCCACGGCAGGCTCGTCCCGAGGAGGTTCGAGTACGGCACCTCCGCCGGCGACCACGCGCCGAGACGGTCCGCCGCGAGGTAGAAGAGGACCTGCCACGCGAGGAAACCCGCCGTGAGCGCCCACCCGGCGAGGAGGCCGAGGAAGAAGCGCTTCGTCCCGAACGCGCGGCGCGTGAAGAGGCGGCCGAGCGCGGGCTTCTCCGGGTACGCCTCGCGGTACTCCGGCTCGCCCCCCGCCACGAGGAGGACGAGCGCGACCCCGAGGAGGCAGGCCGCGCCGACGTCCGCGAGGAGCGACTGCCCGAGGAAGCTCGCCCAGCTCTCCGTCGTGTCGTACGAGAAGAGCGTCACCGGCAGCTCGTTCAGCGCGGCTGCCGCCTGGAGCGCCGCCCCGGCGAGCCCGAACCCGACCGCCCAGCGCCACCTCACGTCCCTCCGCCGCAGCCGCTCGAAGAAGCGGACGACGAGCGCGATCGCCGTCAGCGCGAGCCCGAACGTCGCCACGGCACCCGCGGCCTGGTTCTTCGAGCGGAGCGTCGCGTACTCCTGCCGCCACGCCTCCGGCACCTCGAGCCACGTCGACGAGCGCCCGACCCGGTCGCCCTGCACCTCCACGAGCCAGCGGACGGACGCGCCCTTCCACGAGAGCGTCCGCGACTCCCAGACGTACGTCCGGTCGACGCGGGCCGGCCGCTTCTCCTCGCTCTCCTCGACGAGGCGGAGCGTTCCGGGGTCGAAGCCGCGGTGGGCCCGGAGCGTCTCCTCCGCCATCGCGCGCGCCCGGCCTGCGCCCGGGTCGGACGCGGCCGCCTCCTCCGGCAGGATCCTCCGGAACGCGAGGAGCTCCCCCGACGGCGCCACGAACGCACGCAGCTCCCCCTTCTCGAGCGGCCGCACGAACCGGAACGACCAGCGCCACACCGGCGCCTCGCGCCCGAAGAGCGGCGCCGCCTTCTCGAGCCCGAGCTCCCGCTCCAGGAAGACCTTCGCGAGGTCGTCGTGGTCGAAGACGCCGAGGGCCCTGCGCCCCTCGACGTCGAATCCCCTCGCCGCGAGCTCCCTCTCCGCGACCCGCCGAGCCTCCTCGCGCGTCAGGCGGAAGTCGATCGACGCCTCCGGGAACGCCCGCGAGAAGTACCGCGCCCCGATCGCCGTCCCCGCGACGATCACGGCGAGGCAGACGGCGACGAGCCGCCGGTCCCCGGGGCCCAGCCTCTCGACCGGCGTCACCCGGTCACCGCGGCCCCGCGGCGTCGAGCGCCGGGTCGTACGTCACGAACCTCTCCAGCACCCGGTGCGTCCGGGGGTCGTAGTCCTGCCACGCCGCGTCCGACCGGTTCAGGACGATCGCCTGCACGGCCGGCGCGGACCAGACGACGCTCAGCTGAGGGCTCGTCCAGGCCCAGCGGCACGGGTTCCCGTCGAGCTCCGTCGCCTCCACCGGGACGAAGCCCCGCTGCGTGCCGAGGACCGACCGCATGTCGCTCCGGTACACCTCCCAGTCCGCGGCGGAACGGACGTGCCGCACCGCGACGACGGCGACGAACGCCGCGAGGAGGGCGGCCTGGAAGCGGGTCGCGGCCCCCCCGCGGATCGCGACCGCGACGCCGAGGAGGAGGAGCGGCGGCAGGAGCGTCACGGAGAGCGTCCGCGCGCTCATCGACGTCACGGCGTCCAGCCCGTGCTCCGCCGTCGCCGCGTGGGCCGCGGCGAGGGCGAGCGGGACGAGCGCGAGCGTCCCCAAGAGTCGCGGGAGCGTCACGAGGCTCGCGAGGAAGAGGAGCGAGAACGCCGCCGGGAGGAGCGTCTCCGGGAAGTGGAAGACCATCGGGAGGGCGAGCCGGAAGAGGACGGCGTTGTCGTGCGCCCGCGGCGCCAGGACCGCGCCGAGGCCGACCGCGATCGCCACGAGCGTGAGCGCGAGCGCCGCGGCCCGGATCGCCGTCGCCCGGCGGCTCGAGCGGTCGAACCAGAGCCGCGCGCCGAGGAGCGCCGCGAAGAGCAGCGACGGCAGGATGGCGGTCGGGTAGCTCCACGCGAAGGCGAGGAGCGAGGCGACGAGCGCGGCCCCGTCTCCCCACGTCGGCGCCTCGCGACGCAGGACGAGGAGGAGGATCGGCGGCGCGAGGAGGACCATGACGTGGTGCTCGCCGGCGAGGATGAAGTCGGCCGGAAGGCAGACCGCCGCCATCGCCAGGATCGGCAGCGCGAGCGGCGCGGAGCCCTCGCGGCGCGTCGCGAAGAGGCAGAGAGCGAACGAGAGCGCCCAGCTCAGGAAGATCCCGAGCGCGAAGACCGCCTTCAGGGCCGGAATCGACGTCACGCCCGCGCGGACCGCGGCGACGAGCGGCCACTGGACGATCGTCTCCGCCGCCCACCGGGCCGGGTCGACGCGCAGGAAGCTCCCCGTGTCGGCGACCGACACGAAGTAGTGCGCCCCGTCCGTCGCGAGGTGCTTGTCGACGCGGAACCCCGCCCCGAGGGCGACCGAGACCCCGAGGAAGAGCGCGGCGTAGAAGAGGCGTTCCCTCACCGCCGCGATTCTATTCGGGAGTGGGGTCTGGTCTACGTTCTACACTCTGCGTCGGCGCAGAGTGTAGAACGTAGACCAGACCCCGTCTTTCGGACGAGGGCGAGGGCTCGGCACGCGGCGTCGGCTTCGTCGGTCGCCGTCGCGGCGAAGGCCTCGCAGACCTCGGCGAACGTCGCGCCCACGAGGAGGCGGCGCGCCGCCTCTGCCTCGTCCGGGGCGAGGACGTCGTGGCGCACGTCGTCCTCCCCGTCGCGGAAGACGAGAAGCGCCGCCTCCTCGGCGAGCGCGGCCGGAGCGTCCGTCTCGGTTCCGTCCTCCCACCACGCCGCGAGGTCCCACCGGCTCCCCACGAGCGCCGTCCCCGGCGCCGGCAGGAAGCGCAGCCCGGGCCACTCCTCCGCGGGCACGGCCGCGAGCGTCTCCGGGCGGAGCGGCTCCGCGTCGAGCGCCTGGAACGCCTCGTTCCGCGCCTGCTCGAGTGCGGCGACGTCCGCGAGCCACGGCCGCTCCGCGGCGTACGCGTGGGTGCGCAGAAAGGCGGGAAGCGCCTCACCGGCCCAGCGGAGCGACCATCGCGACGGCGGGTGCGCGAGAAGGTAGTCCGTCACGAGGTTGTGCCAGCGCGCCTCCCCGAGCGCGCCGGCCGTCCTCGGGAAGTCCTCCGCGAGGGAGTCGCGCAGCCGGAAGAAGTACATGTTCGCGTAGACGTCGAGCCGCTCCTCCGCCGACATCCGCGCGTCCCCGGCGAAGAGCTTCGCCGCCCTCGCGCGCGTCTCCACCGCCGCTCGCGCCACCCCTTCCGGCGCCCGCACCAGCTCCAGGAACACCTCCTGCGCCTCAGCCAGCATCCGAATGGGGTCAGGTCCGTTTTCCGTGTTCTCGATCTCGCGACGGTCCGTTCGGGTCGACGCGTGGTCCTCTCCGCGACCCGCGGCGAAGACCTCCGCCGCGATCGCCGCCGCCTTGTCGCGCTCCGCGAGGACGACCGCGACGTCCGGAATCCGGTCGTCCCACTCCACGAGCGACGAGACCTCGCCGAAGCGACGCACCGCCTCGCGATAGAGCGCCCACACCTCGGGCCGCACCGGGTGGTCGTGCGTGTCGAGGAGGAGAGGTCCCGCCTCGGACGGCCCCGCGAGGTGGAACTGCCAAACGCTCCCTTGCGGAATCGCCTCCAGGAACCGGCGCGGGTCCCGCCCGTGGTTCGTCGACGAGACGAAGACGTTGTTCACGTCGAGGAGAAGGCCGCAGCCGGTCCGCCGCACGAGCGCCGCGAGGAACTCCTCCTCGGGGATCGACGACGCGCACCACGTCACGTAGCTCGAGACGTTCTCGAGGACGAGGGGGCGTCGGAGCCGCTCCTGCACGTGCGCGACGCGCGCGGCGACGTGGTCGAGCGCCTCCTCCGTGTACGGCAGGGGCAGGAGGTCGTGCGACGTCCTCCCCCCCGCCGCGGTCCAGCAGAGATGGTCCGAGACCCAGGCGGGCTCGACGTCGCGGCCGAGCGCCACGAGGGCGTCGAGGTACTCCTCGTCGAGCGGGTCCGTGTTCCCGATCCCGAGCGAGACGCCGTGGAGCGTCAGCGGGTACCGCTCGCGGACGGCGAGGAGGATCCTCCTCGCGCGCCCGCCCACGGCCATGTAGTTCTCGCTGATCGCCTCGAACCAGTCGCACGCGGCCTCTCCCGCGAGCACGGCGGCGTAGTGCTCGCGGCGCAGGCCGAGGCCGTGGCCGAGGAACGGGACGCGCGTCAGGACTTCTTGGGCGCGGCCGGGGCGGCGTTCTTCGCCTTCAGCTCCTCGCACTCCTTCTCGGAGGCGACCATCACCCAGCCCTTCCCCTTGCACGCGTTCCGAGTGTGGCACGTGTGCGCGCCCGGCACGCCACACTCGCTCTTCCCCTTGCAGGCGTTTCCGCCCATGCACTTGAACGACTTCTTCTCGGCCTTCGGGGCCTCGCCCATCGGCTTCTTGTCCGCCGCGCTCGCCCAGCTCGCCGAGAACATCCCCGCCGCGGCGATCGCCGCCGCTGCCCCGAACACCTGCCTGCGGTTCATCGGTACCTCCTGCCGGGCACGTTCCCGCGGCCCGACGTCATTCTGAGACAAAGTTGCAGATCCTAGGTCGCCCCTTGATCCGGCGCAAGGAGAATCGGCAGGCGTCCGGGATGAGGGAAGAGGTCGCGGGCCCGCGGGCGAGGGGGGTCAGGTCTACCTTCTACACTCTACGTTCTGTCGGAACGTAGAGTGTAGAAGGTAGACCTGACCCCGGGGTGGATCGCCCCAGCGCAGAGCCCAGGGCGAGCCCGAGGAGGACGTTCACCGGAAACGCCTCGGTCACACCCAGGGTCAGGGTGGCAGCGGCGAGCGCAAGGACGAGCGGGCGCGCCCTCGCGCATCGCGCCCACGCCGCCGCGAGCGCCGCGTAGAAGAGCACGAGGCCGACGAAGCCCGTCTGCAGGACGAGCGTCCCCACCGCGGTGTCGCCTCCCGGAGCCGGAGGCGCGTCGGCCTTCGTTCCGAGCCGCCCCTCGCGGTCGAATCCTCGGCGGAGCGTCGTCGCCGAAATGGTCCCGGCGCCGATCTCCCTCCCGAAGAGGAGCTCCCCGGCCGGCGCCGCCGCGAGCGGCTTCAGGCCCGAGACGCGCGCCGTGAACGAGTCGAGGACGTCGGGGCGCACGACGTAGAGCGCGAACGACGCCGCCGCGAGGGCCGCGCCGAGCCCGGCGAGCCTCCGCGCCCCCGAGCGACGCGGCGCCGCGAGGGCCCCGACGGCGCCCGCCGCCGCGAGCATCACGAGCCCCGTCGCCGACCCCGAGAGGACGACCGCGATCCCGCCGAAGCCCCACGCCGCGGCCCGCACGCGCGCCGTCGCGCCATACCCCGTCGCGAGCGCGACGACCGCCGCCGCGAGGATGCCGAGGGTGTTCGGCATGACGAGACTCCCCGCGGCCCTTCGCGCGAAATATTCGCCGAAGAGCCACCCGTGCCCCTGGATCGGCACGCCTCGCAGGAGCTCGATCGGCGCGAGCGCGGCCTGCACGGCCACGAGGCCGACGAGCCACGGCACGAGCCGGCGCAGGAGGTCGCCCGCGATCGGGGCCGCGGCGAGCGCGACTGCGACGAACCCGAAGGCGCGCAGCCCCGTTGCCGTCTCGAGGAGAGCCCCGCGCGCGAGGCCCGCCGCAGCGTGCGCGGACACGATCGCGGCGAGCCCGAGCAGCAGAGCCGCGCGCGCCCATCTCCCTGGCGGCGCGCCGGGCGGCCCGGCTCCCCCGGCGCGCCGCCACGCCACGAGGCCGCCGGCGACGAGCGCGAGGACGACGGCGTCCTTCAGCCCCTTCAGCGGCGCCTCCCAGCGCCGCACCGCGTGGACGTACCGCGCCGGAGGCCCGCCGCCGGCCGGCTCCGCGCCCCCTTCCGCGATCGAGCGGTGCCTCACGCAGCGCCGCCCCAGTCCGAACGGCGCGCGCGTGAACCCCTCCGGCCCCGTGTGGAGCTCCCAAAAGCGCTCGTAGCTCGCCCTCTCCACGAAGCCGACCCGGCGCAGGTAGGCGCCGGCGCCGTTCGCGAGGCCCGCAGCGACGATCGCCATCCCGAGCCACGCCGCCGGCCTCCGCGCCGCGCCCGCCGTCGTCATCCCGCGAGTGTATTCCGCCTCGCGCCCGCCCCTCCCCGTGTGGGGTCTGGTCTACGTTCTACACTCTGCGTGACCGCAGAGTGTAGAACGTAGACCAGACCCCATCGGGGGAAGACCCCTTCAGGAGCGTCGGGCCGAGACGCGAGGGGAGCAAGACCCGTGGAAGCGCGCCCGTCGGGAAGCCGGTTCGACGAGAGCCCCGCCCCGCCGCGTGGATAATCGCGGCCCGTGCGCGCGCTCCGGCTGAATCCCCCGGAGGTCCCCTTCACCCCGGAGCTGAGGTGGGTCCTCGCGCGCGCGTTCGGCCCGGCGGACCGCCCTTTCGACGAGGCCATCGATGCCCGCGCCGCCGCCGACCTCGCCGAGACGCTCGGCCTGGCGCCACGCGTCGGGGCCCGCACGCATCCCACGCTCCTCGCCTCCGAGGCGGCTGCGGAAGCTCCATGCCTCCGGCGCGCCGCGATCGGCGTCACCGCGTCGAACGTCCTCCGCGTCGAGGCGGCCCGCGCCGTTGCAGACGTCGCCGGCTCGGCCGGCATCCCCTTCGTCGTCCTCAAGGGCCTCGCCATCGAGCTCCTCGGCCTCGCGCCGGTCGGCGCGCGCCCCACGACCGACCTCGACCTCCTCGTTCCCCCCGAGCGCATTGCCGACCTCGAGCGCCTCCTCGTCGCCGCGGGATGGCGGCCTTCCGAGACCCTCGACCTCGAGCAGCACGTCGACCCCCTCGTTCATCCGCAGCTCGGCATGGTCGAGATCCACCGTGTCGTCCTCGGCGTGCGCCTCCCCGGTTCCCGCCGCTCCGTCCGGTTCTCCGACCTCGCCGCCGCCGGCCTCCTGCGCGAGGCCCCCGGCCTTCCGCCCCACGTCCGCACGCCGGCGAAGCCCGTCCTGCTCGCTCACTCCCTCGTACACGGCCTCGTCCAGCACGGCAACGCTCCGTCCTCCTACCCCGCCTTCCGGGTCCTCGGAGACGTCGCCGACCTCGGCCCCGACGCCGCCAGCCTCGCCGCCGCCGGCGCCTACCTCCGTGAGCTCGACGCCGAAGACCTCGCGACTGTCGGCGCCCTCGTCCGAGACCTGGGGTCAGGTCTACCTTCTACACTCTACGCTTCGAACCGGGGCGATCCGCAACAGCAAAACACGGAAAACGGACCTGACCCCACTCTCCTGCTCGGGCATCTGGTGGCGGGGGTGACGGACCGGGAGTACGCGGAGGGGCTGCGGGCGAGCCCGGCGTACGCCGTGCCGCTCTCCGACCTGCCGGGGCCCCTCAACGTGCTTCGCTCGGCGTGGCGCGCTGTCGCGCTGAGCCGCGCGCAGGTCGACCAGATCTACGGCCGGCCCCGTACGCCGCTCGGCTACCTCGGGCGCCGCCTCGCGCGCCCCTTCGACCTCGCGGCCCGCTGGCTCCGCTACGCGGCGGCGCGCCGGAAGGCCCGGCGCGCCGCCCCGGCGGCTACGGGAGGCGGCTCAGCGGTTCGCCGATGACGTTGTAGATCCCCTTCATGTAGGCCGTCGCGCCCTCCTCGGGGAGCTCTCCGAGCGCCTTCGCGGCGCTCCGCCCGACGCCCTTCTCCCCCTCGACGAAGACCGAGCGATAGAACGTCTGGTTCAGCGCGCGCGCCCCGTCGTTCAGGGAGAGCCCCGACGGCGCGAAGGCCGCGAAGGCCCCGCCCGTCTTCGAGAGGACGAGCGCCTCGCTCAGCGACGTGAAGCCCGGGATCGCGTAGTTCCCCGCCGAGCAGGTCCACGCGAGGAAGAGCGGCAGGCGTCCCGCGTTCGTCAGCGCCGGCACCTCCGCCTTCGTGAAGATGTTCTCCGCGGCGAGCCGGTCCGGGCCGCCGTGCCCCACGTAGTTGAACACCGACGCGCCGGAGCCGAGCGTGCTCACGATCGCGGCCTTCGCCGCGGCCGGCGAGAAGGCCGGCAGGTAGACCCGCGTCGCCCCGTAGGGCGGCGCGAGGAGCGCGGCCAGCGCCTCGCTGTCGGCCGTGAAGGCGCCTCCCGCATCCGGGTTGTCCGCCACGAGGAGGACGTTCTTCTGCCACGCCCCCTCGCGCGCCGACTCGTGCGCGGAGATCTTCGCCACGTAGTCCGAGAGCTCCTGCCCCGTCAGCACCGGGAGCCGTCCGATCCCCCTCAGCCCCGGGCCGCTGCCGTCCGTCAGAGAGCCGAACGAGACGTCCGACGCGGCGAGCCCGAACGGCGTCCCGACGAGGAGCGGCGGCACGAGGTTGTCGCCGACGCCCTGGGCGTCCTTGTAGTCGAACGTGCCGCGCCCGACGAGGGTCAGGTACTCCGGCGCCTTCCGCCACGAGGCCGCGGCGTACTCGAGGAGCTCCTGCACGGCCACCGGCGAAGCGATCCCGTACGTGAACTCGTCGTGGACCTCCTCCAGCCCGACGACCATCGTCGCCACGCCCGTGCTCTCGCGGTACGCGGCGAGCTCCTTCGCCGCCGCGACGAGCGACGCGGGGGCTACGAGGATGTAGTCCGCCGCGTTCGTCGTCTCGCGCAGCCTCGAGGCCGCGACGCCTGCGACGCCGACGGGCGCGCCCGCACGCGCGAGGCTCAGCGCGACGTACGACCTGCGGGCCGGCTCCCGGTTCGCGAAGCGGACCGCGAACGTCCCGTCCTTCTCCGCCGTTACGCCGGAGAGGGTGACGACGGACGGCGTCGAGGGCGTCGTCACGTCGAAGACGGTCACCTTCGACGTCGTGAACCCGCCCACCGCGGCCTCGCCGCCGGCGGGCACCGTGAAGGAGAGCTCGTCGTTCACCGCGCGGTAGCGCCGCTCGTAGGCGACGTCGAACGAGTCGACGTAGACGACGCCGTTCGGCACTCCCGCGTCGCGGACCGCCTTCACGGTCAGCGTGTTCTCTCCGTCGACGACGTCCGCTCCCGAGAGCGTGACGACGACCTCGCGCGGGGTGAGCCCGTCCCACGCCGTCTCCCCGACCGGCGCCCCGTTCCAGGCGATCGTCACGTGGTGGTCCTCGCGAGCGGTCGAGCTCGACCCGCCCTGGAGGCGGACGGTGAGCGTCGCCTTCCCCGTCCCCGCCGCGCCCGGCAGGCTCGCCGTCAGGCTCTTCGTGTCCCACCCCGCGTAGCCGGAGTAGAGGGCCTCCCACGCGTAGAAGTCCGCCTCCGGGTCCTGGAAGTAGGCCGGGAGCGGGTAGCGGTCAACCTCGACGTGGACGGTCTCCGGGAAGCTCGCCGCCGGCGTCCGGGCCGTCGCGATGCCGGCCTGCGACGCCATCATCACGCCCTTCCGGCCCGACATCCAGTAGACGTTCTCGTCCGTGTACGGGTCCTCCATCGCCTCGGCGAAGAAGTAGAGGCCCGCGCCTCCGGGCGCCGGCAGGTACGCGACCTGCCGTCCGCGGTTCTCCACCGAAACGAGCCCGGTCGAGACGAGCCCGGTGAGCGTGCTCGGTTTCTGCCCGAGGATCGTGGCGAGCGCGGCGGTGTCGACGTATCGGATCCCCCGTCCCTTCGTCCGCAGCTTCAGACGCTCGCCCGAGCGGCGCGCCGCCGCAGACGTCGCCGCGTCCTTCTCCTTGCGCGCCGTCGAGACGCGCGACTGCTCGTCCGCGGAGGGCTGCTCCGGAGTCCTCCGATACCGCTCCTTCGGCGCGCCCGTCGTCCCGAGCGCCGTGAGCGTCCACGGCCCGTACTCGCGGCGGGCGCCCCAGGCGTCCGTCTCGACGAGCTTGTACGTCAGCGGCGGCACGGACTTCGCCGTCCGGTCCTCCAGCTCGTACGTCCCGCCGCGCGGCGACCCCGCGAGCGCCGGCAGGAGGTCGTCGTTCACGCGCGTCCACGCACCCGTCGCCGGCTCGAGGCGGTAGAGGTCGAACCCCACCGTCCCGACCTCCTGCGACGTGCGCCACTCGACGACGACCGTCCCGCCGCCCACCGACGCCGTCAGCGACGTCACCGAGGCGTACGTCGGCGTCGGCTGCCCGTAGCCGAAGTTCACGCCGGTCTGGTTGCCGCTCGTCAGGTTCACCGTCTCGCGGTAGTTGAACGGCCCCGCCGTCCCCTCCGTCCGCTCGTACGTCGGGAAGTAGCCCGTCAGCACTCCTGCCGTGTCCGTCACGCGGACGTCGTACGTCCCGCTCGCGAGCCCCGTGAACGAGTAGTTCCCCGACGCGTCCGTCGTCGTCGTCGCGACGACCGTCGTCCCCGAGAGGACCTCGACCGTCACCCCTGCGAGGCGCGCCTCGCCGGTGTCGACGACCCCGTCGCGGTCTCCGTCGTTCCAGATCGTCCCGGAGACGCTCCGCGGCGTGTTCGCCTGGAAGCCGAAGTCGACGTCGAAGTCGTTCCCGCCGCTCGAGACCGCCGCGGCCCGCTGCGTTCCCGCGGTCGCGAGGTCGCTGTCGGCGGCGGCGCCCGTTCCGGTGTACGTGTACCCCGTCAGCGGCGGCACGCTCACGACGTAGCTGCCGTTCGAGAGCCCCGAGAAGAGGTAGCGGCCCGCCGCGTCCGTCGCCATGCTCCCGACGAGCGGCTCGCCCGCGTCGATCGTCCCGTCCCCGTTCGTGTCGGAGTAGAGCGCGACGACGATCCCGGCGATCCCGTTCTCGCCCGCGTCCTGGTCCCCGTCGCCGTTCACGTCGAAGAAGAGCGTGTCGCCGAGGCTCCGCGTCGCGAAGAAGCCGTAGCTCGGCGTCGCTGTCCGGTCGCGGCTCGCGTCGAGGTTGCTCTCCGCCCGCTGCCGGGCGAGCGCGAACGAGGTCGTCCCGGTGAAGTTCGTCAGGACGCCCGTCGTGTCGCTGATCCGCGTCGTGTAGTCGGCGCCGGAGCCCGCGAGCCCCGAGAACGTGAAGACCCCGTTCGCGTCCGTCGTCGTCACGCCGATCACGTTCAGGCTCGCGTCGAGGATCTCGACCGTCACGCCCGAGATGCCGCTCTCCCCCGCGTCGAAGGTGCCGTCCTGGTCCTCGTCCCGCCAGACGCGGTCGCTGATCGAGTACGTCGTCCCCGCGAAGCCGAAGTCCGCCGTCAGGTACGACGTCCCGGCCGTCGTCCCCTGGAAGCGGTAGACCGTGCCGTTCGTCGGGAAGTACCCGGAGGGCGTCGACGCCGTGAGGAAGTACGTCCCGCCCGCCGTCTGCCCGGCGAAGAGGTAGCTCCCGTCCGAGTCCGTCGTCGCCGTCCCGACGAGCGTGTCGGTTCCCGGCTGGAGGAGGCCGTCGCCGTTCGCGTCGCGGTAGAGCGTCACCGTCACGCCGCCGAGGCCCACCTCGCCCGCGTCGCGGACTCCGTCCGAGTCGGCGTCCACCCACGCCACGTCGCCGAACGCGACCGTTCCGGCCTGCGTCCCGTAGCCGAGGTCCGCCCCGGAGTAGGCCTGCCCTTCGGCGAGGTTGAACGGAGCGGTGCGGTTCGGGTAGGTCGCCTGCGACGGGTACGTCTGCGCGACGCCGGTCGGCAGCCCGCCCGTCACCTCGACGTAGTAGCCGGTCCCGGCCGCCACGCCCGTGAAGAGGTAGCGCCCGTTCACGTCCGTCGTGAGCGTCGCGACCGGCGTCCCGAATCGGTCCTTCAGCGTCACCTGGACGTTCGAGATCCCCGGCTCGCCGATGTCCTGCGCGCCGTCCCGGTCTCCGTCGAGCCACACCCGCCCCGCGACCGTCGCGCTCGCGACCGTCGGCACCGTCACCTGATCCGTCACCGAGGCCGTGATCTGGACCGGGAGCTGCGCGGACGTCGTGGCCGCGACGTTCGTCAGGAGCGTCGAGCCGGTCGGGAACGGGTCGTCGACGGTGACGTTGAACGTGAGACGTACCTCGCCGCCCCCCCTGAGGAGGCATCCCGGAATGCCCGTCAGGAAGTTCGGCGGCGGGTCGGACGCGAACGACGTCGAAGTGCCGTTGCCCCAGGTGATGTCGACGTCGTCGATCGACAGGTATTCGTCACCGGCGTTGTAGCCGCCGGTGACCCTCAGACGGATCGTCGTCGTCGCACTGATGTATGGCGACAGATTCCAGGGACCCGCGCTGGTCGGCGTGCCTCCCTGATAGGTCGCGAGAGTGGTGTAGGTGCCCCCGGCGCTCGTTGCCGCCTCTACGACAAGCGTGTCGGTTGACTCCAGATTCGCGGCAGTGGGGTTGAAGCGAAGCCAGGCGCTCGTCGCGCCCGTGAGATTCGCCGTGCGGAGGATCTGCGCGCCGCCGGCCGGGATTGCAGCTGTCGCGACCGAAGCGCTGTACACGACGTCGACATTGTCGAAGTACGCTTCATCGTTGTTATTGGCGAAACCGCTCGTGATGCGAAACCGAATGGACGTAGACGGTGAGATGTGAGCCGAGATGTCGTGGCTCTTTCGACCGGCAGCGACGCCTCCATCGTAGGTCGCGATCGGCGTGAAGTCGGTCCCGTTGGTGCTCACCTGGAGCTGCACCTGGTCGCCAGTCTCGAGACTGCTAAAGGCGAAGTCGAAGGTGACTGTCGCCATTGTCGCGCCCGTCAGATTCACCGATCGCGTCACGCGGCCGTCAACTCCGCCCCCTCCGTTTGTGCCATCGAAATTGAGCGCAGGGCTACCCGAGGGATTGTTCTCCACCCTCACGAAACCGTTGCCTGCTCCATTTCCACCCGGGTCGGTCTCTGTCCAGCTAGCGCCGATCCAGTCCGCAGTGCCGCCGATATTGGTGCTATCCGTGGCGAACCCGGCCGAAAAGTTGTCGCGTACCGCCGCAATCGCGCGGAACCGGAGAGCCCCGGTCATCACGTGCACGTAGCCGCCAATCGCGCCCGCCACGCCAAACGGGTAAGTGTCCGTCTCTGTCCAGCCTGCGACCCAGTTCGCCGTGTTGTTCGGACCGTTGTTCGTGTAGGCGACCGCGTCGAACTCGTCGCGGACGTTGTTCGCCCGCTCGCACGTGATCTGCCCGCTGCCGCTGACGTAGGCCACACCGGCCGGCAGGGCGTCGACGATCGAGACGGCCGTCTGGATCGGCGAGCCCGACGGCGACGACACGACGACGGTGTAGGGAATCGTGTCTCCGGGGTAGATCGGGTTCGTCGGATTCGAGCTCTTCGTGATGGACAAGCTTCCGATGGCGACAAAGGCGAAGTCCGTCGCCGAGAACGTCTGCGTCACGCCACCGACCGTCCGCGTGCCCGTGGCCACCACCCGGTTCTGGCTCAACGTGCCCACGGCGAGCGCAATCGGCGTCGAGGCCCTGAACTTCACGGTGAACGTCTGGTTCGGCGCCATCGCCGACGGGTCGAGCTGGTCCGTCGCGCTCCAGGTCAGGACGACTCCGCCCCCCGAGATCGTCGGGTCGGCGTCCGTGCCGGTCACCGTCGTGAGATCAGGCCGCGTGATCGTCGTCGATCCGGACACGTACTGCCATCCTGCTGGAAGCGTGTCGGTGATCGACATGGCGTTGAGCGAGTACTCCCGCGTGCTCGCGACGATCGTGAAGTCGGTGAAGGCGCCGTTCTGCGAGGCGACCACCGGCTTGCTCGCCGTCTTCTGAACGTCGAGGACGAGAGAGATGAAGTCACTACCTGGAATGCCCACATAGCCGAGGTCGAGCGACGGCGTGCTGGTGGAGGCCGTGTCGGCGTTCTCACCGTACGCGAGCGTGAACTCTCCGGTGCTCCAGAAGTGCGCACCCGTCATGTCGCCGTCGTTCGGGTCGAAGACGTACCTCGACTGGAGCCGGTCCAGCGTGAAGGTCTGATCCGCTGTCCCGTCGCCGTCGAAGTCGACGAAGACCGTCGAGTTGTCCTGCGCCGAGACGACAAAGACTCCGACGTCGTCGTGGCGTGCCGTGCCGGACCCGCCGACGAAGCCGGGGGCCCAGCCAAGGAAGTGCTCTGACGAGAGGAACGTCGCGGGAAGGAGGCTGAAGCCCCACTCGTAGGCCGCGCCCGCTGTGTCGCCGAGTCCGACGCCCCAGAAGACGTCCGACGCGCTGAGGTATAGACCCGAGTCGACGGGGACGTCCGTCGCAACTCGGTCGTTGAACGAGACCGTCTCGTTCGCCGGGATCTGGAATGTGCCGTTCGAGGTTCTGGACTCCCAGTTGACCGTCAGGTCCGTCCCGTGCGGGTTATGGAGGAAGTAGTCGGTCCCGGTTCCGTTCGTCCCAGACCGCTGGTCGAGCGGTGCGTAGTACTCCTTCGTCCAGTAGCCGCGGGGGAAGGCGCTTAGCCCGCGGGTACCGTAATTCGCGGTCGTAAGGCCCGCGACGAACTTTACCTGAAGGGTGGCGCTCCCCTGAATAACAGCGCCGGTTTCCAACGGGTTCGAAGTAACGGTCTGGCAGGCCGTCCGAGAGGAGCACGCGCTGATCGCGTCGAGCAGGAACGTCTTTCCGGCGTCCAGCGTCACTTCTGTCGCGTCTGACCCGTCGAGAGCGTTGCTGCGGTCGACGTTCAAGACGTCCCAGGTACCGTCGCCGTCGACGTCGACCTTGAACTTCGTGTCGTCCGCCGTCGCCTGAACGAGCGCGAAGACGCGCTCGAAGGCGGGGTTCGCAGGGAAGAGGTTTTCGCCGAAGGGGAGAACATACGTCGTGAGCTGCGGCTTGACGGGGTAGATCTCCCACGCAACGGCCTGGTTCCCGACCTGTCGCTCCTCGACCCAGCCCGCTCGGGTGACGGTCACCGCGCCGCCAGCCACGAACATGCGGTCGCCGCCGTCGTAGATGCACCCCGGCGACCCGTCGCAGTTCGCCGGAGCCACGCGCGGTTCAACCGGAATCAGGAAGTTCGCTGATTCGAAGGTCTGCACCTGCCCCGTGGTCGTGAGAACGACGGTCTCGTCTGCCGTCGAGGGGTTGTTCGGGTCGAAGTCGAGGCCGTCCTCCCAGTGGTCGTAGTAGAGCGTCGTGTTCGGCGCCCACGCCGTCACCGTGATGACGGAGTGCATGTTCGAGCCGGCGGGTACGCCCGCGCCGTTGTCGTCGAGCTGGTTCAGGACGTAGTAGAGGCCCAGCTGCTGCGACGTCGCGCCCGTTACCGTGACCTGCCCCTCGTTCCCCGGGATGATGTACTCCGAGTACCCGGCGGCGGCCTGGGCCTCCGCCCTGAAACCGGTTCCGCAAGCGACGAGGAGGAGCGCGCACACCCCCAGCGCGCGGATGCTTGATCCCTTCACAGTCGCCATGACCACTCCTCCTGCCGTTCCGCCTGTCGGCACAGACCCGCTTGCCTGCCGCGCCGACCGGAGAAACCGGGCCATTTTTAGTATCCCGTCTGGCGTCACTCCGGGTCAACGACGCTGCGTGACGAATGTCACGTTTCCGGCAGCCGGCGCGCCGGCCCGCCCCCCCATAAGCCCTCGCCGTCAGGGTTCGACCGGCTCTCCCCTGGAGTCGAGGTGCCGTTCCACCGCCTCTGCCGCCCCCTCCTCCGGCCGGAAGGCCAGCACCGCGGCCGGAATCGATCGTGCGACCGTTTCGAGGACGGACATCCCCGCCTCAATGTGCTCCCGGTCGAACCAGGGCACCGAGACCACCGGCAGGAGGCGTTCGAGGCACGCGGCGGCCGCGATCGGCCGGACCTCGTTCGCGGACCCCTTCTCGAGGAAGAAGAGCCCGCCGGCGGGCGACGCGACGTTCTCGGCGACCTGCCCCTCGCCGGGCCAGGGCGTGCCGAGGAGGCGGCACCGTCCGCCCTCCGCCTGCGGCGCGAGGATCACGCGGTCGTCGCTCACCGGCGCCCAGCCGGGCCGGGCGGCGGCGAGGCGCGCGAAGGTGCTCTTCCCCGCGCCGGAGACTCCCGGAAAGGCGAGACCGCGCCCGTCGCGGACGAGCCCGGCCGCGTGGACGAGGACCCCTCGTCCGCAGAGCGCGTACATCGTCAGCACCTGGTCGAACGGGTAGAGGAAAGGGCTCCGGAGGACGCGCTCGCCCCCCGCCACCTCCACGACCGCGGGGGAGCAGCGGACGACGACCTCGCTCCCGCCCGGGACGAACCGCGCCGCGAAGAGCGGCGACGGGGCGCCGTGGTCGCGAAAGACGAAACCCCGCTCCTTCCCTCGGGCGAGAAGCGACCAGGCCGCCTCGCTCCGGAAGAGGACCTCCCCGTCGAACGAGGGCTCCGGGTCGAGCTCGAAGGAGACCTCCACGACGCGTCCGTCAAGAGCGCCGGCCGGCGGCCCCAGGAACGGCCGGACCGCCCAGGGCGTCTCCTGGAGGAGGGGCAGCTCCCGGCCCGAGAGGCGGAAGACGACCCCGCCGATCGACAGGACGACCTGCCGGGCGACGACGGAATGAGGCGGGACGCGGGGCGGGCCGTTCAGGAGCCCGTCAGGCTGCACGGGACGCCGACGCCGCAGTTCGGCTGTTCTGAGGCGACGTTGAAGGGTCCGTCCATCTTGCAGCCGACGGCGAGGACCTCTTCTTCCCTCATCTCGATGACCTTCAGCTCGGGCTTCTCGTAGGGTCGCTTCTTCTCGACGCGCGTGTCGGTCATCGGTCTCTCGTCCCGGGCGGAGGATCCGCCAAATCTCTCTCGCGCGCAATGGCGCGCCCACGCTCCCGGCCGAGGGAGCAGTGGTACTCGGACTTCTCGTGGGGGCTCCCGGTCTCGAGGCTCGCCTGGGCCGGGCAGAGCCCGCACAGGAAGCGCTGCTCGCAGGTCCCGCACTCCCAGCCGGGGGGGGCCGGAATCTCGCGGAACGCCGGGAGGTCGTTCTCCCACACGGACCGGAAGCTCGCGGACCGAAGGTCGTAGCCGTGCGTCGTCACCATCAGGCACGGCTGGAGCTTGCCGGACGGGCTCACGTGGAACGTCGTCAGCCCCGCAAGGCACGAGTAGAGCCTCTCGAGCGGCGGCTGGTCCTTCACGCGATCGAGGTACTCCACCGACTTCCGGAGGCGCTGCGCGTCCGCCATCTCGATCGCGATCGCCTCCACCGGGTCGACCCTGTGCCCCACCGGGTCCGTCTTCCCGTCGAGGCAGGGGAAGACCGCGGGGTCCACCCGGAACTTCGTGCCGCGCGCCTCGGCGAGCGCCCGCATCGCGTCGACCTCGTGCCGGTTCTCCCTCAGGATCACCGTCTTCAGGCCGACGCGGACGCCGGCCGCGAGGAGGGCGTCCACGCCCGCGAGGCACCGCTCGAACGCTCCCCGCACCGTCGTCACGCGGTCGTACGTCTCCGGCGTCGCACCGTAGAGGCTCACCTCGACGTACCAAGGCGGGAGGTCCGCGAAGAGCCGGAGGAGCCCGTCGTCGAGGCGCGTGCCGTTCGTGAAGAGCGTCACCACGAGGCCGCGCCTCTTCGCGCGCGTGTAGACCTCTGCGAAGTCGTCCCTCAGGAGCGGCTCGCCCCCTGTGATCAGGAGGTTCAGGCAGCCCGCGCCGGCGACCTGGTCGACGACCGAGAGCCAGAAGGCCGTGTCGAGCTCCGCCGCCGCCGAGCCGGGCGACCGCTCGTCGCCGAGGTAGCAGTGCAGGCAGCGGAGGTTGCACCGGTGCGTCATCGCGATCGACCCGTTGAACGGGACGCGCGACGCCGCCGCGCGCGCCGAGAGGGCGCGCATCTCCTCCAGCGTCATCCTCCGCGGCGCGCCCACGTCAGCTCCGGCGCTCGACGAGCCCCGCACCCTCGAGCTGCTCCAGGAACTCCCGCAGGTCGCGCTCGGCCGTCTCCGGGGGCACCTCGAACCGCTCGAGCACCGCGCCGACGAGGTCGCCGACGGTCCGCGCGCCGTCGATCTCGCCCCACACGGCCGCGCCGACCTCGTTGAGCGCGAAGATCGCCCGGAAGTCGGCCGGCGTCGTCCTCACCGGCACGAGGAACCACTCGCCGAGGAGCTGCCGGACGACCGCCTCCCCGCGCATCGCGTAGATGGCGTCGAGCGGAGGTCCCGGCACGGGCTCGCCGCTCCCGGTCATGCCGCCTCCCCGCGGATGACAACAGTGCCCGGGCGGAAGGGAACCAGCCGTCCGGCCAGTCCGCGCACCCGGTTCCAGCGCCTCACGAGGCCGAGGCGCACCAGCACCGCCATCGGCCGCCGCAACGCGGGCAGGCCCGCGCGGACCACCCGTCCGGCCCGCTCCACGTCCACGACGACGCCGATGAGGGCCGACTCGGGGAGAACGCCGTCGGGCACCGCGCCGTTGTCGCCGCGCAGCACCACGCCCGCGCGCGTCCGCGCCACGAGCCGATGGACGACGAGCCCGTCCGCCGAGGCCGCCTCGGCCGCCACGATCGAGCCCACCGGCACCGGCCCGGGGCCGATCGGTGCCACCGTCACGAGGTCGCCGCTCCGCACCGCGGGGTGCATGCTCGACCCCGCCACGGGCAGCCGCACGGTCGCGCCGCGCCCGACGACCTCGCGCAGCAGCTGTGCCGCTTCGCGGCGCGGGATCGAGACGACCGCGCTCGTCCCGCTCGTGCGGTGCGTGCGCCTCGGCCCCTCGCCCTTCGCGGATCCCGCCGTCACGGCGCGGAAATCTAGCACCCCTCACCCCGCCTCCGACGCGACTGTGAGATCCGACACATCCGGGGGCGGGGTGGGAATGGTGTGGGACAGGTGGTGGGGTCAGGGGCGGGTTTGGGGTTGAAAGCGGAAACGGCCGCGCCCCCCCCCGA
>CAZLQX010000014.1:0-101955 GCA_964561935.1 uncultured Holophagales bacterium
GTCACTCACCGCGGAGACGCCCGCCCCTTTTGCAGAACTTGACGGACACGACTCCCGCACGGCGGTAACACGGGCTCGAATCCCGTATGCGCTGCCGCTCGCCTCTGCCTCCCTGCGAAGAGAGCCAACGTCGCTTCGCTCGCGGGGGGAGACCCCCCGCACCCCAGACGCTACGCGGAAGTCGCCGCCTCGACGAGGGCGGAGGCGAGGCGGCGGTGGACTGACGAGAGGCGCGCGTAGCGGAGCTCGTCGGGCCCGGCCTTCGCGCGGAGGAGCGTCGCCAGGGCCCGGCGTTCGGTGGCCGGCCAGGAGCCGAGGTCGTCGAGGAGGGAGAGAAGCGGCGCGAGCGCCTCGAGCGACGCGCGGAGCGCAGGGTCGACGGGCTCGAGGCCGAGGACGCGGGCCGCACGGCGAGCGGCGCGGGTACGGGAAGCCTCGGGAGAGAGCCCCGAGGCCGCGCAGCGGCGCGCGGTCGCGAGGCCGAGGTCGGCGAGGCGGAAGGAGTCCGGCAGGAGCGGCGTCTCGCCGGGAACGTCGAGGAGGAGCGGGGCGGCCGCCAGGCGGCGGAGGACCGAGGCGGGCGTGCGGCGGGAAGGCGCCGCGGCGAGGCGGGCCTCCTCGCGGCGGGCGAGCCTCTCGAGCACAGGGTCCGAGGAACGGAAGCCGAGCTTCCGGTAGAACCAGAAGGCGCCCGAGGCGATCCCCTCCTCGTTGCCGAGGCCGACCTGGTACGGGTCGACGGAGAGCTGCGCGGCGTGGGTGACGGCGCGGGCCACCGCGAGGAGGCGCGCGTAGAGCCAGGCCGCCTCCCCGTCGCGGAAGGCGTAGAAGACGTTGAAGCTCACGTCCGCGCGGCCGAGGAAGGCGTGGAGGTCGCCGTACCCGACGAGGACGCCGTTGCGGACGAAGAGCGTTCCGAAGGCCGCGCGGAGCGGGAGGCGGGAGGCGCGGTCGAGGCCGGTCACGTAGATCGCCGTGCCGCGGCCGACGTCGGCGCGGTAGACGGCGGCCGGATTGCCCGCGGAGAAGGCCGGGAGCTCGCGGTAGCGGACGGCCATGGCCGCCCGGGCCGCGTCGAGGAGGGCCTCGCCGTCGCGCCGGGAGAGCCGGACGAGGGGCGGCAGCGGTGGGGCGAGCTCGGCCGTGACGGAGACGTCGCGGCGGGAGAGGAGCGGCGCGTCGCAGACGAACGGCGCCGGCGAGGGGAAGCGCGCGAGGCCGCGGGAGTCGGAGGCGCGGGGCGTCCAGACGAGCTGGAGCGAGAGCGCCTCCCAGAGCTCGGCCTTCACGGACGAGGGGAGCTCCGCCGCGAGGAGGCGGCCGACGAGCCAGGCCGCGTCGGGCTGCGCCCCGCGGGCGGCGTCGACGAAGTCGCGGAAGGGGACGTTCGCGTCGACGCGGGCCTGCTCCTCGAGGAGAGGGACGAAGCGCGGGAGGAACGCGGCGAGGCGGTCGGGGAGATCCTCGGCGTCCCAGTCGACGCGGAGCGCGGCCGGGTCGCGCCGGGCGAGCCAGGAGGCGGCGGCCCACGAGAAGGGCATCGCGATCGGGACTCCGGCGATCCCCGCGACCGCGGGCTCGTCGAGCGGCCCGAGGTCGACCCCCTCCGTCCCGAGGCGCGCGACGTTTCCGGGCACGAGGGCGAGGACCTCGTCGGCGAGAGCGAGAGCGCGGGACGACGGGGGAAAGGCGCGGAGGAAAAGGGCCGCATCGTGGAGGCGCGCGAGCTCGCGCGCGTCGCGCGGGAGGACTTCGCGCGCGGCGAAGAGGGCGGCTTCCGCTTCGCTCGCGCCGGGCCGAGGCCGGCGGGCCGCCTCGAGGCGCCCGAGAGCCGAGGGGACCGGGCCGTCGTTCACGGACGCGGGTTCCGGGCCGGCGCGGCGCGCTCGCCGTCCCGGACGGGGACGTTCGGGGAGCGCCCGCCCGCGTCGGAGAGACGGAGGCGGACGACGAGGCCGTCGTGGTCGGTGAGGCGCTCCGGGCGCGCGGCGTCCGCACGCATCGACTCGGGGAAGTCGGCCCCGAGGCGCGCGAAAGCGACACCCGCCACGCGCGGGAGCGTCGCCGCCGAGGCGAGGGCGTGGTCGAGGAGCTGCGCGTTGCCGTCGAAGACGTACGAGTAGCGCTCGGAGGGGGGAACGAGCGCGTCGACGGCGCAGAGGTCGACGAGGTCGGGGTCGACGAGGTCGACGCTCCGGCCGACGACGACCTGGTCGGCGGGCGCCGGCGCGCCGCGGGCGGTGCCGATCACGTCGACGAGACCGTCGCTCACCTCGAAGGCGTTGAAGTCGCCGACGGCGAGGAGCGGCGCGCCGGCCGCTCCGGCCTGGAGGCGGGCGAGGAGCGCGGCGAGGAACTCCGCCTGCGCCTGCCGCTTCGCGCGGACGCGCCGGCCCGTCGTCGAGTCGAGGTCGGAGTCGTTGAGGGAGCGAAGGTGGTTCGCGACGACGGTGAAGACGACGTCGCTCCCGCCGGGTGCGGCGCGCCGCGCCGTCAGGACGAGGGGGGGCCGGTCGTTGAGCGTCGCGGCGCTCCCGGTCGTCGGGTCGACGTAGGTCGCCCCCTTCCCTTCCTGGACGACGGAGAGGACCGACACGCGGGACGTGACGAGAAAGCCGACGTCGATGCCGCCCGGGTCGTTCCCCTCCTCGAGGAAGGCCTGGTAGGCCGGGTCGGGATCGCCCGCCGCGAGGGCGTCCGCCGAGACCCGCGACGCGAGCGCGTGGAGCGTCGCGAGGTCCTCGACCTCGACGACGGCGAGGACGTCGGGGGAACGGAGCAGCATCCGGGTCGCGAGCGAGGCCTTCGCGAGGCGGGCCGCGAAGGCCGCCGGCGTCAGCGTCGTCCCCTCGCCGTCCGCCTCGGCGTCGAAGAAGCGCTCGAGGTTCAGCGAGCCGACGGTCAGCTCCTCCGCGGAGGGCGCCGGGACGGCGCGCGCGGCAGGCGAGCCCGTGGCCACGGGGACGTTCTCCGGGAGAAGCGTGTAGGTGCGGTAGGCGTAGTCGAGCGGGCCCACGAGGTCCCAGAGCATCGTCCCGGAGGCGACGTCGAGCGGGACGGCGCCGGCGAGGCCGTCCGTGTCGACGCGGAGCCGCTCGGGGTTCCCGTCGAAGCGCGGGACGCAGCAGGGGCTCCCCGCGGGGAGGGGCGTGAGCGGGTCGGCGCCCACCTCGCGGAACGGTCGAGGCACGCCCTGAAGTACGCCGACGAGGACGCCGTTCGAGCGTCCCGTCGAGTTTGCCTCGTCGACGGATCCTCCCGTCGGGGCGACGACGAGGAGCGCCGGGACGTGGACACGCATCCCCTCGTACCGCTCGAGCCGGTCGGCGGGGCCCGCGGGCGAGAGGTTCGCCGAGGTGAGGAGGACCGGCGTCGGGAGCGGGTTCCCCGTGGAGAGGAGGCTCACCTGGACGCTCCCGCCGATCTCCGTGAGCGGCGGGCTCGCCGGGTCGGATGAGGGGCGGTACTCGACGACGCTGCCGCTGACCCGGACGCGGCTGCCGCGCGCGGCCGCGGACGGGGGCGCGGAGGAGGTGAAGACGAAGACGCCCTCCGACGTCGCCGGGTCCGCGTCGGCCTCGGCGTCGGGGGCCTGAAGGTAGAAGCCGTTCGTCCGGAGGGCCGTGACGACGCCGGTCGTGGTGACGGCCTGGCCCGCGAGCGGGCTCGACGCCCCCGCCCCCTGCAGGTCGTGGATCGGGACGTCGACCGCCGCGAGCGGGAGGGCGGCGAGGGCGAGGAGGACGGAGAGGACGGCGGGGCGAAGTCTCATGCGTGGAGGGTCCTTCAGAGGAGCGGCGCGAGGAGGCGTGCGAGGCCGAGGCGCCCCCGCTCCGCGAAGCTGCGTCGCTCGACGGCGGCGAGCGTCACCTCGCGCGAGTCGGTGAGGTCGCGCCGGAAGCGTTCCTCGAGGAGCGCGGCGAAGTCGCGTCCGAAGACGACGGCGCCGAGCTCGAAGTTGAGCGCGAAGCTCCGGAAGTCGAAGTTCGCCGAGCCGACGAGGGCCCAGGCGCCGTCGACGACGACGGTCTTCGCGTGGAGGACGGAGGGCTGGTACTCGAAGATCCGGACCCCCGAGCGGAGGAGCGAGCCGTAGAAGAAGCGCCCCGCGGCGCGGGCGACGGGCACGTCGCTCTCGGCGGGGACGAGGACCCTCACGTCGATCCCGCGGAGGGCCGCATTCGCGAGGGCGCGCGCCGCCGGTTCGTCGGGGACGAAGTACGGCGTCGTGAGCCAGCAGCGCTCCGCGGCCCCCGAGAGGGCCGAGAAGTAGGTGTGGGCGTTCGCGTTCGCGGCCTGGTCGGGGCCGCTCGGGAGGACGGCGACGACCGAGCCCCCCGGCACGGGGAGGGGGATGCTCGAGGGGACGAGCCGTTCCCCCGTCGCGAAGGTCCAGTCCTCGGCGAAGACGGTCGCGAGGTCGAAGACGGCCGGTCCCTCGATCCGGAGGTGGGCGTCCCTCCAGGGGCGGTTGCGTCTCCCCTTGCCCGATCCGCGCGCGATCCAGCTCCCCCCCGCGTACTCGTCGCCGACGTTCATGCCGCCGGTGAAGCCGATCCGCTCGTCGACGACGAGGAGCTTGCGGTGGTTTCGGAGGTGCGCCGACCAGCGCCTCCGGAGCGGGTTCAGCGGGAGGAACGCCGCCTCCTTCCCTCCGGCCGCCCGGAGCGCCTCGAGCCCCTCCCCGGGGATGTCCGAGGAGCCGACGGCGTCCCAGAGGAGACGGACGTCGCAGCCGGCGCGAGCCCGCTCGGCGAGGTCCGCGAGGAACGTCCTCCCGGTGCCGTCGTCCTCGACCGTGTAGTACTCGGCCCAGACAGAGCGTCGCGCCCCGTGGATCGCTTCCGCCTTCGAGAGGAACGCGCCCTCGTTCTCGAGGAGGAGCTCGACGCGGTTCCCTCCGCGGGGCGGGAGCCCCGTGAGGCGCGTGCCGAGGTGGAGGATCGAGCGGGCGAGGGGCGAGGACGCGTCGACGTCGTCCGGGAGCGGGTCGCTCCCGAGGCTCTTCCGGATCGCCGCGCGGACGGCTTCCCCCGCGAGCCGCTTCCGCCGGCGCGTCGTCCGGATCCGGGGGCTCGCGAGGAAGAAATAGGCGAGGGCGCCGACGCCCGGCAGGAAGAGGATGAAGAAGATCCACGCGAGCGTCGAGGAGACGCCGAGGTGCCGCGTCACGGCGTGGACGAGCGCCACGACGTCGACGACGGCGATCACGAGGGCGAGGGTCTGGGTCGGGCTCACGTCGCGGCGTCCCCGGCCATCTTAGGCCGGCGCGCGCGGCGATTGGAGCGAGGTAATCTCCCCCGCAGCCTGCCGGGACGACCGGGTGCGGGAGGAGCATGGCGTTGACCGTGACACGGACGTTCAGGGTCTCGGGGATCGCCCTCGTCGCCGGAATCCTCCTCGCGAACCTCCCCGACGAGCCCGCCCTCCTCGGGGCGCTCAAGGTCCTCGGGATCCTGACAATGGTCGTCGCCGTGCCGGTCTTCGCCGCGAGCGCCCTCCGGCACCTCGTCCGAGGGCTCCTCTGGCGCGTCGGGAGCCGGCTCTTCGTCTCGTACCTCCTCATCGGCGTCTTCCCCCTCTTCCTCGTCGCCGGTCTCGTCGTCGCCGCCCTCTACATCCTCGCGGGCCAGACCGGCGCGCGGCGCGCCGAGGCGCGTCTCCTCGCGCGCCTCGACGCGCTCGAGGCGAAGGCGTCGGAGTTCGCCGGGCGGGAGAGGGCCCGCCGGCCCGAGCTCGCCCGGGGGAGCGGCGCGTTCGACGGGTGGGCTCTCCTGCCGCCCGCGGGGGCCCACGAAGGGGACGGCCCGCTCGGGACGGACCTCGGAAAGGTCGCCGTGCGGGAGGAGGGGCTCCGAGCGTTCCTGAAGAAAGACGGACGGGCGTACCTCGTCGCCGGCCGCCGGACGAAGGCGGGGACTCTCTTCCTCTACCGGAGCGCGGACGCCCGGCTCGAGGACGAGCTCTCCGCCGAGGCGGGCCTCAACGTCCGCTTCGGCCTCGGGAGGACCGAGGCGACCGGCGCGGTGACGACCTCGAGGGCGGAGGGGTCGCAGGGCGTCCTGACGATCGACTCGCCCGGGAAGCGGACGAGGATCTCGACCGTGAACCAGGAGGAGCGGAAGGCGCGCGGAACGCCAGGGCCCGGGCCGGGCTCCCGGGGATGGGTCGTCTGGTTCCTCGCGCTCGACCTCACCGTCCTCGACGCCGCGACGGGCCTCCCGCCGAAGGCCGAAGGGAACGCGCTCGTCGTGAGGACCTCCTTCACCTCCGAGTTCCGGGCCCTCTTCGGCGAGACGCGGCTCGCCTCCGCCGGCGAGGGGGCGGGGACGATCGTCCTCTCCATCCTCAAGGGGCTCGGAACCGCGACGCTCGTCGTCTACCTCGTCGCGCTCCTCGTCGCGGCGCTCCTCGTGACCCGCATCGCGCGCGCCGCACGGCGTCTCTCCCACGGCTTCGCCGAGATCGAGAAGGGGAACTTCGCCGTCCGCGAGAAGCTGCGCGGACGGGACCAGCTCGCCGGCCTCGTGAACGGCTTCAACGAGATGGCCGGGCACCTCGAGGCGAGCGTCGCGACTCGGGCCGAGGCCGAGGCGCTCGGCCGCGAGCTCGCGATCGCCCGCGACCTCCAGAGGCGCCTCCTCCCCTCGCCCGACTTCGCCTTCCCCGGCGTCGAGCTCGCCGCCGACTTCCGTCCCGCCGCGGCGATCGGGGGCGACTTCTACCACTTCCTCGGCGAGGGGGAGCGGGCGCTCACGGTCGTCATCGCCGACGTCGCCGGACACGGCCTCCCCGCGGGGATCGTCATGGCGTCGGCCCTCGCGAGCCTCACGGCGCTCTCGCGCGGCGGCACCGACACGCCGACGCTCCTCTCCCTCCTCGACGACGAGGTCCGCCGGACCACGGAGCGGCGTGCCTTCGTCACCCTCGCCCACGTCCGTTTCGACCTCGAGGCCCGCCGCGCGGAATTCACGAACGCGGGGCACCTCTACCCCTTCCGCGTCGCTCCCGACGGGGCCGTCTCCTGGGTCGAGAACCCGGCCAAGCCGCTCGGCGCCGGGAAGCCCGTCGAGCGGTCGACCGTGACGGTCCCGCTCGTCGACGGCGAGTCGTGGGTCTTCCTCTCCGACGGCGTCGTCGAGGCCATGTCCCCCGACGGCGCCGAGGCGTTCGGCTTCGGCCGGCTCGAGGCCGTCCTCGCCGCCTGCGGCGGCAAGGGCGCGAACGAGGTCCTCGAGGCCGTCCTCGCCGCCTGGCGGGCCCACACCGGCGGCGACGACCCGGCGGACGACCGGACGGTGGTCGTCGTGAGGATCCTCGGGTCCCCCGATCCGGCCGCCGGCGCAGGTGCGGTATAGTCCCCGGCCGCGATGGACGCCCCGCGACCGCCTGCCGCCGACCGCCGGCGCCGCCTCCCGCGGCGGGGAGGGATCCTCGCCGCGGCCGCTCTCGTGCTCCTCGCCGCCGCGCCGCTCCTCGCGACGGTCTGGACCCGGGCGAACGTCCAGCTGAGGATCCCGAAGGGGGGCCGCGCCGCGATCGAGGACGTGTCGTACTCCGGCCGGGACTGGAGCGTCGCGCTCACCGCCGTCGCCGTGCGCGAGGAGGCCCGGCCGGCGCCGGGGCTCGTCTCCGTCGTCTGGACCTTCCACTACACGAACACGGACAAGGAGCCGCACTTCGCCGCGGTCAGCGTCCGCTGCCTCGACGTGAAGCGCGGCGAGCAGGCTCGGTTCGGGGCGACCCTCGTCCTCCAGGCGGACGCGAAGACGGAAGAGACGGTCGAGGTCCGGGCGAAGATGAACGAAGCGGCCTGGACGGCGTCCTCCTACGGACGGATCGTCGTCGACTTCCTCTCCGGCCCCAACGGCTGAGGCGAGCCGCCGCGGCTCGCCCGCGACGCCGGACTCCCGCTATCCCAGCATCCTCCGCGCGACCTCCCGGAGCGTCGCGTTCTCGAGCGAGACGGAGACCTGGCGCGCGAGGATGAGGAGCGCCCGCGCCTCCGCGTCGCGCTCGAGCGGGGCCTGGCAGACGAGGATGAGCGAGACGTTCCCGAGGACGAGGAGCGGCACGGCGAGGACCGGGACGACGCCGGGCCCTTCCTCAGGCACGGGAACGAGCCCCCCCGGCGGCGTCGGGCCGACGAAGCCGGTGTAGGCCCGGCCGTCCTTGACGATGAGGTCGAACAGGGGGCTCTCGCCGGCGACCCAGGCCGTCTTCGGGGCTTCGTCGCGCGCCGTCCCGCAGCCGACGCCCTTTCCGAACTGTCCGAGGAGGCGGAACGCGTCACGGTCCCGCATGACGAGGCCGCCGTCGGAGTAGAGCTCGCTCGCGTAGCGGAGGAGGACCAGCCCCATCTCGCCCCGGCCCTGCGCCGCGAAGAGCTCCTCGGTGAGCGACAGGAAGCTGACCGCCGAGCGGAGCTTCTCCGCGTCGGCGGGATCGGGGGCCGGGACGGCCGCGGGGTCGAACCAGCGGTAGAGCGGTGCGGCGTCGTCCTCGGCGGGCGGGCGCGCCGCCTCGGCCTTCGGCGGGGCGGCCGGCGGCGGCGGCGCGGGCGCGCCGTCCTCGGGCGCGACCGCGCCGGACTCGGCGAGCGACCGGCGGATCCGGTCGACCTCCTGGTTCCGTTTGTCCTGCAGGAGGCTCGCCTCCAGGAGGATGTGTCGCGGCTCGACCCCTTCGTCGAGGACGAGGTCCCCGGTGGCGTCGGGCATCCCGCGCCCGAGCGAGACGAGACCGATCCGGAAGACGAACTGGGCGTCGTCCCAGGTCATCATCCGCTCGATCGCCTCGGTCATCTGCTCGGTGACCTCCTCCTCGACCCGCCGGCGCGTCGTCGCCCCGAGCTCGACGAGGGCGTCGCCGAGCCGCATGCCCGGGTAGCGGGCCCGGTAGGCAAGCCCCTCCTCGAGGCGGGCGCGGTCGATGTCCCCCTTCTGGACGAGCCGGTCGCCGAGCGTCTGGTGCGCGTCCGAGGCCTGCGCCTGCACGATCTGCCCGTTGCGGAAGACGACGACGCCCGTCGCCGCGTCCGCGCGGTTCAGGAACAGGGCTCCGCTCTTCCCGCTCACCTGGAGGACCTGGAGGATGTCGGTGAGCGGGAAGTCCTCGAGCCGTCCTTCGAGGCTCGTCGATTTCTCGGCGTTCGGGGAGACGTCGGCCACGGTCACGTCTTGAGAAGGTCCATGAACCTCTGGACGGTCTTCAGCTTCCGCTCGACGGCGACGTAAGCCTGCGAGGAGACCATCGCGAGGGCGGCCTGCTCACCGAGGAGGTCGAAAAGCTCGCGGTCGAGCTGCGAGAAGCTCGCCTTGTGCGAGAGGAGCGCGTAGATCGTCAGGGCTCCGACGAGACGGTCGCGGAAGTAGAGAGGGGCGCAGCAGATCGCGTCCGTCGGCCGCCGCTCCCCCTCGGGCACGGTCTCCTCGAGGAAGGCCGTGCGGCGGAGCCGGATCGCCTCCTTCTCGACCGTCTGGTCGAGCGAGGCCCGCCGGGGCCCCTCCGGAGGGAGGTCCCCCTCGCGGGCGACGACCGCGAAGTCCCCTTTCGACTCGTCGGCGAGGTAGAGGACGAACTCCGCGGCGCCGATCAAGTTCACCGCGATCTCCACGATCGTCCGGACGACGGCGTCCGGGTCGGGCGACGAGTGGAGCTGGAACGTCGCGGCGTAGAGGTTCGTCAAGCTCGTCGAGTGGTCCTCGAGGTCGACGTAGCGCTGCGCGAAGTCTCGGTTCTCGGCCTCGAGCTGCTCGGCCTTCCTCTTGAGCCGCTCCCGGTCGCGCACGGTCGACTCGTAGGTCGAGGCGAGGAGCGACTCGGCGCTCGCGAGGTCCCGCCGGAGGTCGTCGAGGCGCTGCCTGAGCTGCTCGTTGAGCGTCACGACGTCCTGCTCGATCCCGTGGCTCCGCTCCGCCAGCGAGCGGAACAGGGTCCGCAGGGCGTCCGGCCCGTCGGTCTTCGGCTCCGTCATCGGCCGTCGCCCGCGTCCGCGGGCTCCTCCCCCGTGAGCCGCGCGAGGCCCGCGGCGATCTCCTCGACGTCCCAGACGGCGCTCGCGAGCCCCGCCTCCACGATCGCGCGCGGCATCCCGTAGACCGCGCAGCTCGACTCCGCCTCCGCGAGGAGCGTCCCGCCCCGTGCGGCGAGCTCCCGGGCCCCCTCCCGGCCGTCGGTCCCCATGCCGGTCAGGACGACGCCGACGGCGCGGCCGCCGAAGACCTCCGCGGCCGAAGAGAGGAGCACGTCGACGGACGGGACGTGCGAGCCGCCCGACGGCTCCGAGACGAGGGCGAGCCTCGGGCCGAGCGACGTACGCTCGAAGACGAGGTGCTGCCCCGCCGGGGCGATGAAGGCCCACCCCGGGAGGAACGCCTCCCCTCCGCGGGCCTCTCGCACCTCGAGACGCGACGTCTGGTTCAGCCTCTCGGCGAACGCCGCCGTGAATCCCATCGGCATATGTTGAACGATCGCGATGGGAAACGGAAACCGGGCCGGGAGGCGGTCGAGGACGACCTGGAGGGCCGCCGGCCCCCCGGTGGAGGCCCCGATGCAGACCGCCTCGACGAGGGCCGGGAAGGGGCTCCGCTCCCCCTGGGGCGGCGGGGCCGGGAGGGGAAGAGGCCGGGGCGGCAGCGGCTCCCTCGCCGGGGCCGGGGCCGGGGCCGGGGTCGGGGCCGGGGCGCCGCCGAGGCTCGCGCGGACCTTGCGGACGACCTCGTCGCCCATGAGCTGGAAGTCCATCGAGCGGAACCGCCCCTTGTCGACGAACTCGAAGGCCCCGAGGGCGAGCGCCTCCATGACGATCTCCGGGCCGTTGCTCGCGGCGGACGCGAGGACGACGACGGGCAGAGAGGGCCAGCGCCGCTTCATCTCGCGAAGGGCCGAGAGGCCGTCCATGCCGGGCATCTGGATGTCGAGCGTCACGACGTCGGGGGCGAGGGTCTCGCACATCCGCACCGCCTCGAGCCCGTCCCCCGCCTCGCCGGCGACGACGAGCCCGGGACGTGCCTCGAGGACCCGGCGGAGCGCCTTCCGCACGAAGGTCGAGTCGTCGACGACGAGGACCCGGGCGTCGGCCGTCACGCGCCCTCCTTGACGTAGTAGATGAAGTCGGGGGCGCGCTCCGGCCGGAAGAGCCGCGTCCTCCCGAGGAGCGACTCCGAGTGCCCGAGGAAGAGGGGGGACGCGGCCTTCAGCGCCCGGTGGAAGAGGACGCAGGCCCGCTGCATCGTCGCCTCGTTGAAGTAGATCAGGACGTTCCGGCAGAAGACCGCGTCGAAGTGCCGCTCCGGAAAGGCCGAGGAGAGCTCCATCAGGTTCAGGACGCGGAACTGGACCGGGCCCCTCAGCCAGCTCTTCACGCGCAGGCGCCCGTCCTTCGCCGTCGGCGAGAAGTACTTCGCCTTCGCGTCCGCCGAGGACGCCCGGAACGAGAGCCCCTCGTATTCCGCCTGCTCGGCCTGCCGGATGCGGGTCGCGTTCAGGTCGACCGCGTGGATCTCGACGGGACGCCCGAAGCAGCGGAACTGGTTCTCGTACTGGACGATCGCGAGCGAGTAGGCCTCTTCGCCCGAGGAGCACCCCGCCGAGAGGACGCGCACGGGCTCCCCCGTCGGCCGCCCCTGGACCTGGCGCGGGAGGACCTCCGAGAAGTACCAGTCGAGCTGATAGCGCTCGCGGAAGAAATAGGTCTCGTTGTTCGTGAGCGCCTCGGCGAGGAACCGAAGCTCCTCGCCGGGATCCGGGGAGAGGACGAGGAAGCGGTAGTACTCGAGGAAGGAGGTCATCGCCCGCGCCTCGAGCCGCTCCTTCAGACGGAAGCGGACACGGTCGCGCTGCGCCTCGAAGACGTCGAGCCCGAACTTCTCGCGCACGAGACCGGAGAAGAGCCGGCACTCCTCGTCCGTCATCGGCGGGACGCCGGTCGTCCGGTGCGCGAAGAAGACGGGCTCGCCGTCCATGCGGCCCCTCAGGCCCCCAGCTTCTCGAGGGCGCTCCGCGCCGTCCGGGCGACGACCTCCTCGGGGTCGGAGGTCAGCTTGCGGAGCGCCTGCGCCGCGTCGGCGGAGCCGAGCTCGCCGAGGGCCCAGGCCGCGGTGTTGCGGAGCGACCAGTCCTCGGCCCGGGCGAGCTTCAGGAAGGTCGGGAGGCGTCCCTCGCGGTGGTGCTTGGCGAGGGAGGCCGCCGCGGCGCGGCGCCTCTCGCGATCCCGCCCCTTCAGCTCGGCCTCGAGGAATCGGACGGCCGCGGGGGTTCCGATCGCGCCGAGCGCCTCGAGGACGGCGACCTTCTCGAGCGGCGCGGCCCCGTCGAAGAAGGCGACGAGGTCCGGCGCCGCCTCCCGGTACCGGAGACGGCCGAGCGCCCGGATGAGGTAGTAGGCGCACTCCCGGTCGGTCGCGAGACGGGCCTTCAGGCCGGGGCCGACCTCCGCGGCGTTCTCGGGATGCGCGAGGCACTCGATGACGAGGGTCCGGATCGCGGGCTCCGGGTGGTCGAGGAGGGGCCGCAGCGCGGCGGTGACCTCCGGCCCCGTCACGTCGCTGAGGGCCCGGAGGAGCCCCCGGAGGACCTCCGTCGGCGCCCCCGCGATCCGCGAGAGCCAGCGCGCGACGAACGGCTCCCGCGGGAGCCGGCGCGAGACCTCCACGTACCCGAGGAGCCGCTCTCCCGGCTCCGCCTCCTCGAGGAGGCGGCCGAGGAGCTCGACGTCCGGCGGGAGAGCGAGGTAGGGGAGCGACTCGAGGGCGCGGGTGCGGACCGTCTCGCAGTCGTGGAACAGGAGCGGGAGGACCTTCTCGAACGCGCCGGCGGGACGCCGGCGGGCGAGGGCGCGGACCGCGCTCGCGAGGACGCCCGCGTCGGGGTCCGCGAGCGCCGCCACGACGACCTCGTCCGCCCAACCCTCGGCCCGCAGGCCGAGGACCCAGAGGGCCGCCGACCGGACTCCGGCCCTCGGGTGCGCCGCCGCCTCGCGGAGGATCGCCCCGGCGCCCGCCGCCTCCCGGAGCGCGCCGAGGAACGAGACGGTCTCCTGCGCGAGCGCGGGCTGGTCGAGGTGCTCCACGAGCCCCGGGTAGAGGGACGGGTCGCCGTAGGCCCTCACGACGCGGTTCGCGGCGGCCTTCAGGTCGGGGCTCTCCGAGGCGAGGCACTCCCTGAGGTACCTTCGGAACGGGTCGGCCCGCAGCGCGGCCGTGACGGCGCCGTCGCGGAGCGCAGGCACCTCGGTGCCGGCCTTCGCGAGGCAGGCGCCGACCGCGGAGAGGAAGTCGTCCCGCTGCGGGAAGCGATCCTCCCTCACGAGCTCGCGGCAGAGCGGCTCGATCGCGGAAGGATCGCCGATCCGTCCGAGCGCCTCGAGCGCCGTCGCGCCGAGCGACTCGTCGCCCGTCAGCTTCAGGAGCTCGAGCGTCGCGCGGGAGTCGCCGATCCGGCCGAGCGAGAGGATCGCGGCGAAACGGAGCCAGAGCTCCCCCTCGAGGAGCGCGAGGAGCGGCCCGACGGCCCGACGGCACTTCAGGTCGCCGAGGCTCTCGACCGCGGCCTGCGCGATGTTCAGGTCCGCGTGGGAGAGGAACGGGAGGAGGATCGGCGCCGCCTCCTCCTCGGGCATCGCCCCGAGGATCTGGAGCGTGAAGAGGACGACGTCGGGGTCCTCGGAGGCGACCCCGCGCCGGAGCGCCGGCACGGCCGAGGGGCCCTTCTGCTTCAGCGCCTCGATGCACGCGGTCCGCAGGACCGAGTTCGCCTCGAGGGCGACCCCCTCCATGAGACGCCCCGCCGGGAGCTTGCGGGCCGCGAGCGCGATCGCGGCCTGCCGCGTCGCGGCGTCGCGGTCCTCGAGCGCGGCCCAGACGAGGTCGTGGCCGCCCCGCCCGAGGCGGGAGGCGAGCTCGAGGCCGCGCCCCCTCACGAGCGGGTCGGCGTCGCGGCACCATTCGCGGGCGACCGCGAGGCGGTGCGCCGCGGGGGTCTCTTTCGCTCTCGTCGCGCCCATCCGTCCGCCTTTCTCCGTCAGACCCGGAAGGCCTCGAGCTGCTGGCGGAGGCTCTCGGCCTCGCGGGCGAGGTCCGTCGACGCCCGCGTCAGCTCTTCGACGGCCGAGAGGTTCGCCCGCGCGACGGAGGCGATCGTCTCCATCGCGCGCACGACCATGTCGCCGCCCTTCTTCTGCTCGACGGTCGCGTCCGCGACCTGCTGCGTCATGCTGTTCATGCTCGCGACGGCCCGGAGGATCTGCTGGCTCGAGGCCGCCTGCTCCTGCGCCGCCGTCGAGACCTGCTTCGAGACGTCGCTGATCCTCTCGGCGACGGCGAGGACCCTCACGGCGCCGCTCGACTGCTCCTGGGTGAGGCGGTGGACCTCGCCGACCATCCCCGACGCCTTCTGGACGGAGCCGAGGATGTTCCCGAGGACGCTCCCCGTCATCTCGACGGCGCTCTGGACGTCCCTCTGCATCGCGTCGATGACGCCGGCGATCTCCTCCGTCGCGCGGGCGGAGCGCTCCGCGAGCTTCTTCACCTCGTCCGCGACGACGGCGAAGCCGCGCCCCGCGTCTCCCGCCCGGGCCGCCTCGATCGCCGCGTTCAGCGCGAGGAGGTTCGTCTGGTCCGCGATCGCCTCGATGACCTTCACGATCTTCCCGACGCCCTGGGACTTCTCGCCGATGGAGCGGATCGTCCCCTGGAGGACCCCGCCCCCGTCGTTCGCCTCGCCGACGGCGCCCCGCGAGACCTCGTCGACCGCGCGGACGCGGTCGTCGACGGTCTGGATCGCCCCGTTGATCTCCTGGAGCGTCCGCGTCGTCTCGTCGACGGCCTGGAGGAGGACCTCCGAGTTCTTCGCCGTCGTCTGGACGAGCATCCCCATCTCCTGGATGGAGGCCGCCGTCTCCTCGACGTTCGCGGCGAGCGCCTGCGTGTTCTGCGCGACGGCGCTGATCTGCGCGGCCATCTCGACGAGCGTCGAAGAGGTCTCGTCCGAAGAGGCGGCCTGCGACTCGGCGCCGCGCTGGATCGACGAGGCCGAGGCGGAGATCTCCTCGGCCGAGATCGCAACCTGCTGGGACGCGTCGCGAAGGCGGGAGAGGAGCTCGCGGAGAGTCGTGACCATCCTCACGAAAGCGCGGCCGAACGTGTCGCCCTCGCCGTGGAGGACGGGCGTCGCGCGCAGGTCGCCGTCCGCGAGCCGATCCGCGGCCTGCGACATCTCCCGGAGGTACTCGACCATCCCGCGCATCGCGCGGGAGAGCCGCCCGATCTCGTCCCGCCTCTCGTGAAGCGGGACCTCCGCGAGCTCGCCGCGGGCGATCCCTTCCGCGACGCCGACGAGCGAGAGGACGGGACGGGAGACGGCGTCCGAGACCCGGAGCGCGAGGAACACGACCGCCGCCGCGGCGATCGCGAGCGCCACGAGGAAGGTCACGCCGAGCTCGGTGACGGAGCGGAACGCCTCCGAGGTCTCCTGCCTCACGAAGACGAGGACGCGCTGCCCCGGAAAGGTCGAGAAGCCCTGCTCCGTCGCCCAGCCGACCGCGTACTTCTTCCCCGTGGCGGGGTCTCGCTCGGTCGTGAAGCCGTGCGCCGTCTTCTGCGCGAGCTTGAACGCGTCGTGGTCCGTGAGCTTCGCCTTCAGGACCGCTCCGGGGTCCTTCGAGGCGAGGACGAGCCCCGACTTCCGGTCCACGACGAGGATCTCGCCCGTCTTCCCGAACGTCTCCTTCTTGACGAGGTTCTCCGTGAAGAGCGCGCCGTAGTCGACCCGGGCGCAGACGACGCCGGAGGAGCTCGCGTCCCCGGCCTCCTTCACGTGCATCGCGAACGCGATCGTCGGGCCGCCCACGGTGGAGTCCCCGTAGACGGTCGGCGAGAAGTAGGGCTCATCCCCGGTCGCCTCGACGAACCAGTCGGCCTTCGACTCGTCCGTCCCGACGAGGTCGGGCCGGGACGCCGCGACGACGCGCCCCTCGGCGTTCGTCAGGACGATCGAGGAGTAGACGGGGAGGCGCGCCTCGACGAACCGTGCGAGCGTCGCGCTCTTCTGCTCGGGGGTCGTCTTCGTCCCGGCGAGCGTCGCGCTCTGGGACCGGTCGACGATGTCGATGTACCTCTCGAAGAGGTTCCGCGAGATCTTGTCGGCCGTCGACATCGCCCGGTCGCGGAAGTCGTTCCCCACGAGCTCGCGCATCGAGGAGCGCCCCTTGAAGTGGCTGAAGACCCCGAAGCCGGCGAGCGGCACGATCGCCAGCAGGAACCAGACGACGAGGCGGGCTCGGAGGCTCCCGAAGTCCCACTTGCGTTTCATTCCCTCTCCTCCCGCGTCATGGTGAACTCCTCTCCCTTCACGACGAGCGTCCGACCGGGGTCCAGCAGGATGAGCAGCCCCTCCGGCCGCTTCGCGACCCCGACGACGTAGTCCGTCCGCGCGGTCACGACCTCCGCCGGAGGCGGCTCGATCTCGCCGAGCCGCACCTTCGCGACGCGCGCGACGCGGTCGACGAGGAGCCCGAGCGCCCGCTCGCCGACCTCGAGGACGACGACGCGCGCCTCCGGCCCCGGGTCGAGCGGGGGGAGGCCGATCCGAGTCCGGATCTCGACGACCGGGAGGATGCTGCCGCGGACGTTCGTCACCCCCCGGATGTGGGGCGGCGCCTGCGGCACGCGCGTCACCTCCCCGACCCGGAGCACTTCCCGGACGCTCTCGACCGGAAGGCCGTACTCCTCCCGGTCGAGGACGAAGGCGACGAAGGTCCGCTCCTCCTCCGCCTCCGCCGCCCCGCGGTTCTTCTGCCCGGAGGAGACCCAGTCCGCGAAGGCGAGGAGGTCCACGGCCCCGTCGGCCCGGGTCGTCCCGGGCGCCGGTCCGGCGGGAAGTCCGCTGTTCCCGTCCATGTCAGAGCTCCCTTCCCGCCGCGGTCCGCAGCTCCTCGAGGTGGGCGTCGAGGAGGCCGATCGCGTCGAGGATCATGACGACGCGCCCGTCCCCGAGGAGCGTCGCCCCCGAGATCCCGAGAGGCCGCCCGAGCGACTCGTCGAGGGGCTTCACGACGATCCGGACCGTCTCGAGGGGGCGGTCGACGAGGAGCGCCTTCTGGCGCCCGCCCCCCGAGAGGACCGACGCGAACCTCCGCTTCCCCTCCGGCGCTCGCGCCGTCCCGAGGAACGCCCCGGCGTCGAGCGCCGGGACGAGCCGGTCCCGGAACCTCAGGACGCCGTGGGAGGCGATCCGGTGGAGCTCCCCCTCCTCGAGCCGGACCGTCTCCTCGAGAAAGCTGACCGGCAGGGCGAAGGTCTCGCCGTCGACGGAGACGAGGAGGGCGTTCGCCTGCGCGAGCGTCAGGGGAAACACGAGGCGGAACTCCGTTCCGACCCCGGCCCGCGAGCGGATCCTCACGGAGCCGCCGAACCTCTCGACGGAGGCCTTCACGACGTCGAGGCCGACCCCTCGGCCCGAGATCGCGCTGACCCCCGACCGGGTCGAGAAGGCCGGGAGGAAGACGAGGTCGAGGATCGCGGCCTCGTCCAGCCCCTCCGTCCGGAGGCCCATCTCCGACGCCTTCCGGCGGACGCGCTCGAGGTCGATCCCCGCGCCGTCGTCCAGGACCGCGACCTCGGCGAGGCTCGACGCCTGTCGCGCCGCGATCGTGAGCGTCGCCCGGCGGGGCTTCCCGCGGGCTTCCCGCTCCGCGGGGAGCTCGACGCCGTGGTCGATCGCGTTCCTCACGAGGTGGAGGAGCGGCTCGCCGAGCTCGTCGACGACGGACTTGTCGAACGTCGTCTCCTCCCCCTGGACGACGAAGTCGACCTCCTTGCCGAGCTCGCGCGAGAGGTCCCGCACGAGACGCCGGAAGCGCGCGAAGACCGCTCCCACGGGGACGAGGCGCGTCGCGAAGACCTCGTGCTCGAGGAGACCGAAGGTCCGCTGGAGCGTCTCGAGCGCCTCGGAGGCCGCGGCGGCCTCGTCGGACGGGGCGCGGGCCGCGAGGCGGCGGACCCGCTCCGTCGCCGAGGCGAGGAGAACGTGGAGCTCGCCGCTCAGCTCGAGGAGCCGCTCGAGGCTCGCGTGGCTCACCCGGAGGGAACGCGCGCGCGCCCCGAGGACGCGGATCGCCTCGTCGACGGCGGCGGGCGCCCCCGCCGTCTCGCGCGTGCCCGGGGCCGGCGCCGGAGGCACGACGGCGGTCGCGGCCCGGGCGAGCGCGGCGAGCGCCTCCTCCCACTCCGGCGGAGCCGCCTCCGGCACCTCGCCGGCGCGGAACGCGGCCGAGATCCGCCCGATCGCGACGAGGAGGAGGGAGACGACCTCCTCTTCCGCGGCCGCGTCCCCCGCGCCGCAGGTGGAGAGGGCGTCCTCCATCGCGTGGGCCGCCCGCGCGACGGCGTCGAAGCCCATCATCGCGGAGTTCCCCTTGAGCGTGTGGAAGACCCGTTTGAGCCCCGCGAGCTCCTCGGACGTCAGCGCCGCCTCCGCGCTCTCGACGGCGAGGAGCGACTCCTCCGCCTTCTCCAGGAGCTCGCGGCTCGAGGAGAGGTAGTCGTCGAGGATCTCCCGGAACTCGGGGGTCGTCACCGGAGTCGTCCGCGACCCGGCGGCGGCGCGGAGGCCCGGGCGCTCACGGCGCCTCGGGGCCGCCCCGGCTGTCGAACAGGCCGTCGATGATCGCGTGGAGCTGCGCCGGGCGGAACGGCTTGCAGACGTACCCGGCCGCTCCGAGCGCCATCCCTCGCGCGGTGTCGTCCTCCTTCCCCTCGGTCGAGATGATGATGACGGGGATCTCCGTGAAGAGCCCCGTCTGCTTGCGGACCTCGAGGAAGCGGAGCCCGTCCATGACGGGCATGTTGATGTCGAGGAGGATGAGCTGGACGTCCGGGTTCCGGTTCAGCGCCTCGAGCGCCTGGTTCCCGTCGTAGGTGTGGACGACCTCGCACTTCTGGTACCGCTGGAGCACCAGGCCGTGCATCTTGTGGACGAGCTCGGAGTCGTCGACGATCAGGACCTTCTTCAGCCTCATGGACGGCACCCTTTCCCGGCGCGCGACTGCGGGATCCGCGGTCCCGCGGGAAGTGTAATCCGCCGCGGTCGCGGCGGACGATTCGCGGCCGGCATCCGCCTAGACCTCGGTCTCCCCGAGGGGGGACCGGCCGAGGGGCGAGGGCTGGAATCTGCGGAGGTCCCGGTGGGAGACCGCGATGAGCTTGCCGTGCAGGAGCGGCACCAGGAGGCCCTGCTCCTCGACGGTCTTCGCGATCGGGACGAGGTCCCTCACCTCCTCGCTCTTCCGGAACCTCTCCAGCGCACGGTCCGTGGCGGGGTCCCTCCAGCGGGAGAGGTTGTAGGCGGAGGCGCGGGGCGCCGTCCTCGACGTGACCATGTCGGAGTGGAGGAGCGAGTCGATGTAGTCCGCCGCGAGCGTCGTGTCGGCGATCCACCCGGCGAGGAGGAGGTCGTAGTCGCTCCGCTCGAGGTGACCGACGTACTCGCCGCGGTCCCGCGGCTGGACGACGGAGACCTCCGAGCCGATCGCCCGGAACGTCTCGACGATCGCCTTCGCCGCCGCCTGCGGGTCGGGGAGGTACGGCTTGGGCCCCCAGGTCAGGACGAGCCGCAGCCTCTCCGGAGCCGTGAGGCCGGCCTCCGAGAGGAGCTGCCGGGCCTGGACGGGGCTGCCGTCGACGATCCCGACGGGGGTGTCCTTCCGGAGAAACGGCGGGAGGATCCCCGACGCCGCGAAACCGAGGCCGAGCGGCCCGAAGCAGACGCGGGCGACCTCTGTCCGGCTGATCGCGCAGCAGAGCGCCCGGCGAAGGCGGGGGTCTCCGAGCGCGGGGCTCTCCGTGTTCACGAAGAGGATCGCCGTGCTGCTCCCTTCGAGCGTCTTCGGGAAGACCGGCGCCCCGCGGAGCTTCGAGAGGTGGGCGAAGGTGAGCGCGTAGGTCAGGTGGACCTCTCCCGCGTGCACGGCCGCGAGGAGGGCGTCGGCGTCCGGGTAGACCTCGAAGAGGAGCCCCTCGGAGGCCGGAGGCTTCGCCGCCTTCGGATTCGGGCGGAGGAGGAGCTTGCCCGCCCGGACCGGGTCGTCCCCGTCGAGCGGCTCGGGAGCGAGGAAGGGTCCCGTCCCGAGGAGGCGACCGCGCGACTCGAGCGCGACGGCGCAGAAGGGCTGCGTGAGATGCGTCGCGAAGTGCGGCTCGGGCGACCGGAGCCGGAACTCGACCCGCTCCTCGCGGGCGCGGATCTCCGCCTTCGCCGCGAGGTCGCGCACCCGCGACAGCGACGCCGCGACGGCCGTCGCGGTGCAGGGCGTCCCGTCCGAGAACACCGCTCCCGGACGGACCGGCGCCGAGAGGACGAGCCCGTCCGACTCCACCCGGAGCGGCTCCGAGAAGAGGAGCGGCCTCGGCGGGCCGCCGTCGGGCGGCGCGAAGTAGGCCGTCTCGTACGTCTGCATCAGGACGAGGCCGGTCACGTGGTCGTGGATCTCCCACGGGTTCGTCGAGGCGAGGCGGGACAGGATTCCGACCCGGATCGTCCGGGGCGGCACGTTCGGGGGCAGAGGCATCGTTCTCACCCTCCACGCTCCGGGACCCCCGGAGCCCGCTCAGCGTCGTCGTCCCGGCGCCGGCCGCCGGGGGCCGTCCGCCCGCATCCGGGTCGGCGACCGGCCCGGTCCCGGGGCGTGACGGGAGATTATCCACCGCGCCCCGGCGCACCCGCGCCCCGGCGAACGGCGCGTCCCCTCGGGCGTACGATTCCCCGTCGGACGCTCGGCAGAAGGAGGCCGGTCATGCGGAAGGCCCACCTCGCGCTCGCGGCTCTCTTCGTTCTCTTCCCGCCTCTCGCCGACGCCCAGTGGGACGGCGGCGCCTGGGCGGGTGCGCGAAAGGGCGAAGGGGCGCTCGTCGTCCGCGACGAGGCGCCCGGCTACGCGTCGAAGACCGGGACGGACGTCAAGCGGACGTTCCGGCGGGGCGAGGCCGTCGCCGGCTTCCACAAGGAGTTCCTCGCGACGACGTACGAGTTCTTCGAGGAGGAGGGGCGAGTCCGCGTCCTCTACCCGAAGCCCGGCTCCGCCCTGATGGGCGACGCCTGGATGGACCCTCAGGACCTCGTGACGTTCGTCTACGACTGCTGCGACGCGGAGTGCATCCCCGTGAAGGGCTCGCTCAAGCGCGCGGAGTGGAACCCCTGCTTCAAGGAGGGGATGGCACGAGCCCGCGGCTCCCTTCCCTCCCCGGAGGGCGAGCGCGCCGCGAGGAGGACGGAAGAGGAGGCGCCCCGTCCGCCGCGGAGCTCCCCTGGCGGTAAGGAGAAGCCCCTCACGAACGAGGACGTCGTCGCGATGGTGAAGGCGGACCTCGGCGACGAGCTCGTCGTCGCGAAGGTCCGGCAGGCCCCGCGCGAGGCGCTCGACGTCTCGCCCGAGGCGCTCGTGAAGCTGAGGAAGCTCGGCGTCTCGAAGGTCGTCCTCGACGCGATGCTGAAGCGGGCGGAGGCCCGCTGAAGCGGCGCGCCGGCATCGCGGTCAGGTCTTCGGCAGGAGCTCCCGGAGCCGGGCCGCCCCGGCGCGGCTGACCGGGACCCTCTCGCCGTCGGCCGTCACCGCGGTCCGCCCGTCCTCGAACGAGACGAGCCGCGCGACGTTCACGAGCCAGGAGCGGTGGACGCGGACGAAGCGGGCGGCCGGAAGCTGCGCGGCGAGCTCCGCGAGCGTCTGGTGCTTCAGGTGGCTCCTTCCCCCCGAGCGGATCCTCACGTAGTCGTCCTCCGCCTTCGCCCAGTCGATCGCGCCGACGGGGAGGAGCGTGACGCGCGTCCCCTCGCGGACGGCGACCCGCTCGAGCGGCTTCCCTCCGGGCCGCGCGGCGGCGGCGAGCGCCGCCGGGTCGGGCCCCTTCGCCCCCTCGCTGAGGAGCGCCCGCGCCTTCGCGAGCGCGGCGTCGAAGCGCTCGCGCGAGAACGGCTTCAGGAGGTAGTCGACGGCGTTCACCTCGAACGCCTTGACGGCGTGCCGGTCGTACGCCGTGACGAAGACGACCGCGGGGCGCGGCTCGAGGAGCTCGAGCGTCTCGAAGCCGGTGAGGCGCGGCATCTGGACGTCGAGGAAGACGAGGTCGGGGGCGTGCGCCGCGACGGACTCGACGGCCTCGAGCCCGTTCGCGCACTCCGCGACGACCTCGACGTCCGCGTGCGCGGCGAGGTGCTCGCGGACGACGCCCCGGGCGAGCTCCTCGTCGTCGACGACCACGACGCGGAGCGTCACGCCCCCTCCGGCGGCGCGGCCGGCACGACGAGGACGGCCGAGAAGCGCCGCCCGTCGCCGCCGGCCTCCAGCTCGGCCGCGCGCCCCCAGGCCGCGGCGAGCCGCCGCCGCACGATCGAGAGGCCGAGGCCGCTCCCGGCGGGGGCCGGCGTCTCCGGGTCGTACGGGTTCTCGACGGCGACCCTCACGCCGTCCCCGGCCTTCGCGACGCGGAGCGTCACCGTCCCCCCCTCGATCAGGGTCGCGACGCCGTGCCGGACCGCGTTCTCGACGAGCGGCTGCAGGAGGAGGGGCGGGACGGAGGTCGCGAGGAGCGTCTCGTCGACGGCCTCCTCGACCTCGAGACGGCGCCCGTAGCGGACCTGCTCGACGGCGAGGAACTGACGCGCGAGCGCGAGCTCTTCGCGCAGCGGGATGAGCGTCCGCTCGCCCGAGGCGAGGCTCCGCCTCATGAAGTCGGAGAGGAGGACGCACATCTCGCGCGCCCGCGCCGGCGCCGACGTCGTCAGCGCGCTCACGGAGTTCAGCGCGTTGAAGAGGAAGTGGGGGTTCAGCTGCGCCTTGAGCGCCTCGAGCTCCGCCTCGCGCGCGAGGACCCGCGCCTCCATCGCCCTCCGCTCCGCGGCCTGCGACGACTCGAGCGAGAGGAGGATGTAGTGGAGCGTGACGGAGAGGAGGTAGAGGAGGACGCCGAGGACGAAGAGCGGCGGGATCGCCTGCCCGAAGCGCTCCGGGAGGGTCGTGAAGGCCGGGAACGACCCGAGGAGGCCCGCGAGCGTCGAGCCCGCGAGCGTCAGGAGCGACGACGCGATGAGGGCGCCGACGACGTGGACGCCGAGGACCGAGGCCGTCCGCGACCGCGTGAGCGGCGCGCTCCGGCAGGCGTAGAAGGAGGAGAGGCAGAGGAAGGCGTAGACGAGCGCCAGGGGCGTCGAGAGGGCGCCCGCCTCCGTCCAGGAGAGGCTCCCGGGGAGCGCGAGGAGGTACGCCTGGATCCCCGCCAGGGGGACCCAGGCGAGGACGTAGGCGAGAAGCCTCTCCCGGCGGGCGAGGATCGGGTGCACGTCAGTTCTTCACGTCGAGCCCGCCGAAGACGACGAAGCCGTCGACGACGAGCTTCTTCGGCGGGGTCTCCCCGTCGACCGGCGGGTGCGCGGTCTGGTCGTCGGTGCCGCCGAAGATCGCGAAGGCCCGCACCTCGACGTTCCAGTCCCTCGGGACGCGGATGTCGCCGCCGCCGAATGCGACGAAGACGGTCACGGTCGCCTGGTCGTCTGGGATCCGGCAGCCCGTCAGGTCGAGCTCGAAGCCGCCGAAGAGGGCGTTGATCTCTCCCCCGAGGAACTCGTTCGTCGTGATCGCTCGGTCCCAGCCGCCGAAGATCGCCGTCTCGTCGAGCGAGGCGGCCGTCCGGCTCTCGACCGTCCGGTCGGGGAACGTCCGCCCCCCCGCCTTCTGGACGAGCCGGATGCCGAGCGCGACGAGGACGAGCGGCAGGAGCTTCCAGAGCGGGAAATTGACGAGGTCCAGGTTCTCGAGGAGCCAGAGCGCGCCGACGAGGGCGACGACCCAGCCCCAGAAGCCGTTCCAGAACCCCTTCCGCTGGAGCGCCTTGGTCAGGCCGACCGCCACGAGCGCGACGGGCCAGAGCTTCAGGAGGAAGCGCGCCGAGACGACGCCGAAGTTGTCGAGCGTGAAGAGGAGCCCCGCGACGATGACCAGGATGCCGAAGACGAGCCGCACCGCGCCCGCCGCCGCCGGAAGTCTCGAGTTCTTCGTGTTCATGGCCTGCCTCCGCGCTCCCTCCGGGGAGCCCCTGCCCGAAGGTACGCGCCCGGGGGCGTTTCCGCCCGGCCGATTCGGCGAACGGCCTCCGGGCGTCGGCGAACGGCCCTCAGAGGCCCGGACGCCCGAGGCGCCAGGTCCTCGCGTACCCGTCCGACGGGACGCGGATCGTCACGGAGACCGCCCCGGCATCGCTGCACGAGTAGACCTCCTCGACCTCCGGGCCGGGCTCGGGGAGGCGCCTCACCGCCCCGCCAAGGCGCGCGCCCCGGAGCGAGGCGAGGAAGGCGAACTTGAGGTCCTGCCATGGGGCGACGTCGCCGTCCGGCCGCCCGTCGACGATCCGGCTGCACTCGACGAACCGGAAGTGGCCGACGTCGTGCGCGGCCCGGTAGCGGCGGACGGCGACGAGCGGCGCCCCGCCCGGGACGGGAAGCGCGAGGTCCTTCGGGAAGATTGGGTCGAAGACGACCTCCTCGCCCGCCTCGGCCTCGCGGAAGACCCCGAAGTGCCGCGTGAGGCGGTCCGCGAGCGTGTATCCCGCCTCGCCGTCGAGGGAGAGGGCGAGGCCGACCGCGGTCGCCGCGAAGGGGTGAGGAGACCGCTTCACCCTCTTCTCCCCGAACCGCTCCCGGAGCCTCCTCCCGACGAGCGGGAAGGCCCCCGCCCCGCCGACGACGTAGACCCCGGCGAGCTCGGCCTCCTCGACCCCCGCCGCGGCGAGGACGGGCTCGGTCGCCTCGATCGTCCTCTCGACGAGCGGCGTGCACGCCTCCCAGACCTCCTCGATCGGGAGGGCGACCGGCGGGAGGTCGAGGGGCGACAGGTCGAGGAGGAGCTTCTTCGCGTTCGGTCCGACGGACTCCTTCTGCCGCGCGCACTCCTCGATGAGGAGGTCGCGCGTCGCGGCGTCGGGGGCACCCGCCCCTGCCCGCGCGAGGGCCGCGTCGAGGATCGCCTCGTCGAAATCGTCCCCGCCGAGGAGCCTCACCCCCTCGCTCGTGACGACCTCGTTCGTCTTCCCCGTCATCCGGAGGAGCGAGGCGTCGAAGGTGCCGCCGCCGAGGTCGTAGACGAGGACGTGCTCGCGCCGCGACGTGATCGTCGTCCGGAACCGGTGCGCGTACTCGAATCCGGCGGCCGAAGGCTCGTTCAGGAGGGCGACCGGCGTCCACCCCGCGGCGCGGAACGCTTCGAGCGTCAGGAACCGCTGCCCGCTCGAGGAGTTTGCGGGGACGGAGACGGCCGCCTCGAGCGGCTCGGCCTCGGCCACCCCGGCGTTCGAGCGGGAGAGGAGGTCTTCCCTCACCTTCGAGAGGAAGGCCGTCAGGAGGTCGGCGAGGAGGAACGTCCGCCCGGCGAGGGCAACCTCGGCCTTCGGTCCGGCGTCGGCGAGGAGGCGCTTGAACGAGCGGAGGACCGTCACCCCCGGCTCGTGCCGCACCGCCGCCGCCTCGAAGCCGAAGCGCGTCTCGCCCGACGGCAGGACGGCGACGAGCGACGGGTAGGGGTCGCCCCCCTCGAAGGCGACCACGGGGTAGTTCCCGCGGTCGACCATCGTCACCACCGTGTGGGTCGTCCCGAAGTCGACGCCGAGGCGCATGGCTGCGTGGAGTTTACGGGGATTCGACGGGCCTGCGCCGGAAGCGCCCCGGTGGCTCAGCGCGTCAGCTCGAGGCCCGTCGCCTCGAGGGCCGGCGCCCCGTCCGGCCCGTTCGCCCGGAACGTCCCTTCGGCCGTCGCCGCAGCGCCGTCCGCGTTCGACGGGAGCGCCGAGTCGGCGTCGCGCATCGTGAGCCTGAGCGCGGCGCCCGCCTCGACGAGCCGGAACGCCCCCTCCCCGGACCGGACCGTTCCGCGGACGCGTACGGTCTTCCCGTCGAACTTCGCGGGCGACTGCTTCAGCTCCGCGATCGGCACCGCGCTGAGCCCCCGGAGCGGCCGGCCGTAGAGCTCCGCCCCCGGCGCCGAGAGCGTCAGCCCCGCGAGGAGGAGCGCGGCGAGGAAGGGCGCGGGCCTCATGGGGACATTGTAGGGCCGGCCGCCTCGAAAGAGCCCCCGCCCGTGCCCGGCAGGGCTCCCCGCCTCGCGCCCTGCTAGGCTCCCCGCCCCATGGAGACGTTCGATTCCGTCCTCAAGGTCCTCGTCGGCGCCGTCGGCGTCGGGAGCGGCGCGGCCTACCTCCCGCAGGCGGTCCGGATCTGGAAGAGGCGGTCGAGCGACGACGTGTCGCTCTTCACCTACCTCCTCTTCCTCCTCGGGCAGGTCGTCTGGCTCACGTACGGCGTCCGCTTCGGCCTCCTCGAGATCGTCCTCGGGATGTCCGCGAACATCGCCGGGAGCCTCGCCGTCGTCCTCTCGGCGCTCCGGTTCCGCACCCGCGCGGCGTGACGCTCCGGATCCTTCCCGTCCCGCCGGGCGCGGAGGCGTACCTCGCCCTCGACAAGGAGGCGGGCCGCGCCGTGCACGGCCCGGGCGGCCTCCTCGAGGAGGCGCGGGAGACGATCGGGAAGGAGCTGTCGCTCGTCCACCGCCTCGACCGGATCACCTCGGGTCTCCTCCTCCTCGCCCGGAGCGACGCCGCGCTCCGCGCCGCGCACTCCGCCTGGCCGGAGCGGGTGACGAAGACGTACCACGCGCTCGTCCGCGGAGTCCCCGCGGCGTCCGAGGGGATGATCGACCTCCCGCTCCTCGAGCACCGGACCGGCCGCCCCTGGCTCCTCGAACGGGCCCTCCGGGCCGCGTACGGGCCCGGGCCGGCCGCGCGCCTCCTCGCCGGAGAGGGCCTGCCCGGCATCCCGCCCCTCCCGCCTCCGGCGCGCTGCTCCGCGCATCCCGCCGGCCGCGCCGCCGTCACGCGCTGGCGCCTCCTCGAGGTCCGCGGGGACGACGCCCTCCTCGAGCTGACGCCCGGGACGGGACGGATGCACCAGATTCGCGTTCACCTCGCCGCGGTCGGCCACCCCCTCCGGAACGACCCGCTCTACGACCCGGCGCACGACCCCTCCGGCCCGTCCCCCTTCCTCCGGGCCGTCCGGCTCCGCTGGGACTCCCCGCCCGGGGCGCCCGCCGGCGGGACCTGGACGTTCGTGGCTCCCGCGTCTGAGATGATCCCGGCGTGAGCGAGATCCTCCCCCCCGAGGCCCGCGAGGCCCTCCGGTCCCTCTGCGGCGGCGCGCCGCTCGTCGTCTTCGACCTCGAGACGACCGGCCCCGACCGCCTCTCGGACCGGATCGTCGAGATCGCCGCGGTGAGGGTCTCGCCGGACGGCGAGGTCTCCGTCTTCGAGAGCCGCGTGAACCCCGGCGTGAAGATCCCGCGCGAGGCGACCGCCGTCCACGGCATCACCGACGCCGACGTCGCGGACGCCCCGTCCTTCGCCGACCTCGCGCCCCGCTTCGCCGCGTTCCTGGAAGGGTGCGATCTCGCCGGCTACAACCTCCGCGGCTTCGACGTCCCGCTCCTCGCCCGCGAGCTCGAGCGGGCGAAGGTCCCGTTCTCGTTCGACGGCCGCAGGATCGTCGACGCGCAGGTCATCTACTTCCGCAAGGAGCCGCGCGACCTCGCCGCGGCCGTCCGGACCTTCGTCGGGCGCGAGCACGCCGGGGCGCATTCCGCCCTCGCCGACACGATCGCGGCCGCCGAGGTCCTCGCCGGGCAGCTCGCCCGCTACGACGACCTCCCGCGCGACGTCGAGGCGCTCGCCGCCTTCACCGCCCCCGTCGAGGGGCGCTGGGTCGACGCCGACAAGCGCTTCGTCTGGCGGGACGGCGCCGCCGTGTTCAACTTCGGCGCCAAGCGCGGGCAGCCGCTCGCCGCGGTCGCCGCGAAGAGCCCCGAGTACCTCGAGTGGATGCTCGAGGCGGACTTCCCCGAGGAGGCGAAGCGGATCGTCCGCGAGGCCCGCGAGGGGCGCTTCCCGGTCCGGAAGTGACGGACGCCCCGCCCTCCAACGGGCGCGGCCTCGCCCGGCGCCGCCACCACCTCGTGAGGCTCGCCCTCCTCACGCTCGGCTGGGCCCTCCTCGTCGGCGGCTTCCTCGGCGGCCTCATCCCCTTCGTCCAGGGGTGGCCCTTCGGCGTCGCCGGCGCCGTGATCCTCTACGTCGAGAGCCGCTGGTTCCAGCGCCGCGTCCGCCGCTGGCGGCAGAGCCACCCGCGCCTCGAGAGCGCCTGGCTGAAGCTCAAGACCTGGCGCCGCAGCCGGCGCAAGCCGAGGACCGGCGCGCCGCCGACGTCGCCCTGAACGGGATCAGTCCATCTGCCGCCTCAGGAACGTCGGGATGTCGAAGATGTCGTCCTTCGGCACCCGGGCGTTCACGAGGTTCGGGCCGTAGCCGTGGTCCTCGGGGATCGGCTCCTCCGCGATCGGGAGCCGCGTCCTCTCGGCAACCTGGGCGGCGGGACGCCGCACCGCGGCGGCCGGCGCGTCGAAGCCCGTCGCGATGACGCTCACCTTGACCTGGTCCTTCATCGCGGCGTCCTGCACGAGGCCGAAGATGATGTTCGCGTCGTCGTCGGCCGCCTGCTGGACGATCCGGCACGCCTCGTGGAGCTCGGCGAGCGTGAGGTCCTCGCCGCCCGACACGTTGATGAGGATCGCGCGCGCCCCCTGGATCGACTGCTCCTCGAGGAGCGGGTTCGAGATCGCCTTCTGGGCCGCCTCGACGGCGCGGTGCTCGCCCGTCGCCGTGCCGGTCCCCATGAGGGCCATCCCCATGTTCTCCATGACGGTCTTCACGTCGGCGAAGTCGACGTTCACCATGCCGGGCACGGTGATGAGGTCGCTGATCCCCTGCACGGCCTGGCGGAGGACGTCGTCGGCGATCTTGAACGCCTCCCACGCCGTGATGTTCCGCTCGACGAAGGCGTAGAGCCTCTCGTTCGGGATCGTGATGAGGGTGTCGACGTACTCGCGGAGCTCCTCGATCCCCTCCTCCGCTCGCCGGAGCTTCTTCGGCCCCTCGAACGCGAACGGCTTGGAGACGATCGCGACGACGAGCGCGCCCGCCTCCGAGGCGAGCTTCGCGACGACGGGCGCGGCGCCCGTCCCCGTCCCGCCCCCCATCCCGGCGGTCACGAAGACCATGTCGGAGCCGGAGAGCGCCTCGGCGATCCGCTCGGCGTCCTCGAGAGCGGCCGCCTTCCCGATCTCCGGGTTCGAGCCCGCGCCCATCCCCTTGGAGGTCGAGACCCCGAGCTGGATCTTCTGCCCCGCCCGGTTGACCCGCAGGACCTGGAGGTCCGTGTTCGCGGCGATGAAGTCGACGCCCCGGATCCCCGCCTGGATCATCCGGTTCACCGCGTTTCCGCCGCCCCCGCCGACGCCGACGACCTTGATCCGCGCCGGAGCCAGGGTCTCCTCGCCCATCGTGATCGACGGCGCCGCGCTCCCCTCGTCCTCGAAAAGAATCATCTCTTCCTCCCGGTCATATCAGATGGCCGACGCCGGGGCGAACATCTTCCCCAGCGAGTTCTTCAGCTTCGACAGGAGCCCCGCGGACGCGGCGGGGCGCCCCTTCGGCGCGGCCGCCCCGCTCCTCCCGACGAGGAGGAGCCCCGCCGCGCAGGCCCACTCCGGCCCGGCGACGACGTCCGTGAGGCCCCCCAGGCCCCGGGGCGACCCGACCCGGACGGGAACGCCGAGCACCTGCTCGGCCTCGTCCGCCATCCCGTCGAGCGCCGCGCCGCCTCCCGTCAGGACGAGCCCCGCGCGGAGCTCCCGCGCCGGGACGTCCGCCGTCGCCTCGCGCCAGAGGACCTCGAAGAGCTCCCGCGCCCGCGCCTCGAGGATCTCGGCGACGTAGCTCCGCGCCGCGGGGTGGACCCCCTGGCCGCCGGTCCGCGGGACGTCGATCGTCTCCTCCCCGCCGGCGAGGCCCGTGACGGCGGCGCCGTACTTCTTCTTCAGCCTCTCCGCGTCGGGGACGGGCGTCTTCAGGAGGACGGCGAGGTCGCTCGTGAAGAGGTCGCCGCCGATCGGGATCACGGCGGTGTGGGCGAGCGCCCCCTGCCGCCAGACCGCGATCTCCGTCGTGCCGCCGCCGACGTCGGCGAGGACGACGCCGTGGTCCTTCTCGTCGGGCGTCAGGACCGCTTCGCTCGCCGCGAGCGGCTCGAGGATCATCTCCGTCACGGCGATCCCGGCGCCGTTCACGCACTTCAGGAGGTTCTGGGTCGTCGCGACCGGGACGGTCACGACGTGGACGTCCGCCTCGAGGCGGCTCCCGACCATCCCGAGCGGGTCCGCAACGCCGTCCTGGCCGTCGACGACGAACTGCCGCTGGAGGACGGCGAGGATCTCGTAGTCGGACGGAATCGGGCAGGATCGGGCCGCGTCGAGGGCGCGTGAGATGTCGTCGCGCGAGATCTCGCGGTTCCGGGCGGCGACGGCGACGACCTGCCGGCTGTTGAACGACCTCACGACGGGACCGGCGACGCCGACGGCGGCGCGCTCGATCTGGACGCCCGCCATGATCTCGGCCTCGTCCGTCGCCCGCTTGATCGCCTCGATCGTCGCCGGGACGTCGATGATCGCCCCCTTGCGGGTCGCCTTGTGGGTCGCGGTCCCTTTGCCGACGACGTCGACGCGCCCCTCGCTTCCGGCCTCCGCGATGAGCGCACAGACCTTCGAGGATCCGATGTCGAGGCTGACGAGGTACGGGCTGGTCTTCGGCACGGGTCCTTCCTCAGGTGTCGCCCCGGGCGGCGTCCGCCCCCGGGGCCTTCAGGACGATGCGGTTCTCGAATCTCAGGTCGACCTCCCGCGGGAGGAGGCCGTGGCGCGAGAGCTCGGGGGAGAGGGCGAGGAACGCGCGCCAGCGGGCGAAGGCCTTCCCGGGGGCGAGCGCGTCCTCGCCGACGAGGAGCCGGAGCCGGGCGGGCGCGTCGACGAGCGCGAAGCCCCGCGGCAGGACCTCGACCTCCGAGACGCGCGCGAGGAGCTCGGGGTCCTCCGCCGAGAGCCGTCCCAGGAGGCGCGCCCCGCGGACGACCCCCTCCTCGGGCGACGCCGCCCCGGACGGGTCGAGGACGACGAAGCGCGGAGCGCCGGCGCCGCCCCGGTACTCGGCGAGCCAGAGGCCGTCCTGGTCGACGGTCCAGAGCGCCTCGCCGCGCCGCGCGAGGGCGACGGGGGCGCGCGGCTCGACCTGAAGGGCGACGGTGTCCGGGACGACGCGGCGCGCCGCCGCCTTCGCGACCCACGGACGCGCGGAGAGCTCGGCGATCGCGCCGTCCAGGTCGACGCCGAAGAGCGGACGGCCGATCCAGGGGTCGGAGAGCGCCTCGACCTCGTTCCGGTGCGGCTCGGGGACGCCCGTGAGGACGACGCGCCTCACGAGGAACCTCGGGTGCGTCCGGACCGCGGAGTAGGCCGCCGCGGCGCTCCCCGCGACGAGCAGAGCCGCCCCGGCGGCGACGACGAGCCGGCGGCTCGCGACGCGGCGCCGCGGCGGGCGCGGCGGGCGGATCGTCCCGGGCCGGTAGTAGGCGCCGTTCACGGCGCGCCTCCCGCCCCGAGGTACTCCTCGCCGGCGCGGTTCACGTCGCCGGCCCCCATCGTCACGAGGAGGTCGCCCGCCTTCAGCTCCGCCGCGAGCCTCGCGACGGCCGCGGCGCGGTCCTCGACGTCGAAGACGTTCCGGTGCCCTCGCGTCCGCGCCGCGTCGGAGACGAGGCGCGACGTGACGCCCGGGATCGGCGCCTCGCGGGAGGGGTAGACGGGGAGGACGTAGACGGCGTCGGCCGCGAGGAGCGCGGCGCCGAAGCCGTCGGCCTGGTCCCGAGTCCGCGTGAAGAGGTGCGGCTGGAAGAGGACGACGAGCCGCCGCTCGGGGTGCGCCTGGCGGGCGGCGCCGAGCGTCGCCGCGACCTCGGTCGGGTGGTGGGCGTAGTCGTCGACGACGAGGACCCCGTCCCGCTCCCCCTTCCGCTCGAAGCGCCGCGCGACGCCGGCGAAGACCCCGAGGGCCTTCACGCACGCCTCGAAGGGGACCTCGAGCTCGCGCGAGACGGCGATCGCGGCGAGCGCGTTCTTCACGTTGTGGAGGCCCGGCAGGGCGACCGCGACGGGCCCGAGCACCTCGCCGTCCGCGACGGCGATGAACCGGGAGCCGTTCCGGTCGAGCGCGAGGTCGCGCGCCGTCACGTCGGCCTGCGGCGTGAGGCCGAACGTGGCGACCCTCACGCGGGCCGAGAGGACCGGCCGGATCTCCTGGACGTTCGGGTCGTCGAGGCCGAGGAGCGCCGCCCCGAAGAACGGGACCGTCGCCGCGAACTCGGTGAAGGAGGCCTTCAGGTCCGCGAGGTCCCGGTAGGTGTCGAGGTGCTCGAGGTCGATGTTGTTGACGACCGCGACGACGGGCCGGAGCCTCAGGAACGAGCGGTCGAACTCGTCCGCCTCGGCGACGAGGAGCGCGCCCTTCCCGAGGCAGGCGTTCGTCCCCATGGCGCGGACTCGGCCGCCGACGACGATCGTCGGGTCGAGGCCGGCGACCTGGAGGATCGAGCCCGTCATCGAGGTCGTCGTCGTCTTCCCGTGGGAACCCGCGATCGCGATCCCCGTCTTCACCCGCATCACCTCGGCGAGCATCTCGGCCCGCTTGATGACGGGGATCCCCGCGGCGCGTGCCGCGGCGAGCTCGGGGTTGTCCTCCGCGACGGCGGACGAGTAGACGACGACCCCGGCTCCGGCGACGTGCTCGGCCCGGTGCCCCGCCGCGAAGACGGGGATCCCGAGGGCGCGGAGGCGGCGCGTCTCGTCCCCTTCGCGCAGGTCCGAGCCGGTCACGGTCAGGCCGACGCTCGCGAGGATCTCGGCGAGGCCGGACATGCCGACCCCCCCGATGCCGACGAAGTGGACGCGGCGGACGCGGAGGAAGTTCACGGCGCGTGCTGCGAGACGTTGAGGAGGATCCCGACCGCGATCAGGTCCGCCCAGAGGGCGGAGCCGCCGTAGGAGAGGAACGGGAGCGGGATCCCCTTGGTGGGCAGGAGGGCGAGGACGACGGAGATGTTCACGAGGGCCTGGACGACGATCATCACGGCGAGGCCGACGCCGAGGAGCCGGCCGAACGCGTCCGGCGCGTTGACCGCCGCGCGCATCCCGCGCGCGAAGACGAGGCCGAAGAGCCCGAGGACGACGACGCAGCCGATCAGGCCGAGCTCCTCGCCGACGATGGCGTAGATGAAGTCCGTGTAGGGGTAGGGGAGGAAGAAGAGCTTCTGCTTGCCGTCGCCGAGGCCGAGGCCGGAGAGCCCCCCGGTCCCGACGGCGATGAGCGACTGGAGCGCCTGGTAGCCCGTTCCCTGCGGGTCCGACTCCGGGTTGAGGAACGCGAGGATCCGGGCCCGCCGGTAGGGGGCCGACCAGGCGTAGGCGACGAGCGCCGGGACGAGGAGGACGAGCCCGCCCGCGAACCAGCGAAGGCGCAGGCCGGCGTAGAAGAGCATCGCCCCGGCGATCGCGAAGTAGGCGACGGCGGTCCCGAAGTCGGGCTGGAGGAGGACGAGCCCCGCGAGGACGGCGAGGAGCCCCGCGGCGGGAAGGAGCGTCCGGCGCACGTCCTCGAGCTCCCCCTCGCGCCGCGAGAGGAACGCCGCGAGCGCGACGACGAGCCCGATCTTCGCGAACTCCGACGGCTGGACCGAGAAGAGGCCGAGGTCGATCCAGCGGCGCGTGCCGTTGATCGGGGCGCGGGTGAGCGTCGCGGCGAGCGCGAGGACGAGGAGGCCGAGCCCCGCCCCGACGAGGCGCGGGTCGTTCAGCCGCCGGTGGTCGAGCTTCGCGGCGGCGAACGCGAGGCCGGCGCCGACGAGGAGCGCGACCCCCTGCTTGAAGACGAAGAAGAGCGGCTGCGACGGCCCCCCCGACCTCGGGTGGAACGTCTGCATCGCCGAGGCGCTGTAGATCATCAGGAGGCCGAGGCCGACGAGGACGACGACGGGGCCGAAGAGGAGGCGGTCGACGGCGAGCTTGCGCGCCACGTCAGCCTCCCGCCTCGGGCAGGGACTTGACGAGCTCCTCGAAGACGTCCCCGCGGTGCTCGTAGTTCGCGAACTGGTCGAAGGAGGCGCAGGCGGGAGAGAGGAGGACGACGTCCCCGGGCCGTCCCTCGGCGGCGCCGATCTCGACGGCGCGGGCGAGCGTCCCCGCCTCCTCGCACGGGACGCCGTCCGCGAGGGCGCGCATCACGGCCGGCCCGGCCTTGCCGATCGCGAGGACCTTCCGCGCCTTGCGCGTCGCGAGAGGGAGGAGGCGCCGGAAGTCGTCCCCCTTGTCCTTGCCGCCGAGGATGAGGAAGACGCTCCCGTCGGGGAACCCCTCGAGGCTCTTGAGCGTCGCGTCGACGTTCGTCCCCTTGGAGTCGTTGTAGAAGGAGACGCCCGCGCGCGTCCTCACGAGCGCCGTCCGGTGGCGGAGCCCCTTGAACGAGCGGAACGTCGCGACGGCGGACTCGGGCGTCACGCCGAGCGGGACCGTCGCGGCGAGCGCCGCGAGGGCGTTCTCGGCGTTGTGCGCCCCCGGGAGGAGGAGGTCCTCGCGGCGGCCGTAGGCCCGCGGCCCCTTCCCCGTGGCGTCCGCGAGGAAGACCCCGTCCTTCAGCCAGGCGCCGAGCTCCAGGGCCCGCGCGCGGCTGAAGAGGAGGCGCCGCGCCCGCGTCCGGATCCGCGCGACGAGCGGGTCGTCCCCGTTCAGGACGGCGACCTGGGCCTCTCCCTGCCGCTCGAAGAGCCGCGCCTTCGCAGCGCCGTAGTCGTCGACGGATCGATACCGGTCGAGGTGGTCGGGCGTGAGGTTCAGGTGGACCGCGACGTCGGGGGCGAAGCGCCGGATCCCTTCGAGCTGGAACGAGGAGAGCTCGACGACCCAGACCCGGCTCGGCGCGGGCGGGGCGCCCGGGCCCGCGGCCCCGAGCGCGTACTCGATCCAGGGCGTCCCGAAGTTCCCGCAGGCGACGGCGTCCCGTCCCGCGTCCCTCAGGAGCGCCGCCGTGAGCGCCGTCGTCGTCGACTTCCCGTTCGTCCCGGTGATCCCGACGACGAGGCCGGGAACGAGACGCGAGGCGAGCTCGACCTCCGCGATCACCGGAATCCCGGAGGCGCGCGCGGCGTCGAGGGCCGGGATCGCCATCGGGACGCCCGGCGAGACGACGCAGAGGTCGACGCCCTCGAGGAGGGAGGCGGGGTGGCCGCCGAGGACGAGCTCGAGGCGTTCGTCCGAGGGGAGCTCCCCGAGTTTCTCCGCGGGGGCGGCGTCGGTCCCGACGACCCTCACGCCGCGCTCGAGGAGCGCGCGGACGGTCGCCTTCCCCGACTTCGCGAGGCCGAAGACGGCCGCGCGCGAGACGTCGGGAAGGTCGGGGCCGAGGAGCAGGCTCAACGCGCTCCTCCCCTCTCGCGCGCGAGCGCCTCGAGCGCCTCGCGGGCGACGATCCGGTCGTCGAACGGCTCCTTCACGCCGGCCGTCACCTGGTAGGTCTCGTGCCCCTTCCCCGCGACGACGACGACGTCGCCCGGCGCGGCGCCGGCGAGGACGCGCGCGATCGCCTCGCGGCGGTCGACGACGACGAGCGGCTCCCGGCCGGCGGCGATCGCCCCCTCGGCGACCTCCGCCGCGATGGCCGCCGGCTCCTCGGAGCGGGGGTTGTCGGAGGTGACGACGACCTCGTCCGCGAGCTCGGCGGCGATCCGCCCCATCTCGGGGCGCTTGCCCCTGTCGCGGTCGCCGCCGCAGCCGAAGACGACGCGAAGGGTGCCGCCGCGCGCGGCGGCGAGCGCCCGGGTCGTCTTCAGGACCCCTTCGAGCGCGCCCGGCTTGTGGGCGTAGTCGACGAGGACGAGGAGGCCGAGGTCGTTCGGCACCGGCTCGAGGCGTCCCGGCGCGGCCGAGAAGGCCGAGAGGCGGGCGCCGACCTCGGCGGGCGGGAGGCCGAGCGCGAGCGCCGCGGCGGCCGCTGCGAGGAGGTTCTCCGCGTTCGGGGCGCCGAGGAGCGGCGAGGTGATCTCGACCGTCGCGCCCGTGGCGGGCCGCTCGACGCACAGGGCGATCCCGGAGGACGAGAGGCGCGCCGCGCCGACGACGTCGCCCTCGCCCGCGAGGGAGAAGGAGAGCGTCGTGGCGCGCGGGAGGCGCGCGAGGAGCTTCCGGCCCCACGGGTCGTCCGCGTTCACGACGCCGAAGCCGCCCGGCTTCAGCATCTCGAAGAGCTTCGCCTTCTCCTCGAAGTAGGCCTCCATCGTCCCGTGGTCGTCGAGGTGGTCGCGCGTCAGGTTCAGGAAGACGGCGACGTCGAACCGGCACCCCGCGAGCCGCTCGAGCCAGAGCGCGTGGGAGGAGCACTCGAGGGTCGCGGCCGTCCCGCCGCCCGCGACGAGAGCCCCGAGCATCGGCTGGAGCTCCGTCGCCTCCGGCGTCGTCCGGGAGGCGTCGAGCGTCGCCGCGGCCCCCTCGCCCCAGCGGTAGACGAGCGTGCCGAAGAGGCCGCGCCGCGGGTGGGCCCCCGCGAGGACCGCGTCGAGGAGGAGCGTCGTCGTCGTCTTCCCGCTCGTCCCGGTCGCGCCCGCCATCACGAGCGCCCCGCTCGGGTCGCCGGCGAGCCGCGCGGCGAGGAGGCCGGCGGCGCGCCGCGGGCTCTCGACCTCGACGTACGGGACGCTCACCCCCTCCGGCGCCGGGGCCTCGCCGAGGGCCGCGGGCGCCCCGGCGAGGACGGCGTCGGCGACGAAGGCGCGCCCGTCGAGCTTCTTCCCCGGGAACGCCGCGAAGAGGACTCCCGAGCCGGCGTGCCGCGAGTCGTGCGTGATCCCGCGGACCTCCGGGTCCCCGGCGGGGCCGGCGAGACGGTGCGGGAGCCCTTCGAGGAGGGCCGAGAGCTTCACGGGAGGACCCCCTCCGCGTCGAACGCCGTGTCGAGCGCCGCGTCGGTGACGGGCGGCGCGAACGAGAGGGTGACGCGGACGGCGCTTCCGCGAGGGAGCGGGGTCCCCGCGGCCGGGTCCTGCGCGACGACGAACCCGTGCCCCTCGAGTCGGACCGCGAAGCCGCGCTGCGCGAGCTCCTGCACGGCGTCGCGCGCGGCCCGCCCCGCGAGGTCCGGCACGAGGCGCTCCCCCGCAGCGAGGCGGTCGAGGTCCTCGAGAGGAGGCGCGGCGGAGCGGATCGAGGCCGGGACGAGGCTCCGCGGGAGCTCTCCCGTCGCCCGCGCCGCCCCGCGCGAGAGGTCCGCCGTCAGGAGGGGCGGCGTGACCCTCTCCGGCGCGGGCCGTCCCGGCTCGCCGAGGACGCGCATGACCTCGCTCGCGATCGCCGCGAAGACCGGCGCGGCGACGTCGCCCCCGTAGGTCCGGCCCCGCGGCTCGTCGACGAGGACGCCGACGACGGCGCGCGGCCTCTCCGCCGGGAGGAAGCCGAAGAACGAGGCGACGTACTTGTCGGCCGAGTAGCCCGCCCCCGGCACCGCCTTCTGGGCCGTCCCCGTCTTCCCCGCGACGGTGAAGCCCGGGACCGCCGCCTTGCGCCCCGTCCCCTCCTCGACGACCTTCACGAGGAGCCGGCGCATCGCCGCCGCGGTCCTCTCGGAGATCGCGCGCGGTCCGGGGACGGCGGCGCGCCGTTCCGGCGCCTCGCCCGGCTTCGCGACCTCGGCGACGAGGTGCGGCGCCGGCAGGACGCCCCCGTTCGCGATCGCCGCGAAGGCCCTCGCGAGCTGGAGGGCGTTCACGCCGATCTCCTGGCCGAACGAGATCGTCGGGAGCGAGAGCGCGCTCCAGGCCGAAGGCTCGCGCAGGAGGCCGGCGTTCTCCCCCTCGAGGTCGATCCCGGACTTCCGCCCGAACCCGAAGGCCCGGACCGCGCGGTGGAACTCCGCCTTCCCGAGGCCGAGGCCGATGTGCGCGGCGCCGACGTTCGAGGAGTGCGCGAGGACGTCGACGAGCGGGAGCGCGGCCCAGGCCGCGCGCCCGTGCTCGCGGATCGTCGTCCGCCCGATCGTGAGCGAGCCTCCTCCGCAGTCGACGACGTCGTCGGGACGAAGCGTCCCCGCCTCGATCGCCGCCGCGGCGGTGACGACCTTGAAGGTGGACCCGGGCTCGTAGGCGTCGGCGATCGGCCGGCAGCGGCGCTCCTGGGCATCCGACTCGTTCCAGCGGTTCGGGTCGAACGACGGGACGGAGGCCATCGCGAGGATCTCGCCCGAGACCGGGTCGAGGACGACGGCCGACGCCGCGCGGGCGCCGGTCTCGGCCCGCACGGCGGCGAGCTCGCGCTCGGCGACGTGCTGGAGAGAGGCGTGGAGCGTGAGGCGGAGCGACGCCCCCTCGACCTCGTCCGTCGCGCGCCCCGCGCCGCCGGGCTGGATCGCGTAGGAGCGCTGCGCCGCGTCGCGCAGGACGGTGACGCGCGCCGGACGGCCGCGGACCTCTTCGTCCCAGCTGTGCTCGAGCCCGCCGAGCCCCTGGCTGTCGGTCCCGACGTAGCCGACGACGGAAGCGGCGAGCGACCCCTCGGGGTAGCGGCGGGCCGACTCCTTCAGGAGCCTCACGCCGGGGAGAGCCCGCCGCCGGACCTCGGCCGCCGTCTCGGCGGAGACGCGCCGCGCGACCCAGACGAAGTCCCTCTCGCGGTCGGCGAGCTTGCGGCGGAGCTCCGCCGCGCTCTGGCGCACGAGGGGCGCGAGCGCGCGGGCCACCTTCCCGGGCTCGTCGATGTCCGAGGGGATCGCGAAGACGGACTCGACCGTCGTCGTCACCGCGAGGGGCCGCCCGTCGCGGTCCACGATGGCGCCGCGGCGCGGCGCGAGCTCGACCGTCCGCTCCTGCTGCTTCCTCGCCCGCCGGACGAACTCGTCGTGCCGCACGACCTGCAGCTCGACGAGCCGGGCGAGGAGGGCGAGGATCCAGAGCGCGGCGACGCCGACGAGGACCCAGGCACGGCGGGCGTTCGCCCTCGTCGCGGCGGGGTTCAGAAGCCCTCCTCCGTCCGGACGGGAGCCGGCGGCCCCTGGAGCTCGGGAAGCGCCGGGCGGGCGGGCGTTGCGGGCGCGGGCGCGGACCCGAGCGCGCCGTCCCTCACGAAGACGACCTGGTCGCGCGCGGGCGTCACGAGGCCGAGGCGCTCGCGGGCGACGACCTCCACCCGCGCGAGCGCCGAGGCGCGCGCCCGCTCCATCTCGAGCTCGCGCTGCTTCTCGACGAGCGTCTCCTTCAGCTTCTGGAGGCGGTCGACCTGATAGCCGAGCCGGAAGGTCTCGAGGTTCGTCCAGATCGCCGCAAAGAGGACGGCCATCGGCGGGATCGTGGCGAGGAGGAGGGCGAGGAGCTCCCGTGTCCGCCGTCGGTCGGGCTCGCGGACGAGGTAGACGTTCTCGACGGGGCGGCGGACGGCGTACACCGGCCCCTCAGCCGGACCTCGGAGGCCCGGGAGCGATCCGCTCGGCGACCCGCATCCGCGCCGAGCGCGCCCGCCGGTTCCCGAGGACCTCCTCGTCCGAGGGCCGCACCGCCTTTCGCGTCACGAGCGCGAGGACGCGGCGGCGCGAGCAGACGCAGACGGGGAACGACGGCGGGCAGCTGCAGCCCGCGGAGCGGTCGCGGAAGACGTCCTTGACGATCCGGTCCTCGAGCGAGTGGTACGAGAGGACGGCGAGGCGGCCGCCGAGCGAGAGGCGGGCGATCGCGTCGTCGAGGAAACGCTCGAGCTCGACGAGCTCCCGGTTCGTCGCGATCCTCAGCGCCTGGAAGACGCGCGTCGCCGGGTCGCGCCCCTCCTCGCGGCGGCCCCCGACGGCCTTCGCGACGAGGCTCCGGAGCTCGCCCGTCGTCCGGATCGGGGCTTCCTTCCGCGCGCCCGCGACGGCGCGGGCGACCGCCTTCGCGCGCGGCTCTTCGCCGTAGTCGCGGAAGACGCGGGCGAGCTCCTCGGCGGGGAGCTCGGCGACGAGGTCGGCGGCCGTCGGGCCGGTCCGTCCCATGCGCATGTCGAGCGGTCCGTCCTTCATGAACGAGAACCCCCTCTCCGGCCGGTCGAGCTGGAGCGAGGAGACGCCGAGGTCGGCGAGGACGCCGTCCACCTCGACGAGGCCGAGCCGGTCGAGGTGGAGCGCGAGCTCCTCGTGGCGTCCCTCCACGGAGACGAAGCGGTCGCCGAACCGCGCGAGGCGTTCGCGCGCGAACTCGAGGGCCTCGGGGTCGCGGTCGATCCCGACGAGCCGCGCGTGCGGAGAGGCGTCGAGGATCGCCTCCGCGTGCCCGCCGAGGCCGAGCGTCGCGTCGACGAAGACGCCCCCGCGCGAGGGCCGGAGCGCCTCGAGGACCTCGCGGAGGAGGACGGGGACGTGAACGGCCGGCTCCACACCGTCACTTCCTCAGAGCGCCCGCGCGAGATCGTCGTAGTCCTCATCGGTGACGGGCGCGGCGGAGAGGGCGGCGAAGTGGCGGGTCCGGTCGACGACCTTGAGGTGGTCGGCCTGCCCGAGGACGAGGACCTCGCTCCCGACGCCCGACGTCTCGCGCAGGAGCGCCGGGATGAGGAGGCGCCCCTGTCCGTCCATCTTCACCGTCTGCCCGTAGGTGTTGTAGCGCTCGAGGAACTTCTGGCGTCCGCGGTGGACGAACGGGAGCGCGGCGAGCTTCTCCTCGAAGGCGGCCCAGACCGGGAGCGGATAGACGAAAATCTCCGTGCCCGTGACCGACGTGACGAAGAACTCGCCTCCGTACGCCGACTCGATCGCCCCGCGGAAGGCCGCCGGGACCTTGAACCGGCCCTTCTCGTCGACCGTCGACTCCGCACTGCCCCTGAGGCGCTCCATCGTTCTCTTCCCGGAAACGGGGCGGAGGTGACGACCGCGGCATCCTCTACGCCGGCGATCGACCACTTTCGACCACTTTTTCCCACGCGGAGTATCGGCCTCCGTTTCTCGGCGAGTCAAGGAGAAAGCCCTCCGCGGTGCTACCCTTGCGCTCGCTCGTGACGCCGCCCGAATCCTCGACTTGCGCCGCACAAACGCCTCGCCTCGTCGCCGACTCCGACGCGCTCTCCCTTCTCGTCGCCGATCTCGAGGCGCGCCCCGACGACGCCGTCGCGCTCGACACCGAGGCCGACTCCTTCCACCACTACTTCGAGAAGGTCTGCCTCCTGCAGCTCGCGAGGGACGGCGCCGCGTGGCTCGTCGACCCCCTCGCCGGGCTCGACCTCGCGCCGCTCTTCGCCGCGCTCTCCGCGCGCCGCCTCCTCCTCCACGGCGCCGACTACGACCTCCGCCTCCTCTCGCGAGGGCACGGCTTCCGGCCGCGGCGGCTCTTCGACACGATGCTCGCGGCCCAGCTCCTCGGCGAGAAGGAGGTCGGCCTCGCCGCCCTCCTCGCCGCACGCCTCGGCGTGACGCTCGACAAGTCGAGCCAGCGCGCCGACTGGAGCCGCCGGCCGCTCGGCCCGGCCCTCGTCGCCTACGCGGCCTCCGACGTCCTCCACCTCCACGCGCTCGTCGCCTCGCTCGAGGCGGACCTCGGAGCGAAGGGGCGGCTCGAGTGGCACGCCGAGGAGTGCGCCCGCCTCCTCGCGCAGGACTTCTCCCCCGCGCCGGACGACCCCGAGACGGACTGGAGGATCAAGGGCTCGAACGCGCTCTCGCCGAAGGAGCGTGCCTTCCTCCGCGAGCTCTGGCGCGCCCGCGAGGAGCGGGCCCGCGCGCTCGACCTCCCGCCGTTCCGCGTCCTCCACAACGAGGCGCTCGTCGCGGTCTGCCGCCGCGCGGCCGGCGGCGAGACGCGCCTCTCCGAGCTCTTTCCCCGCGCCCTCCCGCCCGCCTTCGCGGCCCGCGTCCGCGAGGCGCTCGAGGCCGCTGCGGTCGTCCCCCCGTCCGGCTGGCCCCCGCCGCGCCGCGGCGAGGTCGTCCGCCCCGAGCCCGCGCTCGAGAAGGCCGTGAACCGTCTCAAGGCGCGTCGCGACGCCGTGGCGCGGCAGCTCGGGATCGACCCCGGCGTCCTCGCCTCGCGCGCCGCCCTCGTCGACGTCGCCCGCGCCGAGCTCGCCGCGCGCCGCCCGCTCCTCCCCGCCGACCTCGTCGCCGCGACGGGCCTCTCGCGCTGGAAGGCCGACCTCCTCGCCGAGACGCCGAAGGGCTGAGCCTCGACGGCGCGAAGCCGAAGATGGAGACGCCGACCCCAGGCGCCTGAGCCAGGAACCCGAGCACCCGAGAGCCCGAGAGCCCGAGAGCCCGAGAGCCCACGTATCTCATGTCCGACCTCTCGATCCGCGGGCGGGCGGGGTGTCCCACGGCGACCTCTGCGCGCGCGCGACCCGCATCGGCCCCGCTGCGCGGGCCGCCGGGGCGCGCGCGAACTCCTCGCTTCGCTTCGTCAAACAGCGCGCGCGCCTAATCCGGCGGCCTGCTCGCGGAGCCGTGCGGGTACCCCGCACGTGCTCGAACGGTCGCTCGCGGGACACCCCGCCCGCCCGCTCACTTCCTGCGCGCATCGACGGTAGGAAAAAGCCCCCCCTACCTCTACGGCCGCAGTGGTCGCTGAACGCCTCGCTTCAGGCAGGCCCGGGCAGCGGCAGTCCTTGCGCACGCAGGAACGTGAGCTTGTCCCAGTAGCCCCGCTGGAACACGATTTCCCCGCCCACGACGTGGAAGAAGCCGCAGCCCCGCAATCCAAGCGGGTCGCGCCACTCGAGGATCGCCCACTCGCCGTCCTCGAAGACGTTCTCCACGATGCAGACCATCCGCGCCGCCGCGAAGCCCTCGGCGAGCATCCGCCGGATCGCCTCGCGCCCCTCGACCGGCGCCTCCGCGACCTGGTGGTTCACCGCGTCCTCCGTGTACATCGACGTTAGGGCGTCCACGTCCTCGCGGTTGAATGCCTCGACCCACCGACGGACGACTTCGCGAGGAGCCTGCGGTTCGCTCATCGAGCAGAGTGTAGAACGTAGACCAGACCCCGATTCACGCGCCATCGAGCGCTCGCCTTGCCTCTCCCGTGAGCGGACGGGAGGGGCGTCCCGCGAGCGAGCGTTCGAGCACGTGCGGGGTACCCGCACGGCTCTGCGAGCAGGCCGCCGGGGTACGAGCGCGCACCGATTCGACGAGCGGAGCGAGGAGCTTGCGCGCTCGCCGGCGGCCCGCGCAGCGGAGCCGATGCGGGTCGCGCGCGCGCAGAGCGAGCTGCGGGATGCCCCTCCCGTCCGCGACTCGTGAGCCCCTGCGAAGTGGCTTGCGGGTCTCTCGGTCTCTCGGTCTCTCGGTCTCTCGGTCTCTCGGTCTCTCGGTCTCTCGGTCTCTCGGTCTGCCCTCTTCCCCGACGCCCGTCAAGGGAAAGCCCCCGCTCGTCGCGGGGGCTTCGTTCGTTCGGACGGAGCGGAGGGCGCGGGACCGTGGGCTATTTCCTCCCCTTCTTCGCGGCCCTCTTCGCCGGCTTCGCCGGGCGCGGGCCGGGCCTCGCGATCTTCGAGGGCTTGCCGAGCGAGGCGACTTCCGCGAAGTAGCGGGTGAAGGAGGCGATGCCGCCGGAGGCCTGCTCCCAGTCGTAGTTCTCGTTCGGGGCGTGGTAGCCGTGCTCGGGGAGGGAGAGGCCGAGGAAGATGACGGGGCACTTCAGGACCTTCTCCATCGTCACGACGGCGCCGATCGAGCCCCCCTCGCGGACGAAGACGGGCTCGCGCCTGAAGCCGAACTTCATCGCGCGCTTCACGGCCTCCGCGAGCGGCCCTTCGGTCTTCCCCTGGTACGGGTCGAGGCGGTTCTTGACGTGGACGACGACGTCCCTGTTCCTCGACTTCACGAACCTCGTGACGAGCCTCGCGATCTTCTCGCCCGTCTGGTTCGGGACGAGCCGGCAGGAGACCTTCACCTCGGCGCTCGGCGGGATGACCGTCTTGACTCCCGGTCCCGTGTAGCCGCCGACCATCCCGTGGACCTCGAACGTCGGCTGCGCCCAGATCCGCTTCATCAGGTCGAGGGCGTCGTTCGTCCGGAGCGACTTGAAGAGGTGGTCCTTCTTGAAGCCCGCCACGGTGAAGCCGGAGCGCCTGAAGTCCTCGAGCTCCTTCCTCGTCGGCGGGACGACGTCGTCGTAGAAGCCCGGGATCTTCACCCGGCCCGTCGCCCCGTCGAAGCACTCGTTCACGAGCTTCATCAGCTCGGCCATGGGGTTCCTCGCCGCGCCGCCGCAGACGCCCGAGTGCTGGTCCGTCTCGCCCGTCTCGAGCGTGAAGAGGAAGCCCTGCAGGCCGCGGAGCCCGGCCGGGCAGGCGGGCTTGCCGCGGGCGATCCAGATCGTGTCGGAGACGAGGACGGAGTCCGTCGCGAGGAGGCCCGCGTTCGCCGCGACCGCCTTCTCGAAGCTCGGGGAGCCGATCTCCTCCTCGAACTCCCAGAGGACCCGGAGGTTCACCGGCAGCTCGGCGTCGAGCGCGGCCTTGATCCCCCAGAGCGCCGTGAGCGCCGGACCCTTGTCGTCCGTCGTGCCGCGGCCGAAGTAGCGGTCCCCCTTCTTCGTGAAGGTGAACGGCTCCGTCGCCCACGGCTCCGCCTCCTTCGAGGCGGGCTGCACGTCGAGGTGGTTGTAGACCGTCACCGTCGGCCAGAGCGGGTTCCTCCCCCACGCCCCGGCGACGATCGGGTGTCCGTCGGTCTCGAGGATCCGCGACTCGCCGCCGAACCGGCGGACGACGTCCGCCGCGAGCTTGGCGGCCTCGCGGATCGCGTCCTTCCGGGTCGGGTCCACGGAGACGCTCGGGATCTCCACGAAGTCCTTCAGAAGGGCCTCGAAAGCCTCCCGGTTCTCCGCGGCGAAAGCGGACAGGGCTTCGCGCGTGAGCTTCTCGGTCTTCATGAGGGGAGTCTAGCTCCCCGGCCCCGCCGCCGCGGGGCGCGGCCTCAGCCGGGCGCGCCGCCGCCGGGGGCGCCGCCCCGCCCGCCGTCCTCGCGCTCGACGCGCGCCCTCCGGCGCCGGAACTGGCGTTCCTCCTCCTCCTTGTAGAGGTACTTGATCGCGCTCTTCTGGAGGAGGAGATTCGGCGCGTTCTCGCGGTTCAGCTTGATCGCGTCCTTGTCGTACCACTCGATCCAGCCGCGGAGCTCCTCGCCGTCGACGAGCCGGACGACGATCGGGGTCCGCGCCTGCATCTGCTTCAAGTAGTAGAACGACTCGGCGTTCGTCGTGTCGGGAGGCGCCCCCTTTCGGGTGCCCCTCGGCGCGGCGTCGCGGCGGACGTCGGAGAGGGCCGGACGGATCAGCTTCCGCGGCGCCAGCTCGCTGTCGGCGGCCGGGGCGGCCGGCGGAGACGGGGGCATCGGGGGCTTGCGCACGGGCGGCATTGCGGCTCCTTCGGGAACGGGGTCCGCGGGCGGGATCTGTTCCGGCGAGTCTACCCGACCCGGGAACGTCAGGCGGCGGGCGCGGGCTCCGGAGGCGGCGGGGCGGGCGGCCCCTTCCGCTGCTCGTCCTTCTTCTCGGCCCCCTTGCTCCCGAGCCGCCGCGCCGCCTCGATGCCCCCCTCGAGCTCGTAGGCGAGGCAGCACTTCAGGCGGCCGCACATCCCGGTCAGCTTCGACGGGTTCGGCGTGATCCCCTGGAGCTTCGCCATCCGGATCGTGACGGGGTGGAAGCCCTTCAGCCACGTCGAGCAGCAGAGCGTCAGACCGCACGGTCCGATCCCGCCGACGATCTTCGTCTCGTCGCGGACGCCGACCATCCGCGCCTCGACGCGGACGCGGAAGCGGTCGGACATCTCGCGGCAGAGGTCGCGGAGGTTCGCCCGCTCGTCGGAGGAGTAGAGGACGCTGATCCGACGGCGGTCGAACGGGACGACGCACTTCACGAGGCTCACGGGGAGGCGCGTGTCGGCGATCCGCTTCGCGGCGAAGCGGGCGGCCTCCTCCTGCAGCTCGAGGCGCTCGGCGAAGTCGGCCGACTCGGAGTCGGAGGCGAGCCGCAGGAGGCGTTTCGCCTTCTTCTGGGAGCAGGGCTTCGCGAGGAGCGGGGAGAGGGTCGTCACCTCGGCGAACTCGGGCCCCTCCTCCGTCTCGACGACGATCCGCTCCCCCTTCCGGACGGAGACCTCGCCCGCGAAGACGAGGGTCACCTTCCCGTCCGAGGCGTCCGCGAGGCGGACCCCGACGTAGTTGCCGCCGGGATTGGCGAGGGTCCCGAGGGAGCAGGAGGAGCAGCTCACGAACCTTCGATTGTCGGGGCCCGCCCCGCGAAGGTCAAACCGGGCGCAAGTCGATCCGGGAGAGTCGCTTGCCCCGCCCTACGGCCTTCCGCCGTGCCCCTCCCGCGCGAGGACGGCCGCCCCCAGCATCCCGGCGTCGTCGCCGAGCGCCGAGCGGACGATCCGGACCTCGGCGAGGTCCGTGAAGAAGGCGTGCCGGCTCGCGGCCGCCCTCACCTGGTCGACGTAGACGTCCCCGACGTCCTCCGAGACGCCGCCGCCGAGGACGAAGAGGTCGGGGGAGAAGACGTTCCAGAGCGTCGCGATCGTGATCCCGACGGCACGGGCCGAGCGCGCGACGGCGCGCTCCACGAGGGCGTCCCCCGCGGCGATCGCCTTCCGGAGCTCCGAGCCCTTGAGCCGCCCGTCCTTCTCGAGGACGGAACGGGCGACGGACGTCCGCTCCCCCTTCTCGATCCGGCGCCGCATGAAGGCGGTCATCCCGACCTTGGCCCCGATCCCCTCGAGGGTCCCGTCGATCGTCCCGTCGCCGGCCTTCCTCAGGTCGACGTAGCTCTGGCCGATCTCGCCCGCGTTCCGGTTCCTCCCGAGCCAGAGCTGCCCGTCGAGGAGGACCGCTCCGCCGATCCCCGTCCCGATCCAGATCGCGACGACGAGCCGCTCCCCCCTCGCGGCGCCGAGGCGTGCCTCGCCGAGCGCCGCGGCGCGGACGTCGTTCTCGAGGCGCTTCGGGATCCCCGGGAACGCCGGCTCGAGCGCGGAGGGGATCTCCCACCGCTCGACGCCGAGGTTCATCGCCCGAAGGAGCGTCGTCCGCTCCGCGTCGAGCGGCCCCGGGACGCCGAGACCGATCGCGGCGACCGCCTCCCGCCCGGCCCCGGCTTCTGCGAGGGCCGCGTCGGCCGCCGCGACGAGCGCCTCCGTCATCTCGGCGGGCCCTCCCCGGAACGGGCTCTTCACCTTCCCGCGCCCGAGGACCCGCCACCCCTCGTCGACAACACCCGCGAGGACCTTCGTCCCCCCCACGTCGATCCCGAGGACGAGCTTCTTCCCTTCGGCCATGGGACGCTCCTTTCCGGTTAGTCTAAGCGGATCCCAGCCAACGCCCGCCGAGGTGAACCGTGACCGAAGCCTCCCTTGCCCGGCTCCGCAGCCTCTCCGCCCACGTGCCGTCGACCGGGCTCCTCGTGGACGTCTCCCGGACCTGCCTCCCGACGCACGCGAGGACGAGCGACCCGCTCCTCCTCGAGGCGTTCCCGGCGGCGTTCTCGGGCATGGCCGCGCTCGAGTCGGGCTCCGTCGCGAACCCCGACGAGGGGCGGCGCGTCGGCCACTACTGGCTCCGCGCCCCCGAGCTCGCTCCCGACCCGGTCGTGAAGATGCACGTCGAGGAGGCGCTCGCGCGGGTCCGGGCGTTCGCCGCCGAGGTCCACGCCGGGAAGGTCGCGCCCGAGAACGGGAGCCGCTTCACGAACCTGCTTCTCGTCGGGATCGGCGGCTCGGCCCTCGGGCCGCAGCTCGTCTCCGAGGCGCTCGGCGGCGCCGAAGACCGGATGCGTCTCTTCTTCTTCGACAACACCGACCCCGACGGCATGGCGCGGGAGCTCGACCGGATCGCCGCCGCCGGAGGGATCCGGCACACGCTCACCGTCGTCGTCTCGAAGTCGGGGGGGACGAAGGAGACGCGGAACGGGATGCTCGTGGCGCAGGCGGCCTACACCGCCAAGGGGCTCGACTTCGCGCGCCACGCCGTCGCCGTGACCCAGGAGGGGAGCGAGCTCGACAAGCGGGCGCAGCGGCAGAAGTGGCTCGCCCGCTTCCCGATGTGGGACTGGGTCGGGGGACGGACCTCGCTCTTCTCGCCCGTCGGCCTCCTCCCGGCCGCCCTCCAGGGCTTCGACGTCGACGCCCTCCTCGACGGGGCGCGGGCCTGCGACGCCGCGACGCGGATCCCGGATCTCGGGAAGAACCCGGCGGCGCTCCTCGCCCTCGCCTGGTACCGGGAGACGGGAGGACGCGGCTTGAAGGACATGGTCGTCCTCCCGTACAAAGACCGGCTCCTCCTCCTCTCGCGCTACCTCCAGCAGCTCGTCATGGAGTCGCTCGGGAAGGAGAAGGACCTCTCGGGGAACGCCGTCCACCAGGGGATCTCCGTCTACGGGAACAAGGGGTCGACCGACCAGCACGCCTTCGTGCAGCAGCTCCGAGAGGGGGTCCCGAACTTCTTCGTCACGTTCGTCGAGGTCCTCCGCGACCGCCAGGACGGCCTCCCCTCTCTCGCCGTCGAGGAGGACGTCACCTCGGGCGACTACCTCCTCGGCTTCCTCCTCGGCACGCGCGAGGCGCTGACGGAGAAGGGGCGCGGCTCGCTCACGATCACCGTCCCCGACGTCTCCGCCCGCTCCCTCGGCGCGCTCGTCGCGCTCTTCGAGCGGACCGTCGGCCTCTACGCCCTCCTCGTCGGAGTCAACGCGTACCACCAGCCGGGCGTCGAGGCGGGGAAGAAGGCCGCCGCCGCCGTCCTCGAGGCGCAGAAGGCGCTCCTCGGGGCGATGCGCGGCGAGCTCGGCTCCTTCCGGACGGCGGAGGAGTGGGCGAGGAAGGCCGGCGTCGGCGCGGAGACGGCGTGGCACCTCCTCGAGCACCTCGCCGCGAATCCCGACCACGGGGTGACGAAACGCCCCGGCGAAGATCCCTTCGCCGCGGCTTACGGGGCCGCCTGAGGAGACGACGGGGACGGGGTCCCGGCCCGCGCGGGGCCGGCGCCCGTGCTCAGCCCCCGTTCAGCGCCGCACAGCAGGGGGCCGTGCAGCGCTCGTAGACCGTGCCGCGCTGCCTCGGCGAGAAGCCGGCGTCCCGGATGAGGGCGACCATGTCGTCCCGCGTCATCCGGTTGTGCGCGCCGGCCGCGGCGACGACGTTCTCCTCGATCATGATCGAGCCGAGGTCGTCGGCGCCGAAGAAGAGCGACACCTGCCCGATCTTCTTCCCCTGCGTCACCCACGAGCCCTGCACGTGCGGGACGTTGTCGAGGAAGAGGCGCGAGACGGCGAGCGTCCGGAGGTAGTCGTGCCCGGTCGAGACCTCGACCTTCCCGTCGAGCTCGGTGTTCTCCTCCTGGAACGTCCAGGGGATGAACGCCGTGAACGACTCCTTCCCCTCCGAGAGGGACGCGTCCTGGACGCGCCGCACGACGTCGAGGTGCGCGACCCGCTCGGCGTACGTCTCGCCCACCCCGAACATCATCGTCGCCGTCGTCGGCATCCCGAGCCGGTGCGCCTCGCGGTGCACCTCGGCCCACCTCTCCGTGGGCGCCTTCGCGAGCGCGACGATCCTCTTCCTCACGCCGTCCTCGAGGATCTCGGCCCCGCCCCCGGGCACCGACATCAGCCCCGCCTCGCGCAGCCGGACGAGGACCTCGGCGACGGGGAGCTTCTCCTTCTTCGCGAGGAACCAGATCTCGGGCGCCGAGAAGGCGTGGCGGTGGATCCGCGGGTAGCGGTCGCGGAGGAAGGAGAGGAGCTCCTCGTAGAACGAGAACGGCAGGTCGGCGTGGACGCCGCCCTGCAGGAGGACCCCCGTCCCGCCGAGCGCGAGCGTCTCCTCGACCTTCGCGCCGATCTCCGGAAGCGGCAGGACGTACGCGTCCTCGTCGCCCGCCTTCCGGTAGAAGGCGCAGAACGAGCAGCGGTAGACGCAGACGTTCGTGTAGTTGACGTTCCGGTCGACCTGGTACGTCGCGACGTCCCCGGGGTGGAGCCGTCGGCGGACGGCGGCAGCGGCGGCCCCCAGCTCGAGGAGCGGCGCCTCCTCGAGGAGGACGACCGCCTCCGCGGGGGAGAGCCGGCCGCCCGCGGCGGCGCGGTCGAGCAGCGCGCCGACGCGCGGCGAGCCCCCGAGGCCGGGGGACGGAGGGTTCGGGAGGAACGCGCCGGGCGCGGCCGATGCCATCAGGAGAACGACCTCGGGACGAGCGGGACGCCCGCGAAGGGGGGGAGCTCGGGCGACGGGATCAGGGCGTGCGCCGCGGCGCGGCGGTAGAACTCGGCGAGGCCGCGCTCGTCCTCCGCGTCGAAGTCGTAGTGGAGGTTCATCTCGAAGTATTCCGTCAGGAGCCTGCGGTCGAGGCCTGTCCGCTCGACGGCGGCCTCGACGATCTCCCGGATTCGCGGCCGCGCGTAGTCGCGCGACCAGAGGAACGGCTCCGGGGCGACGTCCCGCCGGACGGCCCAGACGGCCGTCACGAGGGGGAGCCCCGTCAGCCGGCGCCACCCCTCGGCGAGGTCGAGGACCCGAAGGCCCGAGACGTCGGCGGTGAGGGCCGGGTCGCCGATGAGGAGCGCCGCGTCGGCGGAGGCGAGCATCCGCGGGAGCTCGGGCACGGCCCGGTGATACTCGGGCGAGGCGCCGTAGAGGTCGGCGAGGAGGATCCGGGTCATCGCCGCCGAGGAGCGGGAGCTCGTGTCGAGTGCGACGCTCCGCACCCGCTCGAACGGGACGCGCGAGACGAGGAGGACGCTCCTCACCCGCTCCCACGCGGCGATGCCGACCCCGCGGACGATCCTCACGCCGGGGATCCGGGCCGCCTCGATCGCCGGGATGATCCCCGCCTGGACCTCGCCGCGCGCGAGGCGGTCCGCGCACGCGGAGGGGACGTCGGTGATCGGGAGGAACCCCTCGATCGCGCCCCTGAGGAAGCCCCAGGTCACGGGCCAGGCGTTCACGAAGTCGACGACGGAGACGGGGATCGCGGGCGTCATGGGCGGCGCGATCTTACGACGCGGGATCCGCGCCGCCGCCGGTCGATAATCGCGGGATGGGAACGGCCCCGCTCCTCGTCTCCGTCGTCCTGCCCTGCCTGAACGAGGCCGAGACCCTCGAGCGCTGCGTCCGCCGGGCGGTCGAGACGATCGCCGCCTCCTCTCTCGCCGGCGAGGTCATCGTCGCCGACAACGGCTCGACGGACGGCTCGCAGGAGATCGCGCGGCGCGCCGGCGCCCGCGTCGTCGACGTCCCGGAGCGGGGCTACGGCGCAGCCCTCCTCGGAGGCATCGCCGCCGCGAAGGGGCGCCACGTCGTGATGGGCGACGCGGACGACTCGTACGACTTCGGCGAGGTCCCGCGCTTCGTCGCGAAGCTCGAGGAGGGGCACGACCTCGTCATGGGCTCGCGTTTCCGCGGCCGGATCGAGCCGGGCGCGATGCCGTTCCTCCACCGCTGGCTCGGGAACCCCGTCCTCTCCTTCCTCGGCCGGCTCTTCTTCCGCGTCCCGACCTCCGACTTCCACTGCGGCATCCGCGCGTTCCGGAAGGAGGCGGTCGACCGGCTCGGGCTGAAGACGACGGGGATGGAGTTCGCGAGCGAGATGGTCGTGAAAGCCGCGCTCTTCGGCCTCAGGATCGCCGAGGTCCCCGTCACGCTCCGCAAGGACGGCCGGTCGCGCCCGCCGCACCTGCGCACCTGGCGCGACGGCTGGCGGCACCTCCGCTTCCTCCTCATGTACTCGCCCCGGTGGCTCTACCTCTGGCCGGGGCTTCTCCTCGTCCTCGCCGGCGCCGGCCTCCTCGCCTGGCTCTTCCCGCGGCCCCGGCACGTCGGCGCCGCGACGCTCGACGTCCACGCGATGCTCGGCGCCGCCGTGATGGTCCTCGCCGGAGTCGAGGCGGTCACGTTCGCCGTCTTCGCGAAGGTCTTCGCCGTCACGGAGGGGCTCCTCCCCGAGGACCCGCGTCTCGGACGCCTCTTCCGGGTCGTGACGCTCGAGACGGGGCTCGTCGCGAGCGCCCTCCTCCTCCTCGGCGGCGCCGGCCTCTGCGGCTCCGTCGCGGTCGAGTGGGCCTCCTCCGGCTGGAGCTATCTCGACTACTCGATCACGATGCGGCGGATGATCCCGGGCGCGCTCCTCCTCGTCCTCGGCGCGCACGGCCTCTTCGCGTCGTTCTTCCTCTCGATCCTCGGCCTGAAGCGGCGCTGATCAGCGCGGCGGCGCGGGCACGGCCGGAGGGCCGGCCGCGGGCCGGCGGACGAGGACGACGTGCTGCGCGCCCGTGCGGACCGGGACGAACGACTCCTCGAGCGCCCTCCGCCGTTCCGGCGTGAGCAGCGACGCGAAGTACGGCTCGACGAGGACCGTCCCGCTCCCGGCGACGAGGCGGTCGAAGACGGCGGAGTCGAGGTTCCGGCGGTCCGCCCGGAGGAACCGGACGTCCGCGACGTGGTAGTGATAGGTCAGGAGCCGGCGGGCGTGGAGCGCGTAGATCGGCTCGTAGGCGAGCAGCGGCTCGGGACAGCGCGAGAGGACCTCGATCGTCTTCAGGACCTCCTCCGTCTCCCCGCGGAACGCCGTCGCGAGGACCTGGCGCCCGGGGACCAGGAACGAGACCGCAAGGAGGCCCGCGCCTGCGAGCCGGGAGCGCCCGACGCTCGCGCCCCGCAGCCGGTCCACGACGAGGGCCGCGGAGGCGGCGAGGCCCGGGACGAAGAGCGCGAGGTAGTGCGGGTAGAAGGTGTTCGGACCGAGGAGGATCACGGGCATCGCCAGGGCGTGCGCCAGGCCCGGCAGGCGCGCGCGGCCTCCGGCGAGCGCGGCCCCGAGGAGGCCGACCGCGAGCAGAGGCACGTCGGCGGCGACTCCCCCCCGGCGCAGCTGCCCGGCCCGCTCCGCCAGGGTCGCCCGGGGACGGTCGACCTGGACTCCGAAGACGTTCTCGGCCCCCCTCGGAATCGAGAGGACGATCGCGAGGGAGGCGGCCGTCACGACGAGGAACGGCATCGCGGCGCGCGCGACGGCCTTCGGGCGGCCCCGCCCGGGGTCCGTTCCCAGGAGGACCCAGGCGACGAGGACGGACCCCGCGAGGACGACGTTCGTCACGACCCCGACGGCGAACGCCCCGAGGAGGGCGCCGCCCGTCGCGTGTCGGCCGCGAAGGAGGGCCGCCAGGCCCCAGAGGAGGAGAGGGGCGCTCGCCTGCCGCAGCGCGAAGAAGTGCCCGTCGTTCCCCGCGAAGACGGCGGACAGGCTCAGGAGGACGCCCGCGAGGATCGCGGCGGTCCGCGAACCGCCCAGCCGCCTCACGACGAGGGCGAGCGGGAAGACGGCGGAGAAGACCCAGCAGACGTAGAGGAAGGAGAAGAGCGGGACGTCGAAACGGCAGGCCGAGAGCCCCGCGGCGGCGGCCGCCATCAGGAACGGCGGGTGGGAGAGGAAGAAGTCCCGGTAGGGGACGAGCCCGTCGGCCATGAGGCGCGCCGCGTAGAGGTAGACCCCCTCGTCGAGGGCGGGGAGGACGACCCGGCCGAGGGGCCTCGCGTGGATCGCGACGTCGGCGACCCAGACGAGGACGAGGGCGGCCCGCCACGAGAGCGTCCTCCGCCGCAGCCCGCCCGGGGCCGACCCCGCGGCGCCGCCCCCGTCCGGCACGTCGCGCCCCCGCCCCGGACCCGCCGTCAGCCCGCCGACATCGAGCTGAGGAACTCCAGGTTCGTCTTCGACTTCTCGAGCCGCTCGAGGAGGAGCTCCATCGCCTCGACGGTCGAGAGCGGCGTGAGGACCTTGCGGAGGATCCAGATCCGGTTGAGCTCCGCCTTCTCGATGAGGAGCTCTTCCTTCCGCGTCCCCGACTTGTTGATGTCGATCGACGGGAAGACGCGGCGGTCGACGAGCCGGCGATCCAGGTGGATCTCCATGTTCCCCGTCCCCTTGAACTCCTCGAAGATGACGTCGTCCATCCGCGAGCCGGTGTCGATGAGGGCCGTCGCCATGATCGTGAGCGACCCCCCCTCCTCGACGTTCCGCGCCGCGCCGAAGAAGCGCTTCGGCTTCTGGAGCGCGTTCGCGTCGACGCCGCCGGAGAGGACCTTGCCCGACGGCGGGCAGGTCGTGTTGTAGGCGCGGGCGAGGCGCGTGATCGAGTCGAGGAGGATGACGACGTCGCGCTTGTGCTCGACGAGCCGCTTCGCCTTCTCGATGACCATCTCGGCGACCTGGACGTGGCGCGTCGCCGGCTCGTCGAACGTCGAGCTGATGACCTCGCCCTTCACCGACCGCTGCATGTCGGTGACCTCCTCGGGCCGCTCGTCGATGAGGAGGACGATGAGCGTCACCTCGGGGTGGTTCGTCGTGATCGAGTTCGCGAGCGCCTGCAGGAGCATCGTCTTGCCGGTCCGGGGCGGGGCGACGATGAGGCCGCGCTGCCCCTTTCCGACCGGGGCGATCAGGTCGAGGACGCGCGAGGACATGTTCGGCGTCTCGAGCCGGATCCGCTCCTGCGGGTAGAGCGGCGTCAGGTTGTCGAAGAGGATCTTCTCGCGCGCGACGTCGGGGTGCTCGAAGTTGACCGCCTCGACCTTGATGAGGGCGAAGTAGCGCTCCCCTTCCTTCGGCGGGCGGATCTGACCCGAGATCGTGTCCCCCGTCCTCAGGCCGAACTTGCGGATCTGGGAGGGCGAGACGTAGATGTCGTCGGGCCCGGCGAGGTAGTTGTACTCGGGGGCGCGGAGGAAGCCGAAGCCGTCCGGCAGCACCTCGAGGACCCCCTCCGAGAAGATGAGGCCCATCCGCTCCGTCTGCGCCTGGAGCACCTTGAAGATGAGCTCCTGCTTGCGGAGCGCCGCGGCCCCCTCGACCTCCAGCTCCTGCGCGATCTTCAGGAGCTGCGGCATCGGGGTGTTGTGCAGCGTCCGGATGTCGAGCATCGGCGCGCTCTCGAGCTCGGGCGAGACCTGCTCGTCCACGTCGTTCGGGAGGTCGTTCGGGTCGATCGCCGGGGTGACGTAGTCGGTTCCGGGGACCTTGCGGCGGGGCATCAGGACTCCTTCTGTGTCGGTCCCGGGGCCGCCGCGGGCGCGGCGCCCTCCCGGGCCCTTCCGGCGAGCCGGTCCTTGAGAAGACGGCCGAGGGTGGGCAGATTTTCGCCCGTTTCGGACGAAACGGGCAGGAGGGGGCGTTCGGAATCCTCGAACCCGGCGGCGAGGGCCCGGAGGTGCCGGACCCTCTGCGACGGCTTCACGGCGTCCCACTTCGTCGCGGCGACGACGGTCGGGATCCCCGCGTGCCGGAGGAAGAGGGCCATCGACGCGTCGGACTCCTGGGGGGCGAGCCGGCCGTCGACGAGGAGGAGGGCGAGGTCGGGCCGGCGTTCGCCCGTCAGGAGCTCCTCGATGAGCTCCGAGAAGCGCTCCCGGGAGGCGCGGGCCGTCTTCGCCCAGCCGTAGCCGGGGCAGTCGACGACGTGGAACGCGTCGTCGACCCGGTACCAGTGGAGCGCCTGGGTCCGGCCCGGGGTCTGCGAGACCCGCGCGACCTTCGTCGCGAGGAGGGCGTTCAGGAGGCTCGACTTCCCGACGTTCGACCGGCCGAGGACGACGACCGAAGGGAGCGGGAGGCCGCGGGGCCGTTCCCCGGCCCGGTGGGCCGGGAGCTCGAGACGGACGGACCGTCCGAGCGGACTCCTCACGGAGACCGCCCGCGCGGACTTGGGCGTGCGGGATTCGGGGTGCTCGTTCCGGGCCATGTCGCAGAAATCCGGGGAGACGGGGCCGGTCCGTGCGGCCCCTCGCGGGGCCGCACGGCGGGTCAGTGAGCGAGGGTGGACGGGGGCGTCGTTCCCGTCTCGGCCGGGACCGGCTTCGGCGGGGCGGCGACGGGGGCGCTCTCGAGGGCGAGCCGGACGACCTCGTCGACGTCGTCGACGAGGTGCGTCTCGAGGACGTTCCGGATCTCCTCCGGAAGGTCGTCGAGGTCCTTCTCGTTCTCGCGCGGGAGGACGATCGTCGTGATCCCGGCGCGGTAGGCGGCGAGGAGCTTCTCCTTGATGCCGCCCACGGGGAGGACCTTCCCGCGGAGCGTGATCTCCCCGGTCATGGCGAGGTCCTTCCGGCAGGCGATGTTCGTGACCGCCGAGAGGATCGAGGTCGCCATCGTGATCCCGGCCGAGGGGCCGTCCTTCGGGATCGCCCCCTCCGGGATGTGGACGTGGATGTCCTTCTTCTCGTAGAAGTCGGGGTCCGCGCCGTAGAGCTCCGCGCGGCTCCGCACGTAGGAGAGGGCCGCGCGGGCCGACTCCTGCATGACGTCGCCGAGCTGGCCCGTCAGGACGAGGTTCCCCTTCCCGCGCATGAGCGTCGTCTCGATGTGGAGAACGTCGCCGCCGGCCTCGGTCCAGGCGAGCCCGGTGGAGAGGCCGACCTCGGCCTTCTCCCCCTTCCTCGCCGGGCGGTGCTTCGGCTTGCCGAGGAAGCCGGGGAGGTTCTCCGCCGTGACGGTGATCCCCTCCTTCGCCGCTCCCGACTCCTCCGCGACGACCTTCCGGGCGATCTTCCGGCAGACGGAAGCGATCTCCCGCTCGAGGTTCCTCACCCCCGCCTCGCGGGTGTACTTCTCGATGAGGCCGTAGATGCCGGAGTCGTCGAAGCGGGCCTGCTCGGGCGAGAGCCCGTTCTCCTTGACCTGCTTCGGGACGAGGAACTGCCGCGCGATCGCGAGCTTCTCGTTCGGCGTGTAGCCCGAGAGGCTGATGATCTCCATCCGGTCCTTCAGCGCGGGCGGGATCGGGTGGATCACGTTCGCCGTCGCGATGAACATCACCTTCGAGAGGTCGTACTCGACGTCGAGGTAGTGGTCGACGAAGGCGTGGTTCTGCTCGGGGTCGAGGACCTCGAGGAGCGCCGCGGACGGGTCGCCGCGGAAGTCCATCGACATCTTGTCGACCTCGTCGAGAAGGAAGACGGGGTTGACGGTCCCCGCCTTCTTCATGAGCTGGATGATCTGGCCCGGGAAGGCGCCGATGTAGGTCCGGCGGTGGCCGCGGACCTCGGCCTCGTCCCTCACGCCGCCGAGGCTGAGCCGCACGAACTTGCGGTTCAGCGACCGCGCGATCGACTTGGCGAGGGAGGTCTTGCCGACGCCGGGGGGGCCGGCGAAGCAGAGGATCGACCCCTTCGTCTCGGTGACGAGCTGGCGGACCGCGAGGAACTCGAGGATCCGCTCCTTGACCTTCTCGAGGCCGTAGTGGTCCTCGTTCAGGACCTTCTCGGCGTTCTTGATGTCCTTCGACTCGCGCGAGGCCTTCTTCCACGGGACGTTCACGAGCCAGTCGATGTAGTTCCGCGAGACCGTCGCCTCGGCCGAGACGTTCGGCATCGCCTCGAGCCGCTTCAGCTCGGCGAGCGCCTTCTCCTTGACGTCTTTCGGCATCCCGGCGCTCTCGACCTTTTGCCTCAGCTCCTCGAGCTCGTCGGACTTGTCGTCCTTGCGCCCGAGCTCCTGGTGGATCGCCTTGATCTTCTCGTTGAGGTAGTACTCCTTCTGGGCCCGCTCCATCTGCTTCTTGACCTTGTTGTTGATCCGGCGATCGATGTTGATCTTCTCGATCTCGATCTCCAGCAGGTCCTGCAGCTTCTGGAGGCGCTCCAGGGGGTTCACCGTCTCGAGGAGGGCCTGCTTCTCCGGTGTCGCGATGGCGGCCGGGAGGTGGCCCGCGAGCATGTCCGCGAAGACGTCGGGGTCGTCGAGGGTGAGCGAGGCGAGGAGCCCCTCGTAGGCGAGCTGGTGCGAGAGCTTCGCGTACTGCTCGAAGACGCCGAGCACCTTCTGGAGGTAGGGCCCGACCTCGGCCGCGCCGGCCGGGAGCGGCTTCGCCTCGACGGTCTCGACCTCGACCTCGCGGTGCCCCGGGGCGGGCGCGAAGGCGCGGATGACGCCCCGGGAGACTCCCTCGACCATCACCTTGATGTGGCCGTTCGGGAGCTTCAGCGACTGGACGACCGTCGCGACGACGCCGACGTCGTGGATGTCCGCCGGGGCCGGCTCGTCGACCTTCGGGTCGCGCTGGGCGGCGAGGAAGATCCTCTTGTCCGTCGTCAGGAGGGCCGCCTCGAGCGCGGCGATCGACGAGGCGCGGCCGACGACGAAGGGCGCCATCATCTTCGGGAAGACGACCATGTCCCGGAGGGGCACGAGCGGCAGCGTCCGCGTCGCGGGCCGTTCGGGAGGGGTCGCGGGAGAAGTCATGCCGGTCTACCTCGCGGTCGGGGGCTCGGGCGCCCGCGCGGTTCGCGCGGGCCGCCTCGTCGCCGGGGGAAGGGCCGTCAACCGGCCTTCCGGAGCGACAGGATCGGCGCGGCGCGCCGCTGGACGACGTCCTTCGTGATGACGCACTCCTCGATCTCCTCCTCGGAGGGGACGCGGTACATCACGTCGAGCATGAGCTCTTCGAGGATCACCTTGAGGCCGCGCGCGCCGAGGGTCCGCTTCATCGCCTCGTCGGCGACCTCCTCGACGGCGTCGTCGGTGAAGCGGAGCCCGACGTTCTCGAACTCGAGGAGCGTCTGGTACTGCTTGATGAGGGAGTTCTTCGGCTCCCTCAGGATGGAGACGAGGGCCGCCCGGTCGAGGTCGTGGAGCGTCGCGACGACCGGGACGCGCCCGATGAACTCGGGGATCATCCCGAACTTGATGAGGTCCTCCGGGTGGACCTTCTCGAGCGTGTCGCCCGCGCGCTTCTGCTTCTTCGACTCGATCTTCGCGCCGAAGCCCATCTGCTTCTCGGTGAGCCGGCGCCCGATGATGTCCTCGAGGCCGACGAACGCCCCCCCGCAGATGAACAGGATGTTCGTCGTGTCGATCTGGATGAACTCCTGGTGCGGGTGCTTCCGGCCGCCCTGCGGCGGGACGTTCGTGACCGTCCCCTCGAGGATCTTCAGGAGGGCCTGCTGGACCCCCTCTCCGGAGACGTCGCGCGTGATCGACGGGTTCTCCCCCTTGCGGGCGATCTTGTCGATCTCGTCGATGTAGACGATGCCGCGCTCCGTCTTCTCCTTGTCCTGCCCCGCCGCCTGGTAGAGCTTCAGGATGATGTTCTCGACGTCCTCGCCGACGTAGCCCGCCTCGGTGAGGGTCGTGGCGTCGGCGATCGTGAAGGGGACCGAGAGCATCTTGGCGAGCGTCTGGGCGAGGAGCGTCTTCCCGGTCCCCGTCGGCCCGATGAGGAGGATGTTCGACTTCTGGAGCTCGACGTCGAGCTTGCGGTTCCGCTCGAAGTAGTCGATCCGCTTGTAGTGGTTGTAGACCGCGACGGCGAGCTTCTTCTTCGCCTGCTCCTGGCCGACGACGTACTCGTCGAGGAACTCCTTGATCTCGCGCGGCTTCGGGAGCTTCGACTCGGGCTTGGCCTGGTCGAGGACGCGGTCCTCCGCGATGATGTCGAGGCAGATGTCGACGCACTCGTCGCAGATGTAGACCGTCGGCCCCGCGATGAGCTTCTTCACGTCGCGCTGCGACTTGTTGCAGAAGCTGCAACGGAGGACCTCGCCGGAGCCGGCTTTCTTCGTCATCCCTGTCGAGACCCTTTCCGGGGGAATTCTAGCGCCCCGCGCCGGCCGGGGCCGGCCGCGGGGACGGTCGCGGAGTGACGGCCGTCACTCCCGGTTCCGGATCACCATGTCGATGAGTCCGTACTCCTTCGCGGCCTCGGCCTCGAAGATGTTGTCGCGGTCCGTGTCCTGCTCGATCCGCTCGAACGGCTGTCCCGTGTGGGTCGAGAGGATCTCGTTCAGGCGCTTCTTCATACGGACGAGGTCGCGGGCGTGGATCTCGATGTCGGACGCCTGCCCCTCGAGGCCGTAGGCGAGCGGCTGGTGGATCAGGACGCGGGCGTTCGGGAGCGCGGCCCGCTTCCCCTTCTTGCCGCCGGCGAGGAGGACGGCCCCCATCGAGGCGGCCTGGCCGATGCAGTAGGTCGCGACGTCGGGCTTGACGTACTGCATCGTGTCGTAGATCGCGAGGCCGGCCGTCACGGAGCCGCCGGGGCTGTTGATGTAGAGCGTGATGTCCTTCTCGGGGTTCTCCGCCTCGAGGAAGAGCATCTGCGCGATGACGAGGTTCGCGACCTCGTCGTTGATCGCGGTCCCGAGGAAGATGACGTTGTCCTTCAGGAGCCGGGAGTAGATGTCGTACGCCCGCTCCCCCCGGTTCGTCTGCTCGATGACCATCGGGATCAGCATGCGTTCCCTCCTCTCCCCTTCTCCGCTCAGGAGGCCGCGACGGCTTCCGTCAGCAGGAGCTCGAGCGCCTTGTCGATCCGGAGCTCCTCGCGGATCCCGTCGAGGCGGTCGTTCTTCGCGAGCTGGGACTTCAGCTCGGCGAAGGCGACGCCCATCCCGCGGGCGCGGCGCTTCAGGTCGGCGTCGAGCTCGGTGTCGCTCACGGAGAGCTTCTCCGCGTCCGCGACGGCGTCGAGGAGGAGGTACTCCTTGACGCGGCGGAGGGCCGACGGGCGGGCCTCCTCGCGGAGCTTGTTCCAGTCGAGCTTCGCCTCCTTCAGGTCCATCCCCTGGGAGGCGAGGAAGCGCGCGTACTGCTGGAGCGAGGAGTCGACCTCGGCCGTGACCATCGACTCGGGGGCGTCGACGGGGTTCAGGGCGAGGAGGGCGTCGAGGACGGCCCGCCGGCGCTTCTCCTTCAGCCCCTGCTCCTTCTCCCGCGCGAGGCCCTTCGCGACCTCGGCCTTCAGCATCTCCATCCCCGCCCCTTCCGGCGCCTCGCCCTCGCGCGGCTTGAGGACCTGGCGGGCGAGCTCGTCGTCCCACTCGGGGAGGACGCGCTTCTTCAGGGCGTGGAGCTGGACGTGGTAGAGGACGGACTTCCCGGCGAACTCGGGGTCGACCCCCTCGGACGGGAAGTCCTTCTGGAAGCTGACCGTGACCCCTGCCTCGGCGTTCCTCAGGTGGGCGGACATCTCGGGGAGCGTCTCTTCCCCGCCGACCTCGACGAGGACCTTCGCCCTCTCGAAGTCCGTCCCGTCGCCGCCGGGGAACGTCCCCCGGATGTCGACGAGCGCGAAGTCGCCGTCCAGGGCCGGGCGCCCTTCGACCGCCTCGAACGTCGCGCGCCCCTCGCGGATCCGCTCGAGGGCCGAGGCGACCTCCTCCTCCGTCGCCGTCGTCGGCTCCGTCGGGACCTTCAGGCCGCGGTAGTCCTTCGGGACGACCGCCGGGCGGTGCTCGACGACGACCTTGAAGGTGAGCGGGGCGTCCGGCTCGAACTTCAGGTCGTCGATCTTCGGCTCCCCGACGGGCGTGATCCCCTTCTCGTGGAACGCCGCGTGGAGCGTCTCGCGGAGGAGCTGCTCGAGGACCTCCCCCTTCAGCTCGTCGGCGAACCGGCTCTTCACGATCGCCGGCGGGACCTTGCCCGGGCGGAAGCCGGGGAGGCGAACCTGGCGGGCGAGGCTCCGGGCGGCCTTCTCCGTCGCCTCGCGGACCTCCTCGAGGGGGACCTCCAGCGACAGGGACCTCTTCGTCGGGGACTCTTCAGCGTACGACGTGATGTTCATGAGGGTCTCTCGTTTCGGCGTGGTGCGGGAGGAGGGACTCGAACCCTCACGGGTCGCCCCACCGGATCCTAAGTCCGGCGCGTATGCCATTCCGCCACTCCCGCGGAGCGGACGGGGAGCGGGACGTTACCACAAGGCCCCCTCCCGCCGGGGCGCGGGGGGGCCGGGGCGGCGGAGGGAAGGCGGGTGCGCCCGGGGAGTCGAAGGGCCGGCGTTTCCGCCGGCCCTTCGGGAGCTTCTGGTGAGCCGTCAGGGACTCGAACCCCGAACCCAGAGATTAAGAGTCTCTTGCTCTACCAATTGAGCTAACGGCCCGTGGTCGCGCCCGGCCGTCCCGGACGCGGGACGCGCATTATACGAAGTGCGGGCGGGAGTTCAAGCCCCGGCGGCGACCCGGGGCGGGCAGCTTCTCAGGCCCCCTTCCGGCGGATCAGGTGCTTGAGCTCCTGGTTCCCGAGCGCCGAGGTCGCCGAGACGATGAGGGCGGCGTTCCCGTTCCCGATGTCGGGGAGGGTGGCCGTGAACTTCACGAGGCCGTCGCCCCCGGTCGCGCCGCGGTAGAGGACCTGGGTCGGGCCGACGTTCGAGACGACCCGGAGCGTGACCTGGGCGCCCGCGACCGGCCGGTCGGTCAGCGAGGTCGCGGCCCGGATCGAGAGGGCGACCGCCTCGCCGGAGACGAGCTCTCCCCCCTTCACGAGGCTCAGCTCGAGCCGCTCCGAGGCAGCCTCCGCGGCGAGGTACTCGATGATGACCTGGTCGAGCGACCGGTCCATCCCGGCGGCGTTCGAGGAGAGGATCCCGGAGGAGGGCCCCCGCGCGAGCGCGCCCGAGGCGGGGGGCTTCGCGGCGATCGCCCCGGTGGCGGGGGGCCTCGCGGCCGGCGCCGTCGCGACCGGGGGCTTCGGAGCGGGGGCGGCGGCCGCCCGGGGAGGGGCGGCCGGCGCCGGGTGGACCCCCGAGCCGGCGAGGATCGCCGCGGCGGCCGCCGCCGCGGCGGGAGAGAGAGACGACTCGGGCTGTTCCGGGGCCGCGTCGTCCGTCGCCGCGCCGGGCGTCGCGCCGTCGAACCGCCCGCGCCGGATCGCCTCGATGATCCGACGGTGCTGCAGGTCCATGAGCTGGCGGACCGCCTTCTCGTCGACCTTCCCGTCGGCGACGAGGTCCGCGTAGGGGCTCCTCTTCGAAAGGAGGATCTGCCCCCCGACGTAGACGAGCGACTCGACGATGGGGTTCCCCATCCCGCGGTCCTCGGTCTGGACGTGGAAGACGCGGTCCCCGTGCTTGATGTCGGTGTTGAAGCCCGTGATCACGACAGACCGTTCATTCTAGGGCCGGACCGGTCCGGGATCTACCGCCGGCCGGCCGGCCGCCGGAGTCCGAGGACCGGGGCGATCCACGCGCCCGTCGCCGAGCCCGGAGCCGCCGCGACCTCCTCCGGCGTCCCCTCCGCCACGACGAGCCCTCCGCGGGCGCCTCCCTCGGGCCCGAGGTCCACGACCCGGTCCGCCGTCTTGACGACGTCGAGGTTGTGCTCGATGACGATGACCGTGTTGCCGCGGTCGACGAGCGCGTGGAGGACGGCGAGGAGCTTCCTCACGTCGTCGAAGTGGAGCCCGGTCGTCGGCTCGTCGAGGATGTAGAGCGTCCGCCCGGTGGCCCGGCGCGAGAGCTCCTTCGCGAGCTTCACCCGCTGCGCCTCGCCCCCCGAGAGCGTCGTCGCCGGCTGACCGAGCTTGATGTAGCCGAGGCCGACCTCGACGAGCGTCGCGGCGACGTTCCGGATCGTCGGCACGTTCGCGAAGGCCTCCGCCGCCTGCTCCGCCGTCAGGTCGAGGACCTCGGCGACGTTCAGCCCCTTGTAGCGGACCTCGAGCGTCTCGCGGTTGTAGCGGCGGCCGCCGCAGACGTCGCACGTGACGTAGACGTCGGGGAGGAAGTGCATCTCGATGGCGATCTGCCCGCCGCCCCCGCACGCCTCGCAGCGCCCCCCCTTCACGTTGAACGAGAAGCGGCCAGGCCCGTAGCCGCGCATCCGGGCGTCGGGCACCTGCGCCATCAGCTCGCGGATCGGGCCGAAGAGGCCCGTGTACGTCGCCGGGTTCGAGCGGGGCGTCCGCCCGATCGGCGACTGGTCGATGTCGATGACCTTGTCGACGTGCTCGAGCCCCTCGACGCGCTCGTGCGCCCCCGGCTTCTCGTGCGCGCCGTGAAGGGCGCGCGCGGCGGCCCGGAAGAGGATGTCGTTCACGAGGGTCGACTTCCCCGAGCCCGAGACGCCGGTCACGGCGGTCAGCGCGCCGAGCGGGAAGCGGACGGTGACCCCCTTCAGGTTGTTCTCCCGCGCTCCGACGACCGCGACCGCCCGCCCGTTCCCCGCGCGCCGCGCCGAAGGCACCGGGATCGTCTCCGCGCCCGAGAGGTACTTCCCGGTCAGGGAGCGGGGGAAGCGGGAGAGCTCCTCCGCCCGCCCCTCGCCGACGACCTCGCCGCCGTGGACCCCGGCGCCCGGGCCGAGGTCGACGACGCGGTCCGCCGCGCGGATCGTCTCCTCGTCGTGCTCGACGACGACGACCGTGTTCCCGAGGTCGCGCATCGCCATGAGCGTCTCGACGAGCTTCCGGTTGTCCTTCGGGTGGAGGCCGATCGACGGCTCGTCGAGGACGTAGAGGACCCCCATCAGCTTCGAGCCGATCTGCGTCGCGAGGCGGATCCGCTGCGCCTCGCCCCCCGAGAGGGTCGCGGAGGCCCGGCCGAGCGAGAGGTAGCCGATGCCGACGTCGTTCAGGAAGCCGAGGCGGTCCTCGATCTCCTTCAGGATCTTCCCGGCGATCTCCCGCTCCCGCGGCTCCGGCGCGAACGCCTCGAAGAACGCCTTCGCCTCCTCGAGCGTCATCTCCGCGAGCGCGTCGATGGAGCGGCCCCTCACCTTCACCGCGAGCGCCTCGGCCTTCAGGCGCCGCCCGCCGCACTCCGCGCACGGCGTCAGCGACATGAACGCCTCGAGCTCCTGGCGCGCCTCCTCGCTCTCGACCTCCTTGTACTTCTCCGTCAGGAGCGGGACGAGCCCCTTGTAGGAGGACGACCAGACGTACTCCCCCTTCTCCGACTTCCACTTCCACCTGATCTCCCGGTCCTTCGAGCCGTGGAGGATCATCTCCCGCACGTCGGCCGGGAGCTTCTTCCAGGGGACGTCCATCGAGAACTTCGCCGCCTTCGAGAGCTGCTCGAGCTGCCTCAGGCGCCAGGCGGACGAACCCTTCTTCCAGAGCGCGATCGCTCCGTCGGCGATCGAGAGCGTCGGGTCGGGGACGAGGCGGTCGGGGTCGACGCGCGGCACCGAGCCGAGGCCCGAGCAGGCCGCGCAGGCCCCGTACGGCGTGTTGAACGAGAAGAGGCGCGGCGTGATCTCGGGGAGCGACGTCCCGCAGTCGGGACAGGCGTACGAGGTCGAGAGCGTCTCCTCCGAGACCGTCCCCCCCTTGCCGTCCACCACCGAGATCGTCACGAGCCCCTCCGCCACGCGCACCGCCGTCTCGAGCGAGTCGGCGAGGCGGCGGCGCGTCTCGTCGTCGCGCCTCACGACGAGGCGGTCCACGATCACGTCGATCGAGTGCTTCTTCTGCTTGTCGAGCTCCGGCGGCTCGGCGAGGTCCACCGGCTCGCCGTCGACCCGCGCCCGCACGAAGCCCTTCTTCGCGAGCTCGGCCATCTGCCGGCGGTACTCGCCCTTCTTCCCGCGGACGAACGGGGCGAGGACGAGGAAGCGGGTCCCCTCGGCCATCGCGAGGGCCCGGTCCGTCATCTGCTGGACCGTCTGAGCCGAGATCGCCTTGCCGCAGCTCGTGCAGTGGGGCTGCCCGACGGAGGCGAAGAGGAGCCGCAGGTAGTCGTGGATCTCCGTCACCGTCCCGACGGTCGAACGCGGGTTCTTCGACGTCGTCCGCTGCTCGATCGAGATCGCGGGCGAGAGCCCCTCGATGGAGTCGACGTCGGGCTTCTCCATCTGCTCGAGGAACTGCCGCGCGTAGGCCGAGAGGGACTCGACGTACCGCCGCTGCCCCTCCGCGAAGAGCGTGTCGAAGGCGAGCGACGACTTCCCCGAGCCCGACACCCCCGTCAGGACGACGAGGGCGTTGCGCGGGATCGTCAGGGAGACGTTCTTGAGGTTGTGCTGGCGCGCGCCGCGAATGACGATCGAGTCCATTCCATCTCTCGCTTCCCCGGGGGCGGAAGGGGGGCGGATTATCGCCCCGATCCCCGGGGACTCGGCTGCGGCGGCGCCCGCGGGCCGTCCGCCGCCGGCTCAGGGGCCCGGCGCGGCGTTCGTCCCGCGCGCAGCGTCCGCGAAGCGTCGCCGCGCCGCCGCCAGTCTCGAGGTCCCGGCGCTCCAGCCCTCGGCGAGGCGTGCCGGGAGGAGGATGCCGCACACCCGACGCGTCGCGAGACGGAGCCCGGAGCCCAGGAGGATGGCTCGCCGGGAGCGGGCGGCGAAGACCCGGCCCCTCCGCTTCGCGGCCCACGCGACGAGGTCGACCCACAGGAGCCCGAGGTCGGCGTTCCCGACGATTCCGACGCCGCTCGCGGCGATCGTGGCGCCGTGCAGGTGCAGGACACGGAAGTCCGGGATGAGCCGGACCCGCCAGCCCGCCTCCCGGACACGGAGGCAGAGGTCGAGGTCCTGGCTGTAGAACCCGAACGACTCGTCGAAGGGCCCGTGCTCCGCCCAGACCTCCGCTCTCAGGGCCACGGCGGCGCCCGGCACCCAGCCGACGTCGACGGCCTTCGTCGCGTGCAGCGGCTTGATTCGCCTCCAGCCCGGGACCCGCCCGAGCAGCGCCGGGATGCCGCTCGCCTGCGCGAAGAGCCAGACGAGGCCGGGCTCCCGGCCCGCGCTCCACTGCGGCGAACCGTCCGGATACCTCAGCGCGGCGCCGGCGATCCCGAGCCGCGGATCGGCGTCGAAGGCGTCGACGACCCGGGCGAGGCTCACGGGCTCGACCTCGGTGTCGCTGTTGAGGAGGACGACGAGGTCGCCCCGAGTCGCGGCGACGCCTCGGTTCACCGCGCCCGCGTATCCGGACGGCTGCTCGTTCCGGAGGACGCGGACGCCGCCCCGGGACGAGAGGGCGTCGGCGGTCCCGTCCGCGCTGCCGTCGTCCACGACGACGACGTCGAGCCCGACGCCTTCGGGCAGGCGCGAGGCGAGGATCGCGTCGACGCACCGGAGAGTCAGCTCCCGCGTGTCGAGGGTCGGGACGACGACCGAGACGACCGAGACCGGGCGCACGGCCCCGCGAGAGGTCAGGCGTCCCCCGTCAGGAGCGCGCGATAGAGGCGCTCCCGCTCCGCCGCCGCGGCGCGAGCCGTGGCTCCCGGCGGCCCGCCCCGAAAGGCCGGTATCGCCCTTCGGCCCGTCAGGACCTCCCCGAGCACGGCCTCCACTCCCCGCGCGCCCTCCTCAAGCGGCACCGTGACCCCACCTCCTTCGGCCGAGATCCGGTCCGAGATCGCCCCGTGGTCGAACGCGACGACCGGAACTCCCGCGGCCCGACACTCGGTCAGGGTGAGAGAGTACGTCTCGGGCCACACGGAGAGAAGGAGCGCGAGGTCCACCTCCCCCTCCCGCAGCCGCCTCACGAGGCTCCCCGACCGGTAGTACCCCCCGACGCGGGCTCCCCGGCGCCGCGCCCGGCGCAGGAGCGCCGGGTCGCCGCCGCCGAGGACCGTCCAGAGCAGAGGCCGGCCGCCGGGCTCCGAACGGAGGAGGAGCTCTTCGAAGACGAGCGCGCCTTTGTGGGGACGGTAGGCGCCGACGAACGCGACGCGCGCCGGCCCTTCGAGTCCGATCGGCCGCGTCGACGGCGCCCCATCTCCGCCCTCGTCGACCGACGCGGGAGGCTCGATGACCTGTTCCGGGCCGGACCTCGGCCCCGGGAAGAGCTCGGCGTGGCGGCGCCGGAGGAAGGCGGAGGAGTAGACGACGGCGTCCGCTGCCGCGAGAAGCTCCGCCGAGCCGCGCCGCCACTCCTCGAGGAAAGGTGCGGGCAGGCTCCACGTCGCCGCGAGGCAGGCCGCGCATCTGTCCGCGTCGCGCGAGTAGCCGCAGAACCGGGCGACGGGCTCCTCCATGAGGTGCGGGCGAGGACAGAAGAGGGCGAAGTCGTGCAGGGAGACGACGAGCTTCCGGGTCCGGCGCGCGAGGGAGAGGAGCGCCGTGGGGGACCATCCCGCGGCCCCTTCGACGTTCACGAGACCGGCCCCGACGAGCCGGACCGCCTCGGCCACCGCCTCGAGGGCGGCGCGCTCATCGCCGGCCGGTCCGCCCTCCGCGCGGACGTCCGGCCCGGTGCCGCGAGGCCCGAGGCGTGTGCGCAGCGGCTCGCGCCCCGGCACCGAGACGTGCAGGGTCCAGCGACCCGCCTCGGGCGCGAGGAGCGCTGTCGGACGCCGGAGACTCTCTTCCGCGAGGCGCGTCCGGAGCTGCGTCGGCACGCCGCCCCAGCGGGACGAGAACGGCACCGCGAGGACGTCGAGGACGGGCACCGGGCCCGCCTCGCTCGCGAGCCGTTCCGCCGACACGGCCCGCTCCGCGAGCTTCTCGACGAGCTCGACGCCGCGGTCCGCGAGACGCTCGCCGAGCCCGCGGAGCCCCTCGGACCGGAGGAGCCCGGCGGCGAGCCGGGCGGTCCCGACGACGCCGCTCACCGGGCCCCTCCGCGGCCCGGCGTGCGGCCCCGGACGCACTCCTCGTAGATCTCCTCGATCCTCTCCGCGGTCTCGTCCAGCGACCTCACGGCGGGGAGCGCGCGACGCCACTCGGACACGGCCTCGGGCCGGGCACAGAGCCCGTCGACGACCCGTCGGAGGGCTCCCGCGTCGCCCGGCGGGAAGAAAGCCCCGCACCGCTCGTCGAAACGCTCCGGGAGGGCGCCGAGCCGGCTCGCGACGACCGGCACGCCGTGCGCCATCGCCTCGTCCACGACGAGGCCGTAGGACTCCAGACCGACGGACGGGACGAGGAGGACGTCCGTCTCCCCGAGAACGCGCGCGAGGTCCTCCTCCCGGAACCGTCCCTCGAGCGTCACGGCGGCGCCTGCGGCGCCGCGGAGGTCGCGCGCGTACGCCGGGTCCGCCTCCGGGTCGCCCCAGAGGCGGAGCCGCGCCGCCTCCGGCGCGATCCCGCGGAACGCCGCGACCGCGACGTGCGCCCCCTTGTGGGGCATGAGCGCCCCGATGAACCCGAAGCGGAGGGGGAGGAGCGGCGACCCGTCCGCGGGCCGCCGCTCGGGCCTCTGCCCGGGCAGGCCGTAGGGAACGACCTCGAGCGGCGCGTCGCCCGGAAGCCATCCCGCCGCCGTGAAGCTGCTCGCGAGGAAGCGCGAGCCCGCGACGTACCGGTCGGCCGCGAGCGCCCGGCGCATCACCGCCGCGCGGAGCGCGTGGAGCGCCGCGTTCGTCACCGCTCTCGGCGGGAGGCCCGTGAGGGGCTTGCAGGAGGCGCATTCGAGCGGCGACGGGCCGGGGCAGACGGAACCGTTCGCGTGGAGGGCGTTCGCCCGGGCACAGAGCGGCCACCAGTCCTGGAGCTGCACGACGATCGGGACCCCGCGCCGCCGCGCGGCCGACGGGAGCGTCGCCGCGTGCCCGGCGAGGTGGTGGACGTGGAGGAGCTCCGGCCGAGTCTCCTCGAGGAACCGGTCGAAGTCCGCGAGGAAGGCCGCGTCGTGGATCGCGTTCCGCGAAACGGGGTTCCGCTGGAGAAAGGCGTTCGCGACGAGCCTCACGCGGACCCCGCCGTCGAGGAGCTCGATCGCGTCGCCGTTGCGGCGCTCCGGCGCCGAGAGCCGGGCGTAGACCGACACCTCCCGATGCCCGGACTGGAAGCGGGCGAGCGACCGGGCGAAGACCTCCGTCCCTCCCGTCGCGTACGGAGGCCAGCCGTGGACGAGGTGGACGACCCGCGCCGGGCCGCGCGCCCCCCGGGGCGCCGGCCGGAGCGCCGCGAGGACGCCCTCCCGCGCGGGCGCGAGCGGGTCCTCGCGCATGAACCGCGCGACGCGAGGGAGGAAGGCCGGGTGGGCGCGCGCGAGGCGGCGCTCCGCCTCTTTCGCACGCCGGCGCGACTCGCGGCCGAAGCTCCCGCCGCCGCGGTGCCAGACGAACGTGGCGTCGTCGAGGACGTGCCGGAAGCCTCGGGCCGTCGCCCGGAGGCACCAGTCGACCTCCTCGCCGTAACCCGCCCCGAAGCGCCTCTCGTCGAGGAGGCCGACCTCGTCGAGGGCCTCGCGGGCGAGGTAGAGACAGAACCCGACCCCCGTCGGGATCTCCGGCGCGAGGCGTCGAGAGCGCTCCTCGACGAGCCGCCCGAACGAGGCGACGTCGTGGCCTGCCGGGAGGGCGTTCTCGACGAAAGGGCGCGGCAGCGAGCAGAGCGTCGCGTGGTTCGAGAACGGCGTCGCGGAGGCCGTCCTCGGGCGGCGCCGGACGGCCTCCGCGAGCCTGCCGAGCCAGCCCTCCGTGACCTGGGTGTCGCTGTTGAGGAGGACGACGTCCCCCGTCGCCTCGCGGATCCCGGCGTTCGTCGCGGCGGCGAACCCCTCGCGGGCAGGCCGCTCGAGGAGGCGCGCTCCCCGTTCCGCGACGAGGCCCTGCGCGAGCCTGCGGACACCCGGCTCGAGGGGGCCGTCCCCGACGAGGACGAGGCGATGGGCGGCGAGGTCCGTCCCGCCCGCCACCGAAGCGAGACAGCGCGCCAGGTCCGGCGAAGGGCCCCAGATCGGCACGACGATCGTCACGGAGCCCGGCGGCCCCGGCGCCGGGGTGGTCCTTTCGGGTCCCCTCACGCCGTCAGGCGTCCCCCTCCCCGAGCGCCGAGAGCTCCGCCTCGACCATCCGCCGGACGAGCTCCTCGAACGTCGTCTCGGAGCGCCAGCCCAGCTCGCGCGCCGCCTTTCCGGCATCGCCCCGCGTCTGGGTGATGTCGACCGGCCGGACGTAGTCCGGGTCGAGGACGACGTGGTCCCGGTAGTCGAGCCCGACGGCGCGGAAGGCGAGGTCGCAGAAGTCCCCTACGGAGCGGGTCTCCCCCGTCGCGAGGACGAAGTCGTCCGGCCGCGCGGCGCCGAGGATCGCGCGCATCCCCTCCACGGTGTCGGGCGCCCATCCCCAGTCGCGGCGCGGCGTGAGCGTCCCGAGGTGGAGCTCTCTGTCGAGGCCCCGCGCGATCCGCGCGACAGCGCGCGCGATCTTCCGCGTCACGTAGTTCTCGCCCCGCCTCGGGCTCTCGTGGTTGAAGAGGATCCCGGCGCACGCGAAGAGCCCGTACGCCCGCCGGTAGACCCTCACGAGGTTCAGCGCGTAGAGCTTCGCCGCCGCGTAGGGGTTCACGGGCGCGACGGGCGTCGTCTCGCTCTGCGGCGACTCCACGGGCTCGCCGAAGATCTCGCTCGTCGCGGCGAGGAAGAAGCGCGCTTCGGGGACGTTCTGCCGCATCGCCTCGAGGAGCCTCAGCGTCCCGAGGCCGGTCGTCTCGGCCGTGTACTCGGGCAGGTCGAACGACACCTTCACGTGGCTCTGCCCCGCGAGGTGGTAGATCTCGTCCGGCCGGACCTGCCGCAGGAGCCAGTGCAGGCTGGACGAATCGGTCAGGTCGGCGTAGTGGAGCTTCAGCCGCCCCTCGGCCCGCGCCGCCGCGCACGCCGGGAGGGAGTCGAGGCGGCTCCGCTGCAGCAGGCTCGACTGCCGGACGAGGCCGTGCACCTCGTGCCCGGCCCCGAGGAGCGCCTCCGTGAGGTACGAGCCGTCCTGTCCGGTGATCCCGGTGATGAGGGTTCTCTTCATCCGTCTCGCGCTGACGTTTCCGCCGAGTCTAGCTCCCGCGCGGCGGGCCGACCGGCCGACGGGCGCCCCGGGGCCGCGGGAGCGCCGGCTCGCCGGCTACGGCTTCGCGGCCTCCGCGAGGGCCCTGTCGTGGACCTTCCGGACGGCGGCGAGGACGGCGCGGCTCCCGGCCCGCACGGCGCCCTGCTTCATCGGGTCGAGCGACGCGAAGGGCCGCGCCTGGACGATCACGGACCGGTCGAGGACCGCGACCGTGAAGTCGGTGTAACCCTCGTCGTGGATGTTCTGCGGGAACGTCCCGGGCTTCGCCGCCGCGACCTGACGAACGAGCTCTCTGAGCTCCTCGACCGAAAGCCGGAGGCTCGCGGGCTCGCTCCACCCCTTTCCCTTCGTCGCGACGCTCGCCGTGACGTCGCGGCCTTCCAGGCGCGTCATCCACCCGCCGCCGCCCGCCTCCAGCGGAGAGCTCACGGAAACCCGGAGCGCGACGTCCGGGAGGCGCCCGTCGGCGACCTTCGCGAGGCCGTCGGCGAGGTCCTTCGCCCGGACTCCCTTCTTCGCCGGTCCCTCGCAGGTCTTCCGGACCGCGCTCACGAGCGCGACGAGCGGTCGGGCCGCCTCCTCCACGTCCGCGAAGACCCCGAACGTCGAGACGACGTGGGTCACGGTCTTGGTGACCTTCCCGATCGCGAGCGTCACGGACTGCTCCTGGAGCATCCCGTTCGGGCTCTTCCGCCGGCCGGAGCCCTCCTTCACGAGCTCGTCGTTGATCCCGCAGAACCCGTGATCCCGGAACGCCTTCAGGACCGCGAGGCGCTCCGCGGGCTTCAGCCGGAACTGGCTCTCGTCGTCCCAGATCCCGACTCCGTCCGCCCAGAGCCGGATCTTGTGGACGCGACGGTCCTTCTCTCCGAGGTAGTCGATGGAGACCTTCCAGGTCGAGACGGTCTCGCTCGCAGTGAGGAGGTCGTCGAGCCGGCGACTCAGCTCGGCGTCGCGGCCCGTGAGGACCGGGGCGGCCGCGGAAGCGGGCGCCGCCGGATTCCCGGAGGCCGCCGCGAGAGTTCGCGCGGCCGGGACGAGGCTCAGGGCGACGAGCAGGGGAAGGATTGAACGACCGGTTGTCCGCTTCACGCGTTTCCTCCGTCAGGGGCGGCAGCGGGGCGCCCCGCGTCCGCGCTGCCTTCCAGGTCGATCGGGGCCTCGGGACCCCGTGGTCTCAATGGAGCTCCAGGCCGAACGTCCGCGTCAGGAAGACCGCCATCTCCGCCCGGGTCACCGGGCTCTCCGGGCAGAACGCCCCGCCGCCGCACCCGGACGTGACCCCCGCGGCCGCGAGCTCCTCGATGAAATCGCCCGCCCAGTAGTCGGCGGGGACGTCGACGAAGACCGCTCCCGTCGAGGCCTCGGGGACCCACGACGCGCCGTGGAGGGCCTTGAGCAGGAAGACGGCCATCTCGGCTCGCGTGATCGGGTTGTCGGGGCAGTAGGCGCCCGAGCCGCACCCGCTCGTGATCCCCTCCGCGGCGAGCTGCTCGATGAAGTCCCCCGCCCAGAAGTCGACCGGGACGTCCGTGAAGACGTTGCCCGCGGACGCGGGAGGCGTCCAGGCCGCTCCGTGCTTCGCCCGAAGGACGAGGACGGCCATCTCGGCCCGCGTGAGCGTCGATTCCGGGCAGTAGCCCGCCGCGCCGCAGCCGGCCGTGACGCCGTTGTGGAAGATCGTCTCGACGAAGCGATAGGCGAAGTAGTCCCGCGGGACGTCGGGGAACGAGTCGCCGAGGTGGAGCGTCCAGGTCCGGACGGCGCCCGTGGACGTCGTCTCGGTGGCCTGCGCGTCCCAGTGCGTCGCGGGCCTCGCGCCGGGGACGGGGACCTCCAGCTCGTAGGCGTCGCCGGTCGCGTCGGCGCAGGCCGCCGACCCTCCGGCGGCGACAGTGCCGTACGAGGCCGCCGCGTCGGCGATCGAGTAGGTCCCTCCCGAGACCGAGACCGGGCCAAAGGCGGAGAGGCTCCCCGCGAGGGCCGCCGGGCCTCCGCTCGGATTCCCCCAGGTCGGGCTCACGACGACCCGCTCTCCGGGCTCGAAGACCCCGTTCACGTCCGAGACGCCGCTGCCGACGACGCCGTCCACCTCGAGGGTGACGGGCTGGGCGTCGACGACGCCGGTCGTCGCGCTGGCGGTGTCGTTCGCCGGGACCGGGTCGGAAGAGGCGGTCGACACCAAGGCGGTATTCGTGATCGACGCCCCCGTCGCGGGGACGACGGTGACGACGACGGTCGAGGAAACCCCGCCGTTCAGCGTGCCGAGGTCGCAGGTGACGAGGCCCGCGTCGTGCGCGCAGCCGGCGGAGGCGCTCGCGAAGGCGGCCCCGGCGGGAAGCGTGTCCGTCACGGTCACGAGCGAGGCCGCGGAGGGCCCCAGGTTCTGGACGGTGAGCGAGTACGAGTACGGCGCTCCGGCGAGGGCCGGGTCCCACGGCTCGGAGAGGGTGAGCTTCAGGTCCGCGCCCGTCCCCGAGGTCGTCGTGACGAAGGTCTGGTTGTTGACCGTATTGAGGTCGAAGAGCGTCCCGGCGATCGTCCCCGAGGACTGGATCGTCCCCGCCGCGTCGACGTTGACGACGATGCGCTTCTTCGGGAACGTCCCCTTCACGACAGAGCCGAAGGTGCACGTCACGGTCCCGGCGGCATGGGAGCAGCCCGCGTCGGCCGACACGAAGGTGACGAGGGGCGAGAGGGTGACCGTGGCGACGACGCCCGTCGCGGTGACGACGCCCGTGTTCGTCGCGTAGACGTCGTACGCGAGCGTGCTGCCGACGCCGACGGGGTCCGGGGTGTCGGCGATCTGGATCGCGACGTCGACGACGCTCACGGAGGCGAGGACGTCGATGCGCCCCCAGCCGTACGTGTTGTTCGGGACCTGGCTTCCCGGGACGCCGCCGCAGGTCTGCGCGCTCGTCCTGGGGACCGCCGATCCGGTGATCCGGCTCTCGACCGCCTCGACCTGGCCCTTCCAGGCGGGGATGGCGGAGAGGAGGAGCGCGACGTGCCCCGTCACGTGGGGGCCGGCCATGGAGGTCCCGCTCATGGAGCCGTATCCCGTTCCGGGAAGGCTCGAGCGGATGCTGACCCCAGGCGCGGAGACGTCGGGCTTCATCCGTCCGGACCCGTCGGCCGAGACGGGGCCGCGGCTCGAGAACGACGCGATGTTGTCGGACGAGTCCGTCGCCCCGACGCTGAACGAGGCGTCGTAGATCGCCGCGGGCGTGTTCACCGTCTCGCAGCTCGAGCCGTCGTTCCCTGCGGAGACGACGACGACGATCCCCGCCGCGCGCGCGTTCTCGACGACGGTCTTCAGCACGAGCGGATCCGTGCACCCCTCGCTCGCGGGGCAGCCCCAGGAGTTGTTGATGACGTGGGGCGCCTTCGCCGGGTCGGGGTTCAGGCCGGCGAGGTTCGTCGGGGCGACGAACCACTCGAAGCACTCGGCGTACGTCGCCGGCGTGCCGTTCCCCTGGTCCATGTTCCGGCAGCCGATCCACTTCGCCTGCGGGGCCATGCCGATCTCGTTCGTCCCCTCGCTGCCGACGATCGTCCCCATCGTGTGAGTACCGTGGGTGTCGTCGTCACAGGGGACCGGGGAGTCGGCGCCGCAGCTGCCGCCCCCCGAGTGGATCGCGTCGTGCCAGTTGTAGTCGTGGACGGCCGTCGCGCCGTTCCAGCCGCGGTACTTCCCCTTCAGCGCCGGGTGGTCCCAGTCGTAGCCGGTGTCCTGCCCGGCCACGACGACCCCGGCTCCCCTGAAGCCGAGGCCCCAGGCGCTCGGAGCGCCCGTCTTCGTGATCCCCCACTCGATCGTGGCCGGCGCCTCGCCCTCTTCGGCCGGCTCGGCCGGGAGCGTCTTCAGCTTCACGCTCGGGTTCGCCGAGACCCGCGCGACGTCGGGGCGCTCCGCCATGATCCGCGCCACCTCGAGGTCGCCCCGCACCCAGATCATGTTCGCGATCCAGTACGGCCGCGTTTCCGCGCCGAGGCTCTTCAGCTCCTCCAGGACCGGACCCTGCGTCCGGGCCGCGGTCTCGCGCAGCGCCCGGAAGACGTGATCGCCCTTCTCCTCCTTCGTCGGGAGGAGCCCGGCCCCGTCGACCGACGCCTGCTCGGCGAGGACGACGAGGAACTCGACGCTCCCCTTCGCCCCGGCGGTGGAAAGGACCCACGTGTCGACCTTGTCCATCCAGTCCGGGGTCCCGGCCGCGCCGGGGAACGCCCCGACCGAGATGACGAGACCCAGCATGGCCGCCCGAGCGATGCTCCCCTTCGATACCGGCATCGAATCCCTCCCGCCGGGCGCCGTGCGCGCTCGGGCCGCGGGAGTATATCTGCCGGTCCCGTCGCGGGACGGGCGTCGCCCGCGCCTGCTCGGACCGCGTCAGGCCTGATTCAGAGGCACTTGCTCAGCGGTGCGGGAGCGCCCTTCTTCGCGTTCAGGCGCACGTCCTTCGACGTCGGGGAGTGGACGAACCGGACCGTCAGGACGAGGTCCTCGCCTTCGACCTGACCGGTGAAGAGGACCTTCTCCGCGGGGAAGCCCCCGGCCGGCGTCGGTCCTCCCTCGACGGCCCAGGTCCCGTCGCCGTTGAAGCGGCCGTTCGCGTCGAGGTAGACCGGGCCGACGATGCCGCCGTGCGCGCAGTCGGTCTCGATCGCGACGGCGCCCGTCGCGCCGACGACGACCTTCACGCCGGTCGCGCCCCAGGCGCCCTCGGGGAGTCGGTTCGGGGTCCCGGCGAACACGGCCGGCACGAAGCTGCCGTCTCCGGTCCCCTCCCCCGGCGAGGCCCCGTCGTTCACGACGCCGTAGGCGGACCAGGCATTCGTCCCGCTCACGCGCACGATCCTCACGTCGCCGGACTTCACGCCGGCCGCGGCGAAGAACCCGGGGGGCTGCGCCCATTTCCCCGGCTCGAGCGTCACGTTGAGAGGCGCACCCGCCGGACCGCCGTTCTCGCCGTCGAGGACCTGGAGCTGGAGTGTGACGGCCCCGCCCGTCGCCTCGCCCGCGTTGAGGACTGCGACGTTCGAACGGGTCGCCTCGTCCGCCCGGAGGCCCCAGACGAAGGCCTGGTCGGCTCCCGACGAGCCCGCCGGGACGGGGGGCGCGAAGACGCCGAAGCGCCCGCTCTCTCCCCGCGTCAGGACGCGGACGCCCGCGTACCCGCCGCGGACCCCCTCCTCGACGACGTGGACCCTCAGTACCCCGGCGACCGTCTCGCCGCTCGCCGTGACGCCTCCGCCGAGGAGCTCGAAGACGTCCGGGACGATGACCTGGCGCCGGGCCGGGACGGGGACGGTGGTCGACCGGGGACGCGCCGAGAGAGCCAGCGAGTCGACGAACTCCAGGACGAACGTCGCGTCGACGTCGCCGGCGTTCGCGAGGATCAGCTCGCTCCGGTAGGCGGTGGAGTCGACGAGGACCGGGAGGACCCACGAGCGGACATCCGCTCCTTCCGCGATCGCCGGGATGAACGAGCCGTCGTTCGTCTCGTTGTCGTTCACGACGCCGTAGGCCCCGAAGAAGCCCTGCGGCGAGACCCGTTCGACGACGACGTACCCTTCGTCGATCGCCGTCGTCCCCCCGGCGAGGCCCGAGAGCTGCCTCCATCCGTAGGCCGGGAGGTCTTCCCGGGCGGAGACGGTGGCGCGGGCCTCGCTCGTCCCCGAGACGAGGGTGACGCTCACCGAGACCGGGTCGACGCCCGGGTTGTAGAGCGCGACGTTCGAGCGCTCCCGCGCGCTCGCCCTCAGGCCGAATACGAAGGCGCGCCCGGTGAACCCCTCGTCCGCCGGGACGGCCGTGAACGAGACGCCCGCGTTCCCCGCCGTGACCGGCGGCCGGGTCGGCGACGTGATGCGCGCCAGGACCCCCAGCGGCAGCGCCCCGGGGTTCAGGCTGCAGATCCGGAGCGTCCCCGCCTGCGGGGCGTCCGGGGCCGAGGCCTGGATGCCGACGCCCGCCTTCCGGAGGAACTCGATCCCGTCCGACGTGAAGACCTGCTCCACGCCCGGGACGGTGAAGCGGCCCGCGCCCGTCCCGACGACCGCCCCGAGGGAGGCGGTGTAGAGGACGGCGATCTCCTGGTCCTCCTTGCCCGGGTTCGAGAAGGTGATCTCCGTCCTGTAGCGGGTCCCGGAGGCCTCCACGTCGAGGACGACGGGGAGGAGCTGACAGGCGTTCTCGGGCCTCGTCGCGGCCGCAGGGAAGGTCCCGGCGAGAAAGAGCCCGAGGGCCAGCGAAACCACACTCGTTCGCATACGGAACCTCCTCCCGCTCCTCGAGCGGGCGCTCACGCTCTGCAGGGGGAAGTGACGGATCGCCGGCGCTTCTTTCTCGGCCCCTCGCGTCCTCCTCAGTGCAGGGTCAGGCCGAACGTCTTCGTGAGGAAGACGGCCATCTCGGCCCGGGTGATCGTGCTCTCCGGGCAGTAGTTGCCGCCGCCGCAGCCCGACGTGACCCCTTCCGCCGCGAGCGCCTCGATATAGGCGCCCGCCCAGTAGCCGGCCGGGACGTCCCCGAACAGCGTCCCCGTCGCCGCCGGCGGCGTCCACCCCGTGCCGTGCTCGGCCTTCATCAGGAACACCGCCATCTCCGCCCGCGTGATCGGGTTCTCCGGGCAGTAGCTTCCGCCTCCGCACCCCGACGTGACCCCTTCCGCCGCGAGCGCCTCGATGAAGTCCCCCGCCCAGTAGTCGATCGGCACGTCCCCGAAGACGCTCCCCGTCGACGCCGGCGGCGCCCACGTCGAGCCGTGCTCGGCCCTCATCAGCAGGACCGCCATCTCCGCCCGCGTGAGCGTCCCCTGCGGGCAGTAGCCCGCCGCGCCGCATCCCGAGGTGACGCCGTTGTGGAAGATCGTCTCGATGAACCGGTAGGCGAAGTCGCCCGGCGCCACGTCCGCGAAGCTCCGCCCGACGTGCACCGTCCAGCTCTTCGAGGCGCCGGTGCTCATCGTCTCCGTGAAAGTCAGGTCCCAGTGCGCCGCCGGCCGCGTCGCCGGGTCATCCAGGCCCAGGCCGTACGGGTCCGCCGTCGCCGCCCCGTCTCCCCCCGCCGCGAGGGTGCCGTAGGCGGCCGCCGCGTCCAGGAGCGTGTACGTCGCCCCCGCGGGGCCCGCCAGGGCGCTCGCCGCCCCCGTCGCCGAGATCGCCGTCGTCGCCGCGTTGTGCCACGCCGGGACGACCCGCACCTGCTCGCCCGGCTCCAGGACGCCGTTCGCGTTCGAGGTGCCCGTGCCGAACGACTCGAGGTCGACGCTCAGGCTCAGCGGCTCCAGGCCGCCGATCCCCGCGACGCAGGCGCTCGGGGTCTGGACGTTCGTGACCGCGAGGTCGTCGATCGACCACGCCTCGCCCGTCGTCGTGGCGTCCGTGGAGATCCGGAAGCGGAAGCGGACGGTCATCCCGGCGTACGCGTTGAGGTTCGCCGTGAACTGGGTCCAGGTCGTGTTCAGCCCCGCGAAGTACTTCTGCCCCGCCGGGAGCCCGCAGGCGTCCCCCGTCTTGCTGGAGGTGTCCGGGTATCCCATCGCGAGGCGCGTCCAGCTGCTCCCGCCGTCCGTGCTGACCTCGACCTGTCCCTTGTCCCCGTTGCCGGACGGGTCGAGGAACCACTTCGACCAGAACGTGAGCTGCGCCCCGCTCCCGAGGAGGAACGGCGGCGTCGTGAGCGTGCCGCACGCGTTGTTCGTCGCGGTCGTCTTGTAGAGCTTCGCCCCGGCGTGGCCGCCGCTCGCCAGGACGCTCCACGGGGCCGTGGCGGTCATCGCCGCGCTCCCCGTGTCCCCCGCGTCGTCGCTCCACGTCGAGGAGGCGATCGGCCCCGTCGGGATCGCCGACCTCACCACGAGGTTGTCGTCCTCCGACCCGTTGCTCACGTCGACGGCGCGGACGATGTAGTAGGTCGGCACCCCCGGCGGAAGCCCGTCCGCGTCCGTCCAGCTCAGCCCCGTCACGCCCGTGGCGATCCGGTTCGTGTAGTGCGGGACGAACGACGGCGTCGTCCCCCGGTAGACGTTGTAGGCGACCGGCCCCGAGCAGAGCGGCGTCGCCGCCCCCCAGGTGACTGCGATCGTGCACGTCGGCACCGCCCCGTTGCCCGCGCTCGCGGCCCCCGCGAACTCCGGGTACTCCATGCAGCTCCCCGTCGTCGTCGCCGTCACGCAGGCGCTCCCCTCCGTGACGCACTCCCCGCGGCCCGCGCGGATCCGGTAGGCGTAGGTCACGCCGCCGGAGACGTTCGTGTCGACCCACGACGTCGACGTCGTCGTCGCCACCGGCGCGAACGTCGCCGTCCCGCACTCCCCACGCCCCCGAAGGACCTCGTACTCGAGCCCCGTCCCTCCGCTCGTCCACGAGACGGTGATCTGGTTCGTGCCCGAGCCCGCCGCCGCGACGCCCGCCGGGACCGGCGGGAACGCGCCGCCGCCGCAGAGCGGCACGGCGAGGTGGGCCGCGGCCGCGACGAACGCCTTGACCGTCGTCGCGTAGAACGCCGTGTTGCCGCAGTTGGCGAGCGTGTCGTTTACGGTGTGGTAGTAGGGGTACTCGCCGGCCTGCCCGCAGGACCCCTCGTTGTCGGTGATCGCGCAGACCGCCGACCAGCCGTGGTCCCAGAACGGGGCGTGGTCGCTGTAGACCATCGACGCGCAGGAGAACGAGTTGATGACGCAGCCCGTGCCGTAGGCCGTGGCCGCCTCCGAGAGGAGCGTCCCGAGCCACGCGGAGGCGGCGTTCGTGTTGACGTCGAGGTTCTCTCCCGACGCCGGGAGACCGTCTCCCTGCCAGCCCGTCATGTCGGCGTCGAGGACCGCGACGATCTGCTCCCCGGCCGCCGCGGCCTGGCTCGCGTAGTACTCCGAGCCGTACAGACCCTGCTCCTCGCCGGTCACGGCGATGAGCTTGACCGTCTTCTCGAAGGTGTAGGAGGCCATCGCCTGGGCCGCGGAGACGACCGCCGCCGCGCCGCTCGCGTTGTCGTCGGCTCCGGGGGCGGCGCCGCTCGACGGCACGTCGTCGATGTGTCCGATGATGATGACGACCTGCTCGGGGTGCGTGTGTCCGGTGATCGTACCGATCACGTTCGGCGCGTGCCCGGACGTGTGGTTCTGCCGGACCGGGCTCAGGCCGAGGGTCTGGAACGTCGCGAAGACGTTGTCCGTCGCCGTGACGCAGCCCGCCGACTTCGAGTACCGCGTCGTCGTCCCGTTGACGATCCCTTCCCAGTTCGCCTGGATCGTCGCCGCGCCGAGGCCGTCGACGATCGTCTGGACGACCGGGTGAGGGTCGAGAGCCAGCGTCTCGCCGCGCTGCCACGACGCGTACGGCTCCGGGAGCGGCACGCTCGGCCGGAGAGGGCGCATCGGGAGCCTGCGGAGGAACCAGCGGGGCGACTCCGTGCAGGCGTCCGCGATCTCCCCGTGCGTCCGGAGGAGCGCCCAGGAGCCCTCGGCGAGGACGGACGTCCCGCACGCGGCGAGGCCCTGCGCCGTCGTGCCGGACCGGAGAGCGACCGAGTAGTAGGTGGAGCCCGTCGTGTCCGCGTCGACGATCGTCCCGACCCGGCCGGCGGCCTGGAGCCGCTCGCGGATCGCGGGCGCGTCGCCGAGCGCGAGGAAGAGCTCCTCACGCTCCAGGACGAGCGGGACCCCCGCCGCGATGAGGGCGTCGCGGTCCGCGGGGCCGCCCCGGTCGATCCGTACGAGGGACGGAGCCTGGGCGAGGGCGAGGTTCTGGAAGAAGAGCGTCGTCGCAGCGAGGACGACGGCCAGCCGGATCCGATTCATCAGACCTCCACGTCGGGAAGGATGTCTCGCGCGCCGGGGTGTTCGGTCGAGCAGTCGATGATAGCGTCGGAGCGCCGTCCGGGGGGGCACGGATCGTCTTACCGTCCCCGGACCGGTCCCCTATCCCCGGTCCCGCGCCGGTCGCCGACGCAAGGAGAGGGACAGCGTCATGGAAACCGCACCCGAACGGGTCGCGTTCGTCGCGGCCGCACGCGACGACGGAGGCGCCGGCTGACGGGCGTGATCGTCCCGCTCTTCGGCGTCGCCGCGCTGTCGGCGCTCGCGGTTCCCGCGTACCTCGTCGGCCGGGCCGTGCTCTGCCGGGTCCGCTTCCTCGACCGATCGGAGGGGTTCGCGCTCTCGACGACCCTCGGCCTCGGTCTGCTCTCCCACCTGCTCCTCCTCCTCGGCCTCGTGCGGCTCCTGCGCGCCGGCGCGATCCTCGTCCTGCTCGCCGGGCTCGCGGCGGCGTCCGTCGCGCTCCTGGGCCGCCGACGGATCCCGCTCCTTCCCGTCGCGGCCCCGCACGACGGAAGAGCCCTCGGGGACCCGGGCCGCCTCGACCGACGCGCGCGCGTCGTCGTCGCGCTTCTCGTCCCCGTCGCGCTCCTCGCGGCCGCGGCGCCGTACCTCCTGATCCCGTTCTACCCGCCGACGGCCTTCGACGCGACGAGCTTCCACCTCGCCACGGCGAAGGAGTTCGCCCGCGAGGGCGCGGTCGTCGTCGTCCCGCACCTCCGCTTCCCCGTCTACACCTTCGGCGTCCACGTCCTCTTCGCGTCGCTCCTGTCCTTCGGGAGCGAGGTCGCGCCGGCGCTCCTCTCCCTGCTCTTCTCCGGCCTCGTCGCGCTCCTCCTCGTGTCGTGGGGTCGTTCGGCAGGGGGCCGGTGGACGGGCTTCGCCGCGGCGCTCCTCTGGCTCTGCAGCCCTCTCGTCCTCTACGTCTCCACGATCCCCTACATCGACGCCGGGCAGGCGCTCTTCGTCTCCGCGGCCGGCTACGCCTTCTGGCGGTGGCGCCGGGGAGGCTCCCTCGAGCTCCTCGCCGCGAGCGGGGCCTTCGCGGGCTTCGCCTGCAGCACGAAGTACAGCGCCCTCGTCGCCCTCGCGGTCCTCGGGGGATCCCTCGTCGTCCTCGCCGTCCTGCGCCGGACGCCCGTCCGCGCCCTCCTCGTGTTCGCCGCGGCGGCGTTCGCCGCGGGCGCGCCGTGGTACCTCCGCAACGCGGTCCTCACGGGCAATCCGACGTGGCCCCTTCTCGGCGGTCTCTTCGGCGTGGGCCCCTGGTGGAACGGCACGGACCTCGCCGGTGCCTGGGCGGACCTTCGGACCCCGGGCTGCGGGCGCGACGCGAAGGCGCTGCTCCTCCTCCCCTGGAACCTCCTCGCCCACGGCGAGCGCTTCTACGCGGACGCGTCGATCGGACTCTCCCGGGCAATCCCCCTCGCGCTCCCGCTCGTCGTCGTCGGCGCCGCGACCCTCGCCTCGGGATGGGTCGTCGCGGCGCTCCTCGCGTCGCTCGCGGCGTCGTGGTTCTTCGGCTCGCAGGTCCTCCGGTACCTCGTGCCCGCGCTCCCTCTCTACGCCGTCCTCGCCGCGTGCGGCTTCTCGCGGCTCCTCGAGGCCCGCCCCCTTCGGAACCGGCCCCGCCTCGCCGCGGCTCTCGGACTCCTCATCGCCTGCGCGCTCCCCGTGAGCGTCGCGCGCGTCGGCTGGAGGCAGCTCCTCGCGTCCGGCCGGCCACCCTTCTCGCCTGACGCACGCGACGCGTTCGTCGTCAAGAGGTTCCCCGAGTCCCGCACGCTCCTCGCCGTGCCGCGCGTCGACGCCGCCGTCTACTCGCTCTTCGGGGCGAACCTCGCCTACTACTCGCCGGCGCGGTTCGCGGGAGACTGGTTCGGGCCCTGGCCCTATCGCTCGGCGATCGCCGCGGCCCGGAGCGGCGGCGCGAGCCTGCAGGCGCTCCTCAGGGGCTGGGGCTTCGACTATCTCCACGTCGCGCGGAACGCGATGTACTCCCAGGCGAAGGCCTCGCTCCCCGACGACGAGGACTTCCGCCGCCTCTTCCGACCCGTCGCCGTCGACGACCACGGGGAGCTCTACGAGATCCTCGGCGCCGCGAGCCCGCTCCCGCCCGGCCTTCAGCTCCTGCGCAATCCCGGCTTCGAGGGCCGGGACGCGGCAGAGCGGGGCGCCGGCTGGTCGCAGTTCGGCGCACCCCGTTTCGACGGGTCCGGCGCCCAGGCCCGGTCGGGCCGATCGGCCGCGCTCGTCGACGGCGAGAACACCGTCTTCCAGGTCGTCCCCGTCGAGCCGGAGCGGGCGTACCGCCTGCGGCTCTCGGCGCGCGCGGCGTCCGGTCCGGGCGCGTCCGTCCGTCTCCAGGTGAACTGGCTCGACGCGACGGGGAAGGCCGCCGGCGGCTTCCTGCGCCCTGTGCCCGTCGAAACGGGATGGACCGATCTCGACGCGGTCTGCCGGGCCCCGGCCAACGCGCGGAAGGGGGTCGTCTTCGGCTCCTGCCACTCGGGCTGCGCCGCCGGTGTCTGGCTGGACGACGTCACGCTGACGGAGATCCCGGAGGCCCCTCCTCTCCTGCGCTGAAGGGGCGCGCTGCCGCGTTTCCCCCCGGCGCTCAGCCGTTCGGGTCGGGGAGCGGCGGGAGCTGGAGCCAGCGGCGCATCTCCGCCGCGTCGAGCCTCCCGTCGGGACAGAACCGCCCCGCGCTGCAGCCGGCCTCCCGGACCTCCCGCGCGAGGAGGGCGATCCAGGCCGCGTACGCGTGCTCCGGACCGACGTCGGAGAAGCCGTGCGACGCCTCGGGCGGAGCGGCGTGGCGCGACAGGCCGGCGAAGACGGCGGCCTCGGCGCGTGTCGCCGGCGCCTCGCCCTCGCGCGCGGCTCGCTCCGCGAGCGGGGCGGGAAGCGAGAGGACCCGCGTCGGACCGCCCCCGTCCCGCCTCGCCTGCGCGGCTGACGCGAGCGCGAGCGCCTCGGCGACCGAGAGCGGCGGGACCTCGGGACCGACCGGATAGCGACCGCGGGCGAGGGCGCGGCGGAAGAACGAAGACGCCTCGCTCCGGACGGGCGCACACGCCGGATCGCACGCCGATCCCGCGGGCGGCGCGAGCTCCGGTACGAAGGAGCCGGTCCGCGTGTGGAGCCACCACGTGCCGGAGCAGGAGATCAGGGCGAGGTGTCCGAGCGAGTACCAGGGGCGCTCGTAGACGACGCGGAACCCGTCTCCGGGCGCCTCCTCGACCGATCCCTCCGACCTCGCCGCGAGGACCGTGCGGCAGGGCGGGAGGTCGCCGCGAAGGAGAGAGCTCCCGCGCATCCAGGAGGGCTTCGGGACGCCGAGCGCGTCGAGGAGCGTCGGGGCGACGTCGAGGAGCTGGGCCGTCCCGCGGACGCGTCCGCGCGGTCCGCCCTCCGGAAACACGAAGACGAGCGGGACCGGTGCGTCGAGCCGGTACTCCTGGCCGTGGTCGGAGGTGATGACGACGATCGTCCTGTGCCGCCGTCCGGTCCTCTCGAGGACGGCGAAGAGCTCCCGGACGCGATCGTCGAAGTCGAGGATCGCGTCGTCCTGCGCGTCGCGGTCCCACGGCCCGGCTTTCCCGCCGGGCCCGGAGAAGACGGCGCGCCGCGGCGAGAAGCCCGGGCCGTGCGTCCCGAGGAGATGGGCGTGGGCGAACTTCCGGTCGCCGGGCCCCTCGAGGAAGCGGACGAGCGCGCGGAAACGGTCGTCGTCGCTCTCGCGCGCCGCGATCCCGGAGCTGACCTGCCGCTTCGAACGGGGCATGGGGACGCCGAGGACGACGTGCGCAAGCCTCTCCTCGATCCGCGCCGAGACGAGGTTCAGGAGGTGGGTGGCCGAGTCCCCCGTCGCGACGGCGACCTGTCGCGTGAGCCTCGGTCGCGCCACCCGCGCTCCCCCGACGTCGTCGAACCCGTCGACGAGCCGCAGGGCGAGCGGGTCGGCGTAGTGCCGCACCCCGGCGAAGAACGTCCGGTAGCCCATCCTGCGGAGCAGGCCGGGGAGATGCTCGTACGCGTCGATCGCCCGGAGAGCGTCCGGCGGGTAGTGGACGCGGGTCGTCGTCGGGAGCTTGCCGGTCAGGAGCGACGTGATCGACCCCGTCGTCTGCCCCGAGTTCGTGAAGGCCGTCTCGACCACGAGCGCGTTCCGGCCGAGCTGCCGGAGGAACGGCGTCGTGTCGCGCGATGCGCCGTAGAGCGAGGTCCGCGAGGCCTCGAGCCCGTCGGCGCCGAGGAGGACGACGTCCATGTCCCGCGCGGCGCCCGACGCCGCTCCGGAGGACGTCGGGCCGGCTCTCCCGGTCCGCAGGAGGACGCCGCCGAGGAGGACCGCGCCCGCTGCGGCGAGCGCGGACAGGGCGGTCCTGCGACGCCACGACGGGGTGAGGAGCCGCTCCGCCCGGCGCGCGAGGCCGTACCCGAGGACGAGAAGCGCCGCGAGGAGGAGGCCGTAACCGAGCCGGCTCGCGGGCGAGAGGGCGTCCCGGATGCCGCGACGGAAGAGCGTGACCGTCGTGCCGTCGAGCACCAGGAGGGCCGTGACGGCGAAGAGCGCCGCGGCCGGGAGCCGGGATGCCATGGCGGCGGGCCTCGCGAGACCGCGCACGCGGCCGAGCGCGAGGAAGGGGGCGACGGCGGCGACGGCCGCGAGCCCCGCGAGGGACGCCGCTGCGGCGAGCGCGCCGAGCCGCTCGGCGACCGGAATCGTCCCGAGGAACGACGGCTTCGTCGCGAAGAAGAGCCACTCCGAGAGGACGAGGGCGCCCGAAGCGAGGAAGGCCGCGACGAGGCGACCGCTCGGGGAAGGTCGGGCGTCCGACGCGGCGCCCCGCGGAGCGGAATCGGTCATGCCCCGGGGCCGTCCGGATCCCCTCCGTCGCAGACGAGGAGGAGGCGCGTGCCGCCGCAGAGGACGTGGCGCTCCGTGATCCGCCCCCGGCTCTCGAGGGCCCTCTCGAACGCCGCGAGGTCGTAGTCGTCGAACTGGTCGTCGCGGTTCCTCAGGAGGCGTCGCGCCATCGGGTCCTCCTTCGTGACGAACTCGACGACGAGGCGCCGGCCGAGGCCCGCGAGCCAGGCGGCGACCTCCTCCGTCCGGAGGTTCCCGTGGAGGACGAGGTGGTGGACGAGGGCGAGCGCGAGGACGACGTCCGGCCGCCCGCGGGATTCGAGCGGGCCGCGCTCGGACCGCCGCCACCCGAGCCCGGGCGAGGGATCGGCGACGTCCCCGAGGAGTGGAAGGACCCGGCGGTCGCCGGCGCGACGGAGCTCCCCGTAGAGGCGCGCGACGCATCCGGCGTCGGAGTCGATCGCGACGACGAACGGCCCCGCCTCGGCCGCGACCCGCGAATAGCGCCCGGTGTTCGCGCCGAGGTCCCACGCGAGCCGCGCGCCCGCGCAGGCGCGTCGGACCACGTCCTCCTTCACGCGCGCGTCGCTCTCGGAGTACGTCGTCCGCGTCTCGTAGTCTTCCCAGGCCGTCGCCCGGCGCGGCGGGGCGAGAGCCTCGATGGCCCGGCGAAGCGACCGGCTGTTCCTCCGGACGAGCTCGCCCGAGAAGCCGGCGAGGGCGAGCTCGGAACGGACGTCCTCCTCGGTCCCCCGGTAGCGCGCGTCCGCCTTCGCGTGAAGCCAGACGTGGGCCAGGACGCCCCGCCGGAGGAGGTCGCGCGTCGAGAGCGCCCGGGCGCAGGTCGCCGGAGGGACGCCGCCGAGCGCGCCGCGAAGGAGGACGTACGCCGGGATCCCGCGGACGCTCTCGAGGAGGAGCGGGTTCAGGAGCTCCGAGCAGAACTGGCGGTAGCCGGCCCAGGCCTCGCCGGCCCGGTAGGGGCCGAGCGAAGGGACGTCGATGAAGACCGGACGGGAGCCGACGAACTGGACGTTGTGGGCCGTCCCGTCGCGGAGGACCATCCCCCTGTCGAGCGCCTCTTCGAGGACGTCGAGCTCGAGGAGCGCGGCGTCGCGCAGCATCTCGAATGGCCATTCCCACGGGTGGGAGACGAACGGGACGGGCTCGTGCTCGAGGACCGCGCTCCACCCGAGCGCCGCGAGCTCGGACGGCACCTCGGAAGGTCCGAGGAGCCGTGTCCCGACGAGGCTCTCCCGCTCGCGCAGCCGGGCGTAGAGCCCCGACTCCTCGAGCGCCCGCCAGCCCGCGAACGCCGCTTCGGAGAGACCCCGGAGGATCCGGTCGCCGTGACGGTAGACGCGCCCGGAGCGGTCGCGGAACGAGCCCGGGTCCGGGATCATCGCGGCTCTTCGGTGCCCGGCCCGCTCCCGCCGCCCGGCGGCGGCTCGCGACGCACCTTCCTGCGGAGCCGGCCCCAGAAGAGCCGCAGGAGGACGCCGAGGCTTGCGATCCCTCCGAGGATCACCTGGAGCAGGAGGCTCGACGCCGAGGGGTCGACGTAGGCGAGCGCGGGGGACGCGAAGGCGGTCGAGAGGGCGGCCCCGACGATCAGCGTCGCCGTCCCGGCGCGGCGTCGCTCCTCGGAGCGCGGGAGGGGCACCGGTTCAGCCCCTCGGCGGCGCGACCGGGATCGGCGCGTCGAACGGGTTCGAACGGAGCTCCGTTCCGGGGCGGACGACGACGAGCGTGAGCGCCGCGCGTCCCTCGAGCAGCTCGACGCCGCCGGCGAACGTCACGAGGCCCGGGTGTCCGAACGTCGTCGGAATCTCCTTCGTGCCGTTGACGAGGACCTTGTCCCCGCTCTGGAACCCGGACCCGAGGATCCAGCACGTGAACGTCTCTCCCGCGGGCGGGTTGACGCCGGCCCGCGAGATCGCCGGGCCGGACGGGGTCGAGTCCCGCTCCACGGCCGGAGCGTCCCCGGCCGCGGGGACCTCCGGCTCTTCCTCGGAGCTGCAGCCCGTCGCAAGGGGCAGGAGCGCCAGGAGCGTGCAGAGAAGGAACGACGAGAGGAGGGAACGACGACGGGACGAGGTCATACCGGGCTCCTTGGGTCGAAGTGCCGTCGATGATCGCACGCGTCCTGCACGGGGTCGACCTCGCATTCCGCGGCGGGTGACGGCACGGCGTCGCAGGGCGGCGCGCGCGCCGCGCCTACGGGCAGCCGTCGCGCGTCAGGCGGACGAGGACCTTTCCGGCGACACGCGCCGGCACTCCCGCGGATGCGGGGACGACGAGCAGGAACTCGGTCCCGTCCGCGACGGACTTCCCGGTGCGCCTCTCGCCTCCGCGGCTCGCAGGCCAGAAGAGCTCGCCGCGGATCGAGCCGACCCGCACCTCGACGAGGGTCTCCGGCGGCGCCGTCCAGGTCAGCGTCGTCTCGCCGAGGGCCGTCGCGTCGCAGACGGGGATCGGGTTGGGTCGCGCGGCAAGGAGCGCCGCGGGCTCCTGCCCGTCGTCCGCTCGAAGCCGGAGCGTCGCCGTCGCCGCGTGCCCGACCTCCCGTTCCGGCGCGAGGCCGGTCCGCCGCAGACGGATCGTCGCGCGCGCGCTCCCTCCCGGGTCGAGCGGGAGCGCGATCGTCGACGTCTCGCCCACCCGGACGTCGACGGCCTCCGGCTCCGCATCGCTCCGGCGCACCGAGAGCTCGACGAGGCCCGACGCCGCCAGGGAGGGGACGTCGACCTCGAGAGTCGCTGGCGCGTCGCCTGCGAGCTCGCACGTCACCTCGGCGACGTCGCCCGCGCCGGGGTCGGGCCGGAAGAACGACACGGGTCGCTCCGCGGGCGGAAGGGACCACGCCCAGATCCCGGCGTTCTCCGTCCGGCACCGCACCCTCTCCTTCCCCGCGCCGTCTCGCAGCGAGAAGCGGTACTCGATCGGCTCGTCGTGGGCTCTCGTGTATCGGCCGGCCGCCTCCGTGAGGCGCTCGAGACCGGCCGTCAGCGGGAGCGCGGCGACGGCGGCGATCGCGAGGAGCCGGACGCCGCGCGCCCGGGACGCGGCCCGGACGGCGAGCGGCAGGGCGAGGAGGACGAGCGCCGTGACCGGGTAGTAGTAGCGGGGCTGGCTGACGGTGACCGCGTGGACGGCGACCTTCAGGCCGGCCGCGACGGCGATCAGGAGGACTCCCGCGTTCCTCGAGACGATCGCGAGGACCAGCCCCGCGGAGGCCGCCCAGAGGACGAGCCGCATCTCCCACAGGAGAGGACCTTCGAGCGCCGCGCGGAGCCGCGCCCCGCGATCGCGGGCGGCCTCCGGCAGCGTGTCGGGACCGAGGCTCCAGAAGAGGCTCTCCGCGCTCGAGCGGAAGAGCGGCGCCGCGGTGAAGTAGAAGGCCCGAACCGCGTGGTAGAGGGGCCGGCGCGCGATCTCGCGTCGGGCCATGGCGCCGGCCACCTCGCTCCGGTCCGCCCCCGGCGCGTAGGTCTCGAGGTACGAGTAGGGCGGGGCGTTGTAGGCCCAGCTCGACCCCGGCACCGTCGCGCAGAGGACCGCGAGGGCGCCGTGAGTCGTCGTGAGGGCGAATCGACCCGATCCCGCCCAGCGGTGTCCGGCGGCGAGCAGGAGGATGACCCCGAGCGCGGCACCGAACCGGGCCGCGAGGCGGCGGTCCGGCAGACGGGGAGCGAGCAGCCCCGCCCCCGCGAGCGCGAGCGGCGCGAGGACGACGAGGAGCTCCTGGCGCATGAGGAAGCCCAGGCCGAGGAGCGTCCCGGCGAGGACCGGGCGGGTCGCCCGGTCGAGGGACCAGCGGACGCCGAGCGCGGCGAGCGCGACGGACGGGCCGATCGCCCAGCTGTCCTGGGCGACGACTCCGGAGAAGAAGACCTGCCCCGGCCAGAGGGCGAGAAGGAGCGCGGACGCGGCTCGGACCCCGCGCGGGACGACGTCCCGCCAGGCGAGGAGGGGGATCAGGGGGACGAGCCCGGCGACGACGGCCGTCAGGAAACGGGCCGTATCGACGGGCGCCGCGACCCCGGCGCGGATCCCGAACGAGAGGACGAGCGACGCGCCGGGACTCAGGGTGAACCACTGGCGGGCGTCGGGCGCCACGAAGTCCCGGGCCAGCGCCGCCGCGAAGTCGAGGACGCTCGCGAAGTCGGAGACCGGGCTCGTCGGCACGACCCGGATCCAGACGAGCCGAAGCCCGACCCCGAGGAGCGCGATCCCGGCGGCGAGGAGGAGCTCCGCGGTCCGCGGGCCGGCGCGCCCGCCGGACGGCTCCGTCACGGCGCCCGGTCCCCGGGGGATGGTCCGCGGACCTTCCGGCAGTAGTAGAGCTCCGTCGAGAGGATGCCGTGCTCCGGGAGGTCCTCTCCGGAGTACTCCACGAAGAAGCCGAGCTCCGAGAGAACGCGGTCCAGGTCGAGCCCGTAGGCGCGATACGCCAGGACGCCCTCCGAGGAGTTCGCGTCGCCGTGGTACTCCGGCGGAAGGAGGTCCTCGTCCTTCGACGGATCGGCCGGGTCGACGACGCGTCGCCTCACGAGGGTGAGGGGCCAACCCCTGAAGTGGGGCACGGTGAAGAGGTAGACGCCGCCGTCCGTCAGCACCCGGTGGATCTCGGCGTGCGCGAGCCCGTCGAGGCGGACGTGCTCCATCACGTCGCTCGTCACGACGACGTCGAACGCGCCGTCGTCGAACGTCAGCCGCTCCAGGTTCTGGTTCGAGAGGCGGTCCGAGTACCGGACGCCCCACGGTTCGGACGGTCGATGGACGCCGATCTCGACGTCGATCCACTCGCAGGCCGAGAGGAGGTCGGGGATCGGGTAGGCGCACGCGGGCGCCGTGAACGGCTGCTGCGTGTCGAAGACCCGGAGCCGCAGGCGGGGATGCCGCCTCGGGAGCGACGCGAGGCTCCCGGCCCGCGGGCCGCCGAGCTCCTCGATCGCCCGCAGGAGGCCCCTCGCGACCGAGCGGTACCGGCTGATCGCGCCGCAGCTCCGGCAGACGAGGGACCCGCGGACCTCGGCCGGATCGTCGTACGTGAAGTGCCTCCCGACGCCGCAGACGCAGCAGCGGCCGGTCCTGTGCTTCCCGCGGTACCGGAACCGCTCCGCCGCCGCCGGTCTCTCCGGCCCCTCCTCGACGGGCCAGGGAGGCGTCGCCGCCGGATCGAGCGCGGCGACCACGGCGTCGACCCGAGCCCGCCAGGAGTTCTCGACGCCGATCCGCCGGAGCCGCTCCCGGCGGGAGGCGTCGCGCGACTCCAGGAGCGCGCCGTCGAGCGCCGAGGCGAGCTCCTCGCCGTCCCGGGCGATCCGGACCTCGGGGAAGGCGGCGCACTCCGGCATCGGCGTCGAGATCACGGGCTTGCCCCCCGCGAAGTACTCGAAGAGCTTCAGGGGCGAGGTGGCGTGTGTGATCTCGTTGACGACGAACGGGATGAACGCGACGTCGAAGCGCGCGAGGACCGCGGGGATCTCCCGGTACGGCTGCGGCGGGAGGACGTAGACGTTGGGAAGGCCCTCGAGCGAGTCGAGCGGCGGCGCGTCGGAGAGACGGATCCCGACGAGGACGAAGCTCCAGTCGGGCCGGAGACGCGCGGCGGACTCGAGAAGACCCACGTCGAGCCACGAGGCGAGGGCCCCGTAGTAGCCGACGATCGGCCGCCCCGCCTCGAGGACCGGGCGGAGGACGGCGGGGGCCTCCCCGCTCCCGGACGCCTCCGTGAAGTGGTCGACGTCGACGGCGTTGGGGAGGTACAGGGCGTCGGGCCGCGCACGGCGGCACTCCTCGAGGAGCGGCCGGGAGACGCAGCCGACGACGTCCGCCTCGCGGAGCATCCGCTCGTGGTGGGACCGGAGGAGCTCCTGGTTGTACGGGAAGACGGCGAGGTCGTCGATGCAGTCGTAGACGATCCGCCGCGTCGCGAAGGAGTCGACGAGGCCGGCGTTGTACGGCAGCGTCCAGAGGACCGGCGCGTCGAGCGCGGTGAGGATCTCGACCGGGCCGCGGAAGAGGACGAGGTTCTTCTCGACCTCCTGGAAGCCCCCGAAGCTCTCGGCCGCGCTGTTCGAGCAGTCGAAGACGACGAAGTGCCCGGCCCGCGCGAGGGCGCGGGCGAGGTGGTGGGGGCGCTGGACGAGCGCGATGTTCCAGCCGATCGTCGGCAGGAAGACGACGACGCGGGACGGGTCGGCCCCGGCCTGCTCGATGCGCCAGGCGAGCTCCTTCCGGAACTCGGGGACCTTCGCCATCGCCTCGGGGGCGACGTGCGGGAGCCAGAGCCCCCACTTCATCTCGTAGCGGGCCTTGTTCCGGTGGAAGATGTCGACGTACCGGGCTTCGCCGATGGCCCCGAACGACGCCCGCCCCGCGTGGTGGACGAAGGCGTCGCGGGCGCAGACCGTCCGGAGGCCGAGCTCCTTCACGCGCCGCGAGTAGTCGTCGTCCTCGAACATCCCGACCTCGAAGCGTTCGTCGAGGGGACCGGTACGCTCCCAGGTCTCCCGCCTCATCGCGAGGCAGAACATCGCGAGCATCGCCGTGTCGAGGGTCTCGCCGTCGTGCTCGCGGACGAAGGCGGCCGCCCACGACGGGAGCTCCTCGAGCGACGAGTAGCCGACGGGGACGCGCCCCTCGTTCGCGATCTCGTTCGTGGAAGGGCCGAGGAGGCCGATCGCCGGGTCGGCGTGGAGGTGGCGGACGAGGGCCGCGAAGGCGCCCCGCGTCACCGCGGTGTCGTTGTTCAGGAGGACGAGGACGTCCCCCGTCGCGAGCGCGAGCCCCTGGTTGTTCGCCGCGGCGAAGCCGGCGTTCGTCTCGTTCAGGACGAGGCGGACCCGTCCGTCCCGGTCCGCCTCCTCCCGGAGGAGCTCCGGCGAGCCGTCCGTCGAGGCGTTGTCGACGACGATCACCTCGAGGTTCGGCCACTCGTTCCGGTCCCTCAGGCTCGCGAGGCAGCGCGCGTTCCACTCCCGGTTGTTCCAGGTGACGACGACCGTGGAGACCTTCGGGAACGCCGCCGCCACGGCCGGTGCGAGAGCCTCGACCCGGTGCTCCCACGTCTGCCCGCGGGCGAACGCGCGGCGCCGCTCCCGCTCCGCGAGCGTGTCCGTCGCGAGGGCGTCGAGGATCGCGCGCTCCGTCTCCTCGGCCGTCGCGGCGAGGCGGACGAGGTCGCCGAGGGCGACGACCTCCGGGAGCGGGACGGAGACGAGGGGCCGCCCGGCGGCGAGGATCTCGTACGCCTTGACCGGGTTCGTCGCCTCCGTCAGCGGCGTCCGCCGGAACGGGATCAGGAGAACGTCCATCCGGCCGATCCACGACGGGAGCTCCGCGTAGGGGACCTCGCCCGGCATCTCGACGTTCGGGAGGGCCGCGAGGCGCGAGGTGTCCGCCGTGAACGTCGAGCCGACGAGGAGGAAGCGCCAGTCGGGCCTCCGCTCCGCGAGGTCCGCGACGAGGTCCGCGTCGAACCAGTCGGCGATCGCGCCGTAGTAGCCGACGACGGGAGCCGCCTTCCTCACCGGGCCCGGGACGGCGGCGAAGGTCTCGAAGTCGCAGGCGTTCGGCACGCGGACGACGCGGCGCGCGTGCGGCGCGGCCTCCCGCTCGAGGAACGCGGAGGAGACGACGACGAGGTCGGCGCCGGAGAGGAGCCGCCGCTCCTGCTCGAGCATCGCGGCCTCGTTCGTCGAGAAGCCCGCGTGGAAGTCCATGCAGTCGTAGACGACGGGCCAGGCGAAGCGGGCGCGCGCCTCCTCGGCGAGGGGCGTCCAGAACGGGAGCTGCACGATCGACGCGGTCGCCCCGAGCCCCTCCTCGCGCCGAAGCGTGTCGAGCGCCGCGAAGAGCTCTGCCGCCTCGGCCGGCGCGAGGTCCTCCCGGTAGACGTTCTTCGCCGGGCCGCGGAGCGAGACCTCCCAGACGTTCTCCCGGATCTTCCGGAGCTCGACGGGCGGACCGTCCGGGCGGAAGAGCTGGCTCACGTAGAAGACGCGGTGGCCGCGGTCGGCGAACCGGCTCAGGAGCTGCTGCGGGCGCTGGAAGCGGAAGCCCCAGTCGATGATCGGGAAGCAGACGACGTCGAACGCCGGTCCGCCCGGGCTCGCGCGCCGCCCCCCGTCCACGGCGGTCGCCGCTGCCGGCTCCGGAGGCGGCGCCTCGACGGCCGCCGGCTCCCGTGCGGGGACGGGAACGGGCGCGCCGCCGGACGGCGGCGTCCGGGCGAGCCCGAGCGCCCGCAGGACCCGCCAGTACGCCGACCCGGCTCTCCAGAGCTTCGAGGAGTGGATCCGCTCGAGCTCGGCCCGGAGCGCGTCGCGCTCCCTCTCGAGCGCGGCGATCGTCGCGGCCTGCGAGGCGGCGAGGGCGAGCCGGGAGGCGGAGGCCTCCCGCTCGCGCTCCAGCTCCTCGGCCCTCCGGGCGAGCTCCGCCTCCCGCGCGTCGAGCGCGTCGCGCCGGAGCTCGCGCGCCGCGAGGCGGTTCCGCAGCGCGCGGGAGCGCTCCCGGCCCCGCCGGAGGAGCGTCCGCAGCGCATCGGCCGCGGCGAAGCCGTCGTCGTTCCGGCCCGTCACCGCGCTCCCGCGCCGCGAGCGGCGTCTCCGGGGGGCGCCTCGCCGAGGGACAGGACGAGCCGCTCCAGGACGTCGACCCGGGCCTCCCAGGAGTTCCGCCTCGCGAAGTCGCGCCGACGCGCGACGATGGCCGGGTCGTCCTCTCGGAGGGCCGTCTCGACCTGGCTCTCGAAGCCGTCCGCGTCGTCCGCGAAGCGGACGAGGTCGCCGAACGCCTCGAGCTCCGGCAGGCGCACGGCGACGAGCGGGCGACCCGTCGCCATGATCTCGTAGGCCTTTACGGGGCTCGCGGCGTCGGTGAGGGGCGACCGACGGAACGGGAGGAGGAAGACGTCGATCCGCTCGATCGCGGCGAGGAGCTCTCCATAGGGCACGAGGCCGGGGAAGGTGACGTTCGGGAGCCCCGGAAGGCGCGTCAGGTCCGCGAGGTACGTCGGACCGATGAGGAGGAAGTCCCAGTCGGGACGCCTCTGGGCCAGGTCCGCCACGAGGTCCGCGTCGAACCAGTCGGCGATGCAGCCGTAGTAGCCGACCGTCGGCCGGTCCGCCCGCCGCCGCGGCGCGATCGACTCGAAGTACCCGGCGTCGCAGCCGTTCGGGACGAGCACGACCTCCCGTCCCGCGCCTCGCAGCTTCCTCTCGAGGAGGCGCGAGCTCGCCGCGACGGCGTCGGCGCCCGAGAGGATCCCCTCCTCCGGTCCCGCCACGGACCTCTCGTTTGTCGAGAAGCCCGCGTGGTCGTCCATGCAGTCGTAGAGGACGGGCCACCCGAAGGCGCTCCGCGCCCGCCGGGCGAGCGGCCACCAGAAGGGCTGGTGGACGACCGAGACGGCCGAGGCGATCCCCTCCCGTTCGCGGAGCGCCGCCAGGGATCCGAGCAGCGCGTCCTCCTCTCCCCCCGGAAGCTCCTCGGCGAAGAGCCGTCGCGAGCTGCCGCGAAGGCGGAGAGCGACGACGCGCGGCCGGAGCCGGTGCGCCGCGGGGGCCCCTTCTCCCGGATCGAAGAACTGGCTCACGTAGAAGACGCGGTGTCCCCGGTCGGCGAGCCGGGTGAGGAGCTGCTGCGGACGCTGGTAGAGGAAGTCCCACTCCACGATCGAGAAGCAGACGACGTCGGGGAGCCCCGCGACGGCCGGGTCCCGGCGGAGCCCGAAGCTCCTCGTGGGCGCCTCGGCGGGCAGGGGCGCGGGAGCGGCGGCCGCGGGGTCGGCCGTCCTCTCGGGCGAGGAGGGCGCGACCTCCGCCGCCCGGAGGTCCGGCTCGGGCGTCGTCTCGGCCGCACCCTTCGATCGAAGGAGTCCGAGCCTCCCGAGAAGGCTCCAGTAGAGGCTTCCGAGTCGCCAGACACGCGTCGCGCAGACCTCCTCGAGCCTCGCGCGGACCCGGTCCCGGTCCTGCCTCATCGCCTGGAGCTCGGAGTCGAGGCGCGCGACCGTGCGGACCAGCTCCGCCCGTTCCTGCCGGAGCGCCGCGACGTCCGCCTCCGCCTCGCGCAGCCGGGCGGCCGCCAGGCGGTACGTCCCGGCGAGGGCGTCGTACCCCTCTGCCGCGCGCCGCAGCTCGAGCGACGTCTGCACGAGATCGTTCTCGAGGGCCGCCCTCGCCCTCTCGAGACCGGCCCCTTCGCGCGCCGCGCCCGGGTCCGGACGCTCCGTCCGGAGCGTCACGGCGTCCCGGCCCTCGCAGGCGAGGCAGAGCCGTGCCGGCCCGTCGCGGCGTGCCCGGCCGCGAGGGCGTCGGCGATCCTCCCCGCGGCGTGGCCGTCGCCGAAGGGGTTCGGACCGGCGCACCGCGCACGGTAGGCCTCCTCGTCGTCGAGGAGCCGCCGCGCCTCGTCGAGGATCCGGTCCGGGTCCGTGCCGACGAGGACGCCCCACCCCGAGTCGAGGACCTCCGGGCGCTCCGTCGTCTCCCTCGCGATGAGGACCGGCACACGGAGCGTGGGCGCTTCTTCCTGGACGCCGCCCGAGTCGGAGAGCGCGAAGCGCGCGGTCGCGAAGCGTTCGAGGAACTCGGGGTAGTCGAGAGGCGGAAGCAGCTCGACGTTCGGAAGGCCCTCGAGGAGACGTCGCGCCGGGCCCGAGACGCTCGGGTTCGGGTGGACGGGGTAGACGAGACGGAGTCGATCGCCCCTCTCGAGCGCGAGCCGCCGGATCGCCGCGAGCGCCCGCTCGAGCGGCGGACCGAAGCTCTCCCTCCGGTGGAGGGTCACGAGGACCGTCGCGCGGTCGGGGTCCGCGGCGGGGCGCGGCCGCCCGGCGAGGATCCTCACGACGGCGTCCACGATCGTGTTCCCGACGACGAGGACCTTCTCGGCCGCGACGCCCTCCCGGAGCAGGTTCGTCCGCGCGCCTTCGGTCGGGGCGAAGTGAATCGACGTCGCGACCGAGACGCCCCGGCGGTTGAACTCCTCGGGGAACGGCGAGTCGACACGCCCGCTCCGGAGGCCGGCCTCGACGTGCGCGACGGGAACGCCCGCGTAGAACGACGCCCACGCCGCGGCGAGGGCGGTCGTCGTGTCGCCCTGGACGACGACGAACGCGGGCGCGAGCTCCGCGAGGGGCTTCTCGATCCGGTCCAGGACGCGCGAGGCGACCATCGTCGGAGACTGCCCGGCCGTCATCACCTCGAGGTCGCGGTCGGGCTCGAGGCCGAACGGGGCGAGCGCCTGGCGGAGCATCTCGCGGTGCTGCGACGTCGCGAGGACGACGGGTCGGAGCGTCGCGGACTCCCGGAGCGCTTCCACGACGGGGGCGAGCTTGATCGCCTCGGGACGCGTCCCGACGACGACGAGGACAGCGGCCCGTCCGTCACTCGCCGGCCTGCTCATCGGGCCGGCCCCGTCGTCCGCCGCGGAAGGCGTCCGATCGCCTCCAGGAATCGCCAGTACCGGTTCGCCGACTTCCAGAGCCGCGACTCGTAGACGCGGACGAGCTCCGTCGTGAGCCGGCTCGTCTCGGCGCGGTATCGCCCGAGCTCGCCCTCGCTCCGCCCGAGCGCGCCGCGGAGCTCCTCGAGCCCCGCGACCGCCCTGCGGAGCTCCTCGTCCCGGCGCGCGAGCTCGGCCCGCGCCGCCTCGAGCTCCGCGTCCTGCCGGGCGAGCTCGTCTTCGGCGCGCTCGAGCTCGGCGGCCCCCTCGGCGCGCTCCGCGCGCGCCGACCGCAGCTCCGTCCCGAGGCGCGCGCCCTCGGCACGCGCCTCGGACAGCTCGACCCCGAGACGCTCGATCGTGCCGCGCGCCGCGTCGAGCTCCCCGCGCGTCCGGAGGAGCTCCCCGGACGAGACCGCGAGGGCACGCGCGCTCTCGGCGGCGGCCGCCTCGGCGCGCCCCTTCTCCTCCCTCAGCACGGCTTCCGCTTCGAGCCGGCCCGTCACGGCGCGGGAGACGACCTCCGCCACGGCCGCGCTCGGCGGCCTCGGCGCCTCCCCGCTCTCGAGGAGCTCGACGGCGGCGTCCGCGGTACTCCGCGCGAGCGCACCGAGCTGGCGGACCCTCTCCCGGAGGGCCGCCGCCCCGGCGGCGCGACCCGCGAGAGCCTCTTCCATCCGCCGCGCGAGGGTCGCGGCCTCGACGTCCCGCAGCGGGACGACGAAGCGTTCCGCTCCGACCTGCGCCATCGCGAGGTCCACCTTCGGGTCGTACGAGAGCGCCACGCCGGGGACACCGGACGCCGTGGCGACGACGAGCGCGTGGAGGCGCATCCCGACGACGAGGTCGCATCGTCCGACGAGCGCCGCGAGCGCGCTCGGCCCCCGGTCGCCCGGCAGGACGGCCGCCCGGTCCGCGTGGCGGAGGCGCGCGCGGACCCGCTCCGCGACGGCGGCGTCGTTCTCCACCGCGCGCGAGAGCCGCTGGAACGGGACGAAGAGGAGCCGCGCGTCGTTCGCCGCCAGGAACGCGTCGAGTCCGGCCGCGACCTCCTTCTCCCAGAAGTACGAGGCGACGCCGACGTCCCAGTGCCGGAGCGCGACCGCGACGAGAGGGCCCTCCCCTGCGGGCGCCTCCCGTGCGAGCGTCGCGTCGGCCGCGGCGGCGTCGCCCGCGGGGAGAGCCCAGACCGGGTCCGCCGTCACGCGGAGCCGCGACGTCTCGACGCCGAGCGAGGCGACGAGGCGCGCCGACTCCTCGTCGCGAAGAGTCACGATCGCAGCAGCGTCGCACGCGGCGCGGACGAGCCGGCGTCCGTGCTCCGAGGCGAGCGGCCCGACGCCGACGGCCCACAGCATCACCCGCCGCCCGCAGAGCGCCCCCAGGATCGCCGGCTCCGCGTAGAACGAGATCGCGTAATGGCGGTCCGTGAAGAGGCTGTCGGGATCGACGCCGGCGTACTCCTGGAAGAGTCCGCCGCCGCCCACGATGACGAGGTCCGCGGCGCGGACGCGCGCCGCGATCGCGGGGACGTCCCGCCAGTCCACGGCGTCCACCCCGTGGTCCGCCTTCGTCGCGGCGGGGTCGCCGGAGACGACCGTCACCGCGAGGCCGGGCCGGCGCGTCGCGAGGTCCCGGAGGATCGCGTCGAGGATCAGCTCGTCTCCGGCGTTCCCGAAGCCGTAGTAGCCGCAGAGGACGATGCGGGCCGGGAGCGGGCTCACGGTCGCGCGTCCTCCGCCGGACGCGGTTGCAGGAACAGGCGCACGCGGCTGGAGTCTAGCCCCGGCCGCTCGCGGAATCGAGGCGCGGAGACCGGGGGCCCGCGCCCCGGCGGACCTCCCGCGCGTCCGCGAGGATGGCGGCGATGCGGTGGGACCACAGGTGCTCGCGGAGCACCCGCTCCCGCGCGCGTCGTCCGATCCCGGCGCACCGGGCGGGCTCGGCGAGGAGGCCGCGGACCTGCTCGACGAGGTCCTCCACGGACGACCACGAGACGATCTCCTCGCCGGGGACGAAGTACCGGCCGAGGAGGGGGCCCGTCTCCACGAGCGAGGGAACACCGCAGGCCGCCGCGATCTGGGGCCGGTTCGTGATCCGCCACGCGCCCCGGTGCGGCGGCGCCACGTCGTCCAGGAGCGCGAAGTCGAGGCAGAGCCGCGCCGACGTGATCCCTCGCCGGAGCTCCTCGGGCGTCGAGAGCGGCGCGGCGGCGGGAGTCTCCCAGCGCGACTCGCCCTCGTAGCCGTGGACCCGCACGCGGAACTCCCTCGAGAGGGCGCTCACGGCCGCCTGTCGCCAGGGCGTCCACTTTCCGGCGAAGAAGACGTCGTGCCCGGGAGGCTCGTCCGAGGGGAAGTAGAGGCCCGCGTCGGCCGCGAGCGCGCACTCGCGGATCGGGATCCCTGCCGCCTCGTACGCGGCGAAGCAGGACGGGTCGTGGCTGTAGAAGAGGTCGAAGCCCGGCGCGATGGAAAGGCACGTCGGAAGCCCCTGGGGATCGGACAGGGCGATCCCGACGTACGTCGCGGAGCCGGGGAGCCGACGCCGGACCGCGTCCGGGACGAACAGGCCTCCGCCGAGGCAGACGACGAGCTCGGGCTCGAAGCCCTGGAGGAGACCGGCGGCGGCCTCCGGCACCGGCGCCGGCGCCGCACCTCCGGTCGCCACGAATCCGTCGAGCTTCCTCGGTTCCACGACCCGCAGGGCGCACGCGCTCGCGAAGGCCCGGACCGGGCCGGCGAGGTTGTTCACGAACGGAGGCTGGGTGACGTTTCCGAAGAGGAGCGTCCGCGGCCGGAAGGAGGCGCCGTCGCACCCGGGGGGGACCGTCACCCGAGGAGTATAGGCAGGGGCGCGCGGCTCGCCTTTCCGCCTCGACCCGCCCGCAGCCGCGCCTCTCATGCGTCGTCCCGCGTACGGCGCAACGGTCAGGCCTCCAGCGAAAAGGGGCCGGGCGCTTTCGCGCCCGGCCCCGGGTTTCGTCAGGAAGGTCCGGGGGGCGCAGAGCCCCCCGGACGGTCGGAGGTTACGGAGCCGTCGGGTGACCGTAGTGCGGGATACCGAGCGCCTTGACGAGCCACACCGCGAGCTGGGAGCGCGTGATGTTCGTCGTCGGGCAGAAGACGTGGTCGCCGCAGCCCGCGGTGACCCCGGCGTTGAACAGGCCTTCCACGTACGGGGCGAAGCCCGCGAACGGCGTGCCGCTCACGTCCGTGAAGTAGCCCGTGTCGGTCCCGACCGGAATCAGCAGGCCCTTGACGAGGAAGACGGACATCTGCGCCCGGTTGACGAGGTCCGTCGGGCAGTAGCGCAGCGGGCTCGTCCCGCAGCCGGCAACGACGCCGTCGTTGTAGAGCTGCTCGATGTAGTCCGCCGTCGTGTCCGTGTCCGAGATCACGACGTCCGAGAAGATCCCGACGGCCGGCGCCGGAGCGAAATCCGGACCGTACATCGCGCGGACCATCTGGACCGCCATCTCGGCGCGGGTGAGGTTGTTCTCGGGGCAGAAGTTCCCGCCGCCGCAGCCCTTCGTCAGGCGAGCGCCCGCCAGGGCGTGGATGAACTCGTCGGCGAAGGAGTTGTGCGGGACGTCCCAGAACGACTTCGTGAAGTAGACCGGGATGGACGGCAGCGCGATCGGCGTGTCGTTGTTGGAGTTGATCCGGCCGCGGAAGAGGCCGAAGTGCGCCGGCGCCACGCCCTCGGGGAAGAACTCGCCGAGGATGTCCAGCTGGCCCGGCGTCGTGCCGGACTCGGCCGGGACAGCGCCCTCGGTCGGGGTCATCGTGAACCACGGGAGGTTCGGGTTGCAGGGATAGGACTCGCCGGCGTCGACGAGGTAGGCCTTCATGTCGGTCTGGTTGATTGCCCAGAGACCGTTGCAGCCGAACTCGATGCCCGCGCCGGAGTAGGCGCCGAAGCCGGTGATCGTGAACGTCCCGAGCGAAGCATAGGCGTTCGCCACGTCGAGGACGTGAACGGGGTTCGGGTCGGCGTTCGACATGACGAACAGGTGCTGCGTCGCCGGGTTGTAGGCGAGACCCGAGACGTCGATGCCGGAGTTGACCTGCTGGAGGATCGCGCCGGTCCGGTCGAACCGGTAGATCGTCGTGTCCGTCCAGTTGCCGGCGAAGAAGGTGTCCGTGTCGGGGTCGTAGGCCAGGCCGCGCTGCGAGGTCGCGAAGGCCGGGCAGATCTTGTTGCCGGTGGCGCCGCTGTCGGGGTTCAGCTCGTAGATGCAGTTGTCGCCGCCGACGTTGACCTGCCAGAGCATGCCGTTGGCGTCGGCCCGCGTCATGTCGGCCGCCCACGACCCGCCGAACACCGCCTGGACCTTGCGGCCCGTCTGGCTGCCGGTGGCCG
>CAZLQX010000015.1:0-28352 GCA_964561935.1 uncultured Holophagales bacterium
CACTCTGCGTCCACGCAGAGTGTAGAAGGTAGACCTGACCCCGCGCGTTTTCCGCCCCGCGCCGCTACCGGCTCGCGAGCCAGCGCTCGGCGTCGATGGCGGCCTTGCAGCCCTCCCCCGCCGCGCTGATGGCCTGGCGGTAGATGTGGTCGGCGACGTCGCCGGCGGCGAAGACCCCTTCGACGGAGGTGTACGTCGTCGGGTGCTTCACCTTGAGATACCCGACGTCGTCCATGTCGAGCTTGCCGCGGAAGACCTTCGTATTCGGCTCGTGGCCGATGGCCGAGAAGTAGCCCTGGACGGGGATGACGCGCTCGTCGCCCGTCTTCACGTTCTTCACGCGGATGCCCGAGACGCCCGTCTCGGGCTCGCCGAGGATCTCGGTGATCGTGGAGTCCCAGACGACCTCGATCTTCGGGTTGTCGAGGACGCGCTGCGCCATGATCTTCGAGGCGCGGAACTCGCGGCGGCGGTGGACGAGCCAGACCTTCGTCGCAAACTTGGTGAGGAAGCCCGCCTCCTCCATCGCGGTGTCGCCGCCGCCGACGATGGCGACCTCCTTGCCGCGGAAGAAGAAGCCGTCGCACGTGGCGCAGGCGGAGACGCCGTGCCCCATGAGCTTCTTCTCGCTCGGGAGGCCGAGGTACTTCGCGGATGCGCCGGAGGCGACGACGAGGGCGTCGCACGTCACCTTCGCGCCCCCCTCGAGCGTGAGCGCGAAGGGGCGGGCGGCGAGGTCGGCGTCGACGACGGTGTCGTTCGCGATCTCGGCCCCGAAGCGCATCGCCTGCTTGCGGGTCGTGTCCATCAGCTCCGGACCCTGGATGCCGTGCGGAAAGCCCGGGTAGTTCTCGACCTCGGTCGTCGTCGTGAGCTGCCCGCCGGGCTGGGCCCCTTCGAAGACGACGGGCTCGAGGTTCGCGCGGGAGGCGTAGATGGCGGCGGTCAGGCCCGCGGGGCCCGAGCCGACGATGGCGACGCGGTAGTGGCTCTTGTTCGGCATCTCGTCCTCGTTCCGGAGGCGCCCGAGCGCCTCGCAGAGTGTAGAAGGTAGACCTGACCCCAACGGGAAGCGCCCCCGACCAAAGGGGCGAGGCTTCGAGGATCTTAGGTCAGGCGCCCGGCGTGCGCCGGTGTGGTAGGGTTTCCTCATGCTCCTCCACATCCTCCGTCACGCGGAGGCGGAGGCGCTCTCCCCGAGCGGCCTCGACGCCGACCGCGGCCTGACGGAAGCCGGGACGAAGCGGATGAAGGCGGTCGCACGCGCGATCGCGAGGATGGAGCCGAAGCTCGACGCGATCCTCGTCTCGCCTCTCCTGCGGGCGCGACAGACGGCGGAACCCGTCGCCGTGGCGTGCCGGTTCAAGGGGGAGCTTCAGGTGACGGAGTCGCTCCTCCCCGGCTCCAGCCCCGAGACGCTCCTCGAGGAGCTCGAGGCGACGCGGTGGGAGTCGGTCCTCGTCGTCGGCCACGAGCCGAACCTCGGCCGTCTCTTCGGACGGCTCGTCTCCGGCCGGAGCGACGTCGAGGTGCCGATGAAAAAGGCCTCGCTCGCCGTCTTCGAGATCGACCCGCACCTCGGCCCCGACCGCGCCGAGCTGAAGTCGTACCTCCCGCCCCGCCTTCTCGAGCACCTCTGACACGTCCCCCAGGACGGGGGTCAGGTCTACCTTCTACACTCTGCGGGGCGGATGTCGGCGGGCGCCGTGCCGGGCTCCGGTCCGGGCCCTTCGACCTAGGCGGAGCGCTCCGCGAGGAGCTTCTCCAAGGCGGCCGCCTTGCGGCGGAAGTCCTTCGTCGCCCCCTCGGCGGCGTCCTTCCGCGCGAGGACTGAGGCGCGCGAGACCTCGACCTCGAGCGTCTCTCCGATGACCGGGAGCGTCGCCCGCGCGCGGCGGCGGAGCGCCGCGGCGAGGACGGCCCGCTCGCGCGAGAGGAGGCGCGGGCGGCGCCGCAGCTCGTGGAGCGTGAGGCCGAAGGCCCGCTCGAAGAGCCGGAGGACGTCGTCGACGCTCGGCGGCGCCGGATCGCGCTGGCGCCGCGGCACCTCGCGGGTGCGGTCGGGCGCTGAGCCCGTGGCCCGCGCCTCCTCGGCGAACTCCGGCGAGCCGAGGTAGATCTGCCCGACGACCTGCTTCCACGGCTCGTAGCCGTTCGCGGCGCCGTCGGCGACGAACTCGCGGTACCGCGCCGTGGCCGCCGCTCGGCGCACGCCGAAGACCTCGAGGAGGAACGAGACGTCGAGCCAGGCGGGCGCCGGCTCGAGGCCCGCCGTCGCGCGGTAGCTCGACCACTCCCACTCCGCGGGGCCCTTCGCGAGGCCGGCGCGCACCGGGTTCCTGACGACGTACCGCGCGACCTCGAGGAGGTGCGCCTCGCGCTGGACGAGGATCGCCTTGAACCGCCCCTGGAAGACGTGGCCGTCCCGGCCGTGGCGCCGGTTGAAGTGTTGCGCGTAGTCGCCGTCCAGCTGGCGCATGCCGCGCGAGAGCGTGGCCTCGGGCGTCGCGAGGAGGAGGTGGTAGTGGTTCCCCATGAGGACCCACGCGTGGAGCCTCCACCCGAAGAGCTCGACGGTGCGGCCGAGGAGGCGGAGGAACTCGCGCCGGTCGGTGTCGTCGCGGAAGACCTCCCGTCGTTCGTTGCCGCGCGCGGTGACGTGCCAGAGGGCTCCGGCGTGATCGAGGCGCAGGGGTCGGCTCATGCCGGCAGTATAGTGTAGAAGGTAGACCTGACCCCACTCCTATTCGGGGGTCCAGAGGGCTTCGGGCTCGGAGCGGACCTTCGCGGCCCAGCGGGAGAGGACGAAGAGGAGGTCGGAGAGGCGGTTCAGGTACGGGAGGCACTGGTCGCCGACCGCCTCCTGGCGCGAGAGCGTCGTGACGAGGCGCTCGGCGCGGCGGCAGACGGTGCGGGCCTGGTGGAGGTGGGCGCCGACGGCGCCGCCGCCCGGGAGGACGAACGAGGTGAGCTCGGGGACGGCCGCGTTCAGCTCGTCGATCGACGCCTCGAGGAAGGCGACGTGCCGCGGCTCGACGACGGGCTGCTTCGGGTGGCGGTCGCCCGGGAGCGTCGCGAGGTCGGAGCCGAGGTTGAAGAGCTCGTTCTGGAGCCGCACGAGGATCGCCTCGAGCTTCGTGCGGTCGGCGTCCGAGGCGCCGGGGAGGTCGCGGTTCGCGACGCGCGCGAGGCCGAGGACGGCGTTCAGCTCGTCGACGGTGCCGTAGCTCTCGATCCGGATCGAGTCCTTCGCGATCCGCTGCCCGCCGACGAGGCTCGTCTCGCCCTTGTCGCCGCCGCGGGTGTAGACACGGTTGATCCGGATCGGCATTCGTCGCTCCTCCCGCCGTCGTTCCCGCGGCCGGCCTGCTACCCTCCGCCGGGATGGCCCTGACGGATTACCACGTCCACACGGCGCGATGCGGGCACGCCGGCGGGGCGACCCGAGATTACGTCCTCCGGGCCGCCGCGAGGGGGCTCACCGAGGTCGCGATCACGGACCACGTGCCGCTCTGGTTCCTGCCGGGCGAGGATCCGGAACCGGGGCTCGCCATGTCGCGCGCGGAGCTTCCGGAGTACGTCGCCGAGGTCCTCGCGCTGGGCGAGGAGCTGCGCGGGACGATCGACGTCCGCCTCGGCATCGAGGCGGACTTCGCGGAGGGGCACGAGGAGGGGCTTCGCGCGCTCCTCGCGCCGTACCCGTGGGACGTCGTCCTCGGGTCGGTTCACTTCGTCGCGGGCGGGTGGATCGACGCGCCCGGCGCCGCGGCCCGCCACGAGCGGGAGGGTTCCGCGAATCTCTGGAACGAGTACTACCGCCTCGTCGCGAGGGCCGTCGCGTCGGGGCTCTACGACGTGATGACGCACCTCGACCTTCCGAAGAAGTTCGGGAACCGGCGGCCGCCGGAGTGCGAGCCGGCCGAGGACGCCGCCGTCGCGGCCGTCCGCGCCGCGGGCGTCGCCGTCGAGGTCTCGAGCGCGGGGTTGAGGAAGCCCGTCGGCGAGGAGTACCCCGCGCCCGCGCTCCTCCGGAAGCTCGTCGCCGCGGGAGTCCCGCTCGTCTTCTCGTCCGACGCGCACGCGCCCGCCGAGGTCGGCTGGGGGCGCGAGCAGGTCGTCGCCGCCGCGCGCGCCGCCGGAGCGACGCACTACGTCACGTTCCGCGGGCGGCAGGCGACGCGGCACCCGCTCTGAGACTCCGAGCCGGCGACGCGGGATCCTGCAGCGTGGCGGCTGCTCCGGGCTCCTCGGTCCGCAGGCGGTCTACCGCGTGCACGCGGCGCACAGGGCGCGGACTCGAGCCCTCGGTCGCAGGAAAACACGGAAAACGGACCTGACCCCAGGGCTACAGGGCTAGGCGGTGAGGTCGACGCGGAAGGTGGGGGTGAGGGTGAGGGTGAGGGAGGCGACGCGGCAGGGCCAGCCCTCGCGGCGGATGCGGGCGTCGACGCGGCGCCAGATCCAGGCGGCGAGGTTCTCGGCCGTCGGGACCACGTCGCGGAACTCGGGGATCTCCTCGTTGAGGTTCCGGTGGTCGAGCGGGCGGTCGACCTCCTCCTTCAGGACGCGGTCGAGGTCGATGAGGTTGATGACCATCCCGGTCCCGGGGTCGGGCTCCCCCGCCACGGCGACCTCGAGGGCGTAGTTGTGCCCGTAGCCGGCCGCGTTCGAGGCCGCGCCGTAGGTCGCCCGGTTCCACTCGTCGGAGCGGTCGCGGCGGAAGAGGCGGTGGGCGGCGTTGAAGTGGAGGGTCCGCGAGATGAGGAGCATCGCACCCGGATTCTAGTGTCGCCGCTCCGGCGTTGCCTCCTGCCCGGCGGATGCGCATGATGCTCCCCGCGTCGACGACGCCCGAAGGACGATGAGCCTCCCGCCCGGCACGATGCTCGGTCCGTACGAGGTCCTCGCCCCGATCGAGGCGGGAGGGATGGGGTCCGTCTACCGCGGGCGCGACGTGAGGCTCGCGCGCGACGTCGCGGTCAAGGTCCTGCCGCCGGGGATGGTCGAGGACGAGCGCGCGGTGGAGAGGTTCCTCCGCGAGGCGCGCGCCGCGGCCGCGCTCTCGCACCCGAACATCGTCGCGATCCACGACGTCGGCGACGCGGTCGTGAACGTCCCCGGGCCGTTCGGCGGACGCGAGACGCGGGTCCGCTTCCTCGTGGAGGAGTTCGTCGACGGCGGCTCGCTTCGCCACAGGCTGAAGGGCGGGGCGCGGCCCGACCTCCCGACGATCGCGGCGTGGGCCGCCGGGCTCGTCCGCGCGCTCGCCGCCGCGCACGAGAAGGGGCTCGTCCACCGCGACCTGAAGCCCGAGAACGTCCTCGTCGACGCGCAGGGGACGGCGAAGATCGCCGACTTCGGCCTCGTCCGCTGGATCTACCCGCAGTCGTCGGCCCCCGACCCCGGCGAGGAGCCCGCGCGCGCCTCCACGCTGACGCACGCGGGGTTCGTCGTCGGGACGCTCGGGTACATGAGCCCCGAGCAGGTCCGGACCGGGACGGTCGACGGCCGGAGCGACCTCTTCGGCCTCGGGATCCTCCTCTTCGAGCTCGTGACGGGCGCCTCCCCCTTCGCGCGGCCGAGCACCGACGCGGCCTTCGACGCGGTGCTGAGCTACTCGCCCCCGTCCCTCACCGAGATCGTCCCCGGCGTCCCCGAGCGCCTCGCCCGGATCGTCGCCTGGTGCCTCGAGAAGGAGCCCGACGCGCGCCCCGCCTCCGCCCGCGAGCTGCTGCCGCACGTGGAGCAGCTCCAGCGCGAGCTCGCCGCCTCTCCGCGCGCCTCGGTCCCCGGCCTCCCGCGCCTCGAGGCCGACGCGGGAGGGCGGCGCGGCGTGCCGCCGCTCGTCTGGCTCGGCGCGGCCGTCGCCGTCCTCCTCGCGTTCGCCGCGGGCTTCGCCGCGGGGCGCGCGCGCCCCGAAAGGCCCCCGGACCCGGGGGCGAGCGACGCCTGGACGGCCCGGCCGGTCCCGCTCGACGCGCCGGCCTCGACGGAGGTCGCGCTCCTGCCCGGCGGCCGCCGCGCCCTCCTCGGGAGCGGCGAGCTCCTCGACGCGGAGACGGGCACGCTCCGGCCGCGCGCCCTGGGCGGCGCGCTCGCGGGGCCTCTCGTCGGCCGCTCGGGGACCGCCGTCCTCGGGACGACGGAGGCGGGCGTCGTCGAGGCGCCGCTGCCGGCCGGGACGCCCGTCCGGACGCTCGTCGAGGGAGCGGCCGAGCCGGCGCTCTCGCCCGACGAGTCGCTCCTCGCCTGGGTGCGGCGCGAGGGGACCGCGAGCGAGCTCTGGGTCGGAAGCCGCGACGGGAGCGCGCCGCGGCGCGTCGCGCGCGGCGAGGCGGTCCACTGGGCCTGGCCGGTCTTCTCGGGCGACGGCGAAAGGCTCGTCTTCTACGACGTGGAGCGGAGCGGCCCGAACGCCGGGACCGGGCTCCTCTTCACGGTGCGGCTCGCCGAAGGGACGCCGCTCCCGTTCGGGCCCGACCTCCGCGTCGACCCGGGCGGGCGGCCCGCGGTCGTCGCGGACGGAAGCGTCCTCGTGAGGACTTGGGGGACGCGGGGGGCTCTCCTCCTCGAGCGCGAGGGGCGCGCCGCCTCGCCGCTGCCGTTCGGGGCCGGGCTCTCCGTCCTCGCCTCCTCGCCCGGGGGTGAGACGGTCGCGGCCCGCCCCGGGGGCGGGCCGCTCGTCCTCTGGAAGAGGGCGTCCGGTCCTACCTGAGGCCGAGGAGCTCGACCTCGAAGAGGAGCGTCGCGCCGGGCGGGATGACGTTCCCCGCGCCGCGGTCGCCGTAGCCGAGCTGGGGCGGGATGAGGAGTGTCCGCTTGCCGCCGACCTTCATCGACGCGACGCCCTCGTCCCATCCCTTGATGACGCGCCCGCGCCCGATCGGGAACTCGAACGGCTTGCCGCGGTCGAGAGAGCTGTCGAATTTCGCGCCCTTCGCGCCGTTCTCCCAGAGCCAGCCCGTGTAGTGCATGACGCAGGTCTGGCCCGCCTCGGGAGAGGCGCCCGTCCCGGCGACGAGGTCCTCGTACTGGAGGCCGCTCTCGGTCTTCACCATCTTCGACTCCTTCTTCTCCGCAGAGGCCGCCGGCTTCGCGGCGGGCGCGTCCGCCTTCGGCTTCGTCGTCGCGGCCTTTCCGGCCGGCTGCGCGAGCGCCGCGGGGGCGGCGAGCGCGAGGGCGCAGAGGAGCGCCGTCGTCTTCTTCATCGTGTCGTCCTCCTCGTTCTCCCGGGGATGCCGGGGCGCGCGGCGGGCCGCGCGGGGCGGAAGGGTAACCCACCCGCCCGCGCGGCCGCTCCGCGATCTCCCATCCCCTTTCAGGGCGCCGAGCCGACCTCCCGCTCGAGCTCCTCGACCTCCTCGCGGCTGCCGATGTAGAGCGGCGTCCGCTGGTGGTTCTGCTCGGGGAAGATCGAGACGATCCGCCGCCGCCCGTCGATCGCCATCCCGCCCGCCGCCTCGACGACGGCCGCGAGCGGCGCCGCCTCGTACATGAGGCGGAGGTCGCCCGCGGGCGCGCCCGGCAGCGGCGGGGAGAGGAAGACGCCGCCCCGCAGGAGGATCCGGTGGAGGTCGACGACGAGGGCCCCCGACCAGCGCGTGGAGAGCGGGCCGCCGCGCGCGCCGTCGCGGCCGCGGAGCGACTCGACCCAGCGGCGCGGCCCGTCGGGCCACGCGGGGAGGCGCCCCTCGTCGCACGCGACGAACGGGCCGCGTCGCGGGACCTTCACGTCGGGGTGCGAGAGGAGGAACTCGCCGATGCCGGGGTCGAGCGTGAAGCCCTGGACGCCCGCCTTCGGCCCGGCCGTGTAGACGAGCATCGTCGCCGGGCCGTAGACGAAGTACCCCGCGACGACCTGCTGCTGCGAGACGCGCGCGAGGAGCTCGGCCTCGGAGCGGATCGGCCCGGAGCCGCCGATGCGCCGCACGGAGAAGATGGAGCCGACGGCGCCGTTGATGTCGAGGTTCGCGGCGCCGTCGAGCGGGTCGACGAAGACGACGTACTTCCCCGCCGAGGCGGCGACGGCCTCGTTCTCGGGGAGGTGGGCCGGGAGGTCCATCTGCTCGGTGACGACGGTCGGCACGAGCTGCCCGTAGGCGAACGCCTCCAGGAAGATCTCGTTCGCGACGGCGTCGAGGCTCCGCGGCGCCTCGACGAGCCCGCTCCCGACGCGCGAGGGGCCGAGGACCTCGGCGAGGCCCGCGCGAGAGAGGACACGCGCGATCCGCTTGCCGGCGAGGGCGAGCTGGGAGAGGAGGGCCGAGAGCTCCCCCGTCGCGTGCGGGTAGCGGCGCTCCGTCTCGAAGAGGTGCCTGTGGAGGCGGGTCCCGATCGTCCCGGTCGAGCTCACGGCGTCACCTCGAAGCGGGCCGGCCTCGCGGCCACCCGCGCGGCGCGGAGGATGTCACAGGAGCCGGCCGTGCGCTCCGGTCCTCCCCTTCGGCCGGGTCTTCTCCCGGCGCGACAGGCGGTCCCGGGCGCCGGCGGGAGGCCTCCCGCCCGCCGCCCGTCCGTCACTCGTCCCCGGCCGCGGCGCGGTCGAGGAAGAAGAGCCTCTCGCCGCCGGCCGGGTCGACGCGGGACGCGGGGAGCGAGGCGTCGCCGCCGAGGACGCGGGCGAGCGCGTCGCGCTTCGCCGCGCCCGAGACGACGAAGAGGGCCGCGCGCGCCGCGTTCAGGAGCGGGAGCGTGACGGTGACGCGCGAGGGAGGCGGCTTCGGCGCCCCGTCGACCCGGACGACGAGACGCACCCCCTCCTCCGCCGCCGGTTGTCCCGGGAAGAGCGAGGCCGTGTGGCCGTCCTCGCCGAGGCCGAGGAGGACGAGGTCGAGGACCGGGATCGCGGGCGCTCTCGCGCCGAGCCGCGCGCGGAGGAGCGCCTCGTAGCGCTCGGCGGCGTCCGGCGCGAGGGCCGGGATCGGGTGGACGTTCTCGGGAGGGACGGGGACGCGGAGGAGGAGCGCGTCTCGCACGGCGGCGTCGTTCCGCGCGCCGTCGCACTCGCCGACGGCGCGCTCGTCGCCGAAGAAGAGGTCGACGGCGCCCCACGGGACGAGCTCGGCCCACGGCGCGGCGGCGAGGCGGCGGTAGGCCGCGAGGGGCGTCTCGCCCCCCGCGAGGAGGACCCGGAACCGGCCCCGCTCCGCGACGGCCTCCGCGGCGCGTTCGGCGAAGAGCTCCGCGACCCCTTCCGCGAGGGCCGCGGCCGAGGGGAAAACGGTGACCCGCGTCGTCGCCACGGCGTCTCCCGTCCCTACGGCCGGCGCCAGCGCCGGCCGTCGCGCGCGAGGAGCTCCGTCGCCGCCTCCGGCCCCCACGTCCCGGCCTCGTAGCCCGGGAGGTCCTCCGGCGGGGCGTCGCGCCACGCGGCGAGGACCGGGTCGACGAGCTCCCAGGCGGCCTCGACCTCGTCGCGCCGCGCGAAGAGGGTGCCGTCGCCGTGGAGCGCGTCGAGGAGGAGCCGCTCGTAGGCGTCGGGGGGCTTCTCCCCGAAGTGCTCCGCGTAGCGGAAGTCCATCTTCACGGTCTCGACGCGCATCGTCGGGCCGGGGCGCTTCGCGCCGATCCTGAGGGCGATCCCCTCGTCGGGCTGGATCCGCAGGACGAGGACGTTCGGCTCGCCGACGGCGCACCCCGCGTGCCGGAAAAGGGCGATCGGCGGGGTCTTGAAGGTGATCGCGATCTCGGTGACGCGCTTCGGCAGCCTCTTGCCGGCGCGGAGGTAGAAGGGGACGCCCGCCCAGCGCCAGTTCTCGACCTGGAGCTTCCACGCGGCGTAGGTCTCCGAGAGCGAGGCCCCAGAGACGTCGGGCTCCTGCCGGTAGCCGGGAACGGGGCGCCCGTCGATCGCCCCCGCGGCGTACTGGCCGCGCACGGTGTCGCGGAGGAGCTCGGCGGCGGACTGCGGCCTCACGGAGCGGAGGACCTTGACCTTCTCGTCGCGGACGACGTTCGCCTCGAAGGCGACGGGCGGCTCCATCGCGACGAGGCAGAGGAGCTGGAGGAGGTGGTTCTGGACGACGTCCCGGAGGACCCCCGCCTCCTCGTAGAACTTCCCGCGCCCCTCGACGCCGATCGTCTCGGCGACGGTGATCTGGACGTGGTCGACGTAGCGGCGGTTCCAGAGCGGCTCGAAGATGCCGTTGCCGAGACGGAAGACGAGGATGTTCTGCGTCGTCTCCTTGCCGAGGTAGTGGTCGATCCGGAAGACCTGGCGCTCGCGGAAGGAGGCGTGGACGACCTCGTTCAGCTCGCGCGCGGAGGCGAGGTCGTGGCCGAACGGCTTCTCGACGACGAGGCGCGAGAAGGGGCCGCCCCCCTCGACGGGGTGGACGAGGCCGGCGGCGCCGAGGCGCCTCGCGGCGTCGGCGATCCCCGAGGGGGGGATCGCGAGGTCGTAGAGGCGGTTGCCGGGGAGGCCGCGTTCCCGCTCGATCTCCTCGAGCCGCGCCTTCAGGCCGGCGAAGCTCGCGTCGCTCGCGAGGTCGCCGCGGAAGGCGAAGAGGCGCGCGGCGAACTCGCGCCACGCCTCCGGGTCGCGCGCCGCGCCCCCGTGCTCGTCGAAGGCCTTCGCGAGGTCGTCGCGCCACGCCTCGTCCGACCCGACGGAACGGGAGAAGCCGACGATCGCCGTCGAGGGCGCGAGGAGCCCCTGGCGGTGGAGCTCGAAGAGGGCCGGGACGAGCTTGCGGCGCGCGAGGTCGCCCGAGCCTCCGAAGATGACGATCGTCGCCGCGGGGGCCGGGGCGGGGCTCACGCGCCTCCCGTCACTGCGTCCGGATCTTCACCGTCCGTGCGGACTCGTAGAGCGCGGCCTGGCGCTTCTCCTCGACGACGCCGAGGAGCTCGGCGTACGACTTGTCGAAGAGGACGACCCCCTCGCCCTGGAGCTTCTCCCCGAGGGCCTCGAGGTCGACGCCGAGCTCCTTGAGCTCGTCGACGGTCCGGCGCGCCTCGTCGGCCCCCTCGAGGACGGTGTCGCCGAGGTCGCGGCCGTGGTCGAGGAGGGCGAGGAGCGTCTTCTCGGGAACGGTGTTCACGGTGTCGGGGCCGACGAGGTTCTCGACGTAGAGGAGGTCGGAGTAGGCGGGGTCCTTCGTCCCCGTGGAGGCCCAGAGCGGCCGCTGGACGCGGGCCCCCTTCGCGGCGAGCGCTTTCCACGCGTCGGTGCCGAAGGCGGCGAGGTAGTCCTGGTAGACGACCTTCGCGTTCGCGAGGGCGGCTTTCCCGCGGAGCGACTCGAGCCGGCCCCGGAGCGGCTCGGCCGCGGCCTGGGCCTTCTCGGCGAGGAGCCGGTCGACGAGGGTGTCGACGCGGGAGACGAAGAACGAGGCCACGGAGGCGACCTTCGACGGGTCGCCGCCCGAGGCGACGAGGTCGGCGAGCCCGTCCTGGTAGGCGCGCGCGACGTCGCGGTAGTGCTTCCGGTTGAACATGAGCGTCACGTTCACGGAGACGCCCGCGGCGATCAGCTTCCTCACGGCGACGCAGCCCGCCGGGGTCGCCGGGACCTTGATGAAGACGTTCGGCCGCCCGAGGAGGCGGTGGAGACGCTTCGCCTCGGCGACGGTCCCCTCGGCGTCGAAGGCGAGGCTCGGGAGGACCTCGAGGGAGATCCAGCCGTCCTCGGCGTGCGCCGCGTGCTGCGCGGCGAAGAGGTCGGCCCCCGCGGCGATGTCGCCCCGCGTCAGCTCGTCGTAGACGCCGAAGCCGTCCTTCCCCTCCTCGGCGAGTGACGCGATCCGGCCCTCGTAGTCGCCGTCTCCCTTGCCGATCGCCTGGGCGAAGATCGTCGGGTTCGAGGTGACGCCGTAGACGGCGCCGGAGGCGATCCGGCCCGCGAGCTCCCCCGTGGCGATCATCCGGGCCGAGATGCTGTCGAGCCAGATCGCCTGGCCGCGCTTCCGGTAGTCGACGGAGCGGTTCATGCGGTTCCTCCTGGGTCACCGGCCGGGCGGCGCCGCGGCCGGTGAGGCCGGATCGTATACCGCGCCTCGAGGGCGGCCGGCGTTCTGGCCTCGTTCGGGCAACGGCGCTACGCTGTCCGACCGATGAGCCGGCTTCCCCTCGTCCTCCTCGTCGCCGCGACCTCGTCCTTCCCCCTCCGCGCCTCGGAGCCTTCCGCCGCCCCGCCTCCCCTTCCGCTCGAGGAGGTCCTCCGCGCCGCGGCCGGGCGCGCGCCGCTCGCGGCCGCGGCGGCGGCACGGAGGGACGCCGCGGAGGCCGACGCCGCGAAGGCGCGCCGCCTCCCGAACCCCGAGGCGTCGTTCCGCGTCGAGAACTGGCGGCGCGGAAGCGACGCGCACCCGTTCGACGCGGGGACCGACCTCGACGTCGTCGCCGAGCTCTCGCAGCCGCTCCCCGTCTTCGGGTCGTGGTCCGCGCGGAAGGGCGAGTCGGCCGCCCTCGCCCGCGCCGCCGCCGCCACAGCACGGGGCGAGCGCGAGGCGCTCCTCCTCGAGGCGGCCCGCCTCTACCTCGCCTCGCTCCGGGGCCGGGACCTCGTCGCGGCCCTCGCGGAGAGCCGCGACGTCCTCGGGACGATGGTCGCGACGATGGAGAAGCGGGTCGCCGAGGGGTGGTCCGCCGAGGGAGACCTCCTGAAGCTCCGCGCCGAGAGCGCCCGCGCCGAGGCGCTCCTCGTCCGAGCGACGCTCGAGCGGGACGAGGCCGCCGCGCGGCTCGCGGCCCTCCTCGGGGAGGAGGCGCCCGTCGACCCGGGGCGCCTCGCGATGCCGGAGCTGCCGAGCCTGCCGGACGGGACGCCCGAGGCCCTCGCCCGCGAGGCGGCCGCCGCACGCCCGGCCGTCGTCGAGGCGCGGGAGACGCTCGAGGCGGCGCGGGCCGCGCTCCGCCTCGAGAAGGCCCTCCGCGCCCCGGAGCCCTCGCTCGCGGCCGGCTGGAAGCGGACCGGGGGACGCGACACGGCCCTCGCCGGGATCGCCTTCCCGCTCCCGCTCTTCGACGCGAACGGCGCCGGCGTCGTCCGCGCCGAGGCCGGCGTCCGCGGCGCCGAGGCGCGCCTGCGCGCCGCCGAGTTGGAGGCCGCGGCCGACGTCGCCGCCCGCCTCCGCGCGGCGCGCCTCCTCGGCGAGCGCGCCCGCCGCGCCGGGGAGGAGCTCCTCGGCTCCGCGCTCGGGGCCCGCGCCGCCGCGCGCGCCGCCTTCCGCGAGGGGGCCTCCGAGGTCCTCCCGCTCGTCGACGCCGAGCGCGTCACCGCCGAGGCCGTCGCCGAGACGCTCGACCTGGCCGTCGAGGCCCGTCTCGCTTCGCTCGCCGCCCGACTCGCCCTCGGAGAGGAGGTCGTCCCGTGACCATGCCGACCGAAACGCCCCGGACCGGATCTCCCGCCTCGGACGGGTTCCTCGGCCGCCACCTCCGGCACATGCCCCGGCGCCTGCCGCGAGTCCTGCTCGCGGTCGGCCTCCTGCTCGTCCCCGCGGTCGTCGTGATCCGCCTCTTCACGGCGAAGCCGGCGGAAGAGGCCGCTCCCGCCGCCGCCGCGACCGACGCCGTGACGCTCGGCGAGAAGTCGATCGGCCTCGCCGGGATCGAGGTCGCCGAGGCGCGGAGCGTGACGCGCGCGGCGACGTTCGAGGCCCCTGCCGTCCTCGCGCTCGACGAGGCGCGGACGGCCCGGATCGGCTCGCTCGTCGAGGGGAACGTCGTCCGGGTCCTCGCCGAGGTCGGCGACCGCGCCGGACGCGGGACCGTCCTCGCCGAGATGAACAGCGTCGTCGTCCACGTCGCGTGGGCCGACTACCGGAAGGCGGTCTCGGAGCGGCGCCGCCGCGAGACGGAGCTCGCCTACTCGACCCAGGCCGCCGAGAGGGCCGGCCGCCTTCACGCCGAGAAGGCGCTCTCGCTCCAGGAGCGGCAGCGGGCCGAGGCGGACCTCGTCGCCGCGCGCGAGGAGCTCGACCGGGCGAACACGGAGGTGCGGCGCGCCGAGGAGGCGCTCGAGCACCTCGGCGTGACGAACGCGGAGGACCCGAGCGGGGAGTCGGGCGAGTCGATCCCGGTCCGCGCCCCGCTCGCCGGCGTCGTCCTCGAGAAGTTCGTCACGGCCGGGACCGCCGCCACGCCCGGCACGCCGCTCTTCGTCGTGAGCGACCTGACCTCCCTCTGGGCGCTCGCCGAGGTGGACGAGACGCGGATCCCGCTCGTCGCCGCCGGCCGGCCCGCGAAGGTCCACGTCGCCGCCTGGCCCGACCGGGCCTTCGACGCGAAGGTGACGTTCGTCGGCGACGCGGTGAACCCGAAGACGCGCCGCGTGACGGTCCGCTGCCAGGTCCCGAACCCGGGCGGTCTCCTGAAGCCCGAGATGTACGCCCGGATCTCCCTCGGCGAGTCCGCCCCGCGGCCGATGGTCGTCGTCCCGGAGGGCGCGATCCAGGAGATGGACGGCAAGCCGAACGTCTTCGTCGCCGACGGGAAGGGGCGCTTCGAGAAGCGGGAGGTCGCGCTCGGGGCCTCGAGCGAAGGGCTCGTCGAGGTCCGCTCGGGCCTGAAGGCCGGAGAGAGCGTCGCGACGGCGGGGAGCTTCCTGCTGAAGTCGCAGCTCCTCTCCGCGTCGGCGCCGGCGGAGGAGTGACGTGGACGGCGGCGAGCGGAACGAGCGGAAGCACCGCGGCGAGGCGGACGCGGCGCCCCGTCCCAAGGGGATCGAGCGGTTCGTCGCGGCGGCCTATCGGCGGAGGCTCGCCGTCCACGCGATGGTCGCGTTCCTGGTCCTCTCGGGCCTCTGGGCCTGGCAGGAGCTCCCCGTCGAGGCCTTCCCCGACCTGACGAACAACCAGGTCGTCGTCGTCACGGAGGCGCCCGGCCTCTCGGCGACCGAGGTCGAGCAGCAGGTGACCTACCCCGTCGAGACGGCGCTCATGGGGGTGCCGCGCTCGCAGGAGGTCCGCTCGCTCTCGAAGTTCGGCCTCTCGATCGTGACGGTCGTCTTCGACGACGACGTGCCGGTCTACTTCGCCCGGCAGCTCGTCGCCGAGCGGGTGAACGACGCGCGCGGGCGGCTTCCCGAAGGGACGGAGCCGGCGCTCGGGCCCGTCGCGACCGCCTTCGGCGAGATCTACCAGTACCTCGTCGAAGGCGACGTCGCCGACCCGATGGCGAAGAAGACGCTCCAGGACTGGGAGGTGAGGACGCGCCTCCGCGCCGTGCGGGGCGTCTCGGAGATCAACGCCTGGGGCGGGCAGACGCAGGAGTTCCACGTCCTCGTCGACCCGCGGCGGCTCGACCGCTTCGGCCTGACGCTCCGCCGGGTCGTCGACGCCCTCGCCGAGAACAACGCGACCTTCTCCGGCGGCTTCATCGAGCACCGCTCGGAGCGCTTCACCGTCCGCGGGCTCGGCCTCGCGAAGGGGATCGACGACCTGAAGCGGATCGTCGTCGCGACGGTGGACAGCGTCCCCGTCTTCGTCTCCGACGTCGCCGAGGTGACGATCGGCGAGATGCCCCGGAGCGGCGCCGTGACGCGCGACGGGAAGGGCGAGAGCGTCGCCGGCATGGTCATCATGCTCAAGGGGGAGAACGGGAAGCGGATCGCCGAGCGGGTGAAGGCGAAGGTCGCCGAGATCTCCGAGAGCCTTCCGAAGGGGCTCTCGATCGTCCCGTTCTACGACCAGAGCGAGGTCATCGACCGGACGTCGTACACGGTGAGGAAGAACCTCCTCGAGGGGTCGCTCCTCGTCATCCTCGTCCTCTTCGTCTTCCTGAAGGACCTCCGCGCCGCGCTCGTCGTCGCCGCGGTCATCCCCCTCTCGATGCTCGTCGGCTTCCTCGGGATGAAGCTCTTCGGCGTCTCGGCGAACCTGATGTCGCTCGGGGCGATCGACTTCGGGCTCATCGTCGACGGCGCCGTCGTGATGATGGAGAACTTCATCCGCCGGAAGACGGAGAAGGGGGCGCAGCCCGCGCCGGGCGAGGACCCGCGGCGGAAGCACGAGACGGTGATCGGGGCCGCCGCCGTCGAGGTCGCCCGGCCGATCCTCTTCGGCGTCCTGATCATCATCGCGGTCTACCTCCCGATCTTCACGCTCGAGGGGCTCGAGGGGAAGATGTTCAAGCCGATGGCGATCACCGTCTGCTCGGCGATCCTCGGCTCGCTCCTCCTCTCGTTCACGGCCGTCCCGGTCGCCTCGGCGCTCGTCCTGAAGGAGACGATGCACGAGCACGACGAGGGGTGGTTCCGGAAGCTGAGGCGCTACTACTCCGTCCACCTCGCCGACGCGATGGACCACCGGAAGCGGACGCTCGGCGTCGCGCTCGCCGTCGTCGCCGTGGCGCTCGCCTCGGTCCCGTTCCTCGGGAGCGAGTTCATGCCGCGGCTCGACGAGGGGGCCATCCTCATCGAGTCGCGGAAGATCCCGTCGGTCTCCCTCCCGGAGTCCGTCGAGATCTCGACGAAGCTCGAGCGGATCGTGAGGACGTTCCCCGAGGTGAGGCAGGTCGTCACGAAGATCGGCCGGCCCGACGTCGCGACCGAGGCGATGGGGATCTACCAGGGGGACGTCTACGTGAACCTCCACCCGCGCGAGGAGTGGAAGAGCGGCCGGACGAAGGAGGAGCTCATCGAGGCGATGGCGGCGGCCCTCGCCGACCTGCCGGGCGTGGAGGTGAACTTCACGCAGCCGATGGCGATGCGGCTCGACGAGGTCGTCTCGGGCGTGAAGGCCGACGTCGCCGTGAAGGTCTTCGGCCCCGAGAGCGCCGTCCTCGAGCGGCTCGGCGAGGAGGTGCGGCGCGTCCTCGAGACGGTCCGCGGCGCGGCGGACCTGCAGGTGGAGGTCCTCTCGGGCGCCGCGCAGGTCGAGATCGACCTCGACCGGGCGCGGATGGCGCGCTACGGGCTGAACGTCTCCGACGTGAGGGACGTCGTCGAGACGGCGGTCGGCGGGAAGACCGCCACGGAGGTCCTCGACGGGCCGAAGCGCTTCGCCGTCGTGGTGAGGCTCCCCGACGAGCTCCGCCGGAGCCCGGAGGCGATCGCCTCGATCCTCCTGACGGCGCCCGGCGGCGAGAAGGTGCCGCTCGGGAAGGTCGCGCGGGTCGCGACGGCGCCCGGCCCCGAGGCGATCAGCCACGAACAGGGCTCGCGGCGCCTCGTCGTCCAGACGAACGTCCGAGGGCGCGACATCGGGAGCTTCGTCGCCGAGGCGCAGAAGGCGATCCGGGCGAAGCTCACGGTCCCGGCCGGCTACCACCTCGAGTGGGGCGGGCAGTTCGAGAACCAGGCGCGCGCGACGAAGCGGCTCATGCTCGTCGTCCCGCTCTCGCTCGCGATCATCTTCGCGCTCCTCTGGCTGACGTTCCGGCTGACGCGCCAGGCGGCGCTCGTCATCCTGAACGTCCCGTTCGCGCTCGTCGGCGGCGTCGCGGCGCTCTGGCTCCGCGACCTGAACCTGAACCTCTCGGCCTCCGTCGGCTTCATCGCCCTCTTCGGGGTCGCGGTCCTGAACGGCGTCGTCATGATCACTTCGGTGAACCGGCTCCGCGAGGAGGGGATGGGGCTGCGCCTCGCTGTCCTGACGGGCGCCTCGACGCGGCTGAAGCCGGTGATGATGACGGCCCTCGTCGCAGCGCTCGGCTTCCTCCCGATGGCCCTCTCGCACGGGGCCGGGGCCGAGATCGGGCGGCCGCTCGCCTCCGTCGTCATCGGCGGGATCACGACCTCGACGCTCCTGACGCTCATCGTCCTGCCGACGCTCTACGAGATGGTCGAGGCGCGGGTCGCGCGGAGGCGCGAGGACTGAGCCTCAGCGGCCCCCGGCGCCCGGCTCCGGGCCGGGGTCGACGCGCCAGAGCTGGAGCATCGAGCCGCCGTATGGCGGGAGCTCGGGGGTCCTCGCCGGGTCCTCGTAGACCTTCGCGAGTCGGGAGAGCGGCGCCCCCCAGGGCCCGCGCTCGGGGCGTGCACGCCCGCCGTCGTAGTAGGCGCGCCACCAGACGGTCGCCTGCGCCAGCCGCGTGACGGTCGGCCGTCCGCCCGGCCCAGCCGGGGGCCTGAGGAAGGCCTCCCCCGGCAGGCCGAGGCGCCGCGCCGTCTCCGGCAGGCCCGCGAGCGGGCTCTCGAACGCGACGAAGCCCACGCCCAGCCGCCGGCACGCCTCGACGAACCGCTCCTCGCGGTTCTCGAGGAAGAGGCCGAGCGCCTGTTCGTAGGCGCGCGGGTCGCTCATGCTCCCGAACGGGTCGACGAGGACGCCGCGCCCCGCCCCGACGAGGAAGACGAAGCCCCAGTTCTCCGGCGTGAGGACCCGCCCGGGCTCCGGGCGCTCCCGGAGCGCGACGGCGGCGCGCAGGGCGGGGCCGGCGAACGGAGGGACGACGGGCGCCGGGCGCCGGACGAGGCCCGCCGCGCCCCAGACGGCCGGGGCGAGGGCGACGAGGGCCGCGACCCGGCCCGCCGGGCGGCCGCTCCCGAGCCGTGCGACGACCGCCCCCGCGGCGACGGCGAGGAGCGCCGCGGCCTGGAGCGCGAAGCGCGCCCGCGAGAAGGCGAGGAGGGTCAGGACGAGGGTGAAGAGGAGGAGGACGCTCCGCGCGGGCGTGAGGTCCCGCCGGCGCGCGAGGAGGAAGGGGACGAGGAGGAGGCCGCCTCCGAGGAGGACGACGACGCCGGGGAGCGACGCCGCGCCGCCCGCGAGGAGCGGCTGCTGCTCGGCGACGCGGTCGATCCACGGGTCGCCGCCGAAGAACTTCGACCCCTCGAGGAAGGCGGGAAGCGTCCCGGGCACGGCCGCGGCGAGCGCCGCGCCGGCCGCGCCGCCGACGGCTCCCGCCGCCGCGCGCCCCCACCCTCTTCGCCGCAGGAGCGCCGACGCGCCGAGCGCCGCCGCGGCGCCGAGGAGCAGCGCGGCGTGAGGCGTGCCGAGGAACCACTGGCTCTCGGGATAGCCCTCGGGACGGGTCGCGCGGAAGGCGAAGACGGCGGCCGACGCGAGTGCGAAGCCCGCGGCGCCGGCGAGGGGCGCCCGGGGTCCCGCGGCGAAGAGGAGCGCGGCGGCCGAGAGGCCGGCGACGAGGAGGAGCGCCGGGTGGACGAGGAGGGCCCCCGCGGCGGCGGCGCCGAGGAGGGGCGCGGAGCTCCGGAGGCCCGCGTCCTCGCGCGCGGCCCTCGCGGTCGCCGCGAGGAGCGCGAGGACGAGGAGCGGCTCGGCGGCGTGGTGGTCGATCCGGCTCACCTGCGCCGCCTCGACGAGGAGCGGGGTGAGGCCGAGGAGCCCGCCCGTGACGAACCCGGGGAGGAGGCCCCACCTCCGGGTCGCGAGCGCCGCCGCGACCGCCGCCGTCAGCGCGCCGAGGAGGGGAGGGAAGAACGCCGCCGCGTCGAGCGCCTCGGCGGCGCTCCCCGCCCCGGCCGCGGCGCCGAAGGCCGCGAGCCCGAGGTCCCAGGCCGGCGGCCAGTGGCAGAAGAGCGGCGCCACGCCCCGGAGCGGGTCGCGCTCGAGGAGCTCCGGAAAGCGAACGAACGCGTCGGCGACGCGCCGCGCGTGGTAGAGGTCGTCGAACGGGGGGAAGAGGGCCCGCCCCTCGGGCGCCGCCTCGGCGAGGTTCGCGAGGCGGGCGAGCGCGGCGAGGAGGAAGACGGCGAGCGCCGCGCCGAGGGCGAGGCGGCCCGAGCCTCCTTCCCGCGGCGGGCCGCCCGCCGCGCCGGTCACGAGAGGGCGCCCTCCTCCTGGCCCCTCAGGCCGTACTTCGCCATCTTCGCCTTGAGCGTGTTTCGCGCCAGGCCGAGGCGGCGCGAGGCGTCGCGGATCTTCCCGCCGGCCTCGAGGAGCGCGCGCTCGATGAGGTCGCGCTCGAGACCCGCCATCCGCGCCTCGAAGTAGTCGGGGTCGACCGGCTGCTCGGCCTGGGCGGGGAGGCTCACCCGCGGGGCGGGGAGCCGCCCCGGAGAGAGGAGCGGCGACTCGAGGACCCACGGGAAGTCGTCGACGCCGAGCTTCGTCCCCGGCGAGAGGACGAGGGCGCGGTGGAGCGTCGCCTCGAGCTCGCGGATGTTGCCGGGCCAGGGGTAGCGGCCGAAGACGTCGAGGACGTCGGGGTCGAGCCGCGGAGGGTCGGTCCCGAGGTCGCGGGAGAGCTTCACGACGAAGTGCTCGACGAGGGCGGGGAGGTCCTCGAGGCGGGAACGGAGCGGCGGGAGCTCGACGGGGACGACGTTGAGCCGGTAGAAGAGGTCCTCCCGGAACTCGTTCCGCTTGATCGCGGCCTCGAGGTCGAGGTTCGTCGCGGAGATGATCTTCGCGTCGGTCTTCAGCGTCTGGGTGCCGCCGACCCGCTCGAACTCCTTGTCCTCGACGACGCGCAGGAGCTTGGCCTGGATGCCGAGCGAGGTCTTCCCGATCTCGTCGAGGAAGATCGTCCCGCCCGCCGCGAGCTCGAAGCGCCCCGGCTTCTTCCGGTCGGCGCCCGTGAAGGAGCCCTTCTCGTGCCCGAAGAGCTCCGACTCGGCGAGCGTCTCGGGGAGCGCGGCGCAGTTGAACTGGATGAACGGCCCCTGCGCCCGCGGGGAGAGGGCGTGAAGGATCCGCGCGACGAGGTTCTTGCCGGTGCCCGACTCTCCCCGGATGAGGACGGTGACCGGGCCGGCCGCCGCGCGCGGGAGCGTCGCCTTCACCCTCTTCGCCGCCTCGGAGGTGCCGACGAGGGCGTCGAGGTTCCAGCCGCGGCCGAGGTTCGCCTTGAGGCTCTCGTTCTCGACGGAGAGGCGCAGGCGCGCCTCGAGGAGCTCCTCGACGAGGCGGGCGTTCTCGATCGCGACGGCCGCGAGGTCCGCGAACGCCTCGAGGAAGGCGCGGTCCCCTTCGGAGAAGAGGCGCGGCGCGTTGCGGTGGTCGACGTAGATCGCCCCGGACGCCCGCTCCTTCACGAGGAGCGGGACGCAGAGGAGGGAGACGATCGCGTGCGCGTGGATCGACTCGCGCCCGTGGAACCGCGGGTCGACGCGCGCGTCCGCGGAGCTCACGGAGCGCCCCTCGGCGACGACCCGCTCGACGACGGAGCGCGAGATCGCCTCCGCCTCGTCCTCGCGTCCGGTCTTCAGGTTCCTCGCGACGCGGACGGAGAGGCGGCCCGTGACGGGGTCCGCGAGGAGGATCATCCCGCGCTCGGCGTTCAGCCGCTTCAGCGCGAGGTCGACGATGTCCTCGAGGACCGCCGAGAGGTCGCGGGTCGAGTTGACGATCCGCGAGACCTCGTAGAGGCCGATGACGCCGAGGCCGATCGGCGCCGGTCCCGCCGCCTCCGCCGCGGCCTTCGTCGCGACGCGCTCGAGGACGCCGCGCGTCCGCTCGAGCTCGCGGAGCGCGCCGATCCGCTCGAAGAGACGGGCCGCGGTGCCGAGGCGGGCCGCCGCGCGCGACGTCTCGACGGTCCTCACGCCCCACTCGTAGTAGCAGCGGCCGAGGTCGTAGATCGCGCCGATGTCCGAGAGGGCGCGGACGGAGTCCTCGAAGAGGCGGTCCGCGTCGCCCGTCCGCCGGGCCCGGTGGGCGAGCCGCGCCTCGAGCCCCTGGAGCCGCGCGAGGGCGTGCCGGTCGCCGAGCCTCCGCGCGAGGAGGCCGGCCTCCGCCGTCTCCCGCTCCGCCCGCTCGACCTCCCCCGCCCTCAGCGCGAGCTCGGCGGACTCGACGAGCGCGCGTCCGAGCCCGTCCGCCTCGCCCCCTTCCGAGAGCGTCTCGAGAACCTGGTCGAGGTGGCGGCGCGCCTCGTCGAGCCGCTCCCGGTCGCGCTCGAGGAGCGCGAGCGGGAGGAGGACGGAGGCGACGAGCGGCGCCTCGCCGGTGCCGCGGGCCGCGTCGAGCGTCTCGAAGAGGGAGCGCTCGGCCCGGTCGAGGTCGCCGCGCGCCCGGAGGAGGTTCCCGAGGGCCCGCCGGGCCTCGACGGCCGGCCGCCCCGCCTCGTCGCCGCCGACGAGCTCGAGGGCGATGCGGTAGCGCGCCTCGGCCTCGTCCCAGCGCCCGAGGACCTCGTCGCAGGCGCCGAGCCCGACCGCGGCCTGCGCCTGCCCGAGGGGCGAGCCGAGGCGGCGGTGGATCTCGAGCGCCCGCTCGAGCCCGCTGCGCGCCGCCGCGTAATCCCCCCGCCCGCAGGCGAGCGCGGAGAGATTCGCGAGGGAGGCCGTGATCCCCCAGAGGTCGCGCGAGCGCTCCGCCTCCTCGAGGCACTCCCGCTCCATCTTCTCGCTCTCCTCCCACCGCCCCGTCCTCGCGAGGACGGCCGCGAGGGCCGAGAGGGCGCGCCGGACGAGGTCGCCGCGCTCCGTGCGGCGCGCGGCCTCGACGGCCGCGCCGAGGCGCTCCTCGGCGGCGGCGTGGTCGCCGCGCTGGAACGCGACGGAGCCGAGCGTGCCGAGGAGGAGCGAGCGGAGGTCGTCGGGGAGGTCCGGCCCCGCGAGGGCGAGCGCGGCCTCGGCCTTCGCCTCGGCGCCGTCGGGGTCGCCCCGCTCGAGGCGCGCCCGCGCCGAGGCGTCGAGGAGGCGCGCGCGCTCCTCTTTCGTCCCGACGGTCCCGAGCTCCCCCTCGGCGCGGTCGAAGAGGGCGCGGGCCGCCTCCACGTCGCCGCGGCGGAGGCGGATCATCCCGATCTTGAACGTGAGGAGGGCCGCGTGGCGGCGGACGGCCGGGTCGTCCGCGTCGGGCCGCGCGCCGAGCTCCTTCAGGAGGAAGTGGTAGGCCGCGAGGCCGCGCCGCCAGTTCCCCGCCCGGAAGTGGACGTCGCCGAGCCGCTCGCGGACGGCCGCCTTCTCCGCGGCGCGCCCCGCGATGTCGAGGAACTCGAGGACGCCGCTGTAGGACTGGGCCGCCTGGTCGTAGGCGAAGAGCCGCTCGGCGCGCGCCGCCGCGGCGAGCCCGAGCCGCACGGCCCGCTCGGCGTCGCTGCCGCGGAGGGCGTGGAGCGCGGCGGCCGGGAGGAGGTCGGGCTTCTCGGCGAGCCGCTCCTCGAAGCAGGCGGCCGCGACGTCGTGGAGGGCGCGCCGCCGCTCGTCGGGGAGCGAGGCCGCGAGCTGCTCGCGCGTCCGCGCGACGGGGAACTCCCAGACGGCCTCGCCCGAGAGCTCGCGGCGGGCGAGGAGCCCGGCGAGGGCGAGCGCCGCCAGGGCGTCGGCGACCTCGTCCGCCCCGGGGACCGGGCCTCCCGTCTCTCCGCCGAGGGCGGCCGCCGAGAGGCGGAGGGCGAGCTCGAAGGAGAGGTCCGCCGGGACGACGGAGAGCGCCACGAGGAGGTCGCGGCGCGCCGGCGGGAGCGCGGCGAGGCGGGCGTCGACCCTCTCCGCGGCCGCCGCGGGACGGACCGCCCGCCGGTGGAGCTCCGCCTCGAGGACGAGCTGCCCGTCGCGAAGCGAGACGACGCGCTTCTCGACGAGCTGCTCGAGGAAGGCGACGAGCGCTCCCGGCCAGCCCTGCGTCTCGTGGTGGACGAGCTTCGTGAGCTCCTCGGGGAGGTCGCGCCACCCGAGCGCGCCGGCCGCGGCCGCCGCGGCCTCTCCTTCGGAGAGAGGGGCGAGGGTCCAGGGCGGGAGCGCGAGGTCCTCGATCGGCCCGAGCCCCTCGGCCGGCTCCGCCCCCGGCTCGCCCGGCGGCGCCGGCTCGGCCGTCGCCGCGACGACGAACGGGCGCGACTCCGCCGCCTTGAAGAGGTACGAGAGGAGCGCCGCCGTCGCCCGGTCCGCGAGGTGGAGGTCGTCGACGAGGAGGACGAGGGGGCGCTCTCCCGCCTCGGACCTCCGCGTCGCCTCGAGGGCGGCGAGGACCTCGTCGAAGAGGGCGAGGCGGCTCGACTCCTCGGTGAGCCGCGAGATCGGCGGCGCCTCGGCCCCCGTCGCCGCGAGGCGTGCGACGCGGGCGAGCGCGGCGCGCGCCGGGGCGCCCGCCGAGCCGCCCCGGCGCGTGAGCGCGGAGAGGACGTCGAGGACGGGGCGGTACGGCGTCCGGTCCTCGGCGACGGCGCGCCCCTCGACGACGAGCGCCCCTTCCGACTGCGCGACGGCCCGCCACTCGGCGAGGAGGCGCGACTTGCCCGCCCCTTCGGGGCCGAGGATGACGACCGCCTTCCCCGACCCCTCCGCGGCGTGCCGGAGGGCCTGCGAGAAGCGGCCGAGGAGCTCGACGCGCCCGCAGAACGGCGGCGTCAGGAGCTCGGGGCGGGAGTCCCACGTGGAGCCGCGGACGAGGCCGAAGTCGCGCCCGAGGTCGTCGAGGAGCGCCCGCGCCGACGGCGTGCGGGCCGCCGGGTCGCGCTCCATGAGCTGCGCGAGGATCCGGTCGAGGCGGCTCGGGATGCCGGGCGTGACGCGCGAGGCGACGGGGACGTCCTCCTCGAGGTGGAAGCGGAGGACGCCTCCGAGGTCGCGCCCCGCCGTCGGCAGGACCCCCGTGAGCGCCTCGTAGAACGTGACGCCGAGCGCGTAGAGGTCGGCCCGCCGGTCGGGCTTGCCGCCGCGGAGGACCTCCGGGGCGAGGTAGGCGGGCGTGCCGCGGATGCCGGCGACCTCCTCGCCGCGCGCGAAGGCGAGGCCGAAGTCGAGGAGGAAGGCGCGCTCGCCGAGGACCCTCACGTTCGTCGGCTTCACGTCGCCGTGGACGATTCCGCGGGAGTGGACGTAGTCGAGGGCGTGCGCGACGTCGGCGAGCGCCGAGAGGTTCTCGAGGAGGGCGTGCGAGCGCGCGAACGTCGCGAGGTCCGGCCCGTCGACCTCGTCCGTCGTGAACCAGGCGCGGCCATCGGCCGTGACGCCGAAGTCGCGCGCCCTCACGATGGAGGGGTGGTCGAGCGAGGCGAGGAGCCGGAACTCCTTTCGGAGGGCGAGCATCTCCTCGCTCGCCGCACCGGTCGCGATCTTGACGACGACCCGTCGCCCCGTCTCCCGGTCGAAGGCGGCGACGACGCGGGGCGGCGTCCCTTCCGACAGGGCCGCGCGCGCCTCGAAGCGCGGCGGGAGGGCGGCGAGAGCGCGGCTCACGCGGGGGGCGCTCCGAGGAGCGGGACGGGGACGCCGAGCGCGAGGAGGCGCGCCACGACGGACTGCCTGAGGTCGTCGAGGCCGGCGCCCGTCACGGCCGAGACCGCGATCTCGCCGGCGGGGGCGACGGCGAGAGCGCGGTCGGACTTGTTGTAGGCGAGGAGGACCTTCTCCGGCGGGACCCCCATCTCCGCGAGGACCTCCTCCGCGACGCGGCGCTGCTCGTCGGCGTGCGGCGAGGAGGCGTCGACGACGTGGACGAGGAGGTCCGCCTCCTCGACCTCCTTCAGCGTCGAGCGGAACGACGCGACGAGGTCGTGCGGGAGCTTGCGGAGGAAGCCGACGGTGTCGGAGACGACGACCGCGCGCCCGCCGACGCCGAGGAGGCGCGCGTGGCGCGCGTCGAGCGTCGCGAAGAGGCGGTCTTCCGCGAGCTCCTTCGAGGAGGTGAGTCGGTTGAAGAGCGTCGTCTTGCCCGCGTTCGTGTAGCCGACGAGCGAGACCGTCGCGACGTTCCGGAGGTGGCGGCGCCGCACGTTCCGGCTCCGCTCGATCTTCTCGAGGTCCTCCTTGAGCGTCGAGATCCGCCGCCGGATCTTCCGCTTGTCGAGCTCGAGCTTCTTCTCGCCGCCGCCCGCGCGGAAGGCGCCGCCGCCGCGCTGCTGCGCGAGGCCCGACTGCGCGCCCGTGAGGCGCGGGAGGAGGTACTGGAGCCGCGCGAGCTCGACCTGCGTCATCGCCTCGCGGGTGCGGGCCCGCGACGCGAAGATGGAGAGAATGACGTTCGCGCGGTCGAGGACCTGGACCGAGAGCTCCTTCTCGAGGTTCCGCGTCTGCGACGGCGTCAGCTCGTCGTCGAAGACGATCCACCCGGCCCCCATCGCCTCGGCGACCTCGGCGAGCTCCTTCAGCTTCCCCTTGCCGACGTAAGTGGCCGGGTCGGGGGCGTCGCGCTCCTGGAGGGCGCGGGCGACGGCGACGCCGCCCGCGGTGTCGACGAGGCGCTCCAGCTCGTCGAGATGGTCCTCGGCCTCGGCGCGTCCGAGCGCCCTCCCGTAGACCCCGACGAGGATCGCTTTCTCGGTCTTCGGCCCGCCGGCGGCCCCTCCGGGGCGACCCGCCAGGCCCTTCTCGGCCACGGCCCGGAATCCTACCAACAAATCGCCAGGACGGGTCCGAAAGAGACCCTCTCGTCTGTATCCTGCCTCACGGATGGGACGACGTCTCCCCGGGCCCGACCTGGGGCTCCTGGCCCCGAGGCTGAGGTCGCTCGAAGCGGATTGGAGAGGGGTCCGCCTCGATTCAGATCCCCTTCTGTTTCCACACCGTTACGAGCGGGAGGCGGATCGGGAGGTCGTCGCGTTCCTGGCGGCGTCGCTCGCGTTCGGAAGGGTCGCGTCGATCCTCGCGTCGCTGGAACGCCTCCTCGATCCGCTCGGCCCACAGCCGGCGAAGACACTCGTGAAGGAGCCCGAACGGCTGTGGGTGTCCGCCGGCTTCGTCCACAGGTGGGTCGACGCCGGATCCCTCCGTCCGTTCCTCCGCGCCGTCGGAGCGACGCTCGCCACGGAGGGGTCGCTCGCGGCCCTCTTCGCCTCGGGCGACGACGGCGGACCCGATTTCGTCCGAGCCCTCGACTGCTTCTTCTCGGTGCTCCGGGAGAGAGCGGGCGCCTCGAGGGATTCGTCTCCCCGCAGCCTCCGGTTCCTCCTCCCCTCGCCGGGCGACGGGAGCGCCGGCAAGAGGGCCCACCTCTTCCTCCGCTGGGTCGTCCGCACCGACGGGCACGACCTCGGCCTCTGGCGGGGCGGCTCCTTCCGCCCGGCCCGGCTCCTCCTGCCGATGGACACCCACGTCCACCGGATCTCCCGCTACCTCGGCCTCACGGCGCGGCCGACCCCCGACCTCCGCGCCGCGCGCGAGGCGACACGCTGGCTCGCGCGCGTCGACCCGGAGGACCCCGTTCGCTTCGACTGGGCCCTCTCCCGCCTCGGGATCCTCGCCGAGTGCGTGAAGGACCCCCTCAGGTCGCGCTGCGGCGACTGCGCCCTCCGCCCCGCCTGCCGCGTCTCGCGCCGCGGGGGACGACCGCCTGTACCATCCCGCGCGACAGGAGCCCGCCCCGCATGACCTTCTCGAAGAGCCGGATCGTCGTCCTCGCCTTCGCGACGCTCGCCGTCCTCGCCCTCGGTCTCCGCTACCGCGACACTCTCCGCAAGGGGCCGGCGAAGGTCACGGAGGCGCCGCTCTCCGCCGAGTCGAAGGCGGGGCCGCGGCCGGTCTCCCTCCGGGACGGCGGGACGCGCGACCTCTCCGCCCCGTCGGGGAAGCTCCTCGTCGTCCACTTCTGGGCGACCTGGTGCGCACCGTGCGAGGAGGAGCTGCCGGGCCTCCTCGCCTGGTGGCGGGAGACGAAGGCCGACCCGCGTATCGAGCTCCTCGCCGTCTCCGTCGACGAGGAGTGGAGAACGGTCGACGGCTTCCTCGCGAAGCGCAGCGCCGCGGATCTCCCCGTCGCCCTCGACCCCCGGAAGGAGGCCTCTTCCGCGTTCGGGACGGTGAAGTTCCCGGAGACCTGGTTCCTCTCCCCGAAGGGAGAGGTCGTCTTCCACCAGGTCGGGCCGCTCGACTGGGGCTCCACGGAGTCGCGCACCGCCCTCCGCACCCTCGCGGCGGCCGCCCTCGGGCCGGCCTCCTGATCGCACGCCGGAACCTTTTCGCCCCTCCTCCGTTTCTCAGGGCGGGGAGACCGTCATGAAGGAGCTCAGGTCCACCGCCAACGCCTTCTTCTGGTTCGCCCTCTTCCTCGTCGGCTGGGCCCTCCTCGTCCCCCCGCCGGAAGGGACGGGCAGGGGAAGCCGACCGCGCTTCCTCCGAATGGTCATCGAGGAGACCGGCCAGGGCGGCCACGGCGAGCGGGTGAAGATCACCGTTCCGTGGTTCCTCTTCCGGGGCGGGCTCCACGCCGTCTCGGCCGGAAAGCTCGAGCGCGAGGCGGACCTCCATCTCGACGACCCCGTCGCCGTCGACCTCGTTCGCGACGTCTGGAAGGAGCTCTCGGCCAAGCCCGAGGGGACCGACGTGACGAGGCTCCAGGAGGACACCGAGCTGACCTTCCGGAAGGAGAAGGGCGAGGTCGTCCTGAACGTGCGGGAGGGCTCCGGCGACGAGGGAGGGACGCCCCGCAAGGTCGTCACGGTCCGCTTCCCCGCGCGTTTCATGGAGGCGGTCGTCTCGAGCGACGAGGACCTCGACCTGCACGCGCTCTTCGAGGAGATGCGGCACGCGACCCGCGGCGACGTCGTCGAGGTGACGAGCGACGACGCCCACGTTCGGGTCGTCATCGACTGAGGACCGGCGCCGCCGGGCGCCTCGG
>CAZLQX010000015.1:28452-97915 GCA_964561935.1 uncultured Holophagales bacterium
GGAGGCGGCGCAGCCGCCGCGGGGAGGCTCGTCGCGAGCCTCCCCGATCCGCTTCCCGCTCCGGTGCCCCGTTCGAGGGGAGGCGGCGCAGCCGCCGCGGGGAGGCTCGTCGCGAGCCTCCCCGATCCGCTTCAGTCGAGGTCGAACGGGTCCGCGTCGAGAGACTCTACGAGACGATCGAGCCGGTAGCGGCTCGGGCCGAAGGCGGCCCGGACCTCCCCGTTCTCGAAGCGGATGTCGCGAACCTCGAGAGAGAGCTCGGGTGGGAGGAACGACGTCAGGTTCAGGACGACGACCCTCTCGTCGGGGTAGAACAGGGCGAAGCCCCGCGGCTGTCGGTCGACGATCCGCTTGAGGACCCACGCCGGGATCGGGACGAAGCCGAAGACCTTGAGCTCCTCGAGGGCGAAGCCGAGCCAGCCGTCGCGGAAGCGGATCGAGGTGACCCGGCTCTTCAGCGGGAAGCGGACCCCCTTCTTCACCTTGATCGTCAGGGTCAGGACGCCCCCCTCGGCCTCGACGACGATGTCCGAGACCTCGGGGACGCGCCGCGTGATCCGGTGGAGGACGGTGTTGATCGTCTGCTCGTCGATGACGACGACGAGCCCCTCCCACCTCACGGAGAGGGACGGGACGTCGACCGTCGGCCGCTGCGGCGTCGCTGCGCTCATGTCGGGGGCATCCTACCCGATCGACCGGCCCCGCTCAGAGCACGTAGGCAAGCGCGAAGCCGACCTGCGCCGCCATCATCATCAGGTACATGTGCGTCCACGACGGGTGGTTCTCGGTCGTTCCGAGCTCGTCGGGGTTCCGCCGCAGGAGGTGGACGGTGTAGAGCCCCCACGCCGTGAGGACGACGCCGAGAAGGGCGAGGAGCCACGGATTCCCGGTCAGGAGGCGGTGCTCCGGCGCGAGCGGGTCGGCCAGGAAACCGAGCGGGATCAGCAGGAGCCACGGAAGGACGAAGAAGGGGGACATGATCGCCACGGCCTTCCGGTTCCCGTGGAGGATCGGGAGCGTCCGGCAGCCCCCCGCGCGGTCCCCCGCGACGTCGGAGAAGTCCTTCGTCGAGGCGGCGCCGACGAGGAAGAGGAAGAAGAGGAAGCCGATGACCCACGGCTCGAGGGCGTTCGCCGGGGCGACCATCGTCCAGCCGGCGACCTTCAGGAGGCACCCTCGGGGGATGGCGATCGTGACGTTCGCCCACATCCCGAGGCGCTTCGTCCGCCCCCACGACGGAAGCGAGTAGACGAGGGTGAAGACGAGGCCGCCGAGGAAGAGGAAGAACGTCTGGTGCGTCCCGAGCGGGGCGAGGAGGCGCGCGGCGAGCCCCTCGCGCGGCGGGACGACGACGAACCAGACCGGGAGCATGGCGAGGGCGTAGAGGAGCCACGTCAGGACCCACGTCTCGCGGAGCCCCGCCTCGCCCGTCACGAGCGGACGGTCGGGCTTGTTGACCCGGTCGACCGCCAGGTCGGTGATCTGGTTCAGGACGTTCGAGGCGGCGTTCAGGAACGAGGCGCAGAGCGACCCGAGGGCGATCGCCGCGACGACGGCCCACGTCAGCCGGTGCTCCGGGTCGGGGTTGTGGACGCTCCCGAAGGCGCAGACCGCTCCCGAGACGATGCCAAGGAGGGGCGGGAGGAGCGTGAAGGGGCGGGCGAGGCGGACGGCGGTGCGGAGGGTCATGTTCGCGATCCTCGAGGGTACACCGAAGCCCTGATATCCTCTGCGGTCGGCCCCGGGCCGGGCACCGGCCTTGCGGGGTGCTGTCGCGGTGGAACGCTCCCTGCCGGGCGGAACCCGAAACGCGATCGCAGAGAGGAACCAGGAAATGGCTTGCAAGTACGGCTCCCACCGCGTCCTCGAACCGAAGGGCGGGCTTCCCCAGCCGGCCCAGAAGCTCGACAACGACTTCTCGAAGATCGAGGACAACGAGATCCTCATCGACGTGAAGCACCTGAACATCGACTCCGCGAGCTTCACCCAGCTCGAGGAGGAGGCCGGGGGCGACGTCGAGAAGATCGCCGCGAAGATCCTGTCGATCGTCGGCGAGCGCGGGAAGATGCAGAACCCCGTCACCGGCTCCGGCGGGATGTTCATCGGCACCGTGAACAAGGTCGGCTCCGCCCTTGCGGGCCGCGACCTGAAGCCGGGCGACAAGATCGCCAGCCTCGTCTCCCTCAGCATGACGCCGCTGAAGATCAAGCGGATCGTCAAGGTCTACGCCGACATCGACCGGGTCGAGGTCGAGGCGCAGGCGGTCCTCTTCGAGAGCGGCATCTACGCGAAGCTCCCGGACGACATGGACGAGGGGCTGGCCCTCGCCGCCCTGGACGTGGCGGGCGCGCCGGCCCAGGCCGCGAAGCTCATCCGCCCCGGCCAGAGCGTCCTCATCATCGGCGCCGGCGGCAAGAGCGGCATGCTCGTCGCCTACGAAGCGATGAAGCGGGTCGGGCCGACCGGCTGGGTCGTCGGGAACGTCCGGCGCGCCGCCTCGATCGACGACCTGAAGGCGCTCGACCTCTGCCACGCGCACGTCGTCGCCGACGCGTCGAAGCCCGTCGAGTTCCTGAACGCCGTCGTCGCCGCGAACAAGGGGCGCGAGTACGACGTCGTCTTCAACTGCGTGAACATCCAGAGCACGGAGATGAGCTCCATCCTCCCCTGCCGGCAGGAGGGGATCGTCTACTTCTTCAGCATGGCGACGCACTTCGGGAAGGCCGCCCTCGGCGCCGAGGGCGTCGGCAAGGACGTCACGATGCTCGTCGGCAACGGCTACTCGAAGGACCACGCCGAGATCACCCTCGCCGAGCTTCGCGAGAGCCCGAAGCTCCGCAAGTTCTTCGAAACCCGCTACGTCTGAGGGCCCTCCGCCCGCGTCGCGCCCGTCCGGGGCGCGGCGCGGGCGGACGCCGCGGCCCTCCCGGAGGACCCCATGAGCGAGAAGGTCATCATCACCTGCGCCGTCACCGGCGCCGAGACGACGCGCGAGTCGCAGCCGGCCCTGCCGATCACCCCCGAGGAGATCGCCGCGAGCGCCTTCGAGGCCTGGGAGGCCGGCGCCGCCGTCCTCCACCTCCACGTGCGGCACGACGACGGCTCGCCGACGCAGGACGTGAACGTCTTCAAAAAGGCGATCGAGCTCGTCCGCGCCAAGTGCGACATCGTCATCGAGTGCACGACGGGCGGCGCGGTCGGGATGACGCCCGAGGAGCGCCTCCAGCCGGTGACGCTGAAGCCCGAGATGGCGAGCCTCGACTGCGGCACCGTCAACTTCGGCGACGAGTACATCGTGAACACCCTCCCCATCATGCGGACGTTCGCGAAGTCGATGCGCGAGCACGGGGTGAGGCCGACGCTCGAGTGCTTCGACCTCGGCCACGTCTACGCGAGCCACATCCTGATCAAGGAGGGACTCCTCGACGAGCCATACCACTACGGCCTCGTCCTGAACGTCCCCGGCTCGGTCCGCTACGAGGTCGACGTCCTCGAGATGTTCGTGAGGAAGCTCCCGAAGGGGGCCCACTGGACGCTCATGGGAATCGGCGGGAAGGCGAACCTCGACGCGATCTACGGAGCGCTCGCCCTCGGCGGGAACATCCGCGTCGGCTTCGAGGACAACATCTACTACTCGAAGGGACGCCTCGCGAGGAGCAACGCCGAGCTCGTCGAGCGCGCCGCGCGGATCGCGAAGGACTGCGGGAGGCCGCTGGCCCGCCCCGACGACGTCCGCGAGATGCTGAAGCTGCGGAAGGCCTGAGACGAGCCATGCAGTACCGGAAGGTCGACTGGCGTTCCGTCCCCCTCTTCGCCCACGTCACCGAGGCGGAGTGGAACGACTGGTCCTGGCAGATGAAGAACGGGATCCGCGACGTCGAGACGCTCGAGAAGGTCCTCCACCTGACCGATCGCGAGCGCGAGGAGATCCGGGAGTGCCTCGGGAAGTTCACGATGGAGATCACGCCGTACTACGCGGCGCTGATGGACCCGGACGACCCGTTCTGCCCCGTGCGGATGCAGTCGGTCCCCCGGATCGCCGAGATGCACGACGACCCGTCCGACATGGCGGACCCGCTCCACGAGGACGTCGACAGCCCCGTGCCCGGGCTGACGCACCGCTACCCCGACCGGGTCCTCCTCCTCGTGACGAACATCTGCAGCATGAACTGCCGGCACTGCACGCGGCGGCGCCTCGTCGGGGACACCGACGTCGACATGCCGGAGGACAACGTCGCCGCGGCGATCGAGTACATCCGCTCGACGCCGACGGTGAGGGACGTCCTCCTGTCGGGGGGCGACCCGTTCGTCCTCCCCGACGCGCGCCTCCGCTCGATCCTCGAGCGGCTCCGCGCGATCCCGCACGTCGAGATGATCCGGATCGGGACGCGCACCCCGGTCGTCATGCCCCAGCGGATCACCGACGACCTCGTCGACATGCTGAAGCAGTTCCACCCGCTCTGGGTGAACACCCACTTCAACCACGCCCGCGAGATCACCGCCGAGGCGAAGGCCGCCTGCGAGAAGCTCGCGAACGCCGGCATCCCTCTGGGGAACCAGAGCGTGCTGCTGCGGGGGGTCAACGACGACCCGATCGTCATGAAGAAGCTCGTCCACAAGCTCATGACGATCCGGGTCCGGCCCTACTACATCTACCAGTGCGACCTCTCCCTCGGCATCAGCCACTTCCGGACGTCCGTCGCCAAGGGGATCGAGATCATCGAGTCGCTCAGGGGCCACACGACCGGGCTCGCCGTGCCGACGTTCGTCGTCGACGCGCCCGGCGGCGGCGGGAAGATCCCCGTGATGCCGAACTACCTGATCTCGTTCGCCGAGGGGACCGCCGTCCTCAGGAATTACGAGGGCGTCATCACGACCTACAAGTGGCCGAGGCACCGGGCCCCCGCCAACCCGCCGCTCCGGGCCGACGGCGACGACACGATCTACCGCGCGAGCGACGGCGTCGCCGCCCTCCTCTCGGGCGACAAGATGCGGATCGAGCCGAGCGACCTCGCGCGGAGGAAGCGGAACGCCGACTGAGGCGGTGTTGGCCGGTCTCGGAGGCGTCGCGGGAGGGGTCACGGCCGTGACCGGCTTCGACAAGGGGTGCGGGAAGACGACCCTCGTCGGGGCCCTCCGGCCGGTGGCCCGCCGCGCCGGGCCGGTGGGGCTCTTCGGGATCGGCCTCGACGGCGGGCTGAAGGACGGCCCCGGGGGCCGCGCGGCGGAGGTCCGGCTCGAGGAGGGGGACGTCGTCCAGACGACGGACCGCTTCGCCCGCGCCTCGTCGGCCCGCCTCGAGCTCCTCGAGGCGCTCCCCGCGCGCTCGCCGCTCGGGCGGCTCGTCCTCGGGAGGGCGGTCCGCGCCGGCGAGGCGACGCTCGTCGGGGCCGAGAGCCTCGCCGCGCTCGCCTCGTCGATCGCGCTCGCGCGCGAGGAGGGATGGGTCGCGTCGGTCCTCGTCGACGGCGCGGCGAGCCGGGTGACGCAGGTCGCCGCGCTCGAGGGGGTCCGTTTCCTCTACGCCGTCCGCGCCGATCGCGCGAGCCTCGGACGGGTCGCGGCGCGCCTCCGCGCCCTCGTCGCGCTCGCGTCGCTCCCCGTCGTCCCGGAGCCGGCGGAGGGGACGCTTCGCCTCGAGGGGCCGCTCACCGAGGAGGTGCGCGACGGCCTCCCGCGCGAGCCCGGCGCCCTCTCGCTCGAGGACCTCACGAAGTCGTTCCTCCCGCCCGACGCCCTCCTCCGCCTCCTCGCCTCCGTCGCGTGCAGCGTCCGCCGCGGCGTCCCGCTCCTCGGCGTCGTCGCCGTCCTCCGCGACGTGGCGGAGTGCGAGCTGCGCGAGCGGGTCGGCCCCGACGTCGCCGCGCGGCTCCTCCCGAATCCCTTCGAGGTCGCGGCGTGAGGGCGTCGCGCCCTCGGACCGGAGGCGCGACGTGAGGAGCGACCTCGCCGAGTACGCCGGGCTCGACGTCCTCTGGCGCCGTTTCGCGCCCGAGACGCCGTTCGGGCGCGCCGCGAAGGCGCGCGCCGCGACGATCGTCGAGCGCTCCGTCCTCGAGGCGCGCTGGGACGAGACCGACGAGGCGCTCCGGCTCCTCGACGCGCTCGAGGGCGACCGCGTGAGGCTGGACCGGATCCGGCACCACCTGAAGAGGCTCCCCCGCTTCCCCGAGACGCCCCGCGAGGCGTTCGACGAGGTGGAGCTCTTCCAGCTGAAGAAGTTCCTCGCGAACCACCGGGCCCTCCTCGCGCTCCTCCCGGAGGCGACGCGCTCGCGGTTCGGACTCGCCGCGCTCCCGGCCGCGCTCCACGCCCTCCTCGGCGCGGGGCGCGAGGGGGACGAGTCGTTCCACGTCGCCGACGCGTTCGACGCCGAGCTCGCCGCCGTGCGGGAGGAGATCCGGCGCGTCGACTCCGCGACGGCCGCGCTCCGCGATTCGCACGCGGCCGCGGTCCGGGCGCGATGGGGCTTCGCCTTCGAAGGGCGCCCGTTCCTCCTCGTCCCGAGGGAGCGCCTCGGCGAGCCGGCCGCCGCGGCAGACCTCCTCGACGTCGAGCCGTGGGACGCCGCGCGGCTCTGCGTCCGTCCCCGCCCCGGCGCCGGCGCCCTCCGCCTCGCCGAGGAGAAGGCCGCCCTCCTCGCGCGCGAGCGGGAGATCGAGGCGCGCGTCCTGCGCGCCCTCTCGGCGCCGCTCGCGGAGGCGCTCCCCCTCTTCCTCGCGCAGGCGGCCGCCGTCGAGCGGCTCGACCTCGCGCTCGCCGGCGCCCGGCTCGCGCGGGAGGCGCGCCTCGTCCGTCCCGTCCTCCACGACGGGCCGGTGAGGGTCGAGGGGGGCCGGCACCTCCCGACGGAGGAGCTCTGCGCCGAGCTCGCGACGCCCTACACGCCGCTCGACGCGGTGTTCGCCGGCGGCCCGACGGTGATCTTCGGCTCGAACATGGGGGGGAAGACGGTCGTCCTGAAGACGCTCGCCTTCCTCCAGCTCGCGGCGCAGGCGGGAATCTTCGTTCCCGCCGCCCGGTTCGAGACGCGCCTCTTCCGCCGGTTCCACTACGTCGGCGAGGGGCGCGGGCGGGAGGAGGGGCGGGGCCTCTCCGGCTTCGGCTTCGAGATCCGGCGGCTCTCCGAGGCGCACGCCGACTTCGGGGACGACACGCTCGCCCTCTTCGACGAGCTCGGCCGGACGACGAGCTCCGTCGAGGCCGAGGCGCTCCTCTCCGCGCTCCTCGAGGAGCTCGCGGCGCGCCCCCGGACCGTCGCCCTCTTCTCGACCCACTTCCGCGGCGTGCGGCGCCTCCCCGGCGTCGCCTGGCTCCGGATGGCGGGCCTCGACCGCTCGCGCCTCGACCTCGCCCCCGACGGCGACGACCTCGCCGCCCGGATCCGCCGGATCGACCGGCTCATGCGCTTCCGCCTCGAGCCCGACGTCGAGGGCGCCGGGGGGTCCGACGCGATCGCCGTCGCGCGGCTCCTCGGCCTCGACCCCGCGCTCGCCCGCCGCGCCGAGGATTTCGTCCGGCGGGACGGGAAGGACTGACACCAGGAGGACCCATGGAGAGCAGGCTCCGGCTGCCCCAGGAGCGGATCGACCGCGCCCGCGCGCTCGCCGCGCGGATCGTCGCGCCCGTCCAGGAGTTCATCGACGTCCATACGACGGTCACCGTCGAGCGGGCGACGCTCCGCCTCGCCGGCGCCGACGGCGCCGACGGCGACGGCGTCCCGGTGCCGAACCTCGTCGTCGACCAGCTCCGGGAGCGGCTCGACGAGGGGGCGCTCCGCTTCTGGGTGAACGCCCTCGTGAGGACGGGCGAGGACGCCGCCGGCCTGGGCCGCCGCGTCGCCGGGGGGCTCCGCGTCGACTCGCTCCCGCTCGCCGACCCGGGCGCGCTCGAGGCGAAGGCCGCCGAGCTCGTCGCAGCGGCCACGCGCCGCGTGAGGGGGAACCGGGCGCGGCGCGAGGAGCTCCTCGCCCGCTTCGCCGGGAAGAACCACTCCCCGCTCCTCTACGTCATCGTGGCGACCGGGAACATCCACGAGGACGTGAAGCAGGCGCGCGCGGCCGCGGCGCAGGGGGCCGACGTCGTGGCCGTGATCCGGACGACGGCGCAATCGCTCCTCGACTACGTCCCGTACGGCGCGACGACGGAGGGTTTCGGCGGCACCTACGCGACGCAGGAGAACTTCCGGATCATGCGGGCCGCCCTCGACGAGGAGGTCGAGCGGCAGGGACGCTACGTCTACCTGACGAACTACGCCTCGGGCCTCTGCATGCCCGAGATCGCCGTCATGGGGGCGCTCGAGCGCCTCGACATGATGCTGAACGACTCGATGTACGGGATCCTCTTCCGGGACATAAACATGTACCGGACCTTCGTCGACCAGATGTTCAGCCGGATGGTGAACGCCTGGGCCGGCGTCGTCATCAACACGGGCGAGGACAACTACCTGACGACGTCGGACGCCGTCGAGAAGGCCTACACCGTCCTCGCGAGCCAGTTCCTGAACGAGCGGTTCGCGTACCAGGCGGGGCTCGAGCCGTGGCAGATGGGGCTCGGGCACGCCTTCGAGATGGACCCGACGATCCGGAACGGCTTCCTGATGGAGCTCGCCCAGGCGCTCATGGCGCGCGAGATCTTCCCCGAGGCGCCGCTGAAGTACATGCCGCCGACGAAGTTCATGACGGGGGACATCTTCAGGGGGGTCGTCCAGAACGCGCTCTTCAACTTCGTCTCGCAGATGACGGGGCAGGGGATCCACCTCCTCGGGATGCTCACCGAGGCGATCCACACGCCGTTCATGCAGGACCGCTACCTCGCGCTCGAGAACGCGAAGTACGTCATGGGGAACATGGCGGACCTCGGCGCCGAGGTGACGTTCCGCGAGGACGGCGTGATCGTGAAGCGCGCGCACGCCGTCCTCGAGGAGACGGTCGCCTTCCTCGAGAGGATCGCGGAGACGGGGCTGATGGACGCGATCGCCGCGGGGCTCTTCGCCGACGTGAAGCGCCCCCGCGACGGCGGCAAGGGGCTCGAGGGCCTGAGGAAGAAGGCCCCCGGCTACTGGAACCCGTTCGAGACGCACCTGAAGCGCGAGCTGGGGCTGGAGGCCTGAGATGACGACGATCGTCCGTCCCTACGGCGACACCCTGGACGACGGCGCCGTCCAGCTCTCCTTCACCCTGCCCGTCCCGTTCGGACCGCGCGGTCGGGAGGCGGCGCGCCTCGTCGTGGAGAAGCTCGGGTTCCGCCACGCCGAGGTCGTCCACGCGGCGCCGCTCTCCGAGGGCTTCAGCTTCTACGTCGCGTACGGGAAGACCGGGGTCGCCGTCGACCTCGACGCGATCCACGTCGAGGAGGCGACGGGCGAGAAGCTCTACTCGATGGACGAGGCGTGCGCCGCGATCCGCGAGAAGCTCGGCCGCAAGCTCGTCGTCGTCGGGGCCTGCACCGGCTTCGACGCCCACACGGTCGGGATCGACGCGATCATGAACATGAAGGGGTACAACCATCACTACGGCCTCGAACGCTATGCCGAGGTCGAGGCGCACAACCTCGGCGCCCAGGTCCCGAACGAGAAGCTGATCGACTACGCCGTGAAGGTGAACGCCGACGCGATCCTCGTCAGCCAGATCGTCACGCAGAAGGACGTCCACGTCGCGAACCTGACCGAGCTCATCGAGCTCCTCGAGGCGAAGGGGCTGAGGGAGCGCTTCGTCGTCTGCGCCGGCGGCACGAGGATCAGCAACAAGCTCGCGGTCGAGCTCGGCTACGACGCCGGCTTCGGCCAGGGGACCTACGCCGAGCACGTCGCGACGTTCGTCGTCGACCGCCTCGTCGAGCGCGCCGCCCGCGCCTGACCGGAGACCGGGGTCACCGGAGACCGGAGACCGGGGTCAGGTCCGTTTTCCGTGTTACACGGAAAACGGACCTGACCCCATGCTTAGTCCAGGCACCATGCCGTGGCGGCGCCGGCGAGGGTGTTCAGGAAGTTGAGGACGTGGCCGTTCGTGACGCGCCAGGGGGCGCCGTCGCGGCCGAGGAGGCTTTCGACGACGGTGCCGGCGAAGGCGGCGGCGACGACGACGGGGACGCGGGAGGAGGCGTAGAGGCCGAGGGCGGCGCCGAGAGCGCCGAGGAGCGCGGCGGCGAGGAGGCCGGCGAGAGTCCCCGCGATCGAGACGGCGCCGTCCGTGCCGGGCGGGACGCGGCGCAAGTCGGGGAGGAGGACGGTCGGCGTGCGGACCGCCTGTCCGACCTCGGTTCCGACGGTGTCCATGAGGGCCGTCGCGAAGGCCGCCGCCGCCGCGAGGTGGAGGAGCGGAGCGACGGACGGGGTCAGCGCCGCGCAGGCGACGAGGAACGCGGCGACGGAGCAGTTCGCGAGGACGTTCTCGGCGCCGCGCCTGCCGCCCGCGGGCTCGGCCTTCCCCATCGCCTCCTTCCTCTTCCGTCCGAATCGGGTCGCGAGGGTCCCTCCGGCGAAGAAGGCCCAGAGGAGGGCGTAGGCGCCCCAGCCGCCGAGGCCGAGGACGAGGGCGCCGACGAGCCCTCCCGCGAGCGCGCCCGAGGGGCGTACGACGCGGAGGAGGAGAGCCATCGAGGGAAGCGCGACGTTGACGGCGACGCCGACGAGGAGCCGCCGGAGCGCCTCGGGCTCGAGAAGGGCCGGGACGCCCGGGAGCGCCGCGAGGAGGAGCGCGAGCGCGCCCGAGGCGGCGAGCGGCGGGACGAGGTTGTCGTCGAGCTCGGACGGGAGGCTCTCGATCGCGGCGCCGGCGACCGCGGCGAGGAGGAACGCGACGGCCTCGGTCGCCGACGGGAGACGCCCTGCGGCGAACGAGAAGAGCGCCGCCGCGCCGAGGCCGCCGAAGACGACGTAGCCGCCGAAGCCGCTCCAGCTCTTGCGCGGGTTCCAGGGAAGGCGAGGCCCGCCGAGCGCAACGCCCGCGAGGGTCGCGAAACCGTCTCCGAAGGCGAGGAAGCCCCACCCCGCCGCGGCGAGCTCGAGGCGGTCGCGGAAGAGGAGGACGAGGGCGAGGACGACGAGCGGGTAGAGGAGGATCCCGACCGGGAATCCCCGCTCGCGGTCGTCCGCCCGGAAGAGGCTCCTGCCGCCGAGGCGCGGGAGGACGAGGAGGTTGAAGGCGAAAGCCCCGAGGGCGCAGAGGGCGGCGGCCCTCCAGTCGAGCCACTTCAGGAGGAGGGCGAACGCCGCCATGCCGAGGTGGACGGCCTTCCGCCGCGCCTCGGTGCCGTCGAGGCTCACGCCCGTCGGGCCTCCGCCCGGAGGCGAAGGTGCTCGTCGAGCGCCTCGGTGAAGGGGCGCGGCGCCTCTCCGGCGAGCGCCTCGTAGCGTGCCGTGTCGAGGACGGAGTTCGCGGGGCGCGCCGCCGGCCGCGGGAACTCCGCCGTCGTGCAGGGGACGAGGCGGACGCGGCCGTGCCCGGCGCGCGCGAGCGCCTCCTTCGCGAGGCCGTACCAGGTCGTCTCGCCCGAGTTCGCGAAGTGGACGAGGCCGCGCGCGCCGACGGAGACGAGCCTCACGAGCGCGGCGGCGAGGTCCGGCGCGTACGTCGGCCTCCCCCGCTGGTCGTCGACGACCTTCAGCTCCTCGCGCCCCGAGTCCGCGAGGCCGAGGATCGTGTCGACGAAGTTGACGCCCCCCGGCGCGAAGACCCACGAGGTCCTCACGACGAGAACCTCGGCGCCGCTCGCGAGGGCGCGCCGCTCGCCCCCGAGCTTGCCGCGGCCGTAGGCGTTCACCGGGTCGACCGGGTCGTCCTCGCGCCAGGGCCGGCCCGGCCTGCCGTCGAAGACGTAGTCCGTCGAGACGTGGACGAGGAGCGCCCCGGCCCCGCGGCAGAGGCGGGCCATCTCGCCGACGGCGACGTCGTTGACGGCGAGGTGAGAGGGGTCGCTCTCGCAGAGGTCGACGCGGGTGTCCGCCGCGGCGTTCCAGACGACGGAGACGCCCGGGACGATCGCCCTGGCGAGGCCGCCGGCGTCGGTGACGTCGAGCTCGTCGATGCCGAGGGCGCGCGCCTCCGGCCGGAGGCGCGCGAGGCCGCGCGCGAGCATCCCGCCGGCCCCGAGGATCAGCTCCGTCATGCCGGCGTGCCGCCCGCGAGGCGCTCGGCGTAGTTCTTCCGGTACCACTCCTTGAACTGCGCGTCGCGCTCCTTGATCGGGCGCCACCACGCCTCGTTCTCGACGAACCAGCGGACCGTCGACTCGATGCCGTCCTCGAAGTCGAAGCGCGGCTTCCAGCCGAGCGCCTCGAGCTTCGCCGTCGAGAGCGCGTACCGGCGGTCGTGGCCGGGGCGGTCCGCGACCTTCCGGATGAGGCTCTCCGGCTTGCCGAGGAGCTTCAGGATCCGCCGCGTGATCTCGATGTTCTCGACCTCGTTCCCGCCGCCGACGTTGTAGGTCTCGCCGGGAGCCCCCTTCTCGAGGAGGAAGAGGAGGGCCCGGGCGTGGTCCTCGACGTAGAGCCAGTCGCGGACGTACTTGCCGTCGCCGTAGAGCGGGAGCGGGAGGTCGTCGATCGCGTTCGTGACGAAGAGGGGGATCAGCTTCTCGGGGTAGTGGTAGGGGCCGTAGTTGTTCGAGGCGCGCGTCACGATGACCGGGAGGCCGTACGAGGCGAAGAAGGAATAGGCGAGCCGGTCGCCGCCGCACTTGGCGGCCGAGTAGGGGTTCCGCGGGTTGAGCGGGTCGCTCTCCGTGAAGGCCCCCTCGAGGATCTGGCCGTAGACCTCGTCCGTGGAGATCTGGACGAAGCGCCCGACGCCGACCTTCCGCGCCTCCTCGAGGAGGACGAAGACCCCCTTCACGTCGGTGTCGAGAAAGTGCCCCGCCGAGAGGAGCGAGCGGTCGACGTGCGTCTCGGCCGCGAAGTTGAGGACGGCGTCGCAGCCCGCCATCGCGTCCGCCACCGCCTCCGGGTCGGCGATGTCGCCCTTGACGAAGCGGTAGCGCGGGTCGCCGTCGAACGACCTCAGGTTCTCGAGGTTCCCGGCGTAGGTCATCTTGTCGAGGACGACGATCTCGACGTCGGGGCGCTCGGCCCGCAGCGTCCGGGCGAAGCAGGAGCCGATGAAGCCGGCGCCTCCGGTGACGAGGACTCTCTTCATGACGTTCCCTCCGGGGTCCTTCGGGGCTCCTCCCGGCTTTCGGGCCGCACCGCCGGCCTCAGTTGCCGACGCGGCCGGTGAAGTCGAGGAAGCTGCCGATGTTCTTCAGGTTCAGGCCGATCCGGTAGTCGCGCGTCGGGACTCCCCCGATGCGCAGGTCGCGGTACTCGCCGAGGATCTTGAAGCAGGAGGCCTCCCAGGTCAGCAGGCTCCGCCACTCGAGCATCCGCCCCTCGCCGACGTCGTAGTTCGCCTCGACGTCGAGGCGGAGCCGCTTCGGGAGGATCGGGGAGCCCCCGCCGAAGCGGAGCTGGCTCGAGGGGCGCGAGACGCCGACCGGGCGGCTGTCGTAGTAGGAGAGGCGGAGCGAGCGCGTCGCCGAGCCGAGGCTCGCCGAGAGGCTCGAGGAGGTGACGACCCCTTCCTTCAGGTCCCACGTCGCCCGCGCGTCGAAGTTGAGCGCGGAGCCGGCGTTCACGCGCAGGACCGCGTCGAGCGGCGAGTCCTTCGTCCTCGCGGCCGAGCCCGCCGGGAGCTCGAAGTAATGCGTCCGCGAGAGCTCGAACGAGGCGACCTCGCGGGCCGGGCCCGACTTCCCCTTGCCGAGGAGCCGCTGGACGAGGGCGTACCGCACGGAGTGGGACGGGAGGATCGTGTCGACCTCGTCGAAGGTCGGCGCCCGGGTGAGGTCCCCCGGGTCGGTCTGGTAGGAGTAGTCGGCGCGCGGCTCGATGACGTGCTTCCACTTCGTGAAGGAGCCGAGCTTCGCGTCGAAGACGCGCGCGAAGGAAGGGCCCGCGACCTCGAGGCCCGCGACCGCGCTCCCCCGCGTGTAGGCGTCGTCCGTGAGGGTCCGTCCGTCCGCCGAGACGGAGGAGCCGTAGTGGGTGAGGCGGTACCCCGCCTCCGCGTTCACGGAGAGCCACGGGAGGGGCGAGAGGGGGGCTGAGACGCGCGGGAAGAGGTCGTAGCGCTCGTAGTCCCCCGAGGGCTGCCCGGCGGGGCGGATCGAGCGGAGGAAGCCCGCGGAGCCCTGCGCCTCGACGAAGAGGGCGTTGCCGAGGAGGCCCGTCGGGCGGAGACGCGCCTCGAGGACCGGCTTGCGCTCGAGGACGACCTCGCTCGAGCCGTAGAGAGCCTGCTCGCGCTCGAGGCGGAGGTTCAGTGAGACGGGCCCCTCCGAGCGCGTCACGAAGGCCTTCTGCCCCACCGTCCGCGCCGAGGTGAGGGCGAAGTCGCGGTCGTAGCGCTGGAAGAAGGCGAGGTCGGAGAAGTCGGTCCAGTTCACGACGGCGCGCGTCCGCGGGGCGAGGTCGTCCGCCGAGAGGGTGCCCCACGTCTTCCACTGCCAGCGGCGGTCCGGGTCGACGACGGTGTAGTACGACCCGGTGAAGGTCGTCCCGGCCGTCGGGCGCGCTCGGAGCTCGAGGCCGAGGCCGAAGTACTCCTTCGTGTAGAGGTCCGTCGTGAGCGTCGCGTCGGCGGAGCGGCCGAGCGTCTGGAAGTACGAGAGGCCGAGGAAGCCGCCGCGGCTCGAGCTGTAGCCGACGCCCGGGACGAGGAAGCCGGAGGCCCGGTCCCTCAGGGCCGGCCAGAGGAGGTACGGTGTCCAGAGGAGCGGGACGCCGCCGAGCCGGAAGACGACCGTCTTCAGGCGCGCGTAGTCGTCGAGGGTGACCGTCCCGTCCTTCACGCGGAACTCCCACGCGGGGTCGTCCCCCTCGCAGGCCGTCACGGCGCCGTCGCGCACCTCGAAGGTCCGGGCCCCCGTCTTCGCGAGCGTCGCGCCGCGGACGAGGATGCCGGCGATCTCGGCGCGGCCGTCCGTCAGGACGCCCGTCTTGTCCGTGAGGTCGAGCTCGAGCCGCAGGCCGGAGAGGCGGGCCGCTCCCTGCTCGAGGACGACGTCCCCCTCCGCGACGACCTGCCGCGTCTTCCGGTCCGCGCGGACGTAGTCCGCCGTCAGGCGGAGGTCCTGGTACTCGAGCGTGACGAGGCCGCCCCTCGGCGCCTGGATCTCGTAGACGTCCTCGGAGAGGAGGCTCTGCCGCCCCCCCTTTCCGTCGGAGACGGAGACCGTGATGACGCCCCCCGCCTCCGGGGTCCGGAAACGGATGTCGAGGTTCGGGCGCTCGCGGAACCGGGAGGCGAACGGGTCGCTTTCGAAGGAGGACTGCCCCGCGGCGGGCGCCGCGAGGAGGACGAGGATCGCCGCGGCGAGGCCCGCGAGGGCCCGCCGCGGCGCCGGTCCCGCGGCGAGGACGCGGGGCGTCAGAGCCTCATCTCGGGGACGTCGCCGTTCACCTCGAGGAGCGGCTCCGTCGCCGCCTGGATCTCCTCGACGCTCACGCCGGGCGCCCGCTCGACGAGGACGAGGCCCGCCCCGTCCGGCTTCACGTCGAGGACGGCGAGGTCCGTGACGATCCGGTGGACGCAGCGCTTCCCGGTGAAGGGGAGCGTGCAGCGGTGGAGGACCTTCCGGTCGCCGTTCTTGGCGACGTGCTCCATCGTCACGACGACGCGCCGGGCCCCGGCGACGAGGTCCATCGCGCCGCCCATCCCCTTCACGAGGCGTCCCGGGATCATCCAGTTCGCGAGGGAGCCCTCCGCGTCGACCTGCATCGCGCCGAGGATGCAGAGGTCGATGTGGCCGCCGCGGATCATCGCGAAGGAGTCCGCCGAGGAGAAGAACGAGGCGCCGGGGATGACGGTGACCGTCTCCTTGCCGGCGTTGATGAGGTCCGCGTCGACCTCGGCCTCGAGCGGGAAGGCGCTCATCCCGAGGATGCCGTTCTCCGACTGGAAGACGACCTCCATCCCGGCCGGCACCCGGTTCGCGACGAGGGTCGGCATCCCGATGCCGAGGTTCACGTACATGCCGTCGCGCAGCTCCTGCGCGGCGCGGGCGACGATTCCGTCCCTGTCGAGCTTGCCCATGTGGCCCCTACCTGCCCGTCCCAGGGAGCCCCCGGCGGGGGGTGCGGGGGGATCGAGAAACCCCCGCGATCATGGTGTCCAGCTTCGCCATCGCCGCCTCCTCAGCCCTTCCTCACCGTGCGCCGCTCGATCCGCTTGACGCGGGGGGCGACGATCAGGCGGTTCACGAAGACGCCGGGGGTGTCGACCTCGTCCGGGTCGATCTCGCCGACGTCCACGAGCTGCTCGACCTCGGCGATCGTGACCTTCCCCGCCGTGGCGACCATCGGGTTGAAGTTCTTCGCCGTCTTCCGGTAGACGAGGTTCCCGTGCCGGTCCCCCTTCCAGGCGGCGACGAGGGCGTAGTCGGTGACGATGCCCCGCTCGAGGACGTACTCGCGGCCGTCGAGGACCTTCGTCTCCTTCCCCTCGGCGACGACCGTCCCGACGCCCGTCGGCGTGTAGAAGCCGGCGATGCCCGCGCCGCCCGCGCGGAGCCGCTCGGCGAGCGTCCCCTGCGGGCAGAACTCGAGCTCGAGCTCGCCGGCGAGGTACTGGCGCTCGAACTCGGCGTTCTCGCCGACGTAGGAGGAGAGCATCTTGCGGATCATCTTCTTCCCGAGGAGGACGCCGAGGCCCCAGTCGTCCACGCCGCAGTTGTTCGAGACGCAGACGAGGTCCCTCACGTCGCGGTCCGCGAGCGCCTGGATGAGGTTCTCGGGGATCCCGCACAGGCCGAAGCCCCCGACGGCGATCGTCGCCCCCGACGGGATGTCCGCCACGGCACGGGCCGCCGCCTCGTGGTGCGAGGAGGAGAGGACGACCTTGTCGATCACAGGGCCTCCACGACCATCGCCGTCGCCTCGCCCCCGCCGATGCAGATCGCCGCGAGGCCGTACTTCTTCTTCCGTGCCCTCAGCGCGTGGAGGAGCGTCACGAGGATCCGCGCCCCGGAGGCGCCGATCGGGTGCCCCATCGCGACCGCGCCGCCGTTCACGTTGACCTTGTTCGGGTCGACCTCCAGGTCCTTCACGAAGGCCATGGTGACGACGGCGAACGCCTCGTTCACCTCGAAGAGGTCGACCTGGGGGAGCGCGAGGCCCGCCTTCTCGAGCGCCTTGCGCGCCGCGAAGGCGGGGGCCGTCGTGAACCACTCCGGCTCGTGGGCGTGCGAGGCGTAGGAGACGACCCGTCCGATCGGCTTCGCCCCGGTCTCCTGGGCGACCGTCTCGCTCGCGAGGAGGAGGGCCGCGGCGCCGTCGTTGATCTTCGAGGAGTTCGCGGCCGTGACCGTGCCGTCCTTCTGGAACGCGGGCTTGAGCGACCCCATCTTCTCGAGCTTCTCCTGCGGGGTCGCGAACGGCTCCTCGTCGCGGTCGACGACGACGGCGCCCTTCTTTCCCTCGATGGAGACCGGGATCATCTCGGCCTTGAAGTCGCCCGAGTCGTTCGCGCGCCGGGCCCTCTGGTAGCTCTCGAGGGCGAAGGCGTCCTGGGCCTCGCGCGTGAATCCGTACTTGCCGGCGCAGAGCTCGGCGCAGCTGCCCATGTGGATGTTCTTGTAGGGGTCCCAGAGGCCGTCGTGGACCATCGAGTCGAGGAGCTGGCCGTGCCCCATTCGCATGCCCGTCCGCCCCTTCTGGAGGAGGTAGGGGGCGTTCGACATCGACTCCATCCCGCCGGCGAGGACGACGTCGTGCTCGCCCGACCGGATGGAGTTCGCGCCGTCCATGACGGCCCGCATGCCGGAGCCGCAGACCTTGTGGATCGTGACGGCGCCGGTCGACTTCGGAAGACCCGCCGCCAGGAGCGCCTGGCGGGCCGGGGCCTGGCCCTGGCCGGCCTGCAGGACGTTGCCGAGGAGGACCTGGTCGACGCGGTAGCCGGGGACCTCCGAGCGCTCGAGGCACGCCTTCAGGGCGCGCGCGCCGAGCTCGGGGGCGCCGAGGCTGGAGAGGGACCCGAGGAAGGTACCGATCGGCGTCCGAGCCGCCGAGAGGACGAGGACGTTCTTCATCGTTCGCTTGCTCCGTAGGCCCCCCGGGCCGCGGAGGGGCCTCCGGGGGACCGGGGGATTCTACCCGCCCGCCTCTCGCAACGCCCCTCCCGGGATGGACACCGTCGGAGCGCGCCGCCTATCCTCGCGCCGTGCGCGCGCTCGCGGTCGACTTCGGCGAGAAGCGGATCGGCCTCGCCGTCTCCGACCCCTCCGGGGAGATCGTCGTCCCGGTCGGCGCCGTCCTCCGCCGAAGCGACGCCCAGGCGGCCGGCGAGGTCGTCGCCGCGGCCCGCGAGCGGGAGGTCGAGAGGATCGTCGTGGGTGTCCCCCTCCGGCCCGGAGACGAGGGGGAGAGCCCGTTCGCGGCGCGGGCGCGGAGCTTCGCCCGGAAGCTCGGCGCGCTCTCGGGCCTCCCCGTCGAACTGCACGACGAGGCGCTGACCTCCGCCTCCGCCGAGGCGGCCCTCCGCTCGGCGGGGCTCGCCCCGACACGGCGGAGCGGCGCCGTCGACGCCGAGGCCGCCGCCGAGCTCCTCCGCGACTGGCTCGCGTCGCGCCACGGGGAGGGGCCCGAGTGAGGCGGGCCGCGCGGCGGGCGCTTCGTCTCGTCCTCATCGGCGCCCTCCTCGCCGCCGCCGCGCTCGGCGCCGCCCTCCTCGCCGTGAGGAGCCCCTGGAAAGGGTGGGAGGGAGAGGCGCGCGTCGTCCTGATCCCGCCCGGCTCCCCCGCCGGCGCGATCCTCGCGCGGCTCGAGGAGGATGGGGTCGTTCGGAGCCGCCGCCTCGCCTGGGCCGCCTACCGGGTCCTCTTCCGCGGACGGAGCCTGAAGGCGGGCGAGTACCGCTTCGAAGGCCCCCTCTCGATCGAGGAGGTCCTCCAAAAGCTCGTCGAGGGGCGGGTCGTCACCCATCGGGTCACGATCCCCGAGGGCCTCACCGCCGACGAGACGTTCGAGCTCCTCGCGCGGGCGGGGCTCGCGACGACGGAGGAGCTCCGGGCGCTCTTCGCCGAGCCCGGCCTCTTCCCGGGGATCCCCGAAGGGGCGGCGACGCTCGAGGGAATGCTCGGCCCCGACACCCACCTCTTCACCCGCACCCAGGGGGCGCGGGAGATCGTCGCGACGCTCGTCGAGGGCTTTCGGCGCTCGCTTCCGGAGCGGTTCGAGGAGAGGGCGCGGGCGCTCGGGAGGACTCCCCTCGAGGCCGTCACGATCGCCTCCCTCGTCGAGAAGGAGACGGCGGTCGCCCCGGAGCGGCCCCTCGTGTCGGCCGTCTACCACAACCGCCTCCGCGTCGGGATGCCCCTCCAGTGCGACCCGACGGTCATCTACGCCCTCCGCCGGCAGGGGCTCTGGACCGGCGACCTGACGCGCGAGGGGCTCGCCGTGGACGACCCGTACAACACCTACGCGAACGCCGGCCTCCCCCCCGGGCCGATCGCGAGCCCCGGAGCGGCGGCTCTCCAGGCCGCCGTCGCCCCCGCCGACGTCCCCTACCTCTACTTCGTCGCCGTCGGCGACGGCTCGGGCGAGCACCGGTTCTCCGTGACGTACGAGGAGCACCTCGCGAACGTCGCGCTCTTCCGGCGCGCCCGAGCCGCGCGGGAGACGGGGTCCGGCGGTCCGCGCTGAGGTAGACTTTTTCCCCCCGGGAAGTCACCCGAAGGCGGAGCGCAGATGAGCAGCAGCGGCCCCATTCCCCGGCTCTTCGGTCCCTACGTCCTGACCCGTCACCTCGGAAGCGACCCCCTCGGCAGCGTCTACCGAGCCGGGACGTCGGCCGGCGCCCAGCTCGCCCCCTTCCTCCTCGTCCGCGTCTTCGAAGGGGCGGGCGTCGACGGCGCGGCCCTCGTCCCCGCGATGGAGCAGGCCGCGGAGTACCTCGAGGAGGTGCGCGGTCCCGCCGTCGCGAAGGGCGCGGTTCTCGGCATCGTCGACGACGCCCCGTTCGCCGGGATCGAGTACGTCCCCGGCCGGACGCTCGACCGCCTCTTCTCCGGAGAGGGGCAGGGGACGATCCCGCTCCCGGTCGAGCACGCGCTCCTCATCGCCGAGAAGCTCCTCGTCGCGCTCGAGGCGGGGAAGCCCTTCGAGAAGAAGATGGGCGCCCCGCACGGATTCCTGACGCCCGGCTTCGTGACGATCTCGAACGACGGCGACGTCCGCGTCTACGGCGCCGGCCTCGGTTCCGGCCTGATCCCCTCGCTGAAGCGGCCCGCGGTCCTCGCGGCCTTCGGCCCCTACATCGCGCCGGAGGTCCTCGCCTCGGGCAAGCCCAGCGCCGCCGGGGACATCTACTCCGCCGCGGCGATCCTCTTCCAGGCCCTCACGGGCCGGGCGCCCTCGCCCGGCTCCGGGGCCGACGCCCTCGCCGGCGCGGTCCTCGCGGTGGACGGGAGCCCGATGCCGGAGGACCTCGCGAAGCTCGTCTCCCGCGGCCTCGCGAAGGACCCGGCCCAGCGCGAGAAAGACGTCGTCGCCTACCGCAAGTCGCTCGGCAAGCTCCTCTACGGCGGCCCCTACGCCCCCTCGACCTTCAACCTCGCCTTCTTCATGCACCAGCGCTTCGAGAAGGCGATCGAGAAGGAGCGGAAGGAGCTCGCGCAGGAGGAGGCGATCGACCCGAAGCCCCTCGCGGCCGCCGAGGAGCGGAAGGACCGGGAGGCCCGCGACCGCGCTCAGGCCGTTCGCGCCGCCGCCGCCGTCCCGGTGCCGTCGTTCGGAGGAGGGACCGCCCCCGGCACGGCGACGCTCGGCGGGACGCCGGTCGAGAAGAAGTCGGGCCTCGGGGGAATCCCGGTCCCCGTCGTCGCCGTCGGGGCGATCGCCGTCCTCGCCGTCGCCGGCTGGCTCCTCCTCGGCCGGAGCAGCAAGCCCGCGGCGCCGCCTCCGACGCCCGTCCCCGTCGCCGTCGCGACGCCGACCCCGATGCCGGCGCCGACGCCCGTCATCGTCGGCAAGGAGGATCCCGAGTTCCAGGCCCAGCTCCAGGCGAGGCTCCAGGAGGAGATGAAGAAGGTCCAGGACCAGATCTCGAAGGAGCAGGCGGCCGCGGCGAAGAAGAAGGCCGAGGAGCAGGCCGCCCTCGAGGAAGCGGCGAAGAAGGTCCGCGAGGCCGAGGAGGCCGTCCGCGTCGCCCGCGACCGGGCCGACACCGAGGAGGCCGAGCGGCTCGCGAAGGAGGCCGCCGACGCGCGCGCCCGCGAGGAAGCGGCCCGCCGCGCCGCGGCCGCCGCCGTGCCGAAGGTGAAGCAAGGGGACCTCGTCGACATCGGCGACGTGAGCCGTCCGCCCCAGGCGGTGAAGGCCGTCCGGGCCGAGGCGACGGCCCTCGCCCGGCAGAGGAAGGTCTCCGGGACGGTCCTCGTGAGGGTCCTCGTCGACGAGAACGGCCGGGCCGAGCAAGTCGAGGTCTTCCGCGACACGACGCCGAAGGTCGGGCTCGGCGAGTCGAGCATGCGCGCCGTGAAGCAGTGGCAGTGGACGCCCGCGGAGAAGGACGGCGTGAAGGTGAAGACCTGGATCGTCGTCCCGATGCCGTTCGTCCTGAACTAGCCCGGGACGACCCTCAGAGCCGGAGACCAGGAAAGGGCGGGGCGCCTCGCGGCGCCCCGCCCTTCGTCTCTCCGGCCCGGGCCGGGGACTACTTCGTCGCGGCCGGCTTCGCCGGCGAGGCGGGCTTCGGCGCGGCCGCCGGGAGCCCCGCCCCCTTCAGGTAGGTCCTCCGGAGGTACTCCTCCATCAGGCCGTCCGCGAACCAGGAGACCGGGACGCCGTCGACGAAGTAGGTCGGCGTCGCCCGCACGCGGACGGCGAAGCCTTCCGAGAGGTCGTCGAGGACCTTCTTCACGGAGCTCCCCTGGAGATAGCAGGAGCGGAACGCCTCCTCCGGCACGTCGTTCGCGACGGCGAAGTCGAGGGCGAACGTGTCGAGCTCGCCGACGGTGAGCGTCTCCTGCCGGCCGAAGACGTTCGACTTCCAGGCGGGGTAGAGCTTCTTGTCCCGCTCGAAGAAGCAGCGGCCCGCGGCGGCGGCCCGGAAGGCCCACGCGTGGTCGGAGATCGGGAACGCCTTCGAGACGCGCCGGATCGGGAGCTCCTTCGCGAGCTTCGCGGCGAGGGCGTCGAGGTCGCCCGCCCGCTTCCTGCAGAACGGGCACTGCATGTCGGAGTACTCGACGATCGTCACCCGCGCGTCCGCGGGCCCCGCGAAGGGGACGTTCTCCAGTCGGATCATCGCGCGGCGCTGCTCGGCGAAGCTCCGGGAGCGGTCCCACACCTTGCCGACGAGGAGGATCGCTCCGTCCCCCTCGGTCACGAACGCGGAGATGTCGTAGGCGCCGTAGCCCGTCTCGTGCGCGATCTTCAGGCCGCGGAACGACCGGCGGTCGAGGGAGGAGTCGAACGAGAGCCGGTAGCGGCCGCGCAGGAACTTCGAGAGGAGCTCCTTCAGCGGGCCGAGGTCGTCCTCGCTCCGGACAGGCCTCGGCGCCTTCAGGCGCGTCTCGTCGGCGAAGACGTCCCCGACGAGGGCCGTCTTCCCCGCGTCGTCCGCGAAGACGAACGTCTGGTCGTTCGCCCTCTCGTCGGCCTTGTACTTCTTCTCGGCGCGGTAGAGCCTCCATCCCGGGACGCGGACCGCGTCGAGGGCGTCGAGCGTCAGCTCGCCCGCGCCCCACGGGAAGTAGCCCTCGAGCCACTCGAGGAGCGCTTCCGTCCGGGGGTCGGCGACCTTCGGGGCCGCGGGCGCCGCGGCGGGCGTCGCGGCGGCGGGGGCCGCCGCCTTCACCGGCGCGGCCGCCGGCGTCTCGGGGGCCGGCGCTTCGGGGGCGCCCCCGGCGCGGCACGCGATGAGCGTCGTCGCGGCGAGGAGCGTGAGGGTGCGTGGGTGCTTCATCGGACGGGCGATCCTCCTCTTTCGAGCTGTGTGGCGGCCTCGCGGACGGCGGGCTGGTTCGGTTCGACGGCGAGCGAACGGCGGAACCACTCCCGCGCCTCTCCCGGTCTCTCGAGGCAGAGCGACGTCAGGGCCATGAGGTTCAGCGCCTCGACGTCGTAGGGCTTCTTCGCGACGATCTTCGAGAAGATCCCCTGCGACTCCCCGCACTGCCGGTCCTCGAAGAGGGCCTTGCCGAGCGAGGCGGCGAAGCGGTCGTTCTGCGGGAACGCGGCGGTGAGGGAGCGGAGGTAGCGGACGAGCTCCTTCCGGACGGCGGGACGGCGCTCGATTCGCTGCATGTAGGTCGAGACGCGGCGGTAGGCCGCCGCCTCCGGGTCGTTGTAGCCGTTCCGGATCGCGTTGATGAGAGCCTCGTCCGACTCCTTCCAGCGGTCGACCTGGAAGAGGGCGATCGAGTAGTTCATCCAGGCCGTCGAGGCCTTCGGGTTCACCTCGAGCGCCTTCCGGTAGAGAGGCAGGCTCTCCTCGTACTTGTGCCGCGAACGGAGGAAGGTCGCGAGGTTCTGATAGTGCCCGGCCGTCTCCGTCCCGGCCCGGTCCGCGGGGCGGGCGTCCACGGCCGCCGCCTCGGAGCCCGTCAGGTAGCCGAGGGCGATGAGCTTCTTCGTGAACTCCTCGGCCGATTTCCTCTCCCGCGCGTCCATCTCCCTCACGGCGAGCCTCTCGACCTTGACGCTCCGTTCCCACGAGACGGGCGGGACGGCCTTCGGGAGGGAGGCGCCGCCGAGCCCGGCGACCGGCTTCCCCTCGAACTTCGGGTCCGCCGGGAGGCCGAGGAGGCGGCAGAGCGTCGGGACGACGTCGAAGACGCTCGCCTTGCCCCTCTCCCGCGCGGGGACGACCGCCGGCCCCTCCGCGGCGAGCATCCCGGGGTCCCGGTGCCAGAGGAACGCCGTGTCGAACTGGACTCCGGAGTAGTACGCCGGCCGGTCCTCTCCCCACTTGAAGCCGTGGTCCGAGAGGAGGACGAGCGTCGCGCCGTCGCGCCCCGCCTTCGCCCGGATCTGGCCGAGGATCCGGTCGCTCTCGACGTAGATCGCGTCGACGGCGGCGGAGAAGCGGCGGAAGTCCGCGTCGCTCACCGAGGGGAGGCGCGGTGCGACGAAGCGCCCCGCGACGTGGCCGATCTCGTCGGTTCCCTGGAAGTAGACCATCGTCAGGTCGGGCTTCTCGCGCTCGTAGAGGTCGAGCGCGATCTTCGCGTGGACGCGCGTCGTCGCGAGGACCTTCCGGTAGCCCGTGATCGGGTCCGACAGGTCCTTCTTCGCCGCGACGGCGGCGTCGAACTCCTGACGGGAGACGCGGAGCGCCTTCCCGACCTCCTCGTACGGCGGGTCCCACTCCCGCTTCAGGACGATCCTGACGCCGTCCGCGAGCCCTTCCGGCCAGGTGAGCCCCTGCGACTGCGAGAGGTCCTGGGGGTCGAAGAGGACCGGCGCCGCCCGGTCTGAGACGAAGAAGCCCTTCACCTTCTCGGCCGGCCAGGTCGCCCAGAAGCCGACGACGCCGACCTTGAGCCCTTTCGCGCTCGCGACGTTCCAGATCGCGGGGACCTTCCGCGAGCGCCCCGAGATCGGGAGGCGCGTCCGCGTTTTCGGGTCGAGCTCCTGGAAGTCGGCGACGCCGTGGTCGAGCGGCGTCCGCCCCGTCACGATGGTGTTCCAGATGAGCGGGGAGGCCATCGGCTGGAACGTCGAGAGCTCCCAGGTCCTCCCCTTCGCGACGATCGCCGCGAGGTTCGGGAGCCGTCCCTCCTTCATGAGGCGGTCGAGGAGGGCCCAGTCGGCGCCGTCCCACCCGACGAGGATGACCTTCGGCCGGAGCGCCGAGCCGGCCGGGACCTTCGCCTGGCCGCGGGCGGGCGCGGCCGGAACGGCAAGGAGGAGGACGAGGGCCGCGGGGAGCCGGAAGGGTCGTCGAGGCATGAGGCCGGGATGATAGCGAAGCGCGTGCCGAGGGCGGCGGCCCGCCCGCCGCGACGACGCGGCACGGCACGGGGGCTCGCGGCGGCCGGCGCTCGACAAGAAGAAAGGGGGGCCCGAAGGCCCCCCTTTCTTCCGGGAAAGTGGAAGGTCGACTAGAAGGAGACGCGCGCGCCGATGCGCAGCTGGAGCGGGTCCTGCCAGCCGGTGGCCTTCAGGAAGTTGCGGTTCGTGGAACAGGCGTAGTTCGTGAGCGAGGGGTCGCCCGCGCAGGCGGCCGCGTCGTTCCGGCGCGTCGCGCCGAACGCCGGGTTCGCCTGGTTGTAGCGGTTGTTCAGGCCGAGGCGGCCGGAGTCGGAGAGCTGGTTGAAGACGCCGCTCTTGTTCGTCTCGCCCTGACGGTTGAGGAGGTTGAAGATGTCGACGACCGGGGTGATCGTGAAGCTCCCGAGCCTCAGGTTGTACTCGGCGTGGAAGTCCATCTCGTACTGGGACGGAAGGTCGCCCACGACGCCGCGGCCGGGGAGGAGGTAGAGCTCGGAGGTGTAGCCGGGACGCGCGTAGCCGCGGATCGCGAACGGCGCGCCGGAGTTGTAGCGGAAGTTCGCGCCGACCGAGAGGCCGAACGGGAACGCGTAGTTGCCGGAGAGCTTGAACTGGTGCTTCCGGTCGAGCGAGAGCCGGCCGAAGTTGTTCGGGACGAGGTCGATGTAGTCGAAGTCGGCGTTGATGTTCGGGTCCTGCTGGCCGGTCGACTGCTTCTCGTTGCCGTCGTAGTTCCCCTTGAGAGAGGAGTAGACGTAGTTCGCGAGGAGGTAGAAGTTGTTCGAGAAGCGGTGGGTCGCCGTCAGCTCGACGCCGCGGTAGAAGCGGCGGACCGCGGTCGACTCGCAGTCGCCCGTGAGGGCGCCGTCAGGCCCGACGCACTCGGGGTTCGAGGGGTCCTTCAGGTTCCCGATGTCGCCCATGCCGCCCGGGTTCACGAGCGCGCAGGTCGTGAGGGCGCCCGCCGGGATGTAGTCGGCGAGGTAGGGGAGGCGGGAGTCGGTCAGGTCGCAGCGGTCCTCGATCGCGCGGCCGAGGGACTTGTAGATCCCCTTGAGGCCGAACGACCAGTTCTTGAAGAGCTCGTACTCGACGCCCGCGACGTACTCGTCCTGGTACATCCCCTTGAGGCCCTCGGGCGTGATCTGTCCGCCCTGGATGTACGCGTAGCCGCCGATCGAGTCGACCGGGTCGAGAACGCCCTGCGAGTAGTTGTAGGCGAAGACCGTGTACTCGTTGCCGAGCGCGCGGGTCTGGATGTCGGACGGGATGACGGTGTAGTAGCGGCCGTAGTGGGCGAAGAACTTCGACTTGCCGTTGTTCGTGAAGTCCCACACCACGCCGAGGCGCGGCGACCACTCGTCGGAGAGCTTGATCCGGGTGTTGCCGTCCGCGTCCTTGAGCTTCTGGTCGTCGTAGCGGATGCCGGCGTTGATCGTCAGGTTGGGGAAGATCTTCCAGGAATCCTGGAGGAAGAACCCCATGTTCTGCGTCTCGGGGGTGTTGATGACGGCCTCGGCGACCTCGTACCCGGCGCAGTCGTAGATCGTCTCGATGCCGAAGCTGTTCGCCGGTCCGGGCGTGCCGTAGTCGCCCTTCACGAGGTTCCCGTTCGCGTCGTACCGCCACTGGCAGTTCGGGCCGCCGTTGCGGACCCGCGCGAAGTAGCGGTCGCTCGCGTCGAGGAAGTTCCCGTCGTTGTCGAGGAAGTTCGTGATCCTCACGCCGCCCGCGTACGCGCCGCGGTAGTTGCCCTTGATGTCCTCGTAGTCGAGGCCGCCCTTGATCTCGTGGTTCCCGAAGAAGAGAGTCGCCGCGCCCTTGTAGTTGTCGCGCTGGTAGTCCTCGCGGACGATGTAGGGGCTCCCCTCGGAGTACCAGGTCGAGACGCCGAACTGGTAGTTCCGGGCGGACGGGACGGACTCGCTCCCGAGCGGGTACTGCTGGTCCTCCTCCTCGTGGCGCGAGAACTGGACCTGGCCGAGGAGCTTCGTCCCGAAGATGCCGTCCCACTTCGCGGAGAAGTCGGTGCCGCCGAAGTCGTTCGACCCGAGGTTCGCCTTCGGGTTGCCGATGATCCCCTGCAGGACGCCGTCGAACGTGCCCGGGTCGCCGAACGCGGAGACGGCGACGGTGTGCGACTCGCCGAGCCGGAACGTCAGCTTGCCCGAGTAGAGGTTCCGCTTCGTGGCGTTCTCGACGGCGAGCGGGTTGATGGCCGTCCCCGTCGAGCTGCGGGCCGTGTACATCTCCGTGTCCTCGGTCCGCTTGACGTGGTTGTAGCCGCCCCAGAACCAGATCCGGTCCTTCATCAGGTAGCCGCCGAGGTCGGCGCCGATGTCGTACCGGGTCGGTCCGGCGTACGGCGCGAGGCTGACGGCGGCCTTGTCGTCCTCGTTCTTGTCGCTCGCCGTGAGGCTGTCGCTGTCGTAGTAGCCGAAGACGTCGCCGTGGAACTCGTTGCCGCCCGACTTCGTGACGACGTTGATGACGCCGCCGAGGGCGCGCGAGTACTCGGCCTCGTAGCCGCCCGTCTTGACCTCGACCTCCTGGACGAACTCGGAGTTCATCTGCTTGCCCTGGTCGCCGATCTTGACGCCGGTCGTGTTGACGCCGTCGATGATGTACTGGTTCTCGAGCCCCGTCGCGCCGTAGACGGAGATGCCGCCGCCGGTGCTCGTCCCCGTGCCGGCCACGGTCGTCGCGATCGACGTGAAGTTGCGGCCGAGCGGGAGCTTCTGGATCGCTTCGAGGGTCGTGTTCGAGCCGATGACGGTCCGCGTCGTGTCGACGACGGGGGCCTCACCGGTGACGACGACCTCTTCCTTGATCGACACGGAGAGGACGACGGGGAGGGTCACCGTGCCGCCGAGGCCGACGCGGATGTTCGTCTTCTCGACCTTCGTGAAGCCCGAGAGGGCGGCCGTGACGGTGTAGACGCCGGGGGGGATGGCCGGGAACTTGTAGCGGCCGGCGGCGTCGGAGACGACCGTCCGGGTGCCGAGGAGCGCGGGGGACTTGATGTCGACCGAGACGCCCGGGAGGGGCGCTCCGTTCGAGTCGGCGACCGTGCCCTCGATGGAGCCCGTGGTCTGCGCGAGCGCCGGGGCCCCGGCGATCCCGAGAACGACGAGGAGCGCGAGCGCCGAGACGGCGCTCAACCAGCTATTTCTCATCCTTCCTTTCCTCCAGATCGAAACAAGAGAGATTCGGTATGCGTATCGAAGCGTGGAATCGGTTCCGGACCCGCCTCGACGGGGCCGGACGGCGGTCACTCTCTCGGCCGGGCCCTCCTTTCCCCTGTTCGCTGCGATCGGAATCCCCCCGGGCGGGCGTACCGCCGCGCGGGGCGACGAAGAGACGTCGTTCGGGCCGTCCGTCCGGACGCCCTCACCTCCCGGGAAGAGCCCGGGCGGGCAACCGGCGAAGTCCTGGCCTTGCCTTGCGACACCATGAGTGGGACCTGAGGCGGGATTCTACCCGGAATGTCAACCCGCGGGCTCGAGCCGGAGGAGGACCGTTCCCGCGCCGACCGCCTGACCCGTCTCGACTTCCACGGATCGGACGACGCCGTCGCGGGGGGCGCGGACGTCGTTCTCCATCTTCATCGCCTCGAGGACGACGAGAGGCTGTCCGCGCACGACCGTGTCGCCGGGCGCCGCGAGGAGGCGGAGGACCCGTCCCGGGATCGCCGCCTTGACCTCGCCCGAGCCCCGGTGGGCCCCCGTCCCCGCCACCGAACGGGCCTTCGCCGTCAGCTCGTCGACGAGCTCGAGGGCCACGACCTCGGCCCCGACGCGGACCCGGAGGGTCCCGTCGACGCCCCGCCGCGGAACCGCCTCGGCCTGCCGGCCGTCGGCCCGCGCGATCGAGAGGGCTCCTCCGGGCGTCGGCACGACGTCCCACCGCGCGGGCCGGCCGTCGAGGTGGACGACGACCCCGGCCGGGTCGAGCTGGACCTCGACCTCGACACTCCGCTCACCCGAAGTGCCCGGGAGCTTCGCCCGGTACCTCATTCGCGGTGCCCGTAGGTCGGCCGGGCGGTCCGCCAGGCCGAAGGGGAGCGGGGCTGCGAGGCGCCCCGGCGCGCGAGGCTCTCGCGGGCCGAGGCGACCGCCGCGGCGACGAGGGCGATCTCGGCGGCGTCGTCGGACGGGGCCGGTTCCTGGAAGGACCAGCCCTCGAGGAACTGGGTCGAGACCTCGGCCGAGACGACGGCCGGGTCGTCGAGGAGGGCGAGGAAGAACGGGATCGAGGTCTCGATGCCGTCGAGGCGCGTCTCGCGGAGCGCCCGGCGCATCCGCCGGAGCGCCTCGTCGCGGTCGCGCCCGAAGGCGACGAGCTTGGCGACCATCGGGTCGTAGTCGAGCGGGATCGCGTCCCCCTCCTCGACGCCCGAGTCGACGCGGACGCCGGGCCCCTGCGGCCAGCGGAGGCGCTCGATCGTCCCGGGCGAGGGGGCGAAGCCGCGCGCGGGGTCCTCGGCGTAGATCCGGCACTCGACGGCGTGGCCGCGCGGCTCGGGGCGCGCCGCGACGCTCATCGGCTCGCCGAGGGCGATCCGGATCATCTCCGCCACGAGGTCGACTCCGTAGACCATCTCGGTCACCGGGTGCTCGACCTGGATCCGCGTGTTCATCTCGAGGAAGAAGAAGCGGCCGTCGGGGGCGAGGAGGAACTCGACCGTGCCGGCCGAGACGTAGTCGACGGAGCGCGCCGCCGCGACGGCGGCCTCCTCCATCCGGGCGCGGAGCTCCGGCGTCACGACGGGCGAAGGGCACTCCTCGAGGACCTTCTGGTGACGCCGCTGGAGGGAGCACTCGCGCTCGCCGAGGGCGACGACGCGCCCCGTCCGGTCCCCGAGCACCTGGACCTCGACGTGCCGCGGCCGCTCGACGTAGAGCTCGCAGTAGACCGCCTCGTCGGCGAAGAAGGAGCGCGCCTCGCTCCGCGCCCGCTCGAACGCGGCCGGGACCTCCTCCTCGCTCCTCACGACCCGCATCCCCTTGCCGCCGCCTCCCGCCGCCGCCTTCAGGAGGAGCGGGAAGCCGTGCTCGCGCCCGAAGGCGGCGATCTCGGCGGGGTCCTTCGCCGGCGTCGTCATTCCCGGGACGATCGGGACGCCGGCGGCCTTCATCCGGGCCCGCGACTCGGTCTTCGACCCCATCGCCGCGATCGACTCCGGGTCGGGGCCGACCCAGACGAGGCCGGCGTCGCGTACGGCGCGGGCGAACGCGGCGTTCTCGGCGAGGAAGCCGAAGCCGGGGTGGACGAGGCGCGCGCCGGTCCTCCGCGCCGCGTCGAGGAGCTTCTCGACGACGAGGTACGACTCGCGCGCCGGCGCCGGCCCGATCCGCACCGCGTGGTCGCAGAGCCGGACGTGGAGCGAGGCGCGGTCCGCGTCGGAGTAGACGGCGACGGGCGAGAGGCCGAGGTCCCGGCAGGCCCGCGCGATTCGCACGGCGATCTCGCCGCGGTTCGCGACGAGCAGCCTCTCGCTCACGCCCTCCTCGCAGAGTGTAGAAGGTAGACCTGACCCCACTCCCTCATGACCCCACTCCCTCACGGCGAGGGCTCGAGCGCGCCCCCCCGGACCCCCCTCCGGATTCCTTCTCACAGCGGCATGTTTCCATGTTTCTTGGGGGGGAGGACGTCGCGCTTGTTCTCGACGAGGTCGAGGGCGCGGACGAGGCGGCGGCGGGTCGTGCGGGGGAGGATGACGTCGTCGACGTAGCCCTTCTGCGCGGCGACGTAGGGGTTCGCGAAGAGGTCCTGGTACTCCTCGACCTTCGCGCGGCGCGCGGCGGCCGGGTCGGGGCTCTGCGCGAGCTCGCGGCCGTAGAGGACGTTCACGGCCCCCTCCGGCCCCATGACGGCGATCTCGGCCGTCGGCCAGGCGTAGTTGAAGTCGGTCCGGATGTGCTTGGAGGACATGACGCAGTAGGCGCCGCCGTAGGCCTTCCGCGTGATGACGGTGACCTTCGGGACGGTCGCCTCGGCGAAGGCGTAGAGGAGCTTCGCGCCGTGCCGGATGATCCCGCCGAACTCCTGCTGCGTCCCCGGGAGGAAGCCCGGGACGTCCTCGAACGTGACGAGCGGGACGTTGAAGGCGTCGCAGAAGCGGACGAAGCGCGCCCCCTTCGTCGAGGAGTCGATGTCGAGGACGCCCGCGAGGTGGTCCGGCTGGTTCGCGACGATCCCGACGGGGCGTCCCCCGAGCCGTGCGAAGCCGACGACGAGGTTCCTCGCGAAGTCGGCGTGGATCTCGAAGAGCTCGCCGTCGTCGACGACGCGGCGGATCAGCTCCTTCATGTCGTAGGGCTGGTTCGGGCTCGGCGGGACGAGCGTGTCGAGCTCCGGGTCCTCGCGGTCGCAGGGGTCGGCGCACTCCCGCCGCGGCGGGTCCTGCCGGTTGTTCGACGGGAGGTAGCCGAGGAGCGTCCGGATCTTCAGGATGCAGTCGGCGTCGGAGTCGGCGACGACGTGCGCGACGCCGGAGACGGAGGCGTGCGTCTCGGCGCCGCCGAGCGCTTCCTTCGTCACCTCCTCGTGCGTGACCGACTTGATGACGTCGGGTCCCGTCACGAACATCGACGCGGTGCCGCGCACCATCAGGACGAAGTCGGTGATCGCGGGCGAGTAGACGGCGCCGCCGGCGCACGGGCCCATGATCGCGGAGAGCTGCGGGACGACGCCCGAGGCGAGCGTGTTGCGCAGGAAGATGTCGGCGTAGCCCGCGAGGGACGCGACCCCCTCCTGGATCCGCGCGCCGCCCGAGTCGTTCAGGCCGACGACGGGCGCCCCCGCCTTCATCGCGAGGTCCATCACCTTGCAGACCTTCGCGGCGTTCGTCTCGGAGAGCGAGCCGCCGAAGACGGTGAAGTCCTGCGCGAAGACGAAGACGGGGCGCCCTTCGACGCGCACCGCGCCGGCGACGACGCCGTCGCCGGGCACCGTGTTCCCCTCCGCGTCCATGCCGAAGTCGCGGCAGCGGTGGACGACGAACGGGTCCGTCTCCTCGAAGGAGCCCGGGTCGCCGAGGAGCTCGACGCGCTCGCGCGCCGAGAGCTTCCCGGCCTCGTGCTGCTTCTTCAGCCTCGCCTCTCCCCCGCCGAGCCGCGCCGCCCGGCGCAGCCCGTCGAGGTGGCGGATCCTCTCCTCGATCGTCCTCATCGCGTCGCTCCGTCCCTCAGAGCGGGATCTTCTTCTTCTCGGCGAGGAGCCGCTTCGCCTTGCGGAACATCTCGGCGTAGTCGACGCCCGCGCCGAGGGTCGCGGCGCCGTGGGCGCGAAGGAGCTTCTCGACCTCCGCCTCGAGGTCCCGCTCCCGGTCGCGGTCGAAGACGAGGACGGACTCGACGGCCTTCCTCACGTCCGCGGGCGACTTCGTCCTCACGAGAGAGGAGTCGAGGAGGCGCCGCGTCACGAACGCGGCGCACGCAGCGAGTCGGGCGTCCGGCGCGGCCATGGCCGCGGAGGATACAGCAGCCCCCCGCGCGCTCCGGCGCAGGACTGCCTAGAATCGATGCCGGGGATGAAAGAGTCGGACCTGACGCGCGACGCGGACGACGCCGTGAGGCTCGTCTCGGGGCTCCTCCGGCGGGGCGAGTCCGGAGAGGCCTTCCGGGAGCGGGTCCGGACGGAGACCTGGACGGCCTCCGAGTCGGGCCTCCTCGCGCCCGCGTGGGCCGAGGAGAGCGGGACGGCCGTGAGGATCCGCCGGGAAGGACGGCTCCTCCTCGTCGCGCGCTCCGGAGCCGGCCCCGAGACGCTTCGCGACGCGGTGAGGGAAGCCGGGCGCCTCGCGGGGAACGCCCCGTTCTTCAAGGCCCATCGCGCCGTCCCGTCGTCACCGCACGGCCCCCCGGCGGAGCCGGCCGGGGTCGACGAGGAGCGCTCCGCCGCGCTCGCCGCCGCGCTCGCGCGCGCGTTGCCCGACCCGCGCGGCCTCTCCGTGTCGCTCGAGGTCTCCCGCGTCGTCACCGAGCGGACGGTCGTCACGCCGCGCGCCCTCCTCGCCTGCGGGACGAGGACGCGCGTCGTCGCCTCCGGGACGGTCCGTCGCGCCGGCTCCGAGCGGCCGTTCGCGTTCCAGTCCGCGCGGCCGTTCGGCGAGGCCGCCGACGCGCTCGCCGCCGCGCTCCGCGAGGCGACGCGTCCGGCGCCGGCCCTCCCGCCGGCGCCCGGTCCCGTCGACGTCGTCTTCTCCGCCGCCGCCGCCTCCGTCTTCTGGCACGAGGTCGTCGGCCACCCGCTCGAAGGGGGCGCCGCGGAGCGCGGCTCCGTCCTCTCGCGCGTGAAGGGGGCCGCCGTCGCCCCCGCCGGCCTCGACGTCGTCGACGACCCCGGCCGTTCCGACCTCCCCGGCTCGTTCGCCGTCGACGACGAGGGGACTCCGGCCCGGGCCGTGCCGCTCCTCTCCGGCGGCGTCGTCACGGGTCTCCTCGCCGATCGCCGCTCGGGCGCGGACGCGTCGAACGGGCACGGACGCGCGGCGAGCTTCCGGCGCCCCCCGCGCGCGCGGATGTCGAACCTCGTCGCGAGCGCGGGGCGCGCGAGCCTCGACGAGCTCCTCGACCGCTGCCGGAACGGCCTCTACGTCCGGGAGGTCTCCGGCGGCTCGGCCGACCCCGAGTCGGGCCGGTTCGTCCTCCTCGTCGCCGCCGCGGACGCCGTCCGGAGCGGCCGTCGCGGCGCCCCGCTCGCGCCGTTCGCGCTCTCGGGGGAGATCCTCTCCGCGCTCGCCGCCGTCGACGAGGCCTGGGGGAGCGAGGTCCTTCCCGCCACGGGGCTCTCCGTCTGCGTGAAGGGGGGGGACGCCGTCCCCGTCGGAGGCTCGGCCGCGGCGATCCTCGTCCGCGGCCTCGTCGCGAGGACCGCGCGCCGATGACGCCGCTCCCGGACGACGGACTCCTCGAACGTCTCCTCGACGCGGCGGCCGGCGACGGGGTCGGCGCCGAGGTGTGGGAGCGGCGCGGCGCCCTCCTCGAGCTGACCGAGGACGAGGAGGGGACGACCCTCCTCGAGACGCGCGAGCGCGGGCTCGCGCTCCGGCTCTTCAAGGGGGGCCGGAGCGCGTTCGCGGCGGCCGGGCCGGAGCGCGCCGGGGCGCTCGTTTCCGAGGCGCGGCGCCGGCTCACCCGGGCGCGGGCGCGGCGCGGCGTCCGGCTTCCGGCCCCGCTTCCCGGCGAGGCCGCGGAAGGGCGCGCCGCCTCCGAACCGGCTCCGCCCGACGCCGGCCAGGCCCGGACGCTCCTGACCGCGTTCCGGCACGCGCTCACCTCCGCGGGACGCGGCTCGGTCACGGTCCGGGAGGCGTCCGCCTCGCTCGGCGAACGCGTCGAGCGGATCGCGACCTCGTCGGGGCGCGACGCGAGCCGGGGGAGCCGGATGGCGACGCTCGTCGCGACGGTCGTCGGGAGGTCCCCGGCGGGACGCTTCTCGGCCCGTGTCGTCGGGGCGGCGGCGCGTCCGGAGGAGCTCGGCGTCGCGCGGCTCGCGCGCCACGCCGCCGACCGCGTCCTCCTCCCTCTCGAGGGGCGGCCCTTCGACGAGCCGCGCGCGGACGTCCTCCTCGACCCGCTCGTCGCCGCCCACGTCGTCGGCCGGCTCGCGCCGCTCTTCTACGGCGACGAGGAGGAGGCGCTCCTCTCCGCGCGCACCCGCGACGGGCGGGACGCGCTCGCCTCCCCTCTCGTCTCGCTCGTCGACGACGCGAACGCCCCGGGCGGCCTCGTCCGCGGGACGCGCGACGCGGAGGGGACGCCGCAGGGGCGGACGCGCCTCGTCGAGAGAGGCCTCCCGTGCGGCCGCCTCACGGACGTCGCCGCCGCGGCCCGCCTCGGGAGGCCTCCCTCGGGCAACGCGGTCCGGCTCGCCTGGAGCGCGCCGCCCCGGATCGGCTCGACGAACTTCTTCGTCGACCCTTCCGCCGGCGTCTCGCCGCTCGACCTCCTCGCGAGCGTCGGCCGCGGCCTCTACGCGGCCGTCCTCCTCGAGAGGCCCGAGGTCGACCTCGCCGCGGACCGGTTCCGGCTCGTCGTGGCGGGGTACGCGGTGGAGCGGGGGCGGGCGTCGGAGCGGATCTCCGAGGCGACCGTCTCGGGCCGGCTGTCCGACTTCCTCCGCGGCGTCGCGGGGATCGGCGACGACCTCCGCTTCGCGCTCTGCGGCACGGGGAGCACCGGCTCGCCGACGCTCCTCGTGCCGCGCTGGAAGACCGGCTGAGGGTCCGCTACTCCGGGTCCGGCTTCGGCGTCGGAACGGGCGCGACGCCGCCGCCGGGAGTCGGTCCCCCGAGGCCGGGCGACGCGCCGCCGCCGGGAGCCGGCGGCTCGACGCGCCGCGGCGGAGCCCCTCCGACGCCCGGGGCGGGCGCCGGGGCGTCCCCTTCGCGAGGCGCTTCCTGCGGCGTCTCCGGCGGCGCCTCCCGCGCCGGCTCCGGCGTCACCTCGACGGGCGCGTCCCGCTCGGCGCCGGTCCGGAGCCCGTAGCTCCGCCGCCGTCGCGACACCGGCTCGGGCGCCGGCTCTCCGCGCGGCGCCGCGCGGCCGCTCCCCGCCGGAGGGACCTGGGTCACGACGGGGCCCGACGTCGCGGGCTCCGCGCTCGCCTCCGCCGCCGCGGCGGCCTTCGCGCGCGCCTGGAAGAACGAGGCGACCCGCGGGCCGTCGCCGAGCTGGTTCGCGAACGGCAGCGCCGCGTCGACGCGGCGCCTCTCGTAGGTCTCGAGGAGGACGCGGGCCTTCAGGCGCGTCCCGACGGCGAAGGGGTTCACGCGAGGGTCGAAGAGGGACGTGTCGACGCGGAGCGACCGCGCGTAGGCGGCCACGGCGGCGTCGTCCCGCCCGAGCGACTCCTCGGCGAGGCCGAGCATCCACCAGGCGGGCCAGTTGCCCGGGTCGACGTCGACCGCCTTCCGGAACCGGCGCCGTGCCTTCCCCCACTCCCCCCGGAGCGCCTCGACGAGGCCGGCGTTGAAGCGCGGGCGCGAGTCCTTCGGGGCGAGGTCGGCCGCCTTCTCGAAGCTCCGGAGGGCGTCGCGCCAGAAGCCGTCCCAGGCGACGAGGCAGCCGAGGTCGTTGTGGAGCTGGGCGTCCCCGGGGCTCGCCTCGAGCTTCGCGAGAGTGTCCAGGATCGCGGCGTGGTGCGCGATCGCCGGGTCGAGCGAGGTGCGGTAGACGTCCTTCGCCTCGGCCGGGACCGCGACGAGCGAGACCGCGAGGAGCGCGCCCGCAAGGAGCGCCTTTCGGAACGGGACGGACATGGTCACCCCTTCGGGCCGGGAGCAGCAGGACGCCCGACGAGACGGACGCGGCCGTCCGCCGTCTGGACCTCGAAGACGAGGCGCGCCGAGCCGGTCTTCTTGCGGATCTCCTCCGCCTGCCGCCTCACCGCCTCCTCGAACCTCTCGTACTTCAGCTTCGACACGTCCTCTCCCAGGGCCTCCCGGGCCGCCACGTACCTCTGGAAGAGGGGCGTGAAATCGACCCGGCTCTTCGGTTTTACGGAAGGCCCGCCCGGAACGTCGCGTTCCGGGGCCGGCGGGGAGGCGGGAGCCGGCGGAGCCGCGTTGCGGGCGACCGCCGCCTCGGCGGCGGCGAGGAGGGCCGCGACGTCCGGGCCCCCGGCGGGGGCGTCCTTCTTCGCCGCCGCGGGCCGGGCCGTCCCGACCGCCGCGGGCGCGGCGACGGGCGCCGGCCGGCGGGCGGGGCTGGTCCGCCCCTCGTCGCGCGCCTGCATCCGCTTCTCCCAGAGCTCCGCGAAGGAGTTGTAGCGGCCCTGGATCGTCTGGAGGCGGAAGCGCTCCGCCGCCTTGTCGATGTCGGAGTTCCCGAGCCTGCGGAGCGTCTCCTCGAGCGCCCGGCGCGACGCCACGGGGGGCCGCTTCTGCTCGCCCCCGAAGTAGCGCTCGAACTCGATCCTGAGCGCGGTGATCCCGCGCTCGAGGTCGTTCAGCTCCTTCTCGATCGAGACGGCCATCGCTGAGCTAGATTCTACGGGTCTTGACGAGACCCGCCGTCCTCCCCCCCTCCCTCGAGACGCTCCTCTCCTCCGGGCGGGGTCGCGCGCTCGCCGCGCGCCACGGACGCCTCAGGGCGCGCGAGGCGCTCCGCGAGGCGGCGGACCGACTCCGCCGCGGCGCGCTCGACCCGGGCGGCGACGCCTTCGGCGCGCTCCTCGACGCCGCCGGGGCGGCGCTCTCGCGCCGCCCTCCCGCGGGCCCGCGCCCGGTCGTGAACGCGACGGGGGTCCTCCTCCACACGAACCTCGGCCGGGCGCCCCTCGCCGCCGAAGCGCGCGAGGCGGTCCTCCGCGCCTGCGGCTTCTCGACGCTCGAGCTCGACCTCGAGACGGGAGGGCGCGGAAAGAGGGGCGAGCACGTCCGGCCGCTCCTCCTCGAGCTCTTCGCCCCCGGGCGCGCCGGCGTCGACGCCCTCGCCGTCACGAACGCGGCGGCGGCGCTCCTCCTCGCTCTCGACACCGTCGCGAACGGGCGCCCCGTCGCCGTCTCGCGCGGCGAGCTCGTCGCGATCGGCGGCGACTTTCGCGTCCCCTCGATCCTGGCGCGAAGCGGCGCGTCTCTCTTCGAGGTCGGGACGACGAACAAGACATCCCCCGAGGACTACGCCGAGGCGCTCCGCGCCGGCGCCGCCGCCGTCCTGAAGGTGCGCCCGTCGAACTACCGGATCGTCGGCTTCACGGAGGAGGTCGAGCTCCCCGAGCTCTCCGGCCTCTGCCGCGACGCGCGCGTCCCGCTCCTCTACGACGCCGGGGCGGGCTCGCCGCGCCGCCTCCGCGAGCCGGGGCTCGCCGACGAGCCCGTCCCCGCGGCGGCGCTTGACGACGGCGCCGACCTCGTCTGCTTCTCCGGCGACAAGACGCTCGGCGGCCCGCAGGCGGGGATCCTCCTCGGCCGCGCGGAGCTCGTCCGCTCCTGCGCCAGGAACCCTCTCGCGCGCGCCCTCCGCCCCGACAAGCTCGCCCTCGCCGCGCTCGCGGCGACGCTCGACCTCCACCTCTCGGGACGCGAAACCGAGGTGCCTTTCCACGCGATGCTCGCCGCCCCTCTCGAGGTCCTCGAGGCGCGGGCGCGGCGGCTCGCGGAGGGGGCCGCCGCGCTCGGCTGGGAGGCCGAGGCCGCCTCCCTCGTCGCGATCGCGGGCGGGGGCGCCGGCGCCGAGTCGACGCTCCCCTCTTTCGGGCTCCTCCTCCGACACGCGGCCCTCTCCGCGTCCGAGGCCGCCGCGCGGCTTCGCGCGCGGGAGCTGCCCGTCCTGGCGCGCGTCGCGGAGGGACGGCTCGTCCTCGACCTGAGGTCCGTCGCGCCCGAGGAGGACGAGGAGCTCCTCGCCGCGCTCGGGGACGTGCTCGCGCCCCGCTGACGGACGCCGCGAGAGGGGCCGGCCGCGCGCCGCGGACGCCCCCGCGCCGCGGGCGCGCCGCAGGCCCGCCCGTCAGAGCCCCAGGTCGCGGATCCGCTGGACGAGCCGCCGGAGGGGCACGTCGAGCGCCTCGGCGGCCGCGGCGCGGTCTCCGGCCGCCTCCTCGAGAGCGAGGCGGATCCGGGCGGCCTCGCCCGCCCTCCTCCACCGCTCGACGGTCTCCTCCAGGCTCCCGTCGAGCGACGGGGTCGCCGCCGCCTCCTCGCCCGGGGCGCCGAGGAGGACGTCGGCCGGCCGGACGAGCGGCCCCTCCGCGAGGAGGACGGCGCGCTCGACGACGTTGCGCAGCTCGCGGACGTTGCCGGGCCAGTCCCAGGCGGCGAGCTTCTCGACGGCCGCAGGGCTCAGCTCCGCCGCGCGGCCCCGGGCCGACTCGCCGCAGGCGCGCGCGAACTCGCGCGCGAGGTCGGGGACGTCCTCCTTCCGGGCCCGGAGCGGCGGGAGCCGGAGAGGGAAGACGTCGAGGCGGTAGAAGAGGTCCTCGCGGAAGCCTCCCGCCTTCACGCGGGCGCCGAGGTCGCTGTTCGTCGCCGCGACGAGGCGGACGTCGACGGAGATCGGCGCCGTCCCCCCCACGCGGAGGAACGTCCGCTCCTCGACGACGCGCAGGAGCTTCGTCTGGGCCGCGAGCGGGAGCTCGCCGATCTCGTCGAGGAAGAGCGTCCCTCCGTCCGCGATCTCGAACCGCCCCGCGCGGCGCTCGGAGGCGCCGGTGTAGGCCCCCTTCTCGTGCCCGAAGAGCTCGTTCTCGACGAGCCCTTCCGGGAGCGCCGCGACGTTCACGGCGACGAATGGCCCCGAACGGCGCGGCGAGAGGGCGTGGAGGGCGCGGGCGAAGAGCTCCTTCCCCGTCCCCGACTCCCCGGTGAGAAGGACCGTGACGTCGCCCGCCGCGGCCCGCCTCAGCCGGGCGAGCGCCTCGGCGAGCGCGGGCGAGCGGCCGAGGATCCGCGGCATCCCGGCGAGGCCCGCCTCCTCGGCGAGGAGAGCCCGCGCGACCGCGCTCCGACGCGCCTCGACGTGCCGCTTCACGAGGAGGAGGAGGAGGTCGACGTCGACCGGCTTGTTCAGGAAGTCGGCCGCCCCCCTCTTCATCGCGGTCACCGCCGTCTCCACCGTGCCGTAGCCGGTGAGGAGGACGACCGGGAGCGAGGCGTCGTTCGCGAGCGCGGCGTCGAGGACGGCGAGGCCGTCCGCGCCGGGGAGCTTCAGGTCGGTCAGGACGAGGGCGTAGCGCCGCCCCTCGGCGAGCCGCCGGACGGCCTCGTCCCCGGTCGCGACCGCCTCGACGCGGTACCCCTCCCCGCCGAGCGTCTCGGCGAGCATCGACCGGAGCGACTCCCGGTCCTCGACGAGGAGGATCTCCGCGGCCATTCCGGCCCGGGGGGCGCGCCCCTCAGCGGCCGCCGCCCGGCGGCTTCGGCTGGTTCGAGGACGGGGGCGGCAGGTAGGTCCCGCCCGGCTGCGACGGCGCCCCGACGGGGGCGTTCGCCTGCGGAGCGGCCCAGCCCGGCGGCGGAGGCGGCGGGGTCGGCGCGGGCGTCGGAGCCGGAGCGGGAGTCGGCGGAGTCTCCTTGTCGCCGCCCTCGTCGCCCTTCTTCTCTTCGCGGCCCTCGCCCGTCGCGGCGGTCGACTCCGCGGCGGTCTCGTCCTCGCCCTTCGGCGGGGCGACGATCTTCCAGCGCGGGAGGTAGGTGAAGCGCTCGACGACCGCGGTCGTGTCGACCTGCGCCCGGAACGACGCCTTCTCGCCCGGCTCGAGGACGTCCTTCGCGAGGGACGCGAAGGCCGAGGCGACGGGCTTGCCCTTCTCCCCGAGGGCCTCGATCGTCACGGTGACGCCGACGACGGGCGCCTTCCCGGAGTTCATGACGGAACCCTCGATCGACCAGCCCGTCTCGCCCTTCGTCGTCGTCACCGGCCCGATCGAGACCTCCCCTTCGCCTTTCTCGGGCGAGCCGGATGAGACCTCGACGTACCCTCCCGCGACGTCCTGGTCGGTGAGGACGACGGTCGCCTTCTTCGCGGTCTGCGAGGCGCGCGCCGCCTCCGCGAGCGACGGGGCCCTCGGAGGGGTCGGCGCCGCGGCCGGCTTCGCGGCCGCCTCCGCCGCCTTCTTCGCGAGCGCGGCCGTCTTCTCCGCGTCGATCTCCGAGGCGGGGATCGAGACGAGCTTCCCGTCGGCGAGGGTGAGAACGGCCTGCCGTCCCTTGAGGACCGGCGGCTTCTTCGTGTCGAGGGTCCGGCCGTCCTTCAGGACGACCTGGTCGGCCGCGAGCGGTCCGACGAGGAGGCCGATGAGCCCGAGCACGGGCAGCGGGAGAACGCGCCGCATGGGGTACCTCCGGTGGGGTCAGCATAGCACCGGGGCGGCGGCCCGGCGCCGTCCTCAGCGGGGCCCGGCTCCCCTGTCCGTCTCGCCCCCGGTCTCGTCCGAGACGATGTAGAGCGGGCGCCCCTTCACCTCGTCGTAGATCCGCCCGAGGTACTCCCCGAGGACGCCGATGAGCATGAGCTGCACGCCGCCGAGGAGGAGCATCCACCCCATGAGCGTCGTCCAGCCCCGCTCGTTGATCCCGAGGACCTTCAGCGCGAGGACGACGAGGATGTAGAGGAACGCGAAGAGCGAGACGCCGAAGCCGAGCCACGTTCCGAGCTGGAGCGGGACGTGGCTGAACGACGTGAGCGCGTCGAGCGCGAAGCGGACCATCTTCCGGAGCGGGAACTTCGTCTCGCCGCGCGTACGGGGCGGGCGGACGTAGGGGACCCCGACCTGCCGGAAGCCGACCCAGGCCGTCATCCCGCGAATGAAGCGGTGCCGCTCGCGGAGCGACCGGAACGCCGCGACGGCGCGCGGGCCGAGGAGCCGGAAGTCGCCCGTGTCGACGGGGATGTCGACGTTCGTCCAGCGGCGCATGAGGCGGTAGAAGAGGTGCGCCGTCGCCTTCTTGAACGCGCTCTCCCCTTCCCTCGCCGTCCTCTTCGCGTAGACGACCTCGTACCCCTCGTCGGCCTTCGCGAGCATCTCGGCGAGGAGCTCGGGCGGGTCCTGCAGGTCGGCGTCCATGACCGCGACGAGGCGGCCCCGAGCGTGGTCCACGCCGGCCGTGAGCGCCATCTGGTGCCCGAAGTTCCGCGAGAGGCGGACCGCGCGGATGCGCGGGTCCTCGGCGGCGAAGGCCGCCATCGCCTCGTACGAGGCGTCGCGGCTCCCGTCGTCGACGAAGAGGAGCTCGAAGCTCCGGCCCGTCGACTCGAGGACCGCGACGAGGCGGCGGCGGAGCTCGGGGAGGTTCGGGAGCTCGTCGAAGCAGGGGAGGACGACGGAGATCTCGGGGGCGCTCATCGGCTCGGCCTCTCGCCGTCCGGACGTCTCAGGACGGCGACGTATTGCGCCCCGACGGGGTTCCAGGGGCGCCGCGTGAAGAGATACGTCAGGAGCTCCCGGGCGTTCGGGCGGAGGGGCGAGCGGGAGACCTCGGGGAGCCACCAGACGCGGAGCGGGACCCGCTCGACGAAGTAGCCTCCGCCGACGAGGCGCTGCGCCTCGCCGACCTTCTCCTCGTTCACGACGACGAGAGGAGGCCGCGTCCCGGCCGCCGGCAGCGCCCAGAGCACCTTCTCGCGCCGCAGGTACCAGGAGAGGGGCCAGACGGCCTCGCCCGAGACCGCCGCGGCCGGGTCCTCCCCCGCCGCCCCCGCCGCGAGGACGTCGCGCACGAGCGGCATCATCTCGGGGCTCGTCTGCGTGAAGACGACGGACTCGGCGCGCGGGTGCGAAGGAGACAGGAGCGGGTTCCAGAACGAGAGAGAGAGGGCCGAGACGAGGGTCGCCGCGAAGGCGGGCGCCGCGACGGCGAGGGCGCGGACGCGCGAGGCGCCGACCGCGGCCCACGCCGCGCCCGCGAGCGGCACGAACGGGAGGAGCTGGTGGAGGAGGAGCCAGGGCGTCTTCTCGCCGAGCCACGCGTACATCGCGACGGAGGAGAGCGCGAGCGAGGCGACGAACCGCTCCGCAGCGCCGAAGCGCCGGATCCGCGCCGCCACGAGCGCGAGCGCCGGGAGGACGATCGCGAACTCGTACTGCAGGATCCGCGGCAGGTAGTAGCTCTTCGGCCCGCCGACCCTCTCGACCTTGTGCTGCCCCCACCAGTAGGAGATCGCCTGGAAGACGGGGTTCCCCGACTCGGGGTGGACGAGGAAGAGCGTGTAGGCGAGCTCGGAGAGGGTGAAGAAGAGGAGGATCGCCCCGGCGATCGCCGCCCCGTGACGCTCGAGGAGGTCGAGGAGCGCGCGGAGCTTCGCGACGAGCGGGAAGCCCCGCCCGGGCTCCCAGACCGCCGCGAGGAGCGACGGCGCCATGAGCGCTCCGAGGACGTAGAAGTTCTCCTTCGACGCGAAGGCGACCGAGCCCCAGACGGCGGCGAGCGCGAGGTCGGCGACCCGGCGCGTCCTCCACCAGCGGTCGAGCCAGAGGAAGAGGCCGAACGTCCCGAGGAGGCTCCAGACGTCCTCCCGGCAGAAGCGGGTGAAGTAGAGGATGTTCGGCGAGACCGCGAGGAGGACGCCGGAGGCGAAGGCGGCGCGCCGGCCGAAGCGGGCCCGCAGGAGCATCGCCATCGCGACGAGGCCGACGCCGCCGAGCGCCGCGGGGAGGCGCGCGGTGAGGTCCGAGTCGCCGAGGAGACGAAACGCGGCCGCGACGGCGAGGTACTGGACCGGTCCGTGGTAGACCGGGTCGTAGACGTACTCGCCCTGGAACGCGAGCTGGTGCGTGAACCAGCCGTGGATCGACTCGTCGTGGTGGAAGGCGCGCGAGCCGAGGTCCCACGTCCGGAGGAGAAGCGCGGCGAGGAGGAGGAGCCCCCAGGCCCACCTCTCCCGCAGGCCCCACGCCGGGCCGTCCGCGCTCACGGCGCGACCTCCCAGAGCTCCGTTCCGCCGCCCGAGAAGACGCGCCGGAGGCCCTCGCGGGCCCGGAGCGCCTCCGCTCCGTACTCCTTCCGCTCGAGCGCGCCCACGACGACGTAGCGCGCGCCGGTGAGGGCGAGGGCCGCGCGGACCGCCGCCGGGTCCGCGGAACGGTAGATCGTCTCGACGTCCGTCTTTCGCCGCTCGATCTCCGCCGCGCCCTTCTCGCCGCGCCAGAGCCCCTCGTGGTTCGTCCAGCCGAGGACGAGGGGGCGGCCCGAGGCGCCCCCGATTCGCCCGTGGTCCGTGTAGGCGCCGCCGACGGCCTCCACGACCCGCGCCCCGGGCGGGGCGTTCGCGCGGAGCCATTCCGCCGCGGCGCGGTCGCCCGGGGCCTCCGCCGCCATCCAGGCGAGGCCGTCGAGCCCCGTCCGCGGGGCGTGCTTGCGCTGCGCGAGGAGGGCCGCCGGGTGGACGAGGAGCGCCGCCGTCGCGAGCGCGAACGCTCCGCGGACCGCGAGGCGGCCCCGGCGCGAGGCGAGAGCGAGGGGCGCGAGGAGCGCCGCCGCCGGCGCGAGGAGCGCCGCGGCCCCCGCCCAGCACTTGAAGACCGTGTTCATCCGGTGGAGCGCCTCGCCGTACGGGTCGCGGACCGCGACGACCTCCGGCACGAGGAGGAGCGCGACGGCGGCCGCCGCGAGGAGGAAGCCGGCGCGGAGCGCCCCGGCGAGGCGCGGCAGGAGGACGGGGACGGCGACGAGGAACGCCGCGCCGAGACCGAGGACCGGCCGCCCCGTGACGATCGCGAGGAAGACGCCGAGCGCGGGGAACGCGGTCGCGACGAGGAACGCCTCCTCCGCGTCGTCGCGCGAGCGGACGAGGGCGACGCCGAGCGCGAGCGCCGGGACGAGGAGGAGGCCTCCGAGGTGGAGGGCCGCCTCCGGGCTCGTCGTCCGCGCCGCGACGAGGCGCAGCCCCAGGAGCTCGGGGCGCGGGGCGAGAAGCGCGGGGAGGAGGAGCGGCACGGCGGCCGCGAGCGCGTAAGCCGCGCGGCGGAGCGCCGGCCCGAAGGGGCGCGTCGCGAGCGCGCCGCCGGCGACGAGGAGGAGCGCGGCGGGGAGGTCCCACGGGTTCGCGGAGAGGAGCGCCGCGAGGAAGGCCGCCTCGAGGAGGAGGCCGGCGACGCCCGCGAGACGCCCCGCGACCGCCGCGAGGGCGAGGAGGAGCGGGAGCGCGACGGCGTGCGGGTGGAGGTCGCCGAGCCAGAGCGTGAAGAGAGGCCACTCGGTGATCGCCTCGGCGACGCGGCGCGAGGAGGCCCAGAGGTCGACGGCGCCGAGGGAGCCGCCCCCGAGGAGCTGGCGCGCCCCGTCGAACGTGCCGGCGAAGGCGAGGAGGAGCGCCCCGCCGAGCGCGACGCCCCGCCCGCCGCCCCTGAGCCTCACGACGCCGAACGCGGCGCTCCCGGCGAGGGCGGCGAGGAGGGCGGCGGCGAGGTTGTAGGCGTACCCGGGTCCGACGCCCGCGAGACGGAACGGGAGCGCGAGGAGGTAGGTCCCGAAGTGGTAGTAGGGGAACGGCGTCCCCGCCATCCACGGGTCCTCGAACGGAAGGCGCGGCGTCGCGAGGAGGCCCGAGAGGACCGCGAGGTCCATCGGCTTCTCCGTCAGGCGCGCGTCGGGCCACCCGAGGCGGAGGAAGAGGAACGCGCCGAAAAGCGCGGCGAGGAGGGCGAGCGGCGCGAGGTCGCGGGGCGAGCGGAGCGCCACGAGCTCGCGCCCGCAGAGGACCAGGACCGCGACGACGGCGGCGCCGCCGAGCGCGAGGACGAGCGGGAACGGGACCGCCGCGCCGGCGCTCGCGAGCCACCCGGGAAAGCCGAGGAGGAGGAGTCCCGCCGGGAGGCCGAGGGCGAGCGCCCCGTCCCTCAGGCCCTCGCGGTCGCCGTCGCCGCGGCCGGCGCGAAGGACGACGGCCGTCCCGGCCGCCTGGAGGCCGGCGAGGAGGACGGCCAGAAGGGTCGCGGAGACGACGGTCACGGAGCCGGGCGACGGTAGCACAGCGATCCGGATGGTCCGGCGAAGGGCCGCCCGCCGAGCCGGTTCCCCGCCGGGTCTCCCCGGCCCACAATCGGAGGGTGAGCGACGCGCCCTCCGTCCTCCCCCGCGCCGCGCGGCGCGTCGCCGTCGTCGGCGGCGGCCTCGCCGGCCTCGTCGCGGCGGACCGGCTCCTCGGCGCCGGCCTCTCCGTCGTCGTCTTCGAGAGGTACCCGGCGGCGGGGGGGCTCGTCGGGACCTTCGCCGTCGGCGGCGAGCCGCTCGAACGCTTCTACCACCACCTCTTCACGAGCGACGCCGACTACGTCTCCCTCGCCGGGGAGCTCGGTCTCGGCGCCGAGGTCGAGTGGCTCCCGTCGAAGATGGGTTTCTTCGCCGGCGGCCTCCTCTATCCCTTCGGCACGCCGCTCTCGCTCCTCTCCTTCTCGCCGCTCGGCGTCCGGGGCCGCCTCGAGCTCGTCCTCTCGACGCTGAAGCTGCGCGGGATCCGCGACTGGCGCGCCCTCGAGGGGGAGACCGCCGTCGGCTGGCTGAAGAAGAACGGCTACGGCCGCGTCCTCGACGTCGTCTGGGGTCCGCTCCTCGAGCAGAAGTACGGCCGGAGGGCCGGCGAGGTCGGCCTCGTCTGGCTCTGGGGGAAGATCGCGCTCAGGACCCGCTCCCGCGACCGGAGCGGCCTCGGCGAGCGGCTCGGCTACATGAAGGGCTCCTTCGGCCGGGTCGTCGAGGCGCTCCTCGCGCGGATCGCGGAACGGGGCGGCGAGCTCCGCGCCGCGCGCCCCGTGAGGCTCGCGACGCGCCGCGACGGACGGTGGAGCGTCGAGACCGCCGCCGGCGCGGAGACGTTCGACCTCGTCCTCTCGACCGTCGCGATCCCCGAGCTCCTCCGGATCGTCCCCGACCTCCCCGCCCCGCAGCGGGCCCTCTGGGGGACGATCTCCTACGCGCACGCCCTCTGTCCCGTCCTCGTCCTCGACCGGCCGCTCACGCCGTACTACTGGACGAACGTCGGCGACGTCTCGATGCCGTTCGGCGGCTTCATCGAGCACACGAACTACGTCCCCGCCTCGCGCTACGGCGGACGGCACGTCGTCTACCTCTCCGACTACGTCCTCCCCGACGACCCGAAGTGGACGACGCCCGACCGCGAGCTCTGGGACCTCTACCTCCCCGCCGTGCCGCGCCTCGCCCCGGCATTCGAGAAGGCGAGGGTCCTCGAGCGGCACCTCTTCCGCGCCGAGTACGCGCAGCCGATCGTCGGGACGGGCTACTCGGGTGTCCTGCCGCCCGTGAGGACCGGGGTCCCGGGCCTCTACTCGGCCGCGATGGCCCAGGTCTACCCGGAGGACCGCGGCCAGAACTACGCCGTCAGGATCGCCCGCGAGGCCGCCGCGGCGCTCCTCGACGACCTCCGCTGAGGAGCGCGACGGCGCTCGCTCCGCGACTATCATCGCGGGGTTGAGCTCCGCCGGCGACGCCCGCTCCCCTTCCGCCCCGCGACCCGCCGGGGGCGGGCCGGCCCTTCGCGCCGCGCGCCTCGCCCTCTCGGGCTGGGGACGCTTCGGCGTCGAGGAGGGCCCCGCGTACCGCCCCGAGTCGTGGCGCGCCGTCGCGGACGCGGTCCTCTCGGCCCCCGAGCGGACCGTCCTCGCGCGCGGCCTCGGCCGGAGCTACGGCGACTCCGCGCTGAACGGCGCCGGCGCCCTCCTCCTGACGGAGCGGCTCGACCGCCTCCTCGCCTTCGACCCGGAGCGCCTCACGGTGACGTGCGAGGCGGGGACCTCGCTCGCACGTCTCCTCGCGTTCCTCGTCCCGCGCGGCTACTTCCTCCCCGTCGTCCCGGGGACGCGCCTCGTGACGGTCGGGGGCGCCCTCGCCGCCGACGTCCACGGCAAGAACCACCACGTCGACGGGACGATCGGCCGGCACGTCGAGGAGCTGACGCTCCTGACCTCTTCGGGCGAGACGCTCCGCTGCTCGAGGGACGAGAACGCCGAGGCGTTCGACGCGACGATCGGCGGCATGGGGCTGACGGGCGTCGTCCTCTCGGCGCGCCTGAAGCTCCTCCCGATCGAGACGCCGTTCGTCCGCGTCGTGAAGCGTCGCGCCCGGAGCCTCGACGAGGTCCTCGCGCGCCTCGAGGAGGAGGAGAGCCTCAGCCGCTACTCCGTCGCGTGGATCGACGGCCTCGCCCGCGGCCGCTCCCTCGGCCGCGGCGTCCTCATGAGGGGCGACCACCTCCCCGCCTCGGAGCTCCCGCGCGGCAGCGCCGCGCGCGGCGAGCTCCCCGAGGGCGCGGCGCCCTCCGTCCCCTTCGACGCCCCAGCGTTCCTCCTCGGCCCCGCCTCCATCTCCGCCTTCAACGCCCTCTACTACGCCGCGGGGCGCGCGGGGACGTCGCTCTCCGGCTTCAGGAGCTACTTCTTCCCGCTCGACGCGATCGGCGACTGGAACCGCCTCTACGGCCGGCGCGGCTTCGTCCAGTACCAGGCGCTCCTCCCGCGCGAGACGGCGGCCGAGGGATGCCGGCTCCTCCTCGAGGAGATCTCGCGCGAGCGGGCCGCCTCTTTCCTCGCCGTCCTGAAGACGACGGGGGCCGAGGGGCGGGGGCTCCTCTCCTTCCCGAAGCCGGGCTTCACGCTCGGCCTCGACGTCCCGAACGTCGGCGAGCGCCTCCGCCCGCTCGCCCGCCGCCTCGACGAGATCCTCCTCGCCCGCGGCGGGCGTCTCTACCTCGCGAAGGACTCGCTCGCCGACGCGGCGACGTTCGCCGCGATGTACCCGCGGCTCGCCGCATTCCGCGAGGCGAAGCGCCGTCTCGACCCGGGCGGCCGCTTCTCGTCGTCGCAGGCGCGCCGCCTCGGCCTCGCGGAGGGCGCGTGAAGGGGAACGTCCTCGTCGCGGGCTCCGGCTCGGCGCTCGCGCGCTCCTGCGCCGAGGGGCTCGCGCGGCGCGGACACGGCCTCGTCCTCGCGGCGCGGGACACGGAGGAGGCGGGACGGACCGCCGCCGACCTCGCGCTCCGCTTCGGCGTCCCGACGGCCGCGCTCGGCTTCGACGCGCGCGACGCCGCGGCGACGGCGGCCCTCGTGCCGCGCGCGGAGGAGGCGCTCCCGGGCGGCCTCGCCGGGGTCCTCGTCGCCTTCGCCGCGATGCCGGAGCAGGCGGAGGTCGAGCGCGACGCCGCGACCCTCCTCGCGATGGCCGACGTGAACGTGAGGTCGACGCTCGCCCTCCTCGAGGCCGCCGCCGCGCTCCTCGAGGCGCGCCCCGGCTCCTTCCTCTGCGCCTTCTCCTCCGTCGCCGGCGAGCGCGGCCGGCGGAAGAACTACGCCTACGGCGCGACGAAGGCGGCCCTGACGACCGCGATGGAGGGGCTCTGGGCGCGCCTCGCGCCGAAGGGCGTGACCGCGCTCTGCGTCAAGGCCGGCCCCGCCGCCGGCGCGATGTCGTGGGGCGTCACCGCGCCCGGCTCGCCGCTCCTCGCCTCCCCCGCGACCGTCGCGCGCGACGTCCTTCGCGCGCTCGAGAGCGGCCGCTCCGTCGTCTACACGCCCTGGTTCTGGCGGCCCGTCATGGCGCTCCTCCGCGCGCTCCCCGCCGCGCTCTTCCGGAGGCTCCCGATCTGATGGACACGGCGAGGCCGCCCCGCTTCCGCCTCGCCCTCGCGCTCCTCTTCGCGGCCTCGCTCGTCGTCCGCCTCTTCGGCCTCGACTGGGACGAGGGGCACATGTACCACCCCGACGAGCGGCGGATCGTCGAGGCGGTGAACGAGCTCTCCTTCTCGCCGCTGAAGCTCGACCCGAAGTTCTACGCCTACGGCTCCTTTCCGTTCCTCGTCACGCGCGGCGCGACGGCGCTCCTCTCTCACGCGTGGTCCGAGGCCCACACGTGGCACGGCACGCTCCTCGTCGGCCGCGCCCTCTCCGCCCTCTGGGGCGCCCTCGCCTGCGTCCTCCTCGCGCTCCTCGGGAGGCGGCTCTTCGGGGAACGGACGGGCCTCCTCGCCGGCGCCTTCCTCGGCCTCGCCGTCGCCCACGTCCAGAGCTCCCACTTCGCGACGGGCGACGTGCCGCTCGCGACGCTCGTCCTCGCGACGCTCCTCCTCCTCCTCCGCGCCGTCGAGACGAGGTCGGCCGGCGCGTTCGCGCTCGCCGGCGCCGCCGCCGGCCTCGCCCTCGCGACGAAGGCGAGCGCCGCGACGCTCCTCCTCCCGCTCGGCCTCGCCCCGCTCCTCGCCTTCCTCCCGGCGAAGCGCTTCGGGAAGGCCCTCGCGGCGCTCTTCGCTTCCGGCCTCGCGCTCGCCGCGGCCTTCCTCGCCGGCCAGCCCTCGGCGCTCCACGCGGGACGGGAGATCCTCGCCGCCGTCGCCGAGCAGGGGGCGATGGTCCGGAACGCCGGCTCCGTCCCCTACACGAACCAGTACGTCGGGACGACGCCGCTCCTCTACGAGCTCGGGGAGATCCTCCTGTGGGGGCTCGGCCTCCCGCTCGGGATCGCGGCGCTCCTCGGCGCCGCCGTGCGTCTGCGCGTCCTGCTCCGCGAGCGCGACCCGCGCGAGCTCCTCCTCCTCTCGTGGGGCGTCCCATTCCTCCTCCTGACCGTCTCGTTCGAGGTCCGCTTCCCGCGCTACCTCCTCCCGCTCCTCCCGCTCCTCCTCCTCGCGGCGGCCCGCCTTCTCGCGCCGCCCGAGGAGGGGCGCGACGGGCGCCGCTTCCTGAGGCGGCTCGTCCTCGGGCTCTCGGGTGCGTACCTCCTCGCGTTCCTCTCGATCTACTCCCGCCCGCACACGATCGTCTCCGCCTCGGCGTGGGTCCACGAGAACGCCGCGCCGGGGGCGACGCTCCTCGTCCCTCACTGGGAGGAGGGGTTCCCCTTCTCGCTCCCCGACCGCCCCGCCGACGCCTTCCGCGTCGCCGACCTCCCCCTCTACGAGCCCGACGGGGAGGAGAAGACGCGCCTCCTCGCACGGCGTCTCGCCGCGGGCGACCTCCTCGTCCTCCCGACGAAGCGCCACTACGGGGCGATCGAGAGGGCGCGCGACCGCTACCCCGACACGGACCGCCTCTTCCGTCTCCTCTTCTCGGGCGACCTCGGCTGGACGCTCGAGCGGACGTTCTCCTCGCCGCCGCAGCTCCTCGGCCTGCGGCTCCCCTCGGAGCTCGCCGACGAGTCGTTCTCCGTCTACGACCACCCGAAGGCGGTCATCTTCCGGAACGTCGAGCGGCTCGACGCGCCCGAGGTCGAGCGACGGCTTCGCGAAGCGGCCCCCTCGCGCGACCTGACGCGGACGGACCTCCTCCGCGCCCGCCCCGCCGACCCGCACGCCGATTCGACGGAGCGGATCGGCGGCACGCGCTCGACGCCGCTCGCGCTCCTCCTCTGGGCCGCTCTCCTCCAGGGGCTCGGCCTCGCGGCGTGGCGGCTCCTCGGCCCGCGCCTCCCCGCCGTCCCCGGCGTCTACGCCCTCTCGAAGGTCGCGGGCGTCGCGCTCTTCGCCCTCGCGGCATGGGCCCCCGTCGCCTGGGGCCTCTTCGCTTTCGTCCCCTCCTTCGCCTTCGCCGCCGCGGCCGCCCTCCTCCTCCTCGGCGCGTTCCCGGCGGGGGCGCCGCGGGCGGCGAGCCGCCGGGAAGTCGTCGCGACGGAGGCCGTCTTCTGGGGCGCCTTCGCCCTCTTCGCCTCCGTCCGCGCCGTCTCGCCGGAGATCTACTGGGGCGAGAAGCCGATGGACTTCGCGATCCTGAACGCCCTGATGCGCTCCGAGCTCCTCCCGCCGCCGGAGCCCTGGTTCGCGGGGACGACGCTCTCCTACACCTACCTCGGCCACTTCCTCGTCGCGGCCTTCGCGAAGGCGCTCGGCGTCCACCCCGCCCTCGCCTTCAACCTCGGTCTCGCCGCGACGGCGGCGCTCACGGCCGCCGCGCTCCTCGCCGCCGGCGCGTTCCTCGGCGGCCGCCTCCGGACGGGGCTTCTCGCCGCGGGCCTCGGCCTCCTCGCGGGGAACCTCTCCGGCCCAGTCGAGTACGTCCGAAGGCGAGCCGTCGACTTCGACCTCTTCTGGTCCGTCTCGCGCGTCCTCAAAGGGCAGAACGAGATCAACGAGTTCCCGCTCTGGAGCTTCCTCTTCGCCGACCTCCACGCCCACGTCCTCGCCTTCCCGCTCCTCCTCGGCCTCCTCGCCGTCCTCCTCCTCTCCTTCCGGCAGCGGACGAGCCCCGGGCTTCACGTCCCGCCGTTCGGCCGCTCCACGCTCCTCGCCCTCGCCGCCCTCTTTCTCGCCGCGCTCCTGATCACGAACGGCTGGAGCGCGCCGACGGCGGCGCTCCTCCTCGTCCTCCTCTTCGCCGCCTCGGGCCTCGCGGCGACGCCGCGCCCCGCGCCGCCCCTCCCCGCAAGGCGGCCGGGCCGCCTCCTCGCCGCCGTCGCCGCGCCGTCCCTCGCGATCGGCGCCGCCGCGCTCCTCGTCACCCTCCCCTTCTGGAGAAGCTACGTCCCGCCGCCGCGCCGCCTCGGCTGGGAGGCCGGCCCGGCGTACGACGCCCTCTCGCTCTTCCTCGTCCACGGCGTCGGGCTCGTCCTCGTCGCACCACTCCTCCTCGGCCTCCTCGTCCGCGCGCGGAGCGACCCGGAGCGTCCGCGGCGCGCGCCGCTCCTCGCGGCCGCCCTCGGCCTCCTCCTCTCGCTCGCGCTCGTCGACCTCCCGGCCCTCCTCGCGGGACGGCTCGCGCCGTCTCCCTCGGTCCGCGCCCTCCTCGCCGGCCTCGCCCTCCTCGCCCTCTCGCTCGCCTTCGGCCGGGGGCTCCCGCCGCGCGAGAGGGCGGCTCCCGCGCTCGCCGCCGCGGCCTTCCTGATCCTCCTCGGCTGCGAGGTCGTCTGGGTGTGGGACCGGATGAACACCGTCTTCAAGTTCGGCCTCGACGCCACGCTCCTCCTCGCCGTCGCGGGAGCCGCCGGCCTCGACCGCCTCCTGCCGCGCGGGGAGCGCGCGGACGTCGCGCGCCTCGCCTGGACCGCCGCGGCGGCGGCCGTCCTCGCGGCTTCGCTCGCGACCTCGGCCCTCGCCCTCGCCAGCCACCTCGCGACGCGGCGCGTCGCGACTCCCCGCGGCACGCTCGACGGCCTCGCCTACCGCGCCCTCCACCGCCCCGAAGAGGCGGCCGCCTTCGCGTGGATCGAGGAGAACGTCGCGGGCCTTCCGGCGCTCCTCGAGGCGTGGGGCCCGCCGTACCGCGAGTACGCCCGCTTCTCCTCGAGCACCGGCCTGCCGGCCCGGGTCGGCTGGGATTACCACCTGACGCAGCGGGGGAATGCGCGCGCCGACGTCGAGGCGCGGATCCTCGACGTCGCCCGCGTCTACGAGCCGATCACGCTCGGCGACGCGGCCTCGGTCCTCTCGCGGTCCGGCGTCCGGTTCGTCGTCTCGGGCGACGAGGAGCGCGAGGCCCACGGGCCGGCGCACGAGGCGCTCTTCCGGACGCTTCCCGGCCTCCTCCGCCCCGCTTTCCGCGCCGAGGGGCTCACGCTCTTTCGCGTCCTCGCGGGCGGGCGTTACGAACCGGAACACCTCGTTTCGCCCGACGCCCCTCCGCCCGCTCCGGGGCGGCACGCAAACAACTGACAAATAGCGGTTTACGGGTCCGAACCGATTCGGGCGCAGGGATTGCGTCCTTCCCCGCGGATCGCCCCGCCGCGCGGGGCGGGAGGAGGGGAAGAAGATGGCGAAGAGCCCCCCGGCTCGAGGCCGCCGAGGACGCCGCGGGTTCACCCTTGCCGAGGTCGTGGTCGTGGTCGCCATCCTCGCGCTGACGATCGCGATCGGGGTCGGGAGCGTCTCGAGCGCGGTCAAGCGGCAGCGGGTCGCCTCGGCCGCCGAGGACCTGAAGACGCTCGCCGCCCGCGCCCTCTCGACGATGCAGGACCAGAACCGGACGACCTTCCTCGTCGTCGGGCGGTACGTCGCCGGCACCGGGACGGACGCGGCGGTCGTCTTCGACGCGAACGGGAACAACGTCTGCGACGAGGCGATCGACCCGAACAACGACAACCTCTTCTTCGAAGACGCCCCGCGAATCCTCGTCCCCTGGCGGATCCGGATCCCGGAGGACGTCGCCCTCTCGAACTCGAGCCCCACGGGCCAGGTCTTCAACACGCAGTGGGCGCGCCCGGCGACCGGCCCGGTCTCCGCTGCCCTCCTCTGCGACTTCATGGGCCGGGCCATGATCCCGGGCGTCACGGTACCCACGCCGCCCGCCACGGCCGCCATCGTCGGGATGGCGACCGGCCCGGCAACGGTCCAGCTCTCGCACGCCGACATGATCTCGGGCGACCTGACCCCGCTCGTGACCTACACGGTCTCCGTCACCCCGCTGTTCAAGGCATCCGTCCGGAGGGTCCCGTGAGGAAGGGAGGAGAACGCACGTGAACCGGCTCGCCAGGCCCCGCCCCGCCCTTGCGCGGCGCGGCGCGTCCCTCATGGAGGTCATCGTCGCGATGGCGGTCCTCGCCATGCTGATGGTCGGCGTCCTCCAGCTCTTCTCGATCGCCCTCATCACCGACTCCGGCTCGGCCGCCCGGACCGACCAGGCGCTGAAGGCCCAGCAGGTCGCGGAGAACCTCCGCTACCTCCACTTCCTCCGGAGCGAGGGCGGGACGATGCCCCCGACCACCGGCCTCCCGACGGCTCCCTCGGACGGCCTCACGGTCCAGCTCCCGTACAACAGCTCCGGCACGGGCTGGGCCTACTGGGGCCCCGCGGGGGCGAACGTCTTCGAGCAGGAGGACCCCCCGTACAGGATCTCCTACACCTACAGCACCTCCGCGACGCCGGGGTTCTGGTTCGTGACCGTCTCGGTCACCTCCGAGCACTCGGCGACCGGGATGTCCTACGTCGGGCCGTCCGCCCGAGCGAAGAGGGTCGACTATGTCTGCCAGGTCCCGCAGTAAGCGCCTCCGCGGCATCTCCCTCTCGGAGGCGATGGTCTCCCTTCTCATCCTGACGATGGTCATGATCGTGGCGCTCACGCTCCTCTTCTCGATGAAGTCGTTCGCGGAGCGCCAGCAGGTGAAGACCGCCCCGCGCCAGGTCTCGCGCCGTGCCCTCGACTACCTCTCGACCTACGTCGCCGGCGCGACGGACCTGAACGACAACGCCTCCCCTCCGAGCCCGAACGCCCTCGTGACCTGGTACGCGCAGGGGAACTCGAACACTCCGGTGCAGGCCTCCTACAACAACCTCACCGCGCAGCAGTCGGACCTCGGCGAGCCGGGGACCGACATCATCACGCTCGCCCTTCCGATCGACCCGTTCAAGGTCCCGATCTCCCGCTGGGTCGGCTGGCAGCACGCCGCGAACCTCTACTTCAACTACCAGGAGGGGTGCAACGTCGGCACCGCGACGATGGAGGCGAACTTCCGTCAGCTCGTCGGCGCCGACAACACGAACCAGGCCCAGAGCCTGATCCTGACGCTCGTCGACGTGGACGGCCGCTGGGCCTACTACGAGATCACCGGCTTCCAGTCCTTCGACTGCAACGGGACGGACCCGGACGGGAACCCGGCGACGGTCCACGTCGTCAGCAACCCGGGGCAGTCGCAGCGGCTGAACCCGCCCGGTGGGCACCCCGAGCTGAACGAGCCGTTCCTGGCGGGGGGGATGAGGATCTACTCCTTCCGCGTCCGGCGCGACGGGAACGGCGTCCCGAACCTCGAGCAGAAGCTCGGCCTCTTCGACCCGGCGACGGACAACCCGGGCACCGCCTTCACGCCGATCATGCCGGACGTCGAAGACCTCCAGGTCGCCTATCTCTACTCCGCTCCACCCGATCCGACGAATTTCCCGGGCCGGACGATCTTCAACACCTTCGACCCCGCGACGAACGCGAACGCCCTCGTGAACGCCACGGGGAACGTCCCGCCGCAGGCCGCCTTCGGCGGGGCGGCCGGGGCGTGGGACATCACGATGGTCTCCGGCATCCGCCTCTCGGTCACCTCCCGCTCCGCCCCGGTCCGCTTCGAGGCGGGGAAGATCTCCGTCCGCCGCGGGACGGTCACCGCATCGAACGCGCGCCCCCGCTCGGAGGACCGGGCCGAGGCGCTCCCCGACGCCGTCGACCCCGGCGGGGCGACGGGCGCCCGCATCGGCGACTTCGACCACCATCGGATGACCTCCACGATCCTCATCCGGAACCGGATGCTGGGGAACTGAACCATGACACGAGCCGGCAGAACCGCCCCGGGCTCCCGCGAGCGGGGGAGCGCCCTCATCGCGGTCGTCCTCGTCGCCCTCGTCCTGACCGTCGTCGGCCTCGGGATCGCGTTCTTCGCCTCGACGGAGGACAAGACCTCCGGGAACACGCGGATGAGCCGCGTCGGCTTCTACGCCGCCGAGGCGGGCCTCCGCGACGCCGAGGTCGCCGTGACGAACTTCGCGCAGGAGAACTCCGGGAACGCGAGCGCCCTCCTCGCCGTCCCGACGGACCCGGACGACATCTACACGCCGCCGGGCGGCGGGAGGCCCGCGTACCTCCTGCGCCTCCCGAACCGGAACTTCCGGAACGTCGTCCTCGCCCAGAACCTCGGCGACGCCTCGACGCGGGCGATGTACTCCGTCTTCATCCGGAACAATACGGAGGACACGACCGGGGGGAACAACAACGACTCCGACCGCCGGGTGAACCTCGTCGTCGTCGGCCAGATGGTCGTCGTCGACGGGAACGGCGACCCGGTCCTCGACGGGAACGGGAACCCGACGATCGGAATCACGAAGATCCTCGAAGAGCAGATTCAGACGAACGCGGAAGGCTCGGCCGCCGCGACCCAGAAGGGGTCGAACGTGGGCGGAACGAGCGCCGGCGCAAAGTGAACCGAGCCAAGGAGAAGACCATGAAGACCCACGCGACGCACCCCAGGACGCCGGCGCTCCTCCTGGCCGTCCTCCTCGCCCTCGCCGTCCTCGCCTCTCCCGCGCTCCTCGGCCAGACCCAGACCGAGGGGTACGACCCGATGCGGCAGATCACCGCCCAGCTCATGAAGGCGAACCTGCACATCGTCCAGGACGTCACGGGGTCGATGGCGCGCTACCCCCAGAACAGCACCACCGCCAAGGACGGCACCGCAGGGGGCGGCGAGAACGGCTTCGGGTACCTCACCTGGGACCGCAACCACCTCGACGAGAACAAGCCCGTCGAGCAGAGCAGCTGCTCCTACGACAAGAAGGGGAACCTCATCGGCTGCAAGGTCTACTACTACTGGCTCGCCTTCTTCGGCCCGTCGCGGATGGGAATCCTCAAGAACGCGCTCGGGAACTCCGTGCCGCTCGTGACGGACTACACCCCCCCGGCCGTCTCCGGGCAGTGGAGCCTCCCTGCGGGCAACGTCTACTCGACGACCGGGCCGCGGAAGGCCTGGAAGTTCAAGTTCACGAGCTCGACCTACGTCGGCGCGCCCGGCTACCCCTTCACGACGCCCTACGAGACCATCACGATCCCGGGCGCCTACTCGAATTCCGCGACGACGACGGCATACCCGGTGACGAACTTCCCGAAGGTCGTGGACGGCGCCTGCACGGTCGGCACGTGCACCTACTACGCCCCGCAGGACCTCGTCGGGAGGAACGTCGGGCGCGTCAACTGGGGTCTCACGAAGTACTCCACGGACGGCATCAGCACCCTCGTCTACATCGACACCGCCGACACGAACAAACACCTCGCCCGGATCGAGGCGTACCTCACCCCGGCCGGCGCCTACACCAAGACGAAGGACCGCTGGGGGAACACGATTCGGGGACTCGCTGCCGGGGGCTCGACGAACACGCGGGCGGGGCTCACCGAGGCGAAGGAGGTCCTCCGGGACGAGACCTACCCCGACGACCCGAAGAAGGGGTGCAACCGCCCCTACGGGGTCATCCTCGTGACCGACGGGGAGTCGAACTCCGGCAACGGGTCGGGCTGCGGTCTCTCGGACGGCTCCTGGAAGACCTGCCCGAGCAACTGGTCGTGCTACCCGGCCGGCGTCGCGAACGAGATCTACAACGTCCTGAACCGCAAGCCCAAGGTGAACACCTGGGTCATCGGCGTGAGCGACGAGGTCGGCACCTGCGAGCTCGACTTCACCGCCTACGCCGGCCGCACGGATGCGAACAGCCCGCGGGGCGACGCCGGCTTCTCGGGCTACGCCGCACCGGTCCCGCCGCCGCCGGCCGTCGCGACCGACCCGGGGAACCCCTACATCGCCGAGCCGGTCCCGGCCGCGGGGACCTTCTCCTCGCACTACAACACGGCCCACGGGCACAACGCCTACTTCGCGACGTCCGCCTCGGCGCTCGCCGACGCGATCACCGCCATCGTGAACGCGACGGCCACGGGCGACTACGCGACGAACGCCCCGGTCTCCGGCATGTCCGCCTCGCTCTCGTCGGTCGTCTACCTCCCCTCGACGGAGTTCCCGAGCTGGAAGGGGCACCTCTACGCCTACGACACGAAGTACAAGCCTAACGAGGACGAGTACCTCTACGTCGAGTGGGACCCGAAGGACCACAATCCCTCCTCGACGCGTCCGCTGGGAGACGCCGCGGAGATCCTGAACGAGCGGAGCCCGAGCACCCGGAAGATCTTCACCTGGAACCCGTCGACGAAGGCGCTCGTCGAGGTGACGACGGCGAACCTCGCGACGCTCGTCTCCCTCGGCGGCGCGACCGTCACCGCCGACGTCGTCAAGTGGATCCGCGGCGACGACATCGACCTGAACGGCGACGGGGACACGACCGACCCGGGCGAGAAGCGGACGTGGCGCCTCGGGCCGCTCATCAACTCCGCCCCCGCGATCGTCGGCGCCCCGGCGACCTGGCTGCAGGGGACGACGATGAGCCACAAGCCGTTCGAGAGCCAGTACGCCGGCCGCGACGCCCTCCTCTGGGTCGGCTCGAACCACGGGATGATGCACGCCTTCCGGGTGGCGGACGGCGTCGAGCAGATCGCGCTCCTCCCGCCGAGCCTCCTCTCGAAGCAGGCCGAGATCTTCGACGCCTACAAGAGGGACCCCCGGAACCCGAAGAACCCCGCCGGCCAGTCGGGCGACACGAACGAGCACGTCTACGGCGTCGCGAACTCCTTCCGCTTCGGCGACGTCTGGGACGACAGCACCTCGACCCCGGCCTACCGGACGATCGGAATCATCACGACCGGGCCGGGCGGCGACGACCTCGTCGCCGTCGACGTGACACAGGTCCCGAAGCCGGACGCCGCCTCGTACCCGGCGGACCCCGTCAAGGTCCTCTGGACCCGCGACGGCACGACGCTCCCCGGCCTCCAGCAGAGCTGGTCGATCCCCGCGATGGGGCCTGGGAAGAGCGACGCCTGGCGGCTCATCATGGGAAGCGGCTTCCGGCCGGAGAACACGAGGACGGCCCAGACGACGGGCTCGACCGACTTCGTCCAGCCGAACGCCTTCACGCTCGACCCGACGGACGGCTCGATCCTCTCGACCGTGACGCTGACCTCCACCTCCTCCTACACGCCGTTCGTCGGCAGCCAGGCCTTCGCCGACACCGTCTTCCTGAACCCCTACTCGAAGTTCTACCAGGACGACAACATCGCCTCCCTCGCGATGCAGGCCGACCTGAACGGCCAGATCTGGTTCCTCACGAGCAACAACGCGACCCAGCTGAAGTTCGACACGAAGGTCGTCGGGATCAACGTCTCCGCGAAGGCGGGCCAGTCGCAGCCCATCTACTACAACCCGGCCGCGAGCGGCTACGGGCAGGGGGGCGCGGGGTGCGTCGCCTACGCGTTCGGGAGTGGCGCGCTCTACGAGCGGAGCTCCCAGGTGACCGGCGCGGCCGTCGGGACGACCGGCTTCATCCCGACGCTCTACGTCGCGACGGCGCAGAAGGCGAGCTTCTCGAGCGCCCTCTCGAACGCGAACATCACCGCGAAGCGGATCTACGACCCGACGGCCCCGTGGAAGCTGCAGCTGACGGACGACGCCGAGGAGGACATCGTCTTCGGGCCGAAGACCCAGCTCACGGCCCCGCCGTACATGCTCGTCCCGCGGAACGTAAAGGGGACCGACACGGTCACGGCCCTCTTCCTCCTCTACGACCCCGACAAGGGGTGCAAGGGGAACTCCTATGTCGCCCAGATCGACTTCATCGGGGGCGACACCTGCCAGCCGACGAACGCGACGACGTTCAAGGCCCACGACGCCGGGGAAGGGGCCGCGAGCGGCTTCACCGTCGCCGGGAGCCGGGTCCTCGTCTCCAAGAGCGGCGTCGGCGAGGGACAGAGGGCGAGCCTCTACGAGCCTCCGAACATCGCCGCGTCGATCGGCAACCTCCCGGAGGTCCGGGTCAAGTGGTGGAAGGAGCTCAAGTAGGCTCCTCGCGTCTCGACGATCCCGAAAAGGGGCGGGCTTCCCGCCCCTTTTCCTTTTCCGCGTGGGCTAGGATTCCGCGAACGGAGGGCAGGCCGTGGTCCTCGAGATGATGAAGAAGGGCTTCCGCGCCGACCCGGGGGTCGTCGCGCAGCTGAAGGCCCACCAGTGGTCGGGCGACGCGCAGAAGAAGGACCTCGTCGAGAAGTTCCAGGCCCTGCCGGGGCTGGAGGTCGAGGACGTCGCCTGGACGGCGGCCGACCCGACGCCCGAGATCCGGGCCGCGGGGCTCGCGATCCTGAAGCGGCGCGGCTACGACCGGGCGGCCCTCGAGGCCGTCGTCGCGATGGCGCGGACCCGCTCCGAGGCCGCCCGGCGCGGCGTCCAGCGCTTCCTCCGCGAGCTCGCGGCGGGGAGCGACCTGACGGGGTTCCTGACGCAGCTCGCCGAGCGCGGCGACGACTACGCGAAGCTGACGGCGCTCGAGATGGCCCACGACCTCCCGGCCGACCGGGCCTTCGCGATCTACAGGAAGGCGCTCGCCGGGGGCGACCCGGCGCTTCGCTCGCGCGCCCTGAAGGCGATCGCCGCGACGCCGGAGATCGGGAAGTCGCCCCAGGCCCGGCACCTCGCGCTCGACGCCCTGAAGGACGAGGACGACGAGACCCGGATCCAGGCGCTCGCCGTCCTCGAGCTCGCGCCCGACGAGGCGCTCGTGACGCACCTCCTCGGCCTCGCCCGCTCGGGCGGCGGAGGGCGCGTCGCCGCCGCGGCGTTCGCCTCGCTCGAGCGGCTCCTGCCGCACGCGAAGGCCGACCACACGAAGGAGATCCTCGGCCTCCTCGCCGACGGCCACGAGACCGTCCGGAAGGGAGCGCTCACCCTCGTCGGGCGGCTCCCGGCCGACGTCCTCGCCCCCCGCTTCCTCGAGGCCTTCGAGGGGACGTTCGTCTGGATCCGCGACCGGGCGCTCGAGACGGTCGTGCAGGGGAACCCCGGCTTCGTCCCCGCCCTCCTGAAGCTGACGGAGTCGCCCGACCGCGACCTCGCGGCCTCCGCCAAGGAGCTCTCCCTCCTCATCGACGACCCGAGGGCCGTCCCCGCCTGGATGCGCCTCCTCGACGAGCCGGACTGGTGGATCCGCGCCCGCGCCCTCGAGAACATCGGGAGGCACGGGAAGGGGGACGACGTCCTGCGGCGGGTCCTCGGCCTCCTCCAGGACCGCCTCACGGTCCTCCCCGCCGTCGGCGCCCTCGGCGAGATCGGCGACCCGCGGGCCGCCGGGCCGCTCTTCGAGCTCTTCAAGGCGAGCGTCGGAAAGCCCGACGACCAGCTCGAGATCCTCGACGCCCTGGCGCAGATCGGCCGGAACCTCCCGAAGGTCGCCGACGTCCTCGCGAGCGTCGCCCGCGTCGCCGACCTCGACCCGCTCGTGCGCGACAAGGCGCGCCGCCTCGTCGGCAGGCTGCAGGGAGACGCCGCCCGGGACGCCCTCCCCCAGGCGACCGCCGCCGTCCCCGTCGCGCAGCTCGCCGGGAACGCCGCGCCGACGATCCACGACTTCCTCGCCGACACGATCGCGAAGGGGGCCTCCGACTTCCACCTCGCGACGGGGTTCGTCCCGCACCAGCGGACCCACGGGAAGCTCGTGCCGCTCGAGACGCCCGCGACGACGCCCGAGGCCGCCGAGCGGCTCATCCGCGCGATCCTCTCGCCGGCCGAGTGGCAGGAGCTCGTCGAGAAGCGGAACCTCGACGTCTGCATCAAGGTCCCCGGCCTCGGGCGCTTCCGCGCGAACTTCTTCTCGCAGCGGCTCGGCTACGACGCCTGCTTCCGCGTCATCCCGCAGGCGATCCCGACGCTCGTCGAGGTCGGCCTGCCGGAGTCCGCCTGGGAGCTCGCGAAGCTCCACCAGGGGCTCGTCCTCGTCACGGGCCCGGCGGGCTGCGGGAAGTCGACGACGCTCGCGGCCCTCCTGAACCTCGTGAACGAGAGCCGCAAGGGGCACATCATCACGATCGAGGACCCCGTCGAGTTCGTCCACCCGAACAAGGAGTGCCTCGTGAACCAGCGGCAGGTGCCGCACCACACGGAGTCGTTCTCCCGTGCGCTCCGGGCCGCCCTCCGCGAGGACCCCGACGTCATCCTCGTCGGCGAGATGCGCGACATGGAGACGATCGCGCTCGCGATCTCCGCCTCCGAGACGGGGCACCTCGTCTTCGGGACGCTCTCGACGACGACGGCCCCCGCGACGGTGGACCGGATCATCAACGCCTTCCCCGCGGGCCAGCAGGGGCAGATCCGGACGATGGTCTCCGAGTCGCTCAAGGCGGTCATCTCGCAGACGCTCCTCCCGCGGCGGGGCGGCGTCGGCCGGGTCGCGGCGTTCGAGATCCTCCGGGGGACGTCGGCCGTCGGCGCGCTCATCCGCGAGGCGAAGACGTTCCAGCTCCCGGGCATCCTGCAGACGGGCCAGCTCTCCGGGATGAACACGATGGACCAGGCGCTCCTGAAGCTCGCCGAGGAGAAGAAGGTCGACGCGGAGGCCGCGATGGACCGTGCCCAGAAGAAGGAGCCGTTCGAGAAGCTCGTCGCCGACGAGAAGCTGGAGCTCGCGTGAGCGCGGCCCCGCCCGCCCCGTCCGCCTCGGCGCGGATCGACGCGCTCCTGAAGGTCGTCCTCGAGAAGAAGGCCTCCGACCTCCACGTCGTCTGCGGCTCGCCGCCGATGATCCGGATCGACGGCGACCTCGTGAGGCTCAAGTGGCGGTCGATCCGCGAGGAGGACTACGAGAACCTCCTCCACCCGATCGCCCCGCCGCGCGTCTGGAAGGAGTGGGCGGAGACCGGCGACGCGGACTTCGCCTACGCGATGGGCGACAAGGCCCGCTTCCGCGTGAACCTCTTCCGCCAGGAGCACGGGCCGGGGGCCGTCCTCAGGATGATCCCGCCCCGCGTCCTCTCCGTGGAGGACCTCGGCCTCCCCGAGCAGGTCGCCGCCGTCGGCCGGACGATGCGCGGCCTCGTCCTCGTCACGGGGCCGACCGGCTCCGGGAAGTCGACGACGCTCGCCGCGCTCATCGACCGGCTCAACAAGACGAAGGCCTACCACGTCGTGACGATCGAGGACCCCGTCGAGTTCGTCCACGTCTCGCAGCGCTCGATCGTCACGCACCGCGAGCTCGGTCCCGACACGCCGACGTTCACGGCGGCCCTCAAGGCGGCGCTCCGCGAGGACCCCGACGCGATCCTCGTCGGCGAGCTCCGCGACCTCGAGACGATGCGGATGGCGCTCCACGCCGCGGAGACGGGCCTCCTCGTCTTCGGGACGCTCCACACGAACTCGGCCGCGAAGGCGGTGGACCGCCTCATCGACGGCTTCCCGCCCGACGAGCAGGAGCAGGTGCGGATCGTCCTCTCCGAGGTCCTGAAGGCCGTCGTCGCGCAGCTCCTCCTCCGGAAGAAGGGGGGCGGGCGCGTCCCGGCGTTCGAGGTCCTCCGCGGCTCGGCCGCCCTCGCGAACGCGATCCGCGAGGGGAAGACCTCCACGATCGCCTCGCTCGTCCAGACGGGGCGCTCGCAGGGGATGATCGGGATGGACCAGTACCTCGCCGAGCTCGTCGTCCAGGACCTCGTCGAGCTCGACGAGGCGACGGACAAGGCGATCGACAAGGACTACTTCAAGTCGCTCGTCGAGAAGCGGCGGGCGGGGGAGATCCCCCAGGCCTGACGGGCCGCTTCCGTCAGGAGCCGCGGGGCGGCGCGGGCGGGAGCGCGAGCCGGAACGAGGCGCCGCCGAGCGTCGCGGAGCGTCCCGCCGCGACGCTCCCCCCGTGGAGCGCCGCGACCTTCGCGACGAGGGAGAGCCCGAGCCCCGTCCCCCCCGGCTTCGTGGAGGCGAAGGGGACGAAGAGCTTCCTTTCCGCCTCCGGGGAGACTCCCGGGCCGCTGTCCTCGACGGCGAGGACGCACCCCCCGTCGGCGGACCTCTCGCCCCGCACGGCGACCCGGCCCCCCTCACCCGCGGCCTCGGCCGCGTTCCTCACGAGGTTCACGAGGGCGCGGCGGAGGAGGGCGGCGTCCGCCTCGGCGGGCGGGAGGTCCCCCTCGACGGCGATCGCGACGAGCGGGGCGGTCGCCCGCCCCTCGGCCGCGACCTCCTCCGCGAGGGCCGCGAGGTCGACCGTCGCGAGCTGGAGACGCTCGGGGCGCGCGAAGAGGAGGAAGTCGCCCGTCACGCGCGCGACGTGCTCCGCCTCGGAGCGGATCCGCGAGAGGTGCCGGGCCCGCGCCTCGGCGTCCTCCGCGGCGCCCGCGAGGCGGGCGTAGCCGAGGATCGCCGCCGTCGCGTTGCGGAACTCGTGCGCGATACCGGCCGACATCTCGCCGAGGGCGGCGAGCTCGCGCCGGAACGAGAGCTCGCGCTCGAGCCGCCGCACCGCCGTCCGGTCCTCGAGGAAGACGAGGCCGCCGAGGAGGCGCCCGGCGGCGTCCGCGACGGGGACGGCCGTCACGGCGAGGATCCTCGCCCCCGTCGCGTCGCTCTTCGTCGCGTCGACGCCGAGCGTCGGCTCTCCGCGCAGCGCGGAGGCGGCCGCCGCCGCCACGGCCGGCCACTCGGCGAGGCGGCCGGCGGCCGGCCCGCCGAGCGCGTCGCGGCCGAGGCCGAGGACGGCGAGCGCCGGGGCGTTCGCCTCGGTGAGGAGGCCCGCCGGGTCGACGACGAGGAGACCGCCCGGGTGAGAGCGAACGAGCGTCTCGGCCGTCACGGCGAGGGCGTCGGCGCGCTCCTGCTCCCTCTTGCGGAGCCCTTCGAGCTCCGCCGTCCTCTCGCGGAGCTCGCCGATCGTCCTCGCGAAGGTCTCGACCGCCGCCGCGGGAGCCTCCGCCGCGGGACGCGGGCCCTCCGCGCGGGGGACGAGGGCCTCCGCCCGGCGCGCCGTCTCCGCGAGGGCGTCGATCGGCCGCGTGAGGCGCCGGAGGAACGGGAGGACGATCGCGACGAGGAGGGCGACCCCCGCCGGGACGACGACCGTCAGGATGCGGACCGTCCGCTCCGCGGTCGCGAGCGGGGAGGCGTCGTGGAGGACCCGGAGGTACGGCCCCCCCTCCTCGACGCGGACCGTCACGGCGACGACGGGCCGACCGTCCTCCAGGCCGCGTGAAAGCTGCGCCTTCCCCCGCGCCGGGAGCTCCGCCGGCGCGAGGCGCTCGGGGACGCGCGCCGCGTCCGGGAGCCAGGCGGCGCTCCGGCGGAGCGAGCCCGACGCGTCGTAGAGCGCGACCTGGAGCGGCGCGTACTCGCGGACGAGGCCGACGACGCCGGCGTCGCCGGAGAGTGCGGCGACGACGTCGCGCGAACGCGCGACGCCGGAGGCGATCGCGCGCGCCTCGGCCGCGAGCCGCTCTTCGGTCTGCGCGACCGCCCAGCGGGTCGTCATCCGGAGGGCGACGAGGGAGGCGAGGGAGAGGAAGAGGACGAAGAGGAGCCCCGCGAGGACGAAGCGGCGGACCTCGCGCTCCCACGGGCCCGAAGCCGGGGTCACGGGAGGAGCCCCCGCCCGGCCGCCGGGAGCCCGGCGAAGAGGAGGTCGAGCGCCGGTCCGCCCCACTCGCGGACGATGACCGACGCCGCCGCGAGGTAGACCCCGAACGGGACGTCGACCCGCGCGAGGAGGACGAGGACGCCCCCCGGGACGCCTTCGCCGCGCGCCGCGAGGACGCGGAAGAAGTCCCCCGGCTCGTCCTCGAGGGCGAGGCGTCCCGTGCCGGTCGCGCGGCCGGCGGCGGCCCGGCGGAGCGCGAGGCGGACGAAGGCCGCCGCGGGCCGGGCGACCGGACCCGCTGCGCCGAGACGCTTCCCTTCCTGCGGGGCCCCCGGGATCTCCCGCCAGCGCGGTCCCGCGACGAGGAGGGTTCCGTCGGCGGCGGCGAGGATCCCCTGGCGGGCGGCCTCGTCGCGGGCGCGGGATTCGGAGCCGCGGGCGGCCGAGAACGCGGCGCGCCAGCGGACCGCGCGGACGAGGGCCGGGAGACCGGCGAAGACCGTCCCCGCGGCCGAGGCCGCGAAGAGCGTGAGCAGGACTCCGGCCGGGCCGACGAAGGCGCCGATCATCGCCGCCATCTTCACGTCGCCGAGCCCCATCCCCTCGGCGCCGCGGAGCCGGCGGTAAGCGGCGCCGACGGCCCAGACGAGGGCCGCGCCGAAGGCGGCCCCGGCGAGGGCCGTCGCGAGACGGCCCGAGAGGAGAGCGCGCGCTCCCGCGGCGCGGACGTCGGGCAGGTCGCTCCAGCCCGCGACGAGGAGGCCCACGAGGAGGACCCCGAGCGTCACCTCGTCGGGGAGGACGCGGGCCTCGAGGTCGGTCGCCGCGAGGATGACGGCCGCCGTCGCGAGGAGGGCGCTTCCGGCCGCGACCGGGGAGAGGCCGTGTCGGAGGGCGGCGATCAGGAAGATCGCCGCGACGAGCGCCTCGACGAGCGGGTAGCGGACCCGGATCGGAGCGCGGCAGCTCCGGCAGCGGCCGCGCAGGAGGAGCCAGGAGAGGATCGGGACGTTGTCGTACGGCGCGATCGGCGTGCCGCACCCCGGGCAGCTCGAGCGGGGCGCCACGACGGAGAGCCCTCGCGGGAGCCTGTGGATGCAGACGTTCGCGAAGGAGCCGGCGACCGCTCCGAGCGCGAGGACGAACGGCAGGGCGACGACCTCCTCGGGCCTCACGTGCGCCTCCCGGGCGGACCCGCGAGCGCGAGGCCGACGACCGCGAGGAGGCCGACGCCGGAGAGGAGGAGGCCGAGGCGGAACGGCCCCGGGCGATAGGCGAGCTCGAGGCGGTGCTCTCCCGCCGGCACGACGACGGCGAGGAGCGCGAGCTGCGCCCTCCGGACTTCCATTTCCTCGCCGTCGACGCGGGCCACCCAGCCGGGGTCCCACGTCCGCGTCAGGACGAGGAGGGAGGGCGCCGAGGCCGACGTCTCGATCTCCGCGCGCTCGGGGCCGTCCGCGACGAAGCGCGCCGCGGCCCAGCTCCGGCGCGGGCGGGGGGGCGGGAGCGGAGCCGAGCCCGGCGCCGGCGCGACGAGGGCCGTGCGGCCCGGGTCGAAGCCTCGCCGGGCGAGGGCCGCGAACGCCTCGTCGTCCCCGGCCTCACGGCTCTCGAGGGGGAAGAACGCCCGGCCGAAGGTGCCCGGGACGGCGTAGCGCCGAAGCCCGCCCCTCTCCGTCTCGAGGCGGAGGCCGGGCACCTGCGCCGCGAACGGCGTGAGGACGTGCCGGGCGTCGAGGAGGGCGAGGATCCGCGCGGGATCGCCGCCGGCGAGCGCCGCGCCCAGGAGCCGCTCGGCGCGCGGGTCGCCGATCGGCGAGGCGGTCCCGATCGTCGCGACGCCGTGGAAGAGGTTCGAGTAGCCGGCGAGCGCGTTCGCGGCCCTCGAGACGCTCGCTTCGCCCCACTCCGCGCCCGCGCCGTACTTCCAGCCGAGCGCGAGAGTCCGGTCCAGGGCGGCCGGGGCGAAGACGCGCCCGGCTCCCGGTCCCCTCGCTACTCCCTCGAGGGCGAGCGGACGCGAGACGACCGTCCGGGCGGGAACGGCGGCGAGCGCCTCTCCCGCAAGCCACGGGAGAGGCACGACGGCTGCTGCGGCGACGGCGGCCGCGAGGGCGTGAGAGGGCGGAGCGGAGCGGAGGCGCGCGGCGGCGATCGCCGCGAGGCCGAGGAGGGCTGCGGCGCTCCCGACGATCGTCCGGGCCGGGTCGCGGACCGCCCGGGCCTCCGGAACGCCCGCCGCGAGGGCCGCGGCGACGAGGAAGAGGGCGAAGCCGGCGGCGAGGGCGAAGCGGGCGCTTCGGGCTCGCGCCTTCTGCTCGGCCTCTTCGCGTCCGTCCGTGGCGGGGTCCGTGGGGGCGCGGAACCGTCCCCAGAGCCAGCCGTCGAGACCGGCGCCGGCCGCGACGGCGAGGGCGAGGTGCGTGAAGACGAACCAGCGCGCCGGGAAGCGGAGTCCCCGGAGGAGGCCGACGTCCCAGAGGAGCGGAGCGAGGAGGCCGGCCGCGCCGAGGGCGACGAGGAAAGCGCCCGCCCCGAGGACCCCGAGGCCTCCGAGGAGTCGACGGCGCCCCGGCAGTCCCGCGCCCGCCCCCGCCGCGAGGAGGAGGGGGAGCGGCCCGAGGGCGAGGGTGACGAGATAGCCGCCCCGGCCCGGCGCCCCGGTGCGCGTCGCCTCGGGGAGGGGCGGGGCGACGAGGTCGGCGAGGTCCGACGGACCGGCGGCGCGGGCGACCGCCTCCGCGCGCGTCGTCCGCGAGAGGCGCCCGGAGGAGCCGACGAGGCTCGCGAACGGGAGGAGCGCCGCGGAGGCGAGCAGGAGGCCCGCGACGAAAGGGAGCACCGCCCGGGACGCGGCGCGCGCCCGCGCCTGCGCGGCGACCGGTGGCTCCCCCTCGGCGCCCGCCCAGAGGGCCAGGAGAAGCGCGGCGACGGCGCCCGCGGCCGCGAGGGCCGGCTCCCCGGCGAGGAAGGCCCCCGCAACCGCGACCGCGAAGCCCGCGCCCCGCGACCGGCCGATCACGACCCGCCGTGCCAGGGCGAAGAGCCAGGGGAGCCACGCGGCGGTGCACGCGTTGTTGTAGACGGGGACGAGCGAGAGGTAGGCGCCTCCGCCGGCGAAGAGCCCCGCCGCGAGGAGCGCCGCGGGCCTCGAGGCTCCGAGCTCCCAGAGCCAGAACGCGGCGCCCGCCGCCGCGAGGGCGAGGTGGAAGGCGATGCCGAGGAGCGCCCCCTCGCGCAGGCCGAGGAGGAAGGGGGCGTCCCCCGGGTAGAGGGCGCCGCTCTGGAGCTGCGCGAGCCACGGCTCGCCGCCGCCGGAGAGGGGGTTCCAGAGCGGGACGCCGCCCGCGAGCCAACGCTCCGCGGTGTAGGCCTTCATCGGCCAGAAGAAGTCGGGCAGGTCGCCGCGCGCGGGGAGGCCCCCGGAGAGAAGCGCGGACGAAAGGAGCGCGGCCGCGAGGGCGAGGCCCACGGCCGCGCCGCCGATCGCGGCGGAGCGGGCGGCCTTCTCGCCGTTCGGGTCGACGGGCATCCGCGGCATTGTATTGGCTCCGCGGGCGGCCGCGCCCGCGCGGCCTCCGGCACAAAGAGAAACGCCCGGGCTGTTCGCCCGGGCGGTTCATAAATTCCCGGCAGCGTCCTACTCTCCCACACAGTTGACCCGTGCAGTACCATCGGCTCCGAAGGGCTTAACGGCCGTGTTCGGAATGGGAACGGGTGGAGCCCCTTCGATATGGCCACCGGAAAACTCGGTTACTTACCAAGTCCCAGAATCGAGTCGTCGTTCGTTTCGCGCGTTCGCGCCTCAAGAATTTTATGGCCAAGCCTCACGGACGATTAGTACTGGTCAGCTTCGCGCCTTGCCGCAGCTTGGCAGCTTCCACACCCAGCCTATCAACGTGGTCATCTCCCACGGTCCTTCAGGGGGGTTGCCCCCCGGGGAAATCTCATCTCGGGGTCGGCTTCGCGCTTATATGCCTTCAGCGCTTATCCTACCGAACTCCGCTACCCGGCGTGTGCCGCTGGCGCGACAACCGGTGCACAGGAGGTTCGTCCAACCCGGTCCTCTCGTACTAGGGTCGGGGCCCCTCAAATTTCCTACGCCCACACGAGATAGGGACCGAACTGTCTCACGACGTTCTGAACCCAGCTCACGTACCGCTTT
>CAZLQX010000016.1:0-97830 GCA_964561935.1 uncultured Holophagales bacterium
CCCCCCCCCCCCCCCCCCCCCCCCCCCCCCCCCCCCCCCCCCCCCCCGCCGCCCGAACCGGAAGGAGCCGGGGAAGATGAGTGAGGCGCCGAAGGCTGCGGAGCGGACGGCGGGCCCTGGAGCGGCGCCCGACGGCGCGGTCGTCGTCGGCAGGGCGTACGACCTCGTCCTCTGGCTCCTGCCGAAGGTCGAGAAGTTCCCGCGCTCCTACCGCTTCAGCGTCGGCGAACGGATGACCGAGGCCGGCCTCGACCTCCTCGTCTCCCTCGCGGAGGCGGCCTACAGCCGCGACAAGGCCGCGCTCCTCCGGAACGCGAGCCGGAAGGTCAACGTCGTCCGGCTCCTCCTCCGGCTCGCAAAGGACCTCCGCGTCCTCCCCGAGGCGTCGTACCGCTTCGCGACCGAGCGGCTCGACGAGATCGGCCGGATGCTGGGCGGGTGGCTCCGTTCGCTCCGCCCCGCGGGAGAGACGGCGTGAGGCGCGTGGGGGGGGCACTGGGAGCCGCTCGTCTCTTACGAGGCGCTCCTCGCGGCGGCAACGGCGGCGGCGAGGACGTTGGGGAGGAAATGAAATGCACCTGACGAGGCTTCGGAACGCAGGAGTCAAAGCGTTTGCCCCCACGCTTCTTGCCCTGCTTGCCGCAGGGACGGCGACGGCGCAGAAGGTGACGAACGTGGAAGGCGCGAAGGTCACCATCAATGCGGGTGCGGCGGCGGGCGTGCGCGTGGGGATGACGGGGACGCTCTGCGGAAAGGCACAGGCGGGGGGCAGGGTCGTCGACTCGTGCCCAGCGGGCTTCGAGGTCGTCTCTGTGACGGCGGGTTCGGCGACGGTGGTGGTGACGAGGGGAGAAGCCTCCGAGGTGCAACGCGGCTACCAGGCGAAGTTCAAGCAGCCGCTCGTGCCGCCGCAGGAGCCGGAGAGAGTGGCGGAGGCGCCGAGGCCCAGACCGACGGTGGCGGCGGCGACAGGACCTGACTCCGAGCGCCGTTTCGCCGATGGCAACAGCGAGGCGGACCGACTCTCGGAGGAATCACGACGATCGTTCGGTGCTGGTCGCGAGGCGCAGGAGAATGAGAGCGCTAAGGGAGTTCTAGCCCCGGCCGCCGACCTTGCGATCGGCGTCTACGTCTACGGCGGGACGATCTCTGCCGGTGGCCAGAGGATGCAGGTGTCTTCGACGCGAGTCGTCAAGGACGAGGGGAACACCTGGGTCATTACCGATACAGCGAAGATGCCGATGGGCGAGGCAACCGACACGACGACCGTCGAGAAGGGGACTCTCGTCCCACTGAGGCGGATCGTGAAACAGGGGCCGGTCACGATCGAGCTCGCCTTCGCCGGCGGCAAGGCGACTGGCACCATGGCGATGGGGGCCGAGCCGAAGCCGATCTCCGCCGACCTCGGCGGCCCGCTCTTCGCCGACGGAAACGCGGCGCACGTCTCTATTGCCGCGCTCCCTCTCGCCGACGGCTACCAACTGAACTTTCGGAACTTCGACGTCCAGAAGCAGAAGCCTGCGCTCAAGCAGGCGAAGGTGACGGGTGCCGAACAAGTTACGGTTCCGGCCGGCAGCTTCGAGGCTTGGAAGGTCGACGTCACCTCGGCCGAGGGCGAACCGGGCTCGACGATACTTTGGATCGACAAGGCGACGCGTAAAGTCGTGAAAACAGCGACAACGCTCCCGCAGATGGGCGGGGCAGTCGTGACGAGCGAGCTTCAGAGGTAGGGGGGAGAACGGGTGGCGGGGTTCGTTCGCTGCGCCCCGCAGGAGAGACGGCGTGAGGCGAGTGTGCGGCCTCTGGGAACCCCTCGTCTCGTACGAGGGGCTCACCGCGAGGGTCGGCGACAGCGGCGGCGAGGACGTTGGGGAGGGAATGGAGTGGAACTGACGAGGCTTCGGAGCGAAGGAGTCAAGGCGTGCGTCACCACTTTCGTTGCGCTCCTTGCGTCCGGCACTGCGGCGGCGCAGAAGGTGACGAACGTGGAAGGCGCGAAGGTCACGATCAACGCGGGTGCGGCCGCGGGCGTGCGCGTGGGGATGACGGGGACGCTCTGCGTGAAGGCGCAGGCGGGAGGCAAGGTCGTCGACTCGTGTCCCGCGGGCTTCGAGGTCGTCTCTGTGACGGCCGCCTCGGCGACGGTGGTGGTGACGAGGGGAGACGCTTCCGAAGTGGCCCGCGGCTATTGGGCGAAGTTCAAGCAGCCGCTCGTGCCGCCGCAGGAACCGGAGAGGGTGGCCGAAGTGCCGAGACCGAGGCCGAGGCCGACGGCGCGGCCGACGCCGAGCCCGACGCCGAACCCGGGTCGGCTTCTCGAGGCCGCGGGCTTCCGATGGGTTCGGATTCCCGCGGGGAGCTTCGAGATGGGGTGTACGGCGGGAGACGGGGAGTGCTCGAGTGACGAGCGGCCGTCGCACCGGGTGACGATCTCGCGGGCGATCTCTATAGCGGAGACGGAGACGACGGTGGGCCAGTACGAGAAGTACGTCTCTGCGACGGGAGCGGGCCGGCCGTCGAGCCCGACCTTCGCGCAGGGCGAGGACCATCCGGTCGTGAACGTGAGCTGGAATGAAGCGGAGGCGTTTTGCCGGTGGGCCGGAGGGCGTTTGCCGACGGAAGCGGAGTGGGAGTACGCGGCGCGAGGTGGGCGGGAGGGAAACCGGTACCCGTTGGGGATCGCCATCAGCCACGATGAAGCGAACTACTCCGGGACGGGGGGACGAGACAGCTGGGCGAATACGAGCCCGGTGAAGAGCTTCGCAGCGAACGGGTTTGGGCTGTACGACATGGCTGGGAACGTGTGGGAGTGGGTGGGGGATTGGTACGACGAAGGGTACTACGGTCGATCGCCGACGACGGACCCATCGGGCCCATCGACGGGAGGCAGGCGCGTGTTGCGGGGCGGCTCCTGGAGCAACAGCCCGAGGTGGTTGCGCGTTTCGGTCCGCTTCGGGAACTCGCCCGGCTTCCGGTACGACGGCGACGGCTTCCGGTGTACCCGGGACGCAAACCCTTGAGACTTGAATCCTTGAACCCTTGACACGGTGGGGGTGCAGGGGGCGGAGCCCCCTGCCCGCCCTGCGAACCAGGAGGACGCCTTGAGACACCGGTCGCTCGCCTGCGCATCGATCCTCTCGTTCGCGATCGCGATCGCGCTTCCGGCGTTCGCGGCCGATCCGGTCCTCCTCCTGCACGGCCTCGCGGCTGACGAGGGCACGTGGGCGAAGTACGCGCGCCACCTGGAGACGGCCGGATGGACGGAGGGGTGCATCCTCTCCTTCGCGAAGGACGCGATGGAGCCGAGGACGATCCCCGTCCGCGGCCCCGCGGGCGGGAACCTCGTCGGCGCGGCGGCCTTCGACCCGCAGGCCCAGTGCTCGGCGGCCGGCGTGAAGGGAAAGGGCCGGCCCGTCTTCCGCGTCGTGTTCGAGGCGGCCGACAGCCAGACCTTCCGGACGCAGGGTCTCCAGGTGGCGGCCGCGGTGAGGCTCGTGCGGCGATGGACGGGCTCCGGCTCCGTCGCCCTCGTGGGCCACAGCATGGGAGGGCTCGCCGCGCGCGCTTACATGCAGGGCGACGGCTACGGGAACGACGTGACCGCGCTCGCGACGGTCGACACGCCCCACATGGGAAGCCTCGTCGCCTACATCCGACCCGACGACCCCGGCGTCGAGAGCTTCCTGGCGCTCTTCCAGAGGGCGCGGCTCCTCCAGAGCGGCCTTCGGGCCTTCATGACGTCGAAGCTCTCCGCGCCGGCCGTCGACTACCTGAGGCCGGACTCCGACGAAATGGTCGCGCTGAACTCTCCGGCGAGGCCGTACGGCCCGCTGCCGAAAGGCGCCCGCTACCTCAATGTCATCGGGAACGTGGACCTGAAGGAGGGCTCGGCCGTGTCGGTCGTGAGCCAGCTCCTCGGGCGATGGTCCCTCGCCGCGTCCGGCCGGATGGACCTCGCGAAGGCGGGGAGCATCTTCACGCCGGAGGCTCTCGCGAACTGGACCGACGGGGTCGTCCCCGCCGCGAGCCAGTACATGAAGAGCGTTCCGATCGGGTCGGCGCTCGACATCGAGGTCGCCACGGTCGAGGCCTTCCACGTGGGCGTAACCGACTCCGAGGAGGTCTGGGGAGCCCTCGACCGCTTCCTCGCGGGCCCGGCGAAACCGAAGGCGGGCCTCGAGGTGGCGCTCGTCCTCGACTCCTCGGGCTCGATGGGGCAGAACGACCCCACGTACCTGAGGCGCGAGGGGGCGAGCCTCCTCGTCGACCGCTGCCCTCCCGGCACGCGATTCACGCTCGTGAGGTTCGCGAGCGACGCGCGGCGGCTCGTCGAGCGCTCGGCGGAGCCGGCCGAGGTGAAGCGCGGCCTCGGGGCGATCGGGGCCGACGGCGGCACGCGGATGTGCCTCGGCCTGTCGTCGGCGCGGGAGGCCCTGCGGCAGGGCGGAGACGGCGCGCGGCGCGCCGTCGTCCTCTTCTCCGACGGCCTGTCGGACGACAAGTGCACCGCGCAGGAGCTCGCGGGCGACGGGATCACTCTGTTCACCGTGGGGCTCTCGAAGGCGGCCGACGGCGCGACCCTCCAGGCGATGGCGGCCGCGACGGGGGGCGCCTACCTCCACGCCCTTTCGGCCGCCGACCTCCAGTCGGTCTTCGACGTCGTGGCGGCCGGCGTCCTCGACGAGGCGACTCTCCTCGACGCGGCCGGCCGCGCGGCGCCCGGGGCGACGGCGCGCTGGAGGTTCCCGGTGGACGGAAGCGTCTCCTCGCTCACCGGCTCCGTCACCTGGACGGGGAGCGACCTCGACCTCTCCTTCGTCTCTCCCTCGGGGAAGCGGCACGACGCGCGGAGCGGAGGGGTCGTCGGAGGCACCTACGAGAGCCTGCGCATGGACGCCCCGGAGAGGGGCGAGTGGCAGGCGCTCGTCAAGAGCGTCGATGTCCCCTCTTCCGGCGAGCCCTTCCGGCTCCGCGTGACGGGCGACAGCCCGGTGCGCCTCTCGGTGGAACCGATCCCGAGCGGAGGCCAGACCGGCCGCCCGCTCGAGCTGGCGGCCCGCCTCGACGGCTTCCCGTCGGGGGCCGCGAAGGCCGAGGCCGCCGTGACGCGGCCCGACGGCCGCGTCGTGCCGCTCGAGGCGCGCCTCGAAGGCGAGACGCTCCGCGCGACGCTCCTCGACACCGGCAAGCCCGGCCCCTACGCCGTCCGCTGGTCGGCCTCGCGCGGCACGGTGGCGCGCGCCGCGCAGCAGACCGTCTTCGTCGGCGGCCCGGAGGTCGTCTCGCGAGCGGGAGAGGTCGTCCGCGTCGAGGGCGCGTTCGCGACCTGGAACCGCGGGCAGATGCACGGCATCCGCCAGGGCCTCCCGATCCGCCTCTATCGCGGTACGCGCGAGATCGGCCGGGCGATCGTCCTCGACGTCCGCCTGGAAGACTGCGACCTCGAGGTCGAGGAGATCACGGGCGTCGCGGAGCTGAGGCCCGGCGACCGCGCCGAGGTGGACCCGGCGGAGTGGACGGGGGAGGGGCGGTGAAGACGGTGGGACATTCGCCGAGCGCGGCATGGCTCGCGGCCGTAGCTGCCGTGTTTCTCGCTCCTGCTGTTGCGCTGGCTCAGCGGGTGAGCAAGGTCGAGGGAGCCATGGTGACCCTCGACGTTGGATCCACCGCAGGGGTCAAGGAACGAATGACCGGGAGGCTCTTTCGCAAGGAAGTGGCGGGCGGAAAGTCCGTCGACGCCTTCCAAGCGGCCTTCAAGGTTGTCAAGGTCTACCCGACCTCCGCAGTGGCCGTCGTCACGAAGGGGGATCCCTCCGGGCTCTCGACGGAGTTCCGAGCCCGGTTCGACGAGAAGCTGGTGCCGCCCGCGCAAGTCCGACCCGTCGCCCCTCCAGCTCCCGGGCCTTTGGCGGCGCCGAGCCTGCCCACGCCGACGCCGTCAATCGAAGCGGCCGCTCCAGGTCCAGCGCCGGCCGTCGGCCCTGCGGCTGGGTCCCCTGCGAACGAACGCAGCCAGAGCGCCGATGAGGCCGGTCCCTTCTGGATACAGGTCCTCGTCACGAAATCTGCAGAGAAGGCGGATGGTCTGGCGAAGAAGCTCAGGGCCGACGGATTCAAGCCGGATATCGCCCTGGTGCCGGGCAAGGAAGGACTCTGGAGGGTAAGGGTCGGGCCGTACCCCGACAGGCCCAGGGCCGAGGCCGCTGCGAGGATGGCCGAGAGGCTGGAGAAACTCGACGCGACCATCGTACCGGCGGAAAGGTAGCGGGAACGCATTCCGGGCTTTCGGCGGGCTCCGTCCACCGGAAAGCCCTGTCTTCACGCGTTCGCGTGCTACACTGGTTTTCGTGAAGACGACCGCGGAGCGCCCCGGCACTCAGAACGTCACCCTCGCCCTTCCGAAGGGCGTCCTGACGCGCGTGAAGGTGCTCGCGGCGGAGCGGGGGACGTCGATCTCGGCGCTCCTCGGCGGCCTCCTCGAGGAGGCGGTCGACGGGGACGACGCGTTCCGGCGCGCGCGGGAGAGGGGGCTCGCGGCCCTCGGCCGGCCCCCCGACCTCGGGACGGGCGGGCGCCGGCCCGCGGCCCGGGCGGAGCTCCATGAGCGCTGAGGGGCGGGAGTTCGTCGACACGAACGTCTTCGTCTACGCCTTCGACCGGAGCAGCGGGGCGAAAGGCGAGGCGGCCCGGGCGCTCGTGAGGGGCCTGTGGGAGAGCGGGCGGGGCTGCCTGAGCCTCCAGGTCCTCCAGGAGCTCTACGTCACCCTGACCCGGAAGGTGGCGAAGCCGCTCGCCGCTGAGGCGGCGGCCCGGATCGTCGAGGACCTGGCGGCCTGGCCCTGCCACGAGCCGTCGCGGACCGACCTCGCCGACGCCATCGCGCTCTCGCGCAAGGCCCGGATCTCCCTGTGGGACGCCCTCGTCCTCCAGAGCGCCCGGCAGAGCGGCTGCTCCGTCCTCTGGAGCGAGGACCTGAACGCCGGGCAGAAGCTCGCCGGAGTCGTCGTCCGGAACCCGTTCCGTTGACGGTGGAACGGCGGGCAGGCGGGTAGAATCGCCTCCGTGAGCGCCGTCGTCGACCCGATCCGGGGCTTCCACGAGCTGGAGAAGCGGCTCGAGCGGGAGCCCGAGGGCTTGCAGGGGGAGATCGCCCGGGGCGTCTACATGATGACGCCGCGGCCTCGGGCCGCGCACGGGGGCACGCAAGCGAACCTGGTCGCCGCCCTCCGGCTCCGCTTCGGCTGGGGCGAGGGAATCGACGCGCCGGAGTGGCTCTTCGTCGTCGAGCCGGAGATCCGCTCGGAGGCGAACCTCTCGCGGCTCGTCCCCGACCTCGCCGCCTGGCGGCGCTCGACGACGGGCTGGCCCGACCTGAACGAGACGCCGGTGTCCCTCGCGCCGGAGTGGGTCGCAGAGGTCCTCTCGCCGACGACGGAACGCTTCGACCGGCGCGAGAAGATGGGCGCCTGGGGAGCGATGGGCGTCGGGTACGCATGGCTCGTCGACGTCGACCGTCGACGGGTCGAGACGTTCGCGAACGTCCGCGGCTCGATGGTCGCGGGCCCCGTCCTCGCGGCGGAGGCCGAGCTCGCGGCCGAGCCGTTCGGCGCGCTCGGCCTCGCGGTCGCTCGGCTCTTCCCGGGCTGAGCCCGGGACCGGGCTTCAGCCCTTCTTCCCCTGGTTCGCCACGGCGGCGGCCTTCGCGGCGACGGCCTCGGCGTCTCCGAGGTAGAAGCTCTTCAGCGGCCTCAGGTCGGCGTCGAGGTGGTAGACGAGCGGGACGCCCGTCGGGATGTTGAGGCCGACGATGTCGTCGTCCGAGATCCCGTCGAGGTACTTCACCATGGCGCGGAGGCTGTTGCCGTGGGCCGCGACGAGGACGCGCCGGCCGGCCTTCACCTCGGGGGCGATGACGCTCTCCCAGTACGGGACGGCGCGGGCGACCGTCTCCTTCAGCGACTCGGTGAGCGGCAGCTCCTCCTTCGAGAGAGCGGCGTAGCGGCGGTCGTGGCCGGGGAAGCGCTCGTCGTCGGGGGTCAGCTCGGGGGGCGGCGTCGAGTAGCTCCGGCGCCAGACCTTCACCTGCTCCTCGCCGAACTTCGCCGCCGTCTCCGCCTTGTTGAGCCCCTGGAGGGCGCCGTAGTGGCGCTCGTTCAGGCGCCAGCTGCGGATCACGGGGACCCACATCCGGTCCATCTCGTCGAGGGCGATCCAGAGGGTCCGGATCGCGCGCTTGAGGACGGACGTGTAGGCGACGTCGAAGTCGTAGCCTCCCTCGCGGAGGAGGCGGCCCGCCTCGCGGGCCTCCTCGCGCCCCTTCTCGGTGATGTCGACGTCGGTCCAGCCGGTGAAGCGGTTCTCGAGGTTCCACTGGCTCTCGCCGTGACGGAGCAGGACGAGCGTGTACATCGGGGCCTCCTTCGCGGCTCGGACGCCGGCGCGGAATTCTAGGGGATGCGGGGCGCCGCCGCGGGGGCCGCCGCCGCGGGGGGCGGGGCGGCCGCCTCGCGCCGGGCGCGGTCTAGGTCTGCGACCCACTTCGGCGCCTCCGGCTCGGCGGCGAAGAGCTTCCCGACGTCCTCCCCTCGGGCCGCGGCGAAGCGGTGGAGCCAGGAGGGGCCGTGCTTGCCGACGTAGCCGTCGGGGCTCTTCCAGGCAGGGTCCGAGAGCGCCTCGTCGAGCGGGACGAAGGCGTATCCGCGCCGCTCGAGCCGTTCGAGGAGGCGGGGCATCGCCCGGGCGTTCAGGGCGTTCGCGTGCGTCAGGAGGACCTGCGGGACCTCCCGGCCGAAGAGGGCGCGCGAGCGCTCCTCGTAGAAGGCGACGCGGGCGTCGAGGTTCTCGAGGTAGGCCGTAAGGAGGCGGGCCTGCCCGTCGCGGTCGCCGTCGGCGGCGAGCTTCGCGTCGGCGGAGGCGAAGACCCAGTCCTCGTGCTCGATCGAGAACGGCGCGACGGCGTAGCCGCGCGAGGAGAGGAACGCTTCGAACTCCTCCTTCGCTTCCCGTGTCGTCCCGGTGTGCGTGTAGGGGTGACGGAACCAGCGGATGGTCCGGCCGCGGCGCTCGAGGAGCCAGCGCGTGACGACCTCCCCGCGGAGGACGGCGTCCTTCATCGCGGGCACCGGCGTTCGCGTCAGGCCCGTGTGCCCCCACGTGTGGTTCCCGAGCTCCATCCCGGCGTCGAGCCATTCCGTCAGGAGCGCGATCCGCGCGTCGACCTCCCCCGGCACGAAGAGGCGGTCCTCGTTGACGAAGGCGACGGCCGGGACCTTCCGCGCCGCGAGGGCGGCGACGAGCTCCCGCGAGAGCGGCCGGACCGCCTCGAACGGGAGCCCGTACGAGACGAACGGGAGGTCGTCGACGGTGACGGCGACGGTCCGGCGCGGGGCCGGGCCGCCGGAGACGGCGGCGGACGTCGCGGCGGCGAGGAGGAGGCCGGCGACGGCGGCGGGGACGGCGAGCGATCGGGAGCGCGGCACGGGGACCTCCGTTCGGGGACGTTCTCCCGCGCATTCTGCACGCGCCGGTGGCGACGCGAGGGCGCGCCGGGAGGAGAATGGGGCGCCATGGCGCGCATCCTCGTCTCCGGCCTCGTGAACCTCGAGACGACCGTGAAGGTCGACGCGTTCCCGGTCGACTACTTCCCGGTCCGCTACCCGTTCTTCGGGGTCTCCTCGTCCGTCTCCGGCGTCGGCTACAACGTCGCGAAGGCGCTCAAGGCCCTCGGCGACGCGCCGCTCCTCCTCTCCCTCGTCGCGGCCGACCTCGCGGGGCGGACCGTCCGCGACGCCCTCTCGCGCGACGGCCTCGACGGCTTCTGGGTGCGCGACGGCGCGCGCGAGACGGCGCAGTCGGTGATCCTCTACGACGGCGAGGGGCGGCGTCAGATCCACGTCGACCTGAAGGACGTCCAGGAGCGGAGCTACCCGCAGGAGCTCTTCGTGCAGGCGCTCGCCGCGTGCGACGCGGCGGCTCTCTGCAACGTGAACTTCTCCCGCCCGTTCCTCGCCCCGGCGCGCGCCGCCGGCAAGCTCGTCGCGACGGACGTCCACGCCCTCTCCGCCCTCGACGACCCCTACAACGGCGACTTCCTCCGCGCCGCGCAGGTCGTCTTCCTCAGCGACGAGTCGCTCCCCGCGCCGCCGGAGGAGTTCGCGAGGGAGCTCGGCGCCCGGTTCGGGACGGAGGTCGTCGTCGTCGGGATGGGGGCGAAGGGGGCCCTCCTCCACCTCCCGGCGGAGCGGACCGTGGAGAGGTTCCCGGCTGTGAGGACCCGCTCCGTCGTCTCGACCGTCGGCGCGGGAGACGCGCTCTTCTCGGCCTTCCTCGACGGCTACGCGCGGGAGCGCGACGCGCGCGCGGCGCTCCGGCGGGCCGTCGTCTTCGCGTCGTGGAAGCTCGGCGCCGCGTCCGCGGCGGAGGGGTTCCTCGGCGCGGAGCCTCTGCGGCAGCTCATCGCGTCGGACCCGGCGCCGTACGAGCCGTAGGCCCGCGCCGTCGGACGGCCCCTCGCGCGTCGACGTCCGCGCGCCGCGGCGCGAGGTCGCGCGAGGTCGCGCTTGCATCCCGGCGACTTCGGGCCGATAGTTCCGAGGCCGGCCGGAGAGACAGAATGAAGATCCTCACGGGTATCCTCGTCGTCCTCTGCCTGCTCGTCCCCGCCCCGCGGACCGAGGCCCAGGCGATCGTCGCCGACCACACCTCGACGGACGTCGCCGCGATCCCCGACGCGGCGATCGCGAGCGCGGCCGCGCTCCGTCTCCTCGTCCGCCACGCCTCCGTCGGCGGGAACATCGACTCGGGGCTCGAGGCCCTCCACACGGCGAACGCCCGTTACGACCGGAGCCTCTGGGACTTCCAGAGCCGCGGGAACCCGGGCTGGCAGGCGAAGGTCGACGACCTCGTGGCGCAGGCGGCCGCGCAGGGGGCGAGCTTCGACGTCCTGACGATGAAGTTCTGCTACATCGACCCGAACGCGAGCTTCACCTACTACCGCGACGCGCTCCTCGGGCTCGAGGCGGCCTACCCGACGAAGCGGTTCGTCTGGTGGACGATCCCGATCGAGACGTCGGGGAACACGAACCGCCAGGCGTTCAACGACCTCGTCCGCGCCTACGCCGCGGCGAACGGGAAGCTCCTCTTCGACATCGCCGACATCGAGAGCCACAACGCGGCGGGCTCGAAGCGGGTCGACGGCAACGGCCGCGAGCTGATGTGGGACGAGTGGACCTCCGACGGGGGACACCTGAGCGCCGCCGGCGCGCAGCGCGTCGCGAGCGCGCTCTGGTGGCTCATGGCGCGGGTCGCCGGCTGGAGCCCGACGGCCGACCCGCTCTCCTTCCACGCGCTCGACCCGTGCCGGATCGTCGACACGCGGAACGCGACGGGCCCTTACGGCGGACCGGCGCTCTCGGCGGGCGCAGCGAGGGCCTTCACGATCGCCGGACAGTGCGGCGTCCCCGCCGACGCGGCGGCCGTGGCGCTGAACGTCACCGTCACGAACCCGACCTCGTCGGGCAGCCTGACGGTCTACCCCGGGACGGGAGCGGTGCCGGGGACGAGCACGATCTCCTTCGCGGCGGGGAAGACGCGCGCGAACAACACGACGATCGGCCTGTCGGGCGGGGTCCTCACGGCCTTCGACGCCCAGGCGACCGGAACGACGCACTTCATCGTCGACGTGAGCGGCTACTTCCGCTGACGACGGGGCCTTCGCGCCCTTCGCTCCGGCGCGGCCCGCACCCGGTCGAACCCGGCGCGGACGCCGCGGCGCGCGGCCGTCGCCGTCACGTTCAACCCGACCCGAGGAGCGGCTCGTCGGCGGAGCGGATGTCGGAGGCCGGGAGGCCGCCCGGGAAGCGGTCCCGCGCCCTCTCGAGCGCCTCGGCGGCGACCTCGAGGTGGAGGACTCTGCTCTCGCGGTAGAACGCCTGCGCCTCCGCCGAGAGCTTCGGCTGGCCGTGGAGCGGCTTGTCGCTCACGCAGAGGAGGGCGGCCGAGGGGATCCGGTAGCGGAAGCCGTTCGCCGCGACCGTCGCCGACTCCATGTCGACGGCGACGCTCCGGCTCGCGCGGATCGCGGCGAGGGCCGTGGACTGGTTGAACTCCCAGTTCCGGTTCGAGGTCGTGAAGACCGTCCCGAGCCGGTACCGCATCCCGCGCGCCTCCATCGACTCGATGAGGAGGGCGTTCAGGAAGTGGTTCGAGGCGACGGGGACGCTCGTCGGGAGGACGTCGTCGAGGATCCGGTCGTCCCTCATGTAGCCGGTGGCGAGGACGAGGTCGCCGACCTCCTGGTGGTTTCGGAGGCCCGCGCAGTGGCCCACCATGAGGACGGCGTCGGGACGGAGGACGGCGAGGTGGTCCGTGATCGTCTTCGCGTTCGAGGGGCCGACGCCGATGTTCACGAGCGTGAGGCCGGCGTTCCCCGGGAGCTCGTGGTGCCAGGCGGGCATCTGGACGCTCCGCCCCGGCCCGACGGCGCCCGGGTAGCGGGCGCGGAAGGCCTCGGCGTGCATCTCGTAGTTCGTGAAGAGGACGTGGCGCTGGAACCGCTCCGGGGGGGTCCCGGTGTAGTGCTCGAGGCGGTTCAGGGAGAGGTCGACCCTCTCGGCGCGGAAGAGGAAGAGCTTCTTCTGCGTCAGGTCCCAGGCCTCCTCGTCGAGGCTCTCGAAGAGGGCCGGGTCGTCGAACGGGACGCGGGGGCGGGTCGCGGTGACCGAGATCGTCGCGCCCGCCGCGGCGAGCTTCCCGAGCTCGCGCTCGAGGTACCAGCGGACGGCGCGGGGGCGAGCGAACTCGCCGCGCAGGACCGGGTTGTGACGCGACCAGGGGCGGTCCACCTCGACCTGCGGGTAGAGGCCCTCGTCCCAGGCGGCCTCGATCGCGTCGCAGAGGGAGCGGACGAGCGGCTCGCGGTCGGCGTCGGCCGCGAGCCCCGCGAAGTCGATGGCGGCTTCCATGAAACGACCAGCTTACGCGAGACGGGTTCTCGCCGCACCGAGCGACCGGAAGGACGCACGTGCCGGCCCGCTCCCGGAGGAGTAGCATTCCACGGCCCTCCGGACCCGGGGGGCGTACCGAGGAGGCACATGTCCAAGCGTTTTTCGGACCTCGATCAAAGGAGGCGGGAGCTTCTTCTGGGCGGCGGGGCCGAGAAGATCGAGAAGCAGCATCGCCAGGGGAAGCTCACGGCGCGCGAGCGCCTCGGCCTCCTCCTCGACCCCGAGAGCTTCGTCGAGTTCGGCCTCTGGGCCCAGGAGGACAACGGCGAGCCGGGCGCGAAGGTCCTCGCGGGCGAAGGCGTCGTGACCGGCAAGGGGTGGGTGGACGGGCGCGCCGTCTACGCCTTCTCCCAGGACTTCACCGTCAGCGGCGGCTCCGTCGGAAAGGTCCACGCCGCGAAGATCTGCGAGTGCCTGCGCGGGGCGCTCCGGACCGGGCTCCCCGTCGTCGGGTTCAACGACTCGGGCGGGGCGCGGATCCAGGAGGGGGTCGAGGCCCTCTCGGGCTACGGCCAGATCTTCTACACGAACACGCTCCTCTCCGGCGTCGTCCCGCAGATCAGCGTCATCGCGGGCCCCTGCGCGGGCGGCGCGGCCTACTCGCCCGCGCTCACCGACTTCATCGTCATGGTGGCGGAGAGCGCGAAGATGTTCATCGCCGGGCCCGACGTCATCAAGGCGGCGACCGGCGAGGTCATCACCGACGAGGCGCTCGGCGGGGCGAAGGTCCACTCCGAGGTCTCCGGGAACATCCACTTCGCCGCGCCCGACGAGCGGTCGGCCGTTGCGATCGTCAAGCGGCTCCTCTCGTACCTCCCGTCGAACAACCTCGAGTCGCCCCCCGACCTGCCGTTCGACCAGCCTCTCGTCGACGACGAGGCGATGGACGACGTCGTCCCCGAGGACCCGCGGAAGGCCTACGACGTGAGGGACGTGATCGGGCGCCTCGTCGACCCCGGCTCCTTCCTCGAGGTCCAGGAGGCGTTCGGGCGGAGCATCGTCAACGGCTTCGGACGGCTCGGCGGGATGGTCGTCGGCCTCGTCGCGAACCAGCCGATGCACCTCGCGGGCTCGCTCGACATGGACGCCTCCGACAAGGCGGCCCGGTTCGTCCGCACCTGCAACATCTTCAACATCCCGATCGTGACGCTCGTCGACGTCCCCGGCTTCCTCCCGGGCGTCGCGCAGGAGCACGGCGGGATCATCCGGCACGGGGCGAAGATGCTCTTCGCCTACTCGGCCGCGACGGTCCCGAAGATGACCGTCATCCTCCGCAAGGCCTACGGTGGCGCCTACCTCGCGATGTGCTCGAAGGACCTCGGCGCCGACTCGGTCCTCGCCTGGCCGACGGCCGAGATCGCCGTCATGGGGCCGGAAGGGGCCGCGCGGATCCTCCACCGCCGCGAGCTCGAGGCGGCGAAGACGGCGAAGGAGAAGAGCCACCTGCTGACCGAGAAGGTCGCCGAGTACCGGAAGCTCCACGCGAACCCCTACCGGGCCGCGGCCGCGCTCTACGTCGACGACGTGATCCGGCCGTCGTGGACGCGGCGGCTCCTCATCGAGCGCCTCGTCACGCTGCGGGCCAAGCGCGACCAGCGCCCGCAGAAGAAGCACGGCAACATCCCGATGTAGGCGGAGACGATGACGCCCGGAATCGTCGCCCTCGTCTGCTTCAGCGTCGTGATGTGCGTCATGGCGCTCCTCGTCGGCGTCCTCTACGCCTTCCAGTTCGCGACCCGCAGGCAGGCCGCCGCGCAGGCGGCCGCCGTCGCGGCCGCCGTCCCCGAGGACGGCGTCACCCCCGAGCTCGTGGCGGTCCTCGCCGCGGCGGCGACCGCCGCGCTCGGGAAGTCCGTCGTCGTCCGCCGCATCAACGTCCTCCGTCCCACCGGCCAGGAGAACTGGTCGCGGGTCGGCCGGATCGACATCCTGAGGTCCCACAGGCTGGACCCGAAGAGATAGAGATGAAGAAGCTCCGCATCACCGTCAGTGGCAAGGTCTACGACGTCGAGGTCCAGGTCCTTCAGGACGACGAGGCGATCGGCTCGCCCGCGACCCTCCCGTACCCGGGCGCGGCGACGGCTCCGATGACCGAGGCCGCGAGGCCCGCTCCCGGCCCCGCCTCGGCTCCCGTCGCCGGCGGCGCCGGCGACCCGAACGTCATCGCCTCGCCGATCGCCGGCACCGTCCAGAAGGTCTTCGTGACGAAGGGGATGCACGTCGAGGGGAAGACCCCCGTCGTCCTCCTCGACGCCATGAAGATGGACACCTACATCTACGCCCCCCGCAGCGGGACGATCGCGGAGGTCTGCGTGGAGGCGGGCGCGTCCGTCCAGGTGCGCGACCCGCTCATCCGCTACGCCCCGGAGGGGTGACGTGGAGAAGCTGATCGCGCAGACCGGCTTCCTCGCGCTGACGTGGCGCGAGGGGGTGATGATCGCGGTCGCGTTCCTCCTCCTCTGGCTCGCGATCAAGAAGGAGTTCGAGCCGCTCCTCCTCGTCCCGATCGGGTTCGGGGCGCTCATGACGAACCTCCCCCTGAACGGCCTAATGAACCTGCCGGCCGACGGGGCGCCGGGCGGTCTCTTCCACTACCTCTTCCAGGGGGTCGAGCTCGAGATCTTCCCGCCGCTCATCTTCCTCGGCCTCGGGGCGCTGACCGACTTCGGGCCGCTCCTGGCGAACCCGAAGACGTTCCTCCTGGGCGGCGCCGCGCAGCTCGGCGTCTTCGGGACGTTCCTCGCGGCGAACCAGCTCGGCTTCACGCCGCAGGAGTCGGGCGCGATCGGGATCATCGGCGGCGCCGACGGTCCGACGTCGATCTACCTGACGATCAAGCTCGCGCCCCACCTCCTCGGAGCGATCGCCGTCTCGGCCTACTCCTACATGGCGCTCGTGCCGCTCATCCAGCCGCCGATCATGAAGCTCCTGACGACGAAGAAGGAGCGCCTCATCCGGATGGAGGCGAACTTCGACGTCCCGAAGTGGCTCCGGATCGCCTTCCCGATCGTCAGCACGGTCATCTGCGCGCTCATCGTCCCGGCGGCCACGTCGCTCATCGGCCTCCTGATGTTCGGGAACCTCCTCCGCGAGTGCGGCGTCACGGAGCGCCTGACCCGCTCGGCCCAGAACGAGCTGATCAACCTCGTGACGATCGTCCTCGGCCTCTCGGTCGGGGTGACGATGGACGGCGGCAGCTTCCTCCGGGCGGCGACCCTCAAGATCCTCGTCCTCGGCTGCGTCGCCTTCGCCGTCTCGACGGCGGGCGGCGTCCTGATCGCCAAGGTCATGTCCCGGCTCCCCGGGACCCCCGTCAACCCGCTCATCGGCGCGGCCGGCGTCTCGGCCGTCCCGATGGCGGCGCGTGTCGCCCACAACGTCGGGCAGGCCGAGGACCCGGACAACTACCTCCTGATGCACGCCATGGGGCCGAACGTCGCCGGGGTCATCGGCACGGCGGTCGCGGCGGGCAGCCTCCTCGCGCTCCTCAAGTAGCGTTCCCGCCCGCGGCGGCCCTGCCCGGGGCCGCCGCGGCGCGTTCCCGGAAGAATCCGCAGCCCGCCCCGGGGCGGGACCGAGGTCGAGATGACGGTTCCCTGGTACGGAATCCTGCCGTTCGCGGCGCTCCTCGCGGCGATCGCGACGTTCCCGCTGATGCACGCGACGAAGCACCTCTGGGAACGACGGCGCTTTCAGCTGCTCGTCGCCCTCGTCCTCGGGCTCCCGATGGCGGTCTGGTGCTGGTCGCTCGGCGGCCGCACCGAGGTGATCCACGCGCTCGTCGAGTACGCCTCGTTCATCACGCTCCTCCTCTCGCTCTTCGTCGTGAGCGGCGGCGTCTTCGTCGCGGGCGACATCCAGGCGACGCCACGGAACAACACGCTTTTCCTCGGCGCCGGGGCCGTCCTCGCCTCCCTCATCGGGACGACGGGGGCCGCGATGCTCCTCGTCCGGCCGCTCCTCAACACGAACCGGGAGCGGAAGCACAAGGTCCACACGGTCGTCTTCACGGTCCTCGTCGTCGCGAACTGCGGCGGCCTCCTGACGCCGCTCGGAGACCCGCCGCTCTTCCTCGGTCTCCTCCGCGGCGTGCCGTTCCTCTGGACGCTGAAGCTCTTCCCCGAGTGGCTCTTCGTGAACGGGATGCTTCTCCTGACCTACTACGCCCTCGACAGCGCCGCGTGGCGGACGGAGGAGATGCCCGACCTCGTGAAGGACGCCGCGGAGGTGAAGCCGCTCGCGCTTCACGGGAAGGGGAGCATCGCCCTCCTCGGCGTCATCGTCGCCGCCGTCGCGCTCGCACCCTCCGTCGACCTGCACGCGATCCGCGAGGGGCACGCGCCGCTCGCGGCGTGGGTCCCGTTCCGGGAGATCGTCCTCCTGTCGGCGGCGGCCCTCTCGTTCTTCCTCGGCGACCGGAAGGCCCGCTTCGAGGACAACCGCTTCGAGTGGGGGCCGATCCAGGAGGTCGCGGCGCTCTTCGTCGGCATCTTCCTGACGATGGTCCCGGCGCTCGCCTACCTCGCCCAGAAGGCGCCGGAGCTGCCGCTGAACCGGGTGACGTTCTTCGTCTTCGCCGGGAGCCTCTCCTCCGTCCTCGACAACGCGCCGACCTACGTCACCTTCTTCGAGCTCGCGAAGGCGCTGGGCGGCGAGCCGGCCGTCGCCGGGGTGCGGGAGGTCTTCCTCGTCTCGATCAGCCTCGGCGCGGTCTTCTGCGGCGCGATGACGTACATCGGGAACGGCCCGAACTTCATGGTCAAGGCGATCGCGGAGTCGGACGGCGTCGCGATGCCGAGCTTCGGCGGCTACGTCGCCCGCTGGGCCGTCGTCTACCTCCTCCCGATCCTGGCGCTGATGGTCGGCATCTTCATCGTCGAGACGACGTGGGTGAGGGTCGCGAGCGCCGCGCTCGCGGCGCTCCTCGCGGCGTGGCGCGTCCGGAGCATCGCGGCCCTTCGCCGCTGAGGGGCGCAGGCCCGTGCGGGTGCTAGGCTCCCCCGACCGATGAAGGCCCTCGCCCTCGTCTTCCTCGGAGGCGGCATCGGCGCCTCGCTCCGGCACCTCCTCGGCGGGGCGGCGCAGACGCTCGCCCGGAGCGCGACGTTCCCGTGGGGGACCTTCGCCGTGAACGTCTCGGGCTGCTTCGCGATCGGGGTGCTCGCCCAGCTCGCCGAGGAGCGCGGCGTCCCCTCCGGGAACGCCCGGACTTTCCTCTTCGTCGGCGTCCTCGGCGGCTACACGACATTCTCGTCCTTCGGCAACGAGACGCTGAACCTCCTGCGGGGCGGCGAGGCCCTCGCGGCCGCCGCGAACGCCGGGGGCCAGCTCGTCCTCGGTCTCCTGGCGGTGGCGCTCGGCCGGGCCGCCGCCCAGCTCCTCTGGAGGTGACGATGACCCTCCCGGAAGACGGCGCCCTCCTCCGGATCTTCGTCGGCGAGAGCGATCGCCACGAAGGGAAGCTCCTCTACGAGTGGCTCGTCGGAAGGGCGAAGGAACGGGGCCTCGCCGGGGCGACGGTCCTTCGCGGCGTGATGGGCTTCGGCGCCCACAGCCGCCTCCACACCTTCAAGATCGAGCGGCTCTCGGAGGACCTCCCCGTCGTCGTCGAGATCGTGGACGTCCGCGAGAAGCTCGAGGCGTTCCTCGGCGAGATCGAGGGGCACGTCCCCGAGGGGCTCGCGACGCTCGAGTACGCCCACGTCCGGTTCTACCGGGGCGGCAGGCCGCCGGCGAGGTGACGACCGCGTCCGCCGGGAGAGCATCGGGCGGAGGGAAAGAACCGCGCCGGGGAAGGCGGGACGTAGGATGATCCACCGGATGAGAGCCGCTGTCGTCGTCGCGTCCGTCGTACTGGTGGCGGGCTCCGGCGCGGCCCCGGGCGCGCAGGTCCGATGCGGATCCTCTTCCGCCCTGCAGACGTGCCGCGTCGCTCCGACCGGGAAGATCCGGCTGGTTGCGGACCTCAGCCAGAACCGCTGCGTCGAAGGCGTGACCTGGGGGGCGCAGGCGAGCGGCGTCGTCTGGGTCAGCGGCGGGTGCGTCGGCCTGTTCGAGGCGGAAGACGCTCCCGCGGCGAAAGACGCGAAACCGAGGGCCCTCACCGTCCAATGCGAATCCGGGGGAGAACGGACGCGCTGCGCGGCCGATACGAAGCTCGGGGTCGCGCTCGTGCGCGTCACGGGGACGGGACGCTGCGTCCTCGACGAGACGTGGGGGTTCGACGAGACGGGCGTGTGGGTTTCCGGGGGGTGCGGAGGACAGTTCGCCCTCGGCGGCTTCCGCCTCGAGGAGGCCGCCGTCCCGAAGGCGGCTCTGAGGACCGCCTGCGAGTCGGTCGACGGAGCCGAGAAGCGCTGCTCCTTCGAGTCCGTCCGCGGAGCCGGGCTGATTCGTCAGACGAGCGAGGCCCCGTGCGTCCTCAACCGGACCTGGGGCTACGACAAGACCGGAATCTGGGTCAGGGGAGGGTGCCGGGCCGAGTTCGCCGTCCTCCGGTGAGCCGCCGCGAAACGGACCCCGAAACCGGGCTCGGCCTCGAGCCTGTGCAGAGTCGCCCCGGAGCAGGCCGAGGGCGGAGGCTGCGCCGCCCGGGCGCCCCATCGACGTAAACTGCGCGACGCGGTCCGGCACGCCGTCCGGCCCGTCCCCGAGGAGAGCACGAGGATGCAGAGGACCGGGAGATCGGGAGCGTTCCGGAGGGTCGTCGAGGGCCGTCCCGGCAGGGGAGGGGCGCGGTGAGCGGCTTCTCCGCGCTCGACTGGGTCGTCGTCGTCCTCTACATGGGGGGCATCGCCGCGTTCGGCCTCGCCAAGGGGGGAAGGCAGGCGTCCGCGAAGGACTACTTCCTCTCGGAGAAGAAGATCGGCTGGTGGGCCGTCACGGCGTCCATCGTCGCGACGGAGACGTCGGCCCTCACGTTCATCTCGGTGCCGGGGATGGCCTGGAAGGGGGCCTGGGGCTTCCTCGAGCTCTCCTTCGGCTACCTCCTCGGCCGGATCGTCATCGCCTGGGTCCTCCTGCCGCGCTACTTCGAGGGGGAGCTGACGACCTCGTACGCGCTCCTCGAGCGCTCGTTCGGGACGGGCGTCAGGCGGCTCGCCTCGGGGACGTTCATCCTGACGAGGATCTTCGCGGACGGCGTGCGGCTCTACGCGACGGCGATCCCTCTCGTCGTCATCTTCCGCGGCTACAACCTCTTCGCGGACGTCGGCGACCCGACCCTCTACGTCGGGGCGATCCTCCTGACGGCGGCCGTGACGGTGATCTACGTCCAGGTCGGGGGCGTGAGGGCCGTCATCTGGACCGACGTCATACAGCTCGGCGTCTACGTCGTCGGCGGCTTCGTCGCCCTCGCCGTCCTCGTCCCGAAGATCCCGGAGCTCGGCGCGCGGCTCGCCGAAGCCGCCGCGGCGGGGAAGCTCACGGTCTTCCAGACGGACGGCGGGTTCCTGACCTCGCCGTACCACGTCCTGACGGCGATCCTCGGCGGGGCCGTCCTCTCGATGGCCTCCCACGGCACCGACTACATCATCGTCCAGCGGCTCTTCGCGACGGAGAGCCTCCGCGACGGGCGGCGCGCCCTCGTGGCGAGCGGCGTCGCGGTCATCCTCCAGTTCGCGCTCTTCCTGTCGGTCGGGACGCTCCTCTTCCTCTACTACGGCGACCTGCCGCTGAAGGGGGACGCGGTCTTCCCGAAGTTCATCGTCGAGCAGGTCCCGTCGGGCCTCTCGGGGCTCATCATCGCGGGGCTCCTCGCGGCGGCGATGTCGACCGTCTCCGGCTCGATCAGCTCGATTTCGAGCTCCACGGTCTTCGACCTCTGGGCCTCGACGAGGAGGGGGCGCCTCGCGAGCGAGGACGAGAAGCTCCGCCTCTCGCGCCGCGTCAGCTTCGGGTGGGCGATCCTCCTGACCGGCGCGGCCCTCGTCTTCATCGGCACCGGGCAGGCCGTCGTCGAGCTCGCGCTCTCGATCGCGTCGTTCACCTACGGCGGCTTCCTCGGCCTCTTCCTCCTCGCCGTCCGCGGGAAGACGGGCCGGCGCGCCGCGACGGCCGGCTTCCTCTCGGGCGTCGGCGTCATGGTCTTCGTCGTCCTCGGGACGAAGCTCGCCTGGCCGCTCTACACGCTCGCGGGGAGCCTCGTGACGGTCGCGGTCGCCCTCGCCGTCGACGCCCTGCGACCGGCTCCGGCCGGCGAGGCGGGGAAGACCGCCGCGTGAGGCGCGGAGACTTCGCGTTCGGCGCCGTCCTCGCGGCGGTCGTCCTCCTCCTCGTCCTCCCGGCGACGCACGCGTGGGTCGTCGGGACGACGAAGGCCCACCCTTACGCGATGGGCTTCCTGAAGTTCGCCCTCCTCGCGAGCCTCGGCGAGCTCCTCGCGATCCGCGTCGTCTCGGGGGGCTGGCGGCTCCCCGCGGGCCCGGCGTGGCGGGCCGTCGTCTGGGGGCTCCTCGGGGCCGCGCTCGCGCTCCTCTTTCCCGTCTACGCCGCGGGCGTGCCGGCGGCGATCGGCGCCGGGCTGCTCCCGGTACTTCCCGGAGCGCTCGGCGCGAAGGTCGCGACGGCCTTCTGGATCAGCACGGTCATGAACCTGAGCTGGGGCGTCGCGCTCATGCTCCTCCACCGGCTCACGGACACCTGGCTCGACCTGGCGGAGGGGCGGCTCGCGTGTGTCCCGTCCGTCGGCGCCGCGGCCGTCGCGGCGGCGATCGACTGGAAGGGGTTCGTCGGGTTCGTGATCCTGAAGACGATCCCGCTCTTCTGGATCCCGGCCCACACGGTGACGTTCCTCCTCCCGCCGGAGCTGAGGGTCCTCTTCGCGGCCTTCCTCTCGCTCGCGCTCGGGGCGATCCTCGCCTTCGCCAAGCGGCGCGCGGCACCCCGCTCCGCCTGAGCGGGCGAGTTCGCCGCCGCCGGCCTCGCCCGAGGGGCGCGTGCTATCTTCCCCGCCCGTGGCGCGGCTCCTCCTCGTGGCGCTCCTCTCGCTCTCCCTCGCGCAGGAGACGAGCCTCGGCTCGCTCTTCGCCGGGGCGGAGTGCGCGGAGGGGTGCCCCGACGACTCGGACGCGGGGCGCTGTTCGCCGGTCTGCGGCGCCTGCGCCTGCGGCACGCGGCTCAGCCCCGTCCCGCCCCGGCTCTCCCGCGTGGAGTCGCCGGCCCCGCGCGAGGGGTTCGAGCTGACGACGCCCGCCGCCTCGCCCTCCGAGGCGCACCGCGCCGACATCGCGCACGTCCCGATCAGCGCCTCGGTCTGACGAAACGGGCGACGCGGCGGATCGCGGGCGAGAGGCCTCGCCGCGCGACGCGTCGGCGCCCCGCCCCCTTCCGACCTCCGCCCTGAGGCGCGCGGCGCGTGCCGCGCCCCGACCGAGGTGCCCATGAGAGCTGCCCTGCTCCTCCTCGCCTCCTGCGGCGTCGCCGCGGGGGCGTCCGCGGCCCCGCCGCTCGACCTCGCGAGCGCGAGGGCGATGGCCTTCGAGGACGAGACCGTCGTTCGGCTCCGCGCCGAGCTTTCCGAGCGACGTCGGCAGCTCGCCGCATCCGGGGGCTTTGCCCGCGAGGGGCCGGTCGTCGGCGTCGCGGCCGGCCCGCGCCGCACCGAGGACGAGGCGACGACGGCGGACGTCGCGGCCGAGGCCGACGTCCCGCTGCGCCTCCGCGGCGGCGCCCTCTCGGCGGCCGCGGCGCGGCTGGACGAGGCTGCGCCGCTCCTGCTCGCCGCGGCGGAGGCGGAGGCCGAACGCCGTTTCGCGGAGGCGTACGCCGAAGCCTGGCTCGCCGCGAGCCGCGTCGAGGCGCTCGCCGGGCAGCGCTCGCTCCTCGAGGGCTGGCGCGACGTCGCGGCGCGGCGGGTCGCGGCGGGAGCGGACGCGCCGTACACGCTGAGCCTCGTCGAGGCCGACCTCCTGCGCGCGCGGGGCGACCTCGACCGGGCGCGGCGAGACGCGGCCGAGGCGTGGGGAGCGCTCCGCGCGCTCGCCGACCTTCCCGAGGCGCCGCAGCCGCTCGCCGCGCCGCCCCTCGCCGCGTGGCCGGAGGAGGCGGAGGCGAAGGCGCGCTTCGCGACGGGCGCCGCGCGGGCGTCCCTCGACGCGCGCCTCGCGCTCGACGTCGCGCTCGACGCGCTCGAGCGCTCGGACCGCCTCGAGCGGTGGAGCCTCGTCGGGTCGCTCGCGAGGGAAGGAGCCGACTCGGTGGCGCGGGCCGGGCTGGCCTACCGCTTCCCTCTCCCGGGCGAGCGGCGCACGGGCGACGAGGCCGCGCGGACCTTCGGGGAGGCGCGCCGGCGCGAGGCCCACACGGAGCGGCGCCGGCTCGAGGCGCGCTTTGCCGGGGCGCTCGAGAGGGTGCGCGACCTCGGCCCCGCGCCCGACGGGAGGCCGTTCGAGGAGGCTCTCGCCGCCGTGGACCTTCGGGTGCGGGAAGGGAAGGACGGACCGACGGAGGCCGTCACCGCGCGCCGTCCGCTCCTCGACGGGCGCCTCGCCGCGCTCGAGAGGCTCCGCGACGCCTTCGTCCTCTCCGCCGAGCTCTCCGCCCTGACGAAAGGAGTCACGCCGTGAAGCGCCCCGATGCGACCGTCCTCGTCTTCCTCGCCGTCCTCGTCTCCCTCGCCTCCGGCTGCGGCCGCCCGGCTCCCGAGGGACGCGACGGCCGGAACGGCCACGACCGCGCGGAGGAGCACGATCACGAGGCCGAGCACCCGCACGGAGACGAAGCGGCCCATGCCGGCGAAGGACCGTCCGGCCTCGCCGTCCGCCTCGACGGGATCCGGGGCCTCCGGCTCGTCGAGGCGCCGCCGCGCCGCTCCGAGGGGGCCTGGTTCCCGGGCGAGGCGATCGGCGACGAGAACGCGCAGGCCGTCCTCGCCGCGCCGGTCTCGGGAATCGTCCTCGCGCCCCTTGCGCCGCCCCAGGCGCCGGTCGCGGCGGGCGCCGCGCTCGTGACGCTCGCGAGCCCCGAGCTCGCCGACCTCGAGGCGCGCCTCCTGACCGCGTCGGCGCGGCGCCAGCGCGCCGAGTCGGACCTCGCGCGCGAGGAGCGTCTCGCCGCGGGGAACGCGACGTCGGCGCGCGAGCTCGAGGAGGTGCGGAGCGAGGCGGCCGCGGCGCGTGCCGAAGAGGGGGCCGCGCGCCTCGGCCTCGCCTCGCGCGGGGTCGCTCCCGGCGCGGCTTCGGGCCGTTTCGTCGTGAAGGCCCCGGCGCGCGGCTCGGTCGTGGAGTGGAAGGTCCGCGTCGGGCAGGGGGTCGCGGCCGGGGAGGAGCTCGGGTCGTTCCAGTCGGGCGCGGCGTCGCTCGTCCTCCTCGAGCTCCCGCTCCCCGGGCCGGAGTGGACGCTCGGCGACGAGACGGACGTGAGGGCGTCGGACGGGAGGCGCTGGCGCGCCCGCGTCACCGGCCTCCCGGCCCTCCTCGGTGCCGAGACGCGGCGTCTCTCCTACCGTCTCCGCCTCGCCGGCGGGCCGCTGCCGATCCCGGGAAAGCCGGTGGAGGTCCGCGTCCCGTTCGCCTCGGCCGTGATCCTCCCGCAGAACGCCCTCCAGCAGGTCGAGGGCTCGTGGGGCGTCTTCGTGAGGGAGGAAGGGCACGCGCACTTCCGCCCCGTGAAGCGCGGCACCGAGCTGGGGGGCGACGTGATGGTCCTCGACGGCCTCGAGCCGGGCGAGACCGTCGTCACCGACGGCGCCTATCTCCTCAAGGCCGCGCTCCTGAAGACGAAGAGCGGAGGGGACGCCCATGACCACTGAGACGGATCCGGGGGAACCCGTGTCGCCGGTCTCCTCGCCGCTCCCGGGGCGTCCCCTCCTTCCGCGCCTTTTCGGGGCCGTCCTCTCGCGCGGAGGTGTCGTCTTCGCGCTCGCCCTCGTCTGGCTCCTCGCGGGGATCGTGGCGTTCTCCTCGCTTCGTCGCGACCTCTTCCCCGACCTGACCCTGCCCGGCCTCACGCTCCTGATCCAGAGCCCCGGTCGGGCGGCGACGGAGCTGGAGCTGACCGTCGCGCAGCCGATCGAGCAGGCCGTGGGCGGGCTGCCGGGCGTGAAGCGGGTCGTCTCGACGGTGCAGGCGGAGGTCGTGCAGGTCGTCGTGACGTTCGAGGGAGGGACGGACCCGTGGCGCGCGCGGCAGCTCGTCTCCGAGCGGCTCCAGGCCGCCGTCGCCGAGTTCCCCGAGGGGACGCGCGCGCCGCTCGTCACGAGCGCGGCGGGGCGGCTCCAGGAGATCCAGGAGATCGTCCTCGGCGGGCCCGACGTCGACCCGATGGTCCTCCGCGATTACACGGAGAAGGTCCTCGTCCCGCGCCTCCAGTCGGTTCCCGGCGTCGCGCGGGTGGAGCACCTCGGGGGGGAGGAGCGTCAGCTGCACGTCTCGCTCGACCCCGAGAGGATGCGGCTCCTCGCGGTGGGCCTCGACCGCGTCCTCGAGGCGCTCGAGGGGACGGAACAGGACTCCGCGGCCGGGGTCCTCGAGATCCAGGACAAGGGGTGGTTCGTCACGGTGGGGAGCCTCGCGGCGGGCCCGGAGCAGGTCCGCCGGCTGCCGGTCGCGACGCCGCACGGCGTCGTCACGCTCGGCGAGGTCGCGGACGTCCGCGAGGGGCCCGGCTTCCGGCGCGGCCTCGCCCGCCACCAGGGGCACGAGGACGTCTCCCTGCGCGTCATCAAGCAGCCCGCGGCCGACACGATCGCCGTCTCGCACGGAGTGAGGGCGATGCTCGACGACCTCCGCGCGGGGCTCCCTTCGGGGATGGTCCTGACGCTGATGTACGACCAGGGAGAGCTCGTGACCGACGCGCTGAACGGCGTCTCGAAGGCGCTCCTCCTGGGAGCCTTCTTCGTCGCGGCGGTCCTCGTCCTTCTCCTCGGGAACCTCCGCGGCGCGCTCGTCGTCCTCTCCGTCCTCCCGCTCGCCACGCTCGGCGCCGCGATACCGCTCGCGGCCGCGGGCCTCGGCCTGAACGCGATGACGCTCGGCGGCCTCGCGATCGCCGTCGGGCTCCTCGTCGACGCGGCGGTCATCATGGTCGAGAACCTCGTCCACCGCCTGCGCGGCGCCGGCGGCGACCGCCGGGGCCTCGTCGCCCGCGCGGCGGCGGAGGTCGCCGTGCCGATCGTCACGGCGGTCGCGGTCATCCTCGCCGTCTTCGTCCCGCTCCTCGCCGTCGGCGGCCTCGCGGGGCGGCTCTACGCGCCGCTCGCCGTCTCCGTCGCCTCGGCGATGACGATCAGCCTCGTCCTCAGCTTCACGCTCGTCCCGGCCCTCGTCGAGAGGCTCGTCGCGAAGGACGCCTCGCTCGCCGAGCCGCGGCTCGTGACGGCGATCAAGGCCGCCTACCGCCCGGCGCTCGACTGGGCGCTCGGCCACGGGCTCCTCGTCCGCGTCCTCGCCCTCGGCCTCACCGTCCCGGCGGTCGTGCTCGCGCTGCGGCTCGGCACCGACTTCCTCCCGACGCTCGACGAGCGGGCGCTGATGCTCCAGTCGAAGCTCCCGTCGGAGACGAGCCTCGCGGCCGTCGACGAGGCGAACTTCCGGCTCGAGGCGCGGCTGATGGAGGTCCCGGGAGTCGCGACGGTCTACCGGCGGACGGGCCGGGGCGAGGTCGCCGAGGACCCGATGCCGCACACGCTGAGCGACGTCCTCGTCGTCCTCGAGAAGGGGGCCGACACCCAGGCCGTCGAAAGGATCGTGGCGGAGCGGGTCGAGGACCTCCCGTTCCCGGTCGAGATCACGACGCCGATGCAGATGCGGATCGCCGAGGGGATCGGCGGGACGCCGGCCGACGTCCAGGTGAAGCTCTTCCACCCCGACCTCGACCTCCTCGCGGCGACGCTCCCGCGACTTCAGCAGAGCCTCTCGCGCGTGCCGGGCGTCGCTTCCGTCAGTCCCGACACGGGAGGGCCGCTCCCGCGGTGGCACGTCGTCCCCGACGACGACGCGCTCCGCCGCCTCGGCGTGCCGCGGCGGCTCGTCGCGCAGACGCTCTCCGCGGCCCTCCAGGGCCTCGAGGCCGGCGCGCGCCACGACGGCCCGCAGCGTATCGAGCGGGTCGTCCGCTTCCCGAACGACGGGCGGACGACCCCGGAGAAGCTCCGGCGGCTCCCCGTCGTCGTCGACGGGGGGCGGGTCCTCGAGCTGGGGCAGCTCGCCGTCTTCTCGGAGACCGCGACGCCGAGCGTCCTCCGTCGCGAGGCGGGGCAGCGGCGCCTCGCCGTCAACGTCCGCGTCGAGGGCGACCTCGGCGGGACGGCGCGGCGCGTGGCGAAGGCGGTGGGTGAGGCCGAGCTTCCGAAGGGGACGATCGTGAGGTACGGCGGCAAGATCGAGGAGGCGCGCGAGACGCAGCGGCGCCTCGCCGTCGCGATCGCGGTCGCCCTCGTCCTCGTCGTCGGCCTCCTCTGGGCGGCGCTCGGGACGTGGCGGGAGGTCCTCGTCGTCCTCGCGACGCTCCCCGACGCCTTCGTCGGCGGCCTCGTCGCGCTCTGGCTCGCCGGCGAGAGCTGGAACATCAGCTCCATCGTCGGCGTCATCGGCCTCTTCGGCGTCGCGGTCCAGAACAGCCTCGTCCTCATCACGCAGACGAAGGCGCTCGCCGCCACGGGCGTCCCGTTCGCCGAGGCGCTCCGCGAGGCCTCGCTCGGGCGCGTCCGACCGAAGCTGATGACGGCGGGCGCGGCGATCCTCGGCCTCCTCCCGATGCTCTTCGGCATCGCGGGGAGCGAGCTCGAGCGGCCGCTCGCGATCGTGATGGTCGGCGGCCTCGTCACCTCCACCCTCTTCACGCTCCTCGCGCTCCCGAGCTTCTACGCGTGGGTGGGGAGGCCGGCGGCGCGATAGGACGCATCTCGGGTCCGATCCGGTCCCCTCGGCGGAAGGGCGGCGACAGAGGGCGCCACGGGGGCGGAGCGGCCCGCGCCTATAATTTCCGGCTGCCGATCCGGACCTCGAAAGTCGAATCACGGCGGAGGCTGCACATGACGCTGTCACGCTCCCTGACCCGCGCCGTCCTCCTCGTCGCGACCCTCCCGGCGCTCGCCGGCGGGATGACGGACTACAAGGGCTACACGGACCCCGCGCTCTTCACCCGGATGCCGGGCGCCTTCCTCGTCGGAGCCGGCGCCTTCAAGGAGTCGGCGTTCGACGTCTACGAGTTCCCCGTGAAGACCGGCGCGAAGGTCGAGAAGGTGAAGGTCGAGGGGCGCAAGACCGTCTACACCTACTCGTTCGACCGGGCCGCGGGACCGGTGCCGAGCCCCCTGCAGGTGAAGCGGAACTACCAGGCCGCCGCGAAGCAGGTCGGCGGCGAGGTCCTCCACGACTCCGACGGCGCCTACATGAACACGACGCTCCGCATCTCGAAGGACGGACGGGAGACGTGGGCGGAGGTCTACACCCGCGCCGCCACCTACTACGTCGTCCTCGTCGAGCGGCAGGAGATGAAGCAGGACGTCGTCGCGAACGCGGACGCGCTCAAGGGCGGCCTCGCGCGGACCGGCCACGTCGAGGTCCCCGGCATCTTCTTCGACTTCGGCAAGTCCGACGTGAAGCCCGAGTCGGAGCCGGCCCTGCGCGAGGTCGCGAAGCTCCTCCAGGCGAGCCCCGGCCTGAAGGTCTGGGTCGTCGGTCACACCGACTCCGTCGGCTCCGCCGAGAGCAACGTCGCTCTCGCCTCCGGGCGGGCCGCCTCGGTCGCCGCCTGGCTCACGAAGAAGCTCTCGGTCGACGGGAAGCGGCTCGTCCCGCACGGCGTCGGCCCCTATGCCCCGGTCGCGTCGAACGCCACGGACGAGGGCCGGGCGAAGAACCGCCGCGTCGAGCTCGTCGAGATCCGGTAGGAGCCGCGAACCGCCCCCCCCGCGACCGCGTCGGGCGGGGCGGCTACCCGCCGATCGAGGCCATCGCGGAGCCGATCCCCATCGCGGCCGGCGGCCGCTTCCGCGCGAGGTAGGCGGCGGCCTCCTCGAGGGCGGCTCCGCCGCGCCGGAGGAGCTCGACGAGCGGGAAGAGCTCCTCGTCCATGAGGCAGCGCCGGAGACGCCCTCGCGCGTCGAGCCGGAGGCGGTCGCAGTCGTCGCAGAAAGAGTCGCTGACCGGGTCGATCCACCCTGCGACGACCGAGACGCCACGGAACGAGACGGCGGTCCTCCGGGCCGGGGCGTTCGGGCGGCCGTCGAGGGGCGAGAGGACGGCGCCCTCCGACTCGAGCCACGCGCGCACGGTGTCGCCGGTGACGCGCTCCGCGGCGGCCCAGGCGGCCTCCGTCCCGGTCTGCATCAGCTCGATGAAGCGGATCTCGACGCCCTTCGCGGCCGCGAGCCCGAGGAGGGGGGGCAGGTCCTCGCGGAAGGAGCTCTTCCTCAGGACGGCGTTGACCTTGAGCGGCAAAAGGCCGGCCGCGAGCGCCGCGTCGATCCCCTCGAGGACCTCCCCGACCCTCCCGCCGCGCGTCAGGTCGCGGAAGCGCGCCGCGTCGAGCGTGTCGAGCGAGACGTTCACGCGCGCGAGGCCCGCCGCGGCGAGCTCCGCCGCCATCGGCGCGAGGAGCGTGCCGTTCGTCGTCATGGAGACCTCGCGGACCCCGGGGATCGCCGCGACCTTCGCGACGAGCGCGGGGACGCCGCCCCTCACGAGCGGCTCGCCCCCGGTCACCTTCACCCGGTCGACCCCGAAACGGGGGACGAGCCAGGCGACCGCCTCGGCGATCTCCGTCAAGGGCGGGATCTCGCTCCGCGGCAGGAGCCGGATCCCCTCCTCCGGCATGCAGTAGGCGCACCGAAGGTTGCACCGGTCGGTGACCGACACGCGCAGGGTCGTGGCACCCGCGGCACGGGGGAGCTGCACCCTCTCGGCCTCAGGCGCTCCGGCGCGCGTGCGGGTGGGGCATCGGGGTTCTCCTTTCCGGGAGGAAGGCCGTCCCGGCTCCGGCGGCGACCCTCGGGGCTCGCGGGCCTGCGGGGATCCGGGGTCGAAGACGGGCGGCAGTCTACCTCGCCGGCGGCGCGGCCCCGGGCCGTCCGAGCCGCGCGTCCGGGCCGCTCGGTGGTACCTTGCCGGCCGATGAACGAAGGCCCGGCCGGCGCGGCGACGCGCGAAGCCCCGATGAGGATCCTCGGCCGCTACCTGCGGCCGCATCGCGGGCTCGTGGCGGCGACGCTCCTCCTGGCGGGCCTCGCGCAGGTCCTGACACTCGTCGACCCGCTCGTCTTCGGCCTCATCGTCGACCGCTACGTCCTCGCTCCCGCGGGCCGCTCCGAGGCCGAGCTCGTCCGCGGCGCGCTCTCCTGGCTCCTCGTCGCGGCCGTCGTGGCGCTCGCCGCCCGCCTCGCCGCCGCGCTCCAGGAATACGTCATGCGCCTCCTCGTCCAGAGCGTCGGGCGGGCGATGTTCGACGACGGCCTTCGCCGGACGCTGAGGCTCGCCTTCGAGGAGACCGAGGAGCGGTCGAGCGGCGAGACGATGGCCCTCCTGACGAAGGTGAGGACGGACACCGAGCGGTTCGTGAACGCGGCCGTCACCGTCCTCTACTCTTCGCTCGTCGGCGTCGGCTTCCTCGTCTGGTACGGCGTCACCCGCCACTGGCTCCTCATCCCGGCCTTCGGAATCGGGGTCCTCGTCCTCGGCTCGCTGACGGGGCTCCTGAGCCGCCGGATCAAGACCGTCCAGAGGCAGGTCGTCCGCGAGACGGCGAAGATGTCGGGGGCGATCACCGAGTCGCTCCGGAACATCGAGCTCGTGAGGAGCCTCGGCCTCGCCCGGACCGAGTTCCGGCGCCTCTCCGGCTACACGCGGCGGATCTTCGACCTCGAGATGGCGAAGGTGAGGCGCGTGCGGGGGCTCGCCTTCCTGCAGGCGGCGATCATCAACGTCCTCCGCCAGTCGATCCTCTTCATCCTCCTATGGCTCATCTTCCGCAAGGCGCTCTCGCCGGGCGAGCTCATCGCCTTCCAGGTCATCCTGAACACGATCTTCGGCCCGCTCCAGCAGATGGGGAACGTCCTCCTCAACCACAGGGAGGCCGAAGCCTCGCTCGCCGCGTTCGGCCGGCTCCTCGCGACGCCGGTCGAGGAGCGGCCGGAGGAGCCCGTCGACGTCGGCGAGATCTCGAGCCTGCGCTTCGAGGACGTCTCGTTCCGCTACCGAGGGGCGGCCGAGGACGCGCTCGAGCACATCGCGTTCTCGGCCGAGCTCGGCGACACCGTCGCCTTCGTCGGCCCGTCCGGCTCGGGGAAGTCGACGCTCGTGAAGCTCCTCGTCGGCCTCTACCGGCCGACGTCGGGCGTCATCACGATCGACGGCGTGCCGATCCAGGAGCTGCGGGTCAACCGCGTGAGGCGGCAGGTCGGCTTCGTGACGCAGGACCCGCAGCTCTTCTCGGGGTCGATCCGCGAGAACCTCCTCCTCGTGAAAGAGGACGCGACCGACGAGGAGATGCTCGAGGCGCTCCGCCGGGCCTCGGCGACGCCCCTCCTCGAGCGCTCGGGCCGGGGCCTCGACACTCGGCTCGGCGAGTCCGGCCTCAGGGTCTCGGGCGGGGAGCGCCAGCGCCTCTCGATCGCCCGCGCGCTCCTGCGCCGCCCGCGGCTCCTCATCTTCGACGAGGCGACGTCGGCGCTCGACTCGATCACCGAGCAGGAGATCGCGGCCTCCGTCCGCGAGGTCTCGGGGAGCCGGCAGCACATGGTGATCCTCATCGCGCACCGGCTCAGCACGGTCGCCCACGCCGGGACGATCCACGTCCTCGAGCGCGGCCGGATCGTCGAGACGGGGAGCCACGACGAGCTCGTCGAGAAGCGGGGCCTCTACTACGCCATGTGGCGGCAGCAGATCGGGGAGCGCGGGCCCTGGGCGGTGCCGGCGGCGGTGCCGGGGGAGCCCGAGGAGGCCGCGGCGGGCGACGACACGCTCGTCCCCGACGCCTGAGGCGACCCGTCGGACGGCGGAGACGCACTCCGCTCCGCCGGAGCCGGGCCGCCCGGCCCGGTGTACCCTCCCGCGCACACGAGCCGGAACGCGACGACCGAGGAGGGGGCGATGTACGGACCCACCCTGGAGGACCAGCGCGAGCGAGACCGCATCGCCGGCAGCTGGAAGAGCCCCCTTTACCCGCTCGTCTTCGTGGTCGCGTTCGCGATCGAGCTCGCCCTCTGGTGGCGGGCCCCGTTCATGCAGCTCGGCTGGCAGCTCGTCCTCGCCCTGACCGTCGTCCTCGCGAGCGTCCCCTGGATCGGGAGCGTGAGCCACCGCGAGGACTCCGCCGCGCTGCGCCGCCATGGCGTCCGCTTCGCCTTCCTCGTCCCGGCGCTCCTCCTGCACGCGGGGATGGCGCACCTCTACGGGCCCTACTGGAAGTCCGGTCCCGGCGACGGCAGCGTCAGCGTCAACCGCGTCCTCCTCGCGCTGCGCGATCCCGGGCGGATGAGCCTGTTGACGGTGGAGGCGGCGGGCCGCAGCTCGGACGCCGTGCGCGACCTGGGCTTCTTCCTGCGGCTCGGGGCCGACCCGAACCGGCCCGCGCCCGACGGCCGGTACCCGCTCGACGAGGCGGCCTCGGCGGGCGCGGTGGACGCCCTCCTCGCCTCGGGAGCGCGTCGGCACTCGCCCGCGATCGCAGCGTCGCTGCGGAGCTTCGCCGCTCAGGGCGACGCCGCCACGCTTCAGCGTCTGCTCGGCGCGGGCGTGGACCCCGACACGCTCCGGCGGGACGACCGGGACGGGTTCACCGCGGCGCACGAGGCCGCTTACAGCGACCAGGCGGAGGCGCTCCGCGTCCTGCTGGCGGCCGGCGCCGACCCCTCGCGGCGCGACCGCTGGGGGCGCGACGTAGCGGACAACGCACGGCGAGGCCGGTCCGACGGGGCCCTGGCGGTCCTCGCGGAGCACGTGGCCGCGTCAGGCGCCCGGTAGCCCCAGCTCCCGGGCGACGAGCGGCACGAGGACGGCGCGGATCTCGTCGCGAAAGGAAGGGCGCGGGATGACCGGGCCCCGCCGACGCTCTCCGGCTCTCCCGACGTGCCCCTCGGGCCGATCGGCCTCGGTGCGGCGGCACATGGCTCCCGGGGCGGCGACGCAAGCTGAAGCGGGTATTCTCGCCGGATGGCACGCCGCATCGTCGCGATCCTCCTCGTCCTCGCCCTGCGCCACGCCGGCCTCGCACGCGCCGAGGGGGCACAGGGAAACGACGAGCCCTGGCTCGACGCGCCGCTCGAGGCGCCGGCCGCCGACGTCCTGGCGGCGGCCGGAAAGGGCTGGAAACACGGCGCGGCCTCGACGCAGCTGCAGACGCTGCTGTCCGAGGACCGCTACGTCTTCGACGCCGAGGGGAGGCGGACCCTCACGCGGCGCCGCGTCCTGAGGGTTCTGACCGACGCGGGCGTCGAGGACGCCGCGACCGTGGAGGCCTACTGGAAGCCCTGGCGCGACGAGCCGCCCCTCCTGCGGGCGCGCGTGATCCGCAAGGACGGCACGGTCATCGTCCTCGACCCCTCCTCCGTCAGCGACAAGCCGGTCTCCGAGGACGAGGACGTGTTCGACGACCGGAGGCTCCGGCAGGCGCCGCTCCCCGGGGTGGAGAGCGGAGCGGTCGTGGAGACCGAGGTCGTGACCTCCGAGAAGACGGCGCTGCCGGGAGGGACCCGCTACTTCTCCTTCCTCGGGTGGGCCGAACCCGCCCGGCGGTACCGCGTCGTCGTGAAAGCCCCGGACGGCCTCCCTCTTGCCTTCAAGGTGCGCGGGGTCAGCGGCCTGTCGCCGGTCGTCGAGAAGAGAGGGGGCGTCACCGTCCGCACCTGGGAGCGCGCAGAGCCGGAGCCCTTCGCCGAGATGGACGAGGGCCCTCTCCCGTCGGACGTCGAGACGAACGCGCGGCTGGAGCTCGCCACGGGGCGATCCTGGGCCGACGTGGCGGCGACGTACGCCCGCATCGTCGACGGGCAGATCGCCGAGGGGGCGCCGCTCCCGCCGCCCACGGACCTGCCGGCGGACGCGCGGGCGAAGGTCCAGGCGGTGCTCGACGCCCTGCGGCGCGACGTCCGCTACACGAGCCTCGCGTTCGGCGAGGCGGACATCGTCCCGGCCCCGCCCGCCGAGACCGTCGCGAGGCACTACGGCGACTGTAAGGACCAGGCGACGCTCCTGGTGAGCCGGCTCCGGAGCCTCGGCATCCCGGCCTGGGTGGCGCTTCTCGACAGCGGCCCCGGCCGCGAGATCTCCCCGGACCTCCCCGCGCTCGGCGGCTTCGACCACGCGATCGTGCACGTCCCCGGCCTCGATCTCTGGATCGACCCGACCTCGCGCTTCAGCCGGGCCGGCGAGCTCCCCCTCGGCGACCGCGACCGCTGGGCGCTCGTCTGCCGGGCCGGCGTCGAAGCTCCGGTGAAGACCCCGCGCTCGCGCGCTGCCGACGCCGTCGAGCGCGTCGAGATGACGGTGTCGCTCGCGGACGAGGGACGGTGCGACGTGCGCGAGCGGACGACGTACTCCGGCTGGATCGAGGGACGGCTTCGCGCCTCCTGGGACGGCGAGGACGAGAAGAGCTTCCGCGAGCACATGGAGGAATACGCGAAGGGGTCGCTCGGCGACGCGACTCTGGTGAAGGCGGAGCGGGGGGAGGCGCGTGACCTCTCCCGGCCCTTCAGCCTTCTCCTCGAGGCGTCGGGCTCCACCTTCGCCACGACCGCGGAGGTCTCCGCCGTGGTGCAGATCTCCCGCACCTTCGGCGCCGCCATGCTCCCCCGCACCTCGGAGAAGAAGCGCCGCCAGGACCTGGCGGTCACGCCGTTCACACGCGAAACGGTCGTCCGGGTCGTGCCGCCGCGTGGCTTCGCGGTCGTCGAGACGCCGCCCGGCGAGGAGGAGGCGCTCGGACCTGCGAGGCTCTCGGTCTCCAGCGCGATCGACCCGGAGGGTGCCGCCGCCGTCACGCTGCGCGTCGTCCTCGACCGGGACCGCCTGACTCCGGACGAGGCGGCGGAGCTGCACACGGCCCTGGCGCGGATCTCGGAGCGGGCGGCCCTGGCCGTGCGTCTCCTCCACGCCTCGGAAGCGGACCTCAACGAGGGTCGCTTCGCCGAGGCCTTCGCGAAGCTCCGGGACGGGCTGAAGGAGCCGGAGAGAGGCGCCGTGGCTCACCGCCGCCTTTCGAGGGCGCTCCTCATCGTCGGCCTCGGAGACGCCGCCCGCCGCGAGGCGCGCGAGGCGGTGCGGCTGGCCCCCGCCTCGGCCGCCGCCCGGCAGACGCTGGCGCGAACGCTCGTTCACGATTCGTTCGGCCGTGCGTATCGCCCCGGTTGGGACCCCGCCGGCGCGGCCGGTGCGTTCGCCCAGGCCGCGAAGCTCGATCCCGACGACCTCGGGATCCGGGCCGAGGAGGCCGAGTCGTACGAGTTCGACGCGGGAGGGAACCGGTTCGCGGACAAGGGACGGCTCGCGAAGGCGATCGAGCTCTACGCCGGGCTTCTCGCGAAGAACCCGCGGCCGACGATGCTCGCCCGCGCCTACGCGACGGCTCTCCTGTTCGCCGGGCGGCACGGCGAGGTGGTCTCGTTCGTGAACGCGCGGGCCGACGCCGCGGAGCTCCCCGACCTCGTGATCGCCGCCGTCGCCGTCGGCGACGGCGCCGCGCGCGCCCGCGAGGAAGGGCGGCGGCGGCTCGCCGCAGCCGCGCGCGGCGCGGGGTTCGAGAAGACGGCCGAGCTCCTCGTGAACCTGAGGCGGTACGCCGAGGCGGCGGAGCTCTATCGCGAGGCGGCGCGTTCGTCGAAGGAGGCCGCCGCGCTCGGCGCCAAGGCCGAGCTCGCCGCGCGAATCCCCGCCGCCCCTCCGTCGGTCGACCCGAAGGACGCCGAGTCCGCGCTCCGGGTGTTCCTCTACAACGTCTTCGCCCCGCAGAGGCCCGACCCGGGAGCGCTGAAGCCTTTCGCGGCGAAGGCGCTGCACCCGCTGCTCCCGGAGGTCCTCGACGCCCTGCGCGCGGTCGCATCCTCCTCCGGGATCGCGTCGCGCGAGGTGTCGCGCGACGTGACGACCTTCAGCGCCCAGTGGTTCGCCCAGGGGACTCCCGAGGCGGGGGTCCGCCTCCGGGGCGCCGGGGGCGGGTCGAGCGCGCGCGACAACTGGGTGGTGGAGGAGGATGGCCGGCTTCGCGTTCTCTCCATCGGGATCGCCGACCCGCTCTGCCGGCACGCGGAGACCCTGGTCGCCCAGGGTGACCTGCCCGGCGCCCGGAGCTGGCTCCGACGCGCGCTCGAGATGGAGCCCGAGGGGTCCCGCGAAGGGCCTCCGCTCGACCGTCTCGCGACGCGCTGGTTCGACCCGGCGAGCGAGGACGCCTCGGAGGTCATCCTCGCGGCGTTCGCGTGCCAGCAACCGAACCTGTTCGACGACCGGGCCCTCGCGACGCTCCGGCGCCTCGCCGCGGAGCGGCCCGAGGACGACCGGCGGAGCGCGCTTCTCGTCAGGGCCGAGCTGGAGGCGGGGGACGCCGCCCGGGCCCTTCCGGCGGCGCGAGAGCTTCACCGGCGGAGCCCCGAGAGCGAGACGGCCGCGACGCTGCTGCTCCTCACGCTGCAGGTGAACGGGCTCCGGGAGGAAGCGATCCTCGCGGCGCAGGCGCATCTCGAGAGGAAGCCCCAGCAGATCGACGTCCGTCGGATCCTCTCGGGGCTGCGGGCTCGGGCCGGCGACTTCGAGGGCGCCGCCCGCGAGGGGGAGGAGCTGCTCGGCCTCCCTCGGTCCAACGCGATCGACGTCAACAACGCCGCCTGGCACCGCATGGCCGCCGGCCGGCTCGACGAGCGGACGCTCTCTCTGGCTCAGAGCGCCGTGGACGGCACGGGGCGGATGGAGGCATCGACGCTGAACACGCTGGGCACCGTCTACGCCGAGATGGGCCGCGCCTCGGAGGCGAGGGCCGTCGTCCTCGAGGCGATGGACCGCACCGAGTCCGCCGAGCCCGACCCGTCGGACTGGTACATCGTCGGGAGGCTGCTCGAGAGCTTTGGCCTGACCGTCGACGCCCGGGACGCCTACAAGAAGACGATCGCCGTGAAGCCGGCGAACCGGACGAAAAAGGGCCTCAGCGCGAGGCTGGAGGGCGGGAGCGACCCGGGGAGCCCGGCTTGGCTGGCGGCCCGGCGGCTCGCCGGCCTCGATTCGGCGGCGGGAGGCCGTTGAGCCTCAGCCTCCGTCGAGCCCCAGCTCCCTCGTGACGAGCGGCACGAGGACGGCGCGGATCTCGTCGCGGACCTGGCGGAAGTGGAGGAGCGCATCGTCCCCGTCGCCTGCGTGCGCCGGGTCCTCGAAGGCGTGGTGGACGGTCCGCCGCGCTCCCGGAAGGACGGGGCAGGCCTCTCGGGCCGAGTCGCAGACGGTGACGACGAGGTCGAAGGCGATGCCGCGGAGGTTCTCGACGGACTTGCTCGCGTGAGCGGAGATGTCGACGCCCGCTTCGGCCATCACCTGGATCGCGCGCGGGTGGACGAAGGAGGGGCGCGTGCCCGCGGAGTACGCCTCGACCCGTTCTCCGAGGTCGTGCCGCAGCCACGCTTCGCCCATCTGCGAGCGGCAGGAGTTCCCGGTGCACAGGACGAGGACGCGCGGCTTCTCCAACTCACGCCCCCAGCGCCGCGGCGTGTGCGGACGGGGCGCCGAAGTACCTCCGCTGAAACCAGAACGCGACGTTCACGAGCCCGATCATCACGGGCACCTCGACGAGCGGCCCGATGACGGCCGCGAACGCCGCGCCCGAGTCGATCCCGAAAACGGCGACGGCGACGGCGATCGCGAGCTCGAAGTTGTTGCTCGCGGCCGTGAAGGCGAGCGTCGTCGTCTTGCCGTAGTCGGCGCCGACCCTGCGGCCCATCCAGAACGAGACGACGAACATCACGACGAAGTAGACGAGAAGCGGGACGGCGATCCTCACGACGTCCGCCGGGATCGTCAGGATGAGCTGCCCCTTCAGGCTGAACATGACGACGATCGTGAAGAGGAGCGCGATCAGCGTGAGGGGGCTGATCCACGGGACGAAGCGGCGGTGGTACGCCTCCTTCCCCATCGCCTTCACGCCGACGAGGCGGGTGAGCGCCCCGGCGAAGAACGGGATGCCGAGGTAGACGAAGACGCTTTTCGCGATCTCGGCCATCGAGACCTCGACGAGGCGGCCCGAAAGGCCGAAGAGCGGGGGGAGGATCGTGATGAAGAACCAGGCGTAGACGCTGTAGAAGAGGACCTGGAAGACGCTGTTGAAGGCGACGAGCCCGGCGGCGTACTCCGTGTCTCCCTTCGCGAGCTCGTTCCAGACGATGACCATGGCGATGCAGCGGGCGAGGCCGATCATGATGAGCCCCGCCATGTACTCGGGCCTGTCGCGCAGGAAGACGATCGCGAGGACGAACATGAGGACCGGCCCGACGATCCAGTTCTGGAAGAGGGAGAGGGCGACGACCTTCCGGTCGCGGAAGACGTCGCCCATCTCCTCGTACCGCACCTTCGCGAAGGGGGGGTACATCATCAGGATGAGCCCTATGGCGATCGGGATGTTCGTCGTCCCGACCTGGAACGAGTTCACGAAGGCCTCGACTCCCGGTATGAAGGCTCCGGCGAGGACCCCCGCGGCCATCGCCGCGAAGATCCAGAACGTGAGCCAGCGGTCGAGGAACGAGAGCTTCTTTCCGACGCCATCGGGCATGGTCTCTGCCTCCTGTGCGGGTCCGCGGTCGAGGCGTGGAGGAGGGCCTCAGCCCTGCGCCGGCTTCACCGCGCGGACGAACGCGCTCCGGAACTTCCCGTCGACCTCCGAGCCGAGGGCGTCGACGTCGATCCCGGCCGAGGAGAGGAGCTCGCGGGCGTCGTCGACCCTGTAGATCCGTGTCGGCTCGACGGTCACGTCGGTGAAGCCCGCGGCGCGGAGCTTGCCGGCGTAGTCGTCCTCGTCGAGGGCCCCGGCGATGCAGCCGATCCAGAGCTCGACGCTCTTCTTCACGGGCGCGGGGATCTCTCCCTTCGTCACGACGTCCGAGACGGCGAAGCGGCCCCCCGGCTTCAGGACGCGGAAGGCCTCGCGGAGGACCCGGTCCTTGTCGGCCGCGAGGTTGATGACGCAGTTCGAGATGACGACGTCGACGCTGCCGTCGGGAAGCGGGATCTCCTCCATCGTCCCCTTCAGGAACTCGACGTTCGTCGCGCGCGCCTTGGCCTGGTTCTCGCGGGCGAGCGCGAGCATCTCGTCGGTCATGTCGAGGCCGTAGGCCTTGCCCGTCGGCCCGACCCGCTTCGCCGAGAGGAGGACGTCGATGCCGCCGCCGGAGCCGAGGTCGAGGACGACCTGCCCCTCCTCGAGCTTCGCGAGGGCGGTCGGGTTGCCGCAGCCGAGCGAGGCCTGGACGGCCGTCGTCGGGAGGAGCTCCTTCTCGTGGTCGGCATAGAGGTTCGAGGTGATCGGGTCACCGGAGAGGCCGGAGGCCGACGGGGCCGTCCCGCAGCAGGCCGACGGGGCGGTGCCGCAGCAGGCGGCGCCCCCCTCCTTCACCTGGAGCGCGGCCTTCCCGTACCTCTCCCTCACGACGTCGCGGATCTCGTTGTCGTTCATGGCGATCTCCCTTCTATCAAGAAATCTCGATACGTTCCATAAAAAAAGGGTTTCAGGTGCGGCAGCAGCTCGCGGCGCAGGCCTTCGCCGCCGCTTCGAGCTCCTCGAGGGCGACCCGGATCTCCTCCACCGCCTCGGGGACGAGGGAGTAGTGGATCCAGCGCCCCTCGCGCCGGTCCCTCACGAGGCCGGCGTCCTTGAGGGTCTTCATGTGGAACGAGAGGCGGGACTGCTGGGCGACGAGGAGCCCCGTCAGGTTGCAGACGCACTGCTCGCCGTTCCGGAGCGCGGCGAGGATCCGGATCCGGGTCGGGTCCGACAGGGCGTGGAACAGGTCGGCGAGACGCTCCGCGCGGTCCTCCCTCGCGAGCGGGAGGCCGGTCCGGACCGGCTTGCCGCGGGACGCCGTCGTCGCCATGGGGATCAATATATCCACGAGAATTGATATGTCAAGGGCGCCGGGCGCGAATCGTGACGGGAACGAGCCCCGCGGCGCGGTATGGGAGCCCCTCGACGCCGTCCCGCCTGCGGACCGGGCGGGGCCCGGCGCCGGTCACCTCAGCCGGAGGATCCGGACGGCCCCGAGGAGGACGAGAGCGGCGACGATCGTCCCGACCACGAGGTCGGGGACGCGGGAGCCGGTCGCCGCGACGAGGGCGCCCGCGGCGATGACGCCGAGGTTCGCGAGGACGTCGTTCGTCGAGAAGATCCAGCTCGCCTTCATGTGAGCGCCCCCGTGCCGGTGGCGGGCGAGGAGGAGAAGGCACGCGACGTTCCCGGCGAGGGCGAGGGAGGAGATCCCGATCATCGCCGGGGGCTCTGGCGCGCTCCCGGCTACCCACCTCCGGGCGACGTCGGCGAAGACGCCCGCCGCGAGGAGCGCCTGGAGGACGCCGGAGGCGTGCGCGGCCCGAAGCTTCGCGGCGGAGGAGCGCCCCACGGCCCAGAGCCCGAGGCCGTAGACGAAGGCGTCGGCGAGCATGTCGAGGGAGTCGGCGATCAGGCCGGTCGACTGCGCGAGCCAGCCGGCGACGATCTCGACGAGGAAGAGCGTCCCGTTGATGCCGAGGAGGAGGCGCAGCGCCCCCGCCTCGTCGCGGGCCTCCGGGGCGGCGGGCGCCGCGGGCCCCGCCTCTCCCGAATCGACCACGCGTGCCCCGAGACCGAGCGGCTCGAGCTTCGCCAGAACCAGACCGGGATCACCCCGGTGAGTCACGGAGAGGGTCCTCTGCTGCAAGTCGAACCCGAGCTCGTCGACGTCGTCGAGACCGTCGAGAGCCATCCGGACGAGGCGCTCCTCGGAAGGGCAGTCCATCTTCGGGATGGCGAGCAGGGTGCTGCGCGGGCCGGGCGTCGTCATGGGGCGGGGATGGTAGCGCGCGCCGCTTCGTCCGGGCGTACACTCCTCCACATACGGAGCCACCTATGGAGCTTTCCAAGAAGACGACGATCCTTTTCCCCCCGCCGCTCCACGAGCACCTCGTCCGCGTCGCCGCTCGCGAGGGCGTGAGCCTGGGCGAGCTCGTCCGGAAGGCGTGCGAGGAGCTGTACGGCCCGCCGGGGGGAGCGGACCGTCTCGAGGCCGCGGCGCGGATCCGGGCGCTCGCCCTCCCCGTGGCGAGCGTCGCGGTCATGAAGGCCGAGTCGGTCCCGGCCCCGAAGAGGCTCCCCAGGTGATCCTCGTCGACGCGAACGTCCTGATGTACGCCGCCGGCGCGCCGCACCGGCTGAAGCAGCCCTCCGCGACCTTCCTCGACCGCGTCGCCCGCGGAGAGGTCGACGCGGCCCTCGACGCGGAGATCCTCCAGGAAGTCCTCCACCGCTATCGGGCGATCCATCGGTGGAAGGACGGCCGGCAGCTCTACGACCTGGCCCGCGCGCTCTTCCCGGCCGTCCTGCCCGTGACGGCGGAGGTCCTCGACGAGGCGCGCGGCCTCCTCGACGAGGTCCCCGAGGCAAGCGCCCGCGACGCCGTTCACGCCGCGGCCTGCCGGGTCTACGGCGCGGAGGCGATCTGCTCCTGGGACCGGGACTTCGACCGGTTCGAGGGCCTGAAGAGGCTGGAACCGGGCCAGATCGCCTGACGGCGTGGTGCCGTCGAGGAACGGAGCGGTAACCTCGAGCGGAAAGCGGAGGGGGCAGCGTGGCACGAGCGAAGAAGAAGGCGGGGAACGGCACCGGTGCGAACCTCGGGTTCGAGGCGAAGCTCTGGCAGGCGGCGAACGCCCTCAAGGGAAACGTGGACGCCGCCGAGTACAAGCACGTCGTCCTCGGTCTCGTCTTCCTCAAGTACGTCTCCGACGCGTTCGAGGAGCAGCACGCCCGCCTCCTTGCCGAGAAGGCGGGGGGCGCCGACCCCGAGGACCCGGACGAATACCGGGCCATCCACATCTTCTGGGTGCCGAAGGAGGCCCGCTGGAGCTTCCTGAAGGGGCACGCGAAGCAGCCGACCATCGGCACGCTCGTCGACGACGCGATGACCGCGATCGAGCGTGACAACCCCTCGCTCAAGGGGGTCCTCCCGAAGGACTACGCCCGGCCCGGCCTCGACAAGCACCGCCTCGGCCAGCTCGTCGACCTCGTCGGGAGCATCGGCCTCGGCGACGAGGAGAGCCGCTCGAAGGACGTCCTCGGCCGCGTCTACGAGTACTTCCTCTCGGAGTTCGCGAGCGCCGAGGGGCGGCAGAGCGGCCAGTTCTACACGCCTCGCTGCGTCGTCCGCGTCCTCGTCGAGATGCTCGCCCCTTGGAAGGGGAGGGTCTACGACCCGGCCTGCGGGTCGGGCGGGATGTTCGTCCAGAGCGAAAAGTTCCTCGAGGAGCACGGCGGGAAGGTCGGACAGATCAGCGTCTACGGGCAGGAGTCGAACTACACGACCTGGCGCCTCGCGAAGATGAACCTCGCCATCCGCGGCATCGACGCTCGGATCGCTCATGGCGACTCCTTCCACGCCGACGGCCACCCCGACCTGAAGGCCGACTACGTCCTCGCGAACCCGCCCTTCAACGACGCCGACTGGCGGGGCGACCTCCTGCGGGACGACAAGCGGTGGGTCTTCGGCGTCCCGCCGGCCGGCAACGCGAACTTCGCCTGGGTCCAGCACTTCATCCACCACCTCGCGCCGTCGGGGATGGCGGGCTTCGTCCTCGCGAACGGCTCTATGTCGTCGAGCCAGTCGGGCGAGGGGGAGATCCGGAAGGCGATCGTCGAGGCCGATCTCGTCGACTGCATGGTCGCCCTCCCGGGGCAGCTCTTCTACTCGACGCAGATCCCCGCCTGCCTCTGGTTCCTCGCCCGCGACCGGAAGAACGGCCGCTTCCGCGACCGCCGCGGCGAGATCCTCTTCCTCGATGCCCGCAAGCTCGGCACGATGGTCGACCGCGTCCACCGCGAGCTGACCCCCGACGACATCGCGAAGATCGCCGGCACGTACCACGCGTGGCGGGGCGACAAGGGGGCGGGAGACTACGACGACGTCCCCGGCTTCTGCCGCGCGGCGAAGGTGGACGAGGTGCGGGAGCACGGGTTCGTCCTGACGCCGGGGCGGTATGTGGGGGCCGAGGCGGCGGAGGAGGACGACGAGCCGTTCGAGGAGAGGATGAAGCGGCTCGTGGCGCAGCTGAAGGAGCAGCGAGCGGAGGGGGCGAAGCTGGACGCGGCGATCGCTGCGAGCTTGAAGGGGCTCGGGTATGGGGGGTGAGTGGCCTCTCGTCCGACTGGAGGACCTCGTCGAGATTCGGCATGGATACGCGTTTCGAGGGGACTTGATCCGCGAGGATGCAGTCGGCGATGTCCTGCTCACACCGGGGAACTTCAGGCCGGGCGGCGGGTTCACCGCCGCGAAGATGAAGTATTACGACGGTCCGGTGCCCGAGGACTTCGTGCTTCGCGATGGTGACCTGCTTGTCACGATGACGGACCTCAGCAGGGACGTGGACACGCTCGGCTATCCGGCGTTGGTCCCTCGCCCTCGGGGCCGGTACCGATACCTTCACAATCAGAGACTGGGCAAGCTCGTATCGAAGCCTGGTGGCGATCTCTCGCTGCGCTTCCTCTACTACGTCCTCTGTGGAGCGGAGTACCGAAGCGAAGTACTGGCAGGCGCTACAGGCACTACGGTCAAGCACACAGCGCCATCCCGAATCGGGAAGTTTCGTTTTCGGATCCCGCCGAGGGACTACCAAAGTGCAATCGCGAGGATCCTTGGCGCGCTTGACGACAAGATCGACCTGAACCGGCAGACGAGCGAGACGATGGAGGCGATGGCGCGGGCGCTCTTCGGGTCGTGGTCCGAGGAGCACGAGGACACGCGGAAGAAGGCGGCCGACCTCGTCTCCGAGGGCATCCTCGAAATCGGAGACGGCTACCGGGCGAAGAACTCGGAGCTCGGTGCGCCGGGACTGCCCTTCGTTCGGGCCGGAGACCTGGACAGCGGCTTCAACCTGGCGGGTGCTGAGGTCCTTTCGGAAGAGAGCGTCGCGAAGGCGGGGTCGAAAGTCGGGAGTTCGGGCGATGTGGCGTTCACGTCCAAGGGGACGATCGGGCGTTTCGCAAGGGTCAGCAGCCATACGCCGCGATTCGTCTATTCCCCGCAGGTCTGCTACTGGCGGTCGCTGGATCGCGAGCGCCTTCACCCTGCAATCCTCTACTGCTGGATGGTCGGGGATGGCTTTCGGGCACAGATCGACGCCGTGGCTGGGCAGACGGACATGGCGCCCTACGTCTCGCTCCGCGACCAGCGCCAGATGGAGGTGCCAGTGTTCCCTTCCGATCAGGCCGTAGTCGGCGACGAGATCGAGACCTTCCTCGAGCGTCAGTCTTTGCTGGCGCACGAGAGCGACACCCTCGCCGCCCTCCGCGATACCCTCCTCCCGAAGCTCATCTCTGGCGAGCTGCGCATCCCCGACGCCGAGCGGATGGTGGGAGAGGTCGCGTGACGTCGTTCGTCGAGTCCGAGGTCGAGGAGGCCGCGCTCGAGTGGCTCCGGGGGCTCGGATGGGAGATCGCTCCGGGGGCGGACTTCCTGCCGGAGGCGGGGAAGGGGTGGCGGGACGGGCTCGACGAGGTCGTGCTTGCGGGCGTCCTGCGCGGGGCGCTGCGGAAGCTGAACCCGGGCCTTCCGGAGGAGGCGCTCGAGGACGCGTTCCGGAAGGTCACACGGCCCGAGGGGCCGACGCTCGTCACGCGGAACCGCGCGTTCCACCGGATGCTCCGCGACGGCGTGACCGTGGAGGTGCGGCAGGCGGACGGGACGATCCGGGGGGCGCAGGCGGCCGTCATCGATTTCGAGAACGTAGGTCGGAATGCCTTCCTCGCCGTGAACCAGCTGACCGTCGTCGAGGCGAAGCACCACCGCCGGCCCGACGTCGTCCTCTTCGTGAACGGCCTTCCGCTCGCCGTCGTCGAGCTGAAGAACGCGGCGGACGAGAACGCGACGGTCTGGTCGGCGTTCCAGCAGCTCCAGACGTACAAGGCGGAGCTGCCTTCGCTCTTCGCCTTCAATGAAGTCCTCCTCGTCTCCGACGGCGTCCAGGCCCGGCTCGGGACGCTGACGGCCGACAAGGAACGGTTCATGCCGTGGAAGACGATCACGGGGGAGGGGCTCGCTCCGGCCGGGATGCCGGAGCTTCAGGTCGTCCTCGAAGGGGCGTTCGAGAGGAAGCGCTTCCTGAGCCTCGTGCGGCACTTCGTCGTCTTCGAGGAGGCGGAGGGGGCCGAGCCGGCGAAGAAGGTCGCCGGGTATCACCAGTTCCACGCCGTGAACGTGGCCGTCGAGGAGACGCTCCGGGCCTCGCGGCACGGAGTCGCTGCGGAGGGCGCGGCGACGGGGGTTTACTCCGCAAACCCGATGCCGGGCGGGGAGCCGGGCGACCAACGGGTCGGCGTCGTCTGGCACACGCAGGGGTCGGGGAAGAGCCTGACGATGGCGTTCTACGCGGGCCGGGTCATCGCCGCGCCGGCGATGCAGAACCCGACGATCGTCGTTCTGACCGACCGGAACGATCTCGACGACCAGCTCTTCGGCACGTTCGCCCGCTGCCAGGAGCTGCTCCGGCAGCCTCCCGTCCAGGCGCACGACCGGGCCGAGCTGCGCGCGCTCCTGAAGGTCGACTCGGGCGGGGTCGTCTTCACGACGATCCAGAAGTTCCTGCCGGAGGAGAAAGGCGACCGTTTCCCGGTTCTGAGCGAGCGGCGGAACGTCATCGTCATCGCCGACGAGGCGCACCGGAGCCAGTACGACTTCATCGACGGCTTCGCCCGGCACCTGCGCGACGCGTTGCCTCACGCCTCGTTCATCGGCTTCACCGGGACGCCGATCGAGCTGGCCGACAAGAGCACGCGGGCCGTCTTCGGCGACACGATCAGCGTCTACGACATCCGCCGGGCCGTCGAGGACGGGGCCACCGTCCCGATCTACTACGAGGGGCGGCTCGCGGCCCTGGAGCTCGACGAGCGGGAGAAGCCGCGGATCGACCCCGACTTCGAGGAGGTCACGGAAGGGGAGGAGGCCGACCGGAAGGAGAAGCTGAAGAGCCGGTGGGCGCAGCTCGAGGCGATCGTCGGGGCCGAGAAGCGGGTGGCGCTCGTGGCGAAGGACCTCGTCGACCACCTCGAGAAGCGGCTCGAGGCGATCGACGGCAAGGCGATGGTCGTCTGCATGAGCCGGCGGATCTGCGTCGACCTCCACGACGCGATCGCCAGACTCCGGCCCGAGTGGCACGCGGCGGACGACACGACGGGCGCGATGAAGGTCGTGATGACCGGCTCGGCCTCGGACCCGGCGGAGTGGCAGGAGCACATCCGGAACAAGCCGCGGCGCGAGGAGCTGGCGAAGCGGTTCCGCGACCCGGGCGACCCGTTCCGGCTCGTCATCGTCCGCGACATGTGGCTGACGGGGTTCGACGCGCCGTCGCTCCACACGATGTACGTCGACAAGCCGATGCGCGGGCACGGCCTGATGCAGGCGATCGCGCGGGTGAACCGCGTCTTCCGCGACAAGCCGGGCGGCCTCGTCGTCGACTACCTCGGCCTCGCGCACGAGCTGAAGAAGGCGCTCGCGAGCTACACGGAGAGCGGCGGGACGGGGCGGACGGCGGTCGACCAGGCCGAGGCGGTGGCGGCTCTCCTCGAGAAGCACGAGGTCTGCACGGCCCTCTTCCACGGCTTCGACTTCTCGCGCTGGGCGGAGGGAACGTCGGCGGAGCGCCTCGCGCTGCTGCCGGCGGCGCAGGAGCACGTCCTCGCGCAGCCGGACGGCAAGGCCCGGCTGCTGCGGATCGTGACGGAGCTGTCGCAGGCGTTCGCGCTCGCGGTGCCGCACCCCGAGGCGCTCCGCCTCCGCGACGACGTCGCCTTCTTCCAGGCCGTGCGGGCCGTTCTGGCGAAGGGAACGGCCGGAACGCAGCGGAGTGAAGAGGAGATGGAGCACGCCATCCGGCAGCTCGTCTCCCGCGCCGTCGCCTCGGCCGAGGTCGTCGACGTCTTCGCCGCGGCCGGCCTGAAGAAGCCCGACATCTCCGTCCTCTCGGACGAGTTCCTCGCCGAGGTGCGGGACCTTCCGCACCGGAACCTCGCCGTCGAGCTGCTGCGCAAGCTCCTCACCGGGGAGATCCGGAGCCGGTCGAAGCGGAACGTCGTCCAGGCGCGCTCCTTCTCCGCGATGCTCGAGGAGGCGATTCGCCGCTACCGCAACCGCGCCGTCGAGACGGCGCAGGTCATCGAGGAGCTGATCCGACTCGCGCAGGAGATGAAGGAGGCCGCGGAGCGGGGCGAGGCGCTCGGCCTCACCGACGACGAGGTCGCCTTCTACGACGCGCTCGAGACGAACGACAGCGCGGTGAAGGTTCTCGGCGAGCCGACGCTGAAGGCGATCGCCCGCGAGCTCGTCGAAGCCGTCAGGAAGAACGTCACGATCGACTGGCGCATCCGCGAGAACGTCCGCGCCCACCTGCGCGTCGTCGTGAAGCGGGTCCTTCGCAAGCACGGCTATCCGCCCGACAAGCAGGAGAAGGCGACGCAGACGGTGCTGGAGCAGGCCGAGGTGCTGTCGGAGGCGTGGGCGGAGGGGTGAGGGGCCGGGCCTCAGGCCCCGGCAGACGGTCCGCCGATGACCCCGATCCCCAGCTTCCGAAGAAGCGAGATGAGCCGCCGGTCGAAGGTCAGGACCCGGCAGCCCTCGCGTCGGGCGAGGACTGCGTAGAGGAGGTCGTAGACCGGGTGCCCGTGGCGGGACGCTTCGGAGAGAGCCTCGACGGCGAGCTCGTCGTCCGGGCAGAGCCGGTTTGGGAGGGCCATCGCCATTTCCCAGCGTTCCGTGAGGACCTCGGGCGGGAGGAGGCCCTTGCTCCCGAGCTTCCAGAGCGCGTTCGCGGTCTCGCTCGCGAAGAGGGACGGGGCGAGGACGAGCGAGGCGCGCTCGAGAGTGTCGAGGGCCTCCTCGACGCCGGGGGAGGCGAGGACGACGCGGAGCGCCGCCGAGGCGTCGAGGACGATTCGGGGCGTCGTCACCGGGCCCGGTCCTCCCGAACGAGCTTCTCGAGGGAGAGCCGGGGCGCCCGCGGCTTCTCGTCGCGAAGGCGTCGCCGGACGTCCACGAGGACGAGTTTCCGCGCCGACCCGTCCGACAGCGTCTTGCGGAGTTCCGTCACGGCCTGCTGCGCGAGACTCCGCTGCTCCAGCCGGGCCCGGAGCGCGAGGGCCTCGTAGAGGTCGGCGGGCAGCTCGCGAATCTGGAGAGACGACATCGGTTGCGCTTCCTCCGATTTCATCATAACGCATGCATATTGGGGCAAAGCGGGACGCGCGCGGATCCTCGACCGGGACGTCGGGGCGGGGGGCTCGCCGAAAGCGAGGCGGGCCGGCCGCGGCGCGCGACCTTCACCCCAGGAAGACAAACCGCACCGAGAGGTAGATCCCGACGGCGACGAAGACGACGCCGGTGATCCGCCTCGCCCAGACGTCGAACGCCCCGACCTTCCTCATCGCCGCGCCGAGCGCCTTCGTCCCTCCCGTCGCGACGAGGGCCAGGACGACGACCGGGAGCGCCGTGCCGAATCCGTAGACGACGGGGAGGACGACCTTCGACCCGTGCCGGAGGGAGAGCGGGACGAGGCTGCCGAAGAAGAGGGCCGCCGAGACGGGGCAGAAGGAGAGGGCGAAGAGGGCCCCGAGGAGGAGCGCGCCGACGGCGCCCCCGTCGGCCGCCTTCTTCCGCAGCTCCTCGCTCCCGGCCGTCGTCGAGAGCCCGGCCGAGAGGAGGCCGAGGAGGTACATCCCGACGAGGACGAGGAGCGGCCCCAGGAGTTTGTTCATGTACCGCTGGAGGAGCTGCGAGAGCCCCGGGACCGAGAGGAGGCCGAGGACGACGACGGCGCTGACGACGGCGTAGGCGAGGGCGCGGCCGAGGGAGTAGGTGAAGGCCGAGAGGAGGACGAGCCGGGGCCTGTCGGCGCGGCGCGCCAGGTACGACACCGCGGCGATGTTCGTCGCGAGCGGGCAGGGGCTGATCGACGTGAGGACGCCGAGCCAGAGGGCCGTCGCGATCGCCGGCGCCAGGTCGGGCGTCACGCCTTCTCCAGGTAGGCCCGGACCTCCCGCTCGACGTAGTCCCGGAACGCCTCCGGGTCGCGGAGGAGCGGCCAGACCTGGTCGAGGTTCTTCCAGCGGAGCTCCTTGCTGGCCCGCAGCTCCGAGACGACGACCGACTTCGTGAAGAGGCCGTAGTCCTTCACGTAGTGGGCGTTCGCGGGCTCGTCGGTGTTCACGAGGCGCCAGACGACGCGCTTCTCGGCGATCGGGCCGGCGAACCGCAACGTCAGGGTGGCGTTCGTCAGCTCCTCGATCTTCAGGCACGACAGGCAACGCGCCGTCGTGTGGAAGTAGGTGACGACGACCGTCGACGCCTCCGCGGCCGGCGGCGCCGGTATCGAGGCCGGAGCGGCCGCCGAGGCCTCCACCGCGCGCGCGTGCCGGGTCTCCTTCACCGCGAGGGTGATTCCCGTGACGGCGACGAAGGCGAGGAGGGCTCCGGTGACGAGGTGCTTCTTCCCGATGCTCATGACGCGAACGCTCCGAAGACGAGGCCGGTGACGGTGGACATGACGATCACGAGGGAGACGTAAGCGACGGTCTTCTTCGTGCCGAGGTACGAGTGGATGACGATCATGCTGGGGAGGGAGAGGGCCGGCCCGGCGAGGAGGAGCGCCAGCGCGGGCCCCTGGCCCATCCCCGACCCGAGGAGCCCCTGGAGGATCGGGATCTCGGTGAGCGTCGCGAAGTACATGAAGGCCCCCGCCACGGAGGCGAAGAGGTTCGCGGCAAGGGAGTTCCCGCCGACCGCCCCGGCAATCCACGCATCGGGAATCAGGCCGGAGTCGTGGCCGGGACGGCCCATGAGCCACCCGGCGACGAGGACGCCTCCGAGGAGGAGCGGGAGGATCTGCTTGGCGAACTCCCAGGTCCCGAGGACCCAGAGCCGGAGCTCCTCCTTCTCGTACCAGCGGACCATCATGAAGAGGAGGGCCGCGAGGGCCGCACCGGCGAGATACCAGTGGACCTCGTAGACCGCCGCGAAGAAGCCGACGGCCTGGTTCGAGGCGCCCTGGTTCGCGAAGACGAGGAACGCGACCATCGTGCCGAGGAAGGCGGCGTCCTGCCACCCGGCGCGCGTCCGGCCGCTCGCGGCAACTCCCGCCGCGGCGAACGGATCGGGGCCGTTCTTCACCCGCTCGGCCTCCTCCTTCCGGAAGATCGCCGCCATGATCAGGCCGATGACGACGGCGAAGGCGACGGCGCCGATCGCGCGCGCGAGGCCGATCTGCAGGCCCAGGACCCGCGCCGTCAGGATCATCGCGAGGACGTTGATCGCCGGGCCCGAGTAGAGGAACGCCGTGGCCGGGCCGAGGCCGGCGCCGCGCCTGTAAATGCTCGAGAAGAGGGGGAGGACGGTGCAGGAGCAGACCGCGAGGATGGCGCCGGAGACCGAGCCGACGCCGTAGGCGACCGGGCGCTTCGCCGTCGCGCCGAGGTACTTCATGACGGCGCCATGGCTCACGAACTGGCCGATCGCCCCGGCGATGAAGAAGGCCGGGACGAGACAGAGGAGGACGTGCTCGCGGGCGTAGTCGCGCAGGAGGACGAATCCTTCGGGGAGCGCCCGCTGCACGCGCGCGCTCTCGATCGGCAGAAAGTAGGCGCCGAGGAAGACCCCGGCGATCAGGAGGAGCTTCGTCCTCTCCTTCATGGATGGCCTCCGGGCGGGCGCCGCGGCGGGCGCGGCTCCGCCCCGTCGCGGGGTCTCAGAGGGCGGCGAGAGCCGCGCGGAGCTCCTCGGCCTTCGGGATCCGGCCGGAGAAGAGCACCTTCCCGTCGACGGCGACTCCGGGGGTCGCGAGGAGGCCGAGCTCGATCATCCGGTCCATCCCCTCGACCTTCTCGACGGTGAAGGGGAGCCTCTCCGTCTCGACGAGATGCGAGACGACGCGGTACGTCTCCTTGCAGCGGGCGCAGCCGGGGCCGAGGACTTCGATCTTGCGGGGGGCGACGTCCATGGGAGTCCTTTCTCCGGGCGGTCGGGACCGGCGGGCCGGTCCTCGATTCGGTCGAACACGAATCATAGTTTATTGATGGATGGGCGTCCAGGACGCCGCCGGGAGGAACGGCGGGGGCGGCTCGGGCCGGCGGCTATCATCGGATCGTGAGCCTGCTGAGAACGGCCTCCCGGCGCGTCGACGTGGCACCGCGACCCCGGTCTCTCTCGCCGTCGGCCCCGCTCCGATGAACAGGCGCACGTTCCTCGCCGTCCTCGCCTCGGTCCCCGCCGCGCGGCTTCTCGGCTCCCCCGGGACGGCGCGCGAGATGCGCGTCTTCGGGACCCTCCCGCGTCCCGGGCGTGTCCGCGGCGTCTTCGCCGCCGGCCCTCCGGCCGCGGTCCTCGCCCACGTCCTCGCCCCCGACCGTCTCCTCGGCTGGCCGATGCAGCTGCCGCCCGAGGCGCGCGCCTTCCTCGCGCCGGCGGTCCGCGAGCGCCCGTTCCTCGGCCGGCTCTCGGGGCGCGGCAGCACGATCCCGCTCGAGAAGCTCCTCGCGCTCGAGCCCGACCTGATCCTCGACACCGGGACGGTCGACGCGACCTACCTCTCCGCCGCGGAGAACGTCCACGAGCGGACCGGCATCCCGTACCTCCTCGTGCCGGGGCGGCTCGCCGACAGCCCGTGGCAGCTCTCTGAGGCGGGGCGTCTTCTCGGCGTGCCGGAGCGCGGCGCGACGCTCGCGCGCGAGGCGGAGCGTCTCCTCGCCGAGGCGCGAGGGTCGCGCCGCGGCGGAGCGCGGGAGCCGCGCGTCTACGTCGCCCGTGGCCCGGACGGCCTCGAGACGGTGAAGGACGGCTCGCTCAACGCGGAGTCGCTCGCCCTCGCCGGAGGCCGGAGCGTCGCGAACGGCCCGGGAGGCGGCGTCGCGCGCGTCTCGTTCGAGCAGGTGGCGGCCTGGCAGCCGGAAGTCGTCCTGACGCAGGACGCCGGCTTCTACGCGAGCGCGCGGAGCGACGATCGCTGGCGGCGCCTCCCCGCCGTTCGCGCGGGGCGGCTCCACCTCGTGCCGAGCCTGCCGTTCGGGTGGCTCGACGGCCCTCCGGGCGTCAACCGCCTCGTCGGCCTCCCGTGGCTCGCCGCGCGCCTCCACGGCACGCCGCTCGGGAAGGAAGAGGTCGAGAGGGTCCGCGCGTTCCACGCCGCCTTCTACGGCTTCGCGCCCGAGAAGGCGGCGCTCGAGAAGATGCTGGCGGGGGCCTGATGCCGCGGTGGCCGTGGCTCCTCCTCGGTCTCCTCCTCGCGCTCGCCGTCCTCGCCGGGCTCGCGGCGGGCCCGATCGCGCTCGGCCCCGGCGACCTCCTCCGGGCTCTCTTCGGCGGACCCTCCGCGGAAGGGCAGGCGACGATGGTCGTCTGGAGCCTCCGTCTCCCGCGCCTCGCCGCGGCCCTCCTCGTCGGCGCGGCGCTCTCGGCCGCCGGGACGGCCTACCAGGCGATGTTCCGCAACCCGCTCGTCTCGCCCGACATCCTCGGAGCCTCTGCGGGAGCGGGAATGGGAGCGGCCCTCGCCATCCTCTTCGGCCTGCCGACGCTCGGAATCCAGGGAGCCGCCTTCGCCGGCGGCCTCGCCGCCGTCGGCCTCGTCACGCTCGTCGCGGGGCGCGTACGGCGGCACGACCCGGTCCTCGTCCTCGTCCTCGCCGGGATCGCGATCGGGACCCTCTTCTCCGCCGGCATCTCGCTCGCGAAGGTCCTCGCCGACCCGACCGTGCAGCTCCCTTCGATCACGTTTTGGCTCCTCGGGGGGCTCAGCGCCTCCTCCCCGGACGACGTCCGACGCGCCGCGCCGCTCGTCCTCGCGGGGCTCCTCCCGCTCCTCCTCCTCCGTCACCGGGTCGACCTCCTGACGCTCGCCGACGAGGAGGCCGCCGCGCTCGGGGAGGACGTCTCGCGCCTTCGCTTCACGCTCATCGTCTCCGCGACGCTCGTGACGGCCGCCTCCGTGGCGATCGCCGGGATCGTCGGCTGGGTGGGGCTCGTCGTGCCGCACGCCGCCCGGCTCCTCGTCGGGCCGCGGTTCGCGCGGTCGCTCCCGGCCGCGCTCCTCCTCGGCGCCGCGTTCGTCGCCATCGCCGACACGCTCGCCCGCAGCGCCGCCGCGATCGAGCTGCCGCTCGGCATCCTGACCGCGCTCGTCGGCGCCCCCGCCTTCCTCTGGCTCCTCGCGCGGGGAGGCCGCTTCTCGTGACGCGGCTCGAGGCGCGCGGCCTGAGCTTCGGCTACGACGGGACTCCCGTCGGCGAAGGGGTCGACCTCGACCTCGCGGGCGGAGAGATCGTCTGCCTCCTCGGCCCGAACGGGGGAGGGAAGACGACGCTCTTCCGAACGCTCCTCGGCGTCCTGCCGCCGATCGCCGGCGAGGTGCGGGTCGCGGACCGGCCGCTCTCCCGCTGGTCGCGGCGCGAGCGGGCGCGGCTCCTCGGCTGGGTGCCGCAGGCGCACGCCGGCCTCTTCGCCTTCACCGTGGAGGAGGTCGTCCTCATGGGCCGGACGGCCCGCCACGGCCGCTACACCGCCCCGTCGCGGCGCGACCACGACGTCGTCCGCGCGGCGCTCGAGCGCCTCGGGATCGGCCGGCTCGCGGGACGTGTCTACACGCAAATCTCCGGCGGCGAGCGCCAGCTGACGCTCGTCGCCCGGGCGCTCGCGCAGGAGGCCGGCGTCCTGATCCTCGACGAGCCGACGGCGAGCCTCGACTTCGGCAATCAGCTCCGCGTCCTCGGGGAGATCCGCCGCCTCCGCGACGACGGCATCGGCATCCTGATGTCGACCCACCAGCCGGAGCACGCGCTGGAGGTCGCCGACCGGATCGCGCTCCTCGAGGGCGGGCGGATCGTCGCGCAGGGAGCGCCGCGCGAGACCGCGACGCCCGAACGCCTCGCCCACCTCTACCGGGCCGACCTCGCGGCGGTCGCCGCGCGCCTCGCGCGGCCGGGGGCGAGGCCGTGAGCCTCACGCCTCCGGCCCCGGCGGAGCTCGTCGCGCGCTGGGGCTCGCTTCCGACGGGCTCCCTCGCCCTCCTGACCGGCGGGCGCGGCGCGGGGAAGACGCGCTGGTGCGAGGCGCTCGCGCGCGCGACGCGCGAGGCGGGGCTCGCCGTCGCCGGGCTCCTCTCACCGGCCGTCCTCGCCGGCGGCGAGAAGCGCGCCATCGACCTCCTCGAACTCGCGACCGGCGAGAGCCGCCTCCTCGCCGAACGGGCCCGCCCGGACCTCCCCGGGACCGCGGGTCTCGGCTGGCGCTTCGTTCCGGAAGCTCTTGCGGCCGGCAACGCCGCGCTCGAGAGGGTCGGGGCGTGCGACCTCCTCCTCGTCGACGAGCTCGGTCCGCTGGAGCTCGGCCGCGGGAGCGGCTTCACCGCGGCGTTCGGCCTCCTCGACGCGCGCCGCTACGGACTCGCCATCGTGGTCGTCCGGCCCGCGCTCGTCGCCGCGGCAGAGGCCCGCTGGCCCGGCGCCGCGCCTCTCTGGGACCTCGGGGGAGACCGATGACCGACGCCGACGGCAAGCGCCCCGAGACGATCCTCGACGTCGACTTCGGGCGCCTCTACCGGCAGCACTTCGCCGCGAGCGGCGGGCGCGAGAAGCCGCCCGAGGCGTGGGACGCCCGCGCTTCCGACCTGAGCCGCGAGCTCGAAGGGAGCCCCTACGTCGAGGAGCTCCTCCGCCTCGTCGACCTGGCGGGCTGCCGCACGCTCCTCGACGTCGGGTGCGGCCCCGGGACGATCGCACTCGCCCTCGCCCCGCGCCTCGATCGCGTCTGGGGCCTCGACTACAGCCGCGGGATGCTCGACGCGATGACGCGCCACGCCGCCGCGCGGGGCCTCACGAACGTCGAGCCGATCCTCCGCTCCTGGGAGGAGCCGTGGGACGACGTCCCGTCGTGCGACCTCGTCCTCGCCTCCCGCTCGACGCTCGTCCGCGACATGGAGGACGCTCTCGCGCGCCTCGACGCGAAGGCGAAGAGGCGCGTCTGCTTGACGAGCCTCGCGGGCGGGCGCTTCGTCCGCGCCGACCTCCTCGCGCTCCTCGGGCGCGAGAAGCCGTCCTACCCGGACTACATCTACGTCGTGAACCTCCTCCACCGGATGGGCCGCCACCCGCGCCTCGACTTCATCCGCGCCGGGCGCCGGTCCGACGAGAAGCCGGGCTTCGAGCAGCTCGTTCGGCGCGTCGAGTTCTCCCTCGGCGCCCTCACCCCCGAGGAGCGCGCGCGCCTCGAGGCCTGGTACCGCGAGGACCCCGCCCGCGCCGGCACCGGCCGCGAGCCGTCCTGCTGGGCCTTCGTCACCTGGGAGACCGCCGAGCCGGGCTGAGGGACGGAGACGGAGTCCGCAGGCTCGCCCCGGATTCCGTTCGGCGATGATGCGCCGCCGTGTCCGCGCCGTTCCCGTTCCCCGACTGCCCGAGGCTCTTCGGCGTCGCCGTCTCGCACTACCAGGTCGAGGGGAACGACCCGTGCGACTGGACGGACTGGGAGGCGGCGGGGAGGACGCGCGGTGAGCCTTGCGGACGCGCCGCGGGGGCGTGGGAGCGGTACGAGGAGGACGCGGAGGCCGCCGCCGCGCTCGGCGCGAACGCGTTCCGCTTCTCGGTCTCCTGGAGCCGGGTCGAGCCGCGCCGGGGGGAGCTCGACGAGGCGGCGCTCGATCGGTACGTGCGATTCGTGGCGCGCCTTGCGGTCCTCGGCCTCGAGCCGGTCGTCACGCTCCTCCACTACACGCACCCGCGCTGGTTCCACGGCGAGACGCCCTGGACGTCGACGGCCTCCGTCGAGGCGTTCGCGCGCTTCGCCGCGCGGGTCGCGCGGGCGCTCGGACCGGCGGCGCGCTGCTGGACGGTCCTGAACGAGCCGTTCGTCCTCGTCCTCGGGGGATACCTCGACGGGCAGGTGCCGCCGGGGCTCTCGTCCGCGCGCGACGCGGCGCGGGCCCTCGACAACCTGCTCGCCGCACACGAGGCCGCGGCGGCGGAGATCCGCGCCGCGGTCCCGGGCGCTGCGATCGGCGTGGCGCACAACGTCATGGGCTTCGTCCCGGAGAGGCCGGGGAATCCGTTCGACCGTCTCCTCGTGCGGGTCGGCCACGGCTTCTACAACCGGACCCTCCTCGACGCGTTCGGCGAGGGCCGCTGGAGCGCGTACCTCCCGCCGTTCACTCGCCTCGCGGGACGTCGCCCGGGCCTCCCCGCCTCCCTCGACTTCCTCGGCGTGAACTACTACTCGCGCCTTCACCTCCGGTTCCTCGGGGCGGGAGGGCGCATCGGCTCATTCGCCTATCGCGATCCTCTCGGCCGCGGATTGACGGACAACGGCTGGGAGGTCGTCCCGGAGGCGTTCCTCCCGCTCCTCCGCGAGTGCGCCTCGCTCGGAAAGCCCATTCTCGTCACCGAGAACGGCCTCGCCGACGCCGCGGACGCGAGGAGGGCAGGCTTCCTCGAGGAGCACGTCGCCGTCCTCGCGGAGGCGGAGGGGGAAGGGCTCCCCGTCGCCGGCTACCTCCACTGGTCGCTCGTGGACAACTACGAGTGGCTCGACGGCTGGGCGCCACGCTTCGGTCTCCTCGAGCTGGACCGCGCGACCCTCGAACGGCGCCGGCGCCCCTCGGCCGCCGTTTTCCGGCGCCTCGCCGGCGAGTACCTGGGGAGGAGCGCGCGAGGCGGGACGCCCGATCTAACGGCGCCGTAACGGCCTCCTCACGCCGACCTCTCGTCCCGGGCCGATCGTCGGGGCCCGAGAAGGGAGGGACGCGGCATGCTGCTCGGCGACTTCCACATCCACACGACGTGGTCGGACGGCCGCCACCCCATGCCCGAGGTCGTCGACCTCTTCGGGCGCTCGGGGCACGACGTCATCGCGATCACGGACCACGTCGTCAACACCGACTCCCTCCTCGGGAAGGCGGCCCACCGATTCCACCTCTCCGTGACGAGGGAGAGCTGGGACGCCTACCGGAAAGAGGTCGAGCGCGAGGCGCGGCGCGCCTGGGACGCCTACCGGATGGTCGTGCTCGCGGGGGTCGAGCTGACGCGGAACGGCTTCACGGGGAAGGGCTCGGCCCACGCGCTCGCCCTCGGGCTCGACGACTTCGTCCCTGCGGACGGGAAGGTCGAGGACGTCCTCTCCCGCGCGCGCGACGCGGGCGCCGTCACCGTCGCCTGCCACCCGAACGAGCAGTCGGAGTGGTTCGCGAACACGTTCTACCTCTGGAACCGGAAGGACGACGTCAAGGGGCTCGTCCATCTCTGGGAGCTCGCCTGCCGCTGGGACCTCTTCCCCGAGGTGGGGAAGGCGGGCTTCGCGTTCCTCGGCAACAGCGACTTCCACCGGACGCCCCACCTCTGGGCGTGGAAGACGCTCCTCGACTGCGAGAAGACGCCGGAGGCGATCCTCGGTGCCCTCCGGAGAGGGCGCGGGCTCGGCCTGACGCGCCTCCTCGCGCCGACCCCGGCGCCGGCGCTCGAGCCCGAGCCGTGCGAGACGATTCCCGCCTTCGCGAGGGCCTCCGCGTGACGCCCGCCGCGCTCCTCCTCGGCGCCCTCGCCCTCGCGGGGCTCGTGATGACGACGCTTCCCGTCGCCCTCCTCGCGCGCCTTCGCCGGAGGCGCCGCCCTTTCGTGCGAGGCCCGCGGGCGCGGGCCGGGTCGGCTTCTTCCCCGCGGGGCGCTTCCACGGCGGCGCGGCCGAGGCTCTCCATCCTCAAACCGCTGAAGGGGCTCGATGACGGCCTCGAGGAGAACCTCGTCTCGTTCGGCGTCCTGACGGGGGTCGACTACGAGGTCGTCCTCTCCGTCGCGGATCCGGGCGACCCGGCGCTCGGCGCCGTCTCCCGCGTGCGCGAGCGGTTTCCCGAGGCGCCGTTCGTCCTCGTCGTCGGCGGCGCGCCGGAGGGGCGCATCGGGAACCCGAAGGTCGAGCGTCTCGTCGCGGCCGCGCGTGCGGCCCGCGGGGACCTCTTCCTCGTCTCCGACTCGAACGTTCGCGTCGCGCCGGGCGACGTCGCGGAGACGGTCGCCCTCTTCGACGATCCCGCCGTCGGCTGCGTCTCGAACCTCTTCGTCGGTACTGGCGCACGCGACCTCGGCGCCCTGGTCGAGAGCCTCCACCTCCTGACGTTCGTCGTCCCCGGCAACGTCCTCGCGGCGTGGGGCGGGACGCCGTGCGTCGTCGGCAAGTCGATGGCGCTCCCGCGCCCGGTCCACGACGCCATCGGCGGCTTCGCGGCGTTCGGAGACGTCCTCGCCGAGGACCAGGCGATCGGCCTCGCCGTCGCCGAGGCGGGCTTCCGCGTCGTCCTCTCGCCCGTCGTCGTCTCGAACGTCGTCGAGAGGCGGACGCTCGGGCGGGCCCTCGACCGGCAGGTGCGCTGGGGGAAGATCCGCTACGCCTTCTCGGAGGCGCTCTTCTCGGGCGAGGTCCTCCTGAACCCGTTTCCGGTTGCGCTCCTCGCCGCGCTCCTCGGCTTCGCCTCGGGCTCGCACTGGGCGGGACCGCTCACCTCGCTCGCAGCCGTCGCCCTCCTCGTCCGGATGCTGCAGGCGAGCCTCCTGGGGCGGCTCTGCGGCGTCCCCCTCGGCCCCTCCGCGCTCCTCGCGATGCCGTTCAAGGACGTCCTCCAGCTCGGGACGCAGCTCGTCCCCTTCGCCTCGAAGGAGGTCGTCTGGCAGGGGCACAGGGCGCGGATCGGGAAGGGGACCGTCCTCCTCGAGGTCGAGCGGGCCCGGCTCTTCGAAGCGGCCTGAGAGCACCAGCCCTCCGACCAGCATCATGGCGGCCCTTCTCGCCGAGCACGTAGCGGGCACCGAAGCGGCAGGGGAGACCGTTCGCGAGATCGAGGAAAGTTCCGGGCTGGCCCAGGCGCAACCGCGCCAGCGGGCGACGATGTTCCCGTGGGTCTCCTCGGGCCGACTCGACGTACGTCCGGTTCTCCTCCGCCCCCGAGGAGAAGGCCGTCCGTCCGTGCCTCACGAGGAGGCGGGAATCCTCGAGGAGGCGCTGCTCGGCGACGCCCAGATCGGCGAAGAGCGCCTTCGGGCTCCTCGCGCCGTCGGACGTCTTGAGGATGAGCCTGCCGAGGAGCGTCAACGCGGCGAAGCGAACTCCGCCGTCGCCGCTCACCCGGGAGACGATTCGGTCGAGGTCCCCCGAGTCCCGCTCCTTCAGGGTGAGGTCGGCCTCAACAGGGCCCGCGAGGACGTTGCGCACGTCCATTTCGGGCCGCCCCGTCGCCTCGATCGGCTGCCGGGTAGTCCGCTTGCCATTCACGAGGGAGAGGCTCGACCACTCCTTCGCGGTCAGGCGTATGTCGTCCTGGGGCGGCTCCGGCGCAACGATGGGCGCCTGGCCCTATGGCGGCAGAACGCCCTCGAGATCCCGGCCGCCGTCGGGCCTCCGGATGCCCTCGAGGATGAGGTCCTGGACGCTCATTCGAATCGTCCTCGGCGGAGGCGACGGGTACACTCAGCCGGTCCTCGTCGCGCCGTGCCGTGAGCCAGGGAGACGAATGAAGTCGAACCGCAGAACCTTCCTCTACCTGCTCCCGGCTGCTGTCTTCTTCTGCAATAGCCTGGTCATCGAGAGCCTGCGCCCGGCCTTCAGGTCCGGCTCCCACCCGTACCTCGCCTTCGTCCTGGGCTGGATGCCGAACTACCTCGCGGGGCTGGGGTTCATGGTCCTGGGCATCGCCATCCTCGCGCTCGCCGGAGATCTGACGCGGGACGCGAGACTGCCGGGCCTCGCTCATCCCTTCCTGCTCCTGGTGGCCGCCGGCTCGTTGCTCGGGCTGATCGGCTGGGAGTTTGCGCAGCAGGCCGGCCGGCTGGTCTTCGACGTCGACGACATCCTCGCCACGGTCGGCGGCGTCCTGACCGGCTACGGGCTCTTCGTCGTGGCACACCGCCGCCACGTGCTGCTCGCGAGCACCCGTTAGGTGGCTCGCCGTGCGTGCAGCGGACGTCGCCGCGCTTGCCGCTGACGCCACGGTTTGACAGGTCCGGGGTCGGCGCCGGCCGACGGCGCGGCCGGAACGGGGCGCCCTCCCGCGTCAGGGCGCTGAGGACGAAAGGGCCCCCGGCGCGACGCGCCGGGGGCCCGAGGACCTCCGGGACCGGGGCTAGAAGGAGACCTGGGCGGCGAGGACCGCCTGGAGGTACTTCTCGTCGAGGACGTTGTTGACCCTGCGGTTGTCGTCCTCGATCGACTCGACGTTCAGCTTGAGGTTCGCGTTGTTCCCCTTGATGAGCCAGTGGAGCCCGCCGGTGAGGATCGTGAGCTTGTTGTCCGTGGCGGAGTCCGTGTTCCGGTCGAGCTCTTCGTACCGGGCGGCGAGCTGGAACTGCTTCGCGAACGTGTAGAGGGCCGAGGCGTACCAGCCGTTCCGCTTCAGGTCGGAGCGGACGCCGTTCGCGAGCGACTCGTCCTTCAGCGTGTAGTACTCGGCGCGGAACCCGAGCGGGAGGGTCTCGGTCCCCTCCCAGCGGACGTGGGCGCCGAAGCGCTCGCGGCCGAGGTGGGCGAGGCCCTCGCCGGCGCTCGTCCCGCCGGAGAGGCCGACGTTGAGGCCCTTGAGAGGCTTCACGTCGACGCGGGCGGCGAAGAAGAGGGTGTCGTTCGAGTCGTCGTTCGTGTTCGCGACGGTCCCGTTCGTGGCGGAGACCATCGTCGAGACCATCGGGCTCCAGTCGGCGGTCCAGAAGAGGCCCGCCTCGCGGCGGTCGGCCACCTGGCGGACGACGAGCGAGCGCTCCGCGAAGTCGAGGGCGGACGAGGAGCGGACGCCTTCCTCGGTGATGAAGATCTTCTTCTGGCCCATGGAGATCTTGTGGCCCTTGAACCCCTCGTAGGTGATCGCGAGGTCCTGGAGGACCTTCCCGTCGGAGGTCGAGCTCGTGTTGGGGCTCTTGGTCGGGTCGATCATGACCTCGAAGCCCCAGTCCTTGAGGACCTTGCCCGAGAGCTTCATCTCCGCGCGGCGGAGGAGGAACGAGTTGATGCCGGTCGTGTTCCTCAGCTGGCTCGTCCCGGTCGCGGCCTCGGAGTCGTCGGTGACGTACCAGCCCTGGAGGAGGAGGCCGAACTTCAGCTCGCCGTCGGCGACCTTGAGGGTCGTCGGGGGCGGGAAGGACGGGGCCTTCGGGGCGGTGTACTTCCGGACCTCCGGCTCCTTGCCGTGCTTGAAGACGTAGAGGTCGAGGGCCGTCTCGTTGTCGAAGACGACCGTCTCGCCGCTCGGGCCGAAGCCGATCTTCGTGATCGACTTGCCCAGCTCGCCCGAGCCTTCCCAGGCCTTGAATTCGTTCGGGTCGTTGAAGACGTAGATCCGGCCGTCCTTCGCGACCTCCTTGTACCAGAGGAGGTTCACCTGGGCCCGGGCGGCGCCGGCGAGGAGCAGGAGGCCCGCGAGGGCGATTCCGGCGAAGCGTCGAAGCATGGGGTTCATTCCGTCTCTCCTTTCGGGTCCTTCACAAGACGGGGGGAGTCTCCGGGGCGGGGCGGAGAGCGACGTGGAGGCGGCTTGAAGGGGGTGTAAACAGAGGCTGTCGCGGGGCGGCGCGGGGGAGGCGTGCTTCATCCCGATTTAACGTCGTCGTAACAGTGTCCCGTCCGGCCTCGGGAAGACTCGCCGGCGTGTCGGAATCCCGAAGGAGGACATCGATGAAGAAGACCGCCGCCCTCGCCGCCGCCGCGCTCCTCGCAGGAACGGCCGCAGCGCAGACCGTCCAGGTCGACCCGGCCATCAAGCCCTACAAGCAGGTCTCGGGCGTCTCCGGGAACCTGAGCTCGATCGGCTCGGACTCCCTGAACAACCTGATGACGCTCTGGGCCGAGAAGTTCAACAGGATGTACCCGAACGTGAAGATCCAGATCGAGGGGAAGGGCTCCTCGACGGCTCCGCCGGCGCTCATCTCGGCCACGGCCCAGCTCGGGCCGATGTCCCGCGCCATGAAGGGGAGCGAGGTCGACGAGTTCGAGAGGAAGTTCGGCTACAAGCCGACCCAGGTGCGCGTCGCCGTCGACGCCCTCGCCGTCTTCGTCAACAAGGACAACCCGATCGCCTGCATGACGATGCCGCAGGTCGACGCCGCCTTCTCGAAGTCCCGCCGGGCAGGCTACAAGGAGAACGTGAAGACCTGGGGTCCGCTCGGCCTCACCGGCGACTGGGCGAACCGCCCGGTCAGCCTCTTCGGCCGCAACTCCGCCTCCGGCACGTACGGCTTCTTCAAGGAGCACGTCCTGAAGAACGGCGACTACAAGGACGAGGTGAAGGAGCAGCCCGGCTCGGCCTCGGTCGTCCAGGGCGTCACGGTCGACCGGTACGCGATGGGCTACTCCGGCATCGGCTACGCGACGGCGGGTGTCCGGGCGCTCCCGCTCGCGGCGAAGCAGGGCGACAAGTGCCACCCGGCGACCCCCGAGGAGGCCTACTCCGGCAACTACCCGCTCGCGCGGTTCCTCTACGTCTACGTGAACAAGGCCCCCGGCAAGCCGCTCGACCCGCTCGTCGCCGAGTTCCTGAAGCTCGTCCTCTCGAAGGAGGGTCAGGAGGTCGTCGTGAAGGACGGCTACTTCCCGCTCCCTTCGAAGATCGAGCAGGAAGAGCTCGGCAAGCTCTTCAAGTAGAGTCGGGTCGGAAGCGTCGTGTCCGTCACGCCCGAGAGCGCGCCCGCGGTCCGGCCCGCGCCGTCGACCTCCCGGCCGGCCGCCCGGCCGGCCCGGCGGATGGTGGCCGACCGGCTCGCCGCGCGCTTCGTGACGCTCTCGGGCGTCCTCATCATCGGCGCGATCCTCGCCATCCTCTTCGTCATCGTGGCGGTCGTCGCGCCGCTCCTGCGATCCCCTTCGGCCGAAGCCGTCCCCGCCGGCGCCCTGCCCGCGGGGACGGCGCCGCTCGCGCTCGCGGTCGACGAGTACCGCGAGGAGGCGTTCGTCGCGACGCGGGAAGGAGTCGTCCTCCTCCCGGTCGCGGGCGGGGCGCCCTCTCGCGCCGACCTCCCTGCGCTCGGCGGAGCCACCGTCGTCAAGGCCGCGGCCCCGGAGCCGCAGCTCCTCGTCCTCGGCCTCTCCGACGGGCGCCTCTACCCGGTCGAGGTCTCGACCGACGTCACCTGGGAGGACGGGAAGCGGAAGGTCGCGCCGTACGCCCGGGCCGGCGAGCCGATGGCTCTCGTCCCCGACGGGCGGCCCGCGGAGGTCTTCAAGTACGTCCGAGGCCCCGACGGGCCGATCGCGCTCGCGGCGACCGGCCCGCGGGAGCTGACGCTCGTGAGGGTCGCCGAGAGGACGAGCCTCATGGGCGAGACGACGAGGGAGGAGTCCCGCGTCGTCCTCCCGGTCGTCTCGGCCGGCGAGGTGACGGCCCTCGCGCTCGACGTCCGAGGGCACGACGTCTTCGCCGGCACGACCGCCGGCGAGATCGTCCGCTTCGACCTTCGCGAGGAGGCCGGCCCGAGGCAGGAGGAGACGGTCCCGGCCGCGACCGGAGCGGCGATCACGGTGCTCGGCTTCCTGAACGGCGACCGGACGCTCGTCTCCGGCGACACGGCCGGCGGCGTCTCCTCGTGGCAGGTCGTCCAGCCGGAAGGGAGCCCGGCGCGAGGGCTCGCGCGGATCCACGCGTTCCGGCCGCACGCGGCGGCCGTGACGGGCTTCTCCGCCTCGCGGCGCGACAAGGGCTTCGCGACCGCCGACGCGCGCGGGGGCGTGCAGGTCCACTACGGGACGACGGGGAAGACGCTCCTGTCGCTTCGGGCCGGGAGCGCCCCGCTCGGCGCGGTCGTCTTCGCCCCGAAGGCGGACGCCGTCCTCGCGGCCTCCGCGGACGGCCGGCTCCACCAGTTCGCCCTCCGGAATCCCCACCCCGAGGTCTCGTGGAAGGCGCTCTTCGGGAAGGTCTGGTACGAGGGGTACCCGAAGCCCGACTGGGTCTGGCAGTCGACGGGCGGGACGGACGACTTCGAGGCGAAGCTCAGCCTCACCCCGCTCATCTACGGGACGCTCAAGGGGACGTTCTACGCCCTCTTCCTCGCGATCCCGCTCGCCCTCGCGGGCGCCCTCTACACCGCGCAGTTCATGCACCCGAGCCTGAAGGCGGTCGTGAAGCCCGTCGTGGAGGTGATGGCGGCGCTCCCGAGCGTCGTCCTCGGCTTCATCGCGGGGCTGTGGCTCGCGCCGAAGGTGGAGAGGGTCGTCCCGGGGCTCCTCCTGATGCCCGTCGTCGTCCCGCTCCTCGCCATCGCCGGCGCCGCCGCATGGTCGAAGCTCCCGGCGAGGCTCCGCGGCCGCGTCCCCGCGGGGTGGGAGGCCGTCCTCCTCGTCCCGATCGTCGTCCTCGGCGGCCTCCTCGCGATCTGGCTCGGCGCGGGGCTCGAGCGGCTCCTCCTCGGGAGCGACTACCGGCACTTCCTCCTGACGGCCCTCGGCCTCACCTACGACCAGCGGAACTCGCTCGTCGTCGGCATCGCGATGGGCTTCGCGGTCATCCCGATCATCTTCACGGTCGCCGAGGACTCGATCGCCGCGGTCCCGCCCGGGCTCACCGCCGGGTCGCTCGCGCTCGGCGCGACGCGCTGGCAGACGGCTATCCGAACGGTCCTCCCGACGGCCTCGCCCGGGATCTTCTCGGCGGTGATGATCGGGTTCGGGCGCGCGGTCGGCGAGACGATGATCGTCCTGATGGCGACGGGGAACACCCCCGTCATGGACCTCTCGATCTTCAACGGCTTCCGGGCCCTCTCCGCGAACATCGCGGTCGAGCTGCCGGAGGCGCCCGAGGGGGGGACGCTCTTCAGGGTCCTCTTCCTCGCGGCCCTCCTCCTGTTCGTCATGACGTTCGTCGTGAACACCGTGGCCGAGCTCGTGAGGCTCCGTCTGCGGAAGAAGTACAGGACGTTCGAATGAGCGCCGCCTCCTCCACGTTCCGGCGCCGGACCGGGCTCTTCCGGAGCGGCGAGCCGTTCATCTGGATCGCCGGCACCGGCCTCGCCGCCGCGGTCCTCATGGTGGCCTCTCTTCTCGGGCTCGTCCTGGCGAACGGGCTCGGCTTCTTCTGGCCCGCGAACCTCCACGCCTGGACGCTCGACGACGGCCGGGTCGTCGCCGGGCGCCTCGCGGCGCGCGAGCGGATCCCCGATCCTTCCGCCGCGCCCGGCGCGGAGCCCCGCTACCGGATCAAGGTGAAGCAGGCGAACCGCGACGTGACGGGCGAAGACTTCGTCTGGATCGACGAGGCCTCGATCCGGTCGGTGGCGAAGCCCCTCGACGCCGTCGCGCTCGAGCGGCGCGAGTGGGGCGACTTCTACGGCTGGGTGAAGGAGGTCCGGGAAGGGGAGACCGTCGTCGCCTCGGGGCGGGAGACGTCGTGGGAGGCGCTCCGCGCGCGCCTTCCGAAGGCGCTCGCGGTCCACGAGGAGGCCCTCGCGATCGAGCGGGACGAGATCGGGGCGGTCAACTTCGGGAAGGAGAAGGTCCGCCTCTCCCTCCGGCGCCTCGAGCGAAAGGGCGTGACCACGGGACCCGAGGTCGCCTCCCTCGCGGCCGACGAGGCGAGGCTCCAGGCCGAGTACGAAAGGCTCCTGGAGAAGCTCCAGGGGGTGCGCTCCCGCGTCACGGAGCTCCTCGTCCTCGAGACCGCGAGCGGTCAGGAGAAGGAGCTTCCGCTCGCCCAGGTCGTCCGGGCGGAGCGTCCGAACGGGATGGGGACGCTCGCGAAGGCCGGCCGCTACGCCGCGAACGTCTGGGCCTTCGTCTCCGAGGACCCGCGCGAGTCGAACACCGAGGGGGGCGTCTTCCCCGCGATCTTCGGGACGGTCCTGATGGTCCTCCTCATGAGCGTCGTCGTGACGCCGCTCGGCGTGCTGACGGCTTTCTACCTCCGCGAGTACGCGAAGCAGGGCCCCGTCGTGAGCGCCGTGCGGATCGCGGTGAACAACCTCGCCGGGGTCCCCTCGATCGTCTACGGTGTCTTCGGCCTCGGCTTCTTCGTCTACGCGATCGGCGGGTCGATCGACCGCCTCTTCTACGCCGAGGCGCTCCCGGCGCCGACGTGGGGGACGGGCGGCATCCTCTGGGCGTCGCTGACGCTCTCGCTCCTGACGGTGCCCGTCGTCATCGTCTCGGCCGAGGAGGGGCTCGCGGCGATCCCGCGCGGGATGCGCGAGGCCTCGCTCGCGCTCGGGGCGACGAAGTTCGAGACGATGTGGCGCGTCGTCCTCCCGGCGGTCATGCCGTCGATCCTCACGGGGCTCATCCTCGCGATGGCCCGGGCGGCGGGCGAGGTCGCGCCGCTCATGATCACCGGGGTCGTGAAGCTCGCCCCGAGCCTGCCGATCGACGGCCTCGCGCCGTTCTTCCACCTCGACCGGAAGTTCATGCACCTCGGCTTCCACGTCTACGACGTCGGATTCCAGTCGCCGAACGTCGACGCCGCCCGCCCGATGGTCTTCACGACGACGATCCTCCTGATCGTGATCGTGGTGGCCCTGAACCTCACGGCGATCGTCGTCCGCGGACGGCTCCGGAAGAAGCTCCGCTCCTCGGGGATCTGAGATACGCCATCATGGAAACGCTGACGATGACCTCACCGACGCCCGCGCTCGCCGTCGAGGCCCGCCCCGCGCCGCCCGCCGGCGCCGCGGCGGCCGCCGACCCGGCCCTCATCGAGCTCCGGAAGTTCAACTTCTGGTACGGGGAGAAGCAGGCCCTCTTCGACATCGACCTTTCGGTGAGGGAGCGGTCGGTGACCGCCTTCATCGGGCCGTCCGGCTGCGGGAAGTCGACCCTCCTGCGGTGCCTGAACCGGATGAACGACCTGATCGACGGGGTCCGCGTCGAGGGGTCGCTCCGGGTGAACGGGGAGGACCTCTACGCCCCGGGTGTCGACGTCGTGAACGTGCGAAAGCGCCTCGGGATGGTCTTCCAGAAGTCGAACCCGTTCCCGAAGTCGATCTTCGAGAACGTCGTCTACGGCCTCAGGATCCAGGGGGAGCGGAACCGGACGAGGCTCCACGACGCCTGCGAGACGGCGCTCAAGGGGGCGGCGCTCTGGGACGAGGTCAGGGACCGGCTCGAGGACAGCGCCCTCTCCCTCTCCGGCGGGCAGATGCAGCGGCTCTGCATCGCGCGGGCCCTCGCCGTCGAGCCCGAGGTCGTCCTGATGGACGAGCCCTGCTCGGCGCTCGACCCGATCGCGACGGCGAAGATCGAGGAGCTCATCTTCAGCCTGAAGGAGCGCTTCACGATCGTCATCGTGACGCACAACATGCAGCAGGCCGCCCGCGTCTCGGACGAGACCGGGTTCTTCATGCTCGGCAAGCTGATCGAGTTCGACAGGACCGACGTCATCTTCACCCGCCCGAAGGAGAAGATGACCGAGGACTACATAACCGGGAGGTTCGGTTGATGAGAGGCTGGGGGGTCCGGGGGGGCGCGCGAAGCCAAGCCCCCCCGGCGAGCGACTACATAACCGGGAGGTTCGGTTGACGACGCGAATGGGGGGTCCGGGGGGCGCGCGAAGCCGAGCCCCCCGGAGAGCCATCACGGGGAGATTCGGCTGATGGAGCGGCCGGCGACCGCGAGGCCCCCGGAGACGGCGGACGGCGCCCCCGCGCGCTGGCGGATCGCCGTCGTCGAGGACGACGAGGACCTCGCCTTCACTCTCCTCTACAGCCTGAGGAAGGACGGCCGCTTCGAGCCGGTCCGCTACGGCGGAGGCCTGCAGGCGCTCGACGAGATGACCGAGCGCCCGCCCGACCTCGTCCTCCTCGACCTGAACCTCCCCGACGTCGACGGCCTGACGATCTGCCGGGAGCTCCGGCGGAACGAGGCGACGCGGCGCATCCCGATCGTGATGCTCACGGCCCGGGCCGAGGAGCGCGACAAGCTCCTCGGCTTCGACCTCGGCGCCGACGACTACGTCACGAAGCCGTTCTCGATGAAGGAGCTCCTCGCGAGGATCGCCGCGCACCTGCGGCGCGGCGGCGGCGCGGCCGCGGGCGGAGAGGACGTCTTCGACGACGGGCGCCTCCGGGTCGACCGGGCCCGCCACGCCGTCGAGCGGGACGGGAAGTCCGTCCACCTGACGAAGAAGGAGCTCGACCTCCTCTGGCTCCTGATCCGGAGCGGGGGGCGCGTCGTGAGCCGCGAGACGATCCTCTCGAGGCTCTGGGACTACGCGGCGGACGTCGAGACGCGGACGGTCGACGTCCACGTCCGGTCGATCCGCAAGAAGCTGGGTGACGACGTCGTCGAGACGGTCGTCGGCGTCGGCTACAGGTTCCCGGCGTGAGCCTCCTCGGGCGGCTCCGTCCCCGGCTCGTCGTGACCGCGGCCCTGCTGACGGCGGTCACGGCCGCGATCGCGGGCTTCGACGCCCGCGGGTTCGCGGCGGGGGCGTTCGTCGGCGCGGCGTTCCTCTTCGTCCGCCTCCGACGGGCGCACGAGCTCGAGCGGGTGCGGGAAGGGGTCGCGAAAGCCGCTGCGGGGACGCGTCCCGAGGAGCGCGGCCGGCTGACGCCCGAGACGGAGGAGGTCTTCCTCGCGCTCCACCGCTTCGCGGACCTCGTCGCCCGGGAGCGCGCCGGGAACGAGAGGGCGCGTCTCCTCGCGAGCACCGTCTTCGAGGAGGTGCCCGTCGGCCTCGTCGTCGTCGAGCGGTCCCTCGCCGTCCTGGAGCTGAACCCGACGGCGCGCGAGCTCTTCGGCCTCCCGGAAGGCGCGCCCTGCGGCGCGCTCCACGACGTCGTCCGCGACCCGGCCGTGCTCCGGCTCCTCGCGTCGCTCGCGAAGGGGGAGCTCCGCGACGGCGGGCCGCTCCTCGCGAAGGTGGAGCGCCGGGAGGGGGGCGAGAGGCTCCTCGAGGTGACGGGGCGCTCGCTGGCGGCGGGCGCTGCGGCCGGGGAGCCGGCGGCGGTCGGCGTGGCCGTCGACGTGACGGAGAGGGAGCGGACCGAGCGGATGCGGCGGCAGTTCGTGGCGGACGTCTCCCACGAGCTGCGGACGCCGATCGCGACGATCCGCGCGGCCGCGGAGACGCTCGCGGACGAGGAGCTCGGCCCGGACGTCTCCCGCCTCGTCGGGATCGTCCAGCGCCAGGCGACCGAGATGCAGGACCTCGTCTCCGACCTGACGGACCTCTCGCAGATCGAGTCGGGCTCCGTGACGCTCCAGCTCGAGGCGCTCCCTCTCGCGGGGCTCCTCGCGGGCGTCGTGCGGGACCTCGAGCCGTTCGCGGCGTCCCGCTCGGTGCGGGTCGCGCTCGAGGCTCCCGCAGGCCTCGCGGCGCGGGGCGACCGAAGGCGGCTCGCGCAGGTCTTCCGGAACCTCGTCGACAACGCCGTGAAGTTCTCGCCGGAAGGGGCGCGGGTCGACGTCGTGGCGGAGTCCGCGGCGGGCGAGGACGGGCCCCAGGTCCACGTTCACGTCGTCGACCGCGGGATCGGGATCCCGGCGAGCGAACAGCAGAAGATCTTCCAGCGGTTCTACAGGGTCGACCCGTCGCGGTCGAAGACGACGCCGGGGACGGGCCTCGGCCTCGCGATCGTCAAGCACCTCCTCATCCTCCACGGCGGCGCGGTGCGCGTGGAGTCGCAGCCCCTCACCGGGAGCCGGTTCACCGTCGTGCTCCCCGCGGCCCCCGTCGCCGCCGAACCCCTCAGGGAGGCCTCATGAAGGAGCACTTCGCAGACCTGCTCGAGCGGCTCCGCCGCCAGCTCATCGGGATGGGCGCGGAGGTCGAGAGCCAGATCCGCGTCGCCGTCGAGGCCCTCGTCGAGGGGGACGCCGGGAAGGCTCGCGCCGTCTGCGAGCGGGACCCGGTCGTCAACGACCTCGAGGTCAGGAACGAGGAGGCGGTGATCCAGCTTCTGGCGACGCAGCAGCCGGTGGCCGGCGACCTCCGCCTCCTCGTCGCGGCGATCCGGATCAACGCGGACCTCGAGCGGATCGGCGACCACGCGGTCAACATCGCCCAGGCGGCCGAGCGTCTCGCGGGCGTCAAGCCGTTCAAGCCGTGGATCGACATCCCCCACATGGCCGAGGTCGTCCGCGGGATGCTCCGCGACGCCCTCGACGCGTTCGTGCGGCGGGACCCGGTCCTCGCGAAGAAGGTCCTCGAGCGCGACGACGTCGTCGACGCGAAGAACCTCTCGATCATCCGCGAGCTCCTGACCTACATGGCCGAGAACCCGGCGCTCATCAGCCGGTCGATCGAGATCATGCTCATCTCGAGGAACCTCGAGCGCGTGGCCGACCTCGCGACGAACGTCGCCGAGGAGGCGATCTTCATCGCCGAGGGGCTCGTCATCAAGCACCAGGGGACGCGCCCCGAGGAGCCCGACGCGCGCTGAGCGCCGCGCCCGGACGCGTCGCCCTCAGCCCCGTGCGAAGGCGAGGATCGTCTCCTTCACGCGCGTCCCGGGGCCCAGGACCGCGACGACCGCCCGGGCGTAGCTATCGAGCTGCGGCGCGTAGAGCGCCTCGCGCTCGGCGCGGATCGCCGGAGTCGGGACCCTGTCGGTCTTCCAGTCGACGACGACCCAGCCGTCTCCCTCCTCGAAGAGGAGGTCGATCTTCCCCTCGACGAGCGGCGCCCCGTCGAGCGCGTCGTCCCGGAAGAGGACCGGCAGCTCGACGTAGCGGCGCCGAGCCGCGCGGGCGCGGGCGACGACGGGGTGCGCGAGGAGACGCTCGACGAGCCGGTGCGCTTCGGCCCCCGCTGCGGCGCCGAGGCTGCTCGCGGCGAGGGCGACGGCCTCGGCGGCGGACGGCGGGGGAGTCCTCGACGGGTCGAGGAGCATCTCCATCGCCTCGTGGACGGCGGTGCCGAGGCGGACGGCAGCCTCGTGGACCTCGTCCTGCCGCTCGAGGGACGGGAGGTCTTCCGGCGATCCGGAATCCGCGGCGGCCGGGGCGCCCGGGGCGCTGGGCGAGCCCTTCTCGCCCGAGCGCCGGAGGGCGCGGGAGGCGGTCGCGCGGACGCGGGAAAGGCGCTCCTCGGCGGCGGCCCTCTCGGCGTCGAGGTCGAGGGCGGCCTCCGCAGCCGCCGGCCTCTCCGGGGAGGGCGGGACGGAGACGTCGGGCACGACGACCTCGACGAGGGGCGCGATCCGGGGCGGGAGCTGCTCGGCGAAGGCGATCGGAGAGAGGAGGCTCTTCCCTATCGCGTCGGAGACCTCGCCCTTCTTCAGCCTTCTGCGCCTGCGGAACCAGGAGAGGACGAGGGTCCGCTTCGCGCGCGTCAGCGCGACGTAGAGCTGGCGCTTCTCCTCGGCGGCCTCGCGGGCGTCGTCGAGCTGCGCGATCGCGTCGAACCCGGGCGTGCCGACCGCCCTCCCGCCCATCGAGGCGCGGAGCGCGAGCGGCCGGCCCGGGCCGGTGTGGACGAGGGTCCGCCGCGACGCCGTCCGCTCGCGGTCGCGGAAGCCGAGGCCCGCCACGACGACCGTCTCGAACTCGAGCCCCTTCGCCTTGTGGAGCGTCATGAGGCGGACGGCGTCCTCGTCCTCCTCGAAGGCGCGCGGCTCGGCGACCTTCTCCTCGAGGCGGAGCGAGAGCCGGGCGACGGCCTCGCGGAACCCGAGCCCCTCGGCGTCGAGCGCGCGCGCGAGGACGAGGAGGCGGTCGAGGTTCGCGGCGGCCTGGAGCGGGTTGACGACGGCGCCGTTCTCGACGGCGGCGAGGGCCGAGCGGGAGGAGAGGAGGTCGAGAAGGGTCTCGGCGAGGGGGCGCTCGTGCCGCCGCGCCCGGAGCGCGGCGAGGGCGCCGAGCGCCTCGGCGACGGGGCCGTCCTCGGGCGCGGTGGCCGGGTCGTCGAAGCGCGTCCCGGCCTCGGAGGCGTCGAGCAGCTCGACGTCGGTCAGGCCGAAGAGGAACGACTTGAGCGCGGCGACGGCGGAGATCGCGTCGGCCGGGTCGTCGACGGCGCGGAGCGCGGCGACGACCGCCGCCGTTTCCTCGCGCCGGTAGAAGCTGACGCCCCCCTCGAGGACGGCGGGGATCCCGGCGTCGCGGAAGACCTCCTGGTAGAGGTCGATGGCGTCGTTCGAGCCGAGGAGGACGGCCGTCCCGCGGAAGCCGCCGCCTTCGGAGAGGCGCGAGAGGAGGAGGTTCGCGACGGCGCGCGCCTCCTGGAGCTTCGCCTCCGCCTCGAGCCCGTCGTCGTCGCCCTCGCGGTCGGCGACCCTCTCCGCGTCGTCTCCGTCGTGGAGCTCGGGGACGTCGGGCGCCGCGAGGAAGAGGACCTCCCCGTCGTCGGGCGAGGCGAGCTTCTCCGGTGCGGGCGCGAACGGCGCCCAGGCGACCTCGAACGGCTGGTCGGGCTCGGCCTCGAAGACGTCCTCGAAGACCCCGTTGACGAAGTCGAGGACGCGCGGCGAGGAGCGGAAGCTCGTGACGAGCGAGAGCCGGTCGGAGCGCGGGAGGCGGGCGGCGACGTCGCGGTAGATCTCGACGTCGGCGCGGCGGAAGCGGTAGATCGACTGCTTCGGGTCGCCGACGAGAAAGAGGGCGGACGGGGCGGGGACGAGCTCCTCCCAGCGCTCCTCGTCCTGCACGCCGTCCTGGCAGGCGATGCGCAGGACGATCTCGGCCTGGATCGGGTCGGTGTCCTGGAACTCGTCGACGACGAGGTGCGGGAAGCGGGCCTGGAAGTGCTCGCGGGCGGCCCGCGACGTCCGGAGGAGCCTGCGCGCGGCGAGGAGGAGGTCGTCGAAGTCGAGGAGACCCCGCTCGCGCATCCGCGCCTCGAGGCGGGGGAGGAGGCCGTCCCTCACGGACGCGGCGGCCCGCGCGAGGGCCCGCTCGTCGGCGAGCGCGGCGAGGCGCTCCGGGAGCGCCTTCCACTCGTCCCGGAACGCGTCGGCGAGCTCCTTCAGCCGGCCCGCGTAGACGCCCCGCTTCCCGACGCGGAAGTCGATCTTCGTCTCGAGGCGGGCGGAGGCGAGGCCGTCGAGGCCGAGCGGGAGGAGGGCGCGGACCTCGGCGACCGCGGAGCGGAGGAGGAGCGCCTTCGCGTCGGTTCGGAGGTCCGCGGGGAACTCGTCGACGGCGCGGTCGCCGTCGTCGGCGAGCTGCGAAAGCTCGAGCCGGACGTAGGGGACCGGGTCGTCGGGAATCCTCCCGGAGTGGACGAGCGTCCGCTCCGCGTGGATCGTCGCGGCGAGGTCGCGGAGGGCGTCGGGAGCGAGGCCCCGGCGGAGGGCGTCCGTCACGGCCCCTCCGGCCCGCGCCTCCTCGTCGACCCAGGCGTCGAAGACCTCCTCGAAGAGCTCGCGCGCGACGCCCTCCTCGGGGACGACGAAGTCGGGGTCGACGCCCGCCTCGACGGGCCGCTCGCGGAGGAGGCGGGCGCAGAAGGAGTGGATCGTCGTCACCTCGGAGGCCTCGAGGTCGCGCCGGGCGCGGAGGGCCCGCGCGCGGCGGCCGGCGTCCCCGGCGTCGCGTGCTTCCGCGTCGAGGCGAGCCCGCAGGCGCTCCCGCATCTCGCCCGCCGCCTTCTCCGTGAACGTGAGGGCGGCGACGGTCGTGAGCGGCTCGCCCGCGTCGAGGACGAGGCTGACGATCCTCTCGACGAGCGTCTTCGTCTTGCCGGTGCCGGCGGAGGCCTCTACGAGGAGGGAGGAGTGGACGTCGGTCGTCGCGCGCTCGCGGGCGGCGTCGTCGACGAGCGGCGGCCTCACGGGATCTCCTCGAGGGCGAAGAGCGGCGCGGCGGGGCGGGCGAGCCGCTCGGCCTCGCGCTTGGCGTCGTAGACGCGCGCGTGCCCCGGCCCGCAGACGGCCGCCACGTCGCAGCTGGCGCAGGGGCTGCCGCGGAGCGAAAGCGACGTGGTGCGCGGGAGGAGGTCCCCTTGCCGAACGGTGGCGTCGAGGAGGCCCACCGCGCGGTGGAACGAGGCGACGGCCTCGTCGGTCTCCGCCGCGCCGAACGCTATGGAGAGCGCCTCCGGCTCGGCGCCCCTCCGGTCGGAGAAAACGAAGAGGTACTCGGAGGAGACTTCCGTCGCGCCGAGCGCCCGCGCGGCAAGGGCGTAGGCGGCGAGCTGCACCTTCTCGCCGCCGACGATCCGCCAGCCCTTCTTGTTTCGCGCCCCGAACGGGTCGGGGCGGCTGAGCTTGTAGTCGACGACGCGGGCCGCCGCGCCTTCGCGGTCGAGGCGGTCGATCCGGCCGTTCAGCGCGACGCGGAGCGGGCCCTCGCCCGCCGCGGGCTCGGCCGCCGTGCCGGGGCCGAACCGGACCTCGCCCCCCGCGAGGGGAAGGGGCGCCGGGCGGGAGCGCTCGAGCGCCGCGACCGCGCGGAGGAGCGCGGCGAGCCGCTCCGCGGCGACCTCGGCAAGGACCGGCGGGAGGTCGATCTCCCAGTCGGTGAGGAACTCCCTCAGGACGCGCGCGGCCTCGGCATCGGCCCGCGCGACGAGGACGTCCCCGAGCGGCGCGCCCCGCTCGAGCGCCGTCTTCGCCGCCGCCTCGAGGGCGGAGTGTGCGAGCTCGCCGGTCGTTCGGCCGTCGAGGGCGAGCTCGGCCGGCGCCTCTTCCGGCGCGGCGAGGCCGAGGGCGTCCTGCAGGAAGGCGCGGTAGGCGCAGGCAGCGAGCCGTTCGAGGCGGCTCGGCGAGAAGGCGCGCTCGCCGAGGCGGAGGCGGAGAGGGGCGCGCGAGAGGCGCCCCTCGTACTCGGTGAGGCGCGGCTCGGAGCGCGCGCGGCCGCGGCGCAGGGCGCGCGAGAGCGCCTCGAGACCGGGAGGAAGGGCCGAGCGGAGCTTCGGCGCGCGGCCGAGGGCGCGGCGGAGCGCCTCGTCCGCGTCGAGGGGCGGCCCGGCGGCGGGAGCGGCGCCGAGGCGGATCCAGCGGAGCGCGAGGGAGGACGCGAGCGCGGGGCCCGCGAGCTCCGCCTCGGAGAGCGACCGCCCGGCGCGCGCCTCGAGGTGCTCGAGGAGGAACGGCGAAAGGAGCCGGGGCCGGTCCGTTGCGGCCTCGCGGCGCGCGGCGAGGAGGACGAGGCGGCGACGGGCCGCGCCGCGGGCGAGCTGGAAGAGGAACCGCTCCTCGCGGGCGTGGCGGGGGCCGGTGCGCGGGGCGAGCGCCCGGCGGGTGACGCGGGAGAGCTCGGCCCGCTCGTCGTCGAAGAGGAGCGGGTCGGGGCGGCCCGCGCGCGGGAACGACTGCTCGACGAGCCCCGGCACGAGGACGACGTCGAAGAGGAGGCCGCGCGCCGAGACCGCGGAGAGGAGCGAGAGGCCGTCGCGCTCGAACCGGCCCTGGCGCACCGGCGTCTCCTCGAGCGAGGCGGCGAGGAGCGGAAGGACGTCCGAGGCTTCGCGGCGCGCACCCGGCTCGACTTCCTCGAGCTCGCCGAGGCGCGAGACCGCGGCCGCGACCTCCTCCGCGCCGGGACGCCCCGCCAGGAGCGGGGCGACGCCCGCGCCGATCCGCTCGCTCCACGTCCGCCACGAGCCGGGGGCGGGGTCGGGGAGGAGAGGCGAGAGGAGGTCGACGACGTCGCGGAGGGCCTCGACGTCGCGCCGCACGAGCGCGTCGCGCCGCGCGATCCGCCCCTCGGCCTCTCCCGGCTCGGCCGGAGCGCGATGGGCGAGGCGCCGGGCGATTCGGCTCCTCAGGTCGTCCCAGCCGGCGTGTCTCCGGAGCTGGACGAGGGCCCGCGCGGCGCGCGCGCGGACGCCGGGCGCCGCCAGCCCGAGCCCCTCGAGGACGTCGACGAGGCCGAGGAGCGCCTCGGCGTCGTCTCCCGACGCGGAGAGCTCGAGGAGGCCGAGGGCGGCGCGCGCGGCGGGCGTGAGCGGGAAGCCGCCGCCGGCGGGGCGGAAGAAAGGAATCCTCCTCTGCGCGAGCTCGGCGACGAGGGCGGGCTCCTGGCGCGCCGGGTCGCGCACGAGGACGGCGATCCTGTGGAGCGGAACGCCGTCGTCGACGGCGCGGAGGACCTCGCGGACGACCTCGCGCGCCTCGACGAGCTCGGAGGGGGCGACGACGACGTCGGTCTCCGAAGGCGCGGCTCCCGCGCCGGGCGGGCGGGCCGGCACGCCGAGGAGGCGCGCGAAGAGCGGCGCGCGGACCTTCGGGACGCCCGGCTCGTCGACCTCCGCCTCGCCGTCGGACGGCACGAACGCGACGACGGGGCGCTTCTCGGCGACCGCCGAGAGGAGGGCTTCGCGCACGCCGCCGAGGTCGTAGAGGCCGTAGACGAGGAGCGGCTCGGGGCGGGAAGGGGCCTTCGCTTCGGCCGCGCGGGCGAGGAGGGCGTCGGCGTCGGAGAAGGCGGAACGGAGCTCCTCGTGGCGCGCGAGGACGGCGGCGGCCTTTCGGAGGAACTCCGCGCGGTCGGGAGACTTCGCGGCCGCGGGGAGGGCGTCGCGGAGCGTGCCGGGGGCGATCCCGGCGCCGCGCAGGTCGGCCGCGGTCCGCGCGACGAGGCCGGCCGTAGAAGGCCGGGTGCGCAGCTCCTTGAAGACCTCGGCCTCGGGCGTCTCGGAGAGCGCCCGCCGCGCGAGGAGCTCCTCGCCGAGCGGCGGGAGCGGCGGGCGCGGGTCGGGCGCGGTCACGCGCTCGCGCGCGAGGTCGAGGAACGTCAGGAAGCGGAGGTTCGCGACGCCGCGAAACTCCTCCGCGGCTCGCCGGCGGAGGTAGACGCCGAGGAGGTTCGAGCCGACGAGGACGTCGACGGGGCGGAGCGGGTCGCCCTCCTTGAGGGAACGCACCTCGGCGAGGAAGCGCTCCTCGAGCGCGGCGAAGCCGCCGGTGAAGAGGGCGTTCCGGGGAGTCGCCGCCACGACGTGGAGTGTACGGGGGCGGGCGCCGGAAGGAGCTTCAGCCCTCTTTCCAGCGGGGCGCGCGGTCGACGTCGATTCCGAGGAGGTCGAGGACGCGCTGGCTGACGAAGCCGAGGAGGTCGGCGATCGACTGCGGCCGCGTGTAGAAGCCGGGGCTCGCGGGGAGGATCGTCGCCCCGGCCTGCGCCGCCTTCACCATCGCCTCGAGCGTCGCGAGCGGCAGCGGCGCCTCGCGCGGGACGAGGACGAGCGGGCGCCGCTCCTTCAGGTGGACGTAGGCCGCGCGGGTGACGAGGTTGTCGCAGACGCCGTAGGCGACCTTCGAGAGCGTCGTCGCGCTGCACGGGACGACGACCATGCCGAGCGTCCGGAAGGAGCCGGAGGCGATCGACGCGCCGACGTCCCTGTTCGGGTGGACGACGTCGGCGAGCGCGGCGAGCTCGTCGAGGTTCGTCCCCAGCTCGTCGGCGGCGACCCGGCGGGCCCCCTCCGTCGCCACGAGGTGGACCTCGACGCCTCGCGCGCGGCGGAGCGTCTCGAGGAGGTCCTTCGCGTAGGGGATGCCGGAGGCGCCGGTGATTCCGACGACGACGCGGCGCGGTGCGGGCTCGCTCATCGCGCCGAGTCTAGTCGGACGGGCCCTCGGCGACGACGTCGAACGCCCAGGAGCGCGCGCCGGGGAGGGCGGCGGCCGCCCGCTCGGCCTCCTCGCCGGGGTCCGCCGCCTCGAGGAGGAAGAGCCCCTGCTCGGGCCGCGCCAGAAGGCGCCACGGCGTCGCGAGCGAGGCCGCGAAAGCCCGCAGCGCGGCGTCGTCCTCTCCCTCGACGAAGAGGACACGCGTCACGCCCGACCTCGCGAGGCCTTGCGTACAATCCGTCCCGGAAGCGCAAGGGGTCCGGTGGCCCCCCTGGTCTTCAAAACCAGCGTGCACGTCCCGGGAGGGGCGGCGGGTGGGTTCGACTCCCACACGCTTCCGCCACGCTCCCTCCTCATTTCCGGGTCGGCATCGGGTGCGGCTCGGAGAAGCCGCGCTTGCGGATCTCCTCGATGAGCTCCTGGTCGGTCCGGAGCGGCTTGTTCGCGCCCCAGGACGGGTCGTCCCTGTATCGCGGCACGCACCCGGGAGTCCTCCGGCAAGCCTCGGCCGCGTCGTCCCACTCGCGGCGCGCGCGGTCCCGTCGCGCCGTGCTGCACCGCTCGGGGACGGCGAGGCCGCGCTCGACGGCCCGGTCCATCCGGCGCTGGGCCGACGTGGAGGCCGCGGCCTCGTCTGCTGCGCCTCCGCCTCCGCCTCCGGCGCCCTTCGGCCTGGCGCGCTCGCCCGGGGCCGGGTCCTCCAGCTCGTCCGGCTCGACGACTCTCACGTCTTCGAAGGAAACGCGTTGCGCCCCGCCCCCTTTCGCCTTCATTTCGGCGGCGTGGTCCGCGAGGCTCTTCGCGCGTGCGCCCTGGGCCGTCCGGCCGAGGACGGGAGCCGGCCGCACGGTCGGCGCAGGCGTCGGAGTCGGCGCGACCGGCGGCGCCGCCGCGAGGAGGAGCGCGAGGAGGAGCATTTCGGGCCTCCGGATGCAGAGCCTATTACGCGTGCCGGGCTCCCTGCCAACGCGCCGGAGGCGCCCGCACGGGACGGTCGTTCGGGCGACGGAAAATCGAGACCTGACCCCGTGCTATCCTCGTTCGATGGACTCGGCGGCGAGCGGCGGGGTCCGGGCCGGGAGGGCGATGTCGGGGGAGGGGAGGAACCGGCTCCTCGTGCGCATCGCGAACGAGCTGGACGGGATCCTGAACCTCGACGAGGTGCTCGGTCGGCTGCTCGACGTCCTCCGCGACGCCGTCGGCTTCGACGCCGCGGCGATCGTCGTCCTGAACCGGGAAGAGGTCTTCCCGGGCTACGGCCCGTCCTGGCGGCGCATCGCCGCGACGGTCCGGCGGGGATTCGACGGACCTCTCCCCGACATCGACCGCCTCTACGCGCTCGGCCAGGGACTCGTCGGCCACGTCCTGAGGACCGGCGAGCACGCCCTCGCGCGGGACGTCGTCCTCGACCCGCGCTACGTCATGGGGCGGCCCGAGACCCGGTCGGAGCTCGCGGTCCCGGTCCACGCGGGGGGTCGGCTCGTCGGGGCCCTGAACCTCGAGAGCGACGCGGTCGGGGCCTACGCCGAGGAGGACGCGGAGACCCTCCGGCTCTTCGCCGACGCCGCGGCGATAGCCGTCGAGAAGGCCGTTCTCTACCGGCTCTTCGTCCAGCGGGAGCGCCTCGAGGAGCAGCTCCGCCTCGCGCAGGAGCACTCCGCGAAGGTCGGGGCGACGCCTTGGCCCGACCTGCCCGGCTGGGACGCCTCCGTCTTCTCGCGGCCGAGATACGAGATCGGCGGGGACTACCACGACCGGATCCGCCTCGCCGACGGAAGGCTCGGGATCGTCGTCGCGGACGTCTCCGGGAAGGGGAGCCTCGCCGCGATGACGGTGACGACGTTCCGCGCGATCCTGAGGGTCCAGGTCGAGGGGGAGCCGGAGCCGGTCCGCACCGCGGCGGCCGCGAACCGCCTGCTCCGCGAGCGCGTCGGCCCGACGGAGTACGTGACGGCCGTCTACGGCGTCCTCGACCCCCGGACCGGCCACCTCGCCTACGCGAACTGCGGGCACCCGCCGCCGCTGCTCGTCCGGGCCGACGGCGTCGCGACGCGGCTGACGACCGGCGGCCCGCCGCTCGGCCTCCTCGCGAGCGCGCGCTTCCTCGCGGGCGAGGTGACGCTCGAGCCGGGCGACCTGCTTGCGCTCTTCACGGACGGCCTCGTCGAGGCCGAGGGGCCCGGAGGGGAGGAGTTCGGAGCGGAGCGCCTCTCCGACGCGGTGCGCGACGCGCGGGGCCTCCCGAGCGAGCGGGTCGTCGAGGAGGCGGTCCGCGCGGCGGCGGTCTTCACGGGCTCGCAGGAGCTCTCGGACGACGCGACGCTCGTCGTCCTCAAGCGTCTCGCGCGCCCCTGAGGCGGAATCGCCCCGGCCGTTCGCGCGGAGGGCACAATGCCCCGCGAGGCCCGGACGCTCCGCGCGCCGGGCCGCGCAGGAGCCGGACGACCGGCTCCTCACGGAGGCCACATGAGATTCGTCGCCGCCGCGTTCGGCCTCGCCCTCGCGCTCCCGGTCCTCGCTCAGGACGCGCCCCCCGTCGAGGCGGGCCCGTTCCGCTCCCCGGACCTCGTCGAGCTGACGGCGCTCGACCCGACGATCCGGCTCGACGTGAGGTACGCGACGGCCGACAACTTCGTCGGGCGGCCCGTCTACCGCCAGGCGCGGGCGTTCCTCCAGCGTCCCGCCGCGGAGGCGCTCGTCCGCGTCCACAGGAAGCTCGCGGAGAAGGGGTACGGCGTGACGGTCTTCGACGGCTACCGGCCGTGGGCCGTGACGAAGGCGTTCTGGGACGCGACCCCGGAGGAGAAGAAGCTCTTCGTCGCCAATCCCGCGCGCGGCTCGCGGCACAACCGGGGCTGCTCGGTCGACCTGACCCTTCACGACCTCGCGACGGGCGTCGCCGTCGACATGGGGGCGGGCTACGACGAGATGAGCCCCCGCTCGTACGTGACCTGGGAAGGGGGGACGAAGGAGCAGCTCGACCGGCGCGAGCTCCTCCGCGGCACGATGGAACGCGAGGGGTTCTTCGTCTACCCGTGGGAGTGGTGGCACTTCGACCACAAGGACTGGCGCGACTACCCGCTCCTCGACGTCCCCTTCGAGAGGCTGGGGAAGCCGGCCATGGCGGCTCCGGCGACAGCGCCGGCCGCGGCGACGCCGCCCTCGCCGGCGCCCGCCCCGAAGCTCCCCTGACGGCCGTCGTATCCTCCGCGACGATGGCCCAGCGGATCCTCATCTGCGACGACGAGGGCGACATCCGGGAGTCGCTCCGCGCGATCCTCCTCGACGAGGGGTACGACGTCACCGCCGTCTCGGCCGGCCCGAACGCCGTCGCCGAGGCGCCCGACCACGATGCCCTCCTCCTCGACATCAAGATGCCCGGCCAGGACGGCCTCGAGACGCTCGCCCAGCTCAGGAAGCGCGGCGTTCAGACGCCCGTCGTCATGATCTCCGGCCACGGCGACGTGAAGACGGCGATGGAGGCGATCCGCGCCGGCGCGAACGACTTCCTCGAGAAGCCGCTCGCGACGGAGCACGTCCTGAACGCCCTGCGCCGCGTCCTCGACGCCTCGCGCCTCACCCGCGAGAACCAGGAGCTGAGGAGCCGCCTCGGCCTGACGCGCCTCGTCGGCGACGCCCCGGTCATGAAGAAGCTCCTCGCCGACGTCGCCCGCGCCGCGCCGACGCCCGCCACGATCCTGATCGTCGGGCCGAGCGGGACGGGGAAGGAGCTCGTCGCGCGCTCGATCCACGACGGATCGTCCGTCAAGGCGGGGCCGTTCATCCAGGTGAACTGCGCCGCGATCCCCGAGACGCTCATCGAGTCGGAGCTCTTCGGGCACGAGAAGGGCTCCTTCACCGGGGCCGAGCGCAAGCAGGTGGGGAAGTTCGTCGAGGCGGACGGCGGGACGATCTTCCTCGACGAGATCGGCGACATGTCGCTCTCGGCGCAGGCGAAGGTCCTCCGCGTCCTCCAGGAGGGGGAGGTCGAGCCGGTCGGGAGCCCGCGCGTCGTCCGCGTGAAGGTGCGCGTCGTCGCCGCGACGAACCGCGACCTGACGGCGATGATCGGACAGGGGAAGTTCCGCGAGGACCTCTTCTACCGGCTGAACGTCATCCCGCTGAGGACGCCGGCGCTCGCCGAGCACCCGGAGGACGTCCCCGCGCTCGTCCTCCACTTCGCCGACCTCTTCGCCCGGACGAACAACTACCGGCCGAAGCGCTTCACCGACGGAGCGCTCATGGCGCTCGCGGCGCGCCCCTGGCCGGGGAACGTCCGCGAGCTGAAGAACCTCGTCGAGCGGCTCGTGATCATGACGGACGGCGACGTCGTCGACGCGATCGACGTCGAGGCGCCGGGGGAGGCGCAGGCCACGGGGCCCGTCGTCGTCCGCGGCGGCCGGGTCGTCCGCGAGGGGGAGCCGGAGCCGCCCGGGGCGTCCGCGGAGCCGGGCGGCCCCGCGCCGGCCCCGGGCGCGGAGGCCGAGGGGAACGAGGACGCCTGGACGCGGCTCGTCGCGGTGAAGACGCTCCAGGAGTTCCAGGACGAGGCCGAGAAGCTCTTCCTCGTCGCGAAGCTCGCCGAGAACGGCGGGAACGTGACGCGGACCGCGGAGGCCGTCGAGACGCCGCGGTCGAACCTCTACAAGAAGATGGACCGTTACGGCCTGAAGAAACGAGAGGACGGCGCATGAACCAGACCGAGGCGCTCCGCCACTTCGAGGAGACCGAGGCGCTCCTCTCGGGGCACTTCAAGCTCTCCTCCGGCCTTCACTCCGACAGGTACCTCCAGTGCGCGAGGGTCCTCCAGTGGCCGCAGCGGGCCGGCGCCCTCGGCACTGCGCTCGGAGCGGCGCTCATCGGCATGAGGGCCGACGTCGTCGTTTCTCCCGCGATGGGCGGTCTCGTCATCGGGCACGAGGTCGGGCGCGCGCTGGCACGGCGGGCGATCTTCGCGGAGCGGGTGGACGGGGCCTTCGCGTTCCGGCGCGGCCTCGGCCTCCAGCCCGGCGAGAAGGTCGTCGTCGTCGAGGACGTCGTGACGACCGGCGGGTCGACGCGGGAGGTCCTCGCGCTCGTGAGGAGCCTCGAGGCGGTCCCGGTCGCCTGCGCGGCCGTCGTCGACCGTCGCTCCGCGGAGGCGGGGGGCGGCTCGGAGACGCTCGAGGCGCTTCCGTTCCGGTGGGTCCTCCGGATGGAGGTCCCGACCTGGAGCGAGGCGGACTGTCCGTACTGCCGGCTCGGCCAGGAGGTCGTCTCGCCCGGCTCTCGTCGGCTCTCCGCCGCTAAGGCGTAGGCCGGGCGTCGCTTCCCTCGTCCGCGTCGCGGCGGAGGAGGAGAGGGAGCCCGGCGAGGCCGCTCGCGAGCGTCGTCACGAGGTGGACGGCGCCCGTGAGCGCCGCCCCGGCGGCGAGCGGCACCCCCTCGAGCGCGAGGCCGGCGGCGAAGCCCGACTCCATCGGGCCGAACGTCCCGGCCGGCGACGGGAGGACCGCGGCCGAGAGGACCGACGCGAGGGACGCGACGGCGAGCGCCGCGAGAGACGGCGTCAGCCCGAGCGCCGCGAAGAGGAGCGCGAGCGCCGCGAAGTGGCCCGCCAGGAACCCGAGAGCCCCCGCGAAGGCGAGAAGGTAGGCGCGCGGCGACTCTCGCGCGACCCGGAGCCCCTCGGCGAGCTCCGCGAGGCCGCGCGAGAGACGGGGCCGCGTGGCGAGCCGCCGGGACGCGGCCTCGGCCGCGGGCGCTCCGAGCCGAGGCAGGAGGAGGAGCAGGACGACGCCGGCGGCGACGGCCGCGGCCGTCACGCCGCCGAGGACCGGAATTCCCTTCCGCCCCGCGAGGACCGCCGCGCCGGCGAGACCGGCGAGGAGGAAGGCGGCGCTGTCGAGGGTCTTGGCGAGGACGAAGACCGCACCGGCCCGCGCCCACCCCGTGCCGAGGACGCGCCGGTAGAGCGCCCAGCTCGCCACCTCGCCGCCGCGGAAGGGAAGGACCTGGAGGAGGAACGTGGAGGCGCCCGAGGCGGCCCAGGCGCGCCCGAAGGGGACCCTGTCGCCCGCGCGGAGGAGGAGGTTCAGGCGCGCGGCGCGGGCCGCGAAGGCGAGCGCGTAGACCGCGGCGCCCGCGAGGAGGAGCGCCGGGCGCGCCCCGGAGAGCCTCCCGAGGACCGCGGCGGGCGCGTCGGCGACCTGGCGGACCGCGAGCGCGAGGAGGGCGAGCCAGAGAAGGGTGAGGGCCGCGCGCCGCAGGCGCGAGCGGAGCCGGGGCTCAGCCGCGGGCGTCGTCACGGTCCTCGGCGCCCCGCGCGGCCTCCCGCCGGCGCAGGCGGAGGAGGATCTCCTCCAGGAGCGTCCGGTTGATCGAGATCAGGTCGGCGAGGAGCCCCGTCAGGAACGAGAGGAACGCCCCGACGAGGAAGACCGTCGCGAGGAGGAGCGACTGGAGGTGCGCGCCGGGCGTCTCGCGCGTGAGGAGGAAGAAGACGTACCGGCCGAAGAGCCCTGTCCCGAGGACGAAGAGGAGCGCCGCGAGGCCGAGGAAGACGGGGAGGGGCTTGTAGAGGGCGGTGATGCGGAGGATGTTCGCCCCCTGGACGAGGACGTAGCGCGAGGCGCGGCGGAAGAGGCGGGACGGCCGCACGGGCGGGTTCGTCCCGACGCGGACGGAGCGGACCGCCATCTCCTTGTTCCCCGCCTGGATGAGCGTCTCGATCGTGTAGGTCATCCGCGAGAAGACGTTCAGACGGAGCGCGGCCTCGCGCGTCATCGCGCGGAAGCCCGACGTCGCGTCGGGCACGTCGGTGCCGGAGGCGCGCCTCACGACCCACGAGCCGAGCCGCTGCACGAGCCGCTTCCCGGGGGAGAAGTCCTCCTTCGTCGCGACGCCCCGGTCCCCGACGACGATCTCCGCCTCGCCCCGGAGGATCGGCCCGACGAGGGTGACGACGTCGGCGGCCGCGTACTGCCGGTCCGCGTCCGTCGAGACGACGACGTCGGCCCCGAGGGCGAGCGCTCGGTCGAGGCCCGCCCGCCAGGCCACGGCGAGGCCGCGATGAATCGGGAGCCTCAGGACGTGGTCCGCCCCGGCCTCCCGCGCGACGCGGGCCGTCGCGTCCGTCGACCCGTCGTCGATCACGAGGACCTCGACCTCCGAGAAGCCCGGCACCTGCCGGGGGAGCTCGCGGACGGCGGCCGCGATCTGCCCCTCCTCGTCCCAGGCGGGGATCTGGATGACGAGCTTCACGGCCGACGAGCATAGCCGAGGGGCGGCTCGGGGGTCCGGTTCCCGGCGAGGCGTCCGTCGCATATCTTCGGGGCGTGCCGACGCGCCGGGAGCGCCTCCTCGTCCGGATCCTCAACGTCTACCCGCCCTACCTCGGCGCGGGGGTGCGGGTCCTCCACCGCGAGGGCGACGAGAGGACCTTCCGCGTCGAGATGCGCCTGAGGCCCTGGAACCGGAACCTCTTCGGCACGCACTTCGGCGGGTCGCTCTACTCGATGTGCGACCCGTGGTTCGCCTGGCTCCTCGTCCGCCACCTCGGCGACGCCTATCTCGTCTGGGACAAGGCGGCCTCGATCGAGTTCCTCAAGCCGGGCCGGGGGCGCGTGACGGCGACCTTCCACGTCGCGCCCGGGGTCGTGGAGGCGATCCGCGCGGACGCGGACCGGGACGGGAAGACGGAGCCGGTCCTCACGGCGGAGGTCGTCGGCGAGGACGGCGAGGTCGTCGCGCGGGTGACGAAGACCCTCTGGGTCCGGCGGAAGGACTCGAGGAAGCCGTCCACCGGCGCCGCGTCGCCGGCGGACGAGGTCGCGGCGAGGCCCGCGCCGCCCTGATCGCAGACCGGCTCCCGTTCCTCCGGGCGGGACGAAGGCGCCACCGCCCCGACGCGATTCCCGGCGGGGCCGTTCTCGGAGAAGATGGGGGCATGGCGAAGCTCGCCGCCTCCATCCTCTCCGCCGACTTCGGCCGGCTCGCCGCTCACGCCCGCGAGGCGATCGCCGCCGGGGCGGACTGGCTCCACGTCGACGTCATGGACGGCCGGTTCGTCCCGAACATCACGATCGGGCCTCCCGTCGTCTCGTCGCTCCGCCCGCTCCGAAAGGAGACGGGCGCGCTCCTCGACGTCCACCTGATGATCGTCGAGCCGGAGCGCTATCTCGCCGACTTCGCGAAAGCGGGCGCCGACGTCCTGACCGTCCACGTCGAGGCCTGCCCGCACCTCCACCGGACGATCCAGCAGATCCGGGAGCTCGGCGTGAAGGCGGGCGTGACCCTCAACCCCGCGACGCCGCTCACCGCGCTCGAGGAGGTCCTCCCGGACGTCGACCTCGTCCTGGTCATGTCGGTGAACCCCGGCTTCGGCGGCCAGTCCTACATCCCGGGCGCCACGGATCGCGTCCGCCGCCTCCGCGCGATGCTCGACAGGGTCGGGTCTCCGGCCGAGCTCGAGGTCGACGGCGGCGTCAAGCCGGAGAACGCCCGGGAGGTCGTCGAGGCAGGCGCGACGGTCCTCGTCGCCGGCTCGGCCGTCTTCTCGGGCGACGTCGCGGCGAACGTGAGGAGGCTGCGGGAGGCGGTGAAGTAGGGGCGGCGAGGCGGGAAGAGCCACGCGCCGGGAAGGTCCCGGGATCGCGAAGCGGCCGCCCCGCGGCGCGGGGCGGCCGGGAGGGACGGAGGGGCTTCGGGGACCGCGCTCAGAACGAGACGGCCACGCCGAGGCGGGCCTGGGCCTGGAAGAGCCCGCTCGAGCAGTCGTCGTCGTGGCAGCCGTGGTGGTGGTCGTCGTCCTCGTCGTCGTCGAAGCGGGTGTCTCCGGTGTCCGTCCAGAAGGCCCGGCCTTCGAAGCGGATCGCGATGTTGGGGGAGAACGGGATCTTCACGCCGCCGCCGAGGCTCCCCGAGAAGCGCCGGGTGCTCGAGTTGAGGCCGTCGCGAGGCTGGAGGTCGGCGAGGCCCATCGACCCGACGACGAAGGGGGTCACACGGGCGGTCTTCCACTGGTAGAGCGCGCCGACGTGGTAGTAGTCGATGTCGAGGTCGAACTGGCGGTCCGACGGGCCGAAGAGCGTGCCGCTGTCGAGGCCGGTGCGCTGGTGGTCGGCGAGGAGCTCGATCTGAAGGCGGTCGCTCACGGGGATGTCGACGACGAGGCCGAGCGAGTACCCCTCGTCGAGGTCGGCGTCCCGGTCCAGCGTCGTCGTCTCCTCGGCCCGGATCTCGCCGCCCCAGCGGAAGCCGACGGTCGGGGTGATCTCGATGACGGGCTGGGCGCCCGCGCCGAGCGCTCCTCCGAGAAGGACGATCGCCGCTGCGAGGGTGACGAGGCGGAGAGTGCGGGTCGGGTTGACCGGCGTCATGGTGGGTGGTCCTCCTTGCGTTTCTGGGTGCCGCGGCGTCTCGCCCGGCACGAACCACAAGATCGGCCCCGCGGTGTGCGGACGCTTGACCGAACGGTGAACTCCGGATGACCACGCCGTGAGGAATGCGAACGAGGCCCCGACGGGCCCGAAAGCCACGATCTTCCGGGTTAGCATCCCCGCCGTGAAACGCGGCGCAGGCCCGCACTCCGCAGCTCCGACGGCTCCGCGCCGCCGCCCGTCGCCGCTCCTCGCGCTCCTCGTCCTCTCCCTCGCGGGGGCGCGCGCGGCCGGGGCGGCGGACGAGCGGACGGCGTTCGTCCTCACCTTCTCCAACCCGGGGGCGCGAAGCCTCGCGTTCGGCGGCGCCTTCGCGCCTCTCGCCGACGACGCGACCGCTGCGTACGCGAACCCGGCCGGGCTCGTGCAGCTGCTCCGGCCCGAGGTCTCCGCCGAGCTGCGCGTCAGCGGCGCGCTCGAGGACGACGATTCCTCCGGGGACCCCACGGTGAAGCGGGCCGACGGGCTTTCCTACTTCTCGGCGGTCTACCCGCTGCGACGGCTCTCGTTCGCGCTCTACGGCCACCAGCTCGCGGGGATCGACGTTCGGATCGCCGGCGAGGAGGGCTCGAAGGCCGCGGGTCGGCCGGCCCTGCGGGCGTCGGCGGGGGAGCGGCTCTCCGGCCTCGACGTCTGGCGCATCGGCATGTCCGCGGCGCTCCGGCTGCGCGACAACCTGAGCGTCGGCCTCGGTGCCTCGTATTTCGACGGGACCGTGGAGCTGGCCCCGAGCGGCGAGACGACCGCAGCCCGGCGGAGCGTCGACAGCAACGACTGGACGCTCAACACCGGGGCGCTCTGGAACCCCACGGAGCAGGTGCGGCTCGGGGCCTTCTACAGGCAGGGGCCGAGGCTCTCCCTCGGGAGGCTCGGGGAGGCGCCCTGCGCGGGTTCGGGATGCGCCGAGAGCTCGCTCCGCCTCCCCGACACGTACGGCGCCGGCGCCGCGCTGCGCTCGGCCGGCGGCGCGTTCACGGCGGCGTTCGAGTGGGACCGCGTCCGCTACTCGAGCCTCGTCGAGGGGCTCTCGGCGGCGGCGCTCGGCAGCGACCGGCTCTCCCTCTCGGACGCGAACGAGTTCCACGTGGGCGCCGAGTACGCGTTCCTGCGCGTCGACCCGGTCCTCGCGGTGCGTGTCGGAGGGTGGCTCGACCCCGACCACCGCCTCTGCGGCGCGGCCCCGGACTCGCCGTACCGGTGCGAGGCCGACGCCCGCTCGGGCAGGGGGCACGTCACGCTCGGCTTCGGGATGGCGTTCAAGCGCTTCCAGCTCGACCTCGCGGTCGACGTCTCGCGCGCCGAGGCGACGTCGTCGATCTCCGGGATCTTCAGCTTCTAGGCGGCGCCGCCGCCGCGAGGTGGCGGCCGAGGAACCAGTGGCCCGGCTCCGGGCGCCCGTCGGAGCCGTCCCTCACGAGGCCCAGCGCGCGAAGCCGGGCGATGCGTCCGGCGGCCTCGGAGGAGACCCGGTCGGTCGAGGTGGCGAGGCGGGAGAGAACCTCGCGGTCGACGTCTCCGAGGAGGCCGAGATCGACCTCGCAGAGGTGAGCCACCGTCGGGTCGCACGCCAGCCTCTCGCACGCCTCCTCCGCGTCGCCGAGCTCGACGGCGCGCTTGGCGGCGAGCTGCAGGAGGAAGGGGTGCCCGCCGCAGCGCGTGAGGAGGACGCCGACCGCGGCGTCGGCGAGGTCGGGCCGGCGCCCGGCGGGAAGGTGCTCCTGCCGGACCAGGAGGCGCGCCTCGTCGTCCTCCAGAGGTCCGACCCACAGGGGAAGGCCGAAGGCCGCGAGAAGGCGCGTCTCCGGGCCGCTCGGGGCGGAATCGGCGAGGCGCACCGAGGAGGCGAGGAGGACGCGCGTCCCGGACGCGGCCCACGCGTCCTCGAGCGGTCCGCGCAGCTCCGGGTGGCGTCGCAGGAGGGCGAAGAGGTCTTCGACCTCGTCGCAGAGGAGGAGCAGCCGCCGGCCGCGGCCCGCGAGCGTCTCGGCGAGGCCGGCGAGCGTCGCTGCCGCCGGCCCGGGCGCCGGCAGCGCGACGCCCGCCGCCGCGAGGGCCGGCTCGACGTCCGTCAGGGCGTCGCGGAGGCCGAGGTCCAGCTCTTCCGGCTCGTCGGAGCCCTGGAGGTCCCAGACGACCGGCAGGAAGGGGCCCGGCGCGACGCCGGCGAGCTGCTCGACCTGCCGGAGGAGCGAGGTCTTGCCGACGCGGCGCATCCCGGCGAGCCAGAGCCGGTCCCGCGGCCCGTCGAGGGCCTCCCGGAGGAGGCGGCTCCGGCCGTAGAAGCGCTCGCCGCGGACCCACGGGCCCACGACGTACGGGACGTTCACTCGAGGCCCTCGCCGGCGACCGCCTCCACGTCGGCGAGCGTGATCGTCCCGCGCCCTTCCAGGTGGAGCCGGCCCACGAGGGCGACGCACGCCTTCTGGATCCGGTACGGCCGGCCGGCGGTGACGTCGAGGAGGCGCTGGAGCGCCGCGTCCTCGATGCCGAAGACGCCGTCGATGGGGCGGCGCACGAGCTTCTCGGCGTCGGCGCGGCCGAGCGGCGCGACCTCGATCTCCTCGAAGAAGTTGTACCAGGGCGAGCCGGCGCGCTCCCACTGCTTGAGGATCTCGACCCCGGAGACGACGGCGACGAGGTGCTCGGAGAAGGCGCGCATGAAGAGGCTCCGGAGGCGCTGGTTCACCTTCGGGTCGTAGGAGTTGAGCTCGTCGACCTCGTCGATCAGGAGGACGAGCTTCACGTGCTTGTCCGTGCGGCGCCCGAGCGCCTCGAGCACGGCGCGCAGGTCGCGGGCGAGCTCGTGGTAGCCGTAGCCGTCCGACGCCGCAGCGGCCGCGTCGACGCCGCCGGGAGGGAGGAGCGGGCCGAGCTCGTCGAGGATCGCGACCATGAGGGCGCCGAAGAAGCGCTCCTCCGTCACTCCCTGGAGGTCGACGAGGACGGGGTGGAAGGCGAACTCCGGGTCGTCGAGCTGCTCGAGCCGGCGCTTGAGGTGATGGAGGAGCGAGGTCTTGCCGATCCGGCGCTCGCCGTAGAGGAGGAGGCTGTTGTTGGGGATCGTCTGGAGGACGCGGTCGATGAGCGGCTCGCGGCCGAAGAAGAGCCGCTCGTCGAGGACCGGCGCGCCGGCGACGTAGGGGTTGAACTTCCTCCGCCGCCGGCGCCGCCTCCGGAGCGTCCGGCCGGCGACGAGGGCGCCGCCGGCGACGAGCGGGAGCGCGGCGAGGAGACCGACGGCCCACGGTGAGCGCGCGAAGGGCCGCTCGTAGAGGACGACGTACTCGGCGCTCGCCGAGAGCCCCGCGGTGTCCGTGGCGACGACGCGGAAGGTCGTGCGGCCGGGGGCGAGGCGCGACGTCGACGCGAACTCCGTGAGGACGAAGTCGCCCACGGTCTGGCCCGCGGTTCCCGCGGGTGTGCCGGCGCCCTTCCCGTCGCCGACGACGACGCGGACGGGCGACCTGTCGAACGCCACGCCCGAGAGGCGGAATTCCGGCTCGTCGACGACCTCGGCGCGCGTTCCGTCCGGAAGGCTCTCGCGTTCGTCCGCGAAGCGGATCGCCGGAGGGAGGTTCCGACCGGCGCCCCGGCCGAGGAGCTGACGACTGATCTCGCCGTAGGCGCGCCGGACGGCGGCGCGAGCCGGCTCGCTCGCGGCGTCGAGGGCGAGGGCGCGGTTCGCGGCGGCGAGCGAGAGCTCGTGGCGGCCCGCGGCGTGCTCGGCGTCGGCCTCCGCGACGGCGCGGGTCACGGCCTCGCGCTGCGCGGCGAGACGACGGGCCGAGAGGAGCCGCTCGAGGAGCGCCGCCGCGTCTCGGTTGCCGGGGGCGAGCGCGAGCGCCGGCTGAAGGCGGTCGAGCGCTTCGGCGTTGCGCCCGGCATCCGCCAGCCCGCGGGCCGACGCGATCGCCTCGTCGACCGCGGCGACGCGCGAGCCGCGGGCGGTGCCGAGCGCCGTGCGCATTCCCTCCTCGGCGCGCTCGAGGAGCCCCTCCGGGTCGGCGCCCGGACGAATCGCGAGCGCTTGCCGCAGGAGGCTCGCCGCCTCCGCGAAGCGCCCCCCGGCGAGCGCGACACGGGCCGACGACACGAGGTCCGTCGCGTGCTGGTCGTCCCGCCTCTCGCGCTCCCGGCGGTCGACGTCCTTCCGGAGCCGGGTCGCCCTCGCGAGGGCGTCGGCGTGCTCGGGGGAGACCGCGAGCGCGCGGGCGAGGGCGTCCAGCGCCTCGGCGGGCTTCCCCTGGCCCTCCAGCGCCTCGGCCTCGCTCAGGGCACGCGACACGATCGCCGCGATCCGCTCCTCCTCGCCCTCGCCGGCGCTCGCGCGGGCGTCGTCCGTCAGCTGCCGGTAGCGCCTGAGGAGGACGCGGGACTCGACGGAGGCCGCGACGGCGCCGAGCCGCTCCTCGGTCTCGAACGCCTGCCGCGCGGCCTCGAGCTCTCCGAGGTGGTAGTAGGCGATGCCGAGCTTGAGGTACGGGAAGTAGGCGACGACCCGCATGCCGTACGAGCGCTCGCGGGCCCCGGAATCGCCCTTCGCCTCGATCGCGCCGTTGAGCTCGGAGACGGCCGTCCGCCAGTCGTGCGCGGAGAGGGCCTTCTCGGCGCGCGCGTAGTGCTCGTACCAGCGGTCCGCGCGGGCGGGGACGGCGAGGAGGACGAGAGCGAGGCCGGCGAGGGCCGCCACGAAGGGCCGCCGGTGGGGAGTGGCCTTCCTCACGGCCGGCTCTCCAGCCAGCGGCGGAGGAAGCGGCTCGCGATCGCGACGGCGCCGCCGGGCGCGCGGCGAAGGAAGCCGAGACGCTCGAGCTCGAGGACCCGGCCCGCCGCTTCGGTCTCACGCGCCGCGTCTTCGTCCCCTCCGGCGAGGCGGCGCAGGAGGTCGCGGTCCTCTTCGTCGAGGAGCGAGAGGTCGACCGCGAAGAGGCGTCCGAACGCGGGGTCGCCCTCGAGCTCGGCGACGGCCGCTGCGACGTCGCCGAGCTCCAGGACGCGCGCGGCGAGCGCCTGCAGCTGGAACGGGTGGTTCCCGCAGGCGTCGCGGATCCTTTCCACGGTCTCGTCGTCGAGCGCGGTCCGGGCGCCGCAGCCCGGGCGCTCCTGGCGGAGGAGGCTGCGCGCCTCGTCGTCGGCGAGGGGGCCGAGGTAGACCGGCGGCGTGAAGCCGTGGAGGAAGGGGGAGGTCTCCCCGTCCGGCTCGGCGAGCGCCCAGAGCCGGCGCGAGGCCGCGAGGACGGTCCGGATCCCCTCGCGGGACTGGAGCGCGCGGCGGAGCTTGCGGAGCATGGCCGGCTCGCGCTCGCGCAGCCTGAGGAGCTCCTCGGCCTCGTCGACGAGGAGCAGCAGCCTCAGTCCGCGGGCCCCGAGAAGACGGCGGAGGCGCCCGAGAGACGTGAAGAAGTCGCCGGAGGGGACCCCTCCCGGCTCGACTCCCGCCGCCGACAGGCGCGGGGCGGCGTCGAGGAGCGCCTCCGCGAGGTCTTCCTCGAGCTCGGCGGCGTCCTCGACGCCCTCCAGGTCGAGGACGAGCGGCATGTAGCCACGCTCCGGAGCGGCCGCCGTCAGGTGCTCCGCCTGCCGGAGGAGCGAGGTCTTGCCGACGGCCCGCGTCCCCACGACCCAGAGCGCGTCGCGCGGGCCGTCGAGGATCTCGGCGAGCTGCGACTCCCGCCCGTAGAAACGCTCGCCGCGGACCCAGCCGCCCGCGACGAAGGGCCTCGGGACGGCGGCGATCGCCGGACGGGCCTCGGCGGTCGGGGGCCGTTCGGAGGGGGCCGCAGCTTCCGCCACGGTCACGGGTGCGAGCAGCCTGTAGCCGCGCTTGGAGATCGTCTCGATGTAGCGGGGCTGTCCGGCGGCGTCGCCGAGGGCTCGCCGGAGCTTCGCGATGGCGCGCGTGATCGCCCATTCCGTGATGAACTCGACCTTCCAGACGCCGGCGACGAGCTCGTCGCGGGAGACGACCTGACCGGCGCGCGCGGCGAGGAAGACGAGGACGTCCATGAGGCGCGGCTCGAGCTGGACGCTCTCGCCCGGACGCGAGATCCGGTTCTGGTCGGGCTGGACGAGCCAGTCACCCAGCTCGAGGCTGCCGACCGCGACGGCGCGCCCGCGCTCGGAACTGGCCATCGGCGCCGATTCTAGCGGCGCCGGGAGGACGCCCCGGGCGGCGAGGACCCTGTTCCGGTCTGCCGCGTGGCCGAGCGCGAGGGGGTCCATGCGGCCACGCTAGATCGCCTCGAAGGGGAATACGTGACGGATCTGGAACCGAACGGTGACGCCCGGCCGTCTTCCGTGGGACGCCGCGAAGGACGCGCGGCGGCCGAAGGAGGACGGGGAAGCGCGACGCACGGGGCGACCGGGCGCTCCGACACGGCGGTATCCTCCCGCCCGTGAGCCAACCATCCTCCGCCTCGGGGCAGGCCGCGCCGGCCGCCGCCGGGAGGGCTGCAGGCGAGACGCGGAACGGGCACGATGCGGCCGCGGCGGCCCGGTGGGCGGACCGGATCGCGGGCCTCGCCGTCGGGACGCAGATCCTCCTGAAAGGCGTCGACAAGCTGCCGTATCTCGCCCGGCACCCCTTCCTCGTCGGCTTCCTCTTCCTCGCGGGCGCGTTCGTCACCGTCGGCTCCATCGCGCACGAGAGGCTCGAGCGACGCGTCCGGAACGCGCACGGGCTCTTCCACCTGATCGAGGGCGTGGTCCTCGTCCTGACCGCCCTGCTCCTCTTCGAGAAGGGGAAGCACCGGTTGCCTCTCGTCCTCCTCCTCGTCGGCTGTCTCTACGCCGTCTCCGGCGCGGTCTCGTACGTCCTGACGCCGGAGAACCGGGAGCGCGTCGGACGCCGATTCCTCCGCGCGGTCGGAGTCGTCCTCCTCCTCGCGGGTGCTGCGCTCGCGGGTTTCACCGCCTTCGGCGACCGCGACGCCTGGGCCATGGGGACCGGCGGGCTCCTCGTGGGAGTCGGGCTCTCGATGACCCTCCTCACGGACCGGATGCTCCGGCGTTTCGGCCGCTCCGGGCACGCATGACGGGTCTGCAGGCGGGGGAGAGGGGGCTTTCCCATCCCGCGCCGAGACCTCGCGAAATCCCGCAGACCGCTTCCGGTCGCCGTACCGCCCGCCCGCCTGCTTGACGCGTCGGGCCGGTCCCCGTATCCTCCGCGGTCCCGGCACGTGTGCCGGAGCGGGTCTTTTGAGAATCGAATCCGGGTCGAGGGCGGGGTCGAAGTACCTCTCGCGAGGTCCCCTGCCGGTAGCCCTGGAAAGCACGTAGGCGCGTAGCTCAGTGGGAGAGCACTACCTTGACACGGTAGGGGTCAGCAGTTCGATCCTGCTCGCGCCTACCATTCCGCTTTCCTCTGCGTTCGCAGGCGCTTAGCTCAGCCGGTAGAGCACTTCCTTCACACGGAAGGGGTCAGCGGTTCGAGTCCGCTAGCGCCTACCATCCCGCTCCCCCCTCCTCCCAGAATCCGATCTCGAAACCCCGCCACCACGAGATGGAGGAGGTCGCCGCCATGTCCGCCAACGCCGAAAACGTCGTCCGCCTGACCCTTCCCGACGGTTCCGTCCGGGAGGTGACTACGGGCACGACGGGCGAGGCGGTGGCGGCCTCCATCGGCGCCCGCCTCGCGAAGGACGCGCTCGCGGTCAAGGTCGCCGGGAAGGTCCTCGACCTGAAGCGACCGATCACCGAGTCGGGGCCGTTCGAGGTGATCACCCCGAAGCACCCCGACGCGCTCGAGGTCTACCGTCACTCCACCGCCCACCTGACCGCCCACGCCGTGAAGCGCCTCTTCCCGGGCGTGAAGATCGGGATCGGGCCGGCCATCGAGCACGGCTACTACTACGACTTCGACCCGGGCCGGCCGTTCACACAGGAGGACCTCGAGAAGATCGAGGCCGAGATGCGGAAGATCGTGGCGGAGAACGCCCCGGTCGAGCGGCTGGAGATGTCGAAGGCCGAGGCGGTGAAGATCTTCGAGGAGCAGGGCGACCACCTGAAGGTGGAGATCGTCTCCGGCATCCCCGAGGGCTCGCTCTCCTGCTATCGGCAGGCCGACTTCATCGACCTCTGCCGCGGCCCGCACGTCCCCTCCACCGGGAAGCTCGGCGTCTTCAAGCTGACGCACGCCGCCGGCGCCTACTGGAAGGGCGACGAGCGGAACCCGATGCTCCAGCGGATCTACGGCGCCTCGTTCCTCTCCCAGAAGGAGCTGGACGAGCACCTCCAGCGGATGGAGCAGGCCCGGGCCCGCGACCACCGCAAGCTCGGCAAGGAGCTGGGGCTCTACCTCTTCCACCCGTGGGCGCCGGCGTCGCCGTTCTTCCTCCCGAAGGGGGCGACCGTCTACACCCTTCTCGTGGACTACATGCGGAGCCTCTACCCGAAGTACGGGTACACGGAGGTCGTGACCCCGCAGGTCTACGACGTGGAGCTCTTCAAGCGCTCGGGGCACTACCAGAACTACCACGAGAACATGTTCTTCACGGTGGCGGACGAGCGGGAGTACGGCGTGAAGCCGATGAACTGCCCGGGCCACTTCCTGATGTTCTCGCAGCAGGCTTTCTCCTACCGCGACCTGCCGGTGCGCTACGCCGACTTCGGGCGGCTCCACCGCTACGAGCGGTCCGGGGTGACCCAGGGGCTGACCCGCGTCAGGACCTTCTGTCAGGACGACGGTCACCTGTTCGTGACGCTCGAGGAGATGCCGGCGGAGATGGACCGCTTCATCGACCTCATCGACGAGGTCTACGGCGCGTTCGGCTTCACCGACGTGAAGGTCGCCCTCGCGACCCGCCCCGAGAAGTTCATGGGGACCCTCGAGAACTGGGACCTCGCCGAGAAGGCGCTCGCCGCGACGTTCGAGCGGCGCGGGCGGTCCTACGAGATCAACGCGGGAGACGGCGCGTTCTACGGCCCGAAGCTCGACTTCCAGGTCACCGACGCGATCGGCCGCGCCTGGCAGCTCGGGACGCTCCAGGTCGACTTCTCGAACCCGGAACGGTTCGACCTCGAGTACACGGCCGAGGACGGCACCAAGAAGCGGCCCGTGGTCCTCCATCGGGCGGTCCTCGGCTCGCTCGAGCGCTTTTTCGGGATCCTCGTCGAGCACACGGGGGGCGACTTCCCGCTCTGGCTCTCGCCCGAGCAGGCGCGCGTCATCCCGGTCTCCGACAAGCTCCTCGACTACGCCCGCTCCGTCGCGGCGGAGCTCCGGGCCGCGGGCCTCCGGGTGACGGTCGACGAACGGAACGAGAAGCTCGGCGCCAAGATCCGGCACGGGGAGCTCGAGAAGGTGCCCGCGCTCCTCGTCGTCGGCGAGAAGGAGCGCGAGGCCGGGGCGGTCTCGCTCCGGAAGCGGCACGAGGGCGACCTCGGGTCGCGGAAGCTCGCCGAGGTCGTCTCCGAGATGAAGCAGGCCGTCGCCGCGCGTGCGGCGACGTGGGGCGCGAAGGCGCCCGAGAAGAAGTAACGAGTCGCCGGAAACAGAGGAGGAAGCGCCATTTTCTTTCGAGGCGGACCGAGGATCCCACCCCAGAAGAACTCCCCGATCAACGAGTACGTCCTTCGTTTTCCCGAAGTGCGCCTGATCGCCGCGGACGGCGAGCAGCTCGGGGTCGTCACGCCGCAGGACGCCCTCGCGAGGGCGCGTGAGGCGGCCCTCGACGTCGTCGTCATCGCGGAGCAGGCCCAGCCTCCCGTCTGCAAGATCATGGACTTCGGCAAGTTCACCTTCGAGAAGAAGAAGAAGGAGCACGAGTCGAAGCGGAAGCAGAAGGTGACGCAGGTCAAGGAAGTCAAGTTCCGGCCGAACATCGACGACCACGACTACGACTTCAAGATGAAGAACATCCTCCGGTTCATCGAGGAAGGCGACAAGGTCAAGGCGACGATTCAGTTCCGGGGCCGCGAGATGTCCCGGCTCGAGAACGGGCGCAAGGTCCTCCAGCGTCTCGGCGCGGACCTCGAGGGGAAGGCCCACGCGGAGGGGAACCCCGAGATGCTCGGGAACCGGATGCACCTCATCTTCGCGCCGCCGAAGAAGCACTGATTGCCCTCCGGGGGAGACCCTGCGGCCCCGCGAACCGGGGGCGCCCCTCCCGCCGGCTTCCGAACCGCCACACGGAGCAAGGAGACCCGGCCCATGGCCACCCACAAGAGGAAGACCCACCGCGGCGCCGCCAAGCGCTTCACCATCACCGCGAGCGGGAAGTTCAAGCGCGGCAACGCGATGAAGCGGCACATCCTGACGAAGAAGGCGTCCAACCGGAAGCGGCAGCTCGCGAAGTCGGGCCTCGTCGCGAAGGCGGACACGGCCACCGTCCGGCAGATGCTTCCCTACGCGTAAGAGAGAAGAGGAGAGAAGACCATGCCTCGCGTCAAGCGCGGAACGAAGAGGAAGGACCGCCGGAAGAGGATTCTCGAGCTGGCGAAGGGCTACTACGGAACGAAGCACAACTGCTTCCGGATCGCCGAGCTCCAGGTCGAGCGCTCGCTCGCCTATGCGACGCGCGACCGCAAGCAGAAGAAGCGCGAGTTCCGGGGGCTCTGGATCACCCGCATCAACGCCGCCGCCCGGATGAACGACATCAGCTACTCGCAGCTGGTGGCGGGGCTCAAGAAGGCCGGCTCGGACGTGAACCGCAAGGTCCTCGCCGAGATCGCCTTCCAGGACCCGAAGGGCTTCGCGGCGCTCGTCTCGTCCGCCAAGAGCGCCCTCGCCGCCGCCTGAGGCGGAGAGGGGAGCGATGAGCTCGGCACCTTTCGGCGTCGCGGGGGCCCGGGGCCTCCACGACGCCGAGCTCGCCGCCCCGGGGGGA
>CAZLQX010000017.1:0-89678 GCA_964561935.1 uncultured Holophagales bacterium
TCTCTACCTGCGGCCCTTCTTCGCGGGGGCCTTCTTCGCGGGCTTCCTCGGAGCGGGCTTCGTCGCCTTCTTCGGGGCCGGCTTGACGGCCTTCTTCGGCGCCGGCTTCGCCTTCGGGGCCGCCTTCGCGGCCTTCTTCGCCGGGGCCTTCGCCTTCGGCGCGGGCTTCGCCTTCGAAGCCGCCTTCTTCGGAGCGGGCTTCGCCGCGGCCTTCGCGGCCTTCGCCGGCCTGCCGGAGACCGTCGCCCCCTCGCGGACGGCGGCCTGGCCGGCGGCGAGGCGGGCGATCGGAATCCGGAACGGCGAGCAGCTGACGTAGTCGAGGTTCGTCCGGTGGCAGAACTCCACCGAGGTCGGCTCGCCGCCGTGCTCGCCGCAGATGCCGATCTTCAGCTTCGGCCGGGTCGTCCGGCCGAGCTCGACGCCCATTTTCACGAGCTTCCCGACGCCCCCCTGGTCGATCTTCTCGAACGGGTCGGAGGGGAGGATCTCGCGACGGACGTAGTCGGGGAGGAACTTGCCGGCGTCGTCGCGGCTGAGGCCGAACGTGGTCTGCGTCAGGTCGTTCGTGCCGTAGCTGAAGAACTCGGCGACGGTGGCGATCTCGTCGGCGGTCAGCGCCGCGCGCGGGAGCTCGATCATCGTCCCGACGAGGTAGTCGACCTTGATGCCGGCCTTCGCGAAGACGTCCTTCGCGACCTCGCGGACGAGCTTCTCCTGGTCCTTCAGCTCGTTCACGTGGCCGACGAGCGGGATCATGATCTCCGGCTTGACCTCGACCCCTTCCTTCTTCACGTTGCAGGCCGCCTCGAGGATGGCGCGCGCCTGCATCCGCGTGATCTCGGGGTAGACGATCCCGAGACGGCAGCCGCGGTGGCCGAGCATCGGGTTCATCTCGTGGAGCTCGCTCACCTTCTGGGCCACGGTCGCGGACGGGACGCCCAGCTTCTCGGCGACGGCCGCCTGCTCGTCGAGGGTGTGCGGCAGGAACTCGTGGAGCGGCGGGTCGATCGTCCGGATCGTGACGGGGCGCGGGCCCATCGCCCGGAAGACCCCCTCGAAGTCGCTCCGCTGCATCGGCAGGAGCTTGGCGAGCGCCTTCTCGCGGGCCTCGACGCTGTCGCCGAGGATCATCTCGCGGACGGCCGTGATCCGGTCGCCGCCGAAGAACATGTGCTCGGTGCGGCAGAGGCCGATCCCCTCGGCTCCGAACAGGACCGCGTTGGTCGCCTGGTCGGGCTGGTCGGCGTTCGCGCGGACGCGGAGCCGGCGCACCTTGTCGGCCCAGCCCATCATCGTCGCGTAGAGCGTGTAGACCGGGCTCTCGTCGGCCGCGAGCGTCTTCTCGAGGAGCACCTGGAGGACCTCGGACGGCTTCGTCGCGATCCGCCCCTCGAGGACCTCGCCCGTCGAGCCGTCGATGGAGAGCCAGTCGCCCTCCATGACGACGCGGTTCTTCGCGTCGCCCCGGACGGTCATGCAGCGCTGGGCGTAGTCGATCCGGAGCGACTCGCAGCCGACGATGCAGACCTTCCCCATCTGCCGCGCGACGAGCGCCGCGTGGGAGGTCATGCCGCCGCGGGCCGTCAGGATCCCCTCGGCCGCGTTCATCCCCTTGATGTCCTCGGGGCTCGTCTCCTCGCGGACGAGGAGGACCTTCTCGCCCCTCTTCGCCCACTCGAAGGCGTCCTGCGCGGAGAAGACGACGCGTCCCGTCGCGGCGCCGGGGCCGGCGTTGAGGCCCTTCGCGAGGAGCTGCCCCTCGGCGACGGCGGCCTTCTTCGCGTTCGGGTCGAAGACCGGACGGAGGAGCTGGTTCAGCGAGTCGGGGTTGACGCGGAGGATCGCCTCCTCGGGCGAGATGAGCTTCTCGCGTTCCATCTCGACGGCGATCCGCACCTCGGCGAAGCCGGTCCGCTTGCCGGTGCGGGTCTGGAGCATGAAGAGCCGGCCGCGCTCGACCGTGAACTCCACGTCCTGCATGTCGCGATAGTGCTTCTCGAGCTTCGCGCGGATCCCCATGAGCTGGTCGTAGACCTTCGGCATCGCCTGCTGGAGCGTCGCGATCTTCTGGGGCGTCCGGATCCCGGCGACGACGTCCTCGCCCTGCGCGTTGATGAGGTACTCGCCGTAGAAGAGGTTCTCGCCCGTGGCGGGGTCGCGCGTGAAGGCGACACCCGTGCCGCAGTCTTCGCCGAGGTTTCCGAAGACCATCGACTGGACGTTGACGGCCGTCCCCCAGCTCTCCGGGATCGAGTTGAGCTGGCGGTAGACGATCGCCCGCTCGTTCATCCAGGACGAGAAAACCGCTCCGACGGCGCCCCAGAGCTGCTTCAGGGGGTCTTCGGGGAAGTCGTGGCCCGTCTTCTCCTTGATCGCCTTCTTGAACTCGCCGACGAGCTCCTTCAGCGCCTCGACGGTCAGCTCGGTGTCGAGGTGGGCGCCGAACTTCTCCTTCTTCGCCTCGAGGATGACCTCGAACGGGTCGCGCTCGTGCTTGCCGACCGGCTTCAGGTCGAGGACGACGTCGCCGTACATCGCGACGAAACGGCGGTAGCAGTCCCACGCGAAGCGCGGGTTGCCCGAGGCCGTCGCGAGCCCCTCGACCGTCACGTCGTTCAGGCCGAGGTTCAGGATCGTGTCCATCATCCCCGGCATCGAGGCGCGCGCGCCCGAGCGGACGGAGACGAGGAGCGGGTTCTTCGGGTCGCCGAACTTCTTGCCGAGCTTCTTCTCGACGCCGGCGAGGTGCCGGGCGACCTCGGCCTCGAGCCCCTTCGGGTAGCTCCGGCCGTTCGCGTAGAAGTGCGTGCAGACCTCCGTCGTGATCGTGAACCCGGGGGGGACCGGAAGGCCGATCCGCGCCATCTCGGCGAGGTTCGCGCCCTTGCCGCCGAGGAGGTTCTTCTGGCTGCCGTCGCCCTCGGCGGACCCGCCGCCGAATGAGTAGACGTACTTCGCCCCCCGCGCCGTCGGCGCGGACTTGCTGATCATGGGGTTCCTCCTGAGTTTGGGATGCTCAATGTCTGTGGACGTTCGTCTTCGAACGGCGGCAATTCTACCGCCTCGAGGAGTTCGGCCCCGTGGCCCCTCCCGAGGAGGCGCGCGCGAGCGGCGGGCGTCGACTCGCGCACCGGGACGGCCGGTAGCTGGTTCACCCGGCCCGGCGGGCTCTCCCTCCCGGCCTCGGTTTCCGCAGGACCGTCGCCGGCTCTTCGAGCGCCGCTCGCGCCAGCTCCTCGAACCGGCGCCGTCCGCCCGCGGCGAGCCCCGCCTCGACGTCGAGGCGGGGATGGTCGCGGCGAATCCGTGCGAGGACCCGCTCCACCTCGACGCGGTGGTCCTGACGGTTCCCCGGATGCGCGAGGACGTGCCCGAGAAGCTCGAGGGCCCGGCGCCCCTCTCCGCGCGAGGCGGCGACTTCCGCCAGCGCGACGAGGGCCGGCAGGCCGACCGTGAACGAGCCGGTCTCCCGGAACGCGCCGAGCGCTCTCCGGGCGTGCCGGACCGCTTCCTTCGAACGTCCTCCGGCCGCCGCCAGGTAGGCGAGGTTTCCCTCGAGAAGGCCGGCGAGGAACGCGCTCCCGACGGCCCGGGCGAGGTCGAGCGCCTCCTCGTAATACGCGCGCGCGGCGCCGTCCGCCCCGCGCTTGCGTTCCACCTCGCCGAGGAGCATGAGGCAGCGGCCCGCGGCGTAGCGGTCGCCGTTGGCACGCGCCGCGGCGAGACCCTCGCGATAGGAGGCCGTCGCCGCGTCGAGCTCTCCGCGGTCCTCGGCGACGAAGCCGAGGCCCTGGAGCGCCGACACCGCTCCCGGCCGGTTCCCTTCGGCGCGGGCAAGCGCCAGGGCCGACGAGAGCCTTCGCTCGGCTTCCTCGAGATCGCCGGCGAAGTACTCGACGAGGCCGAGCTGGTTCGTCGCGAAGAGGATCGCCGCCGTGCTGCCGATCGCCTTCGCCACCGCGAGGCTCTCCTCGAAAAGCCCCCTCGCCTCCTCGTGACGCCCTTCGTCGAGGACCGCCCGCCCGAGTCGGCCGAGCGCCTCGGAGAGGACCCTCTGCTGCCCCCCGGCCCGCGCGAGCGCGATGCACGCCTCGAGCGCCGCGTGAGCCTCCGCGAACCGGCCCCGGAGGAGTTCGGCGTGGCCGACGTGCAGGAGGGCCTCGGCCCGGAGCGGGTCGTCGGCGGCGAGGTGTCGTTCCAGCGCCTCGTTCAGGTCGGCCCCGGCCGTCTCGGGGTCCCCGAGCCGGATCCGGAACGAGGCTCGCGCGACGAGCGCCGCCGCGCCGACGCCGGCTCGCACCGCCTCGTCGGCGAGCCCCTCTCCTTCGCGCCAGCTCCCCCAGGTCCGGTGCGCCGCCGCGAGCGGCCCGAGGGCGGCCGCGAGGAATGCGGCGTCGCCGTCCCGGACGGCGCGCGCCCACGCCGCGCGGACGTTCTCGAGCTCGGACGCGAGCGTATCCCGGGCTTCCTTCTCCGCCCGCTCCACGAGCGCCTCCCGCTGTCTCGAGAGGAATGACGCGACGAGGGCCGCGAGCCGCCTCCCGACCTCGGCCTCCTCCTCCCGCGAGGACGCCAGCTCCTCGGCCGCGAAGGCGCGGAGCACCTCGTGGAGCGCGTACCGGCCGGTCGAGCCCTCGAGCCGGAGGAACGACCGGTCCACCAGGACGCGGATCGTCTCGGGCTTCGTCCGGCCCACCTCGATCGCTCCCTCCCACGTCGTCCCACCGGCGAAGACCGAGAGCGCTCGAAGGACCCGCCTCTCTTCCGGGTCGAGGCGGGTGACGGCCTCCTCGAAGACCCGCTTCAGGGGAGAGGTCCCCTGCCCCTGCGGGACGTCGAACGCGAGAAGGCCCGGCCCCCGGGCGAGCTGGGCCGCGACCTCGCCCGGCGACAGGGCGTGGACCCAGCCGGCCGCGACCTCGATCGCGAGCGGGAGCCCCCCGACGACGCGGCAGACCTCCGCCGCCGCCTCGAGGTCGGACGCCGACGGGTCGAAACCGACGCGGCCCCGACGGGCCGTCGACAGGAAGAGCCGCAGGGCGTCGTATCGGGCGGGCTCCGGGGCCGCCCCTCGGGGCGGCGCCTCGAGCCCTCCGACCTCGAAGACCCACTCGCCCGCGACCGAGAGCCGCTCGCGCGACGAGACGAGGAAGACGACGTCGCGCGCCTCGGCGAGGAGGCGGCCGAGGAACGTCGCCTCGGGGAGGCGGGACTCGAATCCGTCGAGGATGATCAGGAGCCGAAGGTCACGAAGGGCCGCGAACACTCTCGCTTCCGGGTCGTTCCGGTCACCGCCCTCCAGGTCGAGCGCTCGGGCGAACGCGCCCGCGAGCCCCGATCCCTCCGGCGAAGGGGCCGGCCCGACGAAGACGACGCCGTCCGGAAAGGGACCGCCGGCCGCCGCGAGGCGGGAGGCGACATGGACGGCGAGGCGCGTCTTCCCGACGCCCCCGGGCCCGAGCAGCGTCAGGAGCCGGCAGTCGGGATCGGCGAGCTGGCGCGTGATCGCCTCGATCTCCCGCGCCCGCCCCACGAACGGAGCGACGGCGAGGGGGAGGTTGTTTCGGGGGGCCTCGAGGGTGCTTGACGAAGGCGCGCTCCGCCGTTCGCCCCGAAGCTCCTTCTCGAGAGCGACCGTCTCCTTGCCGGGCGCCGTCCCGAGCTCGTCGGCCAGGACGCGCCGGCACGCCTCGAGCTGGCGGATCGCGGCCCCCCTCCGGCCCGTCTCCGCGAGGAGCTCCGCGACGGAGCGGTGCCCCTCCTCCATCCAGGGATCGAGCGCGAGGAGGCGCCTCGCGTGCCCGAGGGCGCGCGTCGTTTCGCCGCGGCTTCGCAGCGCGGTCACGAGCCGGCGCAGGGCCGAGAGGACGAAGAGGCGCAGGCTCTCCCGCTCCCCGAGCAGCCACTCCTCGAACGCGGGCGCGTCCTCGACGGCGAGCCCCTCGAGGAGCTCGCCGCGGTAGAGGGCGACGGCCGCCTCCAGCCGGGCCTCCTCCACGGCGCCGTCGGGCGCCTTCCCCGAGGCCTCCACGAGCGAGCGGACGTCGAGGTCCGTCGCGACCTCCGGGTCGAGCTCGACGTCGCCCCGCGTGACGCGCAGCAGGAATCGGGAGCCTCCGGGAGCCAGCTTCCTCCGGAGGTCCCAGAGCGCCCTGCGGAGAGCGGCCGACGCGCGCCCCTCCGGGAGCTCCGGCCAGAGGAGCGCGACGAGGCGCGCGCGCGGGTGCGATCCGCGATTCAGGACGACCCAGGAGAGGAGCGCTTCGGTCTTCGCGGACTCCAGGTGGACCGGCGCGCCGCCGAGCCGGATCTCCCGGCCGCCCAGCCAACGGAGCTCGAGGAGCGGCACTTTCCCGCCCCCTCCGTCCGACCGGCCGCCCGGAACCGACCCCGCGACCATCCGCTCCCCCTCCAACGATCCTCCAACGGGCCTTCGGGATTCTACGTGCCGGCCGCGCGGGACCCGTCGGCGACGGCCGGGAGGATCCGATGAACGAGAAGACGCCCGGGAACGACTCGAAGACCTTCGTCCTGAGGCTCTGGACCGAGACGGCCCGAAGCCGGCGCAGCTGGAGGTTCAGCCTCGAGGACCCGCTGAGCCGCGGCCGGCGCCGCTTCGGCTCCCTCCGTGAGCTCGTCGGCTTCCTCTCCGACCTCTGCCGGACGGACGACGCCGCCGGCTCGCCGGAGCCCGCGGCGCCGAAGCTCCGGCGCCGCGCCGCGGCCCTCGCGCTCGCGGCCCTCCTCGGCTGCGCCGAGGCCCGGGCGGAGGCCCCGCGGCTCTCCCTCGGCCAGGCCGCCGGGGCGCCGGGCGGTGCCGTCGTCCTGCCGCTCGTCCTCGCCTCGGGCGACGCGCTGCCGGTCGGATCGCTCTCCCTCCGCGTCCAGGTCGAGCCCGCGGCGGCGGCGGAGTCCGTCACGTTCCGCCGCGCCGGCGACTGGGCCCGCAGGAAGGCCGCCTTCGAGGCTCGCCCGCAGGGCGACGGCGGCTTCTCCTGGATCCTCTCCCTCTCCGAGCCGGCCGCCGCGTCCACCGACACCCTCGTCGGCGAGGTCGTCGTCCGCCTCGCGCGCGGCCTTTCTCCCGGCACGCAGGTCACCCTTCTCCTCGACCCGGCCGTGAGCGGCTTCGGCGACGCCGCCGGGACCCGCTTCGTCTCGCCCGGGTCCGGAGGGCTCCTCCTCGCGGACGGGACCGTCGACGTCGTCACCCGCATCGAGCCCGCCGAGAGGCGCTGAAGAGCGAAAAGCAGGAGCGAAACGTGAAACGCAGCCTCGTCCTCTTCGCCGCCTTCCTCGCGTTCGCCGCCCCGCGCGCCGCCGCGCAGTGCACGCCCGGTCCCCACTCCGGCACGATCACCGCCGACCAGACCTGGTGCGCCGCCGACAGCCCTCACGTGGTGAGCGGCGTCGTCACCGTCGCGCCCGGCGTCACCCTGACGATCGAGGCCGGCTCCGTCGTCAAACCCGCCAGCATCACCGTCCAGGGGCATCTGGTCGCCGTGGGCACGGAGGCGAGCCCGATCACCTTCACCGCGGACGGGTCCCACTGGGAGAGCCTGAGGTTCACCGGCGGGAGCGGCCTCCTCCGCTACGTCGACGTCCTGAAGGCGGGCTGGAACGCGGACGGCGTCATCGTGACGAACGTCGGAGCGCCCGGAGTGTCGTTCGATCGCTGCAACCTCGGTCCCGGGAACAGAGGGCTCACGATCGCCGACGGCGTCGTCTCGATCACCGACTCGAAGATCGAGGCGTTCGCCTCAGGGACGGGGACCTACCCCATCGTCGTCTCGGGAGCGTCCTCGCGCCTCACTCTGGCGAACGACACCTTCCTCGGGAACTGGGCGAACCGGGTCGTGATCGGAGCCGGGGCGATGACGGGCGCCGACGTCACGCTCGCGACGCAGAGCGGGCTCGATGCGTACGTTCTCGGCGGCGGCTACGAGGTCCCGGCCGGGAGGCTCATGACCTTCGGGGCCGGGACGACGGTCATACCGTCCGGCCGCCTGACGGTGCGGGGCCAGCTCGTTACCTCCGGCACGGACGCGGCGCCCGTCGTCATCGGGAGCGGTGCCGACTGGGACGGGATCCTCTTCGAGGGCGGGACGGGACTTCTCTCCCGCGCCCGTCTCCTCAACGCCGGGCACAACTCGCAAGGGATCACCGTGAGGAACGTCGCGGCGCCCGGGGTCGTCCTCGATCACGCCTCGCTCGGACAGCAGAGCCGGGGAATCGCCGTCGTCGACGGCGTCCTCACCGTCCGCGACTCCTCGATCGAGACGACCGGCACCGGCGTCTACGCCATCGCCGTCTCGGGTCCGACTTCGCTCCTCTCCGTGTCGAGCACCGCGTTCAGCGGTACCGACAACGTGGCGCGCCGGATCCTGATCGCCGCAGGGGCGATGACGGACGCAGACTTCACGCTCGCGCCGCAGACCGGTCTGGAGGCCTTCCAGCTCGGGAACGACTACACGGTCCCCGCCGGGCGGACGGTCACGGTCGAGGCCGGGACGACCGTCTACCAGGACGGCGGGCTCCACGTCCAGGGGCGGCTCGTGACGAACGGCACCGCCGATGCTCCGATCACGATCACGAACGGCTATCGCTGGACCGGCGTCTTCTTCGACGGCGGAACGGGCGATCTGACCCACACCAGGGTCACGAACGCGGGGTTCAACACGGCCGGGATCACCGTCACGAACGTTCCCACGCCCGGCGTCGTCCTCGACGGAGTGACCCTCGGACCGGGGAACGGCGCCCTCTCGATCACGGACGGCGTCGTCGCCGTGAACGGCTCGACCTTCACCGGGATCGGCGACGCGTACGCCCTCTACGTCCGGGGCGCCTCGTCGCGCCTCACACTCTCGGGAAACACCTTCGCCTCGAACACCCGGAACCAGGTCCACCTCTATCGGGACGCCCTGACCGGCGCCGACTTCACGCTCGTGCCCCAGAGCGGGCTCGATGCGTGGCACCTCGAGGGGGACTTCGCCATTCCGGCGGGCCGGACCGTCACGATCGACCCCGGAGTCACCGTCTACCCGGACGCCGGGCTCCACGTCCTCGGACGGCTCGTCGCCAACGGTACGGAAGACCTCCCGGTCACGCTCACCCACGGTTGGCGCTGGAACGGCGTCTTCTTCGAAGGCGGGACGGGGGCGCTGACCTGGACCCGGGTCACGAACGCAGGGTTCAACACGGCCGCGCTCACCGCGACGAACGTCCCCCTCCCGGGAGTCGTCCTCGACCACGCCTCCATCGGTCCCGGGAACGACGGTATCGTCTCGACCGACTCCGTCCTCGTCGTCCGGGACTCGAGCTTCGTGGTGAACGGCGCCGGCTTCGCCATCCACGTGCACGGCCCCACCTCGACGCTCTCCCTCGCGAGCAACACGTTCGGGGGGGCCACGGGCAAGGCACGGCGCATCGGCCTGGCCGCCGGTGCGATGACGGACCGCGACGTCACTCTCGTACCGCAGGACGGGCTCGAGGCCTGGGTCCTCGCGAACGACTACATCGTCCCTGCCGGCCGCACTCTCACGGTCGAGGCCGGGACGCCCCTCGTCCCCACCTACCCTCTCGTCGTCCGAGGGCGCCTCGTGACGCGGGGGGCGCCGGCGAGCCCGGTGACGATCGGCGGCTACAGGTGGGGAATCGACGTCGACGGCGGCGCCGCCGACCTCGGGGGGGCCGTCCTCCGCGACGGCGGGTTCAACTACCCGGCTGTGGCCGTGCGCAACGGCGGCTCGCTCCTCCTCGAGAGGACCCGGCTGCACGACTGCAACATCGTCCGGTCCGAGAACTCCACCGTTACGCTCAGGAACGTCGCATTCCTCGGCGGCTACCCCGGCCAGCTCGAGGTCGACCTGGCCTCGAGCGCGACGGCGGTCCACACGACGTTCGCGCGGGCGAACGGAACCGCGGTCGTCGTCGCCAACGGCAGCACGGCCACGTTCACGAACACGATCGTCGCGGCCTGCGCGAGGGGGGTCGTGACGGACGCGACCGCGTCCGCCACGCTGACGAACACGCTCTGGGACTCCGTGCCGACGCGGACCTCTGGGAGCGTCACGCAGCACGGCCTCATGGTCGGCTCCGCGGCCTTCGAGGCGGACGGATTCCACGTCGGCCCGTCCTCCGCCGCCCTCGCGCAGGGCGTCGTCACGAACGTCGCGGACGACCTCGACGGCGAGGCCCGGCCACGCCCGGCCGGGCTCCTCGCCGATCTCGGCGCGGACGAGTCGGACGGAGGCACGCTGATCCCCGGCCGAACGGCGACGCCGATCGCCGTCGGCGAGACGAAGAACGGGACGGCGGCCGCCGGCGCGTTCGCGGACTTCGTCGTGGCTCTTTCCCCCGGACAGGTCGGGAACCTCCTCGTGCGGGTCGAAGCGGCCGCCGGTACCGGCGCCTTCCAGCTCCTGGTCCGCAACCGGCAGTTTCCTCTCGCGACCCTCTTCGACGTCGAGGGCGTCGTCGCCGACGGGACCGTACGGGAAGCGCTCGTCGCGGCCCCCGCCCCGGGCGACTGGTACCTCGGGGTCCTTTCGACGACAGGCGAGGTCCCGTTCACGATCACGCTCGGCGGTGCCGACCGGGGCGTCTCGGTCATCTCGCCGGCCTCCGGGGGGAACACGGGACGCGTGACGGTGCAGGTGGCGGGCGTCGGCTTCGAGGACGGAGTCCGCCTCGAGCTCCGGAACGCCGGCGTCACGCTCCGCTCGGCCGTCCCCGCGACACGGACTTCCACGCTCCTCACCGCGAGCCTCGAGCTCGCAGGGCTCCCCCCACAGCGCTGCGACGCCTGCGTCGTCTGGCCCGACGACGAGAGCCACTGTCTCTCCGGCGGCTTCGAGATCGTCGCCGGCCGGCCGCCCGTCGTAAACGCGGAGCTCTCGATCCCGGGCGCCATCCGGGTCGGACGACCCGCCACCGGCGTCGTCACCTGGTGGAACGAGGGGAACGTCGACGTCCCGGCGCCGCTCCTCGTCGTCACCTCCCGACAGGGCGCCCCGCTCCGCAGGAACTCCCGCGAGGGATGGGGGAACGAGCCGATCCGCTTCCTCGCGATCGACCCCAGCTCCCTCGGCTCCGCCGGGACCCTGCCGCCCGGCGCTCACGGCCGGGCGACGTTCCAGGTCCTTCCCGAAGGGCCAGCGCACGCTCCCTTCCGCCTCGCCCTCACCCGCCTCTCCGATGACGCGATGGCCCGTCTGATCGACTGGGCCGGCCTCGAGGCCTCGCTCCGGCCGGAAGGGGTCGCGGCGAGCGCGTGGGCGAGGATCTTCCCCCTCGTGCGCAGCGCGGTCGGTCCGACCTGGGGCGACTACGTCGCGCGCCTCCGCTCGAACGCTGACGACCTCTCGGCGATCGGACGCGCGATCAGCGATCCGGGCGCCCTCCTCGGCGTCACGATCGACCGTGCCGTCGAGACCGGGCCGCTCACGTCCCTGGCGTCGGCCGTCGACGCCGGCTGCCCCGCACCGGGCCTGCCCCTCACGTTCGGCCGCTCGCTCGGGAACGGTCCGCTGGCCCGTGCCACGGTGGGCGCGCTCGGCGTCGGATGGACGCACACGTACGACAAGCGGCTCGCCGTCCTCTCGAACGGCGATCGGGAGGTCCGATCGAACGACGGGACTCTCCGTCGATTCCGCCTCCTTCCGGACGGGACGTTCCGGGGGCTGCCCGGAGACCACGGGACCCTCCTCGTCGAAGGCGCGACGGCCCGGCTCGTCGAACGCTTCGGCGCGACTCTCCATTTCGACGCCGACGGTCGCCTCGCCGCGATCACCGACGGGAACGGGAACCGCCTCGACGCGACGTGGGACGCGGCAGGACGCCTCGTCCGGGCCGTCCACTCGAACGGCGACCGGCTCTCGTTCGAGCACGCCCCTTCGGGCCGACTCGTCCGCCTCGTCGACCACGCCGGCGCCGTCACGACGTACGCCTACGACGGCGAGGACCGACGGCTCCTCCAGGTGACGCAGCCGGGGGGCCGCGTCACCCGGTACGCCTACAAGGGGACCGCGCCCGACGCCGACGCCCTCGTCTCAATCACCTTCCCCGACGGCAGCCACGTCTTCTACGACTACGATTCTTCCGGCCGCCTCGTCGGCCAGAGACGCGATACCGGGCCGGGGACGCGCTTCCAGCGCGACGCGCGCGGGCGCCTCGTCGTCGGGCGCGACGCCTTCTCAGGGGAAGGGCTCGCGAGCGCTCTCGCACCCCTGGAGAGCAGCGTCCTCCTCGCCCTCGACGAGGCCGGCCGGGTCGGCGAGATCGTCGACCCGCTCGGGAGCTCGCTTCGCTTCTCGCGGGACGACGACGGCGGCCTCACCGGCCTTCTGGACCCCGAAGGCCGGTCTACCGCCCTCGAGCACGGCCCGCTCGGCGAGGTGACCGCCCTCCTCGAGGAGGGAGGAGTCGAGACGCGCCAGTCATACGGGTACCCGCCGACCGGAGGGACCTTCGCCCGATCTCTGACCGACCCGCTCGGGAACCGGTCCACCTTCGCGCACGACGCCGGCGGGCGGACCACGTCGGTCACCTATCCGGGCGGCGGCCAGGTTTCGCTCGAACGCGACGAGCGCGGGCTCGTCGTCGCGTACACGAACCGGCGCGGCCAGACGATCCGCTACGAGCGGAACGCCCGGGGCCAGGTGACGAGGAAGACCCTTCCCGGCGGGGCCACGGTCGAGTACGGCTACGACGCCGCCGGCCGCCTCGCGACGGCGACCGACGCGACCGGGACGACGCGCCTCGCGCGCGACGCGCGGGGCTTCCTCACGGAGCTCTCCTACCCCGACGGCAAGTGGTTCCGCTACGAACACGACGACCTCGGCCGGACGACCCGGAGGACCTCCGACGACGGCTACGTCCTCGTCTGGCGTTACGACGCCGCCGGGCGGCCGGTCCGCGTCGAGCGGAACGGGGGCGAGCTCGTCGTCTCGTACGCCTACGACTCCCTCGGCCGTCTCTCCCGCGAGGAGCGCGGCAACGGGACCGCGACCACCTACACGTGGGACGCCGCCTCCCGGGTGACGGGCGTGGCGCACCTCGGGCCGGGCGGCTCGACGCTCGCGACGTACGTCTACGCGTACGACGCCGCCGGGCGGATCACCTCGGCGACGGGCCCCGACGGGACCGCCACCTACGTCTGGGACGCCCTCGGCCGTCTCGCGAGCGAGCGGGCGTCGAACGGAGTCCTCACCACCTATCGCTACGACGCCGCGGGCAACCGCGTCGAGGTCGAGACGAACGGCGTCGTCGTCCCGTACACCGTGAACGCACTGAACCAGCTGACCTCCGCCGGGACGACGACCTACACCTGGGACGCGGACGGCAACGTCGCCTCGCGCACGACGCCCGAAGGGACGACGACGTTCGGCTGGAACGCCGAGGGGCGTCTCGTCGAGGTGGCCGGCGCGGCCGGCAACGCCACCTACGCATGGAACGCCCTCGGCGCCCTCGAGGCGCAGACGCGGGACGGCGTCGCGTCACACTTCGTCAATGACCCCGTCGCCGCTTCCGGCGCCGCCGCCACCGTCCTCGACGGCGCCGGTTCGCTCGCCGCCCGCTTCGACCACGGAGCGAGCCTCCTCGCGGCCGTCGACGCCGCCGGCAACGCCTCCTCCTACCACTTCGACGCGATGGGGAACACGACCGCGCTCACAGACTCCGCCGGCTCCCCGACCCGGACCTACTCCTACGACGCGCACGGGAACGTGACCTCGACGACGGGAACGGCGTCGAACCCCTTCACCACGAGCGGCAGCCTCAGCGCGGCGCTCTTCGCGGGAGGATTCGTCAACGAGGGCTCGACGCCCTACGACCCTCTCTCCGGCCGCTGGCCGACGACGAGCCGCGACGGCTACTCCACCGGCGCGAACCTCTACACGCCGTGGAAGGAAATGAAGCTCGAGCCGAACGGGCCGCCGAAGACGCTCGCCGGCTACGCCGACGCCGGGGCCTCCTGGTTCTTCTGGGGGAAGGGGATCAAGGGGAAGATCTGGGGAGAGCCGGACGACCTCGGTCAGTTCGGCCCGGACGCACTCGTCGAGCCGACCTACAACAGCGTCAAGGGGATCCTCGACGCGAAGTCCGCCTCGGAGAAAAACGACACGCTCTCGGCGATCGAGGCCGTCGGGAACTCCGCGCTGGCCGACCTGGAGCTCCTCTCCGTCGCGTTCCCCGGCCTCCGCCCCGTCGCGGCCGGGACGAAGACGATCGCCGCCGTCGGCAAGAAGGCCTGCGATCTCTATGTCGCGAACCTCGCCCCGAACCGCGACCCGTACTGGTTCCAGCCGGTACCGCGGAACAAGTGGTACTACTACAAGGAGAACTTCGGCGACGTCCTTCCGCCCGAGGTCCTCAGGGAGCTCCTCGACGAGAAGGACAGCGACCAGCGGACGCCCGGCGATCCGAACGAGAAGGTCGCGACGGCCGGCCTCGGGCCGCGCCACCGGATTCGCGCCGGCTCCCGGATCGACTACGTCGTCGCGTTCGAGAACGTTCCGTCGGCGTCCGCCCCGGCGCAGGAGGTCTTCGTCACCGACGTCCTCGATTCGAGCCTCGACGTCTCCAGCCTCGAGCTCGTCGACGCCGGGTGGGCGAGCACGGCGGTGCCTGCCCCCGCCGCGACACAGGCCTACCGGGAGAGGACCGTCATCCGGGACTGGCGCCCCGGCGACCTTCGCCCCTGGTGGGTCGACCTCGACGCCCGCGAGAGCGGCCCCGGACGGCTTCACTGGACCTTCCGGACGCTCGACCCGGAGACGGAAGACCTGCCCGAAGACGCAATGGCCGGGTTCCTCCCGCCGAACGACGCCACCAGCCGCGGCAAGGGCTGGGTGTCGTTCTCCGTCCGGACGAAGACCGGCCTCGCGCCCGGGACACGCATCGCGAACGCCGCCACGATCGTCTTCGACACCGAGGCGCCGATTACGTCGAACGAGGTCTTCCACACGATCGGCCTGTCGGGCGACGCGAACGACGATGGCGTCGTGAACCCCGCCGACGTCTTCTACCTCGTCGCCTTCCTCTACTCCGGCGGCCCCGAGCCGCTCGGCGTCGCCGACGTCAACGCCGACGAGCGGGTCGACGCCCTCGACCTCTTCTACCTCATTAACTACCTCTACGCCGGCGGCCCTGAGCCGCAGTGAGCAAGGAGTCGACGATGCGCCCCCTCACCTCCGCCGCCCTCGCCACGCTTCTCCTGGCCGCCCCAGCCGTCCTCGCCCAGGACTCGCTCCGCTTCGGGGCCCCCTCGGGCTCCGGTCCGTACGCAGTGCCGATCCTCCTCGCCGACGCCGCCGGCACGCCCCTCGGCGTCGACCGTCCGGCCGGCTCTCGGATCCAGGCCTTCGCCGTCACCGTCCGCTTCAACCCGGCCTCGGCCGTCACCTCGGCGAGCTTCGTCCGCGAGGGCCTCCTCGCGGGGTCGACTCCGGTCTTCGAGACGACGGCCGAGGGCGACGGCACGATCACGTGGGTCGGGTCGTTCGACGAGGCCGGCGGCGCGCTTCCCTTCTCCCAGCCACCCGGCGCCGGAAATCCGATCCTCGCGCTCTCGGTGACGCTCGCGTCCGGGGCGACCGTGAGCGCGAGCCTCGACGGCGCCACGACGACGCTCTCGAACCAGGCCGGGACGGCGAGCGAGACCGTGGCCGGCGGGACGCTCGCCCTCGGCCCGCCCGTCGGGCTTCCCACCGGTCCCGAGGACGCCGCCGCCGTCCCGACCCTCGGAGAAGGCACTCTCCTGGCGCTGGCCGCGGCGATTGCCGCGGCGGGCCTCCGCCTCGTCCGGAGGGCGTGACACTTCGCCACACGTCCGCGTTTCGACGGAAAAACCGAACGGCCGTCCGGTACTATCCCCCGCGGTATGCATCTCCCCCTCCGCGGGGCACGTATCCCTCCGGTGCCCCTTCTCCTTCTCCCCTTCCTCCTCTCGACCCTGGCCCTCGCCGACGGTGCACCTCTCACCCTCGACGAGGCGATCCGTCTCGCTGTCTCGCGAAACGAACGCGCCCTCGCCTCCGGCGAGCGCCTCGAGGCGGCGGAGGCGCGCGTCGCAAAGGCGCGCGCGTTCTTCTTCCCCGACGTGCAGGCCGCCGGGAGCTACACGCGGCGTCCCTACGAGCGGACGAGCACGGTCGGCGGGCAGGAGATCGTCGTCTCCAAGCACGACGCCTTCTCGACGAGCATCACCGCACGACAGGTCCTCTTCGACGCCCGCGCGCTCCCGCTCTGGAGGCAGGCGCGAAGCGACCGGGACGCCGCGAGCCTCGAGGCCGCCGACGAGCGACGCCTCGTGGCGTTCGAGGCGGCCGCGGCCTTCCTCCGGACGCTCGGCGCCGACCAGGTCGCCGGCGCCGCCGAGCGCCGCGTCGAGCTCGCCCGGACGAACCTCGAGGACGCGCGCGCCCGGTTCGAAGCGGAGATCACGAGCAGCAACGACGTGACCCGCGCCGAGCTGGAGCTCGCGACCGCCGAGCGGGAGGCGACCCGGGCGCGGAACGACGAGGAGACGTCCCGGCTCTCGCTCGCGAACCTCCTCGTCGCCGAGGTGCCCGAGGAGCTCAAGGTCCCGCAGCCCCTCCTCGCCTCCGCCGAACGCGAACGCCCGGCGGAGGAGGAGCTCCTCACGCGGGCCCGCGAGCGCCGGCTGGACGTCGCCGCCGGGAAGAAGCGCGCCGAGGCGCTCCGCTTCTACGCGAAGGAGCCGATGAACCGCTTCTTCCCGTCCCTCGTCGCGCGCGCCGACGGCCGCTGGACGAACGAGGGGGGCCTCAGCGCCCGGAACACGACCTGGACCTACGGCCTCGACCTCTCCTGGTCGCTCTTCGACTCCACGACCCGCTTCTCGGACCGGAGGGAGCGAAACGCGAACGCCCGCGCGGCCGACCTGAACGCCCGCGCGCTCGAGCGAGCCGTCGAGCTCGAGGTGAAGAGCGCGCTCGCCTCCCTCGACAACGCCCGGGCCGCCGTCCGTCAGGCCGCCGTCGCGCTCGAGGCGGCGCGCAAGAACGCCGCCGAGACGACGACGCTTTACCGCGAAGGCCTCGCGAACGCCCTCGCCGTCGCCGACGCGAACCAGTCCCTCTTCGAGGCCGACGTCGCCCTCACGAACGAGCGCTACGGTCTCGGAGCCGCCGTCCTCGACACCTACGCCGCCCTCGGGCTCGACCCAGAGGGGAAGGAGCCCCTCCCGTGAAGCGCCGCACCCTCGCCCCCGTCGTCCTCCTGGCCGGAGCCGCCGCGCTCGTCCTCTCCTGCTCCGGAGGCGGCGAGAAGAAGGGACCATCGGGAAAGGGCGGCCCGCCGGCCTTCCCCGTCGAGACGACGAAGGTCGCGACCCGGACCGTCGAGTACTCCGTGAGCGCCGTCGGCTCCGTGGAGGCCTTCGAGAAGGTCCAGGTGACCGCCCGCGTCGCCGGGGTCGTCGAGCAGGTCAAGTTCGTCGAGGGCGAGAGCGTGGAGGCCGGGACGCCGCTCGTCGAGATCGAGCCGCGCCGCTACCAGCTCGCCGTCGAGGCGGCCCGCGCGAATGTCCAGAAGGCCGAGGCCGCGAAGGCCGACGCCGAGGCCGCGCTCGCGCGCCGGAAAGCCGTCACGGAGAAGAACCCCGGGCTCATTCCCGGCGAGGAGATCGCGACCTTCGCGACCCGCGTCCAGACCGCCGCGGCCGACGTCGCCCAGGCCCGGTCCGCCCTCGACCAGGCCGAGCTGAACCTGCGCGACGCGTTCGTCCGCGCTCCCGTCGCCGGGCGGATCGAGACCCGCACCGTGACGACCGGACAGTACGTCTCCCCCGGCGGCGTCCTCGCGACGCTCGTCCGCCGCGACCCGCTCCTCCTCCGCTTCCAGGTCCCGTCCGAGGACGCGCGGAACCTCCGCCCCGGCCTCGTCGCCCGCTTCCGCGTCCCGGGAGACCAGGGAGAGTTCCGGGCCCGGATCACCCACGTCGCCGGAGCGGCCGAGACCTCCTCGAGGATGGTCGCGGTCACGGCGCAGGTCGACGACCCGCGGAGGGCCGCCCTCCGGCCCGGCGCCTTCGCCGACGTGACCGTCCCAGTCGGCGGCGTCGCGCACGCCGCCGTCATCCCGCAGACGGCGATCCGCCCGAGCGAGCGCGGCTTCCTCGCCTACGTCGTCGAGGACGGGAAGGCGCGCGAGCGCGTCCTGACCCTCGGGCTTCGGACGACGGAGGGGCTCGTCGAGGTCAAGGCCGGGCTGAGAAGCGGCGAGGAGCTCGTCGTCCGCGGGGCCGAGGCGCTCCGCGACGGCCTCGCCGTGAAGGTGAGCGCGCCCGGGGAGGTCCCGAAGGGCGAAACCCGTCGGGAGGCCCGCGGATGAACATCACCGAGGTCTGCATCCGGAAGCCGGTCCTGGCCTGGATGCTGATGGCGGCGACGATCGTCTTCGGCGGCGTCGCCCTCTCGCGCATCGGCATCAGCCAGTTCCCCGACGTCGACTCGCCGACGATCAACGTCTCCGTCACCTGGGAGGGGGCCGCCCCCGAGGTCATGGAGCACGACGTCGTCGAGGTGCTCGAGGAGGCCGTCATGCAGGTGGAGGGGGTGAAATCGCTCACCTCCTCCTCGCGGCAGGGCTCCGCGAACATCACGATCGAGCTCGACATCAACCGGAACATCGACCTCGCGCTCCAGGACACCCAGACGAAGGTCTCGCAGGCACAGCGGCGCCTCCCGCGCGACATCGACCCGCCCGTCGTGTCGAAGTCGAACCCGGAGGACAACCCGATCCTCTGGCTGGGCCTGTCGGGCCCCTTCCCCCGCCAGGTCCTCGCCGACTTCGCCCGCTACCGCCTCAAGGAGCGCTTCCAGACCGTTCCCGGCGTCGGCGAGGTGACGATGGGGGGCTACCTCGACCGGAACGTGAGGATCTGGGTCGACGCCGACAAGCTGAACGCGCAGGGCCTGACGGTCACCGACGTCATCTCCGCTCTCCAGCGGGAGCACGTGGAGCTCCCCGCCGGGCGGCTCGAGACGGAGGGCCGCGAGATCAGCGTGCGGGTCATGGGCGAGGCGCTCGACCTGAACACTCTCCGGAAGATCGTCCTCTCCGACCGGGCCGGCGCCCCCGTCTACCTCGAGGACGTCGCCCTCGTCGAGGACGGCTTCGAGGACGAGCGGCGGATCGCCCGCGTGAACGGAGCCCCGGCGATCGGCCTCGGCATCCGCAAGCAGCGCGGCGCGAACGCCGTCGCCGTCGCGCAGGGCGTCAAGGCCGCGATGGCCGACATCCAGAAGACGCTCCCGCCGGGCATGGAGGCGGGCGTCAACTTCGACTCGACGACGTTCATCGAGGACTCCGTCCACGAGATCCAGCTCGAGATCCTCCTCTCGGTCGTCCTGACGGGCCTCGTCTGCTGGATGTTCCTCGGCTCCCTCTCCTCGACCCTGAACGTCGTCCTCGCGATCCCGATGTCGCTCCTCGGGACGGTCGCGTTCATCTACTTCGCCGGCTTCACGCTGAACACCTTCACGCTCCTCGCGCTGGGCCTGGCCGTCGGGATCGTCGTCGACGACGCGATCATGGTCATGGAGAACATCTTCCGTCACTTCGAGGAGGGGAAGGACCGCGCGACGGCCGCGCGCGAGGGGACGGGAGAGATCACGTTCGCGGCGCTCTCGGCGACGATCGCGATCATCGCGATCTTCATCCCGGTCGTCTTCATGAAGGGCGTCATCGGGAGGTTCTTCCTCCAGTTCGGCGTGACCCTCTGTGTCGCCGTCGCCCTCTCATACCTCGAGGCGATCACCCTCGCCCCCGCCCGCTGCGCGCAGATCCTGAAGGCGAGCGAGGTGAACCGGAGCGGGATCGGCGGCGCCGTCGACCGCGGCTTCGACGCGCTCGCGCGCGTTTATGCGCGCCTCCTCGAGAAGGGGCTCCGCTACCCGATCGCCGTCCTCGTCTCGGCCGTGGCGCTCCTCGCCGCCGCGGTCCTCGTCTTCCGGGCGCTCCCGTCAGAGTTCGTCCCGTCGCAGGACCAGGGGCGCCTCATGCTCCGGGTCCAGACGGCCGTCGGCGCCGACATCAGGGAGACGGGCGCCCTCTTCGAGAAGGTGGAGAGCTTCCTCCTCTCCCGCCCAGAGGTCACCCGCGTCTTCGGGAACGTCGGCGGCTTCGGCGGCGCCGTCAACAGCGGGATGATCTTCGTCTCGATGGTCGACAAGCGCGACCGGAAGCTGACCCAGGCCGAGTTCTCCGCGCTCCTTCGGAAGGAGCTGAACTCCTATCCGGGCGTCCGCGTCGTCGTCCAGGACCCGTCGCAGTCGGGCTTCACCGCCCAGCGCGGCTTCCCCGTCGAGTTCTCCGTCCGCGGCCCCGACTGGGACGTCCTCGTCGAGAGGGCGGGCGAGATCCGAGACACGCTCGCGGCGAGCGGGCAGGTCGTCGACCTCGACATGGACTACCGGATCGGGATGCCCGAGCTTCGGATCGTCCCGGACCGCGCTCGCGCCGCCGACCTCGGCATCTCCGTCGAGAGCGTCGCGACGGCGCTGAACGCGACGGTCGGCGGGCTCCGCGTCGGGAAGTACTCCTCCGACGGCCGCCGCATCGACGTCCGCCTTCGGCTCCTCGCTGGCCAGCGGACGCGGCCCGAGGACCTCTCCCGACTGCGCCTGAGGAGCGCCTCGGGCGACATGATCCCGCTCTCGTCCCTCGTCACGACCGAGGAGGTCCCCGCCCTCCAGGCGATCACCCGGCGCGAACGCGAGCGGGCGATCACCCTCTACGCGAACGTCGCTCCCGGCGTCTCGCAGGCCGACGCCCTGAAGTACGTCGAAGGCCTCGGGAAGGGGATGCCGACCGGCTATCGCGTCGTCCTCGGCGGCGCAAGCATCGCGTTCCGCGAGTCGATGGGCGACCTCTTGTTCGCCCTCGTCCTCGGGATCGGCGTCGCCTACATGGTCCTCGCCTCGCAGTTCAACTCGTTCCTCCACCCGGTCACGATCCTGTCGATCCTCCCGCTCTCGATCGCCGGGGCGGCCTTCGCGCTCCTCGCGACCGGGCGGAGCCTGAACATCTTCTCGATGATCGGCCTCCTCCTCCTGATGGGGATCGTCAAGAAGAACTCGATCGTCCTCGTCGACTACACGAACCAGCTCCGCCAGCGCGGGCTCGACACGCTCTCCGCGCTCCTGAAGGCGGGCCCGGTGAGGCTCCGCCCGATCCTGATGACGTCGATCGCGACGATGATGGCGGCCCTGCCGCCCGCCATCGGCATCGGCTCGGGCTCCGAGATCCGGGCGCCGATGGGAGTCGCGGTCATCGGCGGCCTCATCGTGGCCACCGTCCTCTCCCTCGTCGTCGTCCCCTCCTTCTATCTCGTCGCGGACCGGATCCACGACCGGCTGAGGCGGCGCCACGGCGAGCCGCAGGCCTCGCCCGAGCCGACCACGACCTCTCCTTGATCCGCGGCTCCGGGCAGTCCGGACGCGTGGCGACGGTCTCCGCGGCCGTCGCCGCGCGGTGGCGCCCGTCTGCTATGGTCCCCCGCCCATGATCGCGGTCTCGGACCTCGGAAAGGCCTTCGGCGCCCAGACCCTCTTCGAGGGCGTCTCCATCCAGTTCAACCCCGGCAACCGCTACGGGCTCGTCGGGGCGAACGGCTCGGGGAAGTCGACGCTCCTCCGCATTCTCTCGGGCGAGGACGCCCCCTCGAGCGGCGTCGTCTCGATTCCCCGGAAGCTGACCCTCGGCGTCCTCTCGCAGGACCACTTCCGGTACGAGGCGACGCCGATCCTCGACGTGGCGATGATGGGAAACCGGGAAGTCTGGGAGGCGATGGCGGAGAAGGAGCGGCTCCTCCACGAGGACGCCGCCTTCGAGAGCGACCGCTACGCCGAGCTCGAGGACGTCATCCTCCGGCACCAGGGCTACTCGCTCGAGGCGCGGGCCGGGGAGATCCTGGAGGGCCTCGGGATTCCGACGGAGATCCACCGCTCCCCGCTCTCGACGCTCTCCGGCGGGTTCAAGCTGCGGGTCCTCCTCGGGCAGGTCCTCGCGGCCGACCCGGGCGCGCTCCTCCTCGACGAGCCGACGAACCACCTCGACATCGTCTCGATCCGCTGGCTCGAGAAGTTCCTCGTCTCCTACAAGGGTCTCGCGATCGTCATCTCCCACGACCTCCGCTTCCTCGACAACGTCTGCACCCACATCGCCGACGTCGACTACGAGACGGTGACGCTCTACACGGGGAACTACACCGCGTTCGAGGCCGCGAAAGAGGCGGAGCGGGAGCGGAAGGAAGCGGAGATCCAGAAGCGCGAAAAGCAGATCGCCGGGCACCAGGCGTTCGTCGACCGCTTCCGCGCGAAGGCCACGAAGGCTCGCCAGGCGCAGAGCAAGATCAAGCTCATCGAGAAGATCGTCATCGAGAAGCTCCCCGAGAGCTCCCGACGGCGCCCGCGGTTCCGGTTCCGCCAGCGGCGGCCGAGCGGCCGCACCGCCCTCGAGATCGAGTCGGTCGGCAAGGCGTACGGCGACAACGTCGTCCTGAAGGACGTCTCGCTCCGGGTCGAGCGGGGCGATCGCCTCGCGATCATCGGGCCGAACGGCATCGGCAAGTCGACGCTCCTGAAGATCGCGGTGGGCGAGCTCGCGCCCGACGCCGGCAAGGTCACCTGGGGCTACGAGGCGAGCCCCGGCTACTTCTCCCAGGACCACAACGAGCTCGCCGGCGCCGGACGGCAGTCGATCGAGGCGTGGCTCTGGGAGGCGGCGCCCGGCGAGCCGATCGGCTTCGTGCGCGGACACCTCGGCCACGTCCTCTTCACCGGCGACGACGCAGAGAAACCCGTCCGCGCCCTTTCCGGGGGCGAGGCCGCGCGCCTCGTCTTCGCCCGCCTCGCGGTCCTCGGTCCGAACGTCCTCGTCCTCGACGAGCCAACGAACCACCTCGACATCGAGGCGATCGAGGCGCTCGTCGCCGCTCTCCTCGAGTACGACGGCACTCTCGTCTTCGTCTCCCACGACCGCTGGTTCGTCTCGCGCCTCGCGAACCGGATCCTCGAGATCTCGCCTAAGGGGCTCAACGACTTCCGCGGCACCTACGACGAGTACCTCGAGAGGTGCGGCGACGACCACCTCGACGCGGAGGCCGTACTGCTCAACCTCCGGAAGGCCCGGAAGAGCCAGGACTCCCGGAGGAAGGAGCCCGAGCCGAAGCGCCAGAACCGGGTCCGGGCTCTCGAGAAGAAGCGCGACGAGCTGACGAGCCTCATCGAGGCCGCCGAAACGCGCGTTCACGAGATCAGCGAGCGGTTCCTCGACCCGGCGCTCTTCGGAAAGGGCGCCCAGGCCGAGACCCGCCGGCTCGAGGACGAGCAGAAGCAGCTGAGGGCCCGGATCGAGGCCCTGATGGGCGAGTGGGAGCAGGCCGAGAGGGAGCTCGAGGCGGAGCGCCCGGGCGCGTAGGGCTCAGCTTCGGTAGTCGGCGTTCTCCGTTACGTACTCGTGCCCGAGGTCGGCGGCGAGGAGGCGCGCCCGCGCCTTCCCCACGCCCAGGTCCACAACGAGGGGGACCCGTTCGCGAGCGAACGCCTTCGCCGCCGCGTCCTCCCGGTAATCGGTCGGGGCGCCGTCCTTCACGATGGAGAGACGGCCGATCTTCAGCGAGACGCGGCGCGTCGAGACGCGTGCGCCGCTTCGGCCGATCGCCGCGAGGATCCGGCCCCAGTTCGCATCGCCGCCGTAGAGGGCCGTCTTCACGAGCTGCGAGGTCGCGACGGCGTGCGCGGCGAGCCGCGCCTCGCGCTCGGTGGCGGCCCCGTCGACCATGATCTCCATGACGCGGCGCGCCCCTTCCCCGTCGCGGACGATCCGCCAGGCGAGCTCGCCACAGACCTTCGCGAAGGCGGTCCGGAAGGCCGCGGCGCCGTCGAGGGACCGGAGCTCCGGGCCGCCCGCCGCGCCCGAGGAGAGGAGGAGGACGGTGTCGTTCGTCGACGTGTCGCCGTCGACCGAGATCGCGTTGAAGCTCCCGGCGACCGCCTCCTTCAGCGCCGCCTGAAGGAGGGACGGCGACGCGGGGGCGTCCGTCATCACGAACGCGAGCATCGTCGCCAGGTTCGGGTGGATCATCCCGGCGCCCTTCGCCACGCCGACGACGCGGTACGTCCTTCCTCCCTGGGCGAACGTCGCCCGGGCCACCTTCGGGGCGGCGTCCGTCGTCAGGATCGCCCGCGAGACGGCTTCGAGCCCGCCGGCGGAGAGCCGCGCGAACGCGTCGGGGAGGAACGTCGTGACCTTCCCGTCGGGGAGGACGACGCCGATGACTCCCGTCGAGGCGACGAAGACCTCCTCCCGCGGGCAGCCGGCGAGGTCGGCCGCGCGTTCCTGAACGCGCCGGGCGGCCGCGAGCCCCTCCGCGCCGGTGACGGCGTTCGCGCAGCCCGCGTTCACGACGACCGCCTTCACGCGCCCACGGCCCTTCTTCAGAGAGGCGCGCGAGAGGACGACCGGCGCCGCCTGGAAACGGTTCTTCGTGAAGACGGCGGCCGCGCTCGCGCCCCCGGGAGCGACGATGAGAGCGACGTCGAGCCCCGGCCTCTTCCGGAGGCCGGCCTGAACGGCCGAGCCGAGGAACCCTTTCGGCAGGTTCATCGGCCGCTCCTCATCTCGGCGGCCCTCCGTTCCGCCGCGATCCGCTTCGCGGCCCTTCGCGCCGCCTGCGCCACGCGCCTCGGCGCCGTCCCGCCCACCGCGCCGCGGCGCGCCAGGGCCCGTCCGAGGTCGACCGAGGCGAGGTCGGCCCCGGTGACCTCGTCCGAGGGCGGCAGCTCGAGGAGGCCGACCCCCGCGGCCTCGGCGGCCGCGAAGCGCCGGCCGGCGATCTCGTGCGCCCTGCGGAACGGGACGCCGCGCCGTGCGAGGGCGTCGGCGAGCTCGGTCGCGAGGAGCCGGTCGTCCGTCGCGGCCTCCCGCATCCGCTCTCTCCCGAGCTTCAGGCCGGCGACGAGCGCCGTCAGGGCCGGGAGCGCCGCCTCGAGGACGGCGCGCGTCCGGAAGAGCGGCTCCTTGTCGAGCTGCAGGTCCTTGTCGTAGGCGAGCGGCAGCCCCTTCAGGACCGCGAGGAGGCCGGTGAGCTCGCCGATCGCGCGCCCCGCGTGGCCGCGGGCGAGCTCGAGGAGGTCGGGGTTCTTCTTCTGCGGCATCCGCGAGGAGCCGGTCGAGAGCGCGTCGGGCAGCTCCGCGAAGCCCGCCTCGTCGGACGTGAAGAAGACGAGGTCCTCGGCCAGCCGCGAGAGGTGCGAGAGGTTGAGCGCGGCGGCGAAGAGGTATTCCGCCGCCGCGTCGCGGTCGGCGACTCCGTCGAGGGAGTTCGCCGTGGCCCGTTCGAAGCCGAGGCTTCGCGCGAGCCGCTCGCGGTCGATCGCGAGGGGCGTGCCCGAGAGGGCGCCCGAGCCGAGCGGGCACTCGTTCGCCCGCTTCCGCGCCGCGCGGGCCCGGTCGGCGTCGCGCAAGAGCATCTCCACGTAGGCCAGGCACCAGTGGCCGAAGGTCACCGGCTCGGCCCGCTTGCCGTGCGTGTAGCCCGGCATCGGCGTGGCCGCCTCCTCGACGGCCCGCGCGGCGAGGACCGCGGCGAGGTCGAGAAGCGCGGTGTGGAAGGTGTCGAAGGCGCCGCGGAGCCAGAGCCTCAGGTCGGTCGCGACCTGGTCGTTCCGCGATCGCCCCGTGTGGAGCTTCCCCGCGAGGGGGCCGATCCTCCTCGCGAGCTCCCCCTCGACGTACGAGTGGACGTCCTCGGCATCGGCGTCGCGCCCCTCGCCCGCCTCCCAGGCCGCGAGGACCTCGCGAAGCCCCTTCGCGATCTTCCGTGCCTCCACGCCCGACAGGACCCCGCATCGCCCGAGCTCCTCGGCCCAGGCGATCGAGCCGGCGACGTCCTCCGCGAGCAGCGCCCGGTCGAACGACCACGAGTCGTTGAACCGGCGGAGGACCTCCGCCGGTCCCGACGCGAAGCGCCCTCCCCAGAGGTCGCGGCGCCCGCTCATCCCCACGGCTCGAGCCGGAGCTTCTCGCCCGCCTTCACCGCCTCGTCCGTCGGCGGGACGAGGCGCTTGCGGCCCCGCGTCGGCAGGCCGAAGAGGCGGATGAAGCCCGTGGCGTCGTGGGCCGTGTAGCCCGTCATGTTGAACGACGCGAGGTTCGCCGAGTAGAGCGAGTGCTCGGAGCGGCGGCCGACGACGATCGCCGAGCCCTTGAAGAGCTTCAGCGTGACGTGCCCCGTGACGGTCTCGGTCACCTTCTCCATGAACGCCTCGAGCGCCTCGCGGAGCGGGCTGAACCACTGCCCGTAGTAGACGAGCTCGGCGTAGCGGAGCGCGAGCCGCTCCTTCTCGTGCATCGCGTCGCGGTCGAGGGTGAGCGTCTCGAGCGCGCGGAGGGCCTGGACGAGGAGCGTCCCGCCCGGGGTCTCGTAGACGCCGCGCGACTTGATGCCGACGAGGCGGTTCTCGACCATGTCGACCCGGCCGACGCCGTGCCGCGCCGCGATCGCGTTGAGCTTCGTCAGGAGCTCCGCGGCCGGGAGGAGCTGCCCGTCCACCTCGACCGGGAAGCCCCCGTCGAAGCCGACCGTCACCCTCTCCGGCTCGTCGGGCGCCTTCCGCGGGTCGGTCGTCAGCTTGAACATCGACTCCTCGGGCTCGAACGCCGGGTCCTCGAGCGGGCCCCCCTCGTGCGAGATGTGCCAGAGGTTCCGGTCGCGCGAGTAGGGCTCCTTCTTCGTCACCGGGACGGGGATGCTCCGCGCGGCGGCGTAGTCGATCGCGTCCTCGCGCGAGTTGATCGTCCACTCGCGCCACGGCGCCACGACCCTCAGCTCCGGCGCGAGCGCCTGGTAGGCGAGCTCGAAGCGGACCTGGTCGTTCCCCTTCCCCGTGCAGCCGTGGGAGAGAGCGTCGCAGCCCGTCTGAAGGGCGATCTCGACCTGCTTCTTCGCGATGAGCGGGCGCGCCGTCGAGGTGCCGAGCAGGTACTCGTGCTCGTAGACCGCCCCGGCGCGCAGGACCGGCCAGAGGTACTCGGCCGCGAACTCCTCCTTGGCGTCGATCAGGTGGAAGTCGCACGCTCCGGTCGCGAGCGCCTTCTCCCGGAGGCCCGAGGTCTCCTCGGCCTGGCCGACGTCGACGGCGACCGCGACGACCTCGCAGCCGTAGCTCTCCTTGAGCCAGGGGATGATGATCGAGGTGTCGAGGCCCCCCGAATAGGCGAGGGCGGCCTTCCTGATCTTCGTCGCGCTCATGCGGCACCTTCCTTCAGGGTCTCTTCGAGTGCGGTGAGGAAGGCCGAGAGGGCGGCCTTCGGAATGACGTACGGCGGGAGGAGGCGGATCACCGTCTTGCGCGCCGTGCCGACGACGAAACCCTTCGCCAGGAGCCTCTTCTGCACGGGGCCCGCCTCGCGGTCGAGCTCGATCCCGCGGATGAGGCCCGCCCCGCGGACGTCGAGGACGGCCGGGCAGCGCCTCTTCAGCCCGGCGAGCTTCTTCCCGAACCACTCGCCCGTCTCCTCGACCCTCGCGACGAGATCCCCCTCGACGAGCTCGCCGAGGACGGCGAGGCCCAGCCGGCAGGCCACCGGGTTCCCGCCGAACGTCGTCCCGTGGTGGCCGGGCTTCACGAGCGCGGCGATCCGCTCGTTCACGAGAACGGCCCCGAGCGGGAGGCCTCCGCCGAGGGGCTTGGCGAGCGTGACGACGTCGGGGACGACCCCGGCCCACTGAAACGCGAAGAGCTTCCCCGTCCTCCCGAGGCCGCACTGGATCTCGTCGAAGACGAGGACGGCGCCCGTCGCGTCGCAGAGCTCGCGCGCGGCGCGGAGGTACTCCGGCGTGAGAGGGACGATTCCCCCCTCGCCCTGGATCGGCTCGAGGAAGAGCGCCGAGGTCGCGCTGTCGACGGCCGCGCGGAGGGCGTCGACGTCGTTCGGCGGGAGGAACGTCACGCCCGGCAGGAGCGGCTCGAACGGCTCGCGGTAGGGCGGGTTGCCGGTGAGCGAGACCGCCCCGACCGTTCGCCCGTGGAACGAGTCGTCGAGCGCGACGAGCTTCGCCCGGCCGGGATTGGCGAGGCGCGCGAATTTGATCGCCGCCTCGTTCGCCTCCGTCCCGCTGTTGCAGAAGAAGGCGCGCGCCAGGCCCGAGAGCGTGACGAGGCGCTCGGCGAGCAGGCCCTGGGCGGGCTGGTAGAAGAGGTTCGAGACGTGGAGGAGGCTCGTCGCCTCGGACTTCAGCGTCTTCACGAGCCGCGGGTGGCGGTATCCGAGGGCGTTGACCGCGATGCCGGCGAGGAGGTCCCAGTAGACCTTCCCTTCCGCGTCGACGAGCTTCGCCCCGCGCCCGTCGCGCGGGTGGAACGGCGTCCAGGCGTAGGTGCCGAGGAGGCAGGAGGCCGCGCGGGCCTCCACGGCGGCGGGGCTCTCGTCAGGCCGCGGCAAGGCGAGTCCCTCCCTTCCCTTCCAGGAGCGCCGCGCGGTGGAGCGACGGCCCGGCGACCAGGACCTCCGGGACGCCCGCCTCGAGCGCTTCCACCGCGGAGCGGAGCTTCGGCTTCATCCCTCCCGTCACCGCGGCCGTCGCGAGGAGCGCCCTCGCCTCCCGGGCGTCGAGCCGCTCGATCACCCCGCCCCCGGGACCCTTCACCCCCTCGACGTCCGTCAGGTAGACGAGCCGCTTCGCCCCGAGCGCCCCGGCGAGGGCCGAGGCGGCCGAGTCGGCGTTCACGTTCAGGAGGGTCCCCTCGCGGCCGAGCGCGACGGAGGCGACGAGCGGCAGGAAGCCGGCGCCGAGGACGGCCGAGAGGAGCTTCGGGTCGCAGCGGACGACGCGCCCGACGAAGCCCAGGTCGACCCCCTCGATCGCCTCGTGGAACTCGGCCCAGAGCGTGTCGCCGTCGGCGCCCGAGATCCCCGACGCGAGGATCCCCATCGCGCGGAGCTCCGCGACGAGCGTCTTGTTCACGAGGCCCGAGAGGATCGAGACGACGACGTCGAGCGTCTCCGCGTCGGTGACGCGCAGCCCCCCCTGGACCTTCTTCGGGATGTCGAGGGCGGCGAGCATCGCGTCGATCCGCTTGCCGCCGCCGTGGACGACGATCGAGCGGCTCCCCGAGCTCCACGACGTCGCGATCGCCTCGAGCGCGGAGCGCCGGAGCTCGCGGTTCTCGAGGAGGCTCCCTCCCAGCTTGACGACGTCCATCAGACGAGGCCCTCCGTCTCCGGCATCCCGAACATCCGGTTCAGGTTCTGGACCGCCTGCGAGGCGGCTCCCTTGAGGAGGTTGTCGATCGCCGAGACGACGACGGCGCGCCGCCCGCCCGGCAGGAGCTTCCATCCCACGAGAGCCCGGGGCGTCCCGACGACCTCCTTCAGCTCGGGCAGGCGCCCCGCCGGGTGGACCCGCACGAACCGACGGCCGGCGTAGGCCGTGTCGTACCGCTCCGCGAGGCCGGCGTCGGTGAGGACGTGGGCGAACGAGACGTGGATCGTCGAGAGGATCCCGCGCACGAGCGGCAGGAGGTGCGGCACGAACGTGAACGCCGCTCCGGCCGCGAGCCCGAGCTCCTGGCGCATCTCCGGCTCGTGCCGGTGGGTGCCGGCCGAGTAGGCCCTGTAGCTCCCCGCGACCTCGCAGAACGAGTACGCCAGGTCGGCCTTCTTCCCCGCCCCCGAGACGCCGCTCGCCGACGTGACGAGGACCGGCTGGCCCGCGTCGAGGAGCGGCGCGATCGGCTTCAGCGCGAGGAGGACCGACGTCGGGTAGCAGCCGGGGTTCGCGACGAGGCGCGCCCCGGCGAGCTCCTCCCCGCGCCATTCCGTCAGGCCGTAGACCGCCTCGGCGAGGAGCGCGGGCGCCGGGTGCGGGAAGCCGTACCACGACGGGTAGAGCGCGGCGTCCCTGAGCCGGAAGGCGCCGGAGACGTCGATCACGCGGACGCCCGCGGCGAGGAGCCGGGGCGCGAGGGACGCCGAGACCTCGTTCGGCGTCGCGAGGAGCGCGGCGTCGGGCCGCGCGGCGAGGCACGCCTCCTCGGAATACGGGACGACGTCCGGGCCGGCGGCTCCGGCGAGCTCGGGGTGGAGGTCCGCGAAGGGCGTCTCCTTTCCTCCCGCGCTTCCGAAGAGCCCTGCGAGCGCGACGCGCGGATGGCGCGCGAGGAGCCGCACGGCCTCCGCGCCCGAGTAGCCTGCGGCGCCCACGACGGAGACACGGATCACGTTCGACGTCCTCACCTTCCGGCTCGCGCGTCCGGGCTTCAGCCGCGGCGCCGGCGGTCGGCCGCGGACGGGGCGGAGAGGCGGGTGGCGAGGGCGCGGGCCGCGGCGGCGCCCGAGGCGGCGACGAAGACGGTGTCGTCGCCGGCGATCGTGCCGACGGCCTCCGGCAGGGCGGCCTCGTCGAGGACGCGCGCCACCGGGTGTGCGCCCGCGGGGGGGGTCTTCAGGACGACGAGGGACCCCGCGACGCGGACGGAGAGGACCGACTCGGCGAGGACCCGCCCGAGCCGCTCGGCTCGGCGCCCGGGATCCATCCCCGGGTCCGGGGAGCCCGGAAGGGCGTAGCCCCGGGGCGTCTTCACGAGGCCGAGCTCCCGCACGTCGCGGGAGAGGGTCGGCTGGGTCGCCTCGAACCCGCGTTCGGCCAGGAGGCGCTGGAGCTCCTCCTGGGACCGGACCGGCTCCTCCCGCACGACGCGGACGATCGCGTCGCGCCGCCGGAGGATCGAGGCCTGCGGATGAGTATTCATGTGCGTGAGATAATATTAATTGCATCGCCCGGCTGTCAAGCGGCGGGGTCCGCCCCTTTCGGGGGCGGCGGCGGTGCGGCCGTCCCGTCCGCGCGGGGACCGCTCCGGGGGGCTCCCCCCCTGCCGGCCCCGGTCGCCGGGGGATCAGGCGAGAGACGATGTCTCATGTCCCGCCGCCATCTGATGCCTCTGAATCATTGAAGAGGCCCCTGCCGGTCCGAATAATCCGCGCCCGGGGGTGCCCGTGACCGACCGCGTCCTCTCCGAACGCTCCGCCCGGCTCCACGCCGGCTTCGTCCTCCTCCTCGTCCTGATGGCCGCCTTCGCGCTCTCGAGCACGGCTTCGGGCGCGCCGCCGACGGACGACGACTGCCTCGCCTGCCACTCCGAGGCGTCCGGGAAGGGGATGAAGCCGCCGAAGAAGGCCCTCGCCGCCTCGATCCACGGCGAGGCGGGCGCCTCCTGCGTCGACTGTCACGCCGACCTCGCGAAGACGAAGGAGTTCCCCCACGGCAAGCCGAAGGCCGTCTCCTGCGTCTCCTGCCACGACGGGATGGCCGAGAAGCACGCCTTCCACCCGATGATGCAGGCCGACGCCGAGGCGATCGCGTGCCAGGACTGCCACGGCGGTCACGGCGTCGTGAAGGTCGCCGATCCGGCCTCGCCCGTCTCCGGCGCGAACGTCGGGAAGGTCTGCGCCACGTGCCACGAGACCGAGGTCGGGCTCTTCGCCGACTCGGCGCACGGCCGTGCCGTGGCCGCCGGGGTGAAGGACGCCCCCGCCTGTCTCACCTGCCACAGGACCGCGCTCGTCTCCGTGCCCGACGGCGCCCCGCCCGCGAGCGCCAAGCAGGCCCAGGAGAAGCTCTGCCTCACCTGCCACCTCGACAACGAGGACGTGCGCGCGCGCGTCTCGCCGAGCGCCGGCTTCATCGCGAAGTACGAGGAGAGCGTCCACGGGAAGGCCCTTCTCGCGGGGAACGAGAAGGCCGCGAACTGCGTCGACTGTCACGGCGCCCACACCGTCCGGAAGAAGTCCGCCGACGGCACCGGCCCCACCCCGCTCGACATCGAGAAGACCTGCGCGCGCTGCCACGTCGAGGTCGACGCGGCCTTCGCGAAGAGCTCCCACGGGAAGGCCCTCGCCCGGGGGGTCCGCGAGGCGCCGACCTGCACGACGTGCCACGGCGAGCACAACATCCTGAAGGCGAACGACCCGGACTCCCCCGTCGCCGCCGCCAACGTCGCCCAGAAGGTCTGCACCCCCTGCCACTCCTCGCTTCGCCTCTCCGAGAAGTACGACATCAAGAGCGACGCCTTCAAGACCTTCGAGGAGAGCTTCCACGGCCTCGCGGTGAGGGGCGGGCAGGCGAACGTCGCGAACTGCGCGAGCTGCCACGGCTCCCACGAGATCCTCCCGTCCTCCGACCCCGCCTCCCGGATCCACAAGGACAACCTCGTCGCGACCTGCGGCGAGTGCCACCCGGGCGCGGGCGCCCGGTTCGCGCAGGGGAGAATTCACGTCGACGCCACCTCGAAGGACGAGGAGCCGATCCTCTGGTGGATCGGCTTCATCTACGCGGGCCTCATCGTCGGAACGATCGGCGGCATGGCGGCGCACAACCTCCTCGACTTCGTGAAGAAGTCGCGGCACCAGCACCACGTCCGCCACGGTCTCGTCGAGGTCGAGCCGGCGCCGCACCGCCTCTACCTGCGCATGACGCTCGAGGAGCGCCTCCAGCACGCGGCGCTCGCCCTCAGCTTCATCGTCCTCGTCATCACCGGCTTCATGCTCCGGTTCCCCGACTCCTGGTGGGTCGTCGCGCTGCGCAACCTCTCCTCCTCGGCCTTCGAGGCGCGGAGCTGGATCCACCGCATCGCCGCGATCGTCATGTGCCTCGCGTCGGCCTATCACCTCTACTACGTGATCTTCACGGCGCGCGGGCGGCAGCTCGTCAAGGACCTCTGGTTCCGCCTCAAGGACGCCCGCGACCTCCTCGACATGCTGAAGTACAACCTCGGCATGACCCCGGTGAAGCCGAAGCTCGACCGCTTCAGCTACATCGAGAAGGCCGAGTACTGGGCCCTCATCTGGGGAACGATCGTCATGGCCGCCACGGGCTTCGCGATGTGGCTCGACAACAGCTTCATGAACCTCTTCGGGAAGCTCGGCTACGACGTCGCCCGGTCGGTCCACTACTACGAGGCGATCCTCGCGACGCTCGCGATCATCGTCTGGCACTTCTACTTCGTGATGTTCAACCCCGACTCCTACCCGCTGAACACCGCCTTCTGGACCGGCCACCTCTCCCACAAGGAGATGGAGGAGGAGCACCCGCTCGAGCTCGAGCGGATCCTCGAGGCCGAGGAGAAGGAGCGCGCGAAGGCGGAGATGGCCGAGAGCGACGCGAAGGACGAGGAGAAGCCGAAGGCCTGACGTTCCCCGTTCCGACTCGAACCCCGAAGGGCCCGGTCCGCGAGGTCCGGGCCCTTCGCCCATTCCCGGCTGCCTGGATCGAAAGCGATCCGCTCGACGGAATCGCGAGCGCGCTCGGCGTCGGTCGCCTCTTCGAGACGATCGGAATCGGCGCGACGAACGATCTCACGTCGCCGGTATGGCGTGTGATCCCCCCCTTCGCTGGACGCGCGAGGCCCGTGAGCGCCCGGCAGGTGCGTCCCGCGAGCGAGCGTTCGAGCCCGAGCGGGGACCCGAACGGGTCCGGCGAGCAGGCCGACGGGGTGAGCGGCCGCACTGTCTGACGAGAGCGATGCCCGCACCAACATGGAGCGCAGATCGAAAGTGGGGGTTCCGGGGGGCCGCGCGAAGCTCAGGCCCCCCGGCGAGCGCGAGGAGTTTGCGGCCGCCCGTCGGCCCGCGCAGGCGGGCCCGATTCGGGTCGCACGCGCGCAGAGCGAGCCGCGGGATGCACCCGCCGGGCGCGGGCCACGAAGACGTGAGCGCCCCCGAAGACGGAGCCGCCCCGGGACTCTCGTCCCGGGGCAGCTCTCCCGGTCTCCCGGCCTTCGCGGCCGCGGGCTACCTGTACGCGAAGAGCATCGCGTAGATGATCCAGAGTACGGTCAGGAAGCCGATCGTCAGGGCGACCCAGCCGAAGGCGCGGACGGCCCTCAGCACGACGGGCTGGTAGGGCTCGCCGAGGTTCTCCTCGAGCTTGCCGCTCGCGACGAGGGCCTCGTACTCGGCCGGCTTGTCGCGCTTCAGCTCCTCGACCGACATCCGGCCCGTGAAGACGACGATGTCCATCGGGAACTTCTCGGGCCTCAGGTGGGTGTTGAAGAAGTGGATCGTGAAGATGAAGCCGACGGCGAGGAGCGCCTCGTCGCTGTGGACGATCGTCGCGACGTTGATGAGCCAGCCGGGAAGGAGGCGCGTGAACTGCTCCGAGAACCAGAGGAGGAGGCCGGTCGAGCCGATGATGAACACGCCCCAGAAGACGGCGAAGTAGTCGAACTTCTCCCAGTAGGTCCAGCGGCCGTACTGCGGCCGGGGCCCGAGCCCGAGGAACCACTTGATCGTCCCGACGACGTCGCGGCCGTCCTTGGCGGTCGGCAGCATCGTGCTCGGCCCGGCGAGCATCTGCTTCCAGGTCTTCCCCTCGCGCCTCTTACGTCGCAGGACGTCGACGATGTGCGTGACGAAGATCGCGAACATGAGGACGGCCGCCGCTCGGTGGAGGAAGCCGGCCCCCTCGAAGCCGCCGAAAGCCTTCGCGAGCGTCCGCGCCCAGGGCGTGAACGAGAACTTGAGGGTCAGGCCCGTCAGCGCGAGAGTGATGAAGCTGACGATGAGGCTGATGTGCATCGCCCGCTCGAGCCGCGTGAAACGGACGAACTGGAGCGCCTTCTCGTCCTCCGCTCCGTGCGCCGCCTCCTGCGCCTTGAGCTCGCGGCGCATCTTGAGCGCGCGCGGGAGCCAGAGGAGGGTGTGGAGGCCGCTGACGGTGAACGTGCCGACGAGGAGCGCGGTCATGCCCCAGAACGTGAAGAAGAGGATCGGGTACTTGTCCTTGTCGTGGTGCGTCGCGTGGGAGAGGTAGCCCGCGAAGCGTCGCGTCGCCCCCGGGTGGCACTGCTGGCACGTCGCGACGACGTTCTCCCGCGAGAGGCGCGAGGCCGGGTCGGACGGCGGGAGGATGTCGTGGGCGCCGTGGCAGTCGTCGCACTTCGCGGTCTTGGCGTAGCCGAGCTGCGAGACCTTGCCGTGGAAGGTGTCGAAGTAGCTCTTCGTCACGTCCTCGTGGCACTTGCCGCAGGTCGACATGACGCCGAGGCGGAAGCCGACGTCGTCCGTCCGGCGGATCGTGTGCGCGGAGTGGCAGTCCTCGCAGACGGGAAGCGGCTTCTTCGACTTCGAGACGAGCGCCGAGTGGATGCTCCTCTGGAACTTCGCCTCGACGCCGTGGTGGCAGCGGCCGCACGTCTCGGGCTGCCGCGCCGGATTCACGGACGACTCGGGGTCCCTCGCGGGCAGGACGCTGTGGGCCGTGTGGCACGACGTGCACGTCGCGCTCACGACGAGGCCGCTGTCGAGGAGCCCCTTGCCGTGGATCGACTCCGTGAAGTTCTCGATGATCTCGTGCTGCTCGCCCGTGTAGCGGCGGGCGGCCTTCTCCCCCTCTCGGTGGCAGGTCGCGCAGAGCTTCGGGACGTTCCGGGCGAAGGTCGGCGAGGTCGCGTCCGCCCGCCCCTTCGTCCCGTGGGTGCCATGGCACTCGACGCAGGAGGGACCGTTCGGGTCGCCTCTGAGGACGAGCTTCCCGTGCGTGCTCTTCGCGTACTCCTGGACGACGCCGTCGTGGCAGGAGCCGCAGTTCACCTTCGCCGTGAGCGTGTCGCAGGGACGCTCGTGGCTCGGAGTCACGCCGGCGTGGCACTGCGAGCAGCGCTTCTCCCTGTGGCGCGAGCCGGCGAGCTCGGCCGCGTCGACGAACATCGAGCGCCCGTCCTTCGCCTTCAGCTCCCTCCGGCCGTGGCACTTCTGGCAGTCGGCGTCGGCCATCCCCTGGTCGTAGAAGACTTTCCTCACCTTGTGGGGCTGGTGACAGTCGACGCAGGCGGGGAGGACGTGCTCCTCCTTCTCCCAGAGCTTCCCGTCGATGACCTTTCGGTGGACCTGCTCGATGCTCGAGTGGCAGGCCGCGCAGGTCTTCGCGATGTTCTTCCGCGCGATCGAGGAGCGGGGGTCCGTGTGAGGGAGCGTGAAGTGCGGCGTGTGGCAGGAGACGCAGGTCGCCGAGACGGTGAGCCCCTTCTTCAGGAGCCCCTCGCCGTGGATCGACTCGGTGTAGTTCTCGAGGATCCGGTCCTGGGGGATGTCGTGCTGGAGCTGGACCGCCGTTCCTTCCCGGTGGCACTTTCCGCAGAGGAAGGGGACCTTCTGCGGGAGGACCGGGGATCGCGGGTCCTTCACCTTCACGACGTCGTGGACGCCGTGACAGGTCGAGCAGCGGGGTGCGAGGGCGTCCCCCTTCTTCACGGCCTTCCCGTGAAGGCTCTCGGCGTAACGCTCGACGATCTCGCCGTGGCAGGCGTCGCACGTCGCCGGGGCGAGCTTCTCCTCGTGCGGGAGCTCCTTGCCGGAGAGGTCGGCGTGGCAGCCGACGCAGGGGGCGTCGGCGTGGACCGACTTCGCGAGCTTCTTCTCGTCGACGAAGAGCGAGACGGTCCGCCCGCCCCGCTTCTTCGTCAGTGTCTCGTCGGAGTGGCACGCGAGGCAGTCGGAGTTCTCCTGCGCGCCGAGCGCCCGCGCGAAGCCGAGAAGGACGAGGGCGGCGAGGGGGATGAGCTGCGCCCTGCGGCGGGAGCGGTCGGGACGCGGAACGCCCAAGGTCACCTCCGTAACGACCGGCGATGATACGGGCCACTGCGGGTCCGGGAAATCGACCGAACGCCCCACTTTCGCACGACCGTCGTCCGCCCGCCTGATGCGTACGCATCAGACGGGCGGAGTTGCTCCGTTCGGGCGCCGGGCCGCGCCGCCGCGCCCTCTACTTCAGGCCGAGCTGCGTGAGGATCTCCGGGTTCTCCTCTTCCATCGCGAGGACCTGGTGGCACGCCTCGCAGTCGGCGGAGACCGTCGTCCCGTCCTTCGCCTCGAGGTTCCCGCTGTGGCACCGGAAGCAGCCCGGGAAGTCCTCGTGCCCGATGTTGTTCGGGTGGTAGCCCCAGTCGAGGTCCATGTTGGGGAAGACGTTCCTCAGGTAGACGGACTGGACGGCCTTCACGGCCCGGTCGAGCTCGGCCTTCTTCGCGGCCGCGACGTCCGGGTGCTCGGACGCGTAGAAGGCCCTCAGGCCCGCCTCGATCGCCTTCGAGGCCTCGTCCTGGGACGAGTACTTCACCTTCAGGAGCTCGAGGGCCTTCTTCTTCACGAACGGCAGGTCGCGGCTGATCGCGCCGGCGCGGATCTCGCGGTCGAGCCCCCGATGCGGGAGCTCGAAGGCGTGGGTCGGGCGGTTGTGGCAGTCGACGCAGTCCATCGCCCGCGTCTCCCCCTTCGCGAGCTGCTCGGCCGTCGCCTTCACCTCGGTGCTCGCGAACTCGATCTCCTTGCCGGTGTCGTCCTTCCAGGACACGCGGGCGATCTGCTGGCGGCGCCCGTCGATGGACGTGTAGCTGATGCGCGAGCCGGCGTCGAGGTGCCGCCCGTGGATGCCGACCGTCCCCTGCGCGTTGTGCCCGCCGACGTGCATGACGAGGACGGTCGTCAGCTCGGTGCTCTTCTCGTCCTCGGCGTACTTCTTCTTGATGACGACGCGGTCCCCGGTGAAGCGCTGCGGCCAGTGGCACTGCTCGCACGTCTCGCGGGCCGGACGGAGGTGGTGGACCGGCGAGGGGATCGGCTTGGAGTAGGTCTTGAAGGCGACCGCGAAGACCTGGCGGGTGCCCGAGAGCTTCGACTTGACGAACCAGGAGGCGCCCTCGCCGATGTGACATTCGACGCAGCCGATGCGGGAGTGGGGCGATCCGCGGTAGGCCGCGAGCTCCGGCGCCATCACGGTGTGGCAGGCCTCGCCGCAGAACTCGACGGAGTCCATCACCTCGAGCCCCTTGTAGGAGGCGAAGCCGACGATCGTCGCGTTCAGGAGCGTCGCGCCGAGGACGAAGGTCGCGAGCCGGCGCACCTTCGGGGAGCCGAGGTCGATCGGGGGCGCCTCCTCCGCCACCCGGCCCTCCTTCCGGTCGCGCCAGCGCTTCAGGAGAAACCCCGCCGGGATCAGGGCGAGGCCCGCGACGAAGAGCCCCGGCAGGATCAGGAAGAGGATGATCCCGGAGTACGGGTGGCCGTGCCCGCCCCGGAGGAGCTCGATGATCCAGAGGAAGACCATCGAGATGCCGGCCGCCGTCGTGACGACGACCCCCGCCTGGCTCAGGCGGGTCCGTCCGAGGTCCCTGAAGATCGTGCGCCCCCAGAGGGCGAGCCGTTCGCGTGCGGTCGGCATCTCCCGTATCCTCCGTGGGCGTAGTTTCACACGGTCCGGTCCGCGCCGGACCGCGCCGCGCGGCGAACGAGCCGGCGCGGGACCCGTGGCGACGAGGGGGTGCAGGGTGGCGAAACGCGGTCCGGAACCGGAGACGCTCCGGCCGAGGCGCAAGAGGGTCCTCTACTTCGCCCCGACCCGCGCCCACGCCGACTCGCTCTTCGCCGCGCTCGACGCCCTCCCCGAGGTCTTCCGCTCGCGAGAGCGCGGGGCGACGCTCTTCACGATCGGCGGCACGGAATTCCGCTTCGTCCTCAGGCAGGACCCCGTGGAGGCGCACGAGGCGCTCCACCACGAGTACTTCAACCTCGTCCTCGTCGACCTCCGGACGACGTTCGGGCCCGCGGCGAAGCTCGAGGAGGGCTTCGAGCGCGCGAGCCGCCTCCTCGACCTCATGGACGCGGAGCCCGACGTGGAGCTGAGGTACGGCTTCCACAGGGTCCTCGCCCTCCTCTCGGGGCCGGACCCGGTGCGCGTCGACGAGCTGATCCGGAGGCTGGGCGCCCGCGGCGTCGGCCGCGTCCTGCGCGACCCGACGGTCTGCGTCCACGACCGGAGGTGCCCGCGCCTCCCGACCGCGGCAGGCCTCGGCAGGCTCGTCGCCGGGGAGATCGTCCGGATGACGACGGCCCGGAAGGTCGGCTCGCGGGCTCTCTGCGCCTCCGGCGGCGGGATCACGGGGCTCTACTTCGAGATGGGCGCGCTGAAATGCCTCGCCGACTGCCTCCCGCCGGGCGCGCTGAACGCCTTCGACATGTACTTCGGGATCAGCGCCGGGGCCGTCATCACCGGCATCCTCGCGAACGGCTACTCCGTCGACGAGTTCATGGCCTCGATCGCCGGGGAGGGCTGCGAGAGGATCCCGCCCGTCGACCTCTCCCTCCTGAAGGTCTCGCACGTGAACCTCGCGAGCCTCGCGGCGCCCGTCGAGAGGGCGCTTCGCGGACTCGCCGCGAGCCTCGCGGACCTCGTCCGCGGCCGGGTCAGTCCGTCCCTCAGCGCGCTCTTCCTCGACTACAGCGACCTCGTCGCCGCCCCGTTCCGCGCCGACGGCTACGAGGCGATGCTCCGGTACCTCTTCGCGCGCCCGGGCGCGACGAACGACTTCCGGAAGCTCGCCCGACCGCTCTACGTCGGCGCCACCGACCAGGACGCGCGCGAGCACGTCCTGTTCGGCGAGCCGGGTCTCGACGCCGTCCCCGTGAGCCTCGCGATCCAGGCGTCCCTGAGCATCAACCCCGCGTTCGCGTCGACGAAGATCGGCGAGCGCTACTACGTCGACGGCGCCGTGACGAAAACCTCCAACTTCACCGAGGCGATGAAGAAGGGGGCCGACCTCGTCTTCGTCCTCGACCCGCTCGTCCCCTACGTCTCGAAAGGAGCCGCCGGCTTCGCGAGCCGCCGCGGCATCCTCTACAACGCGGACCAGGACATCCGCACGGTGTCGTTCACGCGCTTCGAGACGACGCGTCGATGGGTCCTCCGGCAGCACCCGGAGGTGAGCCTCTACGCGTTCCTCCCCGCGAACCGCCAGCGGAAGGTCCTTTCCGTGAACCCGATGGACCACCGCCCGTTCCTCGCGATCTGGAAGGGCGCCTACCTCTCCACGCTCCAGCGGATCCACCACCTGAGGCACCGGATGTGCGGGGACCTCGCGGTGCACGGCCTCGCGCTCGATCCGACGCGCGCCGACGCCGTCGCGGCCCGCCTCGAGGCCTCCCCCTCCGTTCGGTTCTCGGACTTCTTCCCGGACGGGAAGGTCGCCGTCGCGAAGGGGATGAAGGCGTCCCGCGCCCTGCGCCTCGCCGGAGCTCCCGACGAGGAGGTCGTCTGCAGGGCCGGGGAGAAGCGGAACGCCGTCGCCTGAGCGGTCCGGGGCCGGCCCTGCCGGGCCCGGGAGCCCGCGACGTCAGTCCTCGAGGTTGACGGTCGCCCGCCACCCTCCCATCGCGATCTCGTCGCCGTGGAAGAGCCGGGCCTTCGTGACCACGGATCCGTTCACGGTGGAGCCGTAGCGGCTGCCGACGTCCTCGAGAGAGAAGGTCCCGCCCGCCTCGCGGACGATGCGGGCGTGGTGCCGCGAGACACCGGGAAGCCGGACGACGACGTCGTTCTCGCGCGCGGCGCCGATCGTGAGGACGGCCCGGTCGAGGAGGTGAACCTCGCCCATGTTGTCCGCGATGTGCGGCCCGACGGCCCCGCGCGGAGACGGCTCCCGCACGTCGGCCGGCCTCGGAGGGTAGGACGTCATGGGGCGAAGGATACGCGCGCGAGCGCTCCGGCGCACGCGTCGCGCCCGCACCGCGGCCCGGATCGCGACGCGGACGCGCACGGCCCCGCGGCCGCCCACGTGAGGGGACGGAGCGCGGAACTGCGGGCCCGCCCGGACGGCCCCGGGCGTCCTCGTTGACACCCGCGGGCGCGCGGGACGACGATCCCCCCGTGCTCTCCCGTCCCGGCCGGCGGCTCGCCGCCTTCGTCCTCGTCGGCACTCTCGCCCCTCTCGCGCTCGACGGCTGCGTCTCCGTCGGCCTTCGGCGGTCGGCCGCAGGGGCCGGAGACGAAGGGACCGGCGAGGTCGCCGTCGGCGTCTTCCGGAAGGCCCCAGACCGCGACGGCGGGCGGCCCGTCGCGTTCCCGGTCCTCTCCGAGCTGCTGAAGGTCGAGGGAAAGGGCCGCGCGACGGTCGCACGTTCCATGGCGCCTTCGTGGTCGGCAGCGAGGCTCCCGCCCGGCCGCTACGTCCTCCGGGTCGCCCGGAAGATCGACGAGCGCGGCGACGTCGTCCCGCTGAAGCGCCCGTTCTCGCGGGAGTTCGACTTGAAGGCCGGCGAGCGCGTCGACGCGACGGTCGTCCTCGAGAAGGTGCCCGTCGGCTGGATCGTCCTCGCCGCGGTGACGGTCGTCTTCCTCGTCGTCCTCGCGATCGAGCTCGCGGACGACGGGAAGCTCCCCGAGCCGCCGCCGCTCCCGGACCCCGACCTCTTCGTTCGCGTCGCGCTCTCGACCCCCTGGGGCGTCTTCTCCGGGGCGGACGCCCCGGCGCTCGAGCCGGGCGTCGCAGACGTCTTCCCCGCGCCCGGCTCCGTCGTCGCCGCCCGCCGCGTCGCCGTCTCCTTCCTGATGACGCGCCCGCTCGACGCCGGCGAGATCGGCGACGGGGCGGTCCTCGCCGTGGGCACGCTGTCGGGAGAGATCCCCGGCGCTGTGACGTGGGACGCGTCGGACCAGCTCCTTCGCTTTTCCCCGTCGCAGGACTTCCGTCCCGGCGAGGAGGTCACGGTGACGCTCGACCTCGGCCGCGTCGAGTCCGCCGAGGGCCGGAGCGGCAGCGGGCGCGCAACGACGACGTTCCGGGTTCCCTGAGCGACCCGGCCGCCGCCGGCAGGAGCGCGAGAGGGAGCCCGGACCGGCACGACCGGGGCCACGGGTCCTGCGATACGATCTCGGGACGGAGCGGCGACGCGCGTCCCCCGCGCCGCCGTCGGTCGAGGTCGAGGCGGAACGCCTGACGGGTTGCGGAAGGAAGGCCTCTCTTCGCTAGACTCGCCGGAAGGAGAGTGGCATGCCGAAGTGGGAACGCCGCGACGTCGCCGTCCGAACCCTCGCGACCGGACACGAGCTCACCGCGCCGGTCTTCGTCGCACGGGGCCGGGAGGAGAGGCCGCTCGTCTACGTCCAGGCGAACGTCCACGGGGGCGAGCTCCAGGGCAACGCGGCCGTCCTCGCCCTCTTCGACCTGCTCGAGCGCGAGCCGCTGCGCGGCACCGTCGTCCTCGTGCCGCGGGCGAACCCGGTCTCCGCGAACCAGCAGGCGGGGGACTACGTCGCCGGCGTCTACGACTTCCTCACCGGAACGAACTTCAACCGCGGCTACCTCTATCTGACGGGGCCCTCGCGCTCGGCGTCGGCCGCCTGCTACGTCGACGTCGACTCCTTCGCGGCGGCGCATGCCTCGTCGCCCGTCGACGAGATCCGCGACGACTTCCGCGCCTCCCTCCGCGCTGCGCTCGACGCAGTCGAGGAGGAGGCGCGCGCCTGGGGCGCGGACACGCGCCTCGAGTTCGCGCTCGCGATTCAGCGGATGACCGTCGACGCGGACCTCGTCCTCGACCTCCATACGGGCGATCGCGCCCCGCGCTACCTCTACTCCCCCGAGGGGGCCGTCGCCGCCGCACGCGCCTTCGGGTTCCCGTTCGTCCTCGAGGTCCCGCCGCGCTTCGGCGGCGCGCTCGACGAGGCCTCCTTCGTCCCCTGGCAGGACCTCTCCGACGCCTTCCGGCGGATGGGCCGCCTCGACGTCCCGCGTCTCGTCGACGGGTTCACCGTCGAGCTCGGCTCGATGAACTCCTTCTCGCTCGAGGCCGGCCGGGAGGACGCCCGGAGGATCGCCTCGGCGCTCCGGCACTACGGCGTCCTCGACGGCGAGCCGGACGCGCCCCCGGCGCGGATCACGACCTGCTCCATCGGCGACTACCGGTCGCTCCACGCTCCCGCCGGCGGTCTCGTCGACGCGGCGGTCGAGCCCGGCCAGGCGGTCCGCGCCGGCGACGTCGTCGCCCGGCTCGTCGACCCGTCCCGCTGCCGCGCGCTCCCGCCCCGCCCCTCCGACGCCGTCGTCGAGGTCCGGGCGCCGGAGGACGGCGTCGTCCTCCTCTTTCACGCCTTCTCGTCCGTCCCGAAAGGCGCCCGTCTCTTCTCGATGATGACGAGGACGCGGCCCCTCTGACCGGGATCGGGGAGGATCTCCGGGAGCTTTCCGCGGCGCCGGCCGCGGCCCGCGTCGGGCGGCGCAAAGAAAAGGGGGAGGGGATCGCTCCCCTCCCCCGGCGCCCGATCGGGCCTCTTCTCCCCCGGCGCGTCAGCCGTCGGACTTCAGGCTGACGTCGTCGATCCGGAAGGTCGTCACGAGCGACGAGTCGTTCGTCGCGGCGAAGCGGACCTTCACGGTCTTCCCCCTGTAGCTCGTCGCCGAGTAGCTCTTGAGCGCGTAGGTCGTCGAGCTGCCGGTCTTGTTCAGGTTCGAGAGCGTCCCGAGCGTCGCGAGGACGGAGCCCGTCGAAGCGTCGACGAGCTGGACGTTCAGCTTGTCGTAGGCCGTCGAGGTCGTCGTCTCGCTCGTCACGATCGAGACGTAGAAGGTGAGCGTCGCGCTCGTCGCGGCCGCCGGGATGACGGCGTTCGCGCTCGTCACCGTCTGCGAGGAGGAGGTGTAGACGCCGACGTAGGCGTAGTCCGTCCCCGTCCGCGGGGCGGTGCCGTTCGCGATGAGAGTGTTGAAGCTCGTCCCGCTGTAGGCCGTGCGGGACCAGGAGCCGTCCGGCGCCGTGTTCGTCGAGGCCGTCAGGGTCTCGAAGCCGCCGTTCGCGAGGCGCTCGACCTGGCCCGTCGAGCCGCACGTCGCCGTGAAGTTCTTGCCGGTGGCGTTCGGGCCGACCGTCACGGAAAGGGAGGTCGGCGAGAACGTGCACCCGCTCTTGGAGGCGGAGACGGAGTACGTCCCGGCGGCGAGCCCCGTGATCGAGTAGTTCCCGCTCGCGTCGGAGGTCGCGGACTTCGTCCCGGCCGTGACCGTCGCGCCGCTCGTCCCCGCGCTGCCCGCGATCGAGTAGGTCGTCGTCCCGGTGACGACCGTCGCCGTCACGGAGTAGTTCCCCGCCGCGTAGCCGTAGACGCCGAGCCACCAGCGGCCCGCGCTCGGGTTCGTCGCCGTGCACGTCTCGTTGCCCGAGGAGGTGTACGGCCGGCAGGTGTACGAAGAGGAGGTCGGCTTCGCGTTGAACTGCGTGTAGATGTCGATGTCGGCCGTGGCGCTCGTCGTCGCGAAGGTCAGGCTCGTCGCCCCGGACGGGACGTCGATGTAGTAGTACTTCCAGGCGCTCTTCGCGACGCTCTGGCCCGTGAGGGTCACGCCGCTCGTGAGCGCCGTGTCGCCCGTCGAGCAGGTCGCGGTGAAGTTCTTGCCGGTGGCGCTCGGGCCGACCGTCACGGAGATCGACGTCGGCGAGAAGGTGCAGCCCGACTTCGAGGCCGTCACCGTGTAGGTCCCGGCGGCGAGGCCCCCGAGGGTGTAGTTGCCGCTCGCGTCCGACGTGGCCGAGACGCTGCCCGCGGTCACGGTCGCGCCGTTCGTCCCCGCGTTCCCCGCGATCGAGTAGGTCGTCCCGCAGGACCAGGTGCCCGGGACGCCGACGGCGTCCCACGCCTTGTGGACGTTCTGCCACTCCGTCGTGCAGGTCCCGCCGTAGAGGTCCGACGCGGCGTTCGCCGTCGCCGTCCGCGCGCCCTGGAACGTCGTGGAGGTCGTCATGTAGACCGAGAGCGCCCGGTACCAGATCTTCTCCGCCTTCGAGAGCCCGATCCCGGTGACGGCGACGGTCGTCTTGCCGCGCGGGTGGGTGCCGCCCTGCGAGAGGAGGTAGAAGAAGAGGTTGCCGATGCCGCTGTTCGTGTGGACGCCGCAGTAGTCGTTGCTGTCGGACGGCGTGCAGCCCGAGGCGTAGTTCCGCGTCGGGTAGTAGTCCGCGGACTGGCCGTCCTTGGCCGGGTCGTACATGTAGCGAAGGGCGTCGCCGGACGTGCTCGGCGTGTAGACGTCGGCGCCGACGGACCAGTCGGTGCGCGTCGCAGCGCTGCCGTTGCCCCCGTAGAAGGCAGCGGCGCGGCCGAGGATGTCGGAGTTCGCCTCGTTCAGGGCGCCCGAGTCGTTCTGGTAGGCGAGGTCCGCGGTCCGGGAGCAGACGGCGTGGGAGAACTCGTGGGTCGTGACGTCGACGCCGCGCGCCAGGTTCGAGAAGGTGCTCCCGTCGCCGTCGCCGAAGACCATCTGGTTGTACGGCGAGTCGATCCAGGCCGCGTTGTTCTTCGTGCAGCTGTAGCCGGTCGAGAACTGGCCGTGGACCGAGGAGACGATGACCGAGCCGGAGCCGTCGTAGGAGTCGCGCGCGTGGACGTTCTTGTAGTAGTCGTACGCGAGCCCCGTGTTGTTGTAGGCGCCCATGACCGCGGTGTCGGAGGAGCTGCCGCCCTCGGAGATGACGAGCGTCCCCGGGAGCTCGCTCCCCGTCGAGAGGCAGGCCTGGTTCATCGTGTAGACCTTCCGGTTCTTCGCCGAGAAGATCTTCGGCAGGGCGCCGACGAACTCTCCCGTCCCGGCGTCGACGTGGACGTCCTCGAAGCGGAGCTCCTCGTCCAGGACCCACATCACGCGGACCGGGACGGCGAGCCTCGGCTGACCGGAGAGGGCCCAGACGACCGGGTCGAGGACGTCGACGACCTCGACGTTCACGCCGCCCGCGCGCTCGATCCAGCCGACCGCGGCCCCGGCCGCCTCGGTCGGCGCGAGCGGGGCGATCGCCGGGAGATCGAGGCCCGGGACGAACCGGCCGTTGATGCCGAGGAGTCCGTCGTCGTCGACGTGGACGATGAGCTCGCCCCCGAGGACTCGGACGCCGCGGAACGTCTGGGACATCCTCACGTGGCTCTGTCCGAGGGCGTCCTTCTCCTCGAGGCGGAAGGCGAAGCCGTCGTGCGGACCTCTGCCGTAGGCGTCGCGGTGGACCTCGAGCGCCTCGGCGGCGGCGGCGAGCGGGTCGACGTGGGTCCGGGCGCCCACGCGAAGAGCCGCGCCCGGCATCGCCTCGCGGACCCTGACCTCGACGTCGCGCGCGACCGAGCCTTCCGGCCGCTCCTCGCGGTCGACGGCCGCCCCCGCGGCGAACGGGAGGAGAAGCGCCGCACCGGCGAACGCGATCGACAGAAGGACTCCCCTGCTTCGGCTCATGTGTCTCCCTCCAGCCCGAAATGCGGTCGATTTCCGTCTCACGATTCGGGCTCGAGGGAGCAACCCACGTGCCGTCCGGGGCGGCTCCGCGCGCCTCCGCTCCCCCCGAGCCGGACCCTGCCCGGGAGCGCTCCACGAACGGCTCGCGGCGGGCGTCGCGACCCGGGCGCGAGATCCGGCCCCCGCCTTCGGGTCTGTCGTTGACCCGCCGGGTGTGGTCGATTTCGACTCGCGGGTCAGGTTCTGTGCCCCTCGTCCCGGGTCGGCAGCCGTTCGACCCGAGCGGCTCCGGGGCCGATAATCCCGCGGCCAACCAGGAACCGGAGGAAGCGTGGCAACGATCGAGTTCACCGGCAACTACGAGGACCTCTCCACCGACAAGGGCTACCAGTTCAAGTTCTTCTGCGAGAAGTGCGGGAACGGCTACATGTCGAGCTTCAAGCCGTCGAAGATCGGCATGGCGACCTCGGCCCTCCAGGCCGCTGGGAACATCTTCGGGGGAATGCTCGGCCGGGCCGCGCACGGCGCCTACGAGGTCCAGAGGGCCGTCGGCGGACCGGCGCACGACGCGGCGCTCAAGGAAGCCGTCGGCGAGATCAAGCCCCTCTTCGTCCAGTGCACCCGCTGCGGCCAGTGGGTCTGCGGACCGGTCTGCTTCAACAGGAAGGCCGGCCTCTGCGAGGGGTGCGCCCCCGACCTCGACGAGGAGATGGCTTCCGCCCAGGCCGAGGCCGCCCGCGAGCAGGTCCAGCAGAAGGCCCGCGAGGTCGACTGGATGAAGCAGCGCGACGTCGCGACCGTCACCGGCGCCGTCTGCCCGCACTGCGGCGCGAAGACGCAGGGCGGCAAGTTCTGCGGCGAGTGCGGCAAGCCCGTCTCGGCGAAGAAGAAGTGCCCGACTTGCGGCACCGAGGCCGAGGGGAGCCCGAAGTTCTGCCCCGAGTGCGGCGGCCGGTTCTCCTGACGCGGGACGCGCCGTGAACGGCGTCGAGGAGACCCGGCGCGCCCTCTGCGCGTACGAGACCGAAGGTCTCGAGGGAGCCCCCGCGCGCGGCGAGGGAGAGGCCCTCGTCGACGACGACGGCGTCTCGGTCGGCGGCCTCCGCGTCGACTTCCTCGACGCCGACTCCTTCACGGACGAGCGCCGCATCCTGACGCTCGGCCTCCATCCCGCGGGAGCCCTCCGGATCTCGATGCTCGCCCGGCGGCACGAGACGTTCGCGAGAGCGCTCGGAGAGGCCCGCGATGCGGCGCGCGTCCGGGGCCTGCTCGCGCACGGCCTCGGGTCGCCCGAGGTGTTCGACGGCGCCCTCCTCGAGCCGGGCCCGGCCCGCGGCGCGCGACTCCTCGTCTGGCCGACGCACGTTGCGGTCGTCCCCGCCGGCGGGGATCCGTTCCAGGTGCCGCTCGGCGGCGTGGCGGACGTGAGGTTCACCGAGGGGACCTGGGAGGTCGTTCTCGACGCTCCCGGCGGCCCCTTCCACTTCGGCCGCCTCGCCCGCCGGACCGACGCCTTCGCGCGTGCCGTCCGCGCCGCGCGGGCGGCGATGCTCGATCGCTGCGCGAGCGCCTCGGGGACCCGGCTCTTCGCCGACGGGCGCGCCGTCGCCGCGTCCGCCCTCGGAAGCGACTTCGAGCGGCTCCTCGAGGACTGGAGCGCCCCCGAGCGCCTCGTGGGTGCGCGGGAGATCGTCCGGCGGGCCGGGCGCGAGCGCTCCGCCGTCGGACTTGCCGAGCTGCTCGACCCGGACGAGGAGGGCCTCGCGGCGAAGGTGGAGCTCCCTGCGAACACGGCCGCCTTCCTCCTCGCCGAGGTGAGGGATCGCGTCGTCCTCGAGCTCCTCGCGGGCCCCTCCGCCGCCACCTACGTCTTCCGAGGGACGCGCGACGACGTCGGGGCGGACCTCGCCGCGCTCCACTTCCGGAGACGCGCCCTCGCCCTCGCCCGCGACGAGGAGAGCGGTCCTGCGGGCCGGCTCATCCGGCTCGCGCTCCGTCGGCTCGAGCCGCTGAGAAGGCTCCGCGCCCAGACTCTCGCGCGCGTCGTCCACGACGAGCGCTGGACGCAGGGCCTCGCGAAGGCGCTCGGCGGAAGCTGACGGCCCGACACGACCCGGATCGCGCGACGCGAAGGTCCGGGCAGCTCCCGTCGCCTCGAGGCGCCGCGGCCGAGGCGGCGCGCCACCTCCTCGAGGGGCCTCTTCCCTCACGAGCGTCCCCTCTTTCGCTTCCTCGCACGGAAATCCCCGCGGCGTCTCGATTCCGCTTGACAGCGCCCCGGGACGCTCGCGTACCCTGCCGCGCCATGGAACGCTCTGCCTCCCCGCGCTCGCTCGCGAGCACGCTCGTCGCGGGCGGCGCGTGCCTGCCGGCCTGCGTCCTCGCCATGTCCATGTCGATGCCCATGTGCGGCTCTTCCCTGCTCTCGCGGGAGGAGTCGGGGCACGCGGCGGGACGGCGAATGTGACGCCCGCAGCGTAACGAGCCGAACGACGGCACCCCGACCGGCCCTCTCGCGAGAGAGGGCCGGTCTTTCTTTGCGCACCCGCCGAGAACGAAAGGAAAACCGATGTCCGCGATCGCCAGCGTCCGCCCCGCCCTCCGCCCCGGGACCCTCGCGATTCACGCCGGCCAGGAGAGCGCCGACCCCGCGACGAACGCCCGCGCCGTCCCGATCTACGCGACGACGTCGTACGTCTTCGACGACCCCGACCACGCGGCCGACCTCTTCGGCCTGAGGAAGCCGGGGAACATCTACACCCGGATCATGAACCCCACGACGGACGTCTTCGAGAAGCGGGTCGCCGCGCTCGAGGAGGGCGTCGCCGCCGTCGCGACCTCGAGCGGCCAGGCCGCCGAGACGCTCGCGATCCTCAACCTCGCCCGCGCCGGAGACACGATCGTCTCGACGACCTCGCTCTACGGCGGCACCTGGGCCCTCTTCGCCCACACGCTCCCCCGCCTCGGCGTCACGGCCCGGTTCGTCGACGCCTCGGGCCCGGGCGGCCCCGGGCGCGTCGCGGAGGCGATCGACGGGACGACGAAGGCCGTCTACGTCGAGACGATCGGCAACCCGCGTCTCGACGTGCCGGACCTCCGGGCTCTCGCCGACGTCGCCCACGAGGCGGGCGTACCCCTCGTCGTCGACAACACCTTCGCGACGCCGCTCCTCTGCCGCCCCCTCGAGCACGGCGCCGACGTCGTGATCCACTCGGCCACGAAGTGGATCGGCGGGCACGGGGCGGCGATCGGCGGGGTCGTCGTCGACGGCGGGCGCTTCGACTGGAGCGCCTCCGAGCGCTTCCGCCCCTTTTTCGTCGAACCCGAGCCGGCCTACCACGGTCTCTCCTTCTCGGCTCTCGCCCCGGCGGCGTACGCGGCGCGCCTGAGGACCGTCCTCCTCCGCGACGTCGGCGCGGCCGTCTCGCCGTTCAACTCGTTCCTCTTCCTCCAGGGGCTCGAGACGCTCCCTCTGAGGATCCGGCGCCACTCCGACAACGCCCTCGCCGTCGCGCGGCACCTCGAGAGCCACCCGGCCGTCGCCTGGGTCCGCTACCCCGGCCTCTCCTCGCACCCGACGCACGAGACGGCCGCGCGCGTCCTCTCCGGCGGCTTCGGCGGCGTCCTCACGTTCGGCGTTAAGCCGCCGGCGGGCGTCTCCGCCGAGCAGGCGGCCCGAGCCTTCATCGCGAACCTCTCGCTCTTCTCCCTCGTCGCCAACGTCGGCGACGCCAGGAGCCTCGTCATCCACCCCTGGACGACGACGCACGAGCAGCTCTCCGAGGAGGAGCGGCTCGCCGCGGGCGTCTCCCCCGACCTCGTCCGCCTCTCCGTCGGCATCGAGGAGCCCGAGGACCTCCTCGCGGACCTCGACGCGGCCCTCGCGCGCCTCGACAGGACGGAGCGGTCCCGATGAGCGCCCGCGTCGAGACCCTCGTCGTGAAGTTCGGCGGGACGTCGCTCGGGACGCCCGCCCGGATCCGGCGCGCGGCCCGCCGCGTCGCCGCGCTCGTCGCCTCCGGCCGGCGCGTCGTCGCGGTCGTCAGCGCGATGGGCCACACGACCGACCACATCCTCGAGACGCTCGGGGCGCTCGAAGTGGGCCGGGCCGCCTCGGCCGCGCGCGAGGTCGACCGCGCCCTCGCCACGGGCGAGGACCTTTCCGCCGCGCTCCTCGCGGCGGCGCTCCACACGCTCGGCGTCCCGGCGCGGAGCCTCCGCGGCGGCGAGGCGGGCGTGAGGGCCGACGGCGCCTTCGGCGCGGCCCGCGTCGCGCGCGTCGACGCGCGGCGCCTCCGCGCCTTCCTCGCCCGCGGCGTCGTCCCCGTCGTCAGCGGCTTCCAGGGGGAGCGCTCCGACCGCGAGGTCGCGACGCTCGGGCGAGGCGGCTCCGACACGAGCGCCGTCGCGATCGCGGCGGCGCTCGGCCCGGCGCCCTGCCACATCGTGACGGACGTCGACGCCGTCTACGACCGCGACCCGCGCCGGCACGCCGACGCGCGGCCGCTGTCGCGGCTCTCGCACGGCGAGCTCCTCGACCTCGCGCGCTCGGGCGCGCAGGTCGTCGCGGCCGACGCGGCGCGGCTCGCGGCCGAGCAGGGCGTGCCGCTCCGCGTCCTCGGGTACGACGCCGCGCCGAACGACGAGCGCTCGGGCACCTTCGTCGGGGGCGCGCGGTGAGCGGCCCCCCCGACGCCGCGGCCCTACGGGTCGGCCTCTCGGAGCACCGGGCGGGCGACTTCACGCTCGGGTCGGGCGAGACGCTCCGCGACGTGCGGCAGGCCTTCCGCCTCGAGGGGGAGGTCGACGCCGACGGCGGGAACGTCGTCCTCCTCTTCCACTCGCTCACCGGCTCCCCGGCCGACCTCGGCGGCTGGCGCCCGTTCGTCGGGCCGGGACTGCCGATCGACACGCGCCGCTTCGCCGTCCTGGCGCCGAACCTCCTCGGCTCCTGCTACGGCACCCGCTTCCTTCGCGGCGCCGGCCACGCGAAGAGGCCGCTCGCCGTCACGACGCGCGACCAGGCGCGCCTCGCCGGCCTCCTCCTCGACGCGCTCGGCGTGAAGAGGCTCGCCCTCGTCGCCGGCGGGTCGCTCGGCGGGATGGTCACGCTCGAGCTCTGCGCGAGCCGCCCCGACGCGGCGCGCGCCGCGATCGTCTTCGCGGCGCCCGCCTCGCCGACGGCGTGGGGCTCCGCCTGGAACCACGTCCACCGGAAGGCGATCGAGGCGGCGCCCCGCTCCGGGCTCGCCCTCGCGCGCATGGTCGGGATGCTGACCTACCGGACCCCGCTCGAGGTCGAGCGTCGCTTCCGCCCTCACGGCCCCGGGACGCACCCCGTCCGCGACTATCTGACCCACCACGGGGAGAAGCTCGTCCGCCGCTTCACGACGAAGGCGTACCTCACGCTCCTCGACGCGATCGACGCGCACGACGTCGGGCGCGGACGCGGCGGCGTGGGCAAGGCGCTACGTCCTTTCCGCGGGCGCCTCGTCGGAGTCGGAATCCCCGGGGACCTCCTCTACCCGCCCGAGGAGGTCCTCCGGTGGACGCGCGCCGCGGGAGCCGAGTACCGCGAGCTCGCCTCGCAGAGCGGGCACGACGGGTTTTTCCTCGAGACGGGAGCGGTCGGCGCGCTTCTGACGCAGGCCCTCCCTCCGACTGCGGCTCCGCGGGCAGGCTCTCTCCCCGTCGCTCGTGGCGACGCGCGGGCCTCCGGCCCGCGGCGGCCCGCACGCTCCCCCGCGGCGGACCGGACGGCCGCCGCCCCCTCGTCCGTCCGCTGCTAATCTGGCCCGCCTCCGTGCGAACCGTCCGCCGCGCCGCCCCGGCCCTCGCCGCGTCGCTCGCCCTCGCCACCGGCTTCGCCGCCGGCGGCTGCGGAAAAGGTCGTTTCGAACCGGCGCCGGCCGCGCTCCCCGGGGGAGAGGTCTGGGTCGAGCACCTCTCGCGCGACCTCGCCCCGTTCTGGCTGAGGCCGGAGGCCCTCGGCTCGCCGGTCGGCGCCTTCCCCACGTACCGCTGCGACGACGGGAGCCTCGTCGACCCCGAGCTCCCCTGCGGCGAGATGCTCGTCGCGGGCCCCTGGGTCTCCTCGCGCCTCGGGGTCGAGTACACCAGGATGCGCTCGCGGCAGACGTTCTTCTACGGCGTCGCCTTCCACCTGACGGGCGAGGAGAGGTACCTCGCGCTCGCGAAGGCGGGCGTCGACCACCTTCGCGCGCACGCGCTGGACCGGGCGGAGCGGAGCGCGGTGTCGTGGTGGAAGGACGGCGCCGCCGGACCTCCCGTCCCGGCGCGCAGCTCGCAGGACCTCGCCTACGCGAACCTGGGCCTCGCGTTCTACTCCTACCTGACGCGCGACCCGGACGTCCTGGCCGACGCGCTCCTCCTCTACGAGGGGACCTTCGACCGCTACGACGACCCGGAGAGGGGCCTCCTCCGCTGGGCGGCCGGGGGCGTCGGCGGCGAAACGGCGCGTGTCGAGCTCGTCGCCCAGCTCGACCAGGTGAACGCCTACGCCCTCCTCCTCGCCTCGTTCGCCCCCGAGCCGCACCGCTCGCGCCTGCGTGCCGACCTCGCGCGGATCGCCAGGGTCCTGATCGACCGCTTCTGGAGCGAGGAGCTCGGCCTCTTTCACGGCTCGCTCCACGACCCCGTGGAACGCGGCCCCGGCGCGCGGCACACCGACTTCGGCCACACGGTGAAGGCGCTCTGGATGATCGAGCGGACCGGGGCGCTCCTCGACGACGCGGCGCTCTCCGCGTGGGCGCGCGAGAGGCTCCCCGCCCTCCTCGAGAGGGCCTTCCTCCCGCGATACGGCTGCTGGGCCACCGGCCTCCGGCGCGACGGTTCCCTCGACGCGGGCGTCACCTGGTGGACCGCCGCCGAGCTCGACCAGGCCGCCGCTACGCTCGCGCTCACGGACCGCCGGTACACCGGCTACCTCGAGAAGACCTGGGCCTGCTGGCTCGAGAGGCTCGTCGACCGCGAGAGAGGCGAGGTCTGGAGCTGGATCGACCTCGACCGTCCCGAGCGCCGCGGCGCCAAGCAGCACCTCTGGAAGAACGGCTATCACTCCGCCGAGCACGCACTCGTCTCGTACCTCGTCGCCCGGGAGCTGCACGGCCGGCCCGCGACGCTTCACTTCGCGCTGGCGGACGGCCCGCCCCCCGCCGACCTCCGCCCGTACTTCTATGCCGGGACGCCTGAGATCGCCGGCAGCGCTCCGTTCCGCGGCTTTCCGGGCCGGCGGGACGTCGCCGTCGCCTTCCGAGGCCTCCGCTGACGCCGCCGCGGGATGCGAACATCCCGCGATGGCCGCCGACGCCGAACGCCTCGCCGCCCGGATCTCCGACGCCACACTCGCGTTCCACGACGTCCTGACGATCTACCTCGGAGAGCGGCTCGGCCTCTACGACGACCTCGAACGGCACGGCCCGTCGACCGCGGGCGAGCTCGCGGCGCGGACCGGAACGCACGAGCGCTACGTCCGCGAGTGGCTCGAGCAGCAAGCCTCCGCGGAGGTCCTGGGCTGCGAGGATCCGTCCGCCGAGGCCGAGGAACGGCGGTTCTTCCTCCCGCCCGCCGCCGCGGAGGTCCTGACCGACCGCACGAGCCTCCTCTGGTCCGCCGCGCGGCCGCGCAGCCTCGTCGCGCTCGCCGGCAAGCTCCCGGACCTCGTCGAGGCGTTCCGGACCGGCCAAGGCGTCCCGGAAGGGACGGACGACGCGCGGACCGCGCAAGGCGACCTCGGGCGGGCCGCCTACCTCGCGCTCCTCGCGACGGAGTGGCTCCCGCGGATCGCCGACGTCGACGCGCGCCTGAGGTCGGCGCCTCCCGCCCGCGTCCTCGACGTCGGGTGCGGCTCGGGCTGGGCGTCGATCGCCCTCGCGAAGGGCTACCCGCTCGTGACGGTCGACGGCCTCGACCTCGACCCGGCCGTGCTCGAGGAGGCGCGCGCGAACGCGCGGGCGCATGGCGTCGACGGCCGCGTCGCATTCCACGCCTGCGACGCCGCGTCGCCGTCTCTCCAGGGAGGGTACGACCTCGTCGTCGCCTTCGAGGCCCTCCACGACATGCCGCGTCCCGTGGAGGCGCTTTCCGCGATGCGTCGCCTCGCGGCGCCGGCCGGCGCCGCCCTCGTCGTCGAGATGAAGATCGCCGAGCGCTTCGTCCTGCCGGCTCCCGCGAACGACCGGCTGAACTACGGCTGGAGCGTTCTGACCTGCCTCGCCTCATCGATGTGCGGAGAGGGCCCCGCGGGGACCGGGACGCTCCTCCGGCGCGGGACGCTCGAGCAGTACGCGCGGCTTGCGGGCTTCTCCTCGATCGAGGACGCCGGCGTCCCGCACGAGGGGTGGACGTTCTGGCGGCTGCTCGGCTGAGCGGGATGGAACACCGACCGTCCGTCCTACACTTCGCGGGGAGGAGAGGCGCGTGAGAACCGAGAGGACGGGCCCCGCGGCGTTCACCGTCGAGTTCGAGTCCGAGGCCGAGCTCGAGGCCGAGGAGCGGACGAACCTCTCGGCCGGCGGCCTGAGGCTCCCGACGCGCGAGAAGCTCGCGATCTTCTCGAAGCTCACGCTCCTCCTCCGCCTCGCGGGAGGTGGCGAGGCCCGGGCGACGGCCACCGTCGTCGCCCCTCTCCCCGACGGCTTCGCCCTCCACGTGGAAGGGGATGCCGCCGCCCTCGCCCTCGCGCTCCGCGCCGCGCCCGATTCGCCCGGCGAGGAGGCCCTCGAGGAGGCGATCGAGGAGGAAGCCGAGGACCCGGCCGCCCGCGAGAGCGTCTGGGACCGCCTCCGCGGCCTCAGCCGCGTCGAGAAGCTCCTCCTCGCGACGAAGGCCGACCGGATGGAGCGGACGGTCCTCGCGCAGGACAGCGACCCCCAGGTCCTCTATTCGCTCCTGAAGAACCCACGCCTGACTGCCGACGAGGTGATCCGGATCGCGAAGTCGCCGTTTCTGACGTTCCAGACGGCCGAGGCGATGATGAAGTCGACGCAGTGGTTCTCGAATCTCGAGGTCCGCGTCGCCCTCGTCCACAACGCGAAGACGCCGCCCGCGTTCGCCCTCCGGATCCTCCCGACGCTCCCCGAGTCGGAGGTGAGGAACATCTCGCGCGGCGCGGCGACGAGCATGGCGCTCAAGGTCGCGGCGCTGAAGAAGCTCCAGGGCTTCAGCTGACCGCGGCCGAGGCGGCCCGTTCGTCCCGAGGGGCGCCGTCCCCCCGCTCCGGGCCGGCTTCGTCAGCGCGTCCCCCTGCGCCGTCCGCGGTCGCCGCGCGGTCCTCGACGAACCGGACGAGGCCCTTCAGCGTGAGCGGGAGCGAGAAGTGGAACCCCTGGAAGAGGTGGACGCCGCGTGCGATGAGGTACTCGACCTGCTCCGCGCGCTCGATCCCCTCTGCGACGACCGTCATCTCGAGCCTCTGTCCGAGGTCGACGACCGCGTCGATGACCGTCTCGGCGACGGAGCCGGTGCCGATCCCCTCGACGAAGCTCCGGTCGATCTTCAGGTGGTCGATCCGGAACCTCCTCAGCGAGGCGATGTTCGAGTAGCCGGTCCCGAAGTCGTCGAGCGCGATCTTCGCGCCCCAGGCCTGGAGGCCCTCGAGGACACCTCGGGCCGTACCGCCGTCGTCCTCGATGAACTCGCGCTCCGTCACCTCGAAGACGAGGCTCGACGGCCGGAGACGCGAGCCCTCGAAGGCCCGGAGGACCGACGCGACCGTCCCGGGGTCGCGGAGGTGGGCCCCGGCGAGGTTCAGCGAGACGTGGAACGTCTCCGGCTCGGGGAGGCCGTCCGGGAGGTCCCGCGCGACCTGCCGCATGAGCCAGTCGGTGATCGGGACGACGAGCCCCGTCTCCTCGGCGAGGGCGATGAAGAGGTCGGGGGAGAGAAGCCCCTCGCGCGCGTGCCGCCAACGCAGGAGCGCCTCCGCCCCGACGCACCGGCCGGAGCGGACGTCGACGACGGGAAGGTAGCGGACCTCGAGCTCGCCGCGACGGAGCGCTCCGCGGAGCTGCCGCGTCAGAGCCGAGCCCGGGGAGCCTCCGAGCAGGACGAGCGCGGCCGCCCCCGCCCCGAACCCGAGCCCGACGGCGAAAAGGAGCGGCAGCGTCTCGCCCCAGGCCGCGAGCTGCGCCATCTCCCCCACGCGGACACGGACCCGGAAGGCCCCCGTCGGACCGACGGCCTCGGCGACCTCGGCGCGGACATGGAAGGCCCTCCCGAGAAGGCGGAGAAGCAGGCCTGGCCCCTTCTCGGCCCGGACCGGCGGAGGCGCCGCGAGGAGCGTCCCCGTCGCGCCGACGAGCTCGGCGCCGAAGCGCTCGCCCGCCCCGGCCGCCGAGAGCGCCGCCGCGAGCCGGCCCCCGTCGAGACCCATGACCGCGGCGCCCCGCGGGAGCCTCACCGCGAAGTGCAGACCGTCCCGCCCTTCCGGACCGCTCCAGAGCGCCCGGCCGTCCCGCGCGAGCGCCGTCCGGACCGCCTCCGGCAGCGGCGCCGGATCGGCGCCGACGCGGCACGCCACGCCGGACGACCCGTCGTGAAGGGAGACGTCGCGCGTGGCGATCCCGAGCTCGACCGCGGCCGCGAGGGCGGCTGCGACGTCGGGTCCGCAACCCCCGTTCCAGCGCCGCCCGACCGTGGCGAGGAACGACTCCGCGTGCGAGAGAAGGGCGGCCGTGACGGCCGCCGTCGATGCGGCGCGCCCGTCGAGGTCGTCGCGCAGGGCGCGCCGCTCGAGGCGGGAGGAGATCCAGACGAGGAGCGTCGGCGGGAGGAGGGCCGCGAGGAGGACGGCCGCCGCGAGACGCGCGGGGAGGCGTGTCAACGGCTTCCCGCCGGGAAGCAGTCTCGGGTGGGCTCCATCGTCGGGCCCATTGTACGGAGGATGGCGAACGGGTCCGTCAGCGGAGGTAGCCGAGGGAGCGGAGGTTCTCGACGTACTCCCTCGGGTCGAGGACGGGCCCGCCGCCGCCCCGCTTTCGTCCCCACGAAGCGACGGTCGCCACCGACGCCGTGCCTGCCCGGACGAGACGCAGGTCGACCCGCCCCTCGACCTCCCGCGACGCCGGGACTCCGAGGAGGGCGAGGAGCGTCGGCGCGAGGTCCACGGGGCGGAGCGCCTCGGCGCCTCCCGGCGCGGCGAGGGGTCCGGCGAGGAGGACCTCGCCCCCCCTCGAGGACCGGCCCCCGTCGAGGACGACGACGGCGAGGCTCGCGTCGCCCCCGAGGACGTCGGGGCCGGAGAGGAACGCCGCGACGGACCGGGCCTCGTCGCCGAGGGCCTTCGCGAGGGCGACCCTCTCCGCGACGGACCGGCCGCTCTCGGAAAGGGCGGCCCCGAGGATGTCGAGTCCGGGAAGGTAGACGAGCGCGAGCCGCGGTCGGCCCCGGGCCGCCTCGTGGCGGAAGGCCTCGATCGCGAAGGCGTCGAGTCCCCGGGCGTCCGCGACGAGCCGGCCGACGCCCGACCCTCGCTCGGCCGGCGGCGCGAGGCGCGCCGCCCGGGCGGTCGCGTCGGCGGGCCACCCCTCGCGGTCCAGCTTCGCTCCCGCGCGTGCGGCGAAGTAGAGGTGGTTCCCGAGGACGACGCCCCCCTCGCCTCCGGCGGGCCACGTCGTCCACCAGTTCACGACGAGCGAGGCGATCCCCGCCCGGTGAGCGACCTCCCAGGCCGCCGGGACGCGGCGGGCGGCGGAGGTCACCGATTCCTCGCGCGCGAAGCCGAGGGCGGGGAGGAGCCGGCCGAGGTACCAGCCCGTTCCCGCCGCGAGGCGGACGGGCGCCGTGACGCCGTCGAGCCGGACGAGCTCGAGGGCGCCGACGCCGTGCCGCTTCGCCGGCTCCCCGGTGGCGACCGTCGTCCAGAAGGCCGCCGGGTCCGTCGTCTCCTTCGCGTAGGAGAGGCGCCGCACGGCGGGGAGCGTGCCGTCCGCGAGGCCCGCGACCCAGCCGTCGACGGCCACCAGGACGACACGCTCGCTCCCCGCCCGGACGACGAGCGGCTCGTCCGCGGGGACGGGACGTCGCAGGAGGAGCCCCGCCGCCGCCGCGGCGCCGACCGCCGCGAGGGCGACGCCGAGCGCGAGGGCCGGCCGCGGCGCCCGCGCGATGACGGCGCGCCCGGAGGCCGCGAGGACGGTGAAGGCGAGACCGCGCGCGACGCGGACCGCGAGGACGACGGCGAGCGCCGCGGCGGCGAGGGCGGCGACGGCCGCGAGGGGACCGGCCGCCTCGAGGACGGGTCGCGCGGCCAGGACGGCCCCGATCCCCGCGAAGACGCCGAAGCCGACGGCGACCTCCGTCGACACGCCCGAGGGATCGCTCCGCCCCCTCGTCCGGAGCCAGGCGATCGCCGACAGGAGGAGGACGAGGACCGCAGCCGCGAGCGCCGCGCCCGCGACGAGCCAGGCGAAGAGGACGAGCGCGTCGCGCAGGGAGAGGGCCGAGGCGAGGGAGACGGCGACCGTCTCGACCGCCGCGAGGGCGAACGCGAGGAAGAGCGCCGCGACGGCGGCCCCGCGCAGGAGGGCGACGGCGCGCGTCCGGGCCGCGAGCGCCCCCTTGAGGACCGCCCCCTCGACGCCCCGGTCGAGGTAGCCGCGCGCGCGGAGACGCTCGCGCGCCTCCTCGAAGGTGACGGGGTCGCGGCCCTCCGGGGGCTCCGACGGCGGTCTGCTCACGCTCGAGACCTTAGCAGGGCGGGCCTCAGACCGTCCGGTCGCGGAGGAGCGACGCGAACTCCACGAGCGGCGCGGCGCGCGCCCCGAACGGCCCCAGGGCATCGACGGCGTGGAGCGTCAGCTCGCCGACGAGCCTCCGCGCACCCTCCTCGCCGACGTGCCGCGCAAACGTGGGGGCCGGCGCCCGGTTCGCCTGCTTGCCGGTGCGGGCCGGGTCCTGGCGCTCGAGGAGGTCGTCGACGATCTGGAAGGCGAGACCGACGTTCTTCGCGTAGGAACGGACCGCGGCGAGCTCCTTCGGACGCGCCCCTCCGAGGACGGCCCCGAACTCGGCCGCGGCCACGAAAAGGGCGCCGGTCTTCCGGGCGTGGATCGTCTCGAGGCGGTCGAAGGTCGCGTCCGCCTCTCCGGTCCTGAGGTCGAGCGACTGTCCCGAGGCGAGGCCCCAGAGGCCCGTCGCGTCCGCGAGCCGGGAGACGAGGTCGAGCGCCGCGGCGGGCCGGACCGTCGAGAGCCCGGCGTCCGCGAGGACGCCGAAGGCGCGGACGATGAGGGTGACCGCCGCGAGGATCGCGAGGTCCTCTCCGTGGACCGCGTGGAGGGCCGGCCGCCCTCTTCGAGTCGTGGCGTCGTCCATCGACGGGAGGTCGTCCAGGGCTAGGGAGGCCGCGTGGATCATCTCCACCGCGCACGCCGGGTCGAGGAGCCGCTCCTCCTTCGCGCCGAAGAGCTCGCCGGCGAGGAAGACGAGGCCGGGGCGGACCCGCTTGCCCGGGGAGAGGAGCGCCTCGCGCGCGGCGGGCGGGAGCGGATCCCGCTCGTCCTCGAGGAGCCCCGCGGCCGGTCCCCGGCCGAGCAGCTCCGGGAGCCGCGCGTCGACCGCGCGCCGGACGCGGGCGAGGGTCTCCGGGAGAGGTGGCGACACGGTCAGGCGCTCCGTCGTCTCTCCGGACGCCGCGGTCCGGAGGGCCGGGGAGTGTAGCATCGGGGCCGATGCCTGCCGCGTCGAAGAAGGCGCCGTCCCGGGCGAGGGCGTGGCTTCCGGCCGCGCTCGCCCCGGCAGTCGTGCTCGCCGGGTTCGCCGTCCTCTCGCTCACCCCATCCCCATCGCCGCTCAGGACGCTCAGCGCCGGAGTCCTGACCGCGGGCGCGGTCGCCGCGCTCTCCCGGCTCACGGCGGGAGGCGCGCTGAGGGCGCGAGAGGCGACACGGGACGCGCTCCACCGCGCCTCGGCCGGGGACCTGACGCTCTCGCGGGCGGCGCTCGAGAGGTCCGGCGAGACGGCGCTCGCCGAGGCGCTCCACGGGCTGATGGTCGCGATGGAGCGGATCCTCGCCTCCTTCGCGCGGCTCTCGGAGGCGGTCTCCGGCGTCGCGCTCGACCTGACGAGCCGCGGACGCGACCTCTCTCTCGCCGCGGCCGTCCAGACCTCCCGAGCCGGGGAGACGGCTGCGGCGATGCGCGGCACCGACGCCGCGATCGGCTCCCTCCGCGAGTCGATGGAGACGCTCGCCGGCGCGGCGGAGAACGCCGGCGCCTCGCTTCACGAGATGACCGCCTCGGTGACGCAGGTCTCCCGCAGCACGACGGCGCTGCGCGCCTTCGTCGACGAGACGGCCGCCTCCCTCGGCGGCGTCGTGTCGGCGCTGCAGGAGGTCGCCTCCGCGGTCGAGAACCTCTCCGGCCTCGCGGGCGAGACGGCCCGCGCGACGGCCTCCATCCGTGCCTCGACCGCGGAGTCGGACCGCCAGGCGCAGACCGCGGCGCGCCTCTCGGAGCGCGTCTCGGCGGCCGTCGTCTCGGGGAAGGCCGCCGTCTCCGGGACGCTCGCCGGGATGCACGAGATCCGCGGCGCCGTCTCCGGCGCCGCGGACGCCTCGACGGCGCTCGCCGAGCATTCCGCGAGGATCGGCGAGATCCTCCACGCGATCGAGGAGATCGCCGGGGAGACGAACCTCCTCGCCCTGAACGCCTCGATCATCGCGGCGCAGGCCGGCGAGAGCGGGAAGACCTTCTCGGTCCTCGCGGACGACATCCGGGACCTCTCCGAGAGGACCTCAGTCTCCACCGAGGAGGTCCGGGGGCTCGTCTCCGCGGTCCGCGGCGGCGTCGAGGAGGTCCGGGGGCTCCTCGCCGAGGCCAGGCGCCGGACGGAGGAGGGGGTCGACCTCGCGCAGACCTCCGACGCGACGCTCGACGAGATCGAGACGCTCGCCCTCGACTCGCGGCGCGCCTCGGAGGGGATCGCCGAGGCGGCCGTGGCGCAGAGCCGCGAGGCGGCGCGGGTCTCCGACGCGACCTCCCGCGTCTCCTCCGAGGTCGCGCGGATCTCGGAGGCGACGCGCGGCCAGCTCGAGACGGCGCGCGGGGTCAACGCCCGGGCCGACCGCGTCCGCGAGCTCACGGAGCAGCTCGCCCGGGCGATGGAAGAGCAGGCCGCCGGCGGACAGGCGCTCCTCGGCTCGATGGAGCGCGTCACCTCGACGGTCGACGCGATCGCCGAGGCGACCGTGACGCTCGCGGACGGCTCTTCCGCCGTCGTCCGCTCGATGGACGAGATCCGGAAGGCCGCGGAGCGGAACGCCTACGCGGCGACGTCGATGAACCAGGCCGCGCAGGCGCTCGAGCAGGAGTCGCTCCTCCTCCGTTCCCGCTCGTCCCTCTTCCGCCTCCCCTCGCCCGTCCCGGGCGGACGCGTCCGGGCCGCCCTGCGCTACCTCGACGACGAGAACTTCGACCCCGCGTTCTGCCAGACGGTCCCGCAGGCGATCCTCGTGAGGACGTGGGGGGAGGGCCTCGTCCGCTTCGGCGAGGGGACCCGCATCCTCCCGGAGCTCGCGGAGCGCTGGGAGATCGACCCCTCCGGGACGCTCTACACCTTCCACCTCCGGAGGGGCGTCCGCTGGCACGAGGGGGGGACGCTCTCCGCGGCCGACGTGAAGGCCTCCTTCGAGCGGTTCCTCTCGCCCGCGACCGCCGCGCCCCTCGCGACGTTCTTCGACGCGGTCGAGGGATACGAGGAGTACCGCGCGGGGACGAGCCCCGAGGTCCGGGGCCTCGAGGCGCCGTCGAGCGTCCTCCTCCGGGTCCGGCTGTCGCGCCCCGTCCCGTTCTTCCTCCAGCTCCTGACGCTCCCCGACATCACCGTCCTCCCCCCGTCGCTCGTCGGGGACCCCGCGCGCGCGCGGCGGGCGCCTTCCGGCACCGGCCCCTTCGTCCCCCGGGAGATCTCGTTCGGCCGGGCCGCGCGCTTCGACCGCTCCGACGTCTACTGGGACCGCGCCCGGATCGCCCTCGACGGCGTCGACCTCGACCTGACCGAGGACTCGGAGGCGGGCGTCTTCCAGCGCTTCCTGGACGGCCAGCTCGACGTCGTGTGGGACATCCCCTACCCGGAAGCGGCGCGTCTCATGGCCGACCCCCAGTGGCGCCCCTACATCGACTCCTCCGTCCAGCTCCACACCTCGTTCCTCGTCCTCCGGTGCGACCGCGCCCCGCTCGACGACGTCCGCGTCCGGCGGGCGCTGAACCACGCCGTCGACCGCGCGGCGCTCAACGAGAGGACCTACGCGGGTCTCGGCGTCCCCGCCGCGTCGATCCTCCCCCCGCACCTCGTCGGGCACGACCCGTCGCTCCGACCCTACCGGCACGACCCCGAGCGGGCGAAGGCGCTCCTTGCCGAGGCGGGGCACGGCGGCGGCCTCACGCTCACGGCGTGGCTCAGCCCCACGGACGCCCGCGACCCGCTCAACCCGCTGCCGGCGGTGGCGGCCCAGCTCGAGAGCGTCGGCGTGAGGCTCGCGCTGGAGGTCCTCCCCGGCGAGGAGATGAGCGCCCGAAAGCGGATCGGCGAGTTCCCCGACGTGAGGCTCTCGCGCTGGTTCGCGGACTTCCCAGACCCCGACACCTTCTTCAGCCCGCTCTTCTATTCGAAGGCCGAGAGCGTCCTCGACGGCGGCTACCGGAGCTCCGAGATCGACCGGCTCGTCGAGAAGGGGGCGCGGCTCCTCGACGCCGCCGAGCGGGAGGCCGTCTACCGGGAGCTGAACCGCCTCGTCCAGTCCGAGGCTCCCGTCGTCTTCCTCTTCCACAACCGCGGCTTCGTCGTCCAGACGCCGCGGCTCCGCGGGGTCCAGGCCCACCTCCTGCCGCCGCCCGTCCGCTGGAACGACCTCTGGCTCGAGCCCTGAGGGGCCCGGAGACGCGAACGGCCCGGACCGCCCCGAAGGGGCGATCCGGGCCGCGGGACACCGGACCGGGGCCGGTCAGCCGGCGAAGCTCGCGACCGCTTCCGCCTCGTTCGGGTAGACGTCGAAGACCGTGATGAGCTGCGTGACCGTCAGGACGTCGCTGATCTTGGCGGGGAGGTTCATCAGCTTCATCTTCGCCCCCTTGTGGGTGGCCGTCGTGAAGCAGCCGACGAGCTCGCCGACACCGGAGGAGTCGATCGTCGTGACCTGCGACATGTCGATGATCAGCTTCCGCGCCCCCTCGTTGAGGACGGCGTGGATCGCCTCCCTCATCTGGAGGTCCCCGGCGCCGATCGTGATCTTCCCTTTGAGCTCGACGACCGTGATGTCTCCGACCTTGCGGATGCTGGCGTTCTTGTTCATTCCTTTTCTCCCTTCGCGTTCCCGCGCTTGCTCAGGTCCTTGCGCATCGTCAGGACGGTCCCGCCCCCTTCGCCGCGCGAGAAGGCGACGTCGTCCATGAACGTCCGGATGTAGAAGATCCCGCGGCCCGAGGTCTTCATCTGGTTCTCGGGGGCGAGCGGGTCGGAGACGCGCTCCGGGTCGAACCCGGCCCCCTCGTCGCCGATGACCATCGTGAGCTCGTTCCCCGTCCCGCCGAAGCGGACGAGGACCCGCTTCTCGGGGTCGAGCCGGTTCCCGTGCTTCACCGCGTTCGCGACGGCTTCCCGGAGAGCCATCCCGATCCAGTGCTCCATCTCCGCATCGATGCCCCGCTGCCGGCAGACGTGCGCGAGCGCGGCCTGAGCCAGCTCGATGTTCTCGTAGCGGCTCGACAGCCAGAGGACGATGGGGCCGGGCGTCGTGCTGGTCATCGCGTCGATCGGCTCGCACGCCGCACGGGGTCCGGGAGCGACCGGGGCGGGGACGTCCCCCTGCTAAGCTGCTCCCCCATGTGCACGCCCGGACCCTGCGACGACGTCGCCGGGATCATACGCGACCGCCGACGAAGCCGTCCACCGGTCGGTCCTCTCGCCGTCTTCGCCGCCGTGCTCGCGATCGCGGCGCCCGCGTTCGCGGACGGAACGGCGGCCCTCGCGGAGCGGGTCGCCCGCGCCCAGAAGGCCGTCGAGCGCGTCCGCGGCGTCCCCTTCCAGTCTCCCGTCGCCTCCGCGCTCCTCCCCGCGAGCCGGCTGCCGGAGGTCCTCGGCAGGAAGCTCGTCGAGGACCTGCCGGTCCCGTTCGAGACCTACGCCGCCTCGCTCGCCTCCCTCGGCCTCATCGACCCCTCGCCCGGCCTCCTCGCCCGGCTGACGCGCCTCTACGCGCGGCAGGTCGTCGGCTTCTACGACCCCGCGGAGAAACGCTTCTTCGTCGTGCCGGAGCGATCGAGCGACGTCGAGGGACAGACCGGTGAGCTCCTCGAGCAGCTCCTCCTCGCACACGAGCTGACGCACGCCCTCCAGGACCAGCGGCTCGACCTCGACCGCCGGATGAAGGGCCTCCGCGACTCCACGGACGCCCTCCTCGCCCTCCAGGCGTTCCTCGAGGGAGAGGCGACGATCCTGATGACGGACGTCCTCCTCGAGAGCCTCCCCGAGGAGGCGCGCGAGGCGGTCGGCGGCGATCCCGTCGGCCAGCTCCTCGACGGCCTCGGGAATCCCGAGAGCGTGGAGGGGGCCGAGGGGGTCCCCGAGTTCTTCGTGAAGGAGCTCGTCTTCCCCTACGCGTCCGGGACGGAGTGGGTCCGAAGGAAGAAGCGGGAGGGAGGGTGGCCGGCGGTCGACGCGGTCTACGACCGCCTGCCCGCGACGACGCGAGAGATCCTCCACCCCGACGCGGAGGTCGGAACGCGAGCGCCGCTCGCGCCGCCGGATCGTCCCGGGCCCGCGGACGCTCCCGCCGGGAGCGGCGCGCGCTGGACCGACACGCTCGGCGAGTGGGTCCTCCGGACCCTCCTCGAGCGCGCCGGCGCCGGGGAGGACGCCGCTGACGTTGCCGCGTCGTGGAGGGACGACCGCGCCGTCTTCTTCGCCCCGAGAGGACGCCCCGCCGGGCAGGGCGTCGGCTTCCTCTGGCGGATTCGGACTTCGGACTCCGCGGGCGCCCGCCGTATTGCGGCGCTCCTCGAGACGCTCTACGCGCCCCGGCCGGCGTCCGTGCGGCCCGTCGTCACGGCCCGCGGCGACGTCGTCGAGGTCTCCCGAGGCCTCCCCGGCGGGCCGCGGCCCCGGCGCGGCGTCAGCCCGGGATGAGCCGGACGGCCGACGGGAGGATCAGGAGGAGCTGGATCCCGTTGTAGACCCCGTGCGCGACCATCGGGGCGAGGACGGACCCCGTCTTCTCGAACGTCACCGCGAGGACCGTCGTGATCGCGAGGAGTCCGACGAAGTAGAGCGGGTCGCCGTACCCCCCGTGCGACACGACGAAGAGGATCGACGCGGCGACGGCCCCGAAGCGTCGCTGGAGAAAGCTCCGGAAGAAGACCTCCTCCACCGTCATCGCCGCCGCCACGAGGACGAGGCGGCTGCCGAACGGCTGGCTCGCGAGCCAGCGGACGAGGGGCGGGATCGGCCGTACCTCGTCGAGCCCCGCGAAGCGGAGGCTTCCGAGGACGACGAGGCTCGCGGCGATCGTCGCGCCCCAGCCGGCGAGGCCGACGACGACGCCGACGCGAAGCTCGCGGACCGGGTCGGCCGCGCGGAGCGCGAGGAAGTCCGCGATCGGCGGCCGTCCCGCGAGGAGCCACCATCCGACGAGGAACGCGGCGAGGAGCTGCTGCAGGGCGAGGATCGACGGAAGGCTGAGCCGAGCCGGGTCGATCGGGCGGCCGAGGGAGAACGCGGGGAGGATCGTCGTCGCGGCGAGCGTCACGCCGAGCGCGACGAGCGCCCCCGCGCGCCGCCTCTCCGAGGGGAAGACGTCCTTCCGGAACGAGCCCCGGCGCGCCGCCACGACGACGATCGCCGCCACGACGGGCAGGCCCACGCCGAGGAGGAGGAACAGGTCGAACGGTCTCATCCCGGCCTCACCTCGCGGAGGCTCCCGGGCGTCGGAACGGCGAACGAGGGGGCGGTGGGGCTGCGGGCGGGCGCATCCGGCGGACGCGCGAGTCTAGCAGGCGCCCGACGAGCCGGCGGACGCACGGACGACGTTCCGTCCGTCCTCGATCGGTCCCGAAACGCGAAAGCGGCGGAACTCTCCGCCGCGTCATCCCGGTCGATTGAAATGGCGGGGCCGACGGGGCTCGAACCCGCGACCTCAGGCGTGACAGGCCTGCGTTCTAACCAACTGAACTACGACCCCGCGTGAAAGACCGCGCCCTCACGGGCGGACGCGCATTATACGCAGGACGCCCCCGCGCGCAAGCGGTGGGGGCGCGGTCCGGGCTCAGAACGGATAGCCGATGCTGAAGCTGAGGGCGCCGGCGTCCTCGTTCGGCTTCCGGTCGAGGCGGAAGCCGTACTCGAGCCGGAACGGGCCGACGGGCGTGAGGTAGTGGAGGCCGAGCCCGGCTCCCCAGCGCCCCTCGCCGGCCTTCACGTACGAGGGCCCGGACCAGACGTTGCCCCAGTCGGCGAAGAGGACGAGCCCGAGCCCTCCGGCGAGCGGCACGCGCCATTCGAGGTTCGCGAGGAGGAGCGCGTTCCCCCCGATCCCGCGCCCGTCCTTGAGCGTCTGGCCGTCGACGCCGAGGTCGTCGAGGGGGAAGGAGCGGTGGGTCGTCCGGCCCCCCGCGAACGCCCGCTCGACGATCGGCGTGTCGAGGTTCGGAAGGCAGAGGGGGTTCGCCTCCGGGGCGCAGCCGACGAGCGACTTCGCGAGCCCCGCCCTCACGCCCGCCGCGAGCGTCCCGCCACGGAACGGGCGGTAGAGGGAGAGCTGCGCGAAGCCCTTCAGGAAATGCGCGTCCGCCGCCGCCGCCGGGAACGCCCACTTCCCCTCGAGCGCGGCGAACCACCCCTTCCCGGGGACGATCGGGTCGTCCCGCCGGTCGACGACGGCGCTCGCCCCGATCGAGTTGATGAGGATCCGCTGGTCCTGGCGCTCGATCTCCGAGAGGATCTCCGGCGGGGCTTCCGGCTCGACGAGCTCGTACTGGTAGCGGAGCGCCCCCTTGACGGTTCCCGCGAAGAGCCGGCTCGACTCGAAGAAGGCGCCGCCCCGGCGCACCGTGTAGGACTGCCTCACCTCGTCCGCGAGGTAGGCCGTGATCGAGCCGGCGAGCCCCGAATCGAAGATCGAGCGGTCCGAGAGACGGAGGAGGAGCCTCGTGTCGCGTCGCGACGAGCGCGCCTCGACGACGCCCGCGATCGCTCGGCCGAAGAGGTTCGTGTGCGTGAGCGCGAGCGAGAGGCGGGGGTTGAGCGCCTTCTCGGCCCGTTCGTCGTACTCCAGCCCGAGGCCGTAGAGGAGGCTCCACGGCTTCGCCTCCTCGACCGTGACGAGGACGGCCCGGGCCTCGCTCCCTTCGCTCCCGGCGAGGCCGGAGACGTCGACCCGCGAGAAGACGCCGAGCCGGTCCAGGTTCTGCTGGGTGCGGATGAGGCGCGCCATCGAGAAGGGAGTCCCCTCCCCGTAGGCGAGCTCCCGCTCCAGTACGGAGAGCCGCGTCGCGCGCGCCCCCCGCAGGATCGTCTTGCCGAAGACCGCGCGCGGCCCCTCGTGAACGGCGTAGACCACGTCGACGACGACGGGCGCTCCGGGTCCCGCCGAGGTGCGGTCGGTCCGAGCCTCGACGCGCGCGTCCGGGAAGCCCCCGTCGCCGAGCGCCGATCGAAGGGTCGCGAGGTCGGCGTCCACGTCCGCCTCCAGGAACGGCCGCCCTCGGCGCGCGCGGAGCCGCCGCCCGACCTCCTCCGCGCCGAGGGAGCGGAGTCCCTCGACGGAAGCCCGGCCGACCCACGCCGGCGCGCCCTCCTCGACCCGGAACGTGACGTCGAGCTCGAACGGAAGCTCCCCCGCGGCGACCTCGACGGAGGCCCTCGCGTCCGGGTAGCCGCGCGCGCGGTAGACCGAGGAGATCGCCGCCCGGTCCGCGGCGAGGTCCGCGTCGACGAGGCGGCCGCGGTCGAGGAGGCCGCGCGGACGGGTCCGCATCGCGGCCCTCAGAGCCCGGTCCGGGACGGCGCAGCGCCCCTCGATCGCGACGCGTCCCACGGCCCAGCGGCTCCCCTTCTCGGCGTGGAGCCTCACCTCCTCGCGGTCCGGGACGGTCTCGACCTCGATCCCGACGTCCGCCCTCGCGTAGCCCTTCCGCTGAAGCCCCTCGAGGATCGCGGATCGCAGCCTCCCGAGCGCGTCGGAGTCGGGCGGATCTCCCTTCGCCCACGGCGACGCCGGGTGCCGCCTCACCTCCGCTTCCCGGAGGCCCGTGACGTCGAGGACGACGTCCGGCCCGGCGAAGACCGCATAGCGCGCCGTCGCCCGCCCCGAGAGGGCGTCGTAGGCGACCCCCTCGAGGCGCACCTCCGCGCGCGAACGCCCGAGCGAGCGATACAACGCCGCGAACCGCTCGGCGTCCTCGCGGGCGACCGCCTCGCGGAAGACGCGCTGACGGCGGAGCTTCCCCTCCCGCCGGAGTCGGTCCTCAGAGAGCGGACCGAGGTCGCCGGAGAAGGACGCGGGGGCCGGCACGGCGGGGCGACCCGCGACGACCTCGAAGGTCACCGAGACGGAGGTCTCGTCGGGCCCGGCCTCGACGCGCGGCGAGACCTGCGCCTCGAAGTAGCCCCGCTCCTCGAGGACCCTCCGGGCCGCCTCCGCCGCGAGTCGGCCCCGCTCCTCGGACCAGCGGTCGTTCGGCCGGGTCGCGAGAGCGTCGACGACGCGTCCGCGCACCGGGATCCCGCGGCCCGCGACCGTGACATCGGCGACGCGCGCCGCGGCGGCGAAGACGACCGTCACGGCGGCGCCCCCCGCCGTCGGGGCGGCCTCCACGGCGAGGTCCGAGAACCGGCCCGTCGCGAAGAGGTTCCTGAGGGAGGCGTGGACCGCGCGCTCCGTCAGGAGCTCCCCGGGGCCGAGCTCGGTGAGCCGCGCGAAGGTCCCCTCCTCGAGAAGCGCGTCCCCGCGGAACGCGAGGCTGGCGATCTTCCGTCCCCAGAGGGACGCTCCCTCGTCCGCGCGGGCCGGCGGGCACGCGAGGAGCGCGGCGACGAGGAGGAGCGCCCGCCTCACCGGAGCCTCTGGCGGATCTTGACCTCCGCCGAGTAGACGCCGTTCTCGTCCCTGAGGAGCTGGACGAACGCGGCGGGCGAGAACTGGTACTCCACGAGGAGGACCTGCTCCTGGTCCGTCGAGGCCTTGTAGGAGTAGGTGACCGTCAGCTCGTTCGAAAGCCGTTTCGCGACCGTGAGCCGGGGCGCGTCGAACGTCGAGCCGACGAAGACGGGGTCGATCTGGAGACGGTCGAGACGCAGGAACTCCCGGGTCCGGCTCGCCGCGGCGTCCGTCGCGAGGCCGGTGATGAGCTCCCGGGCGGCCGCGACGATGTCCTGGTCCGTCGACACCGGCGAGACGGAGCCGACGCTCCCGGCCGTGGCCGTCGGGACGTCGCCCGTCGCGAGGATCGAGACGATCTGCGCCTCGGGGAGCTGCGGGTAGGACGAGAAGCGGGGGACGATTCGCGAGGCGGTGCCGGAGACGCCGAGGGTGATCGCGTACTCCTTCACCTGGGTCCTCGCCTCGAGCTCGAAGAACGGGTCGTTGCGAGCCGGGTTCGCGAAGACGAGCTTCGCCCGCGTCACGTCGTAGCGGAGGCCGCGAAGCTCGAGCCTCCCCCCCTCCGAGGCCTCGATCGCGCCGAGGAGGAGGGGCCGGCCGAACGTGCCGCGAACCGTCAGGTCGCCCGAGCCCCTCATCCGGGCGATGTTGTTCCTCACCTCGAAGGCGTCCGGCGGGACCGCGATCCTCACCTCGAGCGCGACGTCGTCGAACCGCGTCGGCTCGACCTCGGTCTCGGCGGCGCCCCGCCGGCCCCCGAAGAGCGCCTGGAGGGAGAGGTCGAGGTCCTCCGCGTACACGCCGCGGGTCAGTGTCAGCTCTCCCCTCGCGGAGCGGACCTCGCCGTCGCCGAGGAGGACGAGGTCGCCGGAGACCGTCGACCTCAGGCCCGGGAACGGCTCGCTGCGGAGCCCGTCGACGTGGACGTTCAGCCTGAGGCCCGACATCCGGAAGCCGTCGAGCGTGATCGCCCCCGCGACGGCGACGTTCCCGTTCCACCGGAACGACAGGTCGTCCGTCGTGACCCGCCCGGGCGTCAGGAGGAGCGTTCCCGTGATCCCCTCGAGCGGCGTCTCGCCGGGCGCGGTGAGGAGCTCGAGGCCGTCCAGGCCGACCCGGCCCTCGAAAACCGGATGCTCGAACGTGCCGGAGACCGTCGCGGCGACGGCCATCCGCCCCTCGAGCGTGGCCCCGTCGAGGAACGGCGTCAGGAGCGCCGCCTCCACGGTCCCGTTGGCGCGCGCCGCGAGGGTGCCGGCGCCCCCCGTTTCGACGCTTCCGCTGAAGACCGCCTCTCCCTCCGGCAGCGTCGCCGACTCCCCGGCGGCGCGCCGTGCCGAAAGCCTCAGGTCCGACCAGCGGAGGCGGCCGTTCGACCACTCGAACGGCGCACGGCCCGCGAGGGAAACCCGATGGGGCCCGATCGCGGCCTCGATTCCGGTGACGTGCCCCCGGGCCCCGACGACGCTCCCCTCGGCGTCCTCGTGGAGCGTCGCCTCCGCCGTCGCCGTCCCGTCGAGCGCCGTCTCCCGCGGGATCCCGAGGAACGGCGCGTAGGCAGCGAGGGAGCGGACCTCGAGGCCGAGCGCGAGCGCCCCGCCCTCTCCCCTCGCCGTGAGCCGGGCGCCGCCCGGCGCGTCGACCGCGGCGTCGAGGTCCTCGCCCGCGAGCGAGAGCTTCACGCCGACCGGCCTCCCGTCCGGGGCGAGCGGCTTCCCGTCCCAGGCGGCGTCCGCGATCGTCCCTTCCGCCTCGAGCCCCGGCTCCTCGAGCGTCCCCCGCCCTGCGAGGGAGCCCGAGAGGAGGCCCGTGAGCCCCTGCGCGTCGGAGGCGAGCGCATCGAGCCGTTCCAGAGGAAGCCGCTCCGCCGCGGCGGCGACCTCATAGCCGTCGTCGTCGTATCGCCAGAGCCCCTCGAGCCGCGCCGTTCCCGCGCCGAGAGCTCCCCTCACGCCGGTCAGGCGGAGGAGGTCGCTCTCGAACCCGAGCGTCCCCTCGACCCTGTCGAACGGCTGCCCCCAGAGTCGGGCCTCTTCGAAGGCGAGGTCGGCCCGCCCGACGACGCGCGGCGTCACGCCGTTCAACGGGAGGCGCCCCGTGACGAGCCCGGAGACCGGGAGGTCGAGCGTGAGGAACGAGAGGATGCGCTGCGCCGGCCAGCGCTCCGTCTCGGTCACGAGCTCCCCGAGCCGGTACTCCTCGCCGAGGGCGCCGCCCCACGCGACCTGGCCCGTCACGTGGAGACGTCCCCCGGCGTCGCGGGCGAGGAGCGGCTGGAGCGTCAGGACGTTCCGGTCGACGCCGAAGTCCGCCGTCGTCTCGCCGAACGGCACGCCGCGCAGGACGAAGCTCGAGGCTTCGAGCCGCCCCGCGATCCTCGGGTCGGAGAAGGCCCTCGAGAGCCGCGCGACGAGGCGCCCCGAGCCGCCGAGGCCGAGCTTCGGCGAGAGCGGCTCGCCCCGGATCGCCGCGTAGAGGTTCTCGGAGAGGCGTTCCGCCTCGACGAGGTCCGGCGCCTCGACCGTCACCTGCCAGTCCGGCTCCCACGTCCCGATCCGCAGCGTCCCGTCGAGCGTCGCCCGGACTCCTCCCGCCATGACGAAAGGAATGCCCGGGAAGCGGATCGAGCCGTCGCGGACGAAGAGCGGCCCTCCCCCGGAGAGAGGGAGCGCGTGGCGTCCGCGAACGGCCGAAGGGACTCCCGGCGCCGGGTGGAGCCGGATCACGCCGGAGCCGTCCGCCCGGCTCGCTCCGCCGGGACCGAAGGTGAGGGTCACGTCGAGGTCGGTCCGCGCCATCAGCCCGGTGCCGGGGAGGCCGAGGTCGGCGAAGAAGCTCTCGAAGTCGATCCCGGATCCCGACACGGCGATCCGGACCGGAAGCGGCGGCCCCTTGATACGAACGAGCTGCACGAGCGCCTCGAGCTCCCCGCCGGCGTACCTCGCCCGGGAGACGTGAGCGAGGAGCCCGTCCCGGTCGACCCGAAGGAAGCCCTCGCCCGTCATCGGGAACGGGCCGAACCGCCCTCCCTCGCCGATCTCGAACTTCCCGCGAACGCGGAAGCCGCCTCCCGGCGGGACCCGGACGCTCGCGACCGCGGAGACGGGGCCCGACAGGGGGACTCCCGCGCCGAAGTACCGGTCGAGGTCCTCGCCGCGCGCCCGGACGCGGGCGAGGAGGTTCACCTCGGGGCGCGCGAGGTCGTCGATCCCGCCGAGGGCGTCGACCGCGAGGCCGTCGCCCCTCAGCCGGATCCCGCGGAACCGCACGCGGCCCGGAGAGAGGACGACGTCCGCGCCGACCTCGAGGTCGAGGACGTCGCCGTCGTCGAGCTTGAACCGGGCCCGGCGGCAGCCGAGCGAGGCGCGCGTCGTCCGCGAGAAGCGGCCGGAGCGCGCGGTGAGCGCCGCCTCCGAGAGGATCACGTCGAGCTTCGCCTTCCACTCGCGGAAGCGGATCGTCCCCCGCTGGAGGACCGCCTCGCGGACCCGGACGTCCCGTCCCTTCCCCTCCCCTTTCGGGAACGCCGCCGCGATCGAGGAGAAGTTCGTCGTGCCGTCCCCGAAGACCTCGAGGACGATCCTCGGCGCGAGGACCCTCACCTTCGGGAGGTCGACGCGCGTCTCGGAGACCTGAGGGATCCCGCGGAGGCTCACCTCCTCCGCGGCGAAGCAGGGGCCGGCGATCCCCCGCGGGTCGTTCGCGACGGCGACGTCGCGGACGACGAACGCCGGCGGGACGAGCGAAAGGTCGAACCCGCCGATCGTCACGCGACGTCCGAGCTTCTCGGCGAGGAGGGTCTCCGTGCGCTTCCGGAGGAGCTCCTGGAAGCGGGACGAGCGAAAGACCGCGTAGAGGACGAGGAGCGAGAAGAGGAAGAGGAGCGCGAAGAGCCGGAGGACCCGGACCTGCTCGAGCGTCAGGTGCGGGAGGTGGGGATGAGGGACCCGCCCGCCGACTCTCGTCTTCCGCCCCATCGCGGCGGCCGCCTACTTCTTCTCGCCGCCGAACGACAGCTTCTGGGAGAGGACGTCGAAGAAGCTCCCCCCGTCGGGCCGGACGAGGAGGGCGGTCTCTCGCGCGCGGGCGATCTTCACCCTCGTCGACGAGCCGATCGGGAAGCCCTCCTGCCCGTCCATCGTCAGGAAGACGTCGGACGGGTCCCCCTCGACGGCGAGGGCGAGCCGCACGTCGTCCGAGAGGACGACGGGCCGGAGCGAGAGCGTGTGCGGGCAGATCGGGGTCAGGATGATCGCCGGCATCGTCGGCGCGAGGATCGGCCCTCCCGCCGAGAGGTTGTAGGCCGTCGAGCCCGTCGGCGTCGAGACGATGAGGCCGTCGCCGCGGTAGCGCGACACCGGCCGCCCGTCCACCTCGACGCGGATCGTCGCGATCCGGGCGAGGGCCGACTTCCCGATGACGGCGTCGTTGACGACGCGGATGCGGCGCGCCGGCCGGCCGGGCTCGACGACGTCCACGTTCAGCATCCGCCGCGCCTCGAGGCGGGCCGTCCCGGCGATCGCCGCCTGAAGGAGCGGCTCCCAGGCGTCCGGAGGACAGGCCGTCAGGAAGCCGAACGTCCCGATGTCGATCCCCAGGATCGGGACCCCCGGCGCCGGGTGGCGCGCCACGGAGAGGAGCGTCCCGTCCCCGCCGAGGGTGACGAGGAGGTCGACGTGCCGCGCGATCTCGGCCCGGGGGACCCCGCCGAGCGACTGCCGCGCGCCCATCGACTCGGAGTCGTGGAGGACCTCGACGCCGCGGCGGCCGAGCCAGGCCTCGAGCTTGCGCGTCAGGTGGATCGCCTCGCCGCTCGTCGTGCGCGTGACGAGCCCGACCCGCCGGACCGCCCTCGCGCGCGCCGCCCCTCGCCTCGACATCGCCCGATTCTAGCCGGAGGGGCCCCGGCTCCCGCCGAGCCGGAACGCCGCGAGGCGCTCCACGTTCCCGTCGGCCCCGGTGATCGGCGAGTCGACCGTGCCGAGGCACGCGAGGCCGAGCGCCTCCGCCGAGGCGACGATGCGCGCGACGGCCCGCGCCCTCACCTCGGGGTCCCGCACGATCCCTCCCCGTCCGACCTCGCCGCGCTCCGACTCGAACTGCGGCTTCACGAGGAGGACGGCCTCCGCGCCGGGTGCGAGGAGCGGCACGGCCGCCGGGAGGACGAGACGGAGCGAGATGAAGGAGACGTCCGCGACGAGGAGGGAGCACGGCTCCGGGACCTCCGCCGTCGAGAGGAGGCGCGCGTTCACCCCCTCGCGGAGGACGACGCGAGGGTCGGAGCGGAGGCGCGCGTGGAGCTGCCCGTGACCGACGTCGACCGCGTAGACGCGGACGGCCCCCCGCGCGAGGAGGACGTCCGTGAAGCCGCCCGTCGAGGCGCCGACGTCGAGGCACGTCCGCCCCGACGGGTCGATCCCGAACGCGTCGAGGCCGGCGGCGAGCTTGACCCCGCCGCGCGAGACCCACGGGTGCTCGGGACCCTCGACGACGACCTCGGCGTCGGCGGGAAGCGGCGTGCCGGGTTTCGGCCGCTCGACCCCCTTCACCTTCACGCGCCCCGCGAGGATCAGGGCCTCCGCTCTCGTCCGGGACTCCGCGAGGCCGCGCGCGACGAGGAGGACGTCGAGGCGCGTCCGAGGCCCGGCCATCAGATCTCGACGACGACCTTCAGCGTCTCGCCGCCGGCTTCGGCGAGCGCGAACGCCTCGGCCGTCCGCGAGAGCGGGAGCCGGTGCGTCACGAGCCGCTCGACGGGGAGGGCGCCCGAGGCGATCAGGTCGAGCGCGCGGCGCGTCTCGAGCGGGCCGGAGGAGTAGCTGAAGCGGAGCGTGAGGTCCTTGAAGTAGGGGACGTTCGGCACGACGGGCCAGGTCTCGCCCGGAGCGACGGGCGAGAAGAAGACGACGCGTCCCGCTGGGGCGGCCGCCTCGATCGCCGGGAGGACCGCCGCGGACGAGGTCGGGACGACGAAGACGGCGTCCGCGCCGCGCGGAGAGACGGCCCGGATCGCCTCCGGGACCGGTCCTGCCGACGGGTCGACGACGGCGTCGAAGCCGTGCTCGAGGGCGAGGCGCCGTCTCACCGGGTCGGGGTCGCTCCCGACGAGGAGCGCGGCCCCCGCGAGGCGGGCGAGCCAGCCGAGGAGGAGGCCGTTCGAGCCGAGGCCGACGACGAGCGCGGCGTCTCCTCCGCGGACGAGCGCTCGGTCGACCGCCTTGATCGCGCACGCGACCGGCTCCACGAACGCCCCGCCGGTGAACGAGACGTGCGGAGGGAGGAGAAGCGCGTCGCGCGCCACAGTTGGCGCCTCGACGCGGACGTACTCCGCGAGCCCCCCCGGGTGGAGGCGCGACGGTTTCCATTCCGCGCACATGACGCTCTCTCCCGCGGCGCACGAGCGGCAGGCGCCGCACGGGACGTGGTGGTGGACGAACAGCCGGTCCCCGGGCGAAAGGTGCGACACGCCGGGCCCGGTGAAGGCCACGACCCCCGCGGTCTCGTGCCCGAGGACGGCCGGGGCCTTCGAGGCGACGTACCAGGGGTGGACGTCGCTCCCGCAGACGACGACGGCCTTCATCGCGACGAGGATCTCCCCGGGCCCGGGCTTCGGGACCTCCATCTCGACGATCTCGACCTGCCCGGGCGCGCGGACGAGCGCGGCCCTCATCGTCGTCGGGATCACGGCCGGAACGCCACCTTCATCTCCTCCCCGCGCTCGACACGCTCGAGGACGGAGGCGAACGCCTCGAGGGGGCTCTCGGACGTGACGACGCGATCCGTCGGGACCTCGCCCCGAGCCAGGAGGTCGAGCGCCTCGCGCGCGTCGGCCGGGGTGTAATGGAACGTCCCGACGAGGCTCACCTCGTCGTAGTGGATCCGATGGGCTGCGACGGAGAGCCGTACGTCGCGCGCGAGCCCGGCGAAGAGGAGGACCGTCCCGCCGCGCGCCGCGAGGAGCGGCGCCTCCTCGGCGACCTCGGGAGCGCCCGTCGTCTCGACGACGAGGTCGACGCCCCTCCCTCCCGTCCGCTCCGCGACGGCCGGCGCGAGCGCCCCGGAGACCGGGACGACTTCGGCCCCGAGCGCCGCGTGGCCCGCGAGCCGCGCGGGGTTCCGGTCGACGACGAGGACGCGCGAGGCGCTCCGCCGGAGGAGGAGGTGCGTGAAGAGGAGCGCGATCGGCCCCGCGCCGAGGACGAGGACCGTCCGTCCCGCGGGGTCGGGGAGGCGGCCGAGCCCGTGCAGGACGGACGCGAGCGGGTCGAGGAGCGCGGCCGAAGGGGGCGCGACGCCCTCCGGGACGCGGAAGAGCGTCGAGGCGACGACGCGCGCCGGGATCCGCGCGAGATCGGCCCAGGTCCCCCAGAGGTTGTCCTCGAAGGCCGTCGCGCAGAGGTTCGGGCGCCCGGATCGACACTCGTCGCAGCGGCCGCAGGGGCCCGTCACGCCCGACGCGACGCGCTCGCCGACGGCGAAGGGCGCTCCGTCGCCGACGCGCGCGACGAGGCCGCACGCCTCGTGCCCGAGGACCGTCGGGAAGGCGACCTTCGGATGGCCGCGCCGGATCAGCTTCAGGTCGGTCCCGCAGGTGAGCGTCGCCTCGACGCGGACGACGACCTCCCCGGGACCGGGCTCGGGCTCGGGGACCTCCTTCAGGGCGACGTGTCCCGCCCGCTCGCAGACGAGAGCGCGCATCGGCGTCGGCGCCTCAGCCCGCGGCGCGGGGTCTCATCGGAACGACCCCCGCGCCGCCCGTTCCCTCGCGGAACGACCGGAGGAGCCCCTCCTCGTCGAGACCGAGCTCCGCGCGCTGCTCGGCCTGGGTCGCGTGCGGGACGTATCGGTCCGGGATCCCGAGCCGGCGGACGCGCACCGCGATCCCGAGGCCGTCGAGCGCCTCGGTCACCGCGGAGCCGAAGCCTCCGGCGACGGCGTTCTCCTCGACCGTGAAGACGGTCGCCCCGGGCTTCACGAGCTGCGAGAGGAGCTCGACGTCGAGCGGCTTCACCCACCGCGCGTTGACGACCGTGAGCGAGGCGCCCCCTTCCGCCGCGAGCCGTTCGGCCGCGCGGAGCGCCGGGACGACGGGGTCGCCGACCGCGACGACGACGCCGTCCTTCCCGACGCGGAGGACCTCTCCCTTCCCGACCGGCAGGAGCTTCGGCTCCGGGTCGAGCGCGGCGCCGTACCCCGCGCCGCGCGGATAGCGGACGGCGACGGGGCGGCCGAGGGCGAGCGCCGTCGCGACGAGGTTCCTCAGCTCGGCCTCGTCCTTCGGCGCGGCGACGTGCATGTTCGGGAAGACCCTCAGGTACGAGAGGTCGTAGGCGCCGTGGTGCGTCGGGCCGTCCGAGCCGACGACCCCGGCCCGGTCGAGCGCGAAGACGACGGGGAGGTCCATCAGGCAGACGTCGTGGAAGACCTGGTCGTAGGCCCTCTGGAGGAACGTCGAGTAGATCGCGCAGACGGGCTTGAGCCCCTGCGTCGCCATTCCGGCGGCGAAGAGGACCGCGTGCTGCTCGCAGATGCCGACGTCGAACGTCCTCGCGGGAAACTCCTTCGCGAACCGGTCGAGCCCGGTCCCGTCGGGCATCGCCGCGGTGATCGCGACGACCCGCTCGTCCTTCCGGGCGAGCTCGGCGAGCGTGTCCGCGAAGACGGTCGTGTAGCTCGGCGGGGCCGGCTTCTTCGCGACCTCCCCCGTCTCGACCTTGAAGGGCGAGGGACCGTGCCAGTAGACCGGGTCCTGCTCCGCGAAGGCGTACCCCTTCCCCTTCGTCGTCCTCACGTGGAGGAGGATCGGGCCGTCGTAGGTCCGCGCCTCGCGGAGTGTCCTCACGAGCGACGGGAGGCTGTGCCCGTCGATCGGGCCGACGTACCGGAACCCGAGCTCCTCGAAGAGGGTCCCGGGGACGAGCGCCTTCTTGAGCCCGTCCTCGAGGTGGTCCGCGAGCTCGGCGAGCCGCTCCCCCTTCGGGAGCTTCTTCAGGACGTGCGAGACCTCCTCGCGGACGCGCTTGTAGATCTGGCCGCGGGCGATCCGGAGGAGGTAGCCCGACATCGCCCCGACGTTCGGGGCGATCGACATCTCGTTGTCGTTCAGGATGACGATGAGCCGCCGCTTCAGGTACCCGCCCTGGTTCAGCCCCTCCATCGCGACGCCGCCCGTGAGGCCCCCGTCGCCGATGATCGCGACGACGCTGTAGTCGTCCCCCTTGGCGTCCCGGGCCGCCGCCATCCCGAGCGCCGCCGAGATCGAGGTCGAGGCGTGTGCCGCCCCGAAGACGTCGTACTCCGACTCGGTCCGGCTCGTGAACCCCGAGAGCCCCCCCTTCTGGCGGATCGTGTGGAGGCGGTCGCGCCGGCCGGTGAGGACCTTGTGCGGATAGCACTGGTGGCTCACGTCCCAGACGAGGAGGTCCCGGGGCGTGTCGAAGACGTAGTGGAGGGCGACCGTCAGCTCCACGGTCCCGAGGCCGGAGGCGAAGTGGCCGCCGGTCTTGGAGACGGTGTCGATGAGGAAGGTCCGGAGCTCGTCCGAGAGCGTCGCGAGCTCCTCCAGGGTCAGGGTCTTCAGGTCCCGGGGCCAGCTCACCCGGTCCAGGAGCGGGGTCGGACGGATCGTCATAGAGCCGCGAATGATATCCGGTCGTCACCGGTCCCGGTTCGCCGCGAACTCCGCGAGGGACGCGAGGAGCCCCGGCGTCGCCTCGAGGGCCCGCGCGCGCTCGAGCGTCGCGCCGAGCGCCTTCTCGCGCTCCGCCCGCGCGCCTTCGACCCCGAAGACCGACACGTACGTCAGCTTCTCCTGGGCGGCGTCCTTTCCGACGCTCTTGCCGAGGACCGCGGCCGTCGCCGTGACGTCGAGAAGGTCGTCGGCGATCTGGAAGAGGATGCCGAGCGCGTCGCCGTAGGCGGCCGCCTCGCGGCGCCGCTCCGCCGGCGCGCCCGCGAGGACGGCGCCGAGCTCGCACGCGGCCGAGAGGAGGCGCCCCGTCTTCTTCTCGTGGATCTCCCTCAGGCGCTCCGCCGTCCGGAGCGCGTCGTGCCCGGGACCCGAGGCGGCGAGGTCGAGCGCCTGGCCGCCGGCCATGCCGTCGGCCCCGATCGCCCGTGCGAGGATGAGGACCGCGTCCGCCCGGCGGGGCGCGAAGAGCTCCCCGCGCGGCCGGGAGGAGAGGACCTCGAAGCCGAGCGTCTGGAGGGCGTCCCCGGCGAGGAGCGCCATCGCCTCGCCGTGGACGACGTGGCACGTCGGCTTGCCGCGCCTCAGGGCGTCGTCGTCCATGCACGGCAGGTCGTCGTGGACGAGCGAGTAGGTGTGGACGAGCTCGAGCGCCGCCGCCGCCTCGGCCACCTCGCCGCGCGGCGCGGCGTTCCCGCCGAGGACGTCGTGGAACGCGAGGGCGAGCGCCGGCCTCAGGCGCTTCCCTCCCGCGAGCGTCGAGTAGCGCATCGCGTCGGCGAGGGGCGACCCGGCCGGCGGGAGGACCCGGGCGAGGGCCGCCTCGGCCTCCGCCCTGGCGCCCGCGAGGAACGCCGCCAGGCTCACGGCTCCTCCTCGCCGCCCGCCTCGTCCTCCTCCTCGTCGAGCGGCTCCGTGACGAGGCCGTCCGGCGTCTCCTTCAGCACGACGTCGACCCGCTTCTGGATCTCGTCGAGCTTGCCGCGGCAGAGCCGCGAGAGAGCGACGCCCTCCTCGAAGAGCGCGAGCGACGCCTCCAGCCCTCGCTCGGGCTCCTCGAGCTCCGCGACGATCCTCTCCAGCCTCTCGAGCGCCTTCTCGAACGTGAGCCCCTTCGGGAGCTTCGACTTCGCCGTCATCGTTCACCGTCCTTCGGTCCGTCGGTCACGCGCGCGCGGAGCGTGCCGCGCGCGAGGACGATCCGGAGCGGGTCGCCCGGCGCGACCGCCCCCGGGTCGACGAGGGGCGTCTTCGTCCCCTCGAGGTAGGTCACCGAGTAGCCCCGGGCCAGGACCCGGAGCGGGTCGAGCGCGGCCAGGGCCCCCGCGAGCGCGCCGAGCCGCTCGCGCGCCGCGCCGAGCCTCCGCGCGAGCCGCTCGGCCGCGGCCCGCTCCGCCGCGGAGACGCGCGCGAGGCCGAGCGGGAGGGCCGCGCGGTCCGGCCAGGACGCGACCGACGCTTCGGCCCGAACGAGCCGCTCGCCGTATGCGGACGGGAGGCGGCGGACCGCAGCCAGGAGCGAGCGCGCCGCCGAGGCGACACGGCCGCCGAACGCCGCCGTCCTCGCGGGGAAGCCCGCGAGGACGGGCGCGTGGACGAGCCGCGACGCGTCCGCGTGGGCGGCGAGGAGGCGTCCCTTGAGCGTCCGCGCGAGCTCGCGCGAGAGCGTGGAGATCCGTCCCTCGAGGTCGTCCCGGCGGGCGACGACGAGCTCCGCGGCCTGGGACGGCGTCGCGGCCCTCAGGTCCGCCGCGAGGTCCGTGAGCGTCACGTCGATCTCGTGCCCCACGGCCGAGATCGTCGGGAGACGGCACGCCGCGACGGCCCGGACGACGCGTTCGTCGTTGAAGGCGGACAGGTCGTCCCGGGATCCTCCGCCACGGGCGACGATGACGACGTCGACGGCGCCGAGGCGCGAGAGCCCCCCGACGGCCCGCGCGATCTCGGACGGGGCCGAGGCTCCCTGGACCGCGACCGGCCAGACCGTCACGTGGGCGTTCGGGAAGCGCGCGGAGAGGACCTTGAGGATGTCCCGCACCGCGGCCCCGTGCCGCGACGTGACGACGCCGATCCGGCGCGGGAGGAGCGGCAGCCTCTTCTTCCGCGCCGGGTCGAAGAGCCCCTCCGCCGCGAGCCTCGCCCGGAGCTGCTCGAGCGCGAGGCGGAGCGCCCCCGCCCCGACGGGCTGGAGCTCGGCGACGACGAACGAGAGCTTCCCGCTCCGCGGGTAGACGTCCGGCCGCCCGCGGGCGAGGACCTCCGTCCCCTCCTCCGGGCGGAACGGCAGCCGCGCGACGTCCGTGGCCCACATGACCGCAGGGAGCGCCGCCGAGGAGTCCTTCAGCGTGAAGTAGGCGTGGCCCGACGACCAGACCCTCCACTCGCCGATCTCCCCCTTGACCCAGCTCTCCGGCAGCGCCGCTCGAAGGACGCCGTTCAGCTTCGCGACGAAGAGCGATACGGGAATCGCGGACGCCTCGGGCGACCCGTCGCCGAAGGGGAGAGACGGCTCGAAGGAGCTCCCGCGGCCGCGCGTCGGCGGTCGGTACCGGAACGGCATCGCTTCCGGATTCTATTGGCGAGCGGGAGGGTCCTCGACGCCCCGGCAGGTCTCCGGGGTGAGGGGGGCTGCGTCGCCCGCCGTGCACGCCGCCGCGAACGGGAGCGCGAGGACGACGAGCATGAGCCGGAGGATCTCCGAGTCGCCGAAGTTGTACTCGAAGACGCCGGCCACGAAGAGTGCCGCGTTCGCGGCGAGGGCCCCGCGGGCCAGGGCCCGGATCGCCGGCCGGGACCGGTCGGTCCCGAGGCGCCACGTCCCGGCGAAGGCGGCGGCGACGATCGCGAGGTAGGCGAGCGCCGAGGGGACCCCCGTCTCGGCCGCGACGTTCACGACGTTGTCGTGGAGGTGCCCGACGCTCGGCTCGACGAACCCGGCACGGCGGTAGACCGGGTAGAGCTCCTTGATCCGGCCCGGGCCGACGCCCGTGAAGGGCCTCTCCGCGATCATCTCCGCGCCGGCGGCCCACATCGAGAGGCGGTCCCGCGCGGCGGCGTCCGTCCGGTCGAACGTCGAGGCCGCCCTCTCGCGCACGCCCGCCGGGAGGAGGAGGAGGAGCGCGGCCCCGGCGGGGAGCAGGGCAAGGCCGAGCCGAGGCCGAGCCGTCATCGCGAGGACGAGGGCGCCCGCGACGAGGCCGAGATAGGCGTTCCGGGTGAACGTCAGGCCGACGAGCGCGGTCGCTCCGAGGGCGAGGGCGCCGTCGACGAGCCGGTCCCGGAGGGGGCGAAAGGCGGTCAGCGCGCGCCCCCCGAGGAGGAGCGCGAGGACCATCAGGAGCCCCGCGTAGGTCATGTAGATCGAGAGCCCGCCGGCGAGGCGGCTGTCGACGTGGTCGTGTCCGCCGACGAACCAGTCGAAGAGTCCGCGGAGGACGAGGTAGAGCGTCGTCAGCCGGAGGGCGTCGAGCAAGGCGTGCCCGTCGCCCGGGTCGTCGACGAGGCCGGCGACGAGGACGACGAGGAGGAACGAGAGGAGACCCTTCGTCGCCACGAACGAGCGCGCGGGGTCGGTCGAGAAGAGGGCCGAGACGACCGTGAGGGCGACGAAGAGGCCGACAGGGAGGAGGAGCGGCGAGGAGCGCGGGAAGACCGTCTCCCCCGCCCGGACCGCCCGAGCGCGCAGGACGAGGAGCCCGAGCGCGGAGAGGGCGAGCGCGACGTTCGCGGCGGCGTTCGAGAAGGTCAGCGCGGCGCACAGGACGAGGGCGCCGAACGCGAGCCGCTCCGCCGGCCCGCGGCGCGCGAAGGGGCCGGGGAGGAGCCTCAGGACGCCCGTGCCCCGGGAGGGAGGGCCTCGTCGACGAGCATCACCGGGATGTCGGAGACGATCGGGTAGACCCGCCCGCAGACCGCGCAGTGGAGCCCGTCCTTCACGACCGGCTCCTCGTCGCGGAACTTGTCGCGGTACTTCTCCGCGACCTGCGCGGCGGCCGCAGCCTCGAGCGCGCAGAGCGCCACCGCGGGCCGGGACTCGCAGGCGGGACAGGCGAGGATGGCGAGGAGCTCGGGGTCGACGGCCATGGCGCGATGCTAGCAGGGAGGCCGGGCCGCGGCGCACGCTGCGGGCGGCGTCAACCGGCGAGCCTCTCCTGGATCGGCGTGATCGCCCGGGCCTTCCCCGTCGCCTCGTCCACGTCGACGACCGCCCCGCAGAGCCTCACGTCCCGGGTCGCCGTCTCCATCCCGCGAGGCGTCTGGAAGCGGAAGCGCTCGAGGATCGTCTTCGGGTCGAAGCCGATGATCCCCTCGTAGGCGCCCGTCATCCCGGCGTCCCCCTGGTACGCCGTCCCCTTCGGGAGGACCCTCGCGTCCGCCGTCGGGACGTGCGTGTGCGTCCCGATGACGAGCGAGGCGCGCCCGTCGAACCACCAGCCGACGGCCTGCTTCTCCGAGGTCGCCTCGGCGTGGATGTCGATCAGGACGACCTTCAGGTCCGGCTGCGCGGCCCGCATCTCCTCGAGGCAGGCGTCGCCGACGCGGAACGGCGAGTCGGTCGCCGCCATGAAAACCTGCCCCTGCAGGTTCAGGACCCCGACCGGGATCCCGCCCGGCGTCGCCTGGACCGTCCAGCCCCGCCCCGGATTGCCGGGAGGGTAGTTCGCGGGGCGGAGGAGGTTCGGGATGTCGTCGAGGAGGGGGACGAAGTCCTTCTTGTCCCAGATGTGGTTCCCCGACGTGAAGACGTCGACGGGGAGCTTCGAGAGGTCGGCGAAGATCTCCGCCGTCACGCCGAAGCCGCCCGCGGCGTTCTCGACGTTCACCACGGTGAAGTCGACCGCCTCGCAGGCGATGACCTTCTCGAGGAGGCCGAGCGCCTTGCGGCCCGGCTTCCCGACGACGTCTCCGACGAACAGGAGCTTCAACGTCCGATCCTCCGGGGGGCCTGACGAAGCCGCCCCGGGTCGTCCCCGGGGCGGCGGGAGTTCCACTGGTTCCGAGGGTCTACTTGGCGTACTCGACGGCGCGCGTCTCGCGGATGACGGTGATCCGGATCTGGCCCGGGTACTGCAGCTCCGACTGGATCCGCTTGGCGAGGTCCTTCGACATCCAGAAGCAGTCGGCGTCGTTGACCTGCTTGGCGTCGACGATGACGCGGAGCTCGCGCCCCGCCTGGATGGCGAAGGTCTTCTCGACCCCCTTCATCCCCTGCGTCATCTGCTCGAGCTTCTCGAGCCGCTTGACGTACGTCTCGATGATCTCGCGGCGGGCGCCGGGACGGGCCGCCGAGATCGCGTCCGCGGCGTTCACGAGGACCGCCTCAATCGTCCGCGGCTCGTAGTCGCCGTGGTGGCACTCCATGCCGTGGATCACGGCCTCGCTCTCGCCGTACTTCTTCAGGAGCTGGCGGCCGAGCTCGAGGTGAGTCCCCTCCTGCTCGCGGTCGATCGCCTTGCCGATGTCGTGGAGAATGCCGGCGCGCTTGGCGACGGCCACGTCGACCTTCAGCTCGCTCGCCATGTGGCAGGCGGCCCAGGCGACCTCCTTCGAGTGCTGCAGGACGCTCTGCCCGTAGCTCGTCCGGTACTTCAGGCGACCGAGGAGCTTGACGAGCTCGGGGTGGAGGTCGGCGATGCCGAACTCGTAGGCCGCCGCCTCGCCGGTCTTCTTGAGGTCGTCCCAGAGCTCGGCGCGGACCTTCTCGACGACCTCCTCGATCCGCCCGGGGTGGATCCGGCCGTCCTGGATGAGCCGCTCGAGGGCCCGGCGGGCGACCTCGCGGCGGATCGGGTCGAACGACGAGAGGAGCACCGCCTCCGGCGTGTCGTCGATGATGATGTCGACGCCCGTCGCAGCCTCGACGGCGCGGATGTTCCGCCCCTCGCGGCCGATGATCCGCCCCTTCATCTCGTCGCTCGGCAGGTCGAGGACCGTGACGGTCGTCTCCGCGACGTAGTCCGAGGCCATCCGCTGCGTCGTCATCGCGAGGAGGCGCTTCGCCTTCATCTGCGCGTTGTCGACCGCGTCCTCCTCGATCCGCCGGATCAGGCCGGTCGCCTCGAGCCGGGCCTCGTTCTCGAGCTCGCGGACGAGGTCCTTCTTGGCCTGCTCGGCCGTCAGCCCGGCGATCTGCTCGAGCTTCGTCCTCTGGGCGGCGACGAGCTCGTCGGCCGCCTTCTGGGCCTCCGCCTCGACCTCCTCGACGCGCTTCTCGCGCTTGTCGAGGTTCTTCGCGCGGTTCTCGGCGTCCTGCTCGCGCTTCTCCGCGGTCCCGATCTTCCTGTCGAGCGCCTCCTCCTTGGCGAGGAGCCTTTTCTCGAGGTCGGCGAGCTCGTTCCGGCGCCTCGCGATCTCCTCGTCGAGGGACTCGCGGGCCTTGAGCAGCTGCTCCTTCGCGTCGAGCTCGGCCTTCTGCGCCGAAGCCTGCGCCCGACGCACCTCGGACTCGGCCTGGAGCTTCGCCGTCTCCAGGACCTTCTTCGCCTCGAGGTCGGCGAGGGCCCGGGCCTCGTCGGCCCGTCCCTTCGCCCTCGCCCCGAGGACGAAGAAGATGCCCGCCGCCACGAAGAGGATCGCGGCAATGGCGAGGATGATCAGATTCACCTGTGGTCCCCCTCGTCTCTGTCTTCTCGAGGGTGACCCTGTGCCGGGAAACCGGGGAGCGACGGGGCCTGCGGCTAGAACGCCCTCGCGGGGAGGAAAAGGCCCCCGCCTCGGCCGTGTGAGCCTGAGTCTTTGAACCCTCGCCAGACCAGGGAGAACGCCCCGGGGCGACCCGTCAGTTCCCCGGCCGGAGCCGGGGCGTCACAGGGTGGCCGGGCTTCGGAGCGTTCGGGGTTCAAATATCGGTTCAAGGACATGCGCTCAATCACGCACCGCGCAGGGTGCCAGCTTCTTCCGTTCCGGCTCGCGCCGGGACCTCCGCAGGCAGGATCCCGAGGATCTCGTCCAATTTCTCGACGAGGCGGCCCGCCACGGGGACGAGCCGCCCCGGATCACCCATCCGGGTCTTCGATCGATGCTGGTGAAACTCGTCGGAGACGTTCAGGGCCGTCAGGATGGCGATCTTCGTCGAGTCGACGGTCGGGGCGTGCGCCGCCACCTCCCGCATCTTCCGGTCCACGAACGCGGCGAGGTCGCGGATGTACTCCGCATCGCCGGCCGCGCGAACCGAATACGTCTGGCCGAAGATCTCCACCTGGATGACGGTAGGCCTGTTCTCCATCCCGGCAGCTCTCCTTCCCGGCTGCCGCTTCGGAGAATAGCATGCAGCGGGTCAGGCCCCCGTCGCGTCTGCTTCCAAGCTCTTGACCAGACGCTCGATACGGGTTCGGACCTCTTCCCGCTCCTGCGCGAGACGAGAGAGCTTCTCGTTCAGCTCCGCGACCTTGACGGCTCCCTCCCGGCTGTCCGAAAGCTCGGCCTTGAGCCGGTCCCTCTCGGCCGCCGTCTCCTCCAGGGCCGCGAGCAGCCGGGCGTTCTCATCGGACGACGCCTTCGCCGCAGAGAGGAGACGGGCCACCTTCTCCTCCATCGTCCCGAGCAGCTGCTCCAGCTCGGCCACCGCCTCCGGGGCGGTCTCCTCGACCGGCGCCTTCTCCTTCTTTCCGCTCATCTCGTTCTCCTTCAGGAGATTCCGTCCACCGTCGTCCCGGGGACGGCGAGGACGCGCCGGGCGGCTTCGTCCCGCCAGCGGTTGATCTCGTCGCGCTCGAGGGAGCGCTCCGCGGACCCGAAGGCCACGGTGAGGGTCGTCTTCACATGCCCGTCGGGGACTCCCGTGCCTCGCCAGAGGTACTTCGCTTCGACCGCGAGGAGCTCTTCGGGAGCGCCCGTCCGAACGGCCGAAGCGAGGGCGTCCCACGAGAGGGCCAGCGGGTGCGTCACCGTCAGGTCGACCTCGCTCCCGGGAAAGCGCGACGGCATCTCGACGGACGCGGGGGGAGGCGGCACGGGGATCGCCTCGAGCGCGACGTCGGCGACGACGACCTCGCCGAGGTCCCAGGCGGCGGACAGGCTCCCCGCCAGAACGCCGACCCACCCGACGGATCTCCCCTCGACGAGGACCTCGGCAGATCGGCCGGGGGCCAGGAACGGGAAGGCGGCCGGCCGGAAGGCCGGCGACGCCGCCCCGAGACCGCCGAAGAGCGCCGCGACGGCGCCCGAGCCGTCGTAGAAGTCGGCCGGGCGCGCCTCGGCGGCCCAGTGGACGCCGCGGCGACCGGAGAGGAGCAGCGCCGCGCGCCGGCTCTCGACCGGACGGCCGTCGACGAGCGCGTAGGCACGGCCGACCTCGAAGAGGGCGAGGTCTCCGAGCCCGCGGCGGACGTTGTGCCGCGCCGCACGCAGGAGCCCGATGACCGGCGTCGCGCGCATCGTCGTGAACGGCTCCCCGAGCGCGTTCGCGATGACGGGGGCCGTCCCGGCGACGCAGGAGGAGAACGGCCCGTTCTCCTCCTCCGAGACGAACGAGTAGGTGCACGCCTCCGCGAAGCCCGCCGCGGCGAGGAGGTCGCGGGCGCGCTCCTCGCGTGCGAGGACCGGCTCGGTGAAGGTCGGGTTGTAAGGGTGCGGGAGCGTCTCCGGGAGCGCCGCGTAGCCGACGACCCGGATGACCTCCTCGACGAGGTCGCACTCCTGCTCCACGTCGACCCGCCAGGAAGGGACGGACACCTCGAGGACGCCCGGGGCCGTCTCGGCGACGCCGAACGAGAGGGCGGTGAGGATCTCGACGCACCGCGCGATCGGCACGTCCATCCCGAGGAACGAGACGAGGCGGGCGTGGCGAAGGGCCACCGTCTTCCGCGGCCGCGGTGTCCCGAGCGCGTCGATCACCCCGCGCGCCACCGTCCCGCCGCAGTCCGCGACGAGGAGCGCGACGACGCGCTCGAGCCCCTCGACCGTCGTCCCCGGGTCGGTCCCTCTCTCGAAGCGGTGGGAGGCGTCCGTGTGCATCCCGTGGCGGCGGGCCGTCTTCCTCACCGCGGTCGCGTCGAAGTGAGCCGACTCGAGGAGGACGCGCGTCGTCGACGGCGTGATCGCCGTGGCGAGGCCGCCCATGACGCCCGCGAGGGCGACGGGCTTCTCGGCGTCGGCGATGACGAGGTCCTCGGGGAAGAGCGTCCGCTCGACGCCGTCGAGGGTGACGAGCGTCTCACCGGCGCGCGCCCGCCGGACGACGATCGCGGGGAGCCCGCCCGGGCCCTTCGCGAGCGTGTCGAGGTCGAAGGCGTGCAGCGGCTGGCCGATGTCCCAGAGGACGTGGTTCGTCGCGTCGACGGGGGCCGAGATCGGGTTCATCCCGAGACCGCGGAGCCGCTCCTGGACCTTCGCGGAGGCCTCGCGCACGCCAAGCCCCTCCACGACCCGCGCCGAATAGCGCGAGCAGAGCCCGGGCTCCTCGATCTCGACCGTCGCGAGGGCCCCGGCCTCGACGGCCCCCTCGGCGGGCGCCGGAGGCGGCACGTCGCGGAACTCCCGTCCGAGGGCGCACGCGGCCTCGCGGGCGAGACCCCGGTGGTTCATCCCGTCGGGGCGGTTCGCCGTCAGCTCGACCTCGAGGACCGCGTCCTTCCCTTCCCCTTCCGTCCCCTCCACGATGAAGCCGACGTCCGTGAGGCGGCGGCGGAGCGTGGCGAGGTCGGGCAGGTCGCCGGGCAGGTACTGCCCGAGCCACTCGAGGCGGAACTTCATCGGGTCAGCTCCCCGGGAAGCCGCCCGCCGCGGCCTCCGCGTTCCCCGGGCGCAGAGCGCACGGTCAGCTCCATGTCCGGTCGAGGAACCGGACGTCGTTCTCGAAGAGGAGGCGCAGGTCGGGGATGCCGTGGAGGAGCATCGCGATCCGGTCGATCCCCATCCCGAACGCGAAGCCCGTGTAGCGCTCCGGGTCGATCCCCGCGTTCGCGAGGACGTTCGGGTGGACCATCCCGGCCCCCATGATCTCGATCCAGCCGGAGTACGAGCAGATCCGGCACCCGTTCTCGCAGAAGACGCAGCTCACGGCGCAGTCGACGCCCGGCTCGACGAACGGGAAGAACGTCGGCGCGAGGCGCACCTCGGCGCGCCCTCCGAAGAAGCTCTTCGCGAAGGCCGAGAGCGTCCCGCGCAGGTGCGCGAACGTGATCCCCTCGTCGACGACGAGCCCCTCCATCTGGTGGAAGACGGGCGAGTGGCGCGGGTCGATGTCGTCCTTGCGGTAGACGCGCCCCGGACAGAGGACGCGGATCGGGGGCTTGCGCCCCTCCATCGTCCGCATCTGCACGGGCGAGGTGTGGGTCCGGAGGAGGAGCGCGTCGCGCCCCGTCCCGCCCCCCTCGACGAAGAACGTGTCGACCGAGTCGCGCGCCGGGTGGTCCGGCGCGAAGTTGAGCGACTCGAAGTTGTACCAGTCCGTCTCGATCTCCGGCCCGTCGGCGACCTCGTAGCCGAGCCCGCGGAAGGCGTGCTCGATCCGGCGCCTCACGACCGTGAGCGGGTGGAGGCGGCCGACCGGCGGGACGCGCGGCGGGAGCGTCACGTCGACGGCCTTCGCCGCCTCCGCGAGCGCGGCCGCGCGCGCGGCCGCCTCCGCCTCGAGCGCGTCGAGGCGCGCCTCGACCTCCGGCGTCAGCGCGTTCACGCCGGCGCCGAACGCGGCCTTCTCCTCCTTCGGCACCTCCTTGAGGCGCGCGAGGAGGCCCGTGACGACCCCCTGCTTCTTCCCGAGCCAGCGGACCTTCAGCTCGTGGACGTCGGCCGGCAGGAGGCCGCCGCGTCCCTCCGCGGCGGCGAGCTCGGCGTCGAGGAGGCCCCCGGCCGCCGCGACCC
>CAZLQX010000018.1:0-74673 GCA_964561935.1 uncultured Holophagales bacterium
GCCGCTCGCTGCGTGACACAATCGTGTGTCCAGGGGGCCGGGCGCGTAACATCCGGCGGAGGAACTTCATCCTTCATGGCTCGCCATATGACGAGAATTGAATGTCTGAGCTTCTGGAGGCGCTACCCGAAAGGCCCGTCGCTCGATCCGCATATTGTACTACCGTGCAATGTGCTCGTCAACCATCGACAAGCGCGACCGTTCTTATCCAGAGCAGATAGGGCGAAGTGACGGAAAGACGACTCAGTCCGTCTCGGGCAGGCTCGTCAACGGAGGTGGCTTGCCTCTCCCCACGAGTGACGGACATCAGGCCTCGCTAGACCGTCAGCTGGCTATCGGAAACAATCTTCCAGTCTTGCGGTGCCCGCTCTTCCTGAGTTCCCGATCAACGCGTTCCGAACTGGGGAGATTTCGCTCGTTTCCGTCATGCGCCACCAAAGTCCCCGCCTATTTCCACCAACTATCCTCAACGTCTTGAAGCGACTGAACGGTCTCCTTCGGGAATCCGCAGGAAGTGAATCGGACCTTCCCGGAATCGACACACGAACACGGAGCATTCAGTCCGGAATCCGCAGGTTTCGTACCGGTTTCTCCGGCAGGTTGACACTTCAAGCGTCTTCGTTCCTCCGCTCCGCTAGAGCACGCGCACTTCCTTCCGGATTCTCGGGAGAACCGACACGAACGGAAGCGATCTGGTTTCGTGTGACGAAACTGCTCGTGGGGCTTCATCCTCAGCCGCGCATCCGGAGCCAAACAAAACTCTTCCTCTTACGGCAGATGCGCCTGACTTCGCTGAGGTACCCAGTCCAGCTGGGGTCGGCCCGCCAGCCCCCCAAGGCATGGGTCACGGAGATCAGGAGGGCTTGACCTCGGAGTGGAAACAGCGTAGTTATTCGGCGGCGGGAGGAGACGTTACTTCCCGCCAGAAGGAGGTCGCTGGAAGCCAGATCGCCTCAACGCTCGGCGGCGCAAAGCCCAACGAGCCCAGCTCATGCAGACAGGCGGAGGGATATGGCCCTGCGAAGCCTGCCCAACCTACCCCACGGCGAGGGCAAGGTGGGAAAGCCAGACCCGGCGAAAGACCTGGGTCGCCATGAGGAGAGCGGATGAAGATCCTCCCTGACTCCGGTTAATCACCTCACGTACTAACGCCAGACTGATTCCTCCGTCCGGACGCTGCGGCATTTCCCGAAGGACCTAGTTCCGGCATTGAATCCGTTCTGGCGAGCTAGAGGAGCAGTTCAGCTCGGGGCACTTCGCACCCCTGTGAAGAGTGTGCCGACTGCTACGAGAAGGAGGATCGCCATGGAAACAACGCCGCCACCGAAAAGGCCGGAACAAGATCACTTCGAAGATGGGTTCCACTACTTGACCTCGTGGTTCCGACTACTCGGTCCGGCCTATATCGATGACGAATCGCGGGCTCGGCTGGACGTCATTCCCCCGTTCGAAGAGCGCATCGACTCAATGAAGGCCCTTGAGGGAGCTACGGCGAACACGCTGGAGGCCGGAATCCCCCTACCGTTCGAGGCGTTCGTCCGTGAGAACGAGCTGGACTTCATCGACCGGTTGATCCTGCTGTCGCTCCTGAGAAATGGGCTCGACCCGCAGTCCCAAGGCGGACTTCGCTTGATCAGGATCATGCATGCACTCGGGGCCAACCACGTCGGACGGCAATGGGAAGTGAGGTCCCGGCTGGAGACTAAGGGTGCGCTCCGAGATCTCGACCTGATCGAATGCGCACCCTCTTCAAACCCGGCGCAGCGGCTGTACCGCCTGCCCCGCCGCATGATTGAACGGCTCACGACCGGCGAAGGAGACGGGCAGGGCCTTCCGGACCTCCCGACAAACCGGCAGGAGGCGCTGGACGATCTCGAATACGACACCCGGCAGCTGATCGACGCCATCCGGCTACCGGCACACGAGACGGAGAACATGTGGCAGGGCGTCAGACCGGGTCAGCCGGGTTGGGACTGGACGGTCCTGCGGCGTGGTCGTTTGGCGGCGCGGTTGCAGGCCGCGCATCGCTGCACGGACGACGCTATCGGAGCGGAACTCCGGAGAATGGAACTGACCGGAGACGAGCAGCTCGTCTGGGCGGTCCTGTTCCAAGACTCCTCCGCAGAACAAGTGGGCCTCGCGGTCCCCTACGTTCTGAAGTTCTCGGGCTTTCACGCCAACGCCGAGGCCGCCGCCGAACGTCTTCTCGGCACGGGTTCCAAGCTCGCGAGGGCTGGGGTTCTTCGTTTCAACCGGACCGACACTGCCCTTCTCCCTCGCATCGTCGGTCTCTCTCAGGAAGCTCGGTCTCGCGTGTCCCTCTGGCCCAAGAACGCCTTCGTCCTGAGACCCGGCGCCAGTCTGGACGCGACCAACGGAGAGCAGCGCACACTCGGATTCGGAGGGAATGGCCGAATTCAGGATCGGGCCGATGAAACAGGGGCCAGCAGATGAACGCCTTCCGTCGTCGCGACCGTGTGATGCTACTGGAGGAAGCGGTCAGATGGCAGATGGCAGAGCGCGACCGGAAAGCCCGCGAGCGTGAGGCATCCCGCGTTCGCTTCATGCAGGCATTCCGGAATGAATACGACGTCCGGACCCCGATCCTGCGAGCAGCCGTCGAGCAGGCGGAAGAGCCGTATCAAGCGCTTCTGATTTCGCCTGAGTGGGCACGCACGTTATCGGCCAACAGCATCGGGAAAGGCACGCCGATCACGGCTCTGGACGTTCCGGTTGAAAGAGGTTCCCGAGGGTGGACCCTCTCGTTCGGCACCGTCGTCATCCTTACGAGGAGGGTTCACGCCATGGCCCCTGCGACGACGGTCCTGAAGGTCGAAGGCTCGTTGATGCCTGTCGATACATGGTGGGAAGAGGGCCGTTCCATACCTCAGGAGCCCGGCTCTCCGCTCGTCTCTCTCGGAGACCGAATGACTGCGTACAGGACCGTCTTGAACCTGTGCCTGCTTCTTCACAGGGGTCGCTTGCTGCGAAGCGTCCAGTGTGGATACCTGCGCCGCATCGGGGGCTCTCCCCTACGTCGCTTCGCACGGCTTGCCACATCGATGCTCTGAAGATGCCTGACCCCACGAATACCTGATGCCTTTCAACCCGCAATGTCCTTGCCGCGGGGTCGTTGATGGGAGGCTGTCCGGACGTCGTCTCTGGAAGGGTCTCTATGAGACCGCCGAGGACTGGGCCGTACTCGCCAAGGAAGAAAGGACGGGCGAGAACGACTTCCTTGTCACGAGAACCGTCCTCCTCGGTTCTGGACGTGATGGTTGGCCTCCGGTAGCCTCTTGAAAGGAAGTAGACGACTTCCCGATCCAAGGATGCGTCTATCGACGCTCCGCCCCGGCCCGACTCAGGGCGATCTCGTCCTCAGCCTTCAGCCTCAACTCCAGTGCGTCGTTAGCCTCGTCGCTAATCGCAACGTATCGGCGGAACTCTCTTAGCGCTTCTTCCCTCAGAGTCATGATTTCTCTCTCAGTTGGGACACTCGGCGTCTCTGTCCGCACCTCCTCTCTCGCACCAAGCGCTTCCCACCGTGCGAACGAGGCCTTCGCCGCCTCCGCAGATAACCGACACGCCTTCAACAAGGCGTCTAGCGCGCCGCGCAGCCTCTTCTTTGTCGCTTCGCTATTCGCGTCTTTGAAATGAGGTAACGCCGGAAAGTCTTCAATGAAGGCTTCGTACTGCGCGACCGCTGCGTCCACAAAGGCCTTATGGTCGTCGTACGACATCACACTCGCCTTCTTTACTATGGCCTCTTCGCGATTGCATGCGTTCGAACATGCGTTGTAAGCTTGCATGAAGAAGTCCGCCTCGATCTCGTTATCGCTTCTCTTCACAGGATCGGGTCGCCATCGACGCTGTTTGACTTCTTGAAACGCCCACAGATGCCATCTCAAGGAACAGATCGAAACGGCTTCTTGAGTCCCCGGTCCTTCTGACGAAGGCGACACCGGAACCCCGTTCGACTCCGTATCGCCGTCCGATACTGGCCGCGGCGATCCCTCTGGCTCTGACGGCTGCCCCTCACCTCCCGCCACTGGCTGGGGCGCCACGGCCGGCTTTCCGATTTCCGTATCCTGACTGGCCTGCACCCAATCACGATAGAGGGAGGCCGTCCACCTCTCGCCGCGCTTGACACTCCCACTCTGTGAGAGGCCAACGCCCTCCGTGAATTCGCTGACAATATAGACGACGCTCCGCTCCCCGGTCTCGCGAGACTCAAGGTCCGTCCGCCACATGACGACAAGGGATCTCCGGTCTTGGCGTTTCCCTCCGGCCTCGCTGCACGCGACAATACCCACGAGCATCTCGTGGACCTTCAGACCGCCCCGTTCGAACACGGCACGCTGGCTGCTCTGTTCTACTCGCACCCAACGCCCGGGTACGAACCTCCGGGGCACCGTGTCAAACAAGAAGTCGCCGCTCCCTTCACTTGAGAGCAGCAGATCTCCTGCGACGCGAATGGTCCCTGTTAGCAGAGGCGCTGGCATCCCCGCTCTCAGCGCCTCGCCACTGGTCCGCCATAGGGTCGGGGGCTCTCCCTCCGGTGCGATCACGACGTCCATCCTGAACCCACCGCTCTTCCGTTCAAGGAACGTGAAGCTCCTTCTCGCCTCGCCCCCCCTCTCAGGCACAACATAGGGGACCATGTCGATCTCCTCGCCAGCTTCGGTCAGATACTGATAGCCGGCAGGGAGAGCAGGGAGCCCTGCTGTGTCAATCGCGGTGCGTAGGGCTCGGAGCCTTCCGATCCCACCAAACGGCAAGCCGGTAGCGAAGGTCATCAGAACCGCGAGCAGGACTCCTCCGAGAACTGCAATGGCCCTTGAGAACCGCCGCAACATCACGCCGAAGCTCACGACACATACGAGAAAGCCGGGGACCACCAGCCACGGTGTCTTCCAGAAGCCTGCAATCACCAGACCTACGCCCAGCAGGACCCCGACACCGCCTCCGAGGAGAAGGAACGCAGGAGGCCTACTTGCCGTCTCTGGCTGCGCGACTGCTCCGAACAGCATCGGCGTCGGCTCCGCGGTCGGCAAGGCGATAGGAGGGATCAGAGAAGGCACTCCTGCCGCCGCATCCGCACGAGGTGCGGGCGAAGGAGGAGCGGCGTGAGGCGTAGCAGGTGCCTCGGCCCTCATCGCCGTAGGCTCTGGATTCACACCGGCGTCTCGTCCTGATGGATGCTCCACGGTTGACGGCTCCGGCCTCTGCGGGACCGGAGGGGAATCAGCTGCCACTGTACTTGGGGGCGGTACGAATAGCTTCGCGCCGCAGTGCCCACAGAAACGTGAGCCTTCGATGACGGTCTTACCGCAATCAATGCAGAACATGGTCTTTCACCCTAGTTTTCAACATTCACTGAGCGACCGGGACCAGCCGCATCAGAGAAGACCACTCTGCCCGATAGATCACGTACTGTGACGCGGAGCGAGAGAGGCTCACTTGAACCGTTGGGCGCGCGTATCTTGAAGTGCTCGGGAAGGTCCAGGTCCAGTGAATCACTCGCTCCTCTTCCCGGAAGGGTCATCACATTGAATTCCCGTACTCCGCTGTCGGTTACCACGGAGATCGATGACATTTGAAGACAGGTCACTAGAGCCGTCGACTGCCCCATGATGCTGCATTCGAAGCGCGCCTTGAACCCGGGGTGCGCGGGGGCGACGGGATCTGCTTCTGCCGTCGGAACGGGCGTTTCCGGGGGCGTGCCACTGCGTTCATCTCTGGTATGACCCGCGAGGAACACGGCGAGCGCCACTGCGCCTACGACGACCACGGCGACGAGCGGACCGCCGACATAGAGGGCGGTCCTTTTGCGGCGCACGTGCGGCGCGCTCTCCCCCTGAGCGAGAGAATCTGAACGCTCTCCGGGAGGCGCTTCAGAAGCGGCCTGAGCCTCCCCACATGAGTAGCAGAAACGAGCTTCCTCCGGAAGGGCTTTGCCGCAGTGGATGCAGAACATTCGCTCCGCTCCTCAAGTCAGACTCGGCAGACACTCTGTGAATAGGTCGCGAACGCCGCTCGTTCCGCTCCTCTTGAGACCAGAAGAACCGCCGTTCGCAGGACTGCTCATGTATGGCCTCCGGCCTCGGTTACAAGCGCATCCGATTCAAGGCGAGGGATACACGTCCCGGCCACAGTAGCGACACACCTTGGCATCCGCCTTGATCAGTTCCGCGCAACTCGGGCACTTCTTTCTGCCCTCCGAAAGCCCCTTTCGCTCAAGGGCTCGCGCATCGGGCTTCAGGAGTAGCGAGTGGGGCATGGCCGCTATGAACATGAGGCCTCCATAGGCCCACCACAACATGAATGACCGGCCCTTTCGTTGCGCAACGACCGCGGGAACGAGGCCGATCAGCACGGCGAGCAGGAACACTTCCATCGTGACCCAGCCTCCTCTAAGCAGATGCCAGTACTGCCACATGCACAGCAACGTCACCGACGCGGCCAGCGGAACCGCAGGGCGGAACCACGCGGCAAGTCGCGCCAGAGTCATCACTGCCACGAAGGAAAGACCCGAGAGCAGCACGAAGGCAAAGAAGACGACATCCGAGGAAGCCACCGGTTGTCCCTTCGCAAGCGCCATTTCATTCCCGTGCCGAAGCACTATGAAGATGAAGATGGCGGCGCCAGCCGTCCACACCCCACCCATCAGCACATGCCCGCCCCTCAGGCTCACTTTGCCGTGGCCACGACGCACCCCAACGGTCAACCATTCGTAGCACCAGAACGAGCCGATTACGGCGAGCAGCACCAGCACGAGAGGCCGTCCCAAGTACACGAGGTGATTCATCGGCGTCGGCACGTAACTGACGTTGCCTAGCTCCCAGACGGTAAGCAGCGCAACGACCGACAGGAGTGCTGACGAGACAGCAAGCAGTCGGTTCCGGCTGGACTCGGCAGAGCCGTCAGGTGCGATCTCTGGCGATACCTGCGGCGTGAGCCACGCAAGAGGCGGAAGGCCCGCTACGATCTGCTCTGGAGCCTTTGGGAGCAGAGGAGGCACAGCCGAGACCGCTGGGCTCGGCATCGGTGGCAGTGACGGGAAGTGTCGCGCGAACGTTGAGACCCTCGCCTCCACCCATCCCGGAAGCGCAGGGTTCCATACTGGCGTCTCTCGCTTGACCTCCCCTGAACGGATTAGCCGGGCAATCTGGTCCTCGGAGAATGGTCCGCGCACTTCCTGACCGATCGCATAGCTCCATTCCACCTCCGCGGAAGCCTTCCGTACTTCCAGTGCTGGATGGCTACCACATGTTCGTGGCAGGCCCGAGTCCATCTCCCGCGCCCGCATCAGCCCCTCCCCGATGGCATAACCGCAGTAACAGGTCTTCGCCTCGGGGGGACTCATACGCCCGCACATCGGGCAGCCGACCGCGTCAGCGTCGAGTACTCGTGAGGTGGGGCATGTGCCGAGATCGAACGCGTGGGCTGAGGCCGGCATGTGGTCAAGACGCGCGCCGCATGAGACGCAGAAGGCCATTTCGGACTCGTTCGCATGCAGGCAGCGAGGGCAGTGCCTAGGACCGGAAACGGGGGGCTTGCCGGAACTGGACAAGGATGGCCTCCGCACGAGAGTGAATGGCAGCTGACCCAGGAATGCCCCGAGGAAGTCTCGTCCGACACGAGGGACCTGTCAACGATCAGGCATGCTCTCCCGCCGCCTCGCTCAGCGCTTGCCCACGGTCACCTCCGGACTGGGCAGCTTCGACCAGCACGACCGCGTCCGGCAGGACGTGGTTCGTCGGACGCTTACCTTCATCGGACGCTGACGCGAGACCGTTCCGGGGCGGTCGGATGAGGGCGCCCCCCGCCCGGATGACAGGAATGACAGGTGTGACAGCCGTTCCGTTTGTTTCGCTGACTTCTTGAGGGATGCGGTCCGGGGGTGGTAGCGGAATGGGGGGTACATACGGAACAGCTGTCATCCTGTCACGGCATCATGGATGAAGCGTCGCGGGAGCCGCCTCCGGGGAGGATCAGATGGATCGAGGTGCTCACTTCGCCTAGCACCTCCCCCAGAGCCCCATCACTCGCGACCATTGGTTGACTCGTCGAACGCCGGTGCGCTGCGGGAATTCCTCGACGCCGCTGCGTAGGGAATCAGGAGGTCAGCTCCTCGCGGAATCGTTCCCGCTCGCTCCAGAGGATCGGAGTGATCTCGTAGCTTCGGAGCGCCTCCGCTACGTCAGCGACAGGCTGAGCCTCGGCGTCGTTCAAGAACGCCAAGAAGTGCGAGGACACCGGACGTTCATCCCGAACATCGACCCATGAGAATGCGAGGGTCAGGGCCATGTCTCGGTTCGGTTTTCCGATGGCCCGAAGTAGTCTCTCGGGCTGGCTGATCGACTGGGGGATGACGAAGTCGAAGTTATGGTCGTATCCGCTCTTCCCCGTGAATTTCGCTCTCGGGGTGAACCGAACGCCGCACGACGTGAGCCATGCCGTCACATCCTCAAGGAAGAGGCTCGCTACAACTGGCGCAGCTAGATAGAAGAGGTCGTTGACGCCGAGTATCGCCTGAACCAGATTGTGCTTCCTCAGCGGGAAGTTCCGACTCGTGGCCCGGATGTGGATCGCCTCTCCGTCGAGATTCGCGCCGAAGCCCCTCAGTGTCTGGTGAAGGAGTTCCTTCCGTCGCTTCGTATCAAGGTCACACCCCGACAGCCGGAGGTCTTGGATCGTCTCGCCGCCGTCAGTCAGGAGGTACCCATCGGCGTGGGCACGCACATAGATCTGGATGTAGTCGTTGTGCCGGTCGAGGTAGGGCGTCGTGATCTCGGTGTATCCGTCTCCAAGGTCCTTCGTGACACTCTTTTCCCGAAGCCACGCGGTGTAGCGGTCCAGAAGCTCCCTTACTTCGACGCTCACGTGAAGAGCCCCTGCCGGAAAGTCGGTGCCTTCGTGACGTTGCAGAAGCGCATGAAGTCATGCAGGGACTTCCACGGGTCAGTCAGGTCAGAGAAGGCTCCCGGCGGAACTTTGACGGCCCACCTATCGCCAAAACCCTCCCGATAGACGTGAAGGTGAGGACACGGAATCTCCTCGTCATCCGGATTCCTGTGCGGAGGCCCTCCAAAGTCCAGTCGAGCCAGAACGACTGTTACCCGCCCTCGGTTCTGGCATGTGCCTTTCGAAAGGTTGATCTCGCTCCGGGACACGTCGAGGGAGAACTGCTCCCGCCCGTCGAGAGACTGGAGAGGAACCCGGAGCGCCCCTCCCAAGTCAGGGTACTCGTACGCCTTCTCCTCCACGGCCTCCTTTTCGAGGGCCAGCAGGAGGTCTGCCTCAGCCTGACTCAGCGTATCTCTGGACATTTCTTCTTGATCTCACAGTCTACGGCTTCGAACCGGAACTCGCGCTGTCACGGGCTCCCTCGTAGATCTTCTTCGCCAGTTCCCGGAACGCGACGTTCTGGAACTCCGGTTCGTTCATGTAGCGGGCGACGAGCCCGTCGTTCTCGTCCATACGCTCGATCATCAGGTCGAGGAACCGCTCGCGGATCGACAGCGCGAAGTTGTCGAAGGCGTTCGCTCTCGCCTTCTGGACCACATCCTCGTCACTTCCAGCCTTCTCCGTGAGCTGATCGAAGAAGAGCTGGTCGGCCTTCGTGAAGTTCGTCCCGAAACGGTCGTTGAGGATCTCGATGATCTCGGACAGGGGGGCCTCGTCGTCCTTCCCCTTCCTGCTCCCGACCTCCGTTGGTCCGTAGATCGGCATCGACTCGGCCATGGCGAGATTGATTCCGCCCTCGCTGTACTTGTCGAGCCGGTAGTAGTTCAGGGCGACCTCTCCCTGAAGGTCGAGGGGGTCCTTCCTCGGGTCCAGCGGAAGCTTCAGCTGTAGGAACCGGGCGAAGGCGTAGAGCTTCTCCAGATCCGGGTCTGAGAAAGGCATGACCTGAGAGAGGAACGAGTAGAGCCCGACGTACCCCTTCAGGGCGCTCCGAAACTCCTCCTGCTTCTCCTCGTCCAGCGCCACGAACCGGTCTACCCCCGGATTCAGGTAGCCGTACATCTGCGCCTGATCCGTGACGGACTTCTTCTCTTTCGGGGCGAAGAAGACCTTGCAGAAGCCCTCGACCTCAGCCGAAGAGAAGACCTGCGCCGCCTCCAGCTGGTGCTGAAGCTCATAGAGTCGGTTCGGATCGGCCGTCTCCGCCACGATGGTCTGTTCGTAGTACGGCTGGAAGGACCGCTGAATTTCCTCGGCCTCGTTCACGAAGTCGAGGACGAAGGTGTCTTCCTTGCCGGGAGCGATCCGGTTCAGGCGGGAGAGGGTCTGGACGGCCTGCACCCCGGAGAGCCGCTTATCGACGTACATCGTGTGAAGGAGGGGCTGGTCGAACCCAGTCTGGAACTTGTTGGCGGCGAGGAGAATCTGGAACTCGTCAGACGCAAAGCGCCCCGGTAGCTCTCCTTCCTTGATGCCCTTGTTCATGCCGACTTCCGTGTAGCTGAGAGTCTCAACCTCCGGGTCCTGCACGGTTCCAGAGAAGGCGACGAGGACGCCGATGTCCTTGTAGCCCTGCTCAGCGATGTACTTCTGGAACGCCTGCATGTATCGGACGGCGTGGAGGCGAGAGCTGGTGACGACCATCGCCTTCGCCTTGCCGCCGATCCGGGGCCTCACGCTCGTCCGGAAGTGCTCGACCATGACCTCGGTCTTCTGGGCGATGTTGTAGGGGTGGAGGCTCAGGAACCGGGCGAGCTGTCGAGTCGCCTGCTTCTTACTGACCTTCGGGTCGTCCTCGATGGACTTGGCGAGCTTGTAGAAGGTCTTGTAGGTCGTGTAGCTCCGGAGAACGTCGAGGATGAAACCTTCCTCGATGGCCTGCCGCATCGAGTAGAGGTGGAAGGGAGCAGGCTTTCCGTCCGGTCCCTTGTGCCCGAAGACCTCCAGCGTCTTGGCCTTGGGGGTGGCTGTGAAGGCGAAGAAGCTCAGGTTTTTCTGGGGGCCCCGAGACTCCATGACCTTCAGAAGCCGGTCTTCGTAGGTCTCCTCTCCGGTGTCGGCCTCTTCCTTCTCAGCTTCCTCCAGCGTCTTCGCCCCGAGGACCTCCTTGAGTTGCCGCGCGCCCTCGCCACTCTGGGAGGAGTGCGCCTCGTCAACGATTACGGCGTAGGACCTTTTCGGGAGCTGACCGATCTTCTCCGTGACGAAAGGAAACTTCTGGAGGGTCGTGATAATGATGGGCGTCCCAGCGGCGAGGGCCTCAGCGAGCTGGGTCGAGTTCTCGTCAATCCGGGCGACGACGCCCACCTTGTGCTCGAACTGGAAGATCGTGTCCTGAAGCTGCCGGTCGAGGACCCTCCGGTCGGTGATGACGACTACGGAGTCGAAGACCTTCTCGTCGTTCGTGCCGTGGAGCGTGGAGAGCCGGTGGGCGAGCCAAGCGATGGAATTCGACTTCCCTGACCCTGCGGAGTGCTGGACGAGGTAGCTGTGGCCGGGGCCTTCCTTCCGAGCTGCCGCTTCCATCTTCCGGACAGAGTCGAGCTGGTGATAGCGGGGGAAGATCACGATCTCTCGGGTGACGACTTTCCCGGCGACCTGCTTCTCCTCGGTGAAGACGTGGGCGAAGCGGCCAAGGATGTCGAGGAAGCTGTCTCGCTGCCAGATTTCCTCCCAGAGATAGGCAGTCCGATAGCCGCCGGGGTTCTCGTGGTTACCCGCTCCGCCGTGGTTCCCACGATTGAACGGGAGGAAGACGGTGTCCTTCCCGGCAAGCCGGGTCGTCATGTAGACCTGATCTGGATCGAGGGCGAAGTGAACGAGAGCCCGCTTCTTGAACTGGAAGAGCCGGTGCTTGGGGTCCCGGTTTCGGTACTGGGCGACCGCGTGCTCCACGGTCTGAGCCGTGAGGGGATTCTTCAGTTCCACCGTGGCCACCGGAAGGCCGTTGACAGAGAGGAGCAGGTCAATCGACTTCTCCTCGCCCACGGCGAACTTCACCTGTCGGGTGAGGGTCAGCCGGTTCATGCCGTAGCGGGTGAGGATGTCGGGGTTGAGGCCATGAGCAGGTCTGAAGGTGGCGACCTCGATCTTCTTCCCGAAGACCTTGAAGCCGTAGCGAAGGACGTTGAGGGTCCCCTTCATCTCCAGATGCTTCGTGAGGGCATCGAGGATTGCGGGTTCAAGGTCGCCCTTGTGCTGGTCGGAGAGGGCCTTCCAGAGGTCTTGCTGGCTCTCCTTGATGTACGCGAAGAGGTCCTTCGGGATCAGGGCCAGCTCGGCGTTGAAATCGACAGGGTCACCTTTCTTCCAGCCGCACGAGGCAAGCATTGCCGCCTCGATTCCGTCCTCAAACGCCTTCTCCAGATGGGGGGAGGTCACGCAGCCTCCTCGGAGGGGATTTCGATCTTTCCGGTCACAGCGGCGGAGATCAGGGCCTGACGGTATTCTCGTAGCAGGTCGATCAACAGCTCATTCCTCTGGACTACTTGACGCAGGGCCAACGCCTGTTCGTCCAAGAACTCGGCGACCTCACGCTGCTCTCGTATCGGCGGCAGGAGAAGTGGCACGTCCTTCAGGTCTCCCATCGGGATACTGGCTTGATTGATGGCGGGCTTCCCGCGCGCTCGAATGTCGTCCCGCGTAGAGGCCGATCGCAACCACCAGAAGAGGAATCGAGGAACGACTGCTTGACCGGGACGAAGTCGAAGAAGGTTCATTCCGACGTGTAACTCGCCCGTGCCGTCGAAGAAAGCGCAGTTGCCGAGCATCGATACGCTATTGATGTGAGAGAGGAGAATGTCACCGGCTGCAAGCCGGAACTCGCTTAACTTCGCGGAAGCCTCAACCCAGCCGACTCTGTCGTAGTCGATATCGCCGGTCGAGATCGTCTCGATTCGGGATACCGGAATGCACCCGACGGCACCATCGACTTGGGGAGCAGAGGTGCCGTTCCTGACGGAAGAGATACCGCGCCTCAACGTGGCGCACTCCCAGTGCGCAGGTATCTTCCCTATACACTTGATTTCCGAGTCCTTCATCGGCACGGTCGGGTCGAGGCCCTTCGTGACGGCCTGAGTGATGATCGTCTGTGACTTCTCCCCAAGCAGCTCGATCAGTCGTTCCTTTTTTGCGATGAGGTCGTCGATCGCGGCGGTCTTTCGATCGAGGAAACCGGCGATGGAACGTTGCTCTGTGAGCGAGGGTATCGGAATGGGTAGGAGACCGAAGTCCTCGGTACTTACCTGAAGGGAGTTAGGCCGAATCCCGTAGGCGAGCCGGGTGTACTCCTGAACGTAGGGCTCACTCCGGAGTAGGTGATGGCAGAAGCCGAGGTCGAGGGTTGACCGGTCGAGCCCAAAGACCCGGTATGCAGGGCTGACTATCCCTTCTTCCTTGGCGACGCCGAGACCGCAGTGATTGAGCCACATCGTGTTCAGAACCAGTTCTCCGGGCTTGACGACGAGGTAGGTCTCCAGCTCATCCGCAGTTCGCTTCAGGTGGTCGCTCTCGTACTCCCGTCGCTCGACGCCCCGGTAACCGGAGACCGAGAGCATGGGGCGATCATCCCGGACGCCATTCCGCTCACCTGTTTCCCGTGAGAGGTACTTGAACCGCTTACACGTCCAGCGTTCTGGTAGTGCCTCCTCAAGAGTTCGCGCCGTCCCGGTCACCCCAGTAACCCTCCAAGCATTCCCTGAATCTCCCCTTCCAGCGTTCGGATCTCGGCCTCGATCTCCGCCAACGGGCGGAGGGGCCTGTACCGGTAGAAGTGCCGGGTGAACGGAATCTCGTAGCCGATCTTCGTCTTCGTCTCGTCGATCCACGCATCCGGGACGTGAGGCAGGACCTCCCGCTTGAAGTAGGCGTGGATGTCTTCCTTCAGGGGGACGCTTTCGTTGTCCCGTAGGTCGGCGTCGGGCTCGGGCCTGCCCTTGGCGTCGGTGCAGACTTCAGCGGTCTCGTCCCTCTCTGACAGGGCCGACAGGATCGCCTTCAGGATCGGGGCCGGTGCAGCCACCCCAGCCTTTCTCAGCGCCCCGTGGACGGCCTTCTCGAACTCTGGGCGGCTCTTCCATGAAGTGGTCGGGTCTAGGCCCCCGAGGACTTTCAAGATGGCCCCCTGAGCCTCCCGCCCCTCCTCGATCTCCCGCTCGGCAGCAGCACCCTTCTTCTTCGACTTCACGAGGTTCTGGAAGGCGGTCTCCTCCCGGAGCCGTTCAAGCCTCTCGGGGGATGCTTGAAAGTTCAGGCGCAGGGGGCGCTCCACCGTAATCCGGCGAAAGCCGAAGTCATCGTTGTCGAAGATCTTCGCGTTCTCTCCCACGGCGAAGTCCCCGTAGAGCTGGGCGAGTGTGGCGACGTGATCAGCGCCCAGCTCGTTCCGCTTGCTCCCGAGCGACTTCCTCATCTTCAGGAACATCTCCGCTCCGTTGATGAGCTGGACCTTCCCCTTCCGGGCCTTCGGCTTCCGGTTCGTGACGACCCAGATGTAGGTGGATATCCCCGTGTTGTAGAAGAGCTGGTCAGGGAGAGCGACGATAGCTTCCAGCCAGTCGTTCTCGATGATCCACTTTCGGATCTCGCTCTCCCCCGACCCGGCGTCCCCCGTGAAGAGCGGTGACCCGTTGAAGACGATGGCGAGGCGGCTTCCACCCTCCCCGGTCTTCGGGTCATAGGGTTTCATCTTGGAGATCATGTGGAGGATGAAGAGGAGCGCTCCGTCGTTGATCCGGGGAAGCCCCGGCCCAAACCGCCCGGAATATCCCTGCGTTTCGTGCTCGTCCTCGACTACCTTCTGGACCTTCTTCCACTCGACCCCGAACGGGGGATTCGACAGAAGGTAGTCGAACTTCCTCCCGACATGCCCATCCTCGGAGAAGGAGTTTCCCCGAGCGATGTTCGAAGGCGCCTGCCCCTTGATCATCATGTCGGCCTTGCAGACGGCGTAGGACTCGTCGTTCAGCTCCTGCCCGAACACGACAAGCTGGGCAGCGGGATTCAGCTCCCTGAGGTACTCCTCAGCCACGCTGAGCATTCCGCCCGTTCCGCACGCCGGGTCGTACAGGGACCTCACGACTCCCGGCTTCCTGAGCACGTCGTCGTCCTCGACAAACAGGAGATCGACCATGAGGCGGATGACATCTCGGGGAGTGAAGTGCTCGCCAGCGGTCTCGTTCGACTGCTCCGAGAATCGCCGGATCAGCTCCTCGAAAATGGAACCCATGACGTGGTTCGGGACCCTCTCCGGGTGGAGGTCTACTTCAGCGAACTTGGAGTGGACCTGATAGAGCAGGTTCGCGCTGTCGAGCTTCACGACCTGATCGGAGAAGCTGAACCGCTCGATGATGTCGCGGGCTCCGGAAGAGAAGCCCTTGATGTACGCCGTGAGGTTGTGGGCGAGGTGATTCGGGTCGCCCTTCAGCTTCTGGAAATCGAACTTCGACACGTTGTGGAACGGAACCTTGGCGGCACGGTTCAGGATCTCTTCAGGGTCCTTGAAGCTGGAGCCCTTCAGCGATTCCGCCTTCTTCCAGACGGCTTCGCGGGTGTCCGCGAGGACGCAGTCGAGTCGGCGGAGGACCGTGAAAGGCAGGATCACCTTCCCGTAGTCGGACTGCTTGTAGTCGCCCCTCAGGAGGTCCGCAACGGACCAGATGAACGACGTGATCTCGCTGAACCCGCTGAAAGCTCTGGGTTCCGACTGGGCCTTGAACGTGTCCGCCATGGGTTGCCGCTTCCCTTCAGATCATTCGATCCGGGCTTGCCCCGCAGGAAGAGTAGTCGAGGAGATCGGACGCTGGGGACCCGCCAGTCGCTTCGCGCCCCGTTCCCGCTGGGAACACCTGTAGGACGTCATTCGTCCGGGCTTGTGTGGCAGGGGAATGCCGTTCGGCTTCAAGCTGGATCATCGCGGGCATATTTCGTTTGAGCCGAGTCGATCCCTGATCGCTTGACCGCCGGAGGGGATCAGCTGCAATCCGCGCGGGCTAACAGCGGGCTAACGGCAAGAAAAGAGAAAGGCCCCGTTTTGGGGGCCTTTGAAACCTATTGATCTTGAATAGGATAGTGGAGCCGAAACCCAGACTTGAACTGGGGACCTACTGATTACGAATCAGTTGCTCTACCGACTGAGCTATTTCGGCCCGTTTCCTGCCAAAGAGCGCGGCGACACGCCGCAAGGGACGCGCATTCTAGAAGCCGGTCGCCGGACGGTCAAGCCGCTACGGGTCGACCCAGGGGAGCGACGGGAAGCAGAGGGGGCCGATCTTCCGCTCGAGCTCGTAGACGACGTTCTCGCGCGCGTCGATGGAGCGGTCCATCAGCTCCTTGCGGAGCGTGGAGTCGGGGACGCGCCGGATCGCCGCCTCGGCCTCGTCGAAGAGCGGCCAGGTCAGGGCGTGGAGCACCTCGTGGAAGGCGTGGCGGCGAAGCGCCGCGAGCGACTCCTTCGAGACGAGCTCGGGGTCGAAGCTGACGACCCAGACCTTCCGGTCCTCGGTCCCGCGCATCGACCTCTCGATGTCGAGGAGGCCGAGCTGCTCGTGGACCTCGCCCGGCTCGACGACGAACTCGAGGTCGAGCTTCAGCCTCTTCTTCACGTAGTCGAGGGCCTTCCGGACCCGAGCTGCCTGCGTCCTCTTCACGATCGTCCCCCGTGGCGGGCCCATTCTGCCCGAGGGGGAGAGGGTTGGGAACACCTACCGGACGCAGAACAAGATCCTACAAATCAATGACTTGCGAAAATGGATCGGCCGCAGGAATCGCGCCGGCCTAGGGGATCCGGACCCTCACGTCGACCGACCGCGCGGCCGCCGCCTCGGCGGCCGGGGCGAAGGAGAGGGCGCGCAGCCGGACCTGCAGGGCGGCGGGCTCGGCCCCCGAGCCTCCGTAGAGCCGCACGACGTCGGCGACACGCCCGGAGGCGTCGAGCTCGAGGCGGTAGTTCCCCTCGAACGACCCGGCGAGGCCGTCGAGCCGCGCCGGCGAGGCGAGACGGAGCGTCTCCGCGGATCGCCCGACGATCTCGACACCGGCGGCGGCAGGGCGCGAGGCTCCGGCGGCGGCGGGCGCGGCCGCGCGGAGACGCGCCCCCTCGGCGACGGCCCCCTTCTGCGCCACGGCGTCGCGGGCGGCGCTCTCCTCGAGCGCGGCGGGCGCGGACGGAGCGACGGACCCGTCCGCCTCGGGGGCAAAGGCCTCGTCCTTCTTCTCCCTCGGCGTCTCGGCCGAGGCGACGAGGACCGGCTCGGACTCGGCGGACCTCCCGGGCCGCGCGTCGGCGCGAGCCTCGTTCGCGGCGGACACACCGGCGGCCGGTGCGGCGGGCGCGCCCTTCGCTTCCGCCTCCGCCTTCGCTTTTTCCGCCGGCCCGAGGTAGACGGTGACGCGCCCGTCGTCGACCGGCGCGGGCTGCGACTTCGCGACCGCGACCGTGGCCGAGGGCTTCTGCGGGGAGACGACGGTGTAGGCGATCGCCACGGCGACGATGCCGGCGACGACGACGCCGACCGTGGCGGGACGGAAGTAGAAGCCGAATCGGTGGAGCGTCGCGGCGAGGCCCTTGGTGTCGGCCTCGACCTGCGCGTTCACCCGCGTCGCGAGGGCGAAGGGCGTCTCCGGGTCGGGGATCTCCTCGAGGCGGCCGACGAGCCCGGCCATCGCCTCGTAGCGGGCGCGCGCCGCGGAGCTGGCCGCGAGGAGGCTCTGGAGCTCTCGCTCCTCCTCGCCCGGGAGGTCCCCGTCGAGGGAGCGGGAGATCATCAGGTCGAGGTCGTCCGGCTCGAGGGGCCGGGGCTGGGGGTTCGCGCTCACGACAGCTCCTCCAGGAGGGCGGCCCGGCCGCGGGCGATCCGGCTCCGCACCGTGCCGATCGGGACGCCCAGCACGCGGGCGATGTCGTCGTAGGGGAGCCCCTCGAGGTCGCGCAGGACGACGGCGTGGCGGAACTCCTCGGGGAGGCTCTGGATCGCCCTGCGGAGGCGCGCCCTCTGCTCGAGCGCGAGGGCCTGCTCCTCCGGGGATGCGGACGGATCGGGAGCCTCTTCGCCCGGCCAGGTCTCCTCCTCGTCGGAGGCGGCGCGGCGGGAGGCGAAGACCTTCCGCATCCGGGCGAGCGTCCCGGCCCGGGCCCTCGCCCGGTTCAGGGCGATCGTGTAGAGCCAGGTCTTCAGCGAGGCGTCGCCGCGGAAGGTCTCGAGCCCCCGCCAGGCCCGAAGGAACGTCTCCTGGACGACCTCCTCGGCCTCCCACGGCCCGACGAGCCGGGCCGCGAGGCCGAAGACCATCCCGGAGTAGTGCCGCACGATCTGCTCGAAGCCGATCGGGTCGCCGCCGAGGAACCGGGCGACGGCCTTCTCGTCTCCGGGCCACTCCCGGCTCTCGCCCATGGCGCTGGAGGGGACGATCACGAGCGGGATTCTCCCACGCCGGATCCCTCCGGGACCTGGGTGAAAGGCGAGGATGCGGGCGGTCACGGGAGAGCCTCCACGCCCCGTGAGACCCGCGAGGTCCCGGGCGAGTTCCCGGCGCGGCGCGCTCAGCGGGGAGCCGGGGTCGGGGTCGGGGTCGGAGCGGGAGTCGGAAGGGGCGGCGGCGGGATGTAGATGTGCCGGCGGGTCGGGGGCCGCGCCGTGATGAGGAATCCCGGCGGACCCATCCCCCTCATCGCCGCCGACGCGGCGTCGTTGCCGATGACGGCGGGGAGCGGCGCGGGCGCCGGGGCCTCGCCGATCGTCAGGATGTCGCTCTCGCCGAACGAGAGGACCCGTCGGGCTCGCGTCTCCGGCCGCTCGCCCCCTTCGGGGATCGGCTCCGCGTAGCCGAAGACGTCGATCGCCTCCTTCAGCCCGACGAGCTTCGGAGGGCTCGCGATCGACGCCCCCGCCACGACGTACGGCACGGAGCTGCGATAGAGGAGCCTCCCCTCCGACCAGGCCTCGACGAAGGCGCTCTCCGCCCCCGCCGGGACGAGGAAGCTCGGCCGCTGCCCGGGCTCGACGAGGAGCGGCACGACGCGGCCTCCGAACCTCACGACCGCCCCCGGAGGAAGCGGGCTCGTGATCGTGACGCGCGTCCCCGTCGTCCCGACCCGCGGCTCGAACTCGAGCCGCCCGTCCTGCGCCGCGGCGGGAAGGGCGAGCGCGAGGACGAGGACGAGGCGCTTCATGCGTCTCACATTAGCGTCCCTCTCCACGCCCCGCAACAGACGTGAGACGATCCCCGCCTCATGCCGCGCGGAGCCGGAGAAGCGTGAAGGAGCTGCCCGTGGCCCTCCTCGCGGGCTTCGCCGTCGGCCTCTTCGGCGCGATCCCGCCCGGGCCCGTGAACGCGAACGTCATCCGGAAGGCCTCGCGCAACGAGACGCGCGAGGCGCTCCGCGTGGCGCTCGGCGCCGCGCTCGTCGACACGGCGATCTGCGGCTTCGTGGCGATGGGCTTCGGGTGGGCGCTCGAGAAGGTCGTGACGAACCCCTGGACGCGCCTCGGTCTCGCGCTCTTCCTCCTCGCGGGGGGGGTGAAGATCCTCTTCCTCGACCGGAAGCGGGACGCGGAGGAGGCGGCGCGGCCGCGGCTGACGGCGCCGCCGAAGGAGACCACGGGCTTCCGGTTCCCGCTCCTCGTCGGCGTCCTGCAGGGCGCCGCGAACCCGGCGCTCCTCGTGAACTGGACGCTCCTGATCTCGTTCCTCGTCGGCCACCGTATCCTGCCTGGCGGGCTCCTCCCCGCCGGCGTCTTCGCCGTCGGCGTCGGGGTCGGTGTCTTCGCCTGGTTCGCGATCCTCGTCGAGCTCGTCGAGAAGCTCCGAAAGCACCCCTCGGGCGAGTGGATCCGCCACTCCTCGTTCGTGGCGGGGATCCTCCTCATCGGCTTCGGGCTCTGGTTCAGCTGGCGGACGGCCGCGGAGTTCGTCTCCGGCGTCTCCCTCCCCTAGTCAGCTCTCGTTGCCCTCATATTGTTCGCGGAGCTGCTTCACGACGTTCGGGTCGGCGAGGGTCGTCGTGTCGCCGAGGACGCGCCCCTCGGCGATGTCGCGCAGGAGCCTCCTCATGATCTTTCCCGAGCGCGTCTTCGGGAGGTCCGCCGAAAAGAGGACCTTGTCGGGGCGCGCGATCGCGCCGATCTTCTCGACGACGTGCTCCTTGAGGTCCTGAGCCAGCTCGTCCGACCCCTGGTGCCCCGCCTTGAGCGTGACGAACGCGGCGATGGCCGTCCCCTTCAGGTCGTGCGGGATGCCGACGACGGCCGCCTCCGCGACGAGCGGGTAGTCGACGAGGGCGCTCTCCACCTCGGCGGTCCCGATCCGGTGACCCGCGACGTTCAGGACGTCGTCGACCCGGCCCAGGAACCAGAAGTAGCCGTCCTCGTCCTTCCGCACGCCGTCGCCCGGGAAGTAGACGCCGTCCCACTTCGACCAGTAGGCCTTCACGAACCGCTCGCGGTTCCCCCAGATGCCGCGGAGCATCCCGGGCCACGGCTTGCGGACGGCGACGTAGCCGCCCCCCTCCGCGACCTCCTCGCCCTTCTCGTTCAGGACGCAGGCGTCGACGCCCGGGAAGCTCATCGTCGCCGAGCCGGGCTTCGTCCGGGTGAGGCCGGGGAGAGGCGTGATCATGATGTGCCCCGTCTCCGTCTGCCACCAGGTGTCGACGATCGGGCAGCGCCGGCGCCCGACGTGCTCCTGGTACCACATCCACGCCTCGGGGTTGATCGGCTCGCCGACGGAGCCGAGGAGCCGGAGCGAGGAGAGGTCCCACTTCTCCGGGTAGTGCGTCCCCCACTTCATGAAGGCGCGGATCGCCGTCGGCGCCGTGTAGAAGACGGTGACGCCGTACTTCTCGATCATCTGCCAGAAGCGGTCCTTGTCGGGCCAGTCGGGCGCCCCCTCGTACATCAGGACCGTCGCCCCCGCGGCGAGCGGCCCGTAGACGACGTAGCTGTGGCCGGTGATCCAGCCGACGTCGGCCGTGCACCAGAAGAGGTCCTCGTCCTTCAGGTCGAAGACCCACTTCGTCGTGCCGTAGACCCCCGCGAGGTAGCCCGCCGTCGTGTGGAGGATCCCCTTCGGCTTCCCCGTCGTCCCGGAGGTGTAGAGGATGAAGAGCGGCGCCTCGGAGTCCATCGGCTCGTAGGGGCAGTCCGCGCGGACGTCGTCCATGTGGCGGTGCCACCAGTGGTCCCGCCCCTCCTTCACGTGGCACGGGAAGTCGCCGCGCTTGACGAGGATGACCGCCTGGACGGTCGGGCATTCCTTGAGCGCCTCGTCCGCCATCTTCTTGAGCTGGACGATCTGGCCGCGCCGCCAGCCGCCGTCGGCCGTGACGAGGAGCTTGGCGCCCGCGTCCTGGATCCGGTCCCTCAGGGCGTCCGAGGAGAAGCCGCCGAAGACGACCGAGTGGACGGCGCCGATCCGCGCGCAGGCGAGCATCGCGATCACCGCCTCCGGGATCATCGGAAGGTAGATGCAGACGCGGTCCCCCTTCCCGACGCCGAGCCGCTTCAGGACGTTCGCGAACTTTCCGACCTGGTGGTGGAGCTGCTGGTAGGTGTAGATCCGCGACTCGCCCGGCTCCCCTTCCCAGACGAGCGCGGCCTTGTGGCGGCGCGCGGAGTGGAGGTGCCGGTCGAGGCAGTTCGCGGAGACGTTCAGACGCCCGCCGACGAACCACTTCGCGTCCGGGGCCTTCCACTCGAGGACGCGGTCGTAGGGCCGGATCCAGTCGAGCTCGCGCGCGAACGACGCCCAGAACGTCTCCGGGTCGGCGCTCGCCTGCGCGTAGACGCCCGGGTCGCGAGCGATCGCGGCCCGGCGGAACTCCGCGCTCGGGTCGAAGGTGCGGTTCTCGAGGAGAAGGGTGTCGAGGGCCTTCTCGGGCGTTCCGTCGCTCATACCGGACCTCCTCGGGCCTCTTGGCGTGGGGGCCTTGTACCCGAACCGCCCCGCCTGAGTCCACCGCGCTAACGCGCTCGGGCGGAGCTCCCGCTCCGCGGCCGGAAGAGGTGGCGGACAATCGCCGGGTGACCCCGCATCTCCGAAACCCGTTCCGCGGTCCGAGCCTGACGCTCCGGCTCGGCCTCGCCCTCACGGCCGTCCTCGCCGCGGCCGCGGTCGGGCAGACGCTTCTCTACCTCCGGACGCAGAACAAGATGCTCGCGGAGGCCGACGACTCCTACCGGACGCTCGCGACGGCGATCCAGGCCGCCGCGACGCGGATCGGCCCGGGCGGCTCGCGCGACCCGAAGGCGCTGGAGGAGTTCCGCGAGCGCCTGAAGCAGAAGGGGGTCCGGGAGATCCGGATCCGGCAGGGAGGTCACCTCGTCCCCGACGGGGCGCCGGACGCCGACGTCCCGAGGAGCCGCTCCCGCGGGCGCTCGACCCCGCAGGACATCGAGATCGAGGGGGTCGTCGGGGAGGGGGCGGGCTCCGGCGAGATCGTCGTCCCTCTCGTCATCGAGCGGCGCTACCTCGGGCAGGTGACGATCAAGTACTCGCTCGAGAACATCCGGACCGAGATGGAGGACAACTTCCGGAGCGGACTCTACGCCCTCCTCGCCGTCTTCGGCGTCGGCCTCGCCGTCATCCTCGTCGTGACGCGCAACGCGACGCGCCCCGTCGAAGCCGTCGCCGAGGCGGCCCGGCAGGTCGCCGACGGCCGCCTCGACGTCGTCGTCCCCGAGGGGCGCGAGGACGAGATCGGCCAGCTCTCGGTCGCGTTCAACCGGATGACCGCGGCCCTCCGCGAGCGTCAGGAGCTCCTCGCGCGCCTCGCGGCCGCGGAGAAGAGGGCGGAGATCGGGCACCTCGCGGCCGGGCTCGCGCACGAGATCAAGAACCCGCTGAACGCCCTCTCCCTCGGCCTCGACGTCCTGAAGCGCCGCCACCGCCCGGCCGACGAGGCCGCCGCCGCGGACCAGGCCGAGCGGATCGGGGCGCTCCGCGGGGAGATCGACCGCCTCGCGGCCCTCATCAACAGCTTCCTCGCCTTCGGGCGGCCTCTCTCGCTGACGATCGCCCCCGTCGACGCCGTCGCCCTCGTCCGCGACACGCTCGGCGACCTCGCGGAGACCGCCGAGCGGGCGCGCGTGACCGTCGCCGCCGCGCTCCCCGAGGGGCTGCCGCGCGTCCCGGCGGACGGGTCGCTCCTGAAGTCGGCGGTCTGGAACCTCGCCCAGAACGGCATCCAGACGATGGAGCGCGAGGGAGGGACGCTCTCCGTCTCCGCCCGGCTCGCGGACGCGACCGCGGAGGAGGGGCCGCGCCTCGTCGTGACGTTCGAGGACGAGGGTCCGGGCATCGAGCCCGCCCACCTCGCGCGCCTCTTCGAGCCCTGGTTCTCGACGAAGGAGGCGGGCGTCGGGCTCGGCCTCGCGATGGTGAAACGGATCGTCGAGGAGCACGGGGGGCGGGTCGAGGCGGGCAACCGCGAAGGGGCGGACGGCGCCGTCTTCCGGATCTGGCTCCCGCTCGTCCCCGCGGCTTCGGGGTAACCTCGAGAGGTGAACGAACGCGCTCCCCGCGCGACCCTCCTCGTCGTCGACGACGAGAAGCACCAGCGCGAATCGCTCCAGATGATCCTCGAGGACGAGGGGTACCGCGTCACCGCCGCCGCGGACGGGCGGGAGGCGCTCCGCCTCGCCGCCGGGACGCACCCCGAGGTCGTCCTGACGGACCTGAAGATGCCGGGCCTCTCCGGCCTCGACCTCGTGAAGGCCCTCACCGAGGGGCCGCTTCCGCCCCGCGTCATCCTCATCACCGCTCACGGGTCGGTCGAGCGCGCCCGCGAGGCCCACCGTCTCGGCGCGTTCGACTACATGAGCAAGCCCGTCGTCGCCGACGAGCTGCTCTTCCGCGTCGAGCGCGCCCTCGAGAGCCACCGGCTCGCCGAGAAGGCGCTCCGCCTCGAGCGGCGGCTCAAGGGGGACGGCCTCGAGGCGATGGTCGGCGAGAGCGCCGCGATGCGCGAGGTCTTCCGCCTCGTCGAGAAGATCGCACCGACGCAGTCGACCGTCCTCGTGCGGGGCGAGTCGGGGACGGGCAAGGAGCTCGTCGCCCGGGCGATCCACTCCCGCTCCTCGCGCTCCGCGCGCCCCTTCCAGGCGATCAACTGCGCGGCGATCCCCGAGAACCTCCTCGAGAGCGAGCTCTTCGGGCACGAGCGGGGCGCCTTCACGGGGGCCGACGCGCGCAAGGCGGGCCTCTTCGAGGCGGCCTCCGGGTCGACGCTCTTCCTCGACGAGATCGGCGACCTCTCCCTCCCGCTCCAGGGGAAGATCCTCCGCGCGCTCCAGGAGCGCGAGGTCCGCCGCGTCGGCGGGAACGAGACGATCCCGGTCGACGTCCGCGTCGTCGCCGCGACGAACCGCGACCTCGAGGCGATGATGAAGTCCGGTCAGTTCCGGGAGGACCTCTTCTACCGCCTGAACGTCATCCCGATCGTCCTGCCGCCGCTCCGCGAGCGGGCAAGCGACGTGCCGGCGCTCGTCGCGCGCTTCCTCGAGAAGGCGAACGGGACGCACGGCACCGCGGTCGCCGACATCGACGCGACCGCGCTCGACCTCCTCGTCCGCCACCCGTGGCCGGGAAACATCCGGCAGCTCGAGAGCGTCGTCGAGCGCGCCGTCCTCCTCTGCGAGGGGACGACCGTGCGGCCCGCCGACCTGCCGCTCGAGGTCCGCCTCCAGACGGCGCCGGCGGCGCGCCCCTACGGCTTCGAGATCCCCGGGGAGGGGATCGACATCGAGGAGCTCGAGCGCCAGCTCATCGTCCAGGCGATGGAGCGCTCTTCCTGGGTCATCGCCCGCGCCGCGCGCCTCCTCGGTCTGACGTACCGGACGCTCCAGTACCGGCTCGAGAAGTTCGGGATCCGGAAGCCGTCGTAGCGCCGCCGGCGTACCATCCGCCCAACCCGAACGGCGCCGCGCGGCGTAGAGGATCGCGATGACGGAACGACCCACGACCCTCGGAGAGCTCGTCGAGGCCGGATACCGGCACCGCTCGGTGCGCGACGAGATGAGGGAGAACCTGCTCGCCCTCCTCTCCCGGAGGGAGAACCCCTTCCCCGGCGTCCTCGGCTACGAGCGGACGGTCGTCCCCGCGCTCGTCAACGCCGTCCTCGCCCGGCACGACCTGATCCTCCTCGGCCTCCGCGGGCAGGCGAAGACGCGGATCCTCCGTGCCCTCGTGAACCTCCTCGACGAGGAGGTCCCGGTGATCGCCGGCTCGGAGCTGAACGAGTCCCCCTTCGCGCCCTTCACGAAGTACGCCCGGAGCCTCGCCGCGACCGCCGGCCCCGACCTCCCCGTCGCCTGGCTCCCGAGGGAGGCGCGCTACCGCGAGAAGCTCGCGACCCCGGACGTGACGATCGCGGACCTCATCGGCGACGTCGACCCGGTGAAGGCGGCGACGCTGAAGAAGACGTTCGCGGACGAGGAGGTCCTCCACTACGGGATCGTGCCGCGGACGAACCGCGGCATCTTCGCGATCAACGAGCTCCCCGACCTCGCCCCTCGGATCCAGGTCGGCCTCCTGAACATCCTCGAGGAGCGCGACCTCCAGATCCGCGGCTTCCCGGTGCGGATCCCGCTCGACGTCGTGATGGTCTTCTCGGCGAACCCGGAGGACTACACGAGCCGCGGGAACATCATCACGCCCCTGAAGGACCGGATCGCCTCGCAGGTCCTGACGCACTACCCGCGCGACCTCGCGACGGCGAAGGCGATCACCGACCAGGAAGCCTGGAGCGACCGGCGGCTCGACGGCGTCGAGGTCCGCCTCCCCGAGGCGTTCAAGGACCTCGTCGAGGAGGTCGCCTTCGCGGCCCGCCGGAGCGACCTCGTCGACCAGGCCTCCGGCGTCTCGGCCCGGATGCCGATCGCGATGCGCGAGCTCCTCGTCTCGAACCTCGAGCGCCGCGCCGTCCTGACGGCCGAGACCGTCGTCGCCCCGCGCCTCGTCGACCTCTTCGCGACGCTCCCGGCGATCACGGGAAAGGTCGAGATGGTCTTCGAGGGGGAGCAGCAGGGGGCCGAGGTCGTCGCGCGCAAGCTCGTCGGCGACGCGGTGAAGTCGCTCTTCGACGCGACCTTCCCCCCCGTCGAGGGGCCGCGCGCCCGCGGGGAGCGCGCCCGGCGCCGCGAGGCGGACGACGGCGAGGGGGGACCGTTCGCCCGCGAGCGGGGGCCGGCCCCCGTTTCCGGCCCCTACGAGAAGGTCGTCGCCTGGTTCACGAAGGAGCGGACGCTCGTCCTCTCCGACGAGACGCCCTTCGCCCGGCACCTCGCCTCGCTCGACGCCGTCGACGGCCTTGCGGAGCTCGTCACCGCGCACGCGAAGCCCGGCGACGAGGGCGAAAGGGCCTTCCTGATGGAGCTCGTCCTCGAGGGGCTCGTCCAGAGCCTCCGGATCGCGCGGGAGGACCTCGACTCGACGGTCACCTACGCGGAGCTCGCGCGGATGAACCTGATGAGGAGCCGGGGGTAGGCGGACGGGGCGGCGGCCGTCAGGGAGCGGCCGCGGCCCCGGAGCCGGCGTCCCGCCAGACGATCGTCGCGCCGGGATAGCGGCGCATCCGGCCGCTGCGCGACCGGAAGACGACGAAGACCGTCACCTTCTCCGGCGTCCCCGGAGGGCGCGGGAAGAGGGCTTCGAAGCCGGCCGAGGAGCAGTCCCCGAGCTCCGGGAAGGCCGTCGAGACGTCCGGCCGCGGCACGCGCCGGAGGACCGGCGGGAGGACCTGCCGGTTCCCGATCCAGATCTCGAGGGCGAGGTCCTCGCCCGGGACGCGCGCCCAGCCCCTCACGAGGAGCTCGCCCGTCACCACCTGCCCGTCGACGGGGCCGTCCATCGCGCCGAGAAGGCTCTCGTCGATTCCCCACGGCGTCGTCACACCGTCCGCGGGCGGTACACCGAGAGGCGGCGGGAGGTCGACCTCGAGGAGAGTGAGCCCGACCGGGTCGCGCCCCGAGAAGAACGGAAGGTCGAACGGCGTGGCGCGTCGGACGGGGAAGCCGAGGCGGCCGAGCGACGCCTCCGTCCGCTCGGAGTCCTCCCGGAACGCGATCGCGAGCGCCGGCCTCCCCCGCACGGCCGCGAGCGCCGCGTCGAGCCGCCGCAGGTTCTGCGGCACCTCGAGGATCGCCTCGACCTGCAGGCCGATCATCGGGGCGTCGCGGTCGAGGAGCGCCATGATCCCGTTCGCCTTCACCCCCGCGTCGACCCAGACCGGGTCCTCGGGAATCGCCGCGCGCGCCTCCGCGGGAAGGAACGCGCGCAGGTCGCGGTCTCTGAGGAGGAGCGGCGCTTCCGCGGCCCAGGCAGCCGGCGCGGCGAGGAGCGAGGGCCGCGCGCCCCATTCCTCGCGGACGGCGAACGCGACGGCGGCCGCCGACTGCGCGCCGGCGATGAGGAGGACGAGGAGCGCCGCGAGCCGTCTTGGGGTCCAGCGGCCTCCTGCGGGAGGAAGCTCCGCGAGCCGCGCGGCGAGAAGGACGAGGAGCGCCCCGCCGAGGAGCTCGACGAAGAGGCCGTAGCGGTGGTAGCCCGTCCCGAGGCTCCAGAGGACGCCTCCGAGGAGGACGACCACGGCGAGGCCGCGGAGGCGGCGGTCCGCTCCGAAGAAGGCGAGGGCGGCGATCGCGGAGAGCCACCCCGCTGCGAGGCGTCCCGACGTCGCCGCGAACTCGGAGAGCCGGCCGGGCCGGAGCGCGGAGAGGAGCGGCCACGCGAAGGCCTCGACGAGGGACGGCGGGCCCCAGCGCGTGTCCTTCACGTCGATCGGCGGGAAGTAGGGCGAGGCGAAGAGCCGGTTGAAGTAGGGGAAGAACGGGTTCCCGGTCTCGACGAGGACGTGGAGCGCGTGCGGCGCCACGGGCAGGACGAACGCCGCGGCGCCCGCGGCGAGCGCGGCAACGGCCGTCCGTGCCGGGGGCCGCGCCGAGCGCGGACCGAGCCAGCGGGCGATCGCGACGAGCCCGATCGGGACCGCGAAGACGAGGTTCGTCAGCTTCAGGGCGACGGCGACGCCGAGGAGGAGGCCCAGGAGAGCCGTCCTCCTGAGGACGGGTTTCGACGTCGACGCGTCTGCCGTCGCGAGCGCCGTCGCCTCGAGGAGGAGGGGCAGCGCGAGGAGGTCGACCATGTAGCCCGAGACCTCCCAGAGGAGCCCTTCTCCCGTCACCGCGAGGAGGACCGCCGCCGCCCGGAGCCTTTCGTCCCGCACGGCCGGCGCGAGGAGCCGCCAGAGGACTTCGCCCGCCCACACGAGCGCGAGCGCCGCGGCGAGGGTCCCGCCCCGGTAGCCGAGCGCCGCCCGGAAGACCGCCGTGACGAGGTCGCCCGTCGGGTTCTGGTTCGGGAAGAAGAACGGGTAGAAGTCGCCGGGCGCCTGGACCGGCCCCCAGAGGCCTCTCTCGCCGTGCAGGATGTGGTAGTTGAGCGTGTCGTACCCGACGTCTGGGAACGGGGCGCGGAGCGCCCAGAGCGCAAGGACCGGGAGGGCGACGACGCACCAGAAGACCGGAGGCGGCGCCGGCCTCGAGGCGCCGCTCCGGCGGACGGCGAGGGCGACGACGAGCCCGAGGGCGGCCGCGAGGACGACGGGCCAGACGCTTCCCGGCACCCGCCAGAGCGCCTCCCGGGCGATCGCCGTCCCGAAGGCGAACGCGAAGAGCTCCTCGAGGCGCGGGAAGCGCCGGGCGGGCCGCACGGCCCCGGGAGAGGGCGCGCTCACCTGTTCGCCCCGCCGGCGCCGTCGTCCCCGGCACTCCCCTCGAGGCGGTCGACCCTCTCCTGGAGGAGGGCGAGGCTCTGCGCGAGCCTCCGGTTCCGCGCTTCGAGCCGGGCGAGCGCGACGCTTTGGAGAAGGACGATGACGAGCCCGCCGAAGACGAACGCCGCGAGGATGAGGACGGGCGGGTAGTAGATGCCGACGAGGTCCGCAAGGACGAACTGGACCTTCCGGTGGATCGCGAACGCGCCCGCCACGACGGCGGCCGCGAGCCAGGCGATCGACTGCCATTCCGTGAGCCGCCGCCGCCTCACGAGCTCGAGGACGACGGCGATCGCCGCGAGGGCCAGGAGGACCCCGGCGGCCTGCACGCGGACCTCGTAGGCCGGCATCTTCCCCGTCTCCCCTCAGCTCCCCGCCCGGGCCGGCTGTCGGAGGGCCTCGACGACGAGAGCGAACGTCACCTTCAACGGGTACCAGGCCGCGGTCCAGCCGCCGAGCGACGACGAACCGGTGTCCCGGGCGCGCATCCGCACCGGGACCTCGACGAGCCGGAGCCCCGCGCGCCCCAGGAGGAGGTTCGACTCCGGCTCGGGGTACTCGTCGGGATAGAGCTCGGCGAGGAGCGCGATGGCCCGCTCGCCGAACGCCCGCAGTCCCGAGGTCGGGTCCGTCACCCGAAGCCCGCCGAGGAGCCTCAGGAGGAGCGAGAGCCAGAGGATCCCGCCGCGCCGGAGAAACGTCGAGCGGTACCCGCCGTCCTCGAGGAAGCGCGAGCCGACCGCGACGTCGGCCCCGCCGGCCGTGAGCGCCTCGACGACCTTGCGCGCCTCCCGGGGAGGATGCTGGCCGTCGCCGTCGAGCCGGACGACGATCCGCGCCCCGGCGGCGCGGGCCCAGCGGAAGCCCGTCTGCTCCGCTGCCGCAACGCCCGAGTTGAACGGGAGCTCGACGACCGCGGCCCCGGCCTCCCGTGCCCGCCGCGCCGTGCCGTCCGTCGAGCCGTCGCTCACGACGAGGACGGTCCACTCCGGGCAGTCGCGAGCGAGCTCCGCGAGGAGCGCCGGCAGGGCGTCCTCCTCGTTCCAGGCGAGGAGGATCGCGACGAGAGGGCCGCTCATGTCGGCGGTCCCGGCACCGGGGCCGAGGGAGGGCGGTCGAGGAGACGCCGCCCCCTGCAGGCGGACCCGGCCGGCCTCGTCATCGCTCCGGAAGCGTCGCGACCGCGCGGTGGCTCGCTCCGTCCGCTCTCTCGGTCGAACATCGAAGGACTCGATCCTCTCACACGGCGGCCCGCCCGGGGGCGGGGGCGGCGGAGTCGGAGCCGTCCGGCCGGCCGTCGGGGTCGTAGGATCTCACGGGCATGGACGTCCGATACGGAGAGCTCCCGCTCGACCTCCTCCGCGCGCTCTTCGGGTTCGAGGAGCTGCTGAAGCTCTTCCTCGACCTCGTGACGCGGCTCGGAGGCGATGTGGCGGAGGCGCTCGACGTGATGCGGCGCCTCCGGGAGCGCGGCCTGATCGACCCGGACCTCGACCTCGACGCGTTCCTCGCGGCTCTCGAGGAGAAGGGGATCGTCGGCCGGGACGGCGAGGGAGGCCTCGCGCTCTCCGGCACCGGCGAGCGGCGGGTCCGCCGCGCGGCGCTCGAGGAGGTCTTCTCGTCGCTCCGGACGTCGGGCGCCGGGCTCCACGCGATCCCGAGAGCCGGCACGGGGAGCGACCTCCTCGAGGAGACGCGCCCCTGGGAGTTCGGGGACGACCTCTCGCGCCTCGACGCCGTGCGGACCGTGACGAACGCGGCGCGCCGCGACCCGGAGACGCTCGCGATCGCGGCGGAGGACCTCGAGGTCCACGAGACCGAGCACGCCTCGGACTGCGCCACGGCGATCGCGATCGACGTCTCCCACTCGATGGTCCTCTACGGAGAGGACCGCTTCACCCCCGCGAAGAAGGTCGCGCTCGCGCTCACCGAGCTGATCCTCTCGAAGTACCCGAAGGACACGATCGACGTCGTCCTCTTCGGCGACGACGCGCGGGAGGTGCCGATCGCGTCGCTCTCCCGGGCGCAGGTCGGCCCCTTCCACACGAACACGAAGGCGGGGCTCGCGCTCTGCCGCGGGCTCCTGATGGCCCGCCGGTCGCGCAACCGCCAGATCTTCCTCGTCACGGACGGGAAGCCCTCCTGCATCCACGAGAACGGGAGGCTCTACCGGAACCCCTTCGGCCTCGACCTGAAGATCGTGAACCGGACGCTCGACGAGGCGGAGCGCTGCCGTCGCGACGGGATACAGCTCACGACCTTCATGCTCGCGACGGACCCCGGCCTCGTCGACTTCGTCGACACGCTCACGAAGGTCGCCCGCGGGAGGGCCTACTACGCCGCCGCGGGGGACCTCGCGACGTTCGTCTTCCGCGACTACGTGAGGAACCGTCGGAAGCTCTTCCGGTAGGAGCTCACTCCGCCGGCAGGAACGGGACGGTCCGCGCGCCGAGGGAGGCGGGGAGGCGGCGCGCGAGGGCGCGGCGGAGGTCGGCGGGCTCGCCCCGGAGCGTCAGGTGCGTCAGGACGAGCGCCTCGTTCGCGAAGAGCTCCGCCCGCTCCGCGACGTCGTCGACGTGGAGGTGCCCGTAGCTCCGCGCCCGCGGGAGGTCCTCCGGCTCGACGAACGAGCACTCGAGGAGGAGGACCTTCGCCTCGAACACCTCCCGAGGCGCGCTCGAGAAGAAACCGACGCCCGTGTCGCCCGAGAAGGCGACGAGAGGGCGCGGGCTCCGCCGCGTCACCTCCTCCCCCCGCGCGACGGCCTCGCGGATCTCGGCCTCGGGCCGTCCCTGCCAGGACGGGACGAGCTTTCGCCGGACCTCGGAGGCGACGAACCCGAGCGTCGGGACGGCGTGGTCCGCACGAAAGGCGGAGACCGAGAGGTCCTTCCTGAGGTCGACTGAGGCGCCGGGCGAGAGCCCCTCGACGGACACGTGGTACTCGACCCGCTCGAGCCGGGCGTGGAGCGCGAGGATCTCCCGCCACGCCCCGGCGCTCTCCCCGTCCGTGAAGACGCGGGCCGGCGGGAGCCGGAGGAGACGCCTCTGCGAGGCCCAGTACGCGAGCCCCCCCGCGTGGTCGAGGTGGGCGTGGGAGAGGAAGAGGTTCGGCGCCGGGACGACGTCGGCCGGGCTCCGTCCGACGTCGAAGGCGAGGTCCAGCGAGGGGACGTGGAACCAGGTCTCGCGCCCCGCGATCGAGACGCCGCGGATCGGAATCCCCGCGAGGGCCATCGAGAGGGGCTCCCAGCGCCCGCGCTCGCTCACCGGGGCAGGATACCGCCCGGCCCCGGCGGGGCCCGTCCTATACTGCCCTCTCGAAACCCGGCACGAACCCGAAGGAGCGCGGAGCCGATGGTCCTCTTCAACCACTCGACCCGGGAGCTGACCGCGAAGATCGTCTACTACGGCCCCGGCCTGTGCGGGAAGACGACGAACCTCCGCCTCCTCCACGAAAAGCTCGACGCGGGGACGACCGGGCGGCTCCTCTCCCTCTCGACGGCGCAGGACCGGACGATCTACTTCGACCTCCTCCCGGTCGAGCTCGGGAACGTGAAGGGCTACACCGTCCGCTTCCAGCTCTGCACGGTGCCGGGGCAGGTCTTCTACAACGAGACGCGGAAGCTCGTCCTGAAGGGGGTCGACGGGCTCGTCTTCGTCGTCGACTCGCAGTGGTCGATGCTGTCCCACAACCTCGAGTCGTTCCAGAACCTCCGCGAGAACATGGCCGAGCTCGGGCAGTCGTTCGACGAGACGGCCGTCGTCATCCAGTACAACAAGCGCGACCTCCCCGGCGTCCTCTCGGTGCAGGCGCTCCAGGAGTCGCTCGGCTTCCAGGACTACCCGTTCGTCGAGACGGTCGCGGCCGACGGGAAGGGGGTCCTCGAGACCTTCAAGCTCGTCTCGAAGGCGACGTTCGTCCACCTCCTCAAGCGGCTGCAGCGCTCGCCGGACGGGGAGCGCCTCGGTCCCGAGTGGGTCGCGCCGAACCCGCCCGACTCGCAGCAGACGGCCCGGATCCCCGCCGTCGGCGCCGAGCTCCTCGCCCTCGCGAGCACGGTCGGCCCCGCGGCGGCGCCGGCGACGGATTCGCCCTTCGAGACGACGGCCTCCTGGCCCGGCCTCGCGAAGGGAGAGGTCTTCGGCGACGCGACGATCCCGCCGTTCCCGCAGGACGCGGTGCCCGCTCCGTCGACCGCCCCCGAGGCGCTTCCCGCCGCGGACTCCGAGGACACACTGACGGAGCCTCCTCCCCCGCCGCCGCCGCTGCCCGCGACGCCGGCACCGCTCGCGGAGCCGTTCGTGGAGACGCCGCCCGCGTCCGCCGGGGCCGCGCCTCCCGCCGAGTCCGGCCCGCTGCCCGAGCTCGACCTCGGCCCCGTCGCAGCGGCGGCGCCCGAGACCGCACCGGCCTTCGGAACGTCTCCCGAGGCGCCGCCCGAGCCTTCCCCGGACGAAGGACCTGGCGCCGATGCGGGGTCCGGCTCCCTCTTCGAGGCCGGGTCCGAGCCGGCCGTCCCGTTCGGCACCGCGGCTCCGGCCGCGCCTGCTCACGTCGAGGCGCCGCCCGCCCTCGCGACCGCCGGGACCTCGCCCGCCTCCGACGGCGAGCCGGCCGGGACCGACGCAGCGCGCGAGCCCGGCCTCGAGCCGTCGATTCCCCTCCTCGACCGTCCGTCGATCTCCGCGCCGACGCCTGAGCCCCCGCCGGCCTTCGTCGCGCCGCCCCCGCCTCCTCCTCCGACACCGACCTCTCCCGAGCCTCCCCCTCCGCCACCGCCCGCGTCCGTCTGGGCGGAGGCGTTCGCCGGCCTCTCTTCGCGGATCGAGGAGATGGCCCGGAGCCGGGCGGAGGAGGCGGCCCGTCTCGAGTCGCTCGCGAGGGAGACGCGGAGCGCGCTCGACGGCGTCCCCGCCGCCGTCCGCGAAGCGCTGACGTCCGCGTCGCTCGGCGAGACCCTGGAGAGCCGGGTCGCGGAGCTGCGGACGTCGCTCGAGGGGCGCCTCGCAGGGCTCGAGGCGGCGCTCGCGAAGCTCGAGGCGTCCGAGCGGCTCGAGGAGGTCCGGCGCGAAACCGCTGACGTGAAGCGGCTCGTCGAGGCGAAGCTCGAGGAGGCCGGCGGCCAGAGCCGCAGGCTCTCGGGCTTCCTGCGCCGCGCCCTCGAGGAGCTCGAGCCTCCCGGGAAAGGCTGAGCGGGCCGGTCAGCCCTCCAGGTTCCCCTGTATCCGCCCGCCGGCGGGGCCGCGGGCCGCGAGCCACGCGGCGAGGGGCGCCTCGTCTCCCGGCTTCTCCCAGAGGAACTCGGCCCCCGCCTGGTAGACGAGGCCCCCGCCTCCCGCCTTCGGCGGCGCCGCCTTGCACCGCGTGATCCGGATCGGTCCCGAGAGGTCGAAGCCCTCGAGAGCGGCGTGGAAGGCGTAGGTGGAGCCCGGACGAACCGGAGCGGAGACCTGGAACCTCACGCCGGTCGTCGAGAGATCCTCGACCTGGACCTGGATCGTCGACCGGATGACGCCTTCGGCCCCTTCCGGCGCCCGGACCCTCGGAGAGCGTCGTCTTTCTGCGACCACCGGTTCCTCCGCTCCCCGGACGATCCGGCGATTCCCGTCGTCCGTCAAGTCAGGCGCAGGCCGTCGTCAGGAACGGCCCGGCCCCCGCCCGTCGAGCCAGCGACGGAGCGCGGCGGCGTCGGCGTCGTCCCGGAACAGGAGCTCCGCCCCCGCCTCCCAGCTCGCGCCGGGCTCACCGGTCCTGTCCTCCGGCCGGCAGCGGGTAATCCGCACGGGCGCGGTCAGGGCAAGCCCGCCGAGGAAGGCCGTCAGCGAATGGATCGAGCCGGGCTCGAGCGGGACCGGCAGGCCGAGCCGGAGACCTCCCGAGGAGAGATCCCTCAGACGCGCACGATACGCGCCCCTCACGACGCCGCTCGAGCCGCCCCCGTCGACGGGGACCCGCGGGCTGCGGCGACGTTCCACCATCGGCACCTCCCCGGACGCCTCCCGGCCCTGCCGGGAAAGCCGGGCCCGGCGGGCCGCTCGTCAAGAGGTACGGGCGTCAGCTCGAGAGGGTTCCGAGGAAGCGGGGGTCCTCCCGCCAGCCGGGCCGGGCGACGACGTGGAGGTCGAGGAAGAACCTCTTCCCGAACGTCTTCTCGATCTCGAGCCGGGCCGCCGTCCCCGCGTCGCGGATGAGCTGCCCCCCGAGGCCGATGACGATCCGCTTGTGGCTCTCCTTGTCGACGACGAGCGTCGCGGTGACGCGCGTGAGCTTCTTCGCCTCGTCGACGACCCACTCCTCGACGACGACCCCCAGGCCGTAGGGGATCTCCTCGCGCGTCCGCTCGAGGAACTTCTCGCGGATCAGCTCGGCGACGCGCGTCCTCTCGTCGGAGGTCGTCACGGTCCCCTGCGGGTAGAGGTCCTCCCCCTGCGGCAGGTAGCGCAGGAGGAGCTCCGGCAAGCCGTCGAGGCCGTCGCGCGTCGTCGCCGAGACCGGGACGATCTCGTCGAAGAGCCCGGTCGCCGCGAGGGCCGCCATGCGGGGGAGGAGCCTCGGCTTGGAGACGAGGTCGACCTTGTTGAGAAGGGCGATCCGGGGCGGCTTCGCCTTTCCGACGAGCTCGAGCGCGTGGCGGTCGCCCGCCCCTTCCGGCTCGGCGGCGTCGATGACGAGGAGGACGAGGTCGACCTCCAGGATCGCCTCCATCGCCTCGTCGAGCATCACCCGGTTCAGCCGGTGGAGCGGCTTGTGGAGGCCCGGCGTGTCGACGAAGACGATCTGGCCGTCGGGGCGGTCGAGCATCCCGAGGACGCGCCGCCGCGTCGTCTGCGGCTTGTCGGAGACGATCGCGACCTTCGTCCCGACGAGGGCGTTCACGAGCGTCGACTTCCCGGCGTTCGGCCGCCCCGCGACGGCGACCGTCCCCGCGCGGCGGCTCACGCGGCCTCCACGGGACGCATCACCTTGACGCGGTGGACCCTCTTGCGGTCCGCGTCCTCGACGACGAAGCGGAGCCCCCCCTCCTCGACCTCCTCGCCCGGCCGCGGGATGTGCCCGAGCCGCGCGGAGAGGAGCCCGGCGACCGTGTCGTAGTCGCCCGGCGGGAGGTCCGCGTCGAAGAGCTGGGCGATCTCCGAGACGCGGACGCGGCCCGCGACGGTGAACGCCCCCTCGGCGAGCGGGATGACGGGGTCGATCGAGTCTTCGTGCTCGTCCGCGATCTCTCCCACGAGCTCCTCCAGGAGGTCCTCCAGCGTCACGACCCCCGTGACCGCCCCCCACTCGTCGACGACGACGGCGAGGTGCTGGCGGCGGCGGCGGAAGTCGGCGAGGAGGGTCGTGATCGTCTGCGTCTCGGGCGCGAAGAGGACGGGCCGGGCGAGAGAGCGGGCGTTCTCCGGCAGCCTCGGCGCCCGGAGGGCCGCGAAGACGTCCTTGACGTGGACGACGCCGATCGGCTTCTCGACGCCTCCCTCGACGAGCGGGATCCGGGTGTGCTTCGTCCGCTCGAAGAGCCCGGCGATCTCCGCGAAGGGCGTGTCCGCCTCCGCGACGACCATGTCGGGGCGCGGCGTCATCACCTCGCGGACCGTCCGGTCGCCGAAGTCGACGGCTCGGGAGACGAGCTCCTCGTCGTGCTTCTCGAGGATCCCCTCCTCGCGCGCGACGTCGAGGAGGGCCCGCACGTCCGCGTCCTTCTCGGCCTCCTTCTCGGCGGCGGAGACCGGCTCCTCCTCCTCCTCCGGCGCGCTCACGAGCCGCGAGAGGAGCGGGTAGAGGGGGGTCGCGAAGAGGAGGACGACCGGGATGAGCCAGGAGAAGTCCTGGAGGAGGTCCTCGGCGCCGCGCCGCGCGACGGCGCGGATGACGACGGTCTCCACGACGAACCACCCGAGGAGGATCGAGACCGCCGAGACGAGGAACGGCTCGGGGACGGCGAGGCCGGCGAGCCCCGTGCCGAGCGAGAGGAGCCCGGCGAGGACCGCCCCCTGCGCCGTCAGGCGGACTGCGACGCGGGAGATGAGGACGTTCTCGGTCGCGAGGAGCTTCCCGTAGCGCGCCTCCTGCCCCTCGAGGAGCGAGCGCCTCCGGATCGAGGAGAGGCTCTCGAGGGCGTGCGCGAAGGCCGAGAGGATCGCGTAGAGGCAGACGAACGCCGCGGAAAGGAAGAACGCGAGCCCCGTCCCGACCGCGAAGTCCGTCACGGCTCCTCCTCCGGCACCCCGTCGGGGCCGGGTCCGAAGACGCGCGCGACGAGGCGCCGCTGGAGCCGGAACATCGCGCCGTCGTCCGTCTCGTGGTCGTGCCCGAGGAGGTGGAGCACCCCGTGCGCGAGGAGGAGCTGCACCTCCCTCTCGAGGGAGTGGCCCCTCTTCCGCGCCTGCCGGGCCGCGTAGGGGACGTCGATCGCGACGTCGCCGAGGAAGGCCGGGGTCCCCGCGGGAAACGAGAGGACGTCGGTCGGCCGGTCGACCTTCCGGAACTCGCGGTTCAGGCGGCGCATGCGCGCGTCGCCGCAGAGGAGGACGGAGACGCCCGCCCCGCGTCGCGGCGCCGCGGACGCGAGGAGCGCCTCCGCCCAGCCCGCCACGCGCCGCGCGGACGGTCCCGTCCGGACGGCGGAGGAGACCTCCGCTCGGGGTGCGGGGCGCGGCGGGCGGCCGCCGGGTCGCGCTGGAGGCTCGTGAGCCACGGCGGCCTACGCCTCCTCGGAGGCGGCGCGGACCCGGCCGAGCGCGTCGGGAGCCGGCTTGCCCCCCTCGAAGGTGTCGTAGGCGTTCACGATCGCCTGGACGATCGGGTGCCGCACGACGTCGCGGTGGTCGAACCGGATGAAGCGGATCGCCTCGACGCCGGAGAGGATCCGCTGCGCCTCCTTCAGGCCGGAGACGCGCCCGGCCGGGAGGTCGATCTGCGTGACGTCGCCGGTGATGACCGCCTTGGCGCCGAAGCCGATCCGGGTCAGGAACATCTTCATCTGCTCGGAGGTCGTGTTCTGCGCCTCGTCGAGGATGATGAAGGCGTCGTTGAGCGTCCGCCCCCGCATGAAGGCGAGCGGCGCGATCTCGATGATCTGCCGCTCGAGGAGCCGCCCGACCTTCTCGTAGCCGAGGATGTCGTAGAGGGCGTCGTAGAGCGGCCTCAGGTAGGGGTTCACCTTCTCCGCGAGGTCGCCGGGGAGGAAGCCGAGCTTCTCGCCCGCCTCGACCGCGGGGCGGCAGAGGACGATCCTCTTGACGCGCTTCTCGAGGAGAGCGGCCGCGGCCATCGCGACGGCGAGGTAGGTCTTGCCGGTGCCGGCGGGGCCGATCGCGAAGACGACGTCCCGCTCGCCGATCGCCTGCAGGTACTCCTGCTGCCGAACGCTGCGGGGCGTGACGACCTGCCGGAGGGCCGCGCCGACCGAGCGGTTCTCGAAGAAGTCGACGAGCGAGGCCGTCGGGTCGTCCTTGACGACCCGGATGGCGCTCGGGATGTCCGCCTTCTTCGGGACGTAGCCGCGGGAGATGAGCTTCGAGAACTCGGAGAGGAGATGGGCCGCGCGCTCGGTTCCCTCGGGGCCCCCGCTCAGCGAGACGACCCCGCCCCGCGCGGAGATCTCGACGCCGAAGGCGTCCTCGAGGAGCCGCAGGTTTTCGTCGTGGACACCGAAGAGAGCGCTCAGCCCCGATTCGGGCAGGTTCAGGGGAATCGGTCCGTGCTGGATGGCGCAGTCTCCTCGTGGACAGGATAGCGGCCGGCGAGACGGCGGGTCAAATCGCCCGCGAGACCCTAAGATGCCGGACGTGCTCCGCCTCTACACCGTCGTCTTCCTCGCGGGCGCGGCCCTGATGGGCCTCGAGATCGTCGGGAGCCGCGTCATGGCCCCCGTCTTCGGCACCTCGATCTTCGTCTGGGGCGCCCTCATCACGACCTTCCTCGCGTCGCTCGCCGCGGGCTACGCGCTCGGCGGAAAGGTCGCGGACCGGCGGCCGCGCGCCTCGCTCCTCGGGGGGATCCTCGTCGCCTCGGGGCTCCTCCTCTGGCTCCTCCTCGCCCGGCCGACGCCCCTCCTCGCCCTCTGCGCCGCCGCCCCGGTCCCCGAGCGCTTCCGCGCGCTCCTCGCCGCCCTCCTCCTCTTCGCCCTCCCGAGCGTCCTCATGGGGACGATCTCCCCGTTCGCGACCCGCCTCGCGGCGCGCGAGGTCGGGACGATCGGACGGACGGCCGGCACGCTCGCCGCGATCTCGACGGCCGGGTCGATCGTCGGGACGTTCGCGATGTCGTTCCTTCTCATCCCGGCCTTCCCGATCGAGCCGATCCTCTTCGGCCTCGGCGCCGTCCTCGTCCTCTCGGGCGCCTTCGCGGCGCGGCCCGGCCTCCCCGCCCGGCTCGCCGTCGCGGGCGCCGGCCTCCTCGCCGCGAGCTCCGTCTTCCTCCTCCGCCCGGAGCCGGTCGCCTCCCCGGAGCCCGGCGGCGAGGTCGTCCTCCGGAAGGAGACGGCCTACCACCGGATCCTCGTCGTCGACCAGGGGCCGAACCGCTCCCTCTACTTCAACAACTTCGCGCAGGGCGTCCTCGCGCGCTCCTCGGGCGAGGCCCCGGACTTCATCTACGCGAACGGCCTCGTCGCCTCGTTCCTCTGGCGCCGGGAGCTGCCGCGGAACGTCTTCGTCATCGGGCTCGGGGCCGGCATGGTCCCCCGGTTCCTGTCGGAGAAGGCCCCGGAGATCGCGACGACCTCCGTCGAGATCGACCCCGAGGTCGTCCGGATCGCCGAGGAGTACTTCGCGTTCCGCCCCGACGGGAACGACCGCGTCCTCGTCGGCGACGGGCGCTCGCTCCTCGAGCGCGAGACCGGTCCGTGGGACGCCATCCTCCTCGACGCGTACTTCTCCGACAGCGTCCCGTTCCACCTGACGACCCGCGAGTTCTTCCGGCTCTGCCGCGACCGCCTCTCCCCGGACGGCGTCTTCGCCGCGAACGTCGTCGGGATGCTCATGGGGAAGGACGAGCGTCTCTTCTGGGCGATGCTCCGCTCGGCGCAGGAGGTCTTCCCGAACGTCGCGATCCTCTCGCGCGAGCTCGCGGACGGCGGAAGGTCGTTCCGCGGGAACGCGATCCTCGTCGCCTCTCCCTCCAGCGACAGGCTCTCGCGGGAGCGCGTGGTCGCCGGCGGGGAGCGTCTCGCCGTCCGCCTCTCGCACCCGCCGGTCGCGGCGTGGGCCCGCACCTTCTACGCAGGGGAGCTCAGGACCGCGGACGCTCCCGTCCTCACGGACTCCTACAGCCCGACGGACGCCCTCCAGCATCTCGGGAAGTAGGCCCCTCCGCGGGAGGTCAGCCGGAGGCCGGGCCGAGGAAGAGGTCGACGAGCCGGACGTCGAGGTGCGTCCCCGCGATGCTCCGGAGGTAGGCCCGCACCTCCTCCTCCGGGAGCGCCTTCCGGTACGGCCGGTCGGAGACGAGCGCGTCCCAGATGTCGACGACCGCGAAGGCGCGGGCCGCGAGAGGGATCGACTCGCCCGCGAGGCCGCGCGGGTAGCCCGTCCCGTCCCACCTCTCGTGGTGGGCCCACGGGACCTCGAGGGCCGGCGCGAGGAACCCGATCCCCGAGAGCATCTCGTGCGCGTAGGTCGGGTGGAGCCGCATGACGGCCCACTCCTCCTCCGTGAGCGGGCCGGGCTTGCGGAGGATCCGGTCCGGGATGCCGACCTTCCCGATGTCGTGGAGGAGCGCGCCGCGCCGGACGTGGACGAGCGCCTCCTCGGGGACGCCGGCCCGGCGGGCGAGGTCGACGGTCCGCTCGACGACGCGCTGGGTATGCCCCTCCGTCTCCTCGTCCCTCAGGTCGAGGGCGCGGATCCACCCCTCGAGCGTCGCGTCGTAGGCCTCCGCGAGGTCGTCCGCGGCCTCCTTCAGCTCGGCGATGAGACGCGCGTTCGCGATCGCGACGGCCGCCTGCTCGGCGAAGAGGCGGACGGTCTCGACGTCCATCGGCCCGAATCGGCCCGTCTCCTCGTGGCTCACGAAGAGCCCGCCGAGGACGTCGCCCCTCCAGAGGACGGGGACACCGACGACGGAGCCGATGTCGACCGCCGCGAAGAGCGGCGAGCGCCCCGGCCAGGAGCGGTAGTCGTCGACGAGGATCGGCTCGCGCGTCTTCGCGACGGTCCCCGCGACCCCCTCGCCTCCCGAGAGTACGGCTCCGAGCGATCCGGAGAGGACGCCGCTCGCGAAGGCGAGCTCGACGGTGCCGTCGCCGCGCGAAAGATAGAGCCCCGCCATCGTCCCCCGCACGAGCCCCTCGGCACGGGCGACGATCGCGCGGAGGAGCTCGTCCCGCTCGCGGCTCGAGCCGAGGTCGACGCCCGTCTCGTGGAGCGCCAGGAGCGTCGCGAGCCGCTCGCGGTTCAGCTCGAGGAGCCGTGCCTTCGCGAGCGCGAGCGCGAGCGGCGCGACGGCGTCGGTCCCCGCCTCGAGCGTCCCGCGCGACGGCTCGGCCTCCCAGGCGCCGGCGAGCGTCCCGAAGACGGAGTCCCCGTCCCGGAGGGGCCACACCGCGAGCGCGAGGCCCGGTTCGAGGCGGGCGCGAAGCGGGACGCCCGCAGTCCCCCAGGCCCGTCCCCTGACCTCCTCCTCGGCGGTCGTCAGGATCGCCGCGTCGGCCGGCGAGAGCTCCTCGAGAAGGCCCCGGCCGACGGCGTGCCCGCTCCGGAACCGGCCCCCGTCGCGGAGCGAGATCCTCACCCCGGCGGTCGCGAGCCGCCGGCCGGCCGCGTCCGCCAGCTCCGCGAGGAGCGCCGGTTGCCGCTCCTCCCGGAGCGCGGCGGAGGCGACGTCCGCGCGGAAGGCCCTGTCCCGACGAGCCTCGGCGCGCTGCGCCTCGGAGTCGAGACGGTCGAGGGCCGCCGCGAGCGCGTCCCCGAGGTCGGCGACGAGCCGCGTCTCCTCGGCGTCGAAGACGCCCGGGCCGGAGGCGTGGACCGCGAGGACGCCGAGCGACCGGTCGCCTCTCCAGAGCGGCATGGCGAGCGCCGCCTGCCCCGGATGCGACCCGCTCACCGAGCAGCCCGGACAGGGGGCGTCCGGCGCGCCGGGCTCGACGAGGACCGCCGTCCCGCGGAGGACCGCCGCGCGCGCACAGTCCGTCCCTCCGTGGAGCGTCCTCAGGTCGATCCGGTACCGGTCGGGGTCGCAGGGGCCCGATGCGCCCGCGAGCCGGACCTCGTTCCCCTCGTCGTCGAGGAGGCCGACCCAGGCGAACGTGTAACCGCGGTCCTCGACGAGCGCCGCGCAGACGCGCCCGACGAGGTCGCCCGCCTCGCGGGCCTCGGCGAGGATCTCGCGGACGCGCGCGGCGCTCCGGAGGATCCGGTTGAGCCTCTCGAGGCGCGCCTCGCGCTCGCGGAGCGCCTCCTCGGCGCGCCGGCGGTCCGTCACGTCGAGGAAGGCGGCCGCCATCTCCGAGGGCCCGGTCTGAAACGCCTGGACGAGGTACGCGCCCGAGACCCGGCGATCGACGTACGTGACCTCCTCGGTGTGCCACGAGGCGCCGTCCGTGGCCGCGCGCCTGTAGGCCACCGGTATCTCCGTCGCCGCCAGGGACGGGAAGGCCTCCTCGATCGTGAGGCCCGCGAGCTCCCGGTGGTCGATGCCGAGGATCGCGTCGGCCGCCGGGTTCCAGCCCGTGAGCAGGAGCCGGCCGTCCGCCTCGAGCCGGTAGCGGTGGAGGCCGACGGGGATCGAGTCGACGAGCCTACGGCTCTCCCCGCCGAGCCGCTCTTCCTCGTCCCGCGCCTCGCGGCGCTCGATCTCCGCCGCGGCGCGCGCCGCGAAGAGCCCGAGCACGCGGGAGGCCGAGGCGCCGTCGTGAAGGGGGCGCCGGGAGAGGGCCGCCAGGAGGCCGAGCGGCTCCCCGCCGGACCCGCGGAGCGGGACCCCGACGTAGCTCGCGAAGCCGCGCTCGGCGAGGACCCGGTCCCCGGGGAAGAGCTCGGCGACGCGCGCCGGGAAGACGCACGCGGTCCGCCCCACGACCTGCTCGCACGGCGCTCCGCGGAGGAGGTAGGTGAAAGGCGCCGCCGGCGCGCCGTCGAGGCGGACGGCGAGCGCCCGGACCCTCCGCGGCTCCCCCGGCTCGAGACGGCCGACGAGGACCATCTCCATCCGGAGCGTCTCCTCGAGACCCGCGGCGAGGCGGTCGAAGAAGCCGCCCGTCCCGCCGGAGTCGAGAGAGGTGCCGAGCGCGGCCGCGGCCCTCTCGAGCCGGCGGGCCGCCGTCGCGTCCTCGGCCCGGACGACGACCCTCTCCCCGCCCTCGTCCCCGTTCCGGGTCCGCCGGGCGAGGAGGCGCAGCTCGGCCTCCGCTCCGTCGGGCGCGACGATGCGCCCCTCCCCGTCGTAGGTGCCGTGCGCCACGACGGCCGTCAGGAGCGCCGACGCGCCGGAGGAGAGGAGGTCGGCGAGCGGGACCCCCTCGAGACCGTCGCGCCGCCCCCCGAGCCACGCCGCCGCGAACCGCTCGTCGACGTAGAGGACCTCGCCTCCGGCGGTCGTCACGAGCGCGGGCTCGGGCGAAAGGCCGAGCGCTTCCCCGAGCGGGAGAAGGACGTCGAAGGCGGCGCGTGACGCAGGGCTCGCGTCGCCTTCTCGCGTCACGCGACCACCGTCCTTCGGGGAAGAGCCGTGGGACCGCCCCATCGTCCCTCCGTGGCCGCGACGGCGCGCCCGCCGCGGCGGAGAACCACTGTAGCAGGACGGGGCGCCCCGGGACTCTCCGATTCCGCCTCAGCCGGCCCTCTCGAGGAGGACGCGCGCCTCGCGCGCGAGCTCGAGGCAGCTCGTCAACCCCGGCGACTCGATCCCGACGAGGTTCACCCAGCCGGGCAGGCCGCGCTCGGACTCCTCGGCGACGACGAAGTCGCGGAACGCGCCGGCGCGCGGCTCGAGGCGGGCGCGGATCCCGGACTGGTCCGGGATGAGGTCGTCCTCCCGCAGCGAGGGGAGATAGCGCTGCGCCGCCACGAGGAACGCGCCGCGTCGCGCTTCGTCCACGGCGTACTCCTGCCGGCGCTCCCGGAGAGGCTCCGCGTCGGGGCCGAGCTTCAGCTCCCCGTCGAGGTCGACCGTGAGGTGAATGCCGAGGACGCTCCCCCAGCTCTCGGGGACGACCGGGTAGAGGAGCCGCCGCGCGAGCTGGCGGAGCGGGGAGCGGATCCGGAAGTAGCTCCCCTTCGTCCAGGCCTGCCGGTAGCCGGCCGCCGCCGCGTCGAGGCCGGGGAGTGCCGCGACGACGTCGGCGTCGAGGCCGGCGGCGTTCACGACGCTCCGGGACTCCAGCCGGACCTCCTCGCCCGCGGGGTCGCGAAAGACGAGCGTGTAGCCGCCCGGCGCGCGCTCCGCGGCCACGAGCTCGTGCCGGAAGGCGAAGGAGGCGCCCGAGCCCTCCGCGAGGAGGCGGAGCGCGCGGAAGAGACCGTGGACGTCGAGGATCCCGGTGGAGGGAGACAGGACGGCCGCCGACGCCCGCGCGTGCGGCTCCTCGGCGCGGAAGCGGGCGAGGGGCGTCTCCTCGAGCGCGACGCCGTTCGCCCGGCCCCTCTCGACGACCTCGCCGAGCCGCCCCTCCTCCTCCGGCTCGACGGCGAGGAGCCACTTGCCGACTCGACGAAAGGGGACCCCGTGCTCCTCGCAGAACGCGGAGAGGCTCCGGTTCCCGGCGAGGCAGAGGCGCGCCTTGAGCGACCCCTCCGGGTAGTAGATCCCCGCGTGGAGGACCTGGCTGTTCCGCGAGCTCGTCTCCTGCCCGGGCGTCGCGCGCCGCTCGGCGACGACGACGGAACGCCCCGCCCGGGCGAGCTCCGCCGCGCACGCGAGGCCGACCGCCCCGGCCCCCACGACGACGACGTCGACGTCCACGCTCCGATCCTCGCACCGGCGACGCGGCGCGTCACGCGTCGCCCGCGCCCGGACGTGCCGGAGAGCGGCCCTTTCGCGCACGGAACACCCCGAAGACGCGCCGGGATCGTGTAAAACGTCCCGACCGCGCATGAACGAGTCCCGCCCGGCCGCCCCCGGCGCCGTGAACGCCCGCCTCGCGGCGCGGGGCCTCGCCGTCCTGACGCTCATCAACCTCTTCAACTACCTCGACCGCTTCGTCGTCGCCTCGCTCGTCGAGAGCCTCCGCGCCTCCGAGCTGAGGCTGACGGACACGCAGTCGGGCGCCTTGATGACCGGCTTCATCGTCGTCTACATGGCGGCGTCGCCGTTCTTCGGAGTCCTCGGCGACCGGGGCTCGCGCCCGCGCCTCCTCGCCCTCGGCGTCTTCGTCTGGAGCCTCGCGACGGCCGCGGCGGGTCTCGCGCGGAGCTTCGCTTCGCTCTTCGCCGCGCGCGCCGCCGTCGGGATCGGCGAGGCGGCCTACGGGACGATCGCCCCGAGCCTCCTCGCCGACTACTTCTCCCGCGAGAAGCGGGGGCGGGTCTACGCGATCTTCTTCTGCGCGATCCCGATCGGCTCGGCCCTCGGCTACATCGTCGGCGGCTACGCGGACACCCACCTCGGCTGGCGCGCCGCCTTCTACGTCGCGGGCCTCCCGGGGATCCTGCTCGCGCTCCTCGCCCTGACGCTCCCGGACCCGCCGCGCGGCGTCACGGACGCGGCCGAGGCGCCGCCGGAAGGGACGCCGCGCGAGTCGGGATGGGCCTCGTACCTCGCGCTCGCGCGGAACCGGCCCTTCCGGATCGCCGTCCTCGGCTACGCCGCCTACACCTTCGGGATCGGCGGGATGGCCTTCTGGATGCCGGCGTTCCTCGAGAGGGTCCGGGGCGTCCCCAAGGAGACGGCGACGATCCAGTTCGGCCTCGTCGTCGTCGCGACCGGTTTCGTCGGGACGTTCGCCGGGGGCTTCGTCGGCGACGCTCTCCTGCGACGGACGAAGGAAGCCTACCTGTGGGTCTCGGGCATCGCGACGCTCCTCGCGGTGCCGTTCGCCGTCGTGGCTCTCACCGTGGCGGAGCCGCGCGTCTACCTCCCGTGCCTCGTCGCCGCGCAGCTCCTCGTCTTCGCCTCCACGGGTCCGATCAACTCGGCGATCGTGAACGACGTCCTCCCGTGGCAGCGGGCCGCCGCCGTGGCGGCGTGCAACTTCACGATCCACGTCCTCGGCGACGTCCCCTCGCCGCCGCTCCTCGGCGCCCTCTCCGACGCGAGCTCGCTCGCCTCCGCCGTCCTCCTCGTCCCCGTCGCGTTCCTCGCCGGCGGCGCGATCTGGACCTGGGGCGCGCTCACGGGGCGGCGCGCGTGATCCGCGCCGCCGCGACCGCGGTCTCGCGTCTCGTCCTCCGGGTCTTCTATCGGCGGCTCGAGGCCGCGGGGCTCGAGCGGATCCCGGCCTCCGGCCCGACGATCCTCGTCCTGAACCACCCGAACGGGCTGATGGACCCGCTCCTCCTCCTCTGCCTCTCGCCGCGCCCCGTCTCCTTCCTCGCGAAGTCGCCCCTCTTCACGATGCCGTTCGTCTCCCTCTTCGTGAAGGCGTTTGGTTCGATCCCGGTCTACCGGCCGCAGGACGCGGACGCCGACGTGAGACGGAACCGCGAGACGTTCGCGAAGGCGCGAGACCTCCTGAAGCGCGGCGGCGTCCTCGCCCTCTTCCCCGAGGGGGTCTCGCACGACGAGCCCCGTCTCATGCCGCTGAAGTCGGGCGCGGCGCGGATCGCGCTCGGCGCGGCGTCGGAGGGACCGGTGACCGTCGTCCCGGCGGGCCTCACCTACGAGGCCCGCGACCTCTTCCGGAGCGGGGCGCTCCTCCGCGTCGCCGAGCCGTTCGCCGTCGAGCCGATCCCGCTCGACGAGAAGGGGGAGCCTCCGCGGACCGCCGTGAAGGCGCTCACGGAGCGCCTCCGCGCCGCGCTCGAGGGGGCGACGCTCCAGGCCGACGATGCCGCGACGCTCGACCTCGCCGCCTTCGCGGAGTCGCTTCTCCCCCGCGGGGACGAGAGCCTCGACGCGCGCGTCGCCGTCCGCCGGCTCCTTCTCGAGAGGGCCGCGCTCCTCCGCTCGCAGGCCCCGGAGCGACTCGCGGCCCTCGTCGCACGCCTCGACCGCTTCCGCGCCGTCCTCTCGTCCACGCGCCTCTCCCCCGACACCCTCGACTCCGGCGCCTCCCGGGCGGAGCTCGCCGCCTCCGCCGTCGCGGCGCTCCTCGTCGCCCTCTTCCTCGCGCCGCCCGCGTTCCTCGGGCTCCTCGCGCACGCGCCGGCCTACCGGCTCGTCGGCCCTCTCGCCCGGCGCCTCTCTCGCGGCGACACCGACATCGTCGCGACGATCAAGGTCCTCGGCGCGTTCCTCTTCTTCCCCCTCACCTGGATCGCGCTCGGCCTCGCCGCCGGTCTCTCCTGGGGCTTCTCCCTCGGTCTCCTCGTCGGCCTCGCGCTTCCCCTCCTGGGGTACCTCGCGCTCCTCCTCCTCGAGCGGTGGGAAGTGACCGCTGCGGCCCTGCGCGCCCTCGGCCTCTCCCTCTTCCGCCGCCGCGCCTTCGCCCGCCTCGTCGCCGAGCGCGACGCCCTCGCGGCCGAGATGGCCGCGCTCGACGCCTTCGTCTCCGCAGCAGAGCGTAGAACGTAGACCAGACCCCCCGGAGGCGGGGGTCAGGTCTACCTTCTACACTCTGCGGGGCTCAGGCGAGCGCGAGGAGGGACTCCTCCACCGCCCCCTTCACGAGGGAGACCTTGTAGTCGTTGCCCGACATCGGCTCGGCCCCCTTCACGGCGAGCTCGGCCGCCTCGGCGGCGAGATTCGCGTCGAGGGCCTTCCCGACGAGGAGCTTCTCGACCTCGGGGACGCGCCACGGCGTCGGGGCGACGCCCGAGAGGACGACGCGGGCCGAGGCGACCGCCCCGTCCTTCACCGCGAGCGCGAGGGCGACGCCGCCGAGGGCGAAGTCCCAGGCGCCCCGCGCGCGCACCTTCCGGTAGAGCCCCCTCCCGCCCGGGAGCGGCGGCGGGAGGTGGACCTCGGTGATCAGCTCGCCCGGTCCGAGGACCGTCTCGCGCGTGTGGTCGACCGCGGGGAGGACGAAGAGCTTCTCGACGGGGAGGCTCCGCGGCCCCTTCGGGCCCGCGACCTTCACCGTAGCCTGGAGGGCGACGAGCGGGGAGGCCGTATCGGAGGGGTGGACGATGAAGCAGCCGGAGCCGCCGAAGATCGCGTGGTAGGTGTTCTCGCCGGAGGCGGCGTAGCAGATCTCGCCCCCCTTGCGGGCGCAGTCGAAGTCGCCGCGGAAGTACCAGCAGCGGGGACGCTGGCAGAGGTTGCCGCCGAGGGTCCCCTGGTTGCGGAGCTGAGGGCTCGCGGCCGCGGCGGCCCCCTGGGCGAGGGCGGGCCACCCCTGCGCGAGTTCGGGGTGTCGCGCGATCTCGGCGAGCGTCGTCAGGGCGCCGATCCTCAGGCCCCCGTCCTTCGTCGCGGAGATCCCCTTCAGCTCCGAGAGGCCCGAGAGGCTGACGACGCTCTTCGCGCCAAAGACGCCGTCGCGGAGGCAGCCGACGAGGTCGGTGCCGCCGGCATGGGCGCGGGCCCCCTCGGCGGAAAGGGCCTTCACGGCCTCGGCGACGCTCTTCGGGCGGACGTAGCGGAAGCTCGGAAGCATCGCGTCACCCCTTCTTCCCGCGCGCGGCAAGAAGCGCAGCGAGCCTCGGCGGCGTGATCGGGGAGTCGTGGACCCTCAGGCCGACCGCGTCGCGGACGGCGTTCGCGATCGCCGCGGCCGTCGGGATCGTCGCCGGCTCGCCGACACCCTTGGCGCCGGCCGCGTTGCAGTCCGTGTCGACGAGGTCCGCGGAGATCACCTTCTGCTCGGCCGGGACGTCGAGCGCCGTCGGGACCTTGTAGTCGTGCCAGTTCGCGTTGCACATCTTCCCGGTCTGCCGGTCGAGGACCCTCTCCTCGGTCCGGCCGAGGCCGAGCCCCATGACGAGGCCGCCCTGGACCTGGCACTCGAACGTGAGGCGGTTCATGACGCGCGCGCTGTCCTGCGCGGCGAGGAGGCGCGTCACCGTCACCTCGCCCGTCCGGACGTTCACCTCGACCTCGGCGAAGTGCGCGCCGAACATCGAGATGACCTTCCCCTCGACGTTCGGGCCGCGCGTCCCGACGCCGACGAGGACCTGCTGCCGCAGGAGCGCCGGGACGGCCGTCACGGCGAGCTTCTTCGACGGGTCCTTTGCCGAGACGACGTCGGTCCCCTCGAGCCGGAGCTCCCCGACCGGGAGCTTCAGCTCCTCGGCGGCGCCGGCGAGGAGCTTCGTCCGTACCTCGATCGCCGCCGCTCGGGCCGCGGGCATGTCGGACGGCACCGTCTTCGATCCGCCGCTCGGTCCGCTGTACTGCGTCGTCCCGGTGTCGGCGTGCTCGATCTGGATCCTCTCGAGGGGCACGCCGAGCTCCTCGGCGACGACCTGCGACATGACCGTCTTCGTCCCGGTCCCGATGTCGGCGGCGCCGGTGTTCACGTTCACGCTCCCGTCGGCGAAGAGCTTCACGACGACGGTCGCCGGCGGGCCGCCCCCGTAGCCCCACAGCCCGGCCGCGACGCCGTACCCCTTCCGGAGAGGCCCTTCGGCCTTCCTCGCCGTCCGGGCCGCCTCCCAGCCGAACGCCTTCGCGCCGTCCCTCAGGCACTCGGCGAGGCCCGTCGAGGTGTACGGGAGGTTGTTCCGCCGCTGGCTCACCTTCGGGACGTTCGCGAGCCTCAGCTCGACGGGGTCGATCCCGAGCTTCAGGGCGAGGTCGTCCATCGCCTGCTCGAGGGCCCAGGCTCCCTGCGGGAAGCCCGGGGCGCGCATCGCGCGCGAGCGCCCGGCGTTGATCGCGACGTTCTCGTCGACGGTCGCGACGTTCGGGCAGGTGTAGAGGTCCGTCGCGAGGAACGAGGTCGAGGCGCCGTCGGGGTAGGCGCCGCCCGATCCCATCGAGGTGAACTCGATCGCCGTCAGCGTCCCGTCCTTCTTCGCCCCGATCCTGACCGTCATCGTGTTCGCCGGCCGGTTCCCCGCCGCGAGGAAGACCTCCTCGCGCGTCAGGAAGAGCTTCACGGGGCGGGCGGCCGCCTTCGAGAGGAGCGCCGCGATCACCGTGTACTTCCCCGCCTCGAGCTTCGATCCGAAGCCGCCCCCCATGTAGTGGCCGATGACCCTCACGTTCGCGAGCGGGAGCTGCAGGGAGCCGGCCACCGCCTGCTGGACGGCGAAGACCCCCTGCGTCGAGTCCCACACCGTGAGGCGGTTCCCGTCCCACTTGACGACGGAGCCGTGGCACTCCATCGGCGCGTGGATCTCGCACGCGGTCGAGTACGTCCCCTCGACGACCGCGTCGGCCGCGGCGAAGCCCGCCGCGACGTCGCCCCGCTCGTACCTCGCCGGGTCGCCGTAGCGGTTCGTTCCCTCGTGGAGGAGCGGCGCGTCCGGCTTCAGCGCCTCGCGCGGGTCGAGGACGAAGGCGAGCTCCTCGTACTCGACTTTGATCGCCTTCAGCGCGTCGTACGCCTGGGCCCGCGTCTCGGCGGCGACGGCGGCGACCTCGTCTCCCTCGTAGCGCGCCCGCTCGTCGAAGAGCTTCGAGAACCACTTCCCGCGGCCGCGGAACCACGGGACGTCCGCCCCAGGCGACTTTCCGGTCAGGACGGCCCTCACGCCCGGCATCTTCTCGGCCGCGCTCGTGTCGACCGACTTCACGACGGCGTGCGCGTGCGGGCAGCGGAGGATCGCCGCGTGGAGCATGTCGGGGAGGGCGAAGTCGAGCGGGTAGACGGCCGAGCCGCTGACCCGCTCGTAGGCGTCGACGCGAGGCACGCCCTTGCCGACGACCTTCGTCTCCCCCCAGGGCGGCATCTCCGCCTTCGGCGGGGCGGTCTCGGGGACGGGACCCTGGAGCCAGTAGAGGAGGTCCGTCACGTCGTCACCTCGCCTTCTCCGGCTGCGCGGACTCTCCGGCCCGCGCTCCCTTGCGGATCCGTGCGGCCCTGTCGACCGCGTTGAAAATGTGGGCGTAGGCGCCGCACCGGCAGAGGTTCCCGCTCATGCCGTGGCGGATCTCCTCGAGCGTCGGGTCGGGGCTGGCGCGGAGGAGCCCCTCGGCGGCCACGACCTGCCCGGGGGTGCAGTAGCCGCACTGGAAGGCGTCCTCCTCGACGAAGGCCTTCTGGACGGGGCCGAGCTCCTCCCCTTCCATCAGCCCCTCGACCGTCGTCACCGCCTTCCCCTCCGCCTCGAGGGCGAGCGTGAGGCAGGAGTAGCGCGGGACGCCGTCGATCAGGACGGTGCAGGCGCCGCACTCGCCCCGCTCGCAGCCCGGCTTCGTCCCGGTGAGGCCGAGCTTCTCGCGGAGGACGGAGAGGAGCGTGTCGCGCGGCTCGACGAGGACCTTGTGCGTCCGCCCGTTCACGGCAAGCGTCAGCTTCGTCGGCTCGACGGCAGGGAGCTCGGCGACCGCGGCGGGCGCCGCCGCGGGTGCGGAGAGCGCCTCCTTCGCGACCGCGACGCCGACCGCCGCAGGGACCACGGAGCCGAGGAAGCCGCGGCGGGACACGCCGGCGTTCGTTGCGGGGCCGTTCCGGTCGTCGGTGTCGTCGGCCATGAGTCCTCCCGCGGCCGGGGCTCGGCGTCGAACGGCGTCCCCGGCCCGATCGGACATGTTACGACGCGGCGCCGTCCCTCAGCGCGCGGCGCAGAGCGGCCGAGAGAACCTCCGCCTCCTCGCCGACGACGAGGTGGACGACGCCGCCGGGCAGCCGGAGGACTCCCGCGACGCCCGCGGCCCTCAGCGCCGGCTCGTCGAGGAGGCCGGCATCCGCGAGGACGAGGCGGACGCGCGTCCGCGCGCACGCCTCCGAGGTCCTCACGTTCGTCGCGCCGCCGACGGCGCCGAGGACGGCCCGTCCGCGCTCGAGCAGCTCGGGCGCCGGGACGTCGCCGGGGGAGACGTCCTCCCCGGGCCGGGGTGCGGCGGCGGCCGGCGCGCCGAGGGCCCCCTCCATCGCCGTCTTCAGGCTCTCCGACCGCGTCCCGAAGACGGCCTGGACGGCGTTCCCGACGACGACGACGCCCGCGGCGCCGAGCGCGCGAAGCGCCTTCTCGTCGGTCCGGTCGAGGTCCCGCACCGTCACGCGGATCCTCGTGATGCAGGCGTCGAGGCTCTCGACGTTCCGGGCGCCGCCGAACGCCGCGACGAGACGGGCGCCGAGCCCGTCCGACGAGACGGCGCCCTCGCTCGCCGGGTCCGCGGTCGCGGGCTCCTCCTCCCGCCCCGGCGTCCTCAGGTCGAAGCGGAGGATCGCCGTCCGGAAGACGGCGAAGTAGACGAGGCCCCAGAGCGGCCCGAGGAGGAGGACGAGCCCCGGGCGCGTGTCCATCGGCCAGTAGAGGACGAGATCGACGAGGCCGTGGGAGAACGTGAAGCCGAGCTTCATCTCCGCGAGGTTCGCGACGACGAACGAGAGCCCCGCGAGGAACGCGTGGATCAGGTAGAGGAGAGGCGTGAGGAAGAGGAAGGCGAACTCGATCGGCTCCGTGATCCCCGTCAGGAACGAGGTCGCGGCCGCGGAGAGCATGATCCCGCCGACGCGGGCCCGGCGCCCGGGGCGCGCGCAGCTCCAGATCGCGAGGGCCGCCGCGGGGAGGCCCCACATCTTGAAGAGGAAGCCCCCCGAGAGGATGCCGGCCGAGGGGTCGCCCGCGAAGAAGCGCGTGATGTCGCCGTGCAGCGTCCTCCCCGTCGCGTCGACGAACGACCCGATCTCGAAGAAGAACGGGACGTTCCAGATGTGGTGGAGGCCGAACGGGAGGAGGAGCCGCTCGACGACGCCGTAGACGAACGTCGCCTCGGCCGGCCTGCCGTACGCGACGAGGTCCGAGAGGGCGCGGATCGCCCCCTGGACCGGCGGCCAGACGACGGCGAGCGCGACGCCGAGGAGCGTTGCGGCGAGCCCGGTCAGGATCGGAACGAGCCGCTTGCCGCCGAAGAAGCCGAGCCACGGCGGAAGCTCCGTCGCGGAGTAGCGGCGGAAGAGCGCCGCCGCGAGGAGCCCGACGAGGATCCCCCCGAAGACCCCCGTCTCGACGGAGGCGAACCCGAGGACCTCGGTCGTCGGCCGCCCGAGGAGCTTCGCCCCGGCCCCGAGCGTCGCGAGGAGGACGACGTGCCCGACGACGGCGGCGACGGCGGCCGCACCGTCGTTCCCGGAAAGGCCGAGCGCGACGGCGATCGCGAAGACGAGCGGGAGCGCGGTGAAGATCGCCCCCCCCGCCTGCGCGAGGACGCTCGCGACCCCGTCCGGGAGGAGGCCGAGCTTCGCGCTCCCGAGGCCGAGGAGGAGCCCCGCCACCGGCAGGACGGAGACCGGCAGCATGAGGGCCCGCCCGATCTGCTGGAGGAGGGAGAAGAGGTGCCCTCCCCTCACGCGGCCCCCTCCGCGCCGCCGAGGAGCGCCCGGACCTCTGCGGCCGTCGTCGCCTCGAGCGCCCGCACCGCCAGGGCACGGCACTCCGCGAGGGAGACCTCCCTCACCCGGGCCTTCACGGACGGGACCTGCGCGGTCCCGACGGAGAGCTCGCCGACGCCGAGCCCGAGGAGGAGGGGGACGGCCGAAAGGTCGCCGGCGAGCGCGCCGCAGACCGCCGCCGGGACGCCCCGCCGGCGCGCCGCGGCGGCCGTCCGCGCGACGAGGTGGAGGACCGCGGGGTCGAGCGCGTCCGCGCGCGGCGAGAGGCGCGGGTGAGAGCGGTCCATCGCGAGCGTGAACTGCGTCAGGTCGTTCGTCCCGATCGTCACGAACCCGGCGTCGCGGAGGAACGCCTCCGCGAGGATCGCCGCCGAGGCGACCTCGACGGTCATCCCGGCGACCCGGCCCGGCGCGCCGAGCCGCGCCCGCTCCTCCTCGAGGTCCGCGAGCGCCTCGCGCCACTCGTCGAGCGTCGCGACCATCGGGAACGTGACCCTCAGGTCGTACTCCGGAGGGACCCTCAGGAGGGCGCGGAGCTGCGCCCGGAGGAGGTCGGGGCGGTCGATGAAAACCCGGAGGCCCCGCTCGCCGAGCGCGGGGTTCTCCTCCTCTGGGAGAGGCAGCCAGCGGAGCGGCTTGTCCCCGCCCGCGTCGAAGGTCCTCACGACGACCGGGCGCCCCGGACCGACCGCCTCCGCCACGGCGCGGTAGACCGCCTCCTGCTCGTCCTCCGAAGGGACGTTCGCGCGGTCGAGGAAGAGGAGCTCGGAACGGAGGAGGCCGATCCCCTCGGCCCCCGAGGCGACCGCCTCCTCGGCGTCGACGAGGCTGCCGGCGTTCGCGAGGACCGAGACCCTCGCGCCGTCCGTCGTGAGCGCCGGCTCCGCCGCGGCGCGGCGGTCCGCGTCCCGGCGCGCGGCGCGCCGCGCGCACCGCGCCCGGATCGCCTCGCGCTCCTCCTCCCCCGGCGAAAGGCGCAGCTCGCCCGCGTCGCCGTCCACGACGGCGGGCGTCCCGGCCTCCACCTCCAGCGCCCGCGCCTCGATCCCCGCGACGGCGGGGATCCCGAGCGACCGCGCGAGGAGCGCCACGTGCGAGGTCGCCCCGCCGGAGACGGTGCAGAAGCCGGCGGCGCCGCCGCGGCCGAGCGTCGCGGCCTCCGACGGCGTGAGGTCCTCGGCGACGACGACCGAGCCCTCCGGAGGAGGGGGCGGCGCCGCTCTCGCCCCGGCGAGGATCCGGAGGACGCGCCCTCCCGCGTCGCGCAGGTCCGCCGCGCGCGCGGCGAGCGCCGGGTTCGGGAGGCGCGAGATCCTCTCCGCGTAACGGCGCACCGCCTCGCGGAAGGCCCACGCCGCGCTCCGGCCGGCGGCGATCCCGTGTCCCGCCTCCGCGAGGAGAAGAGGGTCCTCGAGGAGCGCGACGTGCGCCTCGAAGATGTCCGCGTGCTCGCTCCCCGCCTCGGCCCCGAGGCGCGCCTCGAGCGCCCGGAGCTGGACCTTCGCCTCCTCGAGCGCGAAGTCGAGCTCGCGCCGCTCCGTCCGCTCGTCCTCCCCGCGCTCGGCGATCTCCGGCTCCTCCCGGAGGAGCCGCGCGACGGGACCGGCCGCGCAGCCGGGCGACGCCGGGACGCCCGCGAAGACGCGCGCCTCGCGGGGCGCGGCCCGTAGGGACGAGGGGAGCGGCGCCGCCGGCTCGTGGCCGTCGGGCGCCTCGAGGACGCGCGCGAGGACGGCGAGCGCCTTCCCCGCGTCGGGTCCCGTCGCCCGCAAGCGGACGACCTCGCCGTGCACGACCCCGAGGGAGAGAAGGCCGACGATGCTCCGCGCGCTCGCCATCGAGGTCCCCGTCTCGACGAGGACCTCCGCCCGGAACCGCCGCGCCGCCGCCGCGAGCGCCGCCGCGGGACGCGCGTGGAGGCCGAGCCGGCGGTGGACCCTGACGTCACGCAGCTTCTCGACGGGCGCCGGCCCCGCGGGGGCGCCCGCGAGCGGGACGAGCGTCAGGACGAGGAGGTCGTCGACGCCCGCCGTGACCCAGCCGCTCGCCGCCCGCATCGTGGCGACGCGCTCCCCGCTCGTCACGACGACGGGGGTCACGAGGCTCCGCGCCGAGCGGGCGACGAGGTCCGCGTCGAACGCGAGGAGAGGCTCCCCCGCCGAGACGCGCCGCCCCTGCGCGACGCGCGGGACGAAGCCCCTCCCGCCGAGCGCGACCGTGTCGAGGCCGACGTGGAGGAGCACCTCGACGCCCGCGTCCGTCGCGAGCGCGACGGCGTGACCCGCGGGGTGCAGCGTCGCGACGACCCCGTCGCAGGGCGCGAGGAGGACGGAGGAGACCGGGTCGACCGCAACGCCGTCGCCGAGGAGGCGGTGGGCGAAGACCGGGTCGGGGACTCGGTCGATCGGGACGACGGGGCCGGAGAGCGGCGCCTTCAGCGCGAGGGTCGGCTCGTCGGGAGCGGCGGCCTCGCCGCCTGTCGGGGGTCCGTCCATGGCCGCGGGGGGCGGAGGCAGTATAGGCCGCGCCGCGGACGCGGCCCCGTCCTCAGCCGCGCCCGTTGCCCGAGACGCGCTCGAGCTCGGCGACGGTCCGCGCGAGCTCCTCCACGATCGGCATCGTTCCCGCCTCGCGGAACGCCTCGACGAGGGCGCCGAGGTACCAGAGCGTCTCGTCGCGTCCCGCGTTGAAGCGCTGCCAGAGCGCCGGGCCGTGGATCCTCAGGTCGGTCACCATCGTCCGGGCGTTGTGGAGCTTGTCGGCCGCCGAGACGAGCCGGACGTGCGCGGGCTCGCGCCTGACCCGCTCGACGTAGGCTTCCTTCCTCTCGCGCCACGGCGGCTTCGGCGAGACGTCCGTGTCGGTGCAGCCGTCGACGATGTCGGCGACGAGGTCCCCGAAGCGCTCCCGGATCCTCTCCGCCGTGGGCCGCCCCCCCTGGTCCTCGACGGCGTCGTGCAGCAGCGCGGCGATCGCCTGGTCTTCGCTGCCTCCGTGCTCGAGGACGAGAGCCGCGACGGAGAGGAGGTGCGACACGTAAGGGACCCCGGTCCCCTTCCGCGGCTGCTCGCGGTGGAGGTCCACCGCGAACGCGAGCGCCTCGTCGAAGCGAGGCGAGAGGATCGGGTTCGCCCGTCCCGGCATGGACGGATGGTGCCACGAACGCCCCGGACTGCGGGAGCGGGTCGCGGCGGAGGCGGCGGGCGCGTACCCTTCCCCCATGTCGCCCGCCCGCAAGACCGCCCCGAAGCGCCCCCGTCCCTCCTCCGCGCGCGTCCCCGCCGCTCCCCCGGAGATCCCGGCCGAGGACTCCGGACTCGGCGACGTCCCGCCCCCGCTCGTCTGGGAACGGACGGCCGCCGCGGCCGAGGACGAAGGCTTCGACGCCGCGACCGCGGCCGTCTTCGCCGCCGTCGCCGCCGTCGACGTCTTCTGCGTCGCCGAGATCTCCGGACGGACGCGCCACCGGCTCGGCGCGGTGACGCGCGCAGCCGAGCTCGCGGAACAGCTTCTGGCAGACGCCGGCGCCGGCGAGGAGGAGTTCACGCACCTGTTCGCGCCGCGCCTCCCCTTCGACGTCCTCCTCGGCGCGACGGGTCGGCTCACGGCCGCCGACCTGTTCCTCGGGCGCTGGGGCGACGAGCTCCCGAGGGAGGCCGTCCGGGCCGTCCGGGCCCTCGTTCGCGCCCGGGACACCGTGGCCCGCGCGACCTGGTCCGGCCGGTCCGCGACGGTCGTCGACCTCGCCACCGGTCGCGCCCTCCCCGGTCCGGCTCTCCTCCGCCGCGGGACCCGCCCGTTCGTCTGCCGCCTCGTCCGCGTCGGCAGCGCCTTCGTCCCGCTCGCCGTCGAGAGGGTCGCGAGCCGGGTCACCGACGAGGAGCTCCTCGCCGAGGTCCGGGGAGCCGCGCGGCTCGGCCGTGACGTGCTGAAGGCCGCGGGGCTCCGGCTGCTCGGTACCGGGAAGGGCGTCGGTTTCGGCGCCCGGGTGCTCGCGGCGGGGGAGCAGGCCGACCCCGCGCGTCGCCCCGCGACCCGGCGCCCCGCACGCCCGCGGCGGGGAGACCGGGGGACGCCGGGGGACTCGCGCTGACCGTCCCCGGACAGGTCCGGGCACGATGCCGGCGACGGCGGGCGGGCGCAGCCCGGCTATCATGCCGCCGGGTCCGGTTCCCCCCGTTTGCCCGAGGGCCCGAGCGCCGGCTCCGCGAGAGTCGGCCGCGTGGTGGTTGCTTCGATGCGTGAGAGACGGGCCGACGTCACACGGGCCGGGGGACGGCAGCTTCTCCCCGAGCTGCTCGATGCGAGCCGGGCGCTCCGCGACGTCGGAGGGATCGCGCTCGCGCCGTTCGCCTTCCAGCTGGCCTTCGTCGTCCTCGCCGGCGCCGGCTGGCCGCGCGCCGGAGCCGAGCACAGGCTCCTGCGCGACGCTCCCGCGCCGTTCCTCGCCAGCGCGCTCCTCGTCTCGGTTCTCTCGTCCGCGGCGCTCGTCCTCGCCTGCGCGGCGGTCTCCGCCCTCCCGGGCCGCCTGGCGCGGAGAGGCGGCGTCGTCGGCGTGGCGCTCCTCGCGTCCCTCCCGATCCCGGCGCTCGCCTTCTTCGTCGGCTCGGGGACCCTGCCGAGCCTCGACCTCGCCCGCGAGGGCCTTCCGTTCCTTCTCCGGGACGCGACCGGCTGGGGCCGCGCCGCCCTCGTGACGCTCGCCTGCGTCACGGCCCCCTGGGCGCTCCTCAGCGTCCTCACCCTTCGGAGAGCGTCCGCGCCGCAGCACCTCTCGTTCGCGCCCCGGCCCCTCGCCGGCGCCGGCCTCGTTCTCTTCGGAGCGGCGCTCCTCCTCTTCGCGGCGGGCAACATCCTGGCGCACTTCCACCCCGGCTCCCGCCGCGCCGCGGACTCCCGGCGTCAGCTCCTGACGTGCCTTCTCCCCTCCTTCCCCCTCCTCCCGGCCCTGGGAACCGACGACGTCGGCGCGGAGGCGCTCGTCGACCGGCTCGCCCGCGAGCTGCCGCCGAGGAGCGAGCTCGCCCGCTACCTCTCCTCGCTTGCGGCGCTCGATGCGGCCCCGCGCCCGAACATCGTCGTCGTCATGCTCGAGGGGATCCCGGCCGGACACGTCGGCTTCCGCGGCTACCCTCGGGCGACGACGCCGAGCCTCGACCGCCTCGCCGCCACCGGAGTCTCCTTCGACCGCGCATGGGCCGCCGCGAACGAGTCGAAGAACGGGCAGACGGCGATCCTGGCGAGCGTCTACCCGATGAGGGCGACGGAGAACAACTTCGTCTCGAACGCGCTCGACTACCCGCGCGTCCTCTGCTGGGAGGTCTTCGGCGCTCTCGGCTACGCGACCGCCTTCGTCAGCACCCAGGACGAGACCTGGCTCGGGATGCGGAGGTTCCAGCTCCTCGACGGGCGACCGCCGGACCTCTACGCCCACGCGCTCGACATCCCGGAGGGAGAGACGTTCCCCGACCGGAAGAAGGACGAGGCGCCCGTCGTCCGCCGCGCCCTGGACTGGATGCGGCGGGTGGCGGACCCGGAGAGGCCCTTCTTCCTCGTCACGAACTTCCAGCGCACCCACTTCCCCTACGAGCTCCCCTCGGGAGTCCCGCCGACCTTCCGGCCCCTCGCCGAGCTCGGGCCCCGGTTCCGTCGATGGACCGACGCGGACCTGCCGAACGGCGTGAACAACTTCGATTCCGCGCTGCGCTACGTCGACGGACGGCTGGGCGAGCTCCTCGAAGGGCTCCGGGAGCTCGGGATCGAGAAGGACACGATCGTCGCCGTCGTCGCCGACCACGGACAGGGCTTCGAAGCGGGCCTGGAGCCCGTCTCGATGTCGCTCGACGGGCCGTACGTCCACGTCCCGTTCGTCCTCAGCTGGCCCGGGACGCTGCCGCCGGGCCGCGTGGAGGAGGACGTCTCGACGATCGACCTCTTCCCGACCCTGCTCGGGCTCGTCGGGGCTCCTCCGTGCCCGGGATGGGAGGGACGTCCCTTGATCGGCGGGCCCGCCGCGTCCCTCCCGCGCCCGCGTCCCGTCTACTCCGCGAGCATCGTCTGGGAGGCGCGCTGGCTCGTCCGCGACGCGCGAGGCCAGGTCCTCGTCGACCTGATGACGGGCCGGGCGACCGCGTACCCCAAAGACGCTTCGCTCCGCTCCCCGGTCCCCTGGGGCTCCGTCCGTGGGGCGCCCGCTCTCCTCGAGGCCTTCTTCGAGGACTACTCGAGGAGGGCCGCCTACTACACGTCTCCGGAGCTGCGGCGCTCGCGCCTTTACTCCGAGCCGGCGGACTCCCCCGAGAGCGCTTCCCCCCGCCCGGACTGAGGCGTCCCTTCGGAGTTCCGATCGCTCCGGCGGCCTCGCCGGGGGCCGGGGGAATCCCGCTCGTCGGGTTCCCCCGGTTCACGTCGGTACATGCCGCCCGTGCCGCCGCCGGCGAGCATGGCGGGCGCCTCCTGCGTCTCCTCGGTCCGCGAGATCGTCGCCCCGCTCGCGAGCATGAGGCCCGCGATGGAGGAGGCGATCCGGAGCGCCGGCTTCGTCACCTTCGCCGGGTCGATGATCCCCGACTTGAGCTGCCCTCGACGACCTCGGTCGCCGCCTCGAAGGCGACCGCTCTCGTTCCCGGACCCGCAGCTCGCTCAGGAGGGCCGGATACCCGAGCCCCCGAGCCGGACGATGTCCTCGTTCTCGAGCACCGTCTGCGCCGCGCCCTCCCGCGCGACGTGGAGCATGGCCCGCGCCACCTCCTCGGTCGTCGTCACGTGCCGGGGGGCGACCCGGCGCAGGAGCGGGAAGAGCCACCCGGTGGCCGCGTAGAAGGCCCGGTACGAGGCCGTCTTCGAGCGCTCCCCGTGGGCGGGGCGGATGAAGGCGGGCCGGAACATGTACGCGCCCCGGAACGGCAGACGCCGCAGGGCGTTCTCGGTCTCGCCCTTGACGCGCGCCCACATGCTGGACCCCTTCGCGGTGCCGTCGGTCCCGGCGCCCGAGACGTAGACGAAGGTCATGGCCGGGTTTCGCCGGGCGAGGACGTTCGCCGCGGCGAGCGTGAAGTCGTACGTGACGCGGCGGTAGTGGGCCTCGGACGAGCCGGCCGCCGAGACGCCCAGGCAGTAGAAGCAGGCGTCGAACCCCTCGAGCTCGGCTTCCACGCCGGAGAAGTCGGTGAAGTCGCGATGCTCGAGCTCGCGGAGGCGAGGATGCGTCAGGCCCGTGGGCGACCGCCCGACGGCGAGGACGAGGTCGACGTCGGGAGCCCGCAGGGCCTCGCGCAGGACGCCCTGCCCGACCATCCCGGTCGCGCCGAAGAGGACGATCTTCACGACGTCAACCCGCCGTCGAGACGCTGACGTCGCGCCACTTCCGGTCGGACTCGGCGAGCGCGTCGGCGGCGCGGGCGGCGTACTCGACGGCGGCGACGTCGGCGTACCCGGCGTTGTTCACCACGACGTCGATCCGGCCGAACCTCTCGAGCCCGGCCGCGACCGCCCTCTGCGCTCCCTCGAAGTCGGTCACGTCGAGGGCCAGCGGCAGGACGCGGTCGCCGTGCCGTGAGACGAGGTCGGCCAGCTGCTCCGGCCTGCGGGCGGTGGCGGCCACCGAATCGCCGGCGTCGAGCGCGGCCTCGACCACGGCGCGGCCGAGGCCGCGGGAAGAGCCCGTGACGAACCAGACTCTCGACATCTTTGCTCCTTTCGGGCGTTGGGCGGGCGCGGCGAGAAGAGGCGGCCCTGATTCGCGAACCCGCGTCTCCCGGGTCGTCCCGGGCGCGACGGCGCCCGCGACTCGCCGGACTTTACATCTTGATCCTAGTCTGTCAAGTGTGTAGAGTCGCCCCCGTGAAACGCGCTTCTTCGCCGACCTCGCGTCCCGCCCGTTCGCGAGGAGGAGGGCCCGGCCCCGTGACGACCTCACCCGATTCCGGCGCGCGCCGGACCGCCATCCTGGAGGCGGCGGCGAAGGTCTTCCTTCGGTACGGCTACAGGAAGACCTCGATGGACGACCTGGCCCGCGCGGCCGGACTCTCGCGGCAGGGGCTCTACCTGCACTTCGAGACGAAGGAGGCGCTCTTCCAGGCCGCCATCCTCGGGGTCATCGAGGGCGCGAGGGCTGCCTACCTCTCCGCGCTGGCCCGCGAAAAGCTCCCTCTCTTCGACCGGGTGCTCGGCGCCTTCGAGGCCTTTCACGGCTGCCACATCGGGCAGCTCGGCGAGCAGTACGTCGGCGAGATCCTCGAGGCCGCCGCGAGCCTCCTCGGCGACGCGCCCGCGGAGCACGAACGCCGGTTCGTCGCGGACGTGACGGAGGCGCTCGCGGGGGATCCCGGCCTCGGCCGCACGGGCCCGGGGATCGGACCGCGGGAGCTGGCGGAGACGCTCTGCGCGACCTCGTACGGCCTCAAGCACCGCGTCGCGACGCCCGCCGAGTATCGCGACCGGATGGCCGTCGCCCTCCGCATCGCCCTCCCCGGCGACCGGCCGGGTCGCAGGGACGCCCCGAGCGCCCGCTCCGGGAAGCGGTGAGACGATGAAGACCGCTCTCGCCGTCGGCATCCCCGTCGCCGTCCTCGCCCTGCTCGCCGCGTCGATCTGGTACGTCGCCGGTCGCCTCCGGACGCTCTTCGGGCTCGAGCGGCGCTGGCCGCTGCGGCTCGGGGTCGCCGCCGCGGTCGTCGGCGCCGCGGTCGCCATGCTCGGGACGGCGAGGCTTGCCCACCCGCTCGCGGGCGTCGTCAACCTCCTGGGCGGCTACGTGTTCCTCTTCTTCGTCTTCCTGCTGCTCGCGCTTCTCGGCCTTCACGCGATCCAGCTCCGGTGGACCCTGCCCCCCGCGTGGAGCGGCGTGGCCGCCGTGCCCCTGGCGGTCGCGGCGACGGGAGCCGGCGCCCTGCGGGCCGCCTCCTTCACGGTCGCCGAGGCCGTGATCCGGCTGCCCCGGCTCGCTCGCGAGGTCACGGTGATGCAGATCTCCGACGTGCACCTCGGCCACCACCGCGGGCGCGCATACCTCGCCCGGATCGTCGACGAGACGAACCGGCGCGCTCCCGACCTCGTGCTCGTGACCGGCGATCTCGTCGACTCCTCGGCTGCGCTCGAGCCCGGCGTCCTCGAGCCGCTCGCCGGGCTCACGGCGCCGGCGTACTTCGTCGGAGGCAACCACGAGAAGTACGTCGACCCGGAGCGCGTGTTCGCGCTGGTCGCGCGAAACGGGGTCCGCGTCCTGCACAACGAGGCCGTCGAGACCCACGGGCTCCGCCTCGTCGGCCTCGACTACATGAACGCGGACGAGGACGCCTTCGACATGCACCCGTCCGACGACGCGCGCACGATCCGGTCGGTCCTGCCCGGCCTCGCCTCGAGGAGCGGCCTGCCGTCGGTGCTGATGCACCACAGCCCGGTCGGCGCCTCGTACGCGGCGGAGCAGGGCATCGACCTGATGGTCTCGGGCCACACGCACGCGGGCCAGGTCTTCCCGTTCACGCTGCTTTCGGGGCTGGCGTTCCCGTTCGACCGTGGGCTGCACCACGAGGGGGCGACCGCCGTCTTCGTCTCGCAGGGGGCCGGCACCTTCATGTCGCGTGCGCGGCTCGGCACCTCCAACGAGATCAACCTGCTGCGCCTGGTGCCCGGAGCGTGACCCTTCCGGGTCTCGCCGATTCCGCCTGACGACCGGCCGGCCGCGTGCGGAATGGACCCGCGGCCGCTGCCGCGGGACGACGGCCGGTGCGCCCTCTCTCGCGCTTGGACCGTGTCGACCCGCGGAGAGTCCGCAACGACTCGCTCCCGCCGCGGCGCGGAGAAGCCGCCCCAGGCGTGAAACGGCCCGGCTTCGCGAGAAGCCGGGCCGTCGGACCTTCCGTGTCTACCGGAGCTCCCCCTCCTGCGGAGGGGGTCCGGGGGAATCCCGCTCGACGGGTCCCCCGGTCCACTCCCCCGCGCGGAGGGGGTCCGGGGGAATCCCGCTCGGCGGGTTCCCCCGGTTCACGGTCAGTACATGCCGCCCATGCCGCCGCCGGCGGGCATCGCGGGCGCCTTCTCCTTCTCCTTGATCTCCGAGATCATCGCCTCGGTCGTGAGCATGAGGCCCGCGATGGAGGAGGCGTTCTGGAGCGCCGACTTCGTCACCTTCGCCGGGTCGATGATCCCCGACTTGAGCAGGTCCTCGACCTTCTCGGTGGCGGCGTTGAAGCCGATGTGGCCGCCCTTCTCCTTGAGCTCCTTGAGGATGACCGCGCCCTCGATCCCCGCGTTCGCGATGATCTGGCGGGCCGGCTCCTCCAGCGCGCGCCGGACGATGTTGATGCCGACCTGGACGTCGCCGTGCTCCTTCAGCTTCTCGACCGCGTCCTGCGCGCGGAGGAGCGCCACGCCGCCGCCGGGGACGATGCCGTCCTCGACCGCCGCCTTCGTGGCGTGCATCGCGTCCTCGACGCGGGCCTTCTTCTCCTTCATCTCGGTCTCGGTCGCCGCGCCGACCTTGATGACCGCGACGCCGCCGACGAGCTTGGCGAGCCGCTCCTGGAGCTTCTCGCGGTCGTAGTCGGAGGTCGTCTCCTCGATCTGCGCCCGGATCTGCTTCACGCGGCCCGCGATGGCCTCCTTGCGCTTGCGGTCCGTCGTGTCGACGACGATCGTCGTGTTCTCCTTGTCGACGACGATCTTCTTGGCCTCGCCGAGGTCGTCCCACTTGACGTTCTCGAGCTTGATGCCGAGGTCCTCGGAGATCATCTTGCCGCCCGTGAGCGTCGCGATGTCCTCGAGCATCGCCTTACGGCGGTCGCCGAAGCCCGGCGCCTTGACGGCGCAGACGTGGAGCGTGCCGCGGATCTTGTTCACGACGAGCGTCGCGAGCGCCTCGCCCTCGACCTCCTCGGCGATGATGAGGAGCTGCTTGCCCTGCTTGGCGGTCTGCTCGAGCACGGGGAGGAGGTCCTTCATCGAGGAGATCTTCTTCTCGAAGATGAGGATCCGGGCGTTCTCGAGGACGGCCTCCATCCTCTCGGCGTCCGTGACGAAGTACGGGGAGAGGTAGCCGCGGTCGAACTGCATCCCCTCGACGACCTCGAGGGTCGTCTCGAGGCCCTTGGCCTCCTCGACGGTGATGACGCCGTCCTTGCCGACCTTGTCCATCGCCTCGGCGATGATCTTGCCGATCTCTTCGTCGCCGTTGGCCGAGATCGTCCCGACGAACGCGATCTCCTTGGCGTCGACGCTCTTCTTGAGCTTGTCGATCGCCTCGACGGACTTCCTCACCGCGACATCGATGCCGCGCTTGAGCTCCATCGGGTTGTGGCCGGAGGTGACCATCTTGATCCCCTCGCGGTAGATCGCCTGCGCGAGGACCGTGGCGGTCGTCGTGCCGTCGCCGGCGATGTCGGAGGTCTTCGAGGCGACCTCGCGGACCATCTGGGCGCCCATGTTCTCGAGCGGGTCGGCGAGCTCGATCTCCTTGGCGACGGTGACGCCGTCCTTGGTGATCGTCGGCGAGCCGAACTTCTTCTCGATGACGACGTTGCGGCCCTTGGGGCCGAGCGTGACCTTGACGGCGTCGGCGAGCTTGTTGACACCGCGGAGGATGTTCTGGCGAGCGTCCTCGCCGTAGGTGATGTTCTTGGCAGCCATTTCTCTAGACCTCGCCTTACTTCGCGTCGACGATGGCGAGGACTTCGTCCTCGCGGAGGATCAGGTACTCGTTCTCGTCGATCTTGATCTCGGTGCCGGCGTACTTGCCGATGAGGATCCGGTCGCCCGCCTTGACGGTCAGGGGGACGCGCTTGCCGTTGTCGTCGAACTTGCCCTCGCCGACGGCCTCGACCGTGGCCTCCATAGGCTTCTCCTTGGCGGTGTCGGGGATGATGATCCCGCCGCGGACCTGCTCCTTGGGCTCGATCCTCTTGACGAGGATCCGGTCATAGAGAGGACGGATCTTCATTGGGGTCTCCTTTCGGGGTTTCGAGTGTTTCGGGGCGTTTCGCCCCGGCTGGAGGTTCTTTCGGCGTCTACTGGCACTCGCCACCGGCGAGTGCCAAGAACTTATGACCTGCGTGCGTTCTTGTCAAGGGTCGCGGAAGCCGGCCCCGAAGACGACCTCGGAGCCCGTCCCTCTACTCTTTCGAGAACTCCGCGAGGTGGTAGGCGAGGAACGCCTTCTGGGCCGGCGTGAGTTCCGGAAACACAGGCAGAGCAAGAGTTTCCGTCGCCGCCTTCTCCGACACCGGGAAGTCGCCGGCCTTCCCTCCGAGGTATGCGAAGCACTCCTGGAGGTGGAGCGGCACTGGGTAGTAGATCGCGTTCCCGACCCTGAGGTTGGTGAGACGCTCTTTCAGATCGTCGCGTCGGCCTCGGGCGACGCGGACGACGAACTGGTTGAAGACGTGGTGGCAGCCGGAGGCTTCGCGGGGGAATGCGATGCCGCCCTGCTCGTAGGTCCTCCCGCCGTGCTCGAGGAAGCGCCGCTCGATCTCGGCCGCGTTCTGCCGCCGCCCCTCGGCCCAGGAGTCGAGGTGCGGGAGCTTGACGTGGAGGACGACGGCCTGGAGCGCGTCGAGGCGGAAGTTGCCGCCGACGATCGAGTGGTGGTAGCGGCTCGTCTCCCCGTGCATCCGGAGCGCCTTCAGCTTCGCCGCCATCGCGTCGTCGTCCGTCGTCACCATGCCGCCGTCGCCGAAGCCGCCGAGGTTCTTCGACGGGAAGAACGAGAAGGCGCCGAAGTCGCCGAGGGCGCCCGCCTTCTTCCCCTTGTAGCCGGCGCCGAGAGACTGGCAGGCGTCCTCGATGACCGGGATCCCCTTCGCCTTCGCGACCGAGAGGATCGGGTCCATGTCGGCGCACTGGCCGTAGAGGTGGACCGGCTGGATCGCCTTCGTCCTCGGGGTGATCGCCTTCGCCAGCTTCTCCGGGTCGACGTCGTACGTCGCCGGGTCGATGTCGCAGAAGACCGGTCGCGCGCCGAGCCGGGCGACGGCGCCCGCGGAGGCGAAGAACGTGTAGGGAGACGTGACGACGTCGTCGCCCGGCCCGATGCCGAGCGCCATCATCGCGGCGAGCTGCGCGTCGGTCCCCGACGACATCCCGACCGCGTGCTTCACCCCGACGTACTCGGCGATCGCCTTCTCGAACGCCTCGACCTTCGGGCCGAGGATGAACCCCTGGCTCTCGAAGAGCTCGTCCGTCGCGGCGCGGATCTCCTCGCGGAGCGTGGAGTACTGCTTCTTCAGGTCGAGGAGCGGGACGGGGACGGCGAGCGGCATCGTCGGTTCCATAGCGGCCGGGAAGCATAAGGCAGAGAGGCCCCATCCGCGCGACCCTCTTGCCCGGGCCCGGTCGCCCCCTCCCGGCGCGTCAGCGGATCCAGGCGCGGGGCGCGGGCCGGCGGCGCGGCTTGAGGAGGGCGAGGAGGAGGATCCCGGCCCCGAAGCCCCCGACGTGCGCCCACCAGGCGACCCCTCCGGCGGCGGCGCCCGCCGACCCCGCGCCGACGAGCGCGGCGGAGCCCTGCCAGAACTGGAAGAGGAACCAGAGAACGAGAAAGAGGAACGCGGGGACCTCGACGAGCGGGAAGAGAATGAAAAGCGGGACGAGCGTGACGACGCGCGCGCGAGGGTAGAGGACGAGGTAGGCGCCGAGGACGCCCGCGATCGCGCCCGAGGCCCCGACCATCGGGACGAGCGACGTCGTCGCGAGGAGCCCCTGGAGGAGCGCCGCGAGGACGCCGCTCCCGAGGTAGAGGAGGAGGTAGCGGCCGTGCCCGAGCGCGTCCTCGACGTTGTCGCCGAAGATCCAGAGGAAGAGCAGGTTCCCGGCGAGGTGGAGGAACCCGCCGTGGAGGAACATCGAGGCGAAGAGGCCCGTCAGGCCGGCGCCGAGCGCGCCCGGGCCGAGCTCGGAGGCGTGGAAGAGCCGGGCCGGCACGAACCCGAGCGCCGCGACGAGCGCCTCCCCGCCGTCGCCCGCGAGGAGCTGGAGGAGGAAGACGCCGACGCACGCCGCGATGAGGAGGAACGTGACGAGAGGGACCGTGCGGCTCGGGATCGTGTCGCGGAGGGGAATCAAGGCGGACGCATCATACGGGCGGGGCGCGCGCGCCTCGCGCGACGGGCCGGAAAGCGAAACGCCCCGGGGGTCGCCCGGGGCGTCGCGGAGGATTCGCCTCCGTCCGCAAGGGCCTCCCGGCCCTTCGCTTCGGTCGGGGAAGGCCCTACTTCCTCTTCTTGTTGAGGAGGGTCTTGAGGTCCTTGCCGGCCTTGAACTTGGCCACCTTCGACGCGGCGATCTTGATCTTCGCCTTCGTCTGCGGGTTGATGCCCGTGCGGGCCTTCCGCTCGGCGACGCTGAAGATCCCGAGGCCCGGGACGGCGACGCGCTCGCCCTTCTTCAGGCTGTCGGCGATCGAGTCCACGAACGCCTCGAACGCGGACGTCGCGTCCTTCTTCGACAGCTCCGTCTGCTTGGAGATCGCCTCGACGATTTCGGCCTTTCCAGCCATGTGCGGATTCCTCCTCTTTCTCTTCTCGTGCTGTCTCCGGGCTTCGGCCCGGAAAGCGTCACGTCTGGTCTGAACGGCGGAAATGTAGGATTCCCCCCGGACCTTGTCAACGGAAAACCCGCGTATTCAGCGGCTCTCCCCGCCCTTCCGGAGGACGACGGCGGTGAAGCCGTCGTTCGAAGCGCCGGGCGGAACCCTCAGGAACCCGTCCGGGCGAAGGGCGGCGCGGAGCGGTACCGGGAGCCCCGAGGGCTCGGGCCGGACGACCTCGACGTCGCCGCGCGCGGCGACGACGGCCGCGACGACGTCCTCGTTCTCCTCCGGCTCGAGCGAGCAGGTGACGTAGACGACGCTCCCCGAAGGGGCGCAGAGGTCGAGCGCCGCGCCGAGGAGCGCCCGCTGCGCCGCCGCGAGGGGCGCGAGGTCCCCGGGCGCGAGGCGCCAGCGGATCTCGGGGTTCTTCCGGAGCGTCCCCGTCCCCGAGCAGGGCGCGTCGAGGAGGACGGAGGAGAACGTCGCCCGGGGCAGCGGGGGTCGGGCGGAGTCCGCGCGGACGACGAGCGCCTCGTCGCGCCGCCCCGCCGCCGCGAGCGCTGCGGCGAGCCTCCGCGAGCGGGTCGGGTTCCGCTCGAGGGCGACGACGCGCCGCGCGATCCCGCGCGCGAGGAGCGTCCGCGTCTTGCCGCCCGGCGCCGCCGCGAGGTCGACGACGACTTCGGCGCGCGGGACGAGCTCGCACATCGCCTGCGCCGCGACGTCGACGACGGCGAGGCGGCCGGAGGCGATCTCGGGGTGCGAGCCGGCGGCCGGCGACGCGAGCGTGAAGGCGAGCGGCGCCCAGGGCGAGCGATCCCCCTCGAGCCCTTCCGCCCGGAGCCGGGCGAGGAGCGCGTCGGGCTCCCCGTCCCGCGGGTCGAGGAGGACGTCGACCGGCGTGTCGGCGTCGTCGGCGTGCAGCGCCGCCACCGCCGCCTCGCGTCCGAGGTCCGCGACCCAGCGCCTCACGAGCCACTCGGGGTGCGAAGTCTCGACGGCGAGCCGCGCGAGAGGGTCGGCGTCCGGCGGGAGGACGACGCGGGCCGGCCGCCCCTCCGCCGCCACCTTCCGGAGGACGGCGTTCGCGAAGCCCGCCGCGCGCGGGTTCGCGCCGCGCACCGCCTCGACCGTCTCGCCGACCGCCGCGTGCGGAGGGACCCTGTCGAGGAGGAGGAGCTGCGCGGCGCCGGCCCTCAGCGCGGCGCGGACCTCCGCGTCGAGCCCCTCGAGCGGCCGCGCGAGGTGCCGCGCGAGGACGTGGTCGAGGAGGGCGCGGTGCCTCAGGACGGAGCGGACGAGCGTCCTGAGGAGCGGTCGGTCGCGCGGCGGGAGGGCCCCCTCGCGCGCGGCGAGCAGCGGCGCGGCGAAGGCGCGGTCGCGCTCGACCCTCACGAGGAGGTCGACGGCGAGCGCGCGGACCGCGACGCCGGGCTTCACGACCAGCGCTCGCCGGCCGCGACGCGCTCCCCGCGCGCGAACGTCGCCGCGTCGAGCGCCTTCCGCCCCTCGGCCTGGAGGCGCCCGAGGGCGAGCGCCCCCTCGCCGCACGCGACGACGACCTCCTCCCCCGCCGCGAGGACCTCGCCCGGAGCCGCGCCCGGCGTCCCCGGGACGGCGCGCGCCGACAGGAGCTTCACGCGCTTCCCGCCGCGGAAGGCGAAGAGACCGGGCCACGGCGTGAAGGCGCGCAGGCGCCGCTCGAGCTCCTCCGCCGGGCGGGAGAAGCCGGCCTGGCCGTCCTCGCGGCGGATCTTCGGGCAGAGCGTCGCGAGAGCGTCGTCCTGCGGCGCGGGGACGAGCGTCCCGGCCCCGAGCGCGGGGAGCGTCGCGACGAGGAGCTCCGCCCCCTCGCGCGCGAGGCGCGCCGAGAGGGAGCCGGCGTCCTCCTCCGGGCCGATCGGCCCTCGCGTGACGGCGTAGACCGGGCCCGTGTCCATCCCCGCCTCCATCCGCATGATCGAGACGCCGCTCTCCGCGTCGCCCGCGAGGAGCGCGGCCTGGACGGGCGAGGCGCCGCGCCAGCGCGGCAGGACCGACCCGTGGACGTTCACGCAGCCGAGGCGCGGCAGGTCGAGGACCCTCTGCGCGAGGATCTTCCCGTAGGCGACGACGACGAAGAGGTCCGCGCGCTCGCCGGCGAGCCTTGCGACGGCCTCCTCGTCCTTCAGCGTCGGCGGCTGGAAGACGGCGAGGCCGAGCTCCTTCGCGCGACGGGCGACGGGCGGGTCGAGGAGGGTGGCCGAGCGCCCGGCCGGCTTCGCCGGCTGGGAGACGACGAGGGAGACGTCGTGCCCCGCGGCGAGGAGGGCCTCGAGCGCGGGGAGGGCGAAGTCGGGCGAACCGAAGAAGACGAGGCGCACGTGCGATCCGTCCCGCCGCTCAGCGCGGCTGCCGGTCGACGTCGTCGAAGTAGTCGGGCGGCATCAAAACCTCGCGGCTCTTCGCGCCCCCCGACGGCGGGCCGACGATCCCGTCGCGCTGCATCATGTCGATGAGCTTCCCCGCGCGGGAGAAGCCGATCTCGAGCCGCCGCTGGAGGAACGAGATCGAGGCCATCCGCTCCCTCACGACGAGGCGCGCCGCCTGGTCGTACATCGGGTCGGCGTCGTCGGCCCCCGCCTTGCCGCCCCGTCCGTTCGCCTCGGGGACGACGTCGCGGTCGGCCGTGACCGACTCGTCGTAGATCGGCTTCGCCTGTTTCTTCAGGAAGCGGCAGATCTCCTTGATCTCCTCGCCCGAGACGTAGCCTCCGTGGACGCGCTGCAGGTACGAGGTCCCGGGCGGGAGGAAGAGCATGTCGCCCTGCCCGAGGAGCGCCTCGGCGCCGGTCGCGTCGAGGATCGTCCGCGCGTCGATCTTCGTCCGCGTCGTGTACGAGATCCGGCACGGGAGGTTCGCCTTGATCGTCCCGGTGATGACGTCGACGGAGGGGCGCTGGGTCGCGAGGATCAGGTGGATGCCGACCGCGCGCGCCTTCTGCGCGAGCCGCGCGACCGACTCCTCGATGTCCTTCGGGGCCGTCATCATCAGGTCGGCGAGCTCGTCGATGACGACGACGATGTAGGGCATCGGGGAGATCGTCCCGTCGGGGCCGTCGGCCTTCAGCTTCTCGCCGAGCTTTTCGCGGACCTCCGCGACGGCCTCGGGGTCCTTGATCGCCGCGTTGTACTGCTCGATGTTGCGAACGCCGGGCCACTCGGAGAGGAGCTTGTAGCGCCCCTCCATCTCGTCGACGGCCCACTTGAGCGCGTTCGCGGCCTTCTTCGGGTCGACGACGACCGGCACGAGGAGGTGCGGCAGGTCGTCGTAGTCCTTCATGTCGTTCATCTTCGGATCGACGAAGATGAACTTCACCTCGTCGGGGCGCGCCTTGTAGAGGATCGAGGTGATCATGCCGTTCACGCCGACGCTCTTCCCCGCGCCCGTCATGCCGGCCACGAGCAGGTGCGGCATCCGGGCGAGGTCGGCGACGACGGGCGTCCCCTCGACGTCGATGCCGAGGGCGATCGTCAGGAGCGACGGGGACCTCTTGAACTTCTCGCTCTCGACGATCTCGCGCAGGGAGATGAGGTCCCGGTTCCGGTTCGGCACCTCGATGCCGATCGCCGCCCGCCCCGGGATCCGCTCGATCCTCACCTTCTCGGCGGCGAGCGCGAGGGCGAGGTCGTTCTCCAGGCCGGCGACCTGCGCGACCTTCACCCCGGCCGACGGCTTGAACTCGTACGTCGTGACGACCGGCCCGGGGCGATAGCTGTCGACGGCCCCCTCGACGCCGAACTCCAGGCACTTGGCCGCGATGAGCTCCATCGTCTGCTGGAACTCCTCGCGCGTCTTGTCCCGGTCCCTCTTCGGCGCGGGGCGAAGGAGCTTCTCCGGCGGGAACACCCAGCCGTTCGACTCCTTCGGCGACGGGAACGGGAGGATCCGCTGTGGCGCCGGCTCGGTCTTCCTCAGCTGCGCGGGCCGCGAGACCGGCGCGGGGCGCGCCGGCGCCAGAGGCGGCCCGGAGGCCGACGCGACGACCTCCGCGCCCGCCGCGACGGGGGCGGCCGCCGTCCTCCGGACGGAGAACTGGCCGGCGCCGCTCCGCTCGCGGACGCGGAGCGCCGCGAGCGAGGGGATCGCGACGACCTCGCCGCCCGGCTCCTCCTCCTCGTCCCGGGACGGCGGCGCCTCCGCCGCCCGCTCGAGGTGCTTCTTCACGACGGCGCGGCGCGTCCGCTCTTTCTCCTCGACCTGCCTCCGGCGCTCCCTCTCGAGCCTCCACGCCGCGAAGCCCGCCGAGGCGCGGAGGACCGTCCCGCGAAGCGCGTCGCCGAGCGAGAGCGACGCGACGAGGAGGACCCCGATGAGGAGGCCGGCCGAGAGCGCGATCGCCGCGCCCGGGGGGTTCAGCGCGGCGGCGAGCGCCTCCGCGACGAGGTCCCCGACGAAGCCGCCGGCGCCGAGGCCGCCGCCGAGGAGCTGCGGGCGCCCGAACGCGAGGTGGCAGAGGGGCGCCGTCGTCAGGAGGACGACGAGGAGCCCGAGAGCCTTCGTCCCCCACGCGCCGACGGCGCGCGAGCGGAAGCGCGCCACGCCGACCGCGAGGACGACGACGGGAAGGACGAACGCGGCGAAGCCGAAGAACTGCAGCGCCCCGTCCGCGAAGGACGCGCCGACACGCCCGGCCCAGTTCCCGGGCCGCGCGTCCGGGTCGGCGACCGCCGAGAAGAGCGACGGGTCCGCCGGGTCGTAGGAGAAGAGGGCGGCCACGAGGAGGAGGCCTGCCGCGACGAGGAGGATCCCGAGGAACTCGTCGCGGCGGCGGCGCGGGGCCTCGGGCTTCCGGGGGTTCTCGGTCATCGGCGTCAGTGTCCGGAGAGGCCCGCGGCGAGGACCGCGGCGCCGAGCAGGGCGCAGTAGAGGACGAAGGGCTGCAGCTTCATCGCGACGACGAGGCGGAGGAGGAGGGCGACGGCGGCGTAACCGACGAGGGCCGCGGTCGCCATCCCGGCGAGGTAGACGCCGAGGTGGCTCCCGGCCGTGACGACGTGCCCGGAGGCGCGGTACTCGCTGACGTTCTCGACGAGCGCCGCCGAGAGGATCGTCGGGACCGAGAGGAGGAAGGAGTACTCCGCGGCCGCGCGGCGGGAGAGGCCCGAGAAGAGCCCCATCGAGATCGTGCTCCCCGAGCGCGAGAAGCCCCGGAAGAGGGCCGAGAGCGACTGGAACGCGCCGACGAGCGCCGCGTCGGAGAAGCGCATCTCCCGGAGAGTCCGCCCTCCCTCGCCGCGCCGCCGGCCGACGGCCTGCGCGGCCGCGAGGAGCGCCGCGGTCGCGAGGAGCGCGAGTCCGATCTTCGGGAGGCTCTCCATCCCGTCGAGGGCGACCTTCTTCAGGGGGAGCGTGACGGCGCCCGTGAGCGCGACGGAGGTCGCGAGGAGGGCCGCGAGCCTCCACGCGGCGCTGCGGGCCGCCGCGTCGCGGGAGACGGAGTCCCGGAGGAGACCGCCGATCCGCTCCCGGAAGTAGGCGACGACGGCGACGAGCGTCCCGACGTGGAGCATCACGTCGAAGAGGATCCCCGGCTGCGAGAAGCCCGGCAGGAGCTTCTGCGCGAGGATCAGGTGCGCGCTCGAGGAGACCGGGAGGAACTCGGTCAGACCCTGCAACGCGCCCAGCAGGATCGCCTGCCAGAACGTGACCGACATCGACGGAGTTTAGCAGGCGGAGCGCGCCGTCCCGCGTCCTCAGCGGGCCCCGGGCGAGGCGGGGCGCGGCCCGAGCCGCCGCGCGAGGTCGAGGAACGCCTCGGGCGGGAGCTCCTCGGCGCGCGCCGTCGGCAGGAGACCCGCCGCCGCGACGGCGGCGGACGCGGCTTCGCGCCCCCAGACGGCGCCGAGCCCGTTCACGAGCGTCTTTCTCCTCACCGCGAACCCCGCCGACGCGACGCCGATCGCCGCGGCCGCGTCCGCCGCGGGCTCGACCGGGACGACCTCGACGACGGTGGAGACGACCTTCGGACGCGGGGAGAAGTCGCCGGGAGGGACGTCGAAGAGGCGCCGCGCCGTGGCGTGGAAGGCGACGTCGACGGAGAGGAACCCATACCCGTCGTCTCCGGGCCTCCCGCAGACCCGCTCGGCGACCTCGCGCTGGACCATGACGACGAGCCGGGAGAAGAGGTCGCGCCGGCGGGCGAAGGCGCGGACCATCGGCGTCGCCGACTCGTACGGCAGGTTCGCGACGAGCGGGACCGGCGGGGCCGCGCCCGCCTCCGCGAGCGCCGCCGCCGGGTCGAACGCGAGGGCGTCCGCCTCGACGACGCGGAGCGCCTCGCCGCCGAGCTCTTCGCGCAGCCGGGACGCGAGGCGCGCGTCGACCTCCACGGCGAGAACCCTCGCGCCGCGGGCGAGGAGCGGCCGAGTGAGAGCCCCCTTCCCGGGGCCGACCTCGACGACCCAGCTGCCGGCCGGGGCGCCGAGGGCATCGACGATCCGCCCCGCCGTGCGGGGGCTCGCGAGGAAGTTCTGGCCGAGGCGAGGTCTCCTTGACGGTCTCACGAACGCCAACCTACCATGCGCCCCCGGCGCCGGCCCCCGGGCCCGCCGCTCCCCGGAAGAAAGGAACCCATATGGCAGGAAACGTCCAGGAGTTCACCGCCGCCAGCTTCGACGAGGCGGTCCTGAAGAGCGCCACGCCCGTCCTCGTCGACTTCTGGGCCGTCTGGTGCGGCCCGTGCCGCCAGGTCGCCCCGGTCGTCGAGGCCCTCGCCGCGAAGTGGGGCGGCACGGTGAAGGTCGGGAAGGTCAACGTCGACGACCACCCGTCCATCGCCGAGAAGTACAACATCATGTCGATCCCGACCCTGATGCTCTTCAAGGACGGCGTCGTCGTCGAGCGCGTCATCGGCTTCGCGTCGCAGGCCGCGCTCGAGCAGAAGTTCCAGCC
>CAZLQX010000019.1:0-74276 GCA_964561935.1 uncultured Holophagales bacterium
GCGTAGAGTGTAGAAGGTAGACCTGACCCCCATCGTGCCGGCCCCCGTCGTGCCGGGTGGTGCCTTCGGCCGTACCCCGGCGTCCGTGCTCCCCTGCTTTCCCTTCGCGCGCCCGCCCGGGGCTCTTCGGCTCAGGCCAGGGCGAGGGAGAGGGCGAGGGCGACGGCGAGGAGCGCGAAGGAGACGCCGAGGAAGAGCCTCCAGAACGGGGCGCGATGGGCGCGGCCGCGGAGGTAGAGGTCGGCGCCGATCAGGTTCGCGAGCGAGGCGATCGGTGTTCCGCACCCTCCGGCGTTCACGCCGTAGAGGAGGGCGGTGAAGAGCGTGCCTCCTCCCGCCTGCGCGGCGGCGGGGGCGAGGAGGATCGCGGCCGGGACGTTCGAGACGAGCTGGGAGAGGAGCGCTCCCGAGAGGACGAACCCGGCCGGCGTCGTGCCCAGGAGCGCGACCGGGTCGAGAGCCTCGAAGAGCGCCGAGCGCCGGAGCCCTTCGACGCCGACGAAGAGCGCCGAGAAGACGCCGAGGAGCGTGAAGTCCGTCTTCAGGAGCCCCTTCCCGAGGAGGACGGCGGCCGGCACGGCGGCGACGAGCGGGACGAGCCGCGGGATCGCCTGCGAGATCGCGAGGAGCTGGAGCGAGAGGAGGAAGAGGCCGGCCGTCGCGAGGCGGGGCTCGACGGGGCGCTCGGCCTCGGGCGGCGCCGGCAGCGGCCGGCGCGGGACGAGGAGCGGGACGACGGCGAGCGTCGCGACCGCCATCCCCGCGACCCACGGAAGCTGCGCGGCGAGGAACGAGGCGGTCGTGAAGCCGCCGCGGGAGAAGAGGAGGAGGTTCTGCGGGTTCCCGGTCGGCGTGACGCAGCCGAGGAGGTTCGCCGCGGCGATCTCGAGGACGACGACCCGGATCGGGTCGAAGTCGGGGGCGACGTTCTCGAACGCGAGCGTGAACGGGACGACGAGGAGGAGCGCGACGTCGTTCGTCACCATGGCCGAGACGACTCCCGTCGTCACGATCGCCGCGGCGGCGAGCGTCCGCTCGGAGCGGACGCGGGAGAGGGCCCTCGCGACGACGGCCTCGACGAGGCCGGAGCGCTTCAGGCACTCGACGGCCAGGATCAGGACGAGGAAAAGGGAGAGGAGGTGGAGGTCGAGGAGGGAGCGAATCTCGCGCGGAGAGACGAGCCGGAAGAGGAGCGCGGCGGCGGCCAGCGCGAGGGAGGCCGGAAGCACGCGGAGATCATACGGGCGGGATCCGGAGGCGGTGTCGGCCCGGCGCTCGGCGCCCCCGGCCGCGGCGGGCCGCAGACGCGCCGCCCGGGGCGGTCCCGCGCGCGTGCCGGAGTCCCCGGCGCTCTCGACCCCGCGCCCGGGACCCCGGCGGAGGCCTCAGACGGACGCGAAACGGTCCGTCGCGGCGACGAGGGCGCGGCTGTTCCCCGGCTCGAAGGCGCTGTGCCCGGAGTCCGGGGTGATCACGAGGTCGGCCTCGGGCCAGGCGCGGTGGAGCGCCCAGGCGCTGAAGATCGGGCAGACGACGTCGTAGCGCCCCTGGACGACGACGGCGGGGATGTGGCGGATCCGCCCGACGTCCCGGAGGAGCTGGTCGTCGACCTCGAAGAAGCCGCGGTTCTGGAAGTAGTGCGCCTCGATCCGGGCGAACGCGAGCGCGAACTCGTCCTCCTCGTAGTGGCCGGTGAAGGAGGCGTCGGGGAGGAGCTTCGACGTCGCCCCCTCCCAGGTGCTCCAGATCTTCGCCGCGGCGAGGCGGACGGCCGGGTCGTCGCTCGTCAGCCGCCGGTGGTAGGCGGCGACCATGTCGCCGCGCTCCTCCTCGGGGACGTGGGCGAGGTACGGCTCCCAGGCGTCCGGGAAGAGGATCGAAGCCCCCTCCTGGTAGAACCACTCGATCTCCTTCCGCCGCAGCAGGAAGATCCCGCGGAGGACGAGCTCGGTGACACGGTCGGGGTGCGTCTCGGCGTAGGCGAGGGCGAGCGTCGAGCCCCAGGAGCCGCCGAAGACCTGCCACCGCGCGATCCCGAGGCGCTCCCTCAGCTTCTCGATGTCGGCGACGAGGTCCCACGTCGTGTTCTCCTCGAGGCTCGCGTAGGGGGTGCTCTGGCCGCTCCCGCGCTGGTCGAAGAGGACGATCCGGTACTTCTCCGGGTGGAAGAAGCGCCTCATCTTCTCGCTCGTCCCGCCCCCCGGCCCGCCGTGGAGGAAGACGACGGGCTTGCCGTCGGGGTTTCCGCTCTCCTCGAAGTAGAGCTCGTGGATCTCCGAGACGCGGAGCCGGCCGGTCCGGTACGGCTCGAGGCTCGGGTACATCCAGCTGACGGGGTCCTTGACGGGGTGGTCCATGGGAGCCTCCGCCCGGATCGTGACAGATGCGGGGGCCGGGCGGAACGGGGAGACGGCGGCCGTCGGTCGGGGCGGCCGCCGCGGCGCGTCAGAGGTTCCCGAGGAAGAAGGCGAGGATCCGTCGGTTCACCGCGAGGCGCGCCTGAGGCTCCCTCGGGCCGTGCTTCATCCCCGCGAAGGGGACGAAGGCGTACTCCTTGCCGGCGCGGTTCAGCGCGTCGGCGAAGGCGATCGTCTGCTGCATGTGGACGTTGTCGTCCGCTGTCCCGTGGAGGAGGAGGAGCTTCGGACCGAGGCGCGCGGCGTGGGTGATCGGCGCCGTCGACTCGTACCTATCCGCGTTCTCCTTCGGGAGCTTCATGTAGCGCTCGGTGTAGATCGAGTCGTAGTACTTCCAGTGCGTCACCGGAGCGCCCGCGACCGCGGCCTTCCAGACCTCCGGGGCGCGCGTCGCGGCGACGAGCGTCATGTAGCCGCCGTAGGACCATCCCGTGATCCCGATACGCGCCGGGTCGACGAACGGGAGCCTCTTCAGCTCCGCGACCCCCTCGAGCTGGTCCGCGAGCTCGACCTCGCCGAGCCGCTTCAGGATCGCCGCCTCGAAGGCGAGGCCGCGTCCGCCGGAGCCGCGGCCGTCCATCGCCCAGACGAGGAACCCGTTCGCTGCGAGGACGTGGTCGAGGAAGGAGGTCGTCCCCCACCGCTCCTGGACGACCTGGGCGTGCGGTCCGCCGTAGACGTAGACGACGACCGGGTACTTCCGCGAGGGGTCGAACCCGGCCGGCTTCACGAGCCGCGTGTAGAAGAGGGTCCCGTCGGAGCCGCGGAACGACCCCATCTCCGTCGTCGCGAGGGCGTAGTCGTCGAGGGTCGACTTCGGGACGAAGACGCTCCGGATCAGCGTCCCGTTCTCCCGCCTCAGGACGACGCGGGGCGGGACGTCCGCGCTCGACCACGCGTCGACGACGAAGCGCCCGCCGGGGGACGGGACGGCCGCGTGGGTCCCCCTGTCGAACGTGAGGCGCGCGAGCCCCTTCCCGTCGAGCCCGATCCTGAAGAGGTGCCGCTCCCGCGGGTCGGGGTCCGTTGCGGTGAAGAAGACCGCTTTGGCGGCGGCGTCGATCCGGGGCGTGTCGGTGATCGCCCAGTCGCCGCTCGTGAGCGGGCCGACGAGCGTGCCGTCCATCCGGTAGCGCCAGAGGTGGAGGAAGCCGCTCCGCTCGGAGAGCCAGAGGAAGCCGGAGCCGTCGGGCAGGAAGAGCGGCGGCTCGTGCGAGTTGACCCAGGAGGCGGACGTCTCCTTCAGAAGGCTCCGGGCGGGCGCGCCCTGCGCGCGCGGGAGAAGGAGCGCCTCGAGCTCCGTCTGCGTCCGGTTCATCCGCGTGAAGGCGACGGCCGATGAGTCGGGCGTCCAGGCGAGCTCAGGACCGAGGAGGACGTCGTCCCCCTCGAACGCGACGGACTTCGTCGTCGTCGTCCCGACGCCTTCCCAGGAGACGACCCTGAGCGAGGGGGTGGCGTTCGGGTCGCCCGGCTTCGGGTAGCGCTGGGGCTGGAGCTTCCCGTTCACGGGGAGGAAGTCGACGAGCGGGTACTCGGGGACCCTCGAGACGTCGAGCCTGAGGAAGGCGATCGCCGAGGAGTCCGGCGCCCATTCGAACGCGCGTCCCCCGTTTCGACCGGCGAGCTCCTCCTCGTAGACCCAGTCGAGGCGTCCGTTCAGGACGGTCTCGCTGCCGTCCGTCGTGAGCCGGGTCGCGACGCCCGTCGCGACCTCCACGACCCAGAGGTCGCCCCCCTTCACGTAGGCGACGCGCCGGCCGTCCGGCGAGAGGAGCGGCACCTCCTCCTCGGCCGGGTCGTTCGTCAGCCGCCGGGCCGACTTCGCCCCGAGCGGGTAGTGCCAGAGGTCGTCCTCGGCCGTCACGAGGAGGGCGGATCCTGCGGCGTCCCACGCGGGAGCGCCGAGGCGCAGAAGCCGCGGCTTCCCGTCCTTGCCGCTCCCGTCGGCGGGGACCCCGTCGAGGAGGCGGGTCGCCTTCCCGGTCGCCGCGTCCTCCTCGAAGAGGACGGTCCTTGCCCCGGGGCCCGACCCCTCCTTCCGCAGGTACGTGAACGTCGTCGCGCTGCGCCACCGGAAACCGGTCGGGGCCGGCTCGACGAGCGGCTCGGCGGCGTGGACGGCCTCGAGGGTGAGGGCCTTCTTCACGGCCGGGGCCTCCGCCGCCCGGGCCGGGCCGGCGGCGAGCGCGAGGAGGAGGGCGGGGGGCGCGAGGCGGAGCGGTGGGCGCATGCGCGCGACGATAGCCGAAAAGAGGGCGCCCCCCGGGGGGCCGGGGGGCGCCGGAGGCGGGCGGAAGGCCCGCAGGGAGTCCGGGGCGGCTACTTCGCGGCGGCCGCCATCGGCTTCATCGTCAACGGGTCGCGGAGCGGGAGGTCGGTCAGCTTCCCGCCCGTCAGCTCCGGGAACTTCACCGGGTGCTTCGGGTCGGGGTCGAGCATGTCGGACTTCTTCCCGACGGCGAGGACGGTGACCTTGTCGGTCGCGAGGAGGCGCTGGGCGACGCGCTTCACGTCGGCCTTCGTCACCTTCTCGATCCGCGCGGCGTAGCCCTTGTAGTACTCCGGCTCCTTGGCGAAGCGCCCCGTGAGCTCCTCGTCGGCGAAGACGCCCATCGTCTGGGCCTTCGTCGCGAAGCGGCGGGAGAGGGTGTCGACGAAGGAGCTCTTCGCGGTCTGGAGCTCCTCGTCCGTCACCTCGGCCTCGCGGACCTTCTTCATCTCCTCGAGGACGATCTGCGTCGCGTAGGCGCACGAGCGGACCTTGGACTGGAACGACGCCCGGAAGGTGCCCGGGTACCAGACGCCGCCGACGAGGCCGGAGCCGGCGGAGTAGGCGAGCCCCTCGTCCGAGCGGACGCGGTTCGTGATGCGGCTCGTGAAGCCGCCGCCGCCGAGGACGTCGTTCATGACGAGCGCGGCGTCGTAGTCCGGGTCGTCCCGCGTCAGCGCGGGGAGCATGACCGAGACGCGTCCCTGGTTCACGTCCTTGTCGACGAGGAAGAGGCCGGGGACCATCGCGTGCTCGGGCTTCGGCACGGCGGGGGCCGCCGCGCCCTTGAAGGGCCACTTCGCGAAAAGGGCCTCGAGCTTCGCGATCATCTTCTCGCGCGTGACGCCCTTGCCGAAGTCGCCGGCGGCCGTGACGATCACGTTCCGCGGGTCGACCCACTTCCGGTGGAAGGCGAGGAGGTCCTCGCGGGAGATCGACTCGAGGGACGCCTTCGTCGGGTAGCGGTTCAGGTAGTACCCCTCGCCGAAGGCGAGGAAGCCCCGCTCGCGCTGCTCGATGTCGGCCGTGTCGTCGTTCCGGGTCTTCATCTCGACGAGGAGCTGGTCCCGGCGGAGCTTCAGCTTGTCGTCCTGGAAGCGGGGCGCCGTGAGGACCTCCCTCAGGATCGCGAGCCCCTCGTCGAGGTCCTTCGCGAGGAGGTTCATCGAGACGTTGCCCCGGTCGGAGCCGAAGCTCGAGTTGAGCTGCGCCGCGAGGAACGCGAGCCGCTCCTCGAGCTGCTCGGCGCTCTTCGTCGAGGTCCCGCCGCGGGCGAGGAGGTAGCCGGCGAGGTCCGCGAGGCCTTCCTTCCCGGCCGGGTCGAGGTAGGTGCCGCCCCGGAGCGTCACGCTGATCGAGACGAGCGGGAGCTCCCGGTCCTCGGCGACGTAGGCGACCGGGCCGGACTTCAGGACGGTCCGGTACTCCTTCGGCGAGGGGGGCTGGTACGCGAACTTCGGCCAGGTCAGCTTGTCCGGGTGGGGCGGGATCCCTTGCGCCGCCGGGGCGAGGACGAGGGCTCCGAGGAGGGCGAGGGCGGCGGGCCGCACGAGGTTCTTCGTCGTCTTCACGGTCCGGCTCCTCACTTCTTGTCTCCGGTCTTCCCGGCCTTCTCGAGCTCGGCGAGACGCTCCTTCGCCTTCGTCACGAGGAGGTCGAAGCCCTTCTTCATCTCCGCGGGCACCTGACCGGCCCCGGCTTCCATCTTCCCGATCCTCTCCTTCAGCTGCGCGGCGTCCGTCTCGGCGGCGATGCGCTGGAGGGACTGCTTGATCATCGGGCGGACCTGCTCGGGGAGCTCGGCGAGGACGGCGTCGTCGGCCGAGGGGGCCGAGCCGGCCTTCCGGCTGACGAGGGCGGTCGCCTGGTTCTCCTTCACGAGGTAGGTCTGCGCGACGCGCTGCACGTCCGCCGCCGTGACGGCGTCGAGCCTCTTCGGCCCTTCGTTCATCTCCCTCCAGTCGCCGTAGGCCTCGTTGACCATCAGCTGCAGGAGGATGAAGAAGTTCGAGGAGAGGCGGCGGAACGAGTTCGCCGCGACGTTGTTCTTGACCTTCTGGAGCTCCTCGGCCGGGACGGGCTCCTTCTTCAGGCGCTCGATCTCGGCGAGGACCTTCGCGGCGACCTCGGCCGGGGTCTTCCCCTCCTTCGCCTCGGCGCCGACGACGAACGACCCGGCGTACTTCGCCGGTCCGATGAGCGGGTTGTGGACCGCCGAGGCCTGGGTCGCGACGGCGTCCGCCGGGAGGACCATCGACTTGTAGAGCCGGCCCGTTCGGCCGTTCAGGAGCTCGGCGAGGACGGCGAGGGCGTAGGAGTCCTTGTGCTGGAACGGCACCGTGTGCCAGCGGACCTCGGCCGTCGGGTTCGTGTCGGCCTCGCCCTCGAAGCGGAGGTCGTACTGCCACTTCGTCGGGAGCGTGACGACCTCGGGGGGGGCGACCTTGCCGCGGGGGATCCGCCCGAAGTACTCGTTCGCGAGCTTGAGGACCTGGGCCCGGTCGAAGTCGCCGACGAGGACCGCGGTGAGGTTGTTCGGGGCGTAGTAGGTCGCGAAGTAGTCGTCGGCCTGCTGCTTCGTGATGTTCGCGACGTCCGAGGCGTAGCCGATGACGGGCCACGTGTAGGGCGTCGAGTGCCAGAAGATCGAGTCGAACGCCTCGTCGAGCTTCCCGGTCGGGGTCGACTCGACGCGGAGCCGGCGCTCCTCGTAGACGACGTCGCGCTCGGAGTAGAACTCCCGGAAGACGGGGTCGCTGAGCCGGTCGGACTCCATCCAGAACCAGAGCTCGAGCTTGTTCTTCGGGACGGTGATGAAGTAGGCCGTCATGTCGTTCGACGTGAAGGCGTTCATCCCGGAGGCGCCGTTCTTCGTGTAGATCCGGTCGAACTCGTTCTTGACGAGGAGGTCGCGCTGCTCCTTGACGAGCGCGTCGAACTTCGCCTCGAGCTCCTTGTAGCGGGCCGTCTTGTTCTCGGGCTTCATGAGGTCGTCGACCTCGCCGCGGCGGAAGGCCGCGCGCATCTTCGACTCCTCGGCCCGCATCTCGTCGCGGAGCTTCTCCTGCTCGGCGATGACCTCGAGGTCCCGCTTCGGGTCCTTCGAGCCGATCGTCTTCGTCCCCTTGAACATCATGTGCTCGAAGAGGTGGCTGATGCCGGTGATGCCGACGCGCTCGTTGGCGCTGCCGACCTTCGCGACCCAGCCGGCGGAGACGGACGGCTCGTCGGGGCGGTGAACGAGGAGGAGCTTCATCCCGTTCGGGAGGACGTGCTCCTCTCCCTTGACTTCCTGGGCCGCGGCGGGGCCTCCGAGGAGGAGGGCCGCGGCGGCGGCGGCGACGAGGGCTTGTCTACGGATGGTCATGGACACCTCACCTTGTCGGTCTTGTACGGGCCGGAGCCGTCGGAGGTTTGCGCTCGCGCCGGCAGCGATCGCCCGAGACGGGGTTTCAGGACGGGGCCGAACGGGCCGGCGACTCGGTCACAGGAAGCGCCGGACGGCTTCGCGCCACGTTTCCCAGGCGTGGCCCGGGACGCCGGGCCAGCTCTCCTCGCGGACGCCGATCCCCTTCCCCCGGAGGAGCCCGGCGAAGTTACGGCTCTCGCCCGCGAACGGGTCGTGCTCTCCGGTCCCCAGGCACCACTCCACCTGGCGGAGCCGCGAGGCGTTCGCCTCGTCGGCGTTCGCGACGAACGCCTCGGGGCAGTGGTAGTAGCAGAGCTCGTCCCAGTGCCCGTCGAGGAACCGGCCGACGTGGAAGAGCCCGGAGAAGAGGACGGCCTTCGTGACGAGGCCGGGGTAGCGCCCGGCGAAGCTCGCGGCGTGGTACGCACCGAGGTCCGCCCCGAAGACGCCGAGGTCCCACCGGCCGGAGCGGTGCTGGACGTAGGGGACGAGCTCGTGCCTGAGGTACCGGTCGAAGTCGTCGTGGCGGCGCGCCCGGTAGGCCGGGGGCGCGTTCCGGTTGTGCCAGCTCTCCGCGTCGATGGAGTCGACGCAGACGAGCTGGAGGAAGCCGTCGTCGACCTTGTCGGCGAGGGCGCCGACGAGGCCCATGTCCTCCGCCTGCCAGAAGCGCCCCGTCGCCGTCGGGAAGAGGAGGACCGGGTAGCCGCGCTCCCCGAACCAGAGGAACTCCATGGGGCGGCCCAGGTGGTGGCTCACCCAGGAGTGGTACTCGCGCCTCATGCCGTGGAGTCTATCGAGCCCGGCGCCTTCCGGCCCGCGGGCGGCTCCGATACGATGGAGGGCGTCGGCGGGACGGGTCCGGGGAGGTGCGCATGGGCGTGAGGACGATCGGCCTCCTTTTCGGCGCGGAGGACGCCTTCCCCCGGGCCCTCCTCCACGAGCTGAACGACCTCGCCTCCCGCCGCTCGCTCCCTCTCCGCTGCGAGCCGATCCTCACCGGACACGTCTCGCAGGAGCAGGCCTTCCCCTGGGACGTCGTCCTCGACCGCGTCCGCCACGACGTCCCCTTCTACGCGACGTTTCTCCGCTGCGCGGCGGCGCGTGGCGCGACCGTGCTGAACGACCCCTTCCGCGCGGCCGCCGACGACCGGCTCCTCGGCGAGGTCGTCGCGCGCGCGGTCGGCGTCGCCGTTCCGCGGACCGTCCTCCTTCCGCACAAGGAGCACCCGCGAGGGACGTCGGAGAGGACCTTCCGGAACATGACGCTCGTCGACTGGGACGAGGTCTTCCGCTACGTCGGCTTCCCGGCCTGGCTCAAGCCGGTCCGCGGCGGGGCGCACGGAGCGGCCCGGAGGGTCCACGGCCGCGACGAGCTCTTCGAGGCGTACGACTTCACGCGGGACGTCGCGACGATCGCCCAGGAGGCGATCGAGCCGGCGGAGCGCTGGCGCTGCTGGGTCGTCGGGCGAAGGAAGGCCCGGGTCGTGCCGTGCGCGCCTTCGGACCCTCGGACGAGGGCTCCCGACGACCTGGCGCTCCGCCTCACGAGGGACGCCCTCGCGCTCTCCGACGCGCTCGGCTACGACCTGCACGCCGTCGAGTTCGCCGTCCGCGACGGCGTCCCCTACGCGATCGACCTTCGGGACGGCGTCCCCGAGGCCGAACCGGACGCCGTCTCGGAGGAGAGCTTCCGGTGGCTCGTCGCGGAGACGGCGGAGCTCCTCGTCGAACGGGCGCTCCGCCCGAGGCCCTGGGAGCCGGCGGGGAGCTGGCCGAAGGCGCTCGGCCTCGTCCCGCGCTGAGGGGTCACTCCGGGAGCGGGCTGCCTTCGAGGTGGAGGTCGATCAGCGCGAGGGCCTCCTCGCGCGGCCCCTCGTTCGGCCATTCGGCGACCGCAGCCCGGAGGTCGTGCACCTCCGGCTCGAAGCGCCCGGGGCCGAACGCCCGGGCGGCGAGGAGCGCCCCGTGCGCGAGCCCCTTCACGTGCGTGATGCGGCCGATCGAGAGGTCCTTCGCCTCGGCCCGGTAGTCGGCGGCGAGGCGCACGAGGGCCCCGCGGACGAGCGGCTCCCAGGCGGGGTCGGGCGTCCCGGCCATCGCGACGAAGTTCAGGACGTGCTCCCGCTCGAGCGGCTCGGGGCTCTCGAGGCGCGCCGCGAGGCGCGCCGTCAGGTCGGGGAGCGCGCGGATCCGCGCGACGGCCTTCCGGTGGTGCTCCGTGCTCTTGTCGATGAAGAGGTGGGCGAGGAAGGCTTCGATGGGGGCATCGTTCGGGAGCGCGGTGAGCTCGGCGGCCTGCCGCTCGCGCAGCGCGGTCATCTCCGCCTCGTTCCTCCGGGACCACTCGTCCTCCTCCGCCTTCACCGCGGCGGCGCGGCGGGCGCTCTCGCCCGCCTCCTTCACGAGGAGGCCGCCCCCGCCGGCGTAAGCGAGCGCGGCGAGGAGCCCGAAGGAGAGCCCTGCGGGCCGAAGCCACCGCGCCGCGGCGAGCGCGGCCGGCTCCGACCAGAGGAGCGCGCCCAGGAAGGCGACGGCGGCGAGCGGGAGGGCGAGTCCGCCGGCAAGGCAGACGACGGTCCGCGCGGCGTACCGGACCTCGAGGGAGAAGAGCACGGCGGCGACCGAAAGCCCGCCGAGCCCGACGGTCGCGGAGAGGGCCGCGAGCGTCGGGACGCCCGCCGAGCCGCTCACCCAGCCGAACCCCCCGCGCGCGACGGCGGCGAGCGCGGCCGCGAGGAGGAGGAGCCAGACGAGGACGGGGAGGAGGAAGACGACGAAGAGCCCCATCGCGTCGGGACCGGCCGGGGGCCGGAGGGTGAAGAGCTTCGTCGTGACGGCGAGAAGGAGCGTCAGGAGGACGGCGAGGCCGAGGGCTGCGGTGCCGAGGCCCGGGAGGAGCGTTCTCACGGTGGTGGACGCGGATGGTAGCCGAAGCGGGCCGGCCGCCCCCGGCCCGGCGGGCCTCAGGGAGCCTTCTTCGAGGTGCCGGTGTAGGTCTTCTGCGCGATCTTCCACTCCCCGTCGACCCTCAGGAGGGAGAGGTAGTCGACGAAGAAGACCGCAGGGTAGTCGAGCTCCACCTTCGCGACGGCGGCGTCGCCTGCGACGTCGATCGAGACGATGCGCCGCTTCCGCTTCGCCTCGTCCGCCGGCGGCTTGCCCGGGGCGCGGGAGACGAACTCGGGGGCCGTCATCGACTGGAGCCTCCCGTCGCGGAGCCCGGTCACCATCGCCGACGGGTGGAAGGCCTTCCGCCATTCCTCTCCGTCGCCCGTCGCGTGGCCGCGGAGATAGGCCTCCACGGGCGCGCGGACCGCAGGGTCGGCCTCCTCCGGGGGCGCGGCGGCGCCGGGGAACGAGAGCGCGAGAAGGAGGAGGGCGAGCGGGGTGAAGGCTCTTCTCATGGCGGGAAGTCTGCCCGAGCGCGACGGCGCCCGTCGACTCCGGCATCGCCCGGCGAGGCAGAATGCGCGCGTCGCGGGATCGGGGCGACGGAGGTGACGGCGTGAGGCGACTCGTCTGGGTTCTCTCGGTCCTCCTCGGAGGTGCGCTCGTGGCGGTCCCGTCGGAGAGGTCCGCGGACCTCGTCCTGAGGAACGGGAAGGTCCTCACGATGGACGACGCGCGCCCCGTCGCGGCGGCGGTCGCGATCGCGGACGACAGGATCCTCGCCGTCGGGAGCGACGCGGAGGTCGACCGCCTGAGGGGCGAGGGGACGCGCGTGATCGACCTCGCCGGGAAGACCGCGATGCCGGGGTTCATCGACGGCCACGCCCACTTCGTCGGGATCGGCGACGCGCGGATTGCCCTCGACCTGCGCGGGGCCGCGAGCTGGGACGAGGTCGTCGCCCGCGTCGCGGCCGCGGCGAAGAAGGCCCGCCCCGGGGAGTGGATCCTCGGCCGCGGCTGGCACCAGAAGGAGTGGTCCTCGCCGCCTTCGCCGAACGTCGAGGGGTTCCCGCTCCACGCCTCCCTGAGCGCGGCGACGCCGAGGAACCCGGTCCTCCTCTCGCACGCGAGCGGCCACGCCGCCTTCGCGAACGCCGCCGCGCTCGAGCGGGGCGGCGTCGGGAGCGACACGAAGGCGCCGGAAGGGGGCGATATCCTCCGCGACGCCTCCGGCGCGCCGACGGGCCTCCTCCGCGAGACTGCGGAGGACCTCGTCTTCGCGGCGCTGCAGAAGGACCTCGCGCGGAGGACCCCGGCGGAGGTCACCGCGGACCTCGACCGTCGGATCGACCTCGCCGTCGAGGAGTGCCTGAGGAAGGGGATCACCTCGATCCACGACGCCGGGAGCTCCCTCGACGTCGTCGCGCGGTACCGGCAGCGGGCCGAGGCCGGGACGCTCGGCGTCCGCGTCTACGCGATGCTCTCCTCCCCGAACGAGGAGCTCGAGCGCGAGGCGGCGCGGGTCCGCGTGATCGGCGCGGGGCGGAACCACCTCACCGTCCGCGCGGTCAAGCGCCTCGCCGACGGCGCGCTCGGCTCGCGGGGGGCGTGGCTTCTCGCGCCGTACGCCGACGCTCCGGGCACCGGGCTCTGCACTTACCCCATGAAGGAGCTCGAGCGGACCGCCGAGATCGCCGCGGCGAAGGGCTTCCAGCTCGGGACGCACGCGATCGGCGACCGCGCGAACCGCGAGGTCCTCGACGTCTACGCCCGCGTCCTCGCGCGTCACCCGAAGAAGGACCTTCGTTTCCGGGTCGAGCACGCCCAGCACCTCGACCCGGCCGACGTGCCGCGCTTCGGGAAGCTCGGCGTCCTCGCGATGATGCAGGGGATCCACTGCCCCTCCGACGCGCCGTTCGTCCCGGCGCGTCTCGGCGCGACGCGTTCGCGCGAGGGGGCGTACGCCTGGCGGCGGCTCCTCGACGCGGGGGCGCGCATCGGGAACGGGACCGACGCTCCCGTGGAGGACGTCGACCCGATCGCCTCCCTCCACGCCTCCGTCACGCGGCAGCCGAAGAAGGGTCCGGCGTTCTTCCCGGAGCAGCGGATGACGCGCCTGGAAGCGCTCCGCTCCTACACGGTCGCGAACGCGTACGCGGCCTTCGAGGAAGACCTCAAGGGATCGCTCGCGCCCGGGAAGCTCGCGGACGTCGTCGTCCTCTCGAAGGACCTCTCGACGGTCCCCGACGAGGAGATCCTCTCGACCGAGGTCCTCGCGACGATCGTGGGCGGGCGGGTCGTCGCCTCCGCGAATCGATGACGCGTCTCCGCTCGGCCTGGGAGGAGGTGAAGCGCCGCGCGTTCCCGCCCGGGGCGGTGACCTTCCACCTCGGGGCGTGGAGCCGGGGGACGCTGACCGAAGAGGAGGGGGCGGCCGCGCGGGCGCTCCTGGCGGAAGTCGGGGCCGAACGGCTCTTCATCCTCCACGGGTCGGCGGTCCGGCTGCGGGACGAGACGCTCGTCGTCGTCGGTCCGCCGGCGACGGGCAAGTCGACGGCGTGCCGGGGTCTCGTCGTCCGGGAGGGGGCGACGTGGGTGGAAGACGGCCTCGTCGTCGCGGCGGAGACCGGCGACCGCTGGACGTTGATCGAGACGGGGACGCTCGCGGTCCTGCGAAACGCCGCCCTCTTCGCGGCCGGACCGAGACGATTCCTGGGCAGGCCGGGCGGGCGTGACCGGGGAGCGGCGGGCCGGGACGCGGGAGTTGGCGGAGCCCGGCTGCATCGGTTCCTCGACCGGCAGGCGTTCCGTGCCGGGATCCTCCTCGCGGGTCGCCAGACCCACGCGTCCGCCCGGAGGCGCTTCCCGATCGCGAGGGTCGTGGTCGTCGACGATCCGCGGAGCAGGCAGACCTCCTGGGAGTTCGACGGACGGAGGATGACTCCCGTCCTCGACGTCGGGGCCCGCGTTCCGGCGGAGATCGCGCTCCTGCGCTGCCGCGCGGCCGGGTCGAGGACGGAGACCTGGCGGGAGCTCGCGCTCGCGCTGGGCCTCGGGAGAGCCGCTCGCGCGACCTCGGGGCCGTCCGCCGAGGGCCGGAAGCCCGGCTAGACTCCCGCGAAACGTCGATCCCGGAGGCGTCCCGATGGTGCAAGCCGCACGCGATCCCGAGACGTCCGTCCTCCTCGACCTCCTCGCGGAGGCCTTCGAGCGGAAGTCGTGGCACGGCACGAACCTCCGCGGCTCGTTCCGCGGGATGACGGCCGCCGAGGCGGCATGGCGTCCGGCCCCGGGGCGGCGGAACGCCTGGGAGCTCGCCCTCCACGCCGCGTACTGGAAGTACGCGGTCCGCCGGAGGCTGACGGGCGAGAAGAGGGGGTCGTTCCCTCTCGAGGGGAGCAACTGGTTCCCGCGCCCGGAAGGGGAGCCGTCGGAGGCGGCCTGGAGGGCCGACCTCGCGCTCCTCGCCGCCGAGCACCGGGCCCTCGTCGCGGCGGTCGCGGGGCGGCTTCCCGGCCTTCGGGGCGCGGTCCGGGCAAAGGCGCTCCACCTCGTCCGAGGCGCCGCGGCGCACGACCTCTACCACGCGGGGCAGGTCCAGCTCCTCGAGCGGCTCCGCGGGACGGCCTGACGCCGCCGCGCCCCGGAGCGCGGCGGCGTCGACGGCCGGAAACCCTCCGGCCGTTCGGACGTAGAACGACGGAACGACACACCGGGAGAAGGCCGCCCGCGGCGAGAGCCCGCGGCCGGGAGAGCTGCCCCCGCGGGGCGAGACCGAAAGGAGACGACCATGGGCGGATACGTGAATCCCATCCCCGAGGGGTACGGCACCGTCACCCCCTATCTCTGCGTCAAGGGGGCCGCGGCGGCGATCGAGCTCTGGAGGAACGCCCTCGGTGCCGAGGAGCTCTTCCGGATGCCCGGTCCCGGCGACATGGTGATGCACGCCGAGGTGAGGATCGGGAGCTCGATCGTCATGCTCTCGGACGAGTTCCCCGACTGGGGCCAGCTCGGGCCGACCTCGAGGGGCGGGACGACCTGCACGATGATGCTCTACGTCGAGGACTGCGACGCGGCGTTCCGGCGGGCCGTCGAAGCGGGCTGCACGCCGACGCAGGAGCCGAAGGACGAGTTCTGGGGCGACCGCTTCGCGAAGGTGACGGACCCGTTCGGACACCAGTGGGCCTTCGCGACGCACGTCGAGGACGTCACGCCCGAGGAGATGCAGCGGCGGACGGCGGCGATGTTCGAGAAGGGCTGCTGAAACCGGGGCGGTGGGGCCGGAGGACCGGCTCCGCCGCCGCGCGCGCGGCGCGGGACGGGCTCCTTCCGTGTTAGCTTCGCTCACTTCCGAGAGAAGGAGATCCCCGCAGATGAAGAAGCCCCTCGGCCTCGTGGCCCTGGTCCTCCTCGCCACGGTCCTCGCCGCCCCGCCCGCCGCGGCGGACGCCCTCAGCCTGGAGCTCGGGCTGCACGGCGGCCTCGTGAACACGAAGGACGGCGAAGGAGGGAGCTTCCTCGGCGGCGCGCAGGCGCGCGTCAACCTGTTCTGGATCGTCGCGGCCGAGGCGCGCGGCTCGTACTACACGGACAGCTACGACCTCGGGGAGCTCGGCTCCGTGGACATCGAGAACGTCCCGTTCCAGGTCTCCGGGATGATCTACCCGATCAAGCTCCCGAAGATCGGCGTCTACCTCCTCGGCGGAGGCACCTACAGCAACCTGAAGGTGACCGGGACGAGCGTCGTCCAGGGGGAGGTGACCGAGAAGGGCTGGTCGACCCACGTCGGCGCCGGCATCGACCTGAAGGTCGGCGAGAAGACGACCCTGAACGGCGACGTGCGGGCCGTCTTCCTCGACGCGAGCAGCGTCGACGAGCTGGTCGACAGCGTCCGGAGCAACTACAAGGGCGACTTCTGGACCGTGACGATCGGGCTGAACTACCCGCTCTTCTGACGTCCTCCGCGGCGGGCCGGGGGCGCCCCTGGCCCGCGCGCACGGTGCGTCGCCCCCCGCGGCCGCGCCTGCGGCCGCGGGAGACGCGGCGGGACCCCTCCCGCCGGACCGCGGCGGAGCGCTCCCGGCGCGGCGCGCTGCTGCTAGCATCCGCCCACCGACCGATGCCTGCCGCCAGCCTGCTCGCGCTCCTCGACGACATCGCGACCGTCCTCGACGACGTCGCGATCCTGACGAAGGTCGCCGCTCGGAAGGCGACCGCCGTCGCCGACGACGTCGCCGTCCTCTCGAAGGTCGCGGCGCAGAAGACGGCGGGGGTCCTCGGCGACGACCTCGCGCTGAACGCCGAGCAGGTGACCGGAGTCCGCGCGGAGCGCGAGATCCCCGTCGTCTGGGGCGTCTTCAAGGGCTCCCTCGTCAACAAGGCGATCCTCGTCCCCGCGGCGCTCGCGATCAGCGCCGTCGCGCCGTGGGCGGTGACGCCGCTCCTGATGGTCGGCGGGCTCTACCTCTGCTTCGAGGGGTTCGAGAAGGTCGCGCACAAGCTCCTCCACCGGAAGGGAGAGGACGAGGCCCGCCACGCCGAGCTCGCCGAGGCGCTCCTGAAGAAGGACGTCGACCTCGCGGCGCTCGAGAAGGAGAAGATCAAGGGGGCGGTCCGCACCGACTTCGTCCTCTCGGCCGAGATCATCACGATCGCGCTCGGCATCGTCGCGAACGTGCCGTTCGGGACGCGCGTCCTCGTCCTGACGGCCGTGGGCCTCGCGATGACGGTCGGCGTCTACGGCCTCGTCGCCGGCATCGTGAAGCTCGACGACCTCGGCCTCTACCTCCGGCGGATGGAAGGGGCCTCGCGCCTCGCGCGCCTTCGGCGGTCCCTCGGGGGCGGGATCCTCGCGGCCGCGCCGTGGCTCATGCGGCTCCTCGCGGTCGTCGGCACCGCGGCGATGTTCCTCGTCGGGGGAGGCATCCTCGTCCACGGCCTCCCGCCGCTCCACCACCTCGCCGAGGGGCTCGTCGCCCGCGGCGGCCTCGTGGGCGGGATCGGGCCCGGGCTCCTCGGCGGTCTCGTCGGAATCGTCGCCGGGGGCCTCGCGGTCGGGGTCGTGACGGCGGGGGGACGGCTCTTCCGGAAGCGGGCCTGACGCGGAGGCGGCAGGGCGACGGACGAGGCCGGCTCCGAGAAAGGGGGCGGGATTGAGCGAGAACGAAGGGGCGGCCTCGGAATCCGGCTGGCGGCTCGCTCGTCGGAACCCGGGCTTCGTCCTCACGGTCGCCTACCTCTTCCTGACCGCGATCGGCGCGTTCTACGACTGGCGGCTCTGCGCCCGGTTCGGTGTCGGGGTCTTCGACCTCGCCGACGCGTCGGACTTCCTGATGTTCGCGGTCCGGGACCTGATGGTCCTCTTCTTCGCCCTCTTCCCGGTCGTCCTGTTCAGCCTGGTCTTCGCGTGGTTCGTCCGCGCGGCGAAGGTCCCGAAGGCGGAACGCCGCGGGCTCGCGCGCCTCCTCTTCAAGGAGCAGCCGGACGTGCGCGGCTCGGCCGTCGTCTGCGTCGTCGCGGCGGTCTTCTACGTCCTCTACTTCCTGAACGGCTACTCCGCGACCGCCGCGAAGGAGATCCGGGCGGGAAAGGGGCGTTCCGTCGCGTACGTCCTGGCCGGCGACGCGGCCGCGGCGCCGCGGCCGGCACAGCTCGTCACGACGACCGCCCGCTGGGTCGTCCTCTACCTCACCGACTCCCGGACGACGCTCGTGGTCCCGACGGAGAGCGTCTCGCGGCTCGTCTTCTGACCCTCGCGCGGCGTCCGTTCCGTGCGCTCCCGCCGCGAGAGCCGGGGAGGGACGGCCGGGTCGCCCTCCGCCCCGGCTCGGGACTACCCGGCGGTCTTCAGCTCGAGCAGCGCCGTCGTGATGAGCGGCGCGACGATCGTCGCGTCGGACTCGATCACGAACATCGGCGTCTTCTCGGTCAGCTTGTCCCAGGTGATCTTTTCGTTCGGCGTCGCGCCCGAGTAGGAGCCGTACGAGGTCGTCGAGTCGGAGATCTGGCAGAAGTAGGCCCAGGGCTTCACCGGCTCCTGCAGGTCGTACTTGATCGACGGGACGACGCAGATCGGGAAGTCGCCCGCGATGCCGCCGCCGATCTGGAAGAACCCGACGCCGGCCCCTTCCGAGAGCGTCCGGTACTGGTCGTAGAAGGCCGCCATGTACTCGATCCCCGACTTCACGACGCTCGGCGAGCACTCGCCCGACTTCACGTACGACGCGAAGATGTTCCCGAACGTCGAGTCCTCGTGGCCGGGGACGACGATCGGCAGTCCGGCGCGCGCGGCGGCGAGGAGCCAGCACTCGTCGGGGTCGCCCTCGTAGAGGTCGGCCGGGATCGTCGTGACGAGCTCGTAGAAGTACTCGTGCCAGAACCGGCGCTCGCCGCGCTCGGTGGCCCGCTTCCACATCGGGACGACGTACTTCTCGACGGCGCGGAACGCCTCGTCCTCGGGGATGCTCGTGTCGGTGACGCGCCGCATCCGCTCCTCGAGGATCCGCGTGTCGTCCTGCTTCGTCAGGTAGCGGTAGTCGGGGAAGTCCTTGTAGCTCCGGTGCGCGACGAGCCGGAAGAGCGACTCCTCGAGGTTCGCGCCGGTGACCGAGAGTCCGTGGATCAGCCCGGCGCGGATCGCCGGGGCCATCGTGATCCCGAGCTGCGCCGACGACATCGCGCCGGCCACGGCCCAGAACATCTTCCCGCCGGCCTCCACGTGCTTCCAGTAGGCGAGCATCGCGTCCTTCGTGGCGCGGGCGTTGAAGTTGCGGTAGTTCCCGAGGATGAAGTCGTGGATCGGTGTCGCGCTCGTCATCGGCTCTCCCTCTTCGCGTCGCGGGCGGGGAGAGTAGCCCGACGGCGGGAAGGGCTCAATGCGGGCCGCGGGGCTACCATGGGGGCCGTGACGGAAGACGTGCGGCGCGACGGGAGGCTCTCGCCGGCCGCGATCAGCGTCGTCGTCCCGACCCATCGCGCGGACGAGGCCTTCCGGACCGCTCTGGCCTCCGTCGCGGCGTGCCGGCCGCCGGCCGGCGAGGTCATCGTCGTCGCGGACGGAGAGGTCGAGGGGTGCGCCGAGGTCGTGGAAGCCCGGGGCGCCCGCCTCCTCGCGACGAAGGCGAGCGCGGGCCCCGCGGCGGCGCGGAACGCCGGGGCGCGGGAGGCGAGGGGAGAGGTCCTCCTCTTCCTCGACGCCGACGTCGTGGTTCCCCCGGACCTCGTCGGCCGGGTCGCCCGCGCCTTCGCGGAGGAGCCCCGCCTCGACGGTCTCCTCGGCTCCTACGACGACGCGCCCGCCGCGCCGGGGCTCGTCTCGACGTTCCGGAACCTGCTCCACCACCACGTCCACCAGGGGAGCTCGCCCGAGGCGACCTCGTTCTGGTCGGGCTGCGGGGCGATCCGGGCCGCCGTCTTCCGCGAGAGCGGGGGGTTCGACGAGCGCTATCGCCGTCCCTCGGTCGAGGACATCGAGCTCGGCTCCCGGCTCGTGAAGGCGGGCCAGCGTCTCCGGCTGGACCCGTCGCTCCAGGTGAAGCACCTCAAGAGCTGGGGCTTCGCCCGGATGGTCGTCACGGACGTGCGCGACCGGGCCCTGCCCTGGACGGAGCTGATCCTGCGCGAGAGGCGCATGCCGCGCGACCTGAACCTGCGGACGCCGCACCGCGTCAGCACCGCGGCCGCGCTCGCGTTCGCGGTCGCGCTCGCGGCGAGCCCGGTGTTCCCGCTTCACGGGTCCGCGGTCGCGGCCGCGGGCCTCGCCGTCCTCGTCGCGGCGAACCTGCCGTTCTACCGGCGGCTCGCGACCGCGAGGGGTCCGGCCTTCCTCGCGGCGGCGGTGCCGCTGCACGTGGTGCACTACCTCTGCGGCGCCGCCGGCTTCGGGGCGGGCCTCGCGCGGCACGCCGTCGCCGCGGCGCGCCTCGCAGGGTCAGCGCGGGGTCGGAACGCCTCCCGGCTCGTCGGCGCGGCCCCGGAGCTCGCCGGGACGGACGCCTCGAGAGAGCCGTGACAGGTCGTGGACGCGGGTCCTCAGGCCGGGGAGGTCCCCCGCCTCGAGGACGAGCGGGCACCGCTCCGCGTTCTCCGCGAGCCACGGGCCGATCCAGGAGGGGGTCCGCTCGCATTCGGAGAGGACGAGGAACCGGGCGCCCCGTGCGCGGACGAGCGCCTCGAGCTCGGCGAGGCTCCCGGGGACGTCGGCGGTCCGGCGCTCCGCGTAGAAGTTCACCTGCGGCCACGAGGTCGTGACGATCCACTCCCCGGGCGCCGTCCGGGCGCGGAGCCGGAGCCCCGCCTCCTTGACGGAGAGGTACGACTTCCCCTCGGCGTGGAGTCCCGCGTCGGCCGTCGCGAGCTGCTGGGTCGCGGCGATCGCGAGCGCCCCGGCGAAAGCGGCCCGGGCCGCCGCGGCGCTCCGCCGGGCGATCCGCTCGGCAGCGCCGGCGATCGCCGCGCCGAGGAGGAGGAAGAGGCCGGGGAGGCAGAGGACGCCGAGGCGGTGGTGGAAGTTCTCGAAGAGGCTCGGCAGCGCGAGCGGGACGAGGACGAGCCCGGCGAGGAGGACGCCCGTCCGCTCCGGCGCGGCTTCCGGCGCGGGTCGGCGCCTCGCCCGGCGGAGGGCGCGGGCCAGCCCCACGGCGAGCGCGCCGACGAGGAGGGCGAAGAGGAAGCTCCCGAGGTAGGACGGGAGGTAGCCGAGGTAGCGCCCGAAGACCTCGAGGCGCTCCGGGCCGAGCGACTTGAGGCGCGCGAGCTGGTACGAGCGGAGGAAGCCGAACGGCGCGCCCCAGCGCGCGGCCGAGAAGGCGGCGTACGCGCCGAGGCCGAGGAGGGCGAGCGCCGCCGAGGCGAGGACTTCCCGTCTCCGGAGGAGGCTCCACTTCCCGGCCGCGACGAAGTGGAGGGCGAACGCGAGGAGGATCGCGGCGGCGCGGAAGTGGGAGAGGAAGGCGAGCGCGACGGCGGGCCCGAGGAGGAGGAGCCACGCCGTCCGGCCGCGGACGACCGCGAGGATCCACGCGACGAGGGCGAGGAGCCAGAAGAAGAGGGCGGGCGTCTCCGTCAGGACGCGCTGCGTGAAGAAGAGCGACTCCCACGAGACGGCCATGAGGAACGCCGACGCGAGGCCGGCGGCGCGGCCGAAGAGGAGCGCCCCCGCCGCGTACGTCAGGCCGACCGTGCCGAGGGAGAGGAGGACGTTCGCGAAGTAGACGCCGCGCTCCCCGAGACCGACCGAGAAGCCGAGCGCCCCGAGCCAGGGGAGGAGCGGGGCGCGGTGGGTCTCGTAGGGGGGCGCCCAGGGGATCGCCTCGGCGATCCGCCGCGCCTCGGTCAGGTAGATCGTCGAGTCCCACCACTCGACCTCGGTGACGCCGAGGGAGGCGAGGCGGAGGGCGGCCGCGAGGACGAGGACGCCGCCGAGCGCCCACGGGTGGAGGCGCGCGCCCGGGCCCGCGGAAGCCTCGGCCGGCATCACGTCCCCGCCGCGTCTCCCGGTTCCTTCGCCCCGAACCCCTTCGAGGCGAGGAACGCCCGGACCGCCTCGACGTTCGCGGCGGGATCCCGGCCGAGCGTCACGACGTGGACCTCGCAGCGACGGAGGAGGGCCCACGCGGCGCGGGCGCGGGAGAAGAGGAGGCCGCTCAGGCGGAAGAGGTCGAGAAGCGAGGTCCGGAGGAGGAACTCGACCCCCTGGTAGAGGCCGACGCCGACGACCATCCCCTCGAGGAGCGCCTTCGCCCCGGTCCGCGTGCCGGCCGGACGGATCGTGCAGCCCTTCCCGAGGCTCCTCCGGCCGACGAAGAGGAAGCGCGGCGAGGCCGCCTCGCGGGCGAGGCAGTCGCCGAAGGCCGCGAGCGCGACGAGGTGCTTCGGCCCGAACTCCATCCGCCTTATGAACGTGACGTGCTCGGGCGGGAACGGCGGCGGCTCGGCGCCGAGGACGCCGATCCGGAGCGGGAAGGGATGGACCCGCCCCGTCCGGTCGACGAGGGGGCTGTCCTCCGAGAGGAGCCGAAAGGGGGCGCCGAGTCCGAGGAAGCCGAGCGTCAGCGTCGTCTTCCCGCCCCCCGAGGGCATCAGGAAGAGGGCCGCCTCGCCCCCCGCCTCGAGGCCGAAGGCGTGGACCCGGTGGAGGCCGTCCCGCTCGAGCGTCTCGGAGACGCGCGAGAGGATCGTCAGGTAGACGATCTCGTGGAGGAGGTCGAGCTCCTCGCACGCGACGTCGAACGTGCGGCGCTCCCTCTCCCAGAGGGCGAGCGCTTTCCCGAAGTAGTCGAGGTAGGTGACGCTCCCGTCCGAGTAGCAGACGTTCCGCGGGGTGTGGACGGTCGAGAGGAGCGGGGGCAGGGCGTCGTAGTCGGGGCGGTGCCGGGACGCGCGTATGGCGAGGTGCTCGCGCCCGCGGGCCGCCGAGGCGGCGGCGAAAACGGGGAAGTCGTCGGAGACCCGCTTCAGGAGCTCGGGGTCGGCGCTCTCGACCGAGACCGTCGCCCCGTAGAAGTCGAGAGCCGCGGGGACCGCCGCCTCCGCGCTCACTTCGCCTCCCGGGCCGCGGCGCCGGAGGCGCCGCGCGAGAGCCGCAGGGCGCGCTCGGCCGCTTCCGAGGGGGTCGAGGGGCGGAAGATCGAGGAGGGGACGAGGAGGATCCCGTGCCTCAGGCCGCTGAGGACGCCGGACGTGACGAACGTGACGTTCGCGACCCAGTGGTGGAAGGCGAGCTTGACCGTCTCGAGAGGCGGGAGCCCCGCGCGCCGCTCGTCGCCGAGGGAGCGCCAGAGGTAGAGGAGCGAGAGCGCCGCGGCGGCGGCGGCGACCGGCCAGGGCGCGAGCGCCGCCGCGGCGAGGGCCGCGACGAGCCAGAGGTGGAAGAGGTGGACGTCGGTGACGAAGACGCAGGCGAGGAAGGGGAAGCCCGGCGCCTCGTACGCGAAGCCGATCTGGTGGTCCCCGGTCCTGACGCGGTAGAGGTGGAAGCCCGTCAGGCCGGTCTTCCGGTAGGCGTAGCCGAGGTGCGTTCCCCATCCCCAGAGCTGCTTCACGAAGCCGCGGAAGCCCCGCCGCGCCTTGTGCCTCAGGACGGCGCCGTGCTCGCGGAGCGCGATCCAGTCGGGGTTCCTCGCGAGGCGCAGGCAGAGCTCGACGTCCTCCGAGCGGGTCGCCCCGGGGTCGTAGCCGCCGAGGTCGCGGGCGCAGGCGGCGCGGAGCGCGAGGTTGTTGTTCGAGAAGTGGAAGAAGCCCATCCGGTAGCGGCGGACGCGGCCGCCCCGCCAGTCGGAGGTGGTGCTCGGCAGCTCGACGATCATCGCGGCGCCCTACGTCGTGTTGTGGTGGAAGGTCGCATAGTACGTGTCGATCGCCGAGCGCTCGCGGGCGTGCTCGTGGCAGACCCACCCTCCGACCATGCCGACGTTGTCGGCCCGGAGGAAGCCGCGCTCGACCGCCTGGAGCCACCCCGGCTCGAGGACGCAGTCGTCGTCGGTGAAGGCGATCACCTCGTGCCGCGCGTTCGCGAGGACCATGTTCCGCGCCGCCGGGATCCCCGCCTGCGCGAGGAACCGGGAGGCGAGAGGGAGGCGGCCGCGGAAGGAGTCGACGACCTCGGCCGTCCGGTCGGTCGAGCCGTTGTCGACGACGAGGACCTCGTCGGGCGGCCGCACCTGGCGGACGAGCGAGGCGAGGCACTCCTCGAGGTCGGCGGCGCGGTTCCTCGTGATGATGCCGACGGTGATCCCGAGGCGGGCGTCGGGGTCGTCGAGCGTCATCGGGGAGACGCCCGCGAGGACCTGCCCCATGAACTGGTGGAGGACGCGGAAGACGTTCCCGCCCCCGGCCGGAAGCTCCGACTCCCCCTCGAGGGCGGCCGCCTGCGCCGCGAGCGCGGAGAGGAACGGCGCCGCCTCGGGGTGGAGCTCGGCGAGTCGCGCGAGGAGGGCGCCGCGGTCCGCGAGGTCCTTCCCCTCGTCGAGGAAGAGGCGGACGCGCATCCGGTGGAGGGCGTCGCGCACCACGACGAGGTCGTCCTCGAGGTAGACGCAGGGGAACGGGAGCCGCGCGACGTGCCCGGCGTTCCTCCCGTAGAGCGTCGCGAAGGCGCGGAGCGTCCCTTCCGCCGCCGCGCGCTGCTCGGCGACGACGGCCTCCGGAACGGCCCGCGGCGCGCCCTCGACGGCGGCCCAGGCCGGGGCGTGCGCGAGGGGGTCGAGCGCGACGAGGTCGGTGAACCCCTCCTGGCGCGAGGCGATGAAGAGGAAGCCCCCGGCGAGGGCGAGCCAGCTCTCGCCGGCGAGGCCCGCGGCCCCGAGCGCCTCGACGACGGCGCGGAGCGCGGGCCAGGCGGCCCCCTTCGCCTCGACGACCGTCACGCCGTCGCGGGCGGGGAAGTAGTGGAGGCGGGGCGTGAAGCCGAGGAGGAAGGAGCGGCGGCGCGAGACGGAGACGGCCGCGCGCCGGCGGAGGAGGTCGAGGGCGGGGGAGGACGGCGGCTCGCCGGCGACCTCCGCGGCCGCCGCCCCGACCGTCGCGGCCGGGAGCGCGCTCCCCATCCGGGCGAGGAGCGTCCCCGCCGTCTCGAGGAGGAGCGCGTAGAGCTCCTCGGGCCGGCTCCGGGTGAAGAAGAGCCGCCGCTCGCCGAGGCGGAGGAAGGCGAGCTCGGGGCGCGCGCGGAACGCCTCGGCCTCCTCGGCGCAGCCGGCGGCCGCGCCGGCATCGAGGACCTTGACGAAGAGCTTCTGCCAGAAGCGGAGGTTGCTCGCGTGGACCGGCCCCTTCGTCACGGGCAGCCTCACGAGCGTGGCGATCTCGGCGGCCGCCTCGGACGCCGTCACGGGGCCGCGCGGCAGGGCGCCGTCGTCCTCCGGGCCGAGGAGGCGGTGGAGCCGCCCGAGCTTCGCCCGGAGCCGGAGCGACTCGGGGAGCGGGAATCCGAGCGCGGCGTCGGAGAGGAAGACGAGGTTCTCGGCCTTCTCGTCCCACGCCCCGAGAAACGGGAAGAGCCGCCTCACGCGGCCGTAGGCGCGGATCAGCTCCTGCGGCTCGAGGTCGAGTCGCGTGAAGCGGGCGTCGATCACGATCACGAGGTCGACGTCGGAGAGGCCGTGGACGGGGCGCCCCTCGAAGTACGAGCCGGTGCCGTAGACCGCGCGGACGCACTCGAGCTTCGCGAGCCGGTCGAGGAGGCGGCGGAGGCCGAGACGGTAGAGCGCGGCGAAGAGGGCCGAGAGCGGCGGGACGTCGAGCAGGACGACGAGCTTCTGCAGCGGGTTCAGGTGCCACCTCCGGCGGCGCGGCGCACGGCATCCGGGGCGCTCCCGAAGAGAGCCGCGTAGGAGCCGCCCCGTTCGAGCAGCGCCTCGTGCGTCCCCTCCTCGGCGATCCGGCCGCCGGCGAGGAAGAGGACCCGGTCGGCCGCGGCGAGGAGCGGGGGATGGTGGGTGATCAGGACGACGGTCCGGCCGGCGCAAAGCTCACGGAGGTTCGCGAGGAAGAACCGCTCCGCCTGCTGGTCGAGGTGGAGCGTCGGCTCGTCGAGGAGAAGGAGCGCGGCGTCGCGGGCGAGGGCCCGCGCGAGGGCGATCCGCTGCCATTCCCCCCCCGACGGGGTGTAGTCGCCGAACATCCTTCCGAGGAGCGTCTCCCACCCCCGGGGCATTCCCGCGGCGAGCGGGCCGAGGCCGGCGCGCCTCCCGACGGCCTCGGCGGCCTGCGGCCTCCCGGCGAGGCGCTCGCGGTCGCCGTACGCGACGTTCTCCGTGAGCGTCTCCTCGAAGCGCGCCGCCTCCTGGAAGAGGAAGGCCACGCTCGCGTGCGCCCGCTCGGGGGGCGCGGCCGTCAGGTCGACGCCGCCGAGGAGGACCGTCCCGCCCGAGGGGTCGTAGAGGCGCGCGATCACCTTCGCGAGCGTCGTCTTCCCGGCCCCGTTCCCGCCGGCGAGGGCGACGACCTCGCCGGGCGCGGCGCGGAGCGAGACGCCGGAGAGGACGGGCCGCGGGGCGCCGGGATAGGAGAAGGAGACGCCGCGCAGCTCGAGCGCGGCGGGCGGGCGGACGCGGTCGCCCGCCTCCCCGCGGGCCGGGCGCGCCTCGAGGCGGAGGAAGGCGAGGAGGTTCGAGATGAACAGGGTGCTCTCGAGGGCGGTCGTCACGGCCGTGACGAGCTGCTCGATGGCGAAGCTCATCCGGGCCGTCACCCCGCCGAAGACGGCGACGTCGCCGATCGTCTCCGTGCCGCGGAGGGCCCCGACGGCGACCCAGACGAACGCGGCCCAGAACGCGGCGACGGAGACCGCGATGAAGACGGAGTCGCCGGCGAGGACGAGCCGGTGAAGGCGCGCGTCGCGCGCGCGGAACGCCTCGGCGAGAGAGCGGAAGCGCGCGACGAGGTGCGGCCCGATGCCGAGGACGCGCACCTCGGGGACCGAGCGGGCGTCGGCGAGGAGCGAGACGAGGTAGGAGACGCGGCGGCGGTCCGTCGTCCGCCGCCGCTCCTCCGCGTAGCGCATCCGCGCGAAACGCCACTTCGCGAGGAGGAACGGGGCGCCGACGAGGACGAGGGCGAGGGCGACGAGGGGCTCGATGTAGACGAGGACCGCGGCGAGCGAGGCGACGCGGACGCTCTCGGCCGCGGCGCCGAGCGCGCTCTCGAGGAACCTGCCGAAGCTCCCGGCCGTGTCGCGCCGCGCCTGCTCGAGGAGGTCCTGGAAGCGCGGGTCCTCGAAGTGCGCCGGCGCGAGCCGGTCGGCGTGGACGAGGATCTCGTCCGTCAGCGAGACCGTCAGCTCGTCCCGCAGGCGGCGGGTCGCGAAGTCGTGGACGGCGCGGGCGAGCGCCTCGACGGCGGTGCAGCCGACGCCGAGGAGGAGCCAGGGGAGGAGGGCCCCGAAGCGCTCCGTCCCGCCGCCGAGGCCGGCGGAGACGGCGTTGATCAGGCCGCGCGCCGCGAGGACGACCCCCGCCGGGACGAGGCTCCTCAGGAACGCCGCGACGACGAGCGTCGCCGTCAGGCCGCGGTGGACGGCCCAGGTCCTCCGGAGAGCCCACCGCGCTCCCGCGAGGAGCGGGAGGAGCCGGTCCTCAGTCAAGGCCCTGCGCTCTCCTCGCCTTCGCGATCCGCTCCCGGATCCGCTCGGCACCGACCCCGCGAGCCGGCTGAGGCTCCGCCCAGGAGGCCCACAGGGAGCGGGAGACCGGGGGCCTGTCCTGAGAGAGGCAGACGGCGTCGAGGAGCTCGAAGAGCCGCGCTTCGTGCGGCGCGATCCTCTCCAGGGTCCGTCGCCGGATCTCCTCGGGCGGCACCGGGCAGGAGACCATCGTCCGCACGCCCTCTGCGACGGCGGCCGGGTCGTCGTCCACGATCCGGACGTAGTCGGGGTCGAAGAACTCGTCCCGCCCCCCGCGGCTCCTCGTCGAGACGACGGGAAGACCCGCGAGGAGGTACTGGACGCTCGCGATCATCGCCCCTTCGACGGCGGAGAGGCAGAGGCCGACCCGTGCCGAGTTGACCGCCTCGTTGACCTGGGCGAGGCGAAACGGGCGGTAGTCCGGGGAGAGCGGGTCGTTGAACCAGTACGCGTGCGGAAGAAGTGCTCTCACCGAGCGGACGTAGGCCTCGTCGTGGTGGATCGGAGGGCGGGCCGCGACGAGCGCGAGGCTCGCGATCCCGGAAGCGAGCTCGTGCCGCTTGAACGGGCAGACCCGGGCGTCGTAGACGGCGTCGAACCGCTTCTCGCTCTCCGGCAGCGGCCGGAAGGTCTCCGGGCTGACGAAGGCGTTTCGGCTCACCCACGCCGCGCCGAGGCCGCGGGCGACCAGCCTGCGTTGTTCCGCCCTGCTGTTGGCGAGAAAGACCATCCTGTGGCGCGGGTGGCGCCGGGAGTGGCGGGCTTTCCACCGGGCGAGGACGTCCATGTGCCATTCGTCGTCGCGGGACCAGGAGAACTCCACGAGCAACGTCACGGGCCGGTAGCGGTGCCCGCGGAAGATCGGGAGGAGGGCCCCGGGCTCGTCGGCGAGGACCCAGTCCGCGACGTAGAGGACGAGCGGGTCGGCGGAGAGGACGAGCGCGTCGCCGCCCCGAAGCCTCTCCCCCAGGAGCCGGTTCGGGAAGACGCGGTAGAGGGCGTCGAGGAGGTCAGCCACGCGGCCTCCGTCCGACGAGCGGCCCGGCGCCCGAGGGCGGAGCCGTCACTCGTAGAGGACCCATGGCCCCTTCCTCTCCGCCGCGAGCTCGGTGTCGCCGGTCGCGTTCGCGAGCGTGATCGCCGCCGAGACGGCGAGGTAGGCCGCGACCGCGCCGCCGACGAGCGTCCGCCGCGACGCCCACGGCGTCCCGAGGCCGCGGTCCGCGAGGAGCTCGGCGAGAGGGAACGAGGCGAAGAAGACCCCCTGCATCATCACGAACCCCGCCGCCCACGCATCCCGGTTGAGGATGACATACGCGAGGTAGGAGGCCGGGAGGAGGGCGCAGAGGAGGTGGGCGTCGTCGCGCCGCTTCCGGAAGACCCACCAGGGCAGGAGCGCCGCCGGCAGGAGGCCGGTGCTCAGGAGCTTGAAGCCGATCCCGCGGAACGTCGAGAACCCCTCCTGCACGCCGACCGCGTAGAGGAAGTTCCGCGCGCTCGCGAAGCCGTCGAGGAGGGAGAGGAGGGCGAAGGGGAGCGCCATCCCGACGAGCGCGACGCCGGCGGCGCGGGGCCCGCGCCGGAGGAGGAGGAGGGCGAGGAAGCCGGGGGCGAACGCGGCCGCCGAGAACTTGAAGAGGAACGCGAGGCCGACGAGGAGGCCCGGGAGGAAGGCGTCCCTCCGTTCGGCCCAGCGGAGGACGGCGAGGGCGAAGAGGAGGAGCGTCGCGAGGTCGTCCTGCTCGCCGACGGCGACGTTCAGGCACGTCCCCGGGTAGAAGGCGAAGAGGAGGGAGGCGAGGAGGAGCGGGCCGCCGCCGAAGAGCCGCTCCCCGATGCGGGCGTGGAGGGCGAGGAGCGCGGTGAAGAGCGCGAGGTTGACGAGCTTCAGCCCCGCGATCCCGGCGCCGTGGTGGACGAGGTGCCAGAGGACGGGGCCGACGAACGTCTTGCTCGTGATCCGGTAGCCCTCGACGCCCCGCGACAGGACGTCGTGCCCGAGGTTCACGGCGCCGATCACGTCGGGGTAGAGGCGGCCGAGGAAGAGGAGGGCGAGCGCTCCGTGGACGGCGACCGCGGCGAGGAAGAGGGCGAGGCGGGCGCGGGAGACGGCGCTCACGTTCGGGAGAGCCTCGCCCGCGCGAAGCGGAGGGCCGCGCGGCCGGCCTCCGCCGCGCCGACGGCGAGGAGGACGGTCAGGAACACGACGGGGAAAAGGTAGTAGCGGTCCCAGTCGACGGGCGTCAGGAGGGCCGGTCCCGCGGCGAAGAGGCCCGCGACGAGGAGGGCGACGGCGGCCCCGGCCCCCTCGTCGGCGGGCCACCGTCGCGCGGTCCGCGCGAGGGCGAGGGTGCCGGCGAGGCCGAGGAGGGCGTTGAGCAGGGCGGCCTTCGTCACCGTGTAGGTCTCGAGCGTCCGGCCCAGGACGACGACGACGCGCCGGCCCGGCTCGGCGAGGCCCCAACGGGGATCGCTCCGTTGGAGGGCGAGCTCTCGTCCGCGGAGCTGAAGCATCGCCCCGAGGTGCTCGGCCGGGCGGGAGCGGAGCGAGGGGTTCACGGCGACGAACGTCCCCGCGCAGGCCCCGGCGGCCAGGAGAGCGCCGAGAGCGGCGAGGGCCGCGCGGCGCGCCGCGGGCGCGTCGAGGGCCCGGGCGCCGAGCGCCGCGGCGACGACGGCGACTCCGGCGAGCGCGAGGCCGTTCAGCTTCGAGGCGCCGGCGAGGCCGGCGGCGGCGCCCGACGCGACGAGCCAGCCGAGGGTGCGGAGCGCCGTCTCCCGCGAAGAGGAGTCGGCCGACCGGGCGGCTGCGAGCGCCCGGGCCGCCGCGAAGGTCGCGAGCGCCGCGAAGAAGAGGAGCGCAGGGTCGCCCATCGCGCGCCGCAGGTGGACGAGGAGGTAGCCCGAGAACGAGTAGAGGAGCGCGAAGAGGAGCCCGGCGGCGCTCCCCGCGCCCTCCCGCACGAGCGCCCAGAGGAGGAGCCCCGCGCCGACGGCGAGGAGCGCCGAGGGGCGGCGGGCGGCGAGGAGGAGGGCGGGAGAGGGCACGTTCCCGAGTCGGGCGTTCTCGTCGTCGGGGCGGTCGTACTGCCACGGCGGGTTGAGCTCGCCGGGACGGAAGCCGGCGAGCCGCCTCCCGATCCCGATCAGGTACCGCGCGACGGGCGGCTGGTCGAGGGCGAAGTAGTGCCCGCGCCAGGTCCGCGCGGGATCCCACCTCTCGGGGGCGGCGTCCGCTCCGGGCGTCTGTCGGAGAACGCGCTGGCGCAGCCACTCGGGGGGGACGAAGGCGTCGTCGACCGCGGCCTCGAGGTAGAGGCTGCAGGCGATCCAGAGGCTCTCGTCAGGGTGGAACGACACGCTCGGGAGGCCCCGGAGGAAAGAGAGCGAAAGGAGGGCGGCGACTCCGAGCCCCTCGGCCTGGCGTGCGAGCCGCGTCCTCGCGGCCGTCATCGCCCGTGCCGCCGCGGGCGCGCGGGCCGTCGGCCCGTCACGCTCCGGTTCCGTCGTCGTCCGTCGCCCGCTCCCCGTGGCGCGCGGTGAGGAGCGCCGCAGTGCCGAGGCCGCCGAGGACGCCGACGACGACGACGGCGACGAGCTGCGTGAAGCCTCCGACCGTGGAGGGCCCGAAGAACGAGGCCGCCGCGGCGCCGAGGTCCCAGCCGGCGGCCGGGTCCTTCCGGTAGGCCTTGATCGCGGCGAGGCCGATCATCCAGGCTGCGCCGACGACGGTCGTCACGATCCCGCCCACGATGCCGTTCCGGGTGATCTGGCGGCCCGTCATCCGCCGCCGCGGGACGGGCGTCTCGACGGTGAAGCGCGGCTCGCGCACGCCGAGCGGCGCGAAGCGCTGGAGGAGGATCAGCCCCGGGACGCCGGCGGCGATCGTGAACCAGAAGAAGGCGCGCCAGCCGGCGGCGTGGACGAGGAGGCCGGTGATCGGGCCGCCGAGGATGCGGGGGAGCCCGAAGAGCGAGGAGAAGAGCGCGTACTGCGTCGCCGAGAAGCGCTTCTCGGTGATCCTCAGCAGGAGGACGCCGAACGCCCCCATGCCGAGGCCGCTCGTGACCATCTCGAACGCCATCGCGCCGTACATGACGGGGCGGCCGCCGGGGTGGTAGGTGATCAGGACGTACCCGATGTTCGAGAAGACCTGAAGGAAGCCGAAGAGCCACAGCGCGTTCCCGAGGCCGATCCGCGTGCAGGCGACGCCGCCGAGGAACGTCCCGGCGATCGTCAGCGCGACCCCGGCGGTGCCGAGTACGAAGCCGCGGTCGAACTCGCCGTACCCCATGTCGATGAGGAAGGGGCGGAGGAGCGACTGCGAGAAGGAGTCGGCGAGCTTGTAGAGGACGACGAAGACGAGGATCTCGATCGCGCGGTGGCGCGAGAGGCACTCGAGGAACGGCTGCCAGACCGCGTCGCGCAGCGTCCTCGGCGCGGCCGCCTCGTCCTCGGGCTCGGGCGAGCGCCCCGTGACGAGGACGAGGGGCAGGTAGACGAGGCCGAGGAGGAGGTTGACGGCCCCCCAGCCGAGGCTCGCCGCCGCCCAGATCGCGAGCCCTCCCGAGAGGGTCATCGCGGCCCGGTACATCCCGGTTCTGAGGCCGACCGCGACGCCGTGCTCCTCCTTCCGGAGGACGTCGACCGCGTAGGCGTCGATCGCGATGTCCTGGGTGGCGCCCGCGAGCGCGACGGCGAGCGTGAGGGCGAGCGCGACCCACGGCGTCTCCGGGCGGTCTCCGACGCCGGAGAGGGCGAGCCCTGCGAGGGCGAGGGCGACCTGCGCGAGCGCCACCCAGCCCCGCCGCCGGCCCCAGAACGGGAGCCGGAAGCGGTCCATGAGCGGCGACCAGAGGAACTTGAAGGTCCAGGGAGCCTGCGCGAGCGTGAAGAGCCCGACGAGGCGAATGTCGACGCCGATCGAGCGCATCCAATCCGGGATCGCGATCCAGACGAGGCCGAGCGGCAGCCCCGAGGAGAACGACAGCGCGACGACCGCCGCGACCCGCGACAGCTTTCCCCTCGGGGACCCCTCCGACGCCGTCGCGGCCGGCTCGCTCATGGACGGGGGATTGTACGGGGGCGGTATCCGGTCTCCTCGCCGCGCGCCGGGCCGGACGCTCCCTCAGGAGGAGACGAAGGCTCGACCCGGGACTCCTCGGGCCGGGTCGGGGGCAGGGCGACGAGCCGCGGCGAGGACGCGGGAGGGAAGCCGATCTGGACGGAACGTCCCGGCTCCGGCGGTCGCCGGAGAGCGACGAGCCACCGCCCCGGCGTCCGGACGGCCGTCCCGCCGCTCGCCGGGAGCATCGGCAGAAGAGGCGGTGCGGTCGTCACCTCGCGGCGCCCGGCCAGGAAGGCGGCCGCGCGCGCGGGACCGATCCCTTCGGCCAGGGCGAGGGGCTCGATCTCGACGCGCGAGGGGCCGACCTGCTCGACGAAGCCCGCGATCGCCGTCGCGTCCCCGAGAAAGGCGCGGTTCCCGCGCTCCGGGAGGCCCCAGCGCAGGAACCGGTCCGTCTCCGTGAAGGCGACGCCCGCGACGAGCGCGCCGGCGAGGACCCTTCTCCAGAAGGGGGACCGCGAGGGGTCGCCCGCGAGCGCCGAGAGGCCGAGACCGGCCACGCAGCAGGCGAGCGGCGCGAGGGTTCCGGTCCGGTAGGCGTTCGGCGCGGACTCCCGCATCGTCAGGCTCGCGCCGCCGACGAGGAGCGTCGCGACCGCGAGCACGCCCCGCCACCGGGGGTCGAGCCAGAGGCGGCGGCGGGCGGCCTCGGTGAGCCCGAGGACGAAAAGCGCGAGGAGGACCGGCCCCATCAGCGCCTCCCCGGGCAGCCCGTGCCGGGGATTGGGATCGGGCACGAGGAAGAGCTCTCCGACGTAGTCGACGACGTTCGACGCCGCGTCCCTCGCCTTCTGAGGGAGCGTCCCGCGGAGCGCGACGTCGCCGACCCGTCCGCCGAGGAGGCCCGGGTCCCTCACGTACGGTCCCGCGAGCGGCAGGACGGTTGCGAGGAAGGCGAGGGCGACGACGACGGCGTCCTTCGGCCGTCGGTCGCGCCAGAGCTCGGTCGCGGCCCAGAGGAGGAGCGCGATCGCCGCGAGCCAGCCCGCGAGGTAGGCGTGGCAGGCCAGTCCCGCGAGGACCGCGCCCGAGGCGAGTGCCGGGCGCGAGCGTTCGGCGAGGCCGGCGACGAGCCGCTCGAGCGCGAGGACCGCCAGGACCGTCGTCATCTGCTGGGACCAGCCCCATCGCCCGAGCACGAGGTTCCAGGAGGCGAACGCGCAGAGGAAGGCCGCGCCGAGGCCCAGGCGGGGCCCGCCGAGCCGCCGTCCGAGGAGGAAGACGGCCGGGACGCAGAGCGCGGACGGCACGAGGCTGACGAGGCGGTACGCCTCGAGCCGGTCGCCTGTCGAAAGGAGCGCGGCGCGGACCACGTCGACGAGGAGGCCCGAGACGAGGAGCCGCGACGGCCCCATCTCGGGCGGGTAGAGGAGCACCGCCTCGTCGGGGCGGAGGAAGCGCCCGGCCTCGGCCGCGGCGCGCAGCCCCCAGACGGTGTCCGCCCAGAGTCCGGGGGGGACGAGGTCGCTCCAGATCGACCGGAGGACGAGGGCGGCGCCGAGGATCGCGAGGAGAGCGGCAGCCTGGAAGCCGGGCGACGGTTCCGCGGCCGCTGGCCGTTCCGCGCCGGCGCGGAGCCCACGGGCGAGGGCAAGGAGCGCGAGCGCGATGAGGCTCGCCTCGAAAAGGAGCACGAGCCAGGCGCTCGCCGGGAGCGAGAGCGGCTCGACCGAGGCCGGAAGAAGGAGGCCGGCGCGGTCCTGCTGCAGCCGGGCGTACGGCCAGAAACCCGCCGCGAGCGCGCAGACGAAGACGTCGCTCCTCCCGGCAGCGGAGGTCGTGCCCGTTCCCGAGGGTCCCGCCGGAAGAGGGCCCGGGGCGTTCGACGACGAGGGACGGGCGGGCGGCGCGGTCACCCGGAGACCCGATCGACCGCCGCGACCCGCGACAGCTCCCCCCTCGGGAACCCATCCGACGCCGCCGCGGCCGGCTCGCTCATGGACGGTGGATTGTACGGTCGGGGCGAGGGCGCGAGGCGGCAGGAATAACGCCGGCCCCCGGCGTCGTTCTCAGCCGGGTGACCGCCGCTCTTCGACACCCCCGGACCGCCCTGCTAGCCTGCCGGCGCGCCACGATCCGGCCGACCCCCCCTCGGGCTGCGGCGGTTGGCGGCGCGGAGGCCCGATGACCCGTCCCGCCCTCGTCGTCCTGTCGACCGTCCTCGCGTCCCTCCTTTCCGGCTGCGGACCGGACTCCAGCGCGGCCGCGCCCGCCGCCCCGCCGCCCCAGGTGCGGACGCTCCGCCTCGCCCCGGAGGACGTCGTCCTCACGACGACCGTCGTCGGGACGCTCGAGCCGGCGGCGCGCGTCGTCGTCGCGGCGCAGGAGGAGGGCGTCGTCACCGCCGTCGCCGTCCGCGAGGGGGACCGCGTCGCGGCGGGGGACCTCGTCGTGAAGCTCGACGACCGGAGGATCCGGGCCGAGCTGGCGGAGGCGGAGGCGCGGCTCCTCGACGCGCGCGCCCAGGCGCGACGCGCGAAGGCGCTCGAGGGAGACGGCCTCATCTCGCCGTCGGACGCCGACACGATCCGGGCCTCCGAGGCGATGGCGGAGGCGCGGGCCGAGCTCCTCCGGACGCGGGCCTCGTTCACGCGGATCACGGCCCCCGTTTCCGGAGTCGTCCTCGCGCGGCGCGTGGAGGTCGGGAACCTCGCCTCGGCCCGGACGCCGCTCGTCGAGCTGGCGGCCGGCGCGGGCCTGCTCCTTCGCGTCCCGGTCTCCGAGCTGGAGGTCGTCCACCTTCGCCCCGGAGACGCGGCGACGGTGAGGGTCGACGCGCTCCCGGACGTCTCCATGGCCGCCCGGATCGCCCGGATCTTCCCGGCGGCGGAAGGGACGACGCGGCAGGTGACGGTCGAGCTCTCTCTCGACGACCCCCCGGCCGCCGTCCGGCCCGGGTTCCTCGCACGGGCCCGCATGGTCGTCGAGAAGCGGAAGGGGGTCCTCCTCGTCCCCGAGGCGGCGCTCCAGCGCGGCTCGGAGACGCCGCACTTCGTCTGGGTCCTCGACGGCGACACGGCGCGGGTCCGCCCCGTCGAGCCGGGCGAGCGGGTGGACGGCCGGGTCGTCGTCCGCAAGGGGCTCGCGGCCGGCGACGAGGTCGTCGTGGAGGGGCTCGTCCGCCTGCGCGACGGCGGCCCCGCCCGGCGTGCAGCCACGGAGAGCGGGTCGTGAGCGGGAACGGGGAGCGCCGGGGCCTCGTCCACTGGTCGATCACCCGCCCCGTCGGGACGACGATCATCGCGCTCGCGATCTGCATCGTCGGCGTCTCGATGGTGGGGCGGCTCGCGGTCGACCTCCTGCCGCGGATCGTCTACCCCCAGATCGGGGCCCGGGTGAGCAACCCGGGCGTCGACCCGGAGGTGATGGAGCAGACGATCACGAAGCTCCTCGAGCGCCGTCTCGCGACGACGGAGAACGCGATCCTCATCACCTCGGAGTCGTCCGAGGGGGACAGCGACGTCGACATCCACTTCTCCTACGGGACCGACGTCGACGTCGCCCTGCGCGACGCCTCGACCAAGCTCGACCAGGCCCGGTCGGCGCTCCCCGAGGAGGCCGAGCCGCCGTCGATCGGCAAGCGCGACCCGTCGCAGATCCCGGTCCTGAATTTCGCGGTCTCCTCGCCTACCCGGGACGAGGGGTGGCTCAAGCGCTGGTGCGAGGACCAGCTCTCCCGCCAGCTCCTGACCGTCGAGGGGGTCGCCTCCGTCGACGTGGCGGGCGGGCTCGACCGGGAGATCCAGGTCCGGCTCGACCCCGAACGGCTCCGCTCCTACCGGCTGACCGTCTCCGAGGTCCTGACCCGCGTCCGCGAGGAGAACCAGGACATCGCGGCGGGGCGCCTCCAGTCGACGAGCCGGGACGTCGTGTCGAAGACGAAGGGGAAGTTCACCTCGCCGGCCGACATCGCGGCGGTCCGCCTGCCGCTGCCCGGAGGCGGCGACGTCGCCCTCTCCGACGTGGCGGACGTGAGGGACACGCACCTCGACGACCGCGTCTTCGCCCGCCTCGACGGCAAGCCGGCCGTCCAGGTCGCGATCTCCAAGCAGCCCGACGCGAACACGGTGCAGGTCGTCGATGGCTGCAACCGGGTCCTCGAGCGCCTGAAGCGCGACGGCTTCTTCCCCCCCGACGTCACCACCCAGGTCACGCAGGACCAGGCCTTCTTCGTCCGCGCCTCGGTGAGCGGCGTCGGCGAAGCCGCCGCGCTCGGCGGCGGGCTCGCCATGCTCGTCGTCTTCCTCTTCCTCAGGTCCGTGCGGCGGACGCTGATCATCGGGACGGCGATCCCGATCTCGATCCTCGGCTGCGTGGCGCTGATGGGGACCTCCGGGCTGACGCTCAACATCATGTCGCTCGGAGGGCTCGCGCTCGGCATCGGGATGCTCGTCGACAACGCGATCGTCATGCTCGAGAACATCGACCGGCACCAGCGGGAGCACCCCGACCCGGTCGAGGCGGCGCACGTCGGCGCCGGCGAGGTCTCCTCGGCGGTCGTCGCCTCCACGATCACGAACCTCGCCTCGGTCGCGCCGTTCCTCCTGATCACGGGCCTGGCGGCGCTTCTCTTCCGCGAGCTCCTCCTGACGATCTCGTTCGCGATCATCGTCTCGCTCGTCGTCGCCCTGACGCTCGTGCCGATGCTCGCGGCCCAGCTCTTCAAGCTGAAGTCGTCGTCGGGCCTCGAGCGGGCGCGGCTCCTCCGTGTCGTCCCCGCGGCCATGGACGCCCTGACCCGGGCCTACAGCGCCGTCCTCCCCGGCGTCCTCCGGCACCGGGCGGCCGTCCTCGTCGCCGCCGTGGTCGCGTTCGTCGGGAGCGCCGTCTTCGCCGCCCGCCTCGGGAACGAGTTCCTCCCGCAGGTCGACGACGGCCGCTTCCGCGTCTCGATCGAGCTGCCGGTCGGCACGCCCGTCGACGTGACGAACCGGGCGACGCTCGCGGCGGAGAAGGTCGTCCGCGAGCTTCCCGCCGTCCGGCACGTCTTCGCGGCGGCCGGCGGCGGCATCTGGGGGCGCGGCATGTGGGTGAGGCCCCGGTTCGCGAGCATGGAGGTCGAGGTCGAGCCGCGGAGGAGCCGCGGGATGACGGCCTCCGCCTGGCTGCAGCGTGCCCAGGCCGAGCTCTCCGCGCTCCCCGAGCTCGCCGACGCGCGCGTGCGGGTGCAGCCGCCGCGCATCAGGGGCCTGCGGACCTCCACCGGCACCGAGGACCTCGAGGTGAAGGTCTTCGGCGACGACCTCCCGACGCTCCAGCGGCTCGGCGAGGAGGTGGAGGCGCGGCTCGGAAAGCTCTCGGGCCTCTCGAACGTCGAGACGAGCCTCAAGGAGACGGCGCCCGAGCTGCGCGTCGTCGTCGACCGGCGGCGCGCCGCCGACCTCGGCCTCGACGTCGGCGAGGTCGGCCGGACGGTGAGGACGGCGGTCGGCGGCTCGGTCGCCACGCGCCTGACGGAAGGAGACCGGGAGTTCGACGTGAGGGTGAGGTTCGACCCGGCGAAGGTGCGGGACGCCTCCGAGATGGCCTCCCTCCCGCTCTTCCCGCGGAGCGGCGCGGCCCTGCGCCTGCGCGACGTAGCCGACGTTCGCGAGGCCGCGGCCCCGCAGACGATCCAGCGCGAGAACCAGAACCGGCTCGTGACCGTCGGGGCCTCGGTCCTCCCGCAGGTCTGGTCGATCAGCGAGGCGACGGCGGAGGCGCGAAAGGCGCTCGCCGACCTGAAGCTGCCGGACGGCTACACGGTCCGCTTCGGCGGCCAGCAGGAGGCGGTCGACGAGAACCGGCGCGTCCTCGTCACCGTCGTCCTCCTCGCCGTCTTCCTCGTCTTCGCGGTGATGGCGGTCCAGTACGAGTCGCTCGTCAACCCGCTCGTCATCATGGCGGCGATCCCGCTCGCCCTCGTCGGCGTCGTCCTCGCGCTGACGCTGACGGGGCTCCCGATGTCGGCCCCGGTCATGCTCGGCGTCATCCTCCTGGCCGGCATCGTCGTCAACAACGGCATCCTCCTCGTCGAGTACTTCGAGATCCGCCGGGCCGGCGGCACGCCGCGCCTCGACGCCGTCCTCGCCGCGGCACCGCTCCGCGTGAGGCCGATCGTCATGACCGTCCTCACGACGGTCGTCGGCATGCTCCCGCTCGCCCTGAACCACGCGGAGGGGGGCGAGCTGATGAACCCGATGGCCGTCGCGGTCATCGGCGGCCTGACGCTCTCGACGATCCTCACTCTCTTCGTCGTCCCGTGCCTCTATATGTCCCTCTCCGGCCTCGCGGACCGGCTGCGGCGGAAGCTCCTGACGGACGGGGCGGCGGATTGAGCGGACCCGGCGCCTCACGCTCCTCTCGTCGCGTCGGGGCGCGCGCGTGACCGTGCCGCGCGAGGAGCTCCTCGCCTCCCTTCGCGCGCTCCTCGGCGAGGACGCCGTCGTCGTCGAGCCGCACGAGCTCGAGCGCTACGAGAAGGGATGGCGCTACGGCCGCGGCAAAGCCCTCGCCGCCGTGCGGCCGTCGAGCACGGAGGAGGTCTCGCGCCTCCTTCGCTTCGCATCCTCGATCGGCCTGCGCGTCGTGGCGCAAGGGGCGAACACCGGCCTCGTCGGGGCGTCGACGCCCGACGGGAGCGGCGGGATGCTCGTCCTGAGCCTCGAGAGGCTCGCCCGGACGCTCGAGGTCGACCCGGTCGAGAGGACGGTGACCGCGGACGGCGGCGTTCTCCTCAGCCGGATCGACGCCGCCCTCGCGGAGCACGGCCTCCTCTTCCCGATCGACCTCGGGGCCGACCCCTCGATCGGCGGGATGGTCGCGACGAACACCGGCGGCACGCGCCTCCTCCGCTACGGCGACGTCCGGCAGAACCTCCTCGGCCTCGAGGCGGTCCTTGCCGACGGGACGGTCCTCGACCTGACACGCCCCCTCCGGAAGAACAACACCGGCTTCGACGCGCGGCAGCTCTTCGTCGGCACCTCGGGCGTGCTGGGCGTCGTGACGAAGGCCGTGATGCGCGTCGTGCCCCGCCCGGCCCAGCGGGTGACGGCGCTCGTCGGACTCTCCTCGGGGTCCTCCGTCCTCGGCCTCCTCGCGAATCTCGAAACCCGCCTCGGCGACCTGCTCACCGCGTTCGAGGCGATCGGCGCGGAGGCGCTCGCCCCCGTCTTCCGCCATCAGCCCCGCCTGCGCGACCCGTTCGGCGGGCGACACCCGGCCTACGCGGTCCTCGTGGAGCTCTCCTCGACGCTCGGCGCGGAGCGCCTCGCGCTCGACGACCTCCTCGAGTCGGCGCTCGCCGAACGGCTCGACGTCGCGGACGGCGGAATCACGGACGTCTTCCCCGGGAAGCCGTCGGAGCTCTGGGCGATCCGGCACGGCGTCTCCGAGAGCCTGCGGCAGGAAGGCGAGACGCTCGCCTTCGACGTCTCCGTCCCGCGCTCCTCGCTCGCCGCCTTCGTCGACGCCGCGCGCGAGACGGTCGCCGCCGGCTGGCCCTTCGTTCGCTTCTGCGACTACGGCCACTGGGGCGACGGCGGCGTCCACGTGAACCTGATCTGGAATCCCGCAGACGCGCCGCGGCCGGCTGCCGTCCTGAAGGCCGAGCTGCAGCCCCGGCTCTACGACCTCGCCGTCGTCCGCTTCGGCGGCAGCTACAGCGCCGAGCACGGCGTCGGCCCGCACAATCAGGCCTTCTACGACCTCTACACGCCCGAGCTCGTCAAGGAGGTCTGCCGCCTGCTCAAGGCGCGGCTGGATCCCGCGGGGATTCTCGGTACGGTCCGGCTGGGCTGACTCGGGGGACGCCCCCGCGCCTCCGCCCCGTTCCGCGACCGAGGCGCCGCGACGAACGGCCGTTCCCGTCCGTACACTGTCATCAGCATGCACCCGTTTCCCGGGGCGACGCCCGGCCGCTCCGGCGAACGTACGGAGGCCGCTTGACCTGCAACCGAATCGCCTTCCTCCTCGCGGGCGCCCTGCTCGCGATGTCCTCTCCCGGCGTCGCGGCTCCGCTCCGCGGGAAGGTCCTCCTCGACGGCAGGCCCGCCGCCGGCGCGACGGTCGCCGCGATCCCGCAGGAGGAACCGCTCGACGCGGCCCGCCGCGAGGCGCGCGGCGCGCCGGAGCCGGCGCCGCTCGCGACGGTCGCGACCTCGGCGACGGGGGAGTTCGACCTGCGGGTCGCCGCGCCCGAGGGACGCGACGTCCTCTTCCGGGTCCGGGTGTCGGCGGCTGGCGCCGTCCCCGTGGAGCTGGTGGAGTCGCGCGACGCGGCGGAGGAGGAGGACCTCGGCGACCTCGTCCTCCGCAGGGCGGAGCCTCTCGCGGGCCGCGTCCGCGGACCCGACGGCGCGCCCGTCGCGGGGGCCCTCGTCCGGCTCCTCGCGCACGGACCCGTGGACCGTCCGGCGCTGACGACGGCGAAGGCGCAGGAGACGACGACGGACGCGGACGGGCGGTTCCGTTTCGTCACGGCCGCCGCCGACCGGAACGAGCTCCTCGTGCAGGCTGCAGGCTTCGCGCCGGCCCGCGTCGGAGGAGCGAAGGCGGGCGCGCTGCCCCGCGCGATCTCCCTGGAGCCGGGCCTCGCTCTCTCGGGCGTCGTGCGGAAGAAGGACGGACGGCCCGCGGCGAAGGCCCTCGTCCGTTACGAAGCGGACGACGCGGAGTCGCGCTGGGTGGAGACGGGAGTGGACGGGAGCTTCCGCCTCGCCGACCTTCCGAAGCGCCGCGGCACCGTCGTCGCCGACGGCGGCGAGGACGGCTTCGCCGAGGCGGGCGGCGCGACGCCGGGCTCGACGGCGCCGCTCGTCCTCTCGCTCGCGCCGCCGGCGATCCTCGAGGGGCGGACCCTCGACGCGTCGTCCCTGAAGCCGGTCCCGCGCGTCCGGCTCGAGGTCGCCTCGGGCTCCGGCCGCTTCGCGGCTCGCTCGGGGCCCGACGGCCGCTACCGGCTGCGCGGCGTTCGTCCGGGAAGCGCGACCGTGAGGGCCGAGGAGCCGCGGCACGTCCCCTGGGCGCGTCGCTCCGTGCCGGTCGAGAAGGGGGCGACGCGCACGCTCGACGTCCTCCTGACGCGCGGCGCGACGCTCTCGGGGCGGGTCGTCGACGAAGAGGGCCGCCCGGTGACCGGGGCCGGCGTCTCGCTCCTCTCCTCGACCGAGAGCGCGTTCGAGGCCGCGATCCGGATCCGGAGCGCCTCTTCGAGCCGCCTCCGGACGCGGTCCGACGGCTCGTTCACGGCGGACCGCCTCCCGCCCGGCGAGAGCCAGCGCCTCCTCGTCCGGCATCCCGAGTTCGAGAGCGGGACCGTCGGCGGGATCTCCCTCGTCGCCGGAGGGGTGCGGAGCGGCGTCGTCGTCACGATCCGCCGCGGCGTCGTCCTCGCGGGCCGGGTCAGGGACCCGGACGGGGAGCCGATCGCCGGGGCCGAGGTCACGGCGGGGCCGTCGTTCGCCGTTCGTTCCTCCGGCGCCGGGTCGCTCGCGAGAAGGAGGGCCGGGGCGTGGGAGGAGCCGCGCACAGCGCGGAGCGGGGCGGACGGCTCCTTCGAGCTGCGAGGCCTCGAGCCGGGGAGCGTCGCGGTCACGGTGAAGGCTCCCGGGCGGGCGACGGAAAGCGTCGACCCGGTTCGCCTCGTGCGCGGCACCCGGCCGGAGCCGATCGAGGTCGTCCTCGGGCCGGGGGCGACGATCTCCGGGCGGGTCGTCCGCCGGACGGGAGGAGGCGCCACGGGGTACTACGTCGTCGCGCGGAGCCGGAGGAGCCCGGCGGGCGGTCCGGGGAGCCCGAACGCGAATCCCGAGACCGACGGCACCTTCGTGCTCGAGGCCCTTCGCGCCGGCGAGACGTACGACCTCCAGCTCTTCGGAGGCGCCGGTGCGATCGGTCCGGGTCCGAGGAAGGAGGGGATCCTCGCGCCCGCCGCGGACGTCGACTTCGTCGTCGGAGGGACCGGCCGGATCGAAGGCTCGGCCGTCGACGGACGAACGGGACAGCCGCTCGGCGCGTTCGAGGTCTCCTTCCAGGAGGACGGGCCGGGAAGGGGAGGCGTCTTCCGAGTCCCCCGCGGCGTCGGTCGTTTCACCGGCGGCGCCGGCGAGGCGCGGCCCGTCGAGTCGCCGGACGGTCGATTCGCGCTCGAGGAGGTGCCGGCCGGGAAGTGGCAGGTCGTCGTGACGGCGAAGGGCTACCAGGCCGGCCGGGCCTCCGGCGTCGTCGTCGAGGAGGCGACGACGACCGAGGGAGTGGAAGTCCGCGTGCCGCCCGGGAGTGTCCTTCGGGGCGTCGTCAGGGACGCCCGCTCCCGCCGGGCCATCCCGGACGCACGGGTTCGAGTCGAGGGGGAGACGGGGGGCGCCGATCCGTCGCAGGGCTCGGGCGGCCTCGTCACCGATCTGCAAGGCCTCTTCGAGGCGGAAGGCCTCGCTCCCGGGAAGGTGACGGTCTGGGTCGAGCACGCCGACTACACGACGAGGAAGGAGAACGCCGTCCTCGCGGAGGGAGGCAGCAGCGTCGAGATCGCCCTCTCTCACGGGAGCACGCTCGGGGGCGTCGTCTTCTCCGAGACGCGCCAGCCGGTGCCCGGAGCCTCGGTCGCGCTCCAGGGGGGCGCTCCAGGCGGAGGGGACGAGACGACGACCGACGCTGCGGGCCGGTTCCGGTTCGACCACCTCTCCCCGGCCCGCTACAAGCTTCGCGCGAGCCTGACGGGACAGTCGAGCGAGCCGGCCGAGGCGGTCGTCGTCGAAGGGGAGCCGGCGCCCGACGTGACGCTCGTCCTCTCGGGCGGCGCGACGCTCCGCGGCACGGTTTCGGGGCTGCCGGAGACGCTCCGCGGGGGCGTGACCGTCTCCGCGAACGGGCCGCGCGAGTTCTGGGCCACGGTGCGGACAGGCCCCGACGGGCGCTTCGAGCTCTCCGGCGTCCCGGCCGGACAGATCTCGGTCCGCGCCTCCGCGGGCGATTTCGCGTCCGGGACGACGCGGTCCGCCAATGCCTCGGTGACCGTCGCGGAGGGGCAGACCGAGGCCGAGGTCGAGATCGTCTTCGAAGGAGACGGCGCCCTCTCCGGGCGTGTGACGCGCGGCGGAAAGCCCGTGGCCGACGCCCGCATCGTCGCTGGCGCCGCGCGGACGGGACGGAGCGCATCGGGCCGGACCGACGAGACCGGCGCCTACCGGATCGAGGGGCTCACGCCGGGCGAGTACGAGGTCCGGGTGTCGGCCGATGCGTATGGCCGCGCCGGGAACGTCTCGCGCACCGTAAAGGTCGACGGCGAGGCGCGCCTCGACGTGGAGCTCCCGATCGCGAGCCTCTTCGGCCTCGTCGTCGACGCGTCGACGAAGCAGCCGCTCGGGGAGGTCCGGGTCGCCGCCTCGCTCGAAACGGGCTCGGAGAGCCGTTCGGGAGCGGCGCAGAGCGATTCGAACGGGAGGTTCTTCGTCGAGGAGCTCGAGGAGGCGACCTACGCGCTCACGTTCCGGAGGCGCGGCTACCAGGACGCGCGAAGCAGCGCACGCGCCTCCGAGCGGGGCGGCGACGCCGGGACGATCGAGATGACGCGCGGCGACGGGCTCGAGGTCCGCGTCCGCGACGGCATCTACGGCATCCCGCTCGGGAGCGCTCTCGTGAGGGTGAAGGACGGCCGCGGCGACGTCGGCGACCCGACGTGGCTCACGCTGGACGGCGACGGGAAGGGGGAGATCGCCTTTCTCCGGCCCGGGACGTACACGATCGTCGTCGGAGGGACGCGCTACGCGCCCCGGACGTTCGGGAACGTCTCCGTGCCGGGACCGGCTCTCCTGGTGTCGCTCACGCCGGGTGGGACGCTGGAGCTGAAGTACGGACCGGTCGCGCTCGCGAAGGGCTTCGCGACCCTCCTCGACGCGCTCGGCCGGCCCCACGCCTTCCGGGCGTACGGGACGGAGGGACGCGTCACGCTCACGGCGGCCGGCCACGCCACGATCGAGGGGCTCGCCCCGGGCAGCTACACGCTCGCGGTCGAGGGGATGGAGCCGAAGACTTTCTCCGTCACGGAGGGCGGGAAGGCGCTCGTCGAGCTGCCGTAGCGACGCCGCATCCGGCTCGTTCTCCGTCCGGGGAGCCGCCCCGGGTGCCCGAGCCCTTCGCCGAACGCGGCGGGCCCCGGTTCAGGGGGCCGCGGGCCGCATCCGGATGTAGGCGAGGCTGTCGTCGTTCAGCGTGATCTCGACGTCGTTCCCGTCCCGGCGGTAGGAGAGCGTCTCGCCGGCTCGCTTCATCCCGATCGAGATCACGCCCGACCCGGAGGGCTGGTAGCGTCCCTTGCTCGACGCGGGCTTCCCGAGGACCGCGCGGACGTCGGCGGCGCTCATTCCCGACGACACGACCGCCTCTCCGTCGGCGTCGAGCTGGTTGCCGAGGACCTCCGTCACCCTCCTCGTCCGCGTGTCGACGGTCGCGACGAGGTCGGGGAGGCGCTGCCACTGGAGCGACTCGACCGCGCCGGCCGCGTTCCGGCGGTCGGGTGGCCCGAGAAGGGCGAGGACGTCGTCCTCCGATCGACCGGGCCTGAGGCCCCGGATGGCGAGCGGACCCGTCCCGGTGTAGGGGAGGCAGAAGGACTCGGGACCGGAGGCCTCCCTCTCGCACGACGAAAGGGCTCCGAGGGCCACGAGCAGGCAGACGAAGCGTCGGGTCCGTCGCGCCGGCGAGGGACTCCCGGCGCTCATCGCGGTGCCGTGCGGGCGTCCGCGCGCGAGGCGTCGGCGCACGTCGACCGTCCTATGCTCTTCAGCGGGCCGGCTCGGGCCGGATCGTGGCGAGGAAGCGGTTCGCCTCGGCGATCGCGGCCTGCATCTGCTTCACGAGGCGCGCGACGTCGGCCTGCAGCTGGTCGGCGGTCCCGGAGAGCGAGCCGAGGGCCCGCGCGTTGAGGTTGTGCTTCAGGAAGAGTGTCTGGTCGCGGAGCATCGCGAGGACGGGATCCATGCTCGACGCGGCGCGGTCCATCGCACGGACGAGCTGGTCGTAGCGGGCGCGCGTCTCCTCGAGCTGACTCCGGCTCCGCCGCTTCAGCGAGGGGTCCGAGTACTCCTCCAGCTCGCGCTCCCACTCGCGGAAGAGCGCGCCGGCCACGTCCTTCACCCCGGCGATCCGCTCGCGGACCTCGTCGGCCTGCCTGCGGCTCTCGTCGTACTCGCCGGAGAGGGTCTCGTACCGCTTCTCGAGGTCGCCGCCGTCGTAGCCGACGAGCGCCTTGAACCTCTCGAGGGCGTCCTTGAACTGCTCCCCGGCCTTTCCCTGGGCGTCGCGGGCCGACTCGACCCGGTCGGCGAGGATCTCCCGCTTCTCGAGCCCGACCTTCTCCAGCGCGGAGTAGTAGACGCTGCTGCAGGCGGCGAGGACGCCGAGCGCCCCCGCGACGACGACGCCGCGCGCGACGAGGCGGAAGCTCATGGAGGACCTCCCCGGGCGAGAGCCCGTCGGCCCAGCCTAGCACCCCGAAGGCGAGACGACCCCTTTCCGCGGCCCTCGAGCCCGCTACGCCCCGCTGTCCCCACGAGCCCGGATCTTCGCGTCGATGAAGTCGGGGTGGGGGACCTTGAGGAGCCCCGCGAGGCGCCGGATCAGGTGCTCCTCGAGGGGGTGCTTCTGGGCGTCGGCGAACGCGACGAGCCACATCAGCTCGACGATCCGCTTCCTCTCCTCGCGGGAGAAGCCCTCGGCGAGGAGGCTCGTGAACTCGTAGAGCGAGGTCGCGGCGTCCGCCTCGGCCTCGGCGAGGCGCACCAGCTCCTCGGTCTCGTCGAGCGACAGGCCGAACGTCCCCTGGAGCGCCGTCCGGACGACCGTCCGCTCCTCCTCCTTCACGTCGGGGTCGGCGCGCATGACCTCGACGAGGAGCGCCGCGGCCGCGAGGCGAAGGCGCCGGCCCGGGTCGCCCGCGTCCGCGGGCGGCGCGTCGAGTACCCGTTCCCGGAAGAACCGCCTGAGCGAGTCGATCATTCCCGGAGTCTCTCGTCCCTCGCGGGCCTCGTCCAGATCGTCCCCTCGTGCCGCGTCTTCGCGCTTCGCGGGCCGGAATCCGCCGTCGTCGCCCGGGCGCGCCGAGGCCGCTCCGGCAGACTCCCGGCTTCCCGCACGTCCCGGCCCCGCGGTCAGCCCCCGGTCCCCTCCTTCTCGTATCCGAGGTTCGGGGCGAGTCCGCGCTCGGCCTCGTGGAGCGGAAGCCCCTTCCTCCTCGCGTAGTCGGCGACCTGGTCGCGGCCGAGGCGGCCGACGGCGAAGTAGTGCGCCTCCGGGTGTGCGAGGTAGAGGCCGCTGACGGAGGCGGTCGGGAGCATCGCGAGGCTCTCGGTGAGGGTGATGCCGGCCCGGGCGGGCGCGTCGAGGAGCGATAAGAGGGTCCGCTTCTCGGTGTGGTCGGGGCGGGCGGGATAGCCGGGGGCGGGGCGGATGCCGCGGCAGTGCTCGCGGATCAGGTCGCCGTGCGAGAGGGCTTCGCCGAAGCCCCACTCCGCGCGGGCGCGCTCGTGGAGCCATTCCGCGAAGGCTTCCGCGAGGCGGTCGGCGAGGGCCTCGGCGAGGATCGAGCGGTCGTCGTCGTGGTCCTTCTCGAAGCGGGCGCAGAGGTCGGGGAGGCCGTGGCCCGCGGTGACGGCGAAGAGGCCGACGTGGTCGCGGCGGCCCGAGGTCCGGGGCGCCACGAAGTCGGCGAGCGCCTCGTACGGGGCGTCGCCGCTCTTCTACCGCTGCTGCCGAAGCGTGTGGAGCGTCGCGAGCGGGCGCTCGCCGCGAGGGTCGGCGTAGAGCTCCCGCGCCTTCTCACCGACCGTGGCCGAGTCGAGTGTCTGCCTGGAGGCACGCGCGATCAGGACCCGGACCGTAACCATCTCTCGGGAGAGGACCCTCACTGGGGGACCGTCTCGTCGGGGGACGCGTGAGGAGTGACGTGTCGCGCACACTTCCGGTCGTGATGCGAGAGCTTCTCTCGGTCGCATTGATGGCATCGGGGCTGGCCGCCGCCCAGCCTTGCGCCTGGCCGTCCTTCACACTCCCGATCGACCTCGGAATCCCGGTTGAGGAGCGGTGGCCGCAGCTGCGGACCGCAGAAGTGGACGGGGACGGACGGCCGGATCTCCTCGCACTCTTCAGCTCTGGCCGCGTCGTCGTCTTCTGGAACCGCGCCGGCGGCCTCGTCCGGGGCCCCTCGACGGAGCAGCTCCCTGGCTCCGCGAGCAGGTTCTTCCTGGAGCCGGCGGACCTCGACGGGGACGGTCGGTCGGATCTTCTCGTCGGGGTGAGCCCGCTCGGAGCGACGCCGCGGCGATTCGAGTCGTGGCTCGGTGACGGGGCCGGCGGTTTCTCGAAGGCGGCGTCCGTCGCGCTCCCCGCGGGGCTCGACTCCGGTCTCACCCTCGCACGGTTCGGCGGAGGCGCCTCCCTCGACGTTCTCTCGGTGGCTCGCTCGGCGTCGGACGCCTCGAAGCTCGAGGTCGTGCGGTGGCGTGGTCGGGGAGACGGGTCGTTTCAGGCTCCCGCGACGATCCTGACGCTCGACAATCCGATAGCCGACGCCGGACCCGGCGGCGTCGTGGCGGGCGACGTCGACGGCGATGGAACGACCGATCTCATCGTCTCCTCGATCGGGAGCGTGCCCAGCCACCCCGAGGTCCATCCCAGCTCCTCCTATGTGTCGAAGCTCTGGCTCGGGGACGGCGCGGGCGGCTTCGAGCCCAGCTCTCCCGCGCCCTTTGGATGGGCGTTCCGGCTCGTCGACGTCGATGGGGACGGTCGGGACGAAGTCCTCTATGCCAACTGGCAGCAGATGCCGGTCATCTCGGACTCAGGGTTCCAGCGTCGAGAGGCGGACGGGACGTGGCGTGTCCTCGGAACGTGGCTCGCCGGTGCCCAGTCTCTCCTCGTCGGCGAGCTCGACAGGAATCCCGAGCGCAAAGAGGTTCTCGTCGGCGGAGGCGCCTACAGGTTCGGCGAAGCCGGCAGCGGTGCCGTCCAGTTCGCGGCGATTCCGGAGACCGTGCAGCCGACGCTGCTGGACCTGGACAGCGACGGTCACCTCGACGTCCTCGGCGTCGCGAGGGACCCCGTCGGTACCTCTGGCCGCCTCGTCCTTGCCCGGAGCGTCTGCGGAGGGGGGCCGGGAACGACGACGCTCTTTCTCCCTGCGTTTCTCTCCCTGACCGGCGCGGAGGCGACCCGTTTCGAGACGGAAGTCACCGTCACGAACTTCGGGTCCTCCGCGATCTCGGCGGTCCTGCGCATTCACCCGGCGGACGGTGCACCGGAGTCGGACCTGGCCTCCTTCACGCTCGGGCCGAGCCGGGTCCGGCTGCTCTCCACGACCGAGGACGCGGAGGCGGTCAGGGTCGCGATGCCCGAAGGTGTCGATCGGGGCACGGCGACGCTCGAGGTCTCGACGCTGGACGGGTCGCAGCAGGACGTCGTCGCGGACGTCCGGGTCCTCTCGGAACGGCCGGGTTCCGGGCGCGGGGGCGTCGGCTATCGGGCGCGAGCCGCCGAAGGGCAGCGCGTCGGGGCGACCGGATACGTTTCCTGGCTCAAGGAAGACGCGGAGGATCGTACGAACCTGGCCGTCGCGAGCGCCGGCCCGGAACCCGTAACCCTGCGCGTCTCCGTCGTCTCGGCGGATCCCGAAAGACCAGGCCGGGTCGTCCTTCCCGACGTCACCCTGACGCCATACGGAAGCCACCAGTGGAACCGTGTTCTCGATGCGTCCGGGCTCGGTGCCCGGAGCGGCTGGGCCCACGTCGAGCGGCTCGCCGGAGGTCCCTGGACGGCCTGGGCGACCGTGAACTCGAACGGAACCGGAGACGGCTCGGTCGTGGAAGCGGCGGCGAGCCTGGCGGGCCGGCTTCTCCCCGCGATCGTCGGGACGGATCGCTACAGTACGGACGTCGTCATCACGAACACGGCGGCGACGAGCGGAATCGCGTCGCTCAGCCTCCCGCCCGTCTCCGACCCGGGTGGGCTCCCGTTCCCGGTCACGCTCGACATCGTGGCCGCACCGGAATCGTCCCTTCTGGTGGACCCGGTCTCCGCCCTGAGAGACACGCTCGAGATTCCACCCGGGCCGTATGTCGGGCACGCCACCTTCCATGGTTCGGGTCTCGTGGCCGGAGCGAGGGTGACGACCGTGTCGGCATCCTCGGGCTCTTTCGGCGTCTACACGCCTCCCGCGACCTGGTTCGACTACGGCGAGTCCATGCTCGTCTCCGGCTTGCGCCAGGATCAGAGAAACCGGTCGAACCTCGCGATCGTCGAATCGCCCACCATGTCGCCGTCCCGGTATCGAATCGAGCTGTTCGACGGGCGCACGGGCACGCTGGCGAAGGCGATCGAAGGGGTCACGCCTGGCGCCACCCATGGCATGCCATCGCGGGTGCAGCTCGACTCGGTCCTGTGGGGCACCGGCGTTCCCTTCGGCTGGGCACGCGTCACGCGCACCTCCTCTTTCAACACCCCCTTCTTCGTCTACGCCGTCGTCAACGACGGCGCATCGGCGGGGCTCGGGTCGGGAGACGGAACGTACCTGCCCGGAATACCGAGGTAGGCGCGCCAGGCCGGGGGGCCGTCGAGGACGAGGGCCGCCCTACCGGATCAGCTCGACGCGTCGGGACAGACCCGGAGCGTGGGCGAGCCTGGCATCGCAGGTGAGGAGCACCGTGTCGAGCGCCTCTGCGAGCGCGACATAGACCGCATCGTAGGCGGTCAGCCTGTCGCGCAGAGCCCAGACCCGGCCCAGGAGCGGTTCGTGAGGGTGGCGTTCCAGGTCGAGCGCCCGGAGGTCTTCGAGCGCGGACGCCCCCGCGGCCGCGTCGAGCCTTCCATCCCTCACGAAACGCCGCAACGCCTGTGTGACCTCGACGTCCGCCAGGTGCGGGGCGTGAAGACCCAGCGCGGGGTCGGCGATCCGGACCGCGATCGCGCGGCCGCTCTTCGTACCGAGCAGGAGCTCGACGAGGGCCGACGCGTCGAGGACGATCACCGGGCGTCGCGCTCCGCGCGGATGACGGCGGCGGCGGACCGCCCGAGCCGTCGCACCGGACCCGCCTGGAGCCGGTCCAGGAGCTCGGCCCGTGTCGGGCGCTCGAGCGCCTTGCGGACCTCGCGCAGAACATAGTCCGACATCGTGAGCCCCTCGACGGCCGCCCTTACCTTGAGCTGACGGTGCAGGTCAGCCGGGACATTCCTGATCTGGACCATGGTCGTCGGCATGTGAAAACGATAGGAACCTCAGAACAACATGTCAACGTCCCGGTATCTCGCGACGAGCCGCCCAGCCGCCCCTCAGTCCTCCACCTCGTACCCGAGGTTCGGGGCGAGCCAGCGCTCGGCCTCGGCGAGCGGCATCCCCTTGCGGCGGGCGTAGTCGGCGACCTGGTCGCGGCCGAGGCGGCCGACGGCGAAGTAGTGAGCCTCGGGGTGGGCGAGGACGAGGCCGCTGACGGAGGCGGTCGGGAGCATCGCGTAGCTCTCGGTGAGGGTGATGCCGGCGTTCGCGGTAGCGTCGAGAAGAGCGAAGAGGGTCCTCTTCTCGGTGTGGTCGGGGCAGGCGGGGTAGCCGGGGGCGGGGCGGATGCCGCGATAGCGCTCGCGGATCAGGTCGCCGTGCGAGAGGGCTTCGCCGAAGCCCCACTCCTCGCGGGCGCGCTCGTGGAGCCACTCGGCGAAAGCTTCAGCCAGGCGGTCGGCGAGGGCCTTCGCGAGGATGGAGCGGTAGTCGTCGTGGTCCTTCTCGAAGCGTTCGCAGAGCGCGGGGAGGCCGTGCCCCGCCGTGACGGCGAAGAGGCCGACGTGGTCGCGGCGGCCGGAGGTTCGGGGCGCCACGAAGTCGGCGAGGGCCTCGTACGGGGCGTCGTCGCTCTTCTCCTGCTGCTGCCGAAGCGTGTGGATCGTCGCGAGGAGGTGCTCGCCCGCGGCGTCGCCGTAGAGCTCGAGATCGTCGCCGACGGAATTGGCGGGAAAGAGGCCCCAGACGCCGCGGGCCGAGAGGAGCTTGCCGTCGACGATCTCTCCGAGGAGCGCCTGCGCGTCGGCGAAGAGCTCGCGGGCCTTCTCGCCGACGACGGCGTCCTCGAGGATCTGCGGGTACCTTCCGCGAAGCTCCCAGGCGTGGAAGAAGGGGGACCAGTCGACGTACGGGACGAGGTCGGCGAGGGCCGGCTCCTCGACGCGGACGCCGGTGAACGAGGGGACCGGTCGGTCGGCCGCGGCCCAGTCGAGGGCGCGGCGGCGGGCGCGGGCCGAGGAGAGCGGGACGAGGGGTCTCGCCTGCCGGCCGGCGTGGTCTTTGCGCAGCTCTTCCTGGAGCTTCGCGTTCCTCGCGAGGAAGGCGGGGCGGAGGTCATCGGAGAGGAGGCCCCCCGCCACGCCGACGGCTCGGCTCGCGTCGGCGACGTGAACGACGGGCTGCGGGGAGGCCGGGGCGATCTTCACGGCGGTGTGGGCGGGGCTCGTCGTCGCGCCGCCGATGAGGATCGGGACGCCGATTCCCTCGCGAGAAAGCTCGCGAACGGTGTGGACCATCTCGTCGAGCGACGGCGTGATGAGGCCCGAGAGGCCGACGAGGTCGGCGCTGATCTCGCGGGCGGCCTTCGCGACCCGGTCGGCCGCGACCATGACGCCGAGGTCGTGCACCTCGTAGCCGTTGCAGGCGAGTACGACGCCGACGATGTTCTTCCCGATGTCGTGGACGTCCCCCTTCACGGTCGCCAGGAGCACCTTCCCGGCGGCATTCATCGTCCCGGCCGCCTTCTGCGCCTCGAGGAAGGGCGTCAGGACGGCGACTGCCTTCTTCATGACGCGGGCGCTCTTGACGACCTGCGGGAGGAACATCTTCCCGGAGCCGAAGAGGTCGCCGACGACGTTCATTCCCGCCATGAGCGGCCCCTCGATGACGGCGAGCGGCGCGCCGAGCTTCTCGAGCGCCTCGAGCGTGTCGGCCTCGACGTGGTCGGCGTTCCCTTTCACGAGGGCGTGTGCGAGACGTTCCTCGACGGGGAGCGCTCGCCAGGCCTCGGCGTGCGCGGGGGCGGCGTGGTCCGCGCCGCCCTCCTTCGCCTTCAGCGTCTCGGCGTACGCGACGAGGCGCTCGGTCGCGTCGGGCCGGCGGTTCAGGAGGACGTCCTCCACCATCTCGAGGAGCTCCTTCGGGACCTCCTCGTAGACCGCGAGCTGGCCGGCGTTGACGATCCCCATGTCCATCCCGGCCGAGATCGCGTGGTAGAGGAACGCCGCGTGCATCGCCTCGCGTACGGGCCCGTTGCCGCGGAAGGCGAAGGAGACGTTCGAGACTCCGCCCGAGACCTTCGCGTGCGGCAGCTCGGCCTTGATGCGGCGCGTCGCCTCGAAGTAGGCGAGGGCGTAGTCGGCGTGCTCCTCGATGCCGGTGCCGACGGTCAGGACGTTCGGGTCGAAGATCACGTCCTCGGGCGGAAAGCCTTCCTCCTCGACGAGGATCCGGTACGCCCGCCGGCAGACCTCGACCTTCCTCTCGGCCGAGTCGGCCTGGCCCGCCTCGTCGAACGCCATGACGACGGCGGCGGCGCCGTGCAGGCGCACCGTCCGGGCGCGCTCCCGAAACGCCGCCTCGCCGTCCTTCAGGCTGATCGAGTTGACGATCGACTTCCCCTGAAGGGACTGGAGGCCCGCCTCGATGACCTCCCAGCGGGAGCTGTCGATCATGACGGGGAGCTTCGCGATGTCGGGGTCGGCCGAGAGGAGGTTCAGGAACCGCTTCATCGCGAGGGCCGAGTCGAGCATCCCCTCGTCCATGCAGACGTCGAGGACGTTCGCGCCCCCCTCCACCTGCTGCCGCGCGACGCCGAGCGCCCCGTCGTAGTCGCCCGCGGCGACGAGCTTCGCGAACCTCGGCGAGCCGGTGACGTTCGTCCGCTCGCCGACGACGATGAAGTTCGAGTCGGGTCGGATCGTGAGCGGCTCGAGGCCGGAGAGGCGCGTGAGCCGCTCGATCGTCGGGACCGTCCGCGGCGGGAGCCCCTTCACGGCCTGGGCGATCGCCCGGATGTGCTCCGGGTTCGTCCCGCAGCAGCCGCCGACGACGTTCAGCCACCCCGACTCCGCGAAGGCGCGGAGGTCCGCGGCCATCGACTCGGGCGTCTCGTCGAAACCGCCGAAGGCGTTCGGGAGGCCGGCGTTCGGGTAGGCCGAGACGAGGACCGGGGCGATTCGCGAGAGCTCCTCGAGGTAGGGGCGCATCTCCGTCGGGCCGAGGGCGCAGTTGATCCCGACGGAGAGGAGCGGGGCGTGGGAGACGCTGTTCCAGAACGCTTCGACGAGCTGGCCCGAGAGGGTCCGGCCGCTCCTGTCGGTGATCGTCACCGAGAGCATGAGCGGCACGGCCGTCCCGCGCTCGGCGAAGACCTCCTCGACGGCGACGAGGGCGGCCTTGCCGACGAGGGTGTCGAAGACCGTCTCCACGAGGAGGAGGTCGACCCCGCCGTCGAGGAGGCCCCGCACCTGGTCGGCGTAGGCGGAGACGAAGTCGGCGAAGACGTTCGTCCTCTTCCCCGGGTCGTTCACGTCGACGGCGAGGGAGAGGGTCCGGTTCGTCGGGCCGATCGACCCGGCGACCCAGGCGTTCTTTCCGGGGTTCGTCGCCTCGAAGGCGCGGACGGCCTCGCGGGCGACGCGGGCGGCGGCGGCGTTCAGCTCGCGGGCGTGGCTCCCGAGGCCGTAGTCGGCGAGGGAGATCGCCTGCGCGTTGAACGTGCAGGTCTCGATCACGTCCGCGCCGGCGTCGAGGTAGGCGCGGTGGATCTCGGCGATCACGTCGGGGCGCGTCAGCGGGAGGACGTCGGCGCACCCCTTCAGCTCCTTCGGGTGGTCCGCGAAACGCGCGCTGCGGTACGCGGCCTCGTCGAGGCGGTAGGGCTGGATCATCGTCCCCATCCCGCCGTCGAGGACGACGATGCGGCGGGCGAGCGTCTCGGCGAGCGCGGGCGGTGGGGGAGCGGCGGTCCTCAATTCGCGCCTCCGGCCGCGTCCCTCGCGGCGGCGGCGGGGCGGGCTTCGGCGTCGCGCCCCGGTACCGTCTCGAGGACTCTCCTCACGACGTCGTAGCGGGCCATCGGCATCAGATGAATGCCGCGCGCCCGCTCGGAGATCGCCTTCGCGAGCTCGATGCCGATCGCGAGCCCTTCCTCGGCCTCGAACTCGGGTCCCCTTTCCGCGGCCTTCCGCATCCGCGCGAGGATCGCCTCGGGGACGACCATCCCGGGGACCTCGTTCGCGAAGTAGAGCGCCTGCTTGAGGCTCTTCGGCGGGATGAGGCCGACGAGGACCGGGATCGCCCGGGCCTCGGGGCGGGCGAAGAACCGGTCGAGCGCGGCGACGTCGTAGACGGGCTGCGTCTGGGCAAACGTCGCCCCCGCCTCGATCTTCGCGTTCAGCTTCGAGACCTCGACGTCGAGGTCTTGAGCCGCCGGGTTCGCGGCGCAGGCGATGGCGAATGTCGTCGAGGTTCCGATCGGTGCCCCCGCCAGGTCGACGCCGCCGTTCAGCCCTTTCACGATCCGGAGGAGGCCGAGCGTGTCGACCTCGCCGACCGCCCGGCCCTGCGGGTAGTCGCCGATCTTGAGCGGGTCGCCGCCGACGACGAGGAGCGCCTTGATGCCGAGCCCCGCGGCGCCGAGGAGGTCCGACTGGATGCCGAGGACGTTCCGGTCGCGAGGGGAGAAGTGGAAGACCGTGTCGACCCCCGTCTCGTGCCGGATCATGTGGGCGACGGCGATCGAGGACATCCTCAGGCGCGCCATCGGGTTGTCCGTGACGTTCACGGCGTCGACGCCGTAGCTCCGGAGGAGCTGGGCGCCCTCGAGGGCGACGGAGCAGTCGGTCCCCTTCGGCGGCTCGATCTCGACGGTGACGACGAGGGCCTTCGGGTCGGCGAGCTTCCGCTTCAGGACCGACGTCTCGGGCGCCTCGGGCTCGGGGGCGGCGGGCGCCGTGACGAAGGCCCTGGCGACCCGCTCCACGGCGGCGCGCTTCTTCCCGGAGACCTCCTTCGCCATCGCGGCGACGTGGGCCGGCGTCGTGCCGCAGCAGCCGCCGACGATCGCGGCTCCCGCCTTGACGAAGTCGCGGGCGACCTCGCGGAAGTAGTCGGGGGTGGCGGGATAGACCGTCCGCCCCGAGACGTTCCACGGGTACCCGGCGTTCGGCATCGCCGAGACCGGGAGGGAGGTCTGCGAGACGACGCGCTGGAAGACCTCGAGCGTCTCCTGCGGGCCGATCGTGCAGTTCAGCCCCAGGATGTCGGCCCCGGCCTCCTCGAGCCGCGCGAACGCCCCCGCGACCTCGGTGCCGAAGGTCGTCTTGCCGTCCGAGAGGAACGTCATCGAGGCGAGGATCGGGATCTCCTTCGAGAGGTCGCGAGCGGCCCGGATCGCCTCGATCGCCTCGAGAGTGGAGGAAAACGTCTCGAGGAGCAGGAGGTCGACCTTCTCCTCGAGGAGGATCCGGATCTGCTCGGAGAAGAGCTCGCGGACCATCGCCTTCGTGAGCGGGCCGTAGGGCTTCACGAGCTGGCCGAGCGGGCCGACGTCGCCGGCCACGAGGACGTACTCGCCCGCCGCGGCCTCGTGCGCGAGGCGGACGGCGGTGCGGTTGATCTTGTCGAGGGAATCGGCCCAGTCGAACTTCGCGAGCTTGACCCGGTTCGCGTCCCAGGTGTTCGTCTTCAGGATCTGGGTCCCGGCCTCGACGTAGTCGTCGTAGACCTCCCTCACGAGGCCGGCCTGGGCGATCGAGAGGGGGGAGCGCGGGCTCTCGGGGGCGGCGCCGCGCGAGACGAGGAGCGTCCCCATCGCCCCGTCGGCGAGGAGGACTTCGGTCTTCAGGCGCTCGCGGATGTCGTGCTTCATGAAAAGACCCCTTCGAGGACGAAGGGGCGTTTCGCTGGGGATCGCTTCCGTTCGGCCTCGATTTCATCTCTCTCCGGCCGTGCCGGAGCGGGAATTGGCACCTGTCGCCCTCCCCCCTTCCGGGGGCGAGGAGCCGGTTGCCGCGGCATCGCAGGGCCCGTCCCTCCGCCGCTCGTGATGAAACCCGGACTCAAAGAGCCGGCCGGAGCGTACGGGAGCCGGATTCCGGCCGTCAAGCGGAGGCGGGCTGTCCCGGGTGGGAGGCGGACCGCTCGGGAAGGGGCAGTTCCGGGAATCCCTCGACCCCGGGCTGGTTTAGACTCGCCCCCCGTGAGAGTCCTCGTCGTCGGCTCGGGGGGTCGCGAGCACGCCCTCGTCTGGAAGCTCGCCCAGTCACCGCAGGTCACGGAGATCTTCTGTGCACCCGGCAACCCGGGAATCGCGCAGATCGCGACCTGCCTCCCGATCGGCGTGACGGACATCGTGGAGCTCGCCGACTTCGCCGAGAAGATGAAGGTCGACCTGACCGTCGTCGGGCCGGAGCTCCCGCTCACGCTCGGCCTCGTCGACGAGCTGACGAAGCGGCGCCTCCTCGCCTTCGGGCCGAACAAGCTCGCGGCCGAGCTCGAGGGTTCGAAGGTCTTCTCGAAGGCTTTCATGCGGAAGTACGAGATTCCCACCGCGGAGGCCGAGGTCTGCACGACCCGCGCCGAGGCGGAGAAGGCCGCGAAGGCGTTCGGCTTCCCGTGCGTCTTCAAGGCCGACGGCCTCGCGGCCGGCAAGGGGGTCGTCATCGTCCGCGACGAGGCGGACCGGGAGCGGGCCCTGAAGCTCTTCTTCGGCGAGCGGGTCTTCGGGAGCGCCGGGGACCGCGTCCTCGTGGAGCGGTTCGTCGCAGGGGACGAGGTCAGCTGCATGGTCCTCTGCGACGGGGAGCGGGCGATCCCGCTCGCGACGGCGAAGGACTACAAGCGGGTTTTCGACGGCGACCGCGGCCCGAACACGGGCGGCATGGGCGGGCACAGCCCCTCCGTCTTCGTCGACGCCTCGACGGCCCGGGAGATCCTGACGGACGTCGTCCACCCGACGCTCCGGGGGATGGCCGAGGAGGGGCGCCCGTTCCGCGGGCTCCTCTACGTCGGCGTGATCCTCGAGAACGGGATGAAGCCCTACGTCCTCGAGTACAACGTGAGGTTCGGCGACCCGGAGACGCAGTGCGTCCTCGTCCGCCTCGAGGACGACCTCCTCCCGTACCTGATCGGCTCGGCCCGCGGCCGGTTCGACGAGAACGCGCGGCCGGTCTGGAAGAAGGAGGCGGGGGCTGCCGTCGTCCTCTCGGCGGAGGGCTACCCCGGTCCGTTCGAGCGTGGGAAGCCGATCGAGGGGATCGAGGAGGCGACGGCGGAGGACGGGATCTTCGTCTTCCACGCGGGAACGGCGAGGTCGGCCGACGGGAAGCTCGTCACGGCGGGCGGCCGGGTCCTCGTCGTCACCGCGCGCGCCCGGGGCCTCTCGGAGGCGCTCGCGCGGGCCGTCCGGGGCGCCGAGAAGGTCCGGTTCGAGGGGCGGCACTTCCGCCGCGATCTGGGCTCGAAGGCCCTCGAGATCCTCCGCGAGCGGACCGGCTCCGGCCTGAGCTGAGGCCCGCGGCCGACCCGCGGCCTTCCCGCGATTTGGCGTTGCCGCCAACTCCCGTTTGCGTGATGATTGTCAAGCACGCGAACGACGCGAGAGATCGGAAGGAGGCCGCATGGCCACGGACTCGGACAAGCTCCGCCAGACGGTGAAGTCCCTCCTCGAGGAGAACAAGGCGCTGAACGAGCGCGAGGTCAAGGCGGCGGCGGCGAAGGCCCTCAAGATGAAGCCGTCGGAGATCGGCGCCGGCCTCATCCGCGACGTCCGGCGCAAGCTCGGCATCGACCGTCCAACGGCCCTCGCCTGGGCCCGCGCGTACCTCGTGAAGTCGCCGACGACCGAGGCCCGGGTCGTGATCGAGGCCATCGCCGAGAAGTTCGGGATCCGGGTCGGGCCGCCCGACGTGACGCGCCTGCGCCCGAAGGAGGCGCGCCGCCCCCGGAAGAACGGGCGGAAGAAGGGCGGGCGCGCCGCGGCGAAGCCGACGGTGCTCCAGCCCGAGGTCGTCGACGCCGCCCCGCGGAAGGGGCGGGGGAAGGCCGCCCCGGTCGCCGAGCCCGTCGTCGTGCCGGGGCCGCTCAAGGGAGAGGTCTCGGTGACGTTCCAGGGGCGCGGGAATCCCGAGGACCTCGCCCGCTTCTTCCACGCGCTCTCGAAGAAGCGCTGATTCCTGGCCCCGCGGCCTCCGCCGGTTGACCGCGGCGCCGCGCGACCCCATAATGCCCGCCCCTCCAGGTTGGGGGGTCGTCCAATGGTAGGACTGCAGACTCTGGATCTGCCTATCGGGGTTCGAATCCCTGCCCCCCAGCCAACCTGACGATCCACGCCGCCCACGGGCGGCGTTTTCGTTCAGGCGCTCCCGAGGAAGATCCTCCGCCGGTGCCGCGTGGCCTCGGCCGCGGCGACGGCGAGGGCGGCCCCGCCGACATCGGCGCCGAAGTCGGCTGCCTCGACGGCTCTCCCGGGAACGAAGGACTGGTGGGCTTCGTCGCTCGCCGCCCAGAGGACGGCCCCGACGAGGAGAGCGACGATCCGCCTGCGTCGCGCCCAGCCCTCCCCACGGCGCACCGCGCGCCAGGCGAGGAGGGCGAGGAGGAAGAACCAGCCTCCGTGGACGACCTTGTCGGCGAAGGCGAACGGGGGCAGGTCGACGGGGAGCCGGCTTCGCGAGGAGAGCCAGACCTGGACGCCCATCATCAGCGCGACCGGCAGCCAGAGGCGGAGCCGACGGCCGAAAGGAGGCCGAGGACCGGAGGCCGGCGCGCGGTGGCAGGGCCGCGCGCCGGGCGCCGAGCTGCCGGGTCCTATTCCGCCCGCCCCTTCTTCTCGATCTTCGCCCACGTGTCCCGGAGCCCGACGGAACGGTTGAAGACCGGCTTGCCGGGAACCGAGTCGGCGTCGACGGTGAAGTAGCCGAGCCGCTCGAACTGGAAGAACGCGCCGGGGACGCCCGCCGCGAGCGCCGGCTCGACGAAGGCCTGCCGCACCTCGAGCGAGGCCGGGTTCAGGTTCGTCAGCCAGTCCTGCCCCTCGGGGGCGTCGCTGGGGTCTTCCTTCGTGAAGAGGCGGTCGTAGAGGCGGACCTGGGCCGGGACGGCGTGCGCCGCCGAAACCCAGTGAATCGTCCCCTTCACCTTCCGCGCGGCCCCCGCCTCGCCGCTCTTCGTCGTCGGGTCGTAGGTGCAGCGGAGCTCGACGACGTTGCCGGCCGCGTCCTTGACGACCTCCTCGCACCTCACGATGTATCCCCAGCGCAGGCGCACCTCGCTGCCCGGGAAGAGGCGGTGGTACTTCGGGGGCGGTACCTCGCGGAAGTCGTCCCTCTCGATGAGGAGCTCGCGTGAGAACGCGACCTGTCGCGTCCCGGCGGACGGGTCCTCGGGGTTGTTCACCGCCTCGAGCTCCTCGACCTTCCCCTCGGGCCAGTTCGTCAGGACGACCTTCACCGGGTCGATCACCGCCATGCCGCGCGGGGCGCGGCGGTTGAGGTCTTCCCTCAGGCAGTGCTCGAGGAGGGCGACGTCGACGACGCTGTCCCTCTTGGCGAGGCCGATCCGCTCGGCGAAGTCGCGGATCGCCTCGGGGGTGTAGCCGCGGCGGCGCAGGCCGGCGATCGTCGGCATCCGCGGGTCGTCCCAGCCGCGGACGTGCCCGCCCGTGACGAGGTGGAGGAGGCGCCTCTTGGAGAGGAGCGTGTAGGTGAGGTTGAGGCGCGCGAACTCGATCTGGCGCGGGCGGTTCTCGAGGCCGAGCGCGATCAGGCACCAGTCGTAGAGCGGCCGGTGGTCCTCGAACTCGAGCGTGCAGAGCGAGTGGGTGATCCCCTCGATCCAGTCGGAGAGGGCGTGGGCGTAGTCGTACATCGGGTAGATGCACCACGCGTCGCCCGTCCGGTGGTGGTGCGCCTTGCGGATCCGGTAGAGGGCCGGGTCGCGCAGGTTGATGTTCGGGGAGGCCATGTCGATCTTCGCCCGGAGCGTCCGCGAGCCGTCCGCGAACTCGCCGGCGCGCATCCGCCGGAAGAGGTCGAGGCTCTCCTCGGGAGAGCGGTCGCGGTAGGGGCTGTTCTTCCCCGGCTCGGTCAGCGTCCCGCGCGTGGCGCGGACCTCGTCGGCCGTCAGGTCGCAGACGAACGCCTTCCCGCGGCGGATCAGCTCCTCGGCGAACTCGTAGAGCTTTCCGAAGTAGTCCGAGGCGTAGTACTTCCCGGCCCAGTCGAAGCCGAGCCAGCGGACGTCCGCCTCGATGGCGTCGACGTACTCGACGTCCTCCTTCAGCGGGTTCGTGTCGTCGTAGCGGAGGTTGCAGGTGCCCGCGTACTCCTTCGCCACGCCGAAGTTCAGGCAGATCGACTTGGCGTGGCCGATGTGGAGGTAGCCGTTCGGCTCGGGCGGGAAGCGGGTCGCGATCTTCGCGTGCTTCCCCGACTTCAGGTCGTCCTCGACGATCTCGCGGATGAAGTCCTTGCCGGCGGTCTCGGGGGCGGGGGTCGTCGTCTCTTCCATCGGGCGCCTCAGCTCGGGGCCGACTCGCTCTCGATCCGCGCCGCGAGCGCGAGGACGCGCCGGCGGGTCGTCTCGAGGCCGAGGACCTCGATCATCTCGAAGAGGGGAGGGGAGGCGAGGGTGCCGGTCAGCGCGAGGCGGACCGGCTGGGCGAGGTCGCCGAGCTTCACGCCCGCCTCGGCGGCGAGGGCGCGCGCGGCCTCCTCGATCCCGGCGTGGGTCAGCGGGCTCACGGCCGCGATCCTCTCGAGGAACGTGCGGAGGAGCGGCGCGTTCGCGGGTTTCCCGAACTTCTTCAGCCCGGCGGCGTCCCAGTCGGCCGGGTCGGCGACCCACGAGGAGAGCCCCTGCGCCAGCTCGACGAGCGTCTTCGCGCGCGGCTTCTGGAGGGGCAGGGCACGGAGGAGCGTCTCGTCGGAACAGCCGGCCGGGACGCCGAACGGCTTCACGAGCCCGAGGAGGCGGGCGTCCGGGACGTCCTGCAGGTACTGGCCGTTCAGCCAGGCGAGCTTCTCGTGGTCGAAGCGCGAGGGGGACGGGCCGATCCGCTCGAGCGAGAAGAGCGCGGCCATCTCGTCCATCGTCATCCGCTCGCGGTCCTCGCCCGGCGACCAGCCGAGGAGGGCGAGGAAGTTGACGAGCGCCTCGGGGAGGAGCCCCTGCGCGCGGAACTCCTCGGCGCCGGCTGCCCCGTGCCTCTTGCTGAGCTTCTTGCCGTCGGGGCCGAGGATCATCCCGAGGTGGGCGAACCTCGGCGCCTCGGCGCCGAGGGCGCGGAAGAGGGCGACGTGCTTCGGCGTGTTCGCGAGGTGGTCGACGCCCCGGATGACGTGCGTGATCCCCATCGCGACGTCGTCGACGCAGACGGAGAAGTGGTAGAGCGGGTGGCCGTCGGAGCGCGTCAGGACGAAGTCGTCGAGGGCGCCGGCCGGGAACTCGGCCCGCCCCTGGACGACGTCGTCGACGACGATCGGCTCGTCGGGCATCTTCAGCCGGAGGACGAACGGCTCGCCCGCCGCGGCGCGCCGGTCCGACTCGGCCTTCGGGATCTGCCGCCCCGCGCCCGAGTAGCGGAACGTCTCGCCCTGCGCCTCGGCCGCCTTCCGGGCCGCCTCGAGCTCCTCGGGCGTCTCGAACGCGCGGTAGGCCTTCCCCTCGGAGAGGAGCCGCTCGGCCGCCTGCCGGTAGAGGTCGTAGCGCTCGCTCTGTCGGAACGGCCCCTCGTCCCACGTCATCCCGAGCCAGGTCATCGCCTCGAGGATCTGGTCGACGAGCTCGGGCCTGTTCCGGTCGACGTCGGTGTCCTCGATCCGGAGGATGAACGTCCCGCCGTGCCGGCGGGCGAAGAGCCAGTTGTAGAGGGCGGTGCGGGCCCCGCCGACGTGGAGGGAGCCGGTCGGGGAGGGGGCGAAGCGGACGCGCGGGGCCGGAGTCATCGGTCGGGGATGATAACTGCCGGGGTCCGGCGGCCCCGTATCATCGCCGGCCGTGAGCGCACCGGACGTCCCGCGCCGCGAGGCGCTCCTCGCCGACTCCGCCCTCGTCCTCGTGACGGCGATCTGGGGCTCGACGTTCGTCGTCAACGAGCTCGTCCTCAAGGACACGCCGCCCCTCCTCTTCCTCGCCCTTCGCTACGGGCTCGCCGCGGCCCTCCTCGTCCTCCTCGCCCGGGGACGACGGCGGACGCCGGGCGTCCTTCGGGACGGGGCCCTCATCGGGCTCCTCCTCGCCGTCGGCATCGGGTGCCAGCTCGTCGGACAGCTCTTCACGACGGCCTCGAAGGCCGCCTTCATCACCGGGCTCTCGGTGCCGCTGACGCCCGTCGCCGCGTGGCTCTTCCACCGCCAGGTGCCGAGCGGGACGAACCTCGCGGGGCTCGTCCTGGCGGCGGGGGGGTTCGGGCTGATGTCGTGGCCGAAGGACGCCTCGGGCCTCGACCCGGGCGACCTCCTCGTCTTCTTCACGGCGCTCGTCTACGCCGTGATCATCGTGGAGCTCGGCGTCGCCTCGCCGAAGCACGACGTGCGGGTCTACTCGGCCGCCCAGATCGTCTTCGCGTTCCTCGGCGTCCTCGCGGGGCGGCTCCTCCTGACGCCGTTCCTCGGCCGCCCTGAGGCCTTCTTCGCGGCGGAGGCGCGGCCGCTCGCCGCAACCACCCAGCTCCTCTTCGCCGTCCTCTGGATGGGCCTCGTCGCCTCGGTCGTCTCCTCGCTCGTCCAGACCTGGGCGCAGGCCCGGATGCCGGCCGTCCACGCGGCGGTCATCTTCGCCCTCGAGCCGGTCTTCACGGCGCTCTTCGCCGCGCTCGCGCTCGGCGAGCGGCTCTCGGAGCGGGAGGCGTGGGGGGGCGGCCTCGTCCTCCTCGGGATCGTCGTCTCGGAGCTGCGGATCCGGCGGTGACGGGCCGCGGGGGCGCGCACGGCACGCACGGCACGCTGGCCCGGCCGGCCCGGCGCGGCTAGCATCCGTCCGCAAGGAGCCGCCCATGCAGAGACTCGTCACCCTCGCGGCCGCCGGCCTTCTCGCCGCCGCGCCGCTCCTCGCCGCCGAGGAGCCGAAGCCCCTCGCCGCCGGGGACGCCGCCCCCGCCTTCTCCCTCCCGGGGTCGGACGGGAAGACGCACGCCCTCGCCGACTACGTCGGGAAGAAGGCCGTCGTCCTCGCCTGGTTCCCGAAGGCCTTCACCGGAGGGTGAACGATGGAATGCAAGTCGCTCCGTGAGAGCGGCGAGGAGCTCCGGTCGTTCGACGTCGCCTACTTCGCGGCGAGCGTCGACACGCTGGAGCAGATCACGAAGTTCGCGAAGTCCCTCGACGCCGACTACCCGATGCTCGCCGACGCCGACGGGGTCGTCGCGAAGGCGTACGGCGTCCGCCACCCGGTGATGGGGTTCCCGCGCCGCTGGACGTTCTACGTCGGAAAGGACGGGAAGCTCCTCCACGTCGACCGGGAGGTGAAGGCGGGGACGGCGGGACCCGACATGGCGAAGCGGCTCGCCGAGCTGGGGGTCGCGAAGCGACAGAAGTGACCGGGCGGGGAGGGCCGCTGCGCGGCGGCCCTCCCCGCGGCCGGGCTCACTCGAGGCCGAACGTCAGGGTGTATGCGTAGCCGCCGCGCCCGACGACGAGGACGAGGCCCGACCGGCCCCAGCCCCGCTCGACGGCGCGGGCGACGTCCTCGAGGCTCGAGACGCGCTTCCCGTTGACGGCGACGAGCGCGTCGCCGCGCTCGAGCCCCTTTCGGTGGGCCGGGGACTCCCGCGCGACCGACGTCAGGAAGAGCCCTCCCCGGGCCTGGGCGACGGAGATCCCGATCTCGCGGCGGAGGACCTCGAGGCCGAGGTCCTCCGGCGCGCGCGCGACCTCGAGGGAGATCCGACGGGTCTCGCCGGAGCGCCGCGCCTCGAGAGCCACCTTCTGGCCTGGAGGGACCGAGGCGAGGAGCGTGTCGAAGTCCTCGCGCGACTCGACGGGGCGGCCGTTCAGCGAGACGACGACGTCTCCGGGCTCGAGGCCGGCCTCCTCCGCGGGCGAGGCGGGGTAGACGGAGCGAACGCGCATCCCGAGGCCGCGCGAGCTCGGCCGCCCGCGTTCGGGCGTCACCGTCGCCCCGCGGACGCCGACCCAGACCGGCTTCACCTCGCCGAAGCGGAGGAGGTCGTCGACGATCCGGCGGACCCTCTCGACCGGTATCGCGAAGCCGATCGTGTTCGCGCCGCCGACGATCGCCGTGTTGATGCCGATCAGCTCGCCGAGGACGTTGCAGAGCGCGCCGCCCGAGTTCCCCGGGTTGATCGCGGCGTCGGTCTGGATGAAGTCGGTGTAGGTGCGCGTCTCGCCGCGCACGGTCCGCTGGAGGGCGGAGACGATCCCGGTCGTCACCGTGTTCGAGAGGCCGAAGGGGTTCCCGACGGCGATCGCCGTCTCGCCGATCAGAAGGTCCCCCGTCGTCCCGAGGCGGACCGGCCTCAGCCCCTTCCCGTCGACCTTCAGGACCGCGAGGTCGTTGTCGGCGTCGGCGCCGAGCACGTCGGCCTCCAGCTCGCGCCCGTCGGAGGTCGTCACGAAGATCCTCGAAGCGCCCGAGATGACGTGGTCGTTCGTGACGACGATCCCGGAGGCGTCGAGGACGACGCCGGAGCCGAGCGACTCGGAGCGCCGGCCGCGGTCGCCGGGAACGCCGAAGAACTCCTCGAACGGCGTCGCCCGGCGCTGGACGAGCCGCTCGGCCGAGATGTTCACGACGGACGGACCGATCTGCTCGACGGCGCGGACGATCGCGCTCCGGCGCAGGTCGACCTCCGTGCGGCGGGAGTCGGGCTCTCCCCGCTGGGCGGTCGCGGAGGGGGCGGCGAGGAGGAGGGCGGCGGAAAGCGCGAGAGTGTGTCTTGACATTTCGAGAATCGGCCTCAGAATAATGTTAGTTAAGTCGAACGGAGATTTCAAGATTCTTAACCTCAGGCAGAAGAAAGCGATCGAGGCGGTGATCGAGATCGGTTCGGACCCGGGCCGGGAGCGGAGCGCCGCCGAAATGGCAGGCCTCCTCGGCCTCTCGCGAGAATCGGTCCACCAGCTCCTGTCCCCGTTCGTCCGCTCGGGGCTCCTCGTCGCCGTCCGGGGGCGAGCCGGCGGATACCGGCCGGGGGAAGGGCTCCTCGAGACACCTCTCACCGCCGTCCTCGCGCCCTTCGGAGTCGCGTCGGCGCAGTCCCTTCGCCCCCCTGCCGGCGTCGTCCCGCGCCTCGTGGCCGCCCTCGAAGCCGAAGCCGCCGGCGCCCGTCACGCCGTCTACCAGCGAACCACGGTCGGGCAGCTCGTCTCGCGCCTCCGGGCCGAGCGCGAAGCGCTCGACTGGGAGATCTGACCCGGCAGAGCCCGGAGACCTGGAGGACCCCATGAAGATCGCGTCAGACGTCACGAAGCTGATCGGCAACACCCCGCTCGTCCGCCTGAACCGGATGGCGAAGGACGTCGCTCCCGGCGCCGTCGTCGCGGCGAAGCTGGAGTACTTCAACCCGGCGAACTCGGTGAAGGACCGGATCGGCGTCGCGATGATCGAGGCGCTCGAGAGGGCCGGGCGGATCGCGCCGGGGAAGACGACCCTCGTCGAGCCGACCTCCGGGAACACGGGGATCGCGCTCGCCTTCGCCGCGGCCGCGAAGGGATACCGCCTCGTCCTGACGATGCCGGAGTCGATGTCGCTCGAGCGGCGGAAGGTCCTCCGCCTCCTCGGAGCGGAGCTCGTCCTGACGCCGGCCGCGCAGGGGATGAAGGGGGCGATCGCGCGGGCGGGAGACCTCCTCGCAGACCTCGGGGAGAACGGCGTCATGCCGCAGCAGTTCGAGAACCCTGCGAACCCGGCGGTCCACGAAGCGACGACCGCCGTCGAGCTCTGGAACGACACCGACGGGGCGATGGACGTCTTCGTCGCGGGCGTCGGGACGGGCGGGACGATGACGGGAGTCGGCCGGTACTGGAAACCGAGGAAGCCGTCCGTCTGCCTCGTCGCCGTCGAGCCGGTCCACTCGCCCGTCCTCTCGGGCGGGGCGCCGGGCCCGCATCGGATCCAGGGGATCGGCGCCGGCTTCGTCCCGAAGAACCTCGAGACGGCGCTCGTCGACGAGGTCGTCGGCGTCACGAACGACCAGGCCTTCGAGCACGCCCGGCGCCTCGCGCGCGAGGAGGGGATCCTCGCGGGGATCTCCTCGGGCGCGGCGGCGTTCGCGGCGCTCCAGGTCGCCCGTCGGCCGGAGAGCGCCGGGAAGCTCGTCGTCTTCGTCGTCCCGTCGACCTCCGAGCGGTACATCTCGACGGACCTCTTCAAGGAGGACGAGGCCGGGCCGGCCGGTCCGACGATCTGACGCGCCCGTCCGCCTCGCGCAGGGAACGCGCGGGGACGACGCCGGAGCGGGACCTTCGGCGTGGACGCACCTGCGGCCCCGCCGAGGGCGTCACTTCACGTCGATCGCGGGGGAGCCGCCGGCGCGGATCCGGATGCTCTTCGGCCGGACCTCCTCCCGCTTCGGGAGCTCCACGACGAGGAGGCCGTTCACGAAAGTCGCCGCGATCCCTTCCTCGTCGACGTTCGCGGGGAGGCGGAACGAGCGCGAGAAGCGGCCGTAGCTCCGCTCCACGCAGTGGTAGCGGGCTTCGTCGGCCTCCCTCTCGAAGCGCCGTTCGCCGTCGAGCGTCAGGACGCCGTCCTCGAACCGGAGCTGGATCTGCTCCTCGGTGAAGCCGGGGAGCTCGGCGGTCAGGACGATCCGGTCCTTCTTCTCGAGGACGTCGACGGGCGGCGTCCAGGTCGCGGCGAGCGCGTCGTCCTCGCGCCGCGTCGCCGCGGAGAAGGTGTCGTCGAAGATCCGGTTCATCCGCTCCTGGAGCGTCGCGAGCTCGCGGAAGGGGTCGGTGCGTCGAACGGCGGCCATGGTCTCCTCCCTGCCGGGTCCTTTCAGGCCGCGGGCGCGGCCGTCTCGATGGTGAAGTCGACGCGCTCGCCCGAAGCGGCGGCGCCGAGGGTCACGGTCGCCCCGGCGGGGACGCCGCCTGCGAGGATGCGGAGCGCGAGCGGGTCCTGGACGAGCTTCTGGATGTTCCGCTTCAGCGGCCGCGCGCCGTAGAGCGGGTCGAAGGCCCGCTCGGCGAGGAGACGGCGGGCGCCGTCGGTCCACTCCAGCCTCACGCCGCGCGGGGCGACGAGCGCAGAGACGCGCGCGAGCTGGAGGTCGACGATCTTCCCGATCTCCTCGAGCGTGAGGCGGCGGAAGACGATGACGTCGTCGATCCGGTTCAGGAACTCGGGCCGGAATCGGTGCCGCAGCTCCCCTTCGATCCCCTTCCGCATCTCCTCCTCGTCGACCCCCTGGAGCTCCTGGATGAGCTGCGACCCGACGTTCGACGTCATCACGACGACGACGTTCCGGAAGTCGACGACGCGCCCCTTCCCGTCGGTCAGGCGGCCGTCGTCGAGGACCTGCAGGAGCGTCGACCAGACGTCGGGGTGGGCCTTCTCGATCTCGTCGAAGAGGACGACGGAGTACGGGCGCCGCCGCACGGCCTCTGTGAGCTGCCCCCCTTCGTCGTGCCCGATGTAGCCGGGAGGGGCGCCGATCATCCGCGAGACGGTGTGCTTCTCCTGGTACTCCGACATGTCGAGCCGGACCATCGCGCCCTCGTCGTCGAAGAGGAACTCGGCCAGGGCGCGCGCGAGCTCGGTCTTTCCGACGCCGGTCGGCCCGAGGAAGAGGAACGAGCCGATCGGCTTCTTCGGGTCGCTCATCCCGGCGCGGGCGCGGCGGACGGCGGCCGAGACGGCCGCGACGGCCTCGTCCTGCCCGACGATCCGGAGCCGGAGCCGCTCCTCCATCGCGAGGAGCTTCTGCGTCTCCCCCTCGACCATCTTCGAGACCGGGATCCCGGTCCAGCGCGAGACGACGGCGGCGACGTCCTCCTCCTCGACCTTCTCGCGGAGGAAGCCGCCGTCCTTCTGCAGCTCCTCGAGCTTCGCCGTGGCGGCGGCGAGATCGCGGTCGAGCTGGTTCAGGACGCCGTACCGGAGCTCCGCCGCCCGGCTCAGGTCCCCCTGCCGCTCGGCGCGCTCGGCGTCGGCCCTCGAGTCCTCGATCCCCTTCTTCAGGTCGCGGATCTTCCCGATCGCGTCCTTCTCGTTCTTCCAGACCGCCTTCATCGAGAGCGACCTCTCGCGCAGCTCCGCGAGCGAACGCTCGAGCGTCGCGAGGCGCTCCCGCGCCGGCGCGGAGTCGTCCTTCTCGAGCGCCTTCCTCTCGATCTCGGCCTGGAGGATCTTCCGCTCCACCTCGTCGATCCCGGTCGGGAGCGAGTCGATCTCCATCTTCAGCCGCGACGCGGCCTCGTCGATCAGGTCGATCGCCTTGTCGGGAAGGAAGCGGTCGGCGATGTAGCGGTTCGAGAGGACGGCCGCCGCGACGATCGCCGCGTCGGTGATCTTCACGCCGTGGTGGACCTCGTAACGCTCCTGCAGGCCGCGGAGGATCGAGATCGTGTCCTCGACCGAGGGCTCGCCGACGAGGACGGGCTGGAAGCGCCGCTCGAGGGCCGGGTCCTTCTCGACGTGCTTGCGGTACTCGCCGAGCGTCGTCGCGCCGATGGCGCGCAGCTCCCCGCGCGCGAGCGCCGGCTTGAGCATGTTCCCCGCGTCCATCGCCCCCTCGGCGGCGCCCGCGCCGACGAGGGTATGGAGCTCGTCGATGAAGAGGATGACCTTCCCCTCCGACTCCTCGACCTCCTTGATGACGGCCTTCAGCCGCTCCTCGAACTCGCCGCGGAACTTCGCGCCGGCGACCATCGCCCCGAGGTCGAGGGCGACGACCTGCTTGTCCTTCAGGCTCTCCGGCACGTCGCCCGAGGCGACGCGGCGCGCGAGCCCCTCGACGACGGCCGTCTTGCCGACGCCCGGGTCGCCGATGAGGACCGGGTTGTTCTTCGTCCGGCGCGTGAGGACCTGCATGACGCGCCGGATCTCGTCGTCGCGGCCGATGACCGGGTCGAGCTTCCCGCGCCGGGCGAGCTCCGTCAGGTCGCGCGCGTAGCGCTTCAGCGCCTGGTACTTCTCCTCGGCGTTCGGGTCGTCGACGCGCGCGCTCCCGCGGACTTCCTTCAGGGCGGAGAGGACGGCCGCCTCCGTGACGCCGTTCCTCTTCAGGATCTCGGCGGCCCGCGACTTCCCGTCGCGCAGGAGGCCGAGGAGGAGGTGCTCCAGGGCGACGTACTCGTCCTTGAACTCGCGGGCGACCTCCGCGGCCCGGTCGAGGACCTTGACGAGGGCGGGGGAGAAGCGCGTCTCGGCTCCGGCCCCATGGACCTTCGGCAGCCGCTCGACGATCGTCGAGAGTTCCGAGCCGAGAGCGCCGGCGGCGACGCCGATCCGGGCGAAGAGAGGCTCTCCGACGGACGTCTCGGTGGAGAGCGCCGCGGCGAGGTGCTCCGGCGTCACCTCCGGGTGCCCGGCGGACCGGGCGGCCCGAGCGATCTGCTGCAGCGTCTCCTGGGCTTTCAGCGTGAACCGATCGGGATTCATCGACGATCCTCCGCGCCGAAGCTAGAACCTTCGTGCTGCGTTGTCAAGTTTTTTTTTACAGTATCGCTGTAGATTCATCTTTGTTGATCGTCTCACCCGTTCGGGTGATGCGGCGGAACCCGCCCCCGGGCTACGTTCCCGGCGCATGATCCTCGTGCGGAACCGCAACGGCACGCTCTACTTCCTGACCCGGGACGGAGACGAGGCCCTCACCGCGCTCGGGAGGTCGTATCCGGGGCGTCCGCTCGCCGTCGTGAAGAAGGCGGACGGGCTCGCCATCCTGCGGGTCGGCGAGCCCCGGACGGCGTCCGGCGGCGACGAAGGGGACCGTCTCGACATCGTGAACCTCGTCCTCCCGCCCGCGCCCCCGGCCCTCTCCTTTCGCAGCTAGGCCGCCGTCAGCCTCCCGGGGCGAGCAGCCTCCGGAGCCGGGCATGCTCGGAGCGGAGGTTCGCGTCGAGAACGTCCGGGAGAAGCCAGTCGTGTCGGGTCCGGAGGAACCGTTTCCGGAGGGTCGCCAGTTCCCGGCGGGAGAGGGCTGAGCGAAGGGCCAGGGGCCGGACGACCTCCTCGAGCGTGCCGAGGTAGTCCGACATCCTCTCCAGCAGCGCCGATCCTCCGGCCTCGCCGTGCCCCGGATAGACGATGCGCGGCGCGAGCCGCCGCAACGTCGCGAGCGCCCTGCGCCAGGCCCCGAGGTCGGCGCCGGACGTCACCGGGTGGATCCGGCTCCAGACGAGGCCTCCGGCGAAGAGCTCTCCCGTCTCGGGGACGAAGACGACGGTCGCGACCGGGGCCCCGGGCTCGCCCGCCTCGAAGAGGCGAAGCGTGTAGCCCTCGAAACCGAGGCTCAGGCTGCCGGTGAAGGTGTTCGTGAGCCGTGGCCGGCCCCGCGGCATGGAGGCGAGCGGGATGCCGCCCCTCAGTCGCCGCTCGCGCGCTCCGGCGAAGTCCGCCTCGAGGGCGGTCGCCGTGGCGCGGGAGCCCCAGACCCTCGTCGCCGGGGCGAGGAGAGCGCCGAGGCCCCAGCTCCGCTCGGGTGCCGGGCCCGTCAGGATCGCGGCGCCGAGCGGAAGGGCGCCGGCCGCGTCCATCTCGGCGCGCAGCGCCGCCGCGTCGTGGGCGAGGTACGGTGCGTCGACGAGGACGCTTCCGCGCTCGGTGCGGAACCACCACGCGTTCGAAAACCGTGCGGCCTCCCCGCTCGCGAAACGGCGCACGACGGGGACCGAGGCCCCGGCGGGCGCCGACACGCCGACCATCGCGGCGAGAAGGAGGAGCACGTCGGCGCGCATCGTCGATCGAGCCGGAAGGATACCGTGCAGGGCACCCCTATGATCGGGGCGTGACGATCGGCGACGGTGGCGGCGAGACGGGCGAGGGACGGAGGGTCCGCCTCGAACTCGCCTACCTCGGGACGTTCTTCGAGGGATGGCAGGCGCAGGACGTGGACCGGACGACGGGGGCCCCCCCCCGGACGGTCCAGGCGACCGTGGAGGGGGCGCTCGCCCGGATGCACGGGCTCCCGCTCCGTCTCCATGCCGCGAGCCGGACCGACTCCGGCGTCCACGCGGAAGGGCAGGTCGCCCACCTCGACGTCCCGCCGCGCGCGCCGCGGATTCCCCCGGACGGCCTTCGACGGGGCCTGAACACGCTCCTCCCGTGGGACGTGCGGGTCCGCGCCGCGGCCGAGGCTCCAGGCGGGTGGCACGCCCGCTTCGCGGCCCTCGGGAAGCGTTACGTCTACCGGCTCCGCCGCGGGGAGGTCCTTCCGCCCTTCGAAGGGCTGAGGGAGACGCTCGCACCCCGGCAGCTCGACGTCGCGGCGATGAGGGAGGCGGCCTCGTGCCTCACCGGGCGGCACGACTTCGCGGCCTTCGGCCTCGCGGGGGCTCCGAGGAAGACGACGGTCCGGACACTTTCACGCCTCGACGTCGTCGACGAGGGGCCGATCCTCCTCGTCGTCGCGGTCGGCGACGGCTTCCTCCGGGGGATGGTCCGGCGTCTCGTCGGGACGCTCCTCGAAGCAGGGCAGGGGCGCTGCGACCCGTCGGACGTCCTCTCGCGCCCCGGGCCGACCGCTCCCGCGCGGGGCCTGACCCTCGAGAAGGTGTTCTACCCGGCAGGGTAAGATCCTCTCTTCGGCCTGCCCGGGCGAGAGGCCGGGTCATCGACCATGATCGAGAAGGACATCGTCGCCGCGCCAGGGACCCCCGAGCGCGACCTCCTCGACGCGCTCGACCTCGCGCGTCTCCCTCGGCACGTCGCCGTCATCATGGACGGCAACGGCCGCTGGGCGAAGAAGCGCCATCTCCCGCGCGTGGAAGGCCACCGCGCCGGGGCCGCGGCCGTCCGCGACGCGGTCGAGACCGCCGCGCGCCTCCATCTCGACGCGCTCACGCTCTACGCCTTCTCGACGGAGAACTGGAAGCGGCCGAAGACCGAGGTCTCGACCCTCTTCACCCTCCTGAAGGAGTACCTCAAGAAGGAGTTCCGGACGCTCGTCGAGAACGACATCCGGTTCCGCGTCGTCGGGCGGCCCGAGGGCCTGGACGCGTCGGTCCAGTCGGCGCTGAAGACCGCGCTCGAGGCAACCTCCGGCTGCCGGGGAATGGTCTTCTCCGTGGCGCTGAACTACTCCGGCCGCGCGGAGATCGCCGACGCGGCCAAGGCTCTCGCGCGCGAGGCGGCCGCGGGCCGGCTCGACCCCGAATCGATCGACGAGGCGGCCGTCGCGCGCCGGCTCTACACACCCGACCTTCCCGACCCGGACCTCCTGATCCGGACGAGCGGCGAGATGCGGATCTCGAACTTCCTCCTCTGGCAGATCGCCTACGCCGAGATCCACGTCACGCCGGTCCTCTGGCCCGACTTCCGGTGCCGGCACCTCCTCGAGGCCCTCGTCGACTTCCAGCGCCGCGAGCGGCGCTACGGTGGCGTGTCGGAATCCGACGCGTCCGCCGCCGGCGCCTCGTCGGCCCCGGCGGCCCTCGGCGCGTGAGGAGGACCCGCGAGCTGACGGCGGCGGTCCTCATCCCGCTCGTCCTCCTCGTTCTCGTGAAAGGTCCCCTGTGGTCGTGGGCGCTCCTTTCGGGCCTCGCCTGTGCCGCGGCGCTGCTCGAGTTCCACGCCCTCTTCCGCTGCGCGGGGTGGCTCGCGCCGAAGGCCCTCAGCCTCGTCCTCTTCGCGGGGATCGTCGTGGCGGCGTGGCTCGGCTCGCCGCCGCTCCTCGTCGCCGCCGTCGGGGCGGCCCTCGTGACGCTGCCGACGGCGATCCTCCTCGCGGCGCCGAAGGAGCCGGTCTGGCTCCCGTCGGCCGCGGGGGCGACCTTCGCGACCCTCTACGTCGGGGCCGGCGCTGCGGCGATCGTCGCCCTCCGCGCGATCGGCTGGGAGACGGTCTTCTTCCTCCTCGGCATCGTCTGGGCCGGCGACTCCGCCGCCTACTACGTCGGGACGAAGCTCGGGAAGCGCCGGCTCGCGCCCGTCGTCAGCCCGAAGAAGAGCTGGGAGGGGTTCTGGGGGCAGGTCGTCGCCGGGGCGATCTTCGGCGCCGTCCTCGCGCTCCTCCTGCCGCGCCTCCCGGGGCCGTCCCCCGTCGCGGCGGCCGCCGGCGCCCTCCTCGGCGCCGTCCTCTCCGTCGTCGCCGTCGTCGGAGACCTCGTCGAGTCGACCTTCAAGCGCAGCTGCGCCGTAAAGGACTCCGGAGGTCTCCTCCCCGGGCACGGCGGCCTCCTCGACCGCCTCGACTCGCTCCTTTACGCCTCGCCCGTCCTCTACGGGATCCTCTCCCTCCTCCCGGAGCTTCGTCCGCGGTGACGGCTGCGCGCGGCGTCGCCCTTCTCGGAGCCACCGGCTCCATCGGCCGGTCGGCCCTCTCGGTCTTCGAGGCGTTCCCCGAGCGCTTCCGCTGCGTCTCGATGTCGGCGGGCGTGAACCTCGACGCGTTGCTCCCGGCCATCGCGCGCTTCCGGCCCTCCGTCGTCTCGGTCCGCGAGCGCGGAGCCGCCGACCGCGTCCGCCGCGAGTTCCCGGGCCTGCGGGTGGGGTACGGCGAGCAGGGGATCGTCGACGTCGCCACGCACCCCGAGGCCGAGGTCGTCCTCGGCGCCGTCGTCGGCGCCGCGGGCCTCCCGCCCGCGTACGAGGCGGTGAAGCTCGGCAGGACGCTCGCCCTCGCGAACAAGGAGGTCCTCGTCGTCGCGGGGGAGGCCGTCATGGCGGCCGCGGCCGCCTCGGGGAGCGCGGTCCTGCCGGTCGACTCCGAGCACTGCGCCCTCCACCAGGCGCTCCGCGCGGGGCGCCCGTCGGAGGTGGACCGCCTCGTCCTCACGGCCTCGGGCGGCCCGTTCCGGAAGCGCCCTCTCGAGACCTTCGACGCGATCACCGTCGAGGACGCCCTCGCGCACCCGACCTGGAAGATGGGGCCGAAGATCACGATCGACTCGGC
>CAZLQX010000020.1:0-22039 GCA_964561935.1 uncultured Holophagales bacterium
CGAACCTTGCCGGAGACTCTTTGGCCCCTTTCTGCTGAACTTTTCGGACAGTACCCGTGCGGGGGGGTGCGGGGGGTCTCCCCCCGCCTTCAAGGACAGCCCGGCCCGCCGCCCTCTCACGGCGGTAACTGCCACTGCCTGAAGTCGAGGGGCAGGACCGGGGTTGGTAGCGCATACGGGATTCGAACCCGTGTTACCGCCGTGAGAGGGCGGCGTCCTGGACCCCTAGACGAATGCGCCGTTCCGGTCCCGTTCGGCGGGGGGCTCCCCGCGCGAGGACGGGCTTTTTACCACGGGTCCCGTCCGGCGGGCAAGCCGTGCTCCCGCCGTCCAGGCCCGGGGAGCCGGCCCCGGGGAACCCCGGGGCCGGCGGAGAGGGATGTCAGTCGGCGGCCCTCGCCCAGCGGAGGATCTCGGGGAACGTCGGCTTCTTGCCGTACATGAGGATCCCGACGCGGTAGATCCGTCCCGCGAACCAGGCGACGCCCCAGATCGCGAGGAGGAGGAGGCCGATCGAGAGGGCGATCTCCCAGGCCGGCGGCGGCTGGACGGAGATCCGCATGAACATCAGGAGCGGGCTCGTGAAGGGGAAGAGCGAGAAGACCCGGGCGACGGTGCCGTCGGGCGAGTTGAAGGCGAAGAACCACATCATCGACGCCAGGATGAGCATCATCCCGGGGATCATGACGAGCTGCTGCGCCTCCTGCTCCGAGTTGAAGGGCGCCGCGAGGGCCGCATAGAGCCCGGCGTAGAGGAAGTAGCCGAGGAGGAAGAAGACGACGAACCCGACGATCGTCCCGACCGGGATGCTCGGGATCGCCCCGCCCGTGAGCCCCATGAGGCCGATGACGCCGGGAACTGTCATCGCGAAAGCGAAGAGGGCCCAGACGGCGTACTGCGTCATCCCGACGAGACCGATGCCGATGATCTTGCCGAGCATCAGCTCCGTCGGCTTCACCGACGAGATGATGACCTCGACGATCCTGTTGCTCTTCTCCTCGAGGACGCCCCGCATGATCTGGGCGCCGTAGACGAAGATCGAGATGTAGATGAGGAAGAAGAGGACGCCGGAGACGGCGAGGTTCACGCCGACGTTCTTCGCGTCCTCGGAGGTCTCCTTCTCCGACGCCTCGCGCGGGTCGAGCTTCACGGTGAGCCGCGCCTTCTCGTAGACGGCCGGATCGACCCCCTGGTCGCGGAGCCGCTCCTTCGTCGCCGCTCGGCCGAGCGCGCGCTCGACCGACTCGCGCAGGATCAGGTCGGCCTTCACCGAGCGCGCGCGCCACTCGACGTTCCCGCTCGAGAGCCCGTCCGCCGGGATGACGATGTACGCCTTGATCTCCTTCTTCTGGACCTTCGCGTTCAGCTCCTTCCGGACGGCGGGGAGCGTCTCCGCGTTCGCCGGGACCGGGAAGAACGTGATCTTCGTCGGGGTCCTCACCGGTGCCGGCTTCGCCTCCTTGCCGTCGGCCGGCGTCTCCGCCCCGGCGGGCTTCGCGCCGCCGTCCGCGTCGGAGACGGACTTCTGCTCGAGGAGGAGCGGTTCGTAGAGGCGACCCGTCAGGTCGACGACGCCGATCTTCCCTTCGGGGATCAGGGCCGAGGAGAGGATCACCTGGAGGTAGACGAAGACGAGGCCGAGCGCCGGGATGAGGATCGTCCCGATCCAGAACCCCTTCGTCTTGATCTGCTGGAGGTACTCGCGGCGGACGACGTGGAGGACCTTGCTTCTCATCGCCGTCTCCTACCGCAGCTCTTCCGAGGTCGGTGCCTGCAGGCCCGACTCCTCGACGGCCTTGATGAAGATCTTCTCGAGCTCCGGCTCGGGCTCCACCGGCGGCGGGAGCGGCACCTTGTCGCGGTAGGCCGCCTTGACCTGCTTCACCGTCCCGTCGAGGAGCTTGTTGCCGCGGTAGATGAGGGCGATGCGGTCGCAGAGCTTCTCGGCCTGCTCCATGACGTGGGTCGAGAAGACGATCGTCTTCCCCCGCTTCTTGAAGTCGAGGAGGAAGTCCTTCAGGAGGACGACGTTGATCGGGTCGAGGCCCGAGAACGGCTCGTCCAGGATGAGGACCTCCGGGTCGTGGACGATCGTCCCGAGGAACTGGACCTTCTGCTGCATCCCCTTCGAGAGCTCCTCGGTCTTCTTCTGGAGCCAGGGACGGAGGTCCATGACGTCGATCCACTTCTCGAGGCGCTCGAGGGCCGTCTTCCTCTCGACCCCCTTGATCGCCGCGAAGAAGAGGAGCTGGTCGAGGACGGTCATCTTCCGGTAGAGCCCGCGCTCCTCGGGGAGGTAGCCGATCCGCTGCTGTCCCTCCTCGTCGAGCGTCTTGCCGAGGATCCGGACCGTCCCCTCGTCGGCCTTCGTGATGTTCATCGTCATCCGGATCGTCGTCGTCTTCCCGGCCCCGTTCGGCCCGAGGAGGCCGAACGTGACCCCCACGGGGACCTCGAGGTCGAGCCGGTCGACGGCGGTGAACTTCCCGAAGCGCTTCGTCACGCCCGAAAGCGAGATCGCGGCGGTCATCTGGACGAGTCCCTCCTGAGCAGATAGGTACGTGGCGGCAGCCGGGGAGTTTATGGCCCCGGGGACCGGACCGGCTCCGACCAGGTTCCCGCCGTCTCGCGTGGCCCCCCGTCCGAAGGCCGCGCGGGCCCACCGGGCGCGCTCCCGAGGCCGCCTCCGAAGGCGCTTGCATTCCGAGACGAGCCGCGCTATCTTCTGCGGCCCGCGTGCGCCCATAGCTCAACTGGATCAGAGCGTTTGACTACGGATCAAAAGGTTGGGGGTTCGAGTCCTCCTGGGCGCACCACCCCTTCTCCCTTCGGATGAGCGGCCTCCCGGCGTCCGACCCTCCCGTCCGCGACGCCGCCGCACGGCGCCTCACGACCCGCGCGATCCTCGCCTTCTGGCTCCCCCTCGCGGCGACGTGGCTGATGATGTCCGTCGAGGGGCCGTACCTCTCGGCGATCGTCGCGCGGCTCGGCGACCCGGTGCCGAACCTCGCCGCCTTCGGCGTCGCCTTCACGCTCTCGTGGCTCGCCGAGTCGCCGGTCATCATGTTCCTCACGGCGACGACGGCCCTCGCGAAAGACCGCGCGAGCTTCCTCGCCTTCCGCCGGTTCGCGTGGCGGCTGAACGGGGTCGTGACGGCGGCGCTCCTCGTCCTCGTCCTTCCTCCCGTCTTCGACCTCCTCGCGCGCCGGCTCCTCGCGCTCCCGCCCGAGGTCGCGAGCCTCGCCCACCGGGCGACGGTCCTCCTCGTCCCGTGGCCCGCGGCGATCGGCTACCGGCGTTTCTACCAGGGGCTCCTCGTGAGGAACCGTCTGACGCGCCGCGTCGCCTGGGGGACCGTCGTCCGCCTCGCGGCGATGTCGGCGACGGCGGCCGGGCTCGCCCTCGCCACGGGGCTCCCGGGTGCCCTCGTCGCGGCGCTCGCGCTGAGCGCCGGGGTCGTCGCGGAGGCGGCCGCGAGCCGGCTCATGGCGCGGCGCCTCGTCGCGTCGCTCCTCGCCTCGCCCGACCCGGGGCCGTCTCCCTCGCAGGGCGAGCTCGCGCGCTTCTACTTCCCGCTCGCGCTCACGTCGATGATCTCGATGGCGACCGCCCCGCTCCTGACGTTCTTCATGAGCCGGGGGGCGAACGCCGTCGCGAGCCTCGCGGCGTGGCCCGTCGTGAGCGCGTTCGTCTTCCTCTTCCGGAGCGGCGGCGTCGCCTACCAGGAGGTGAGCGTCGCCCTGAGCGGAGAGTCGGGGGAGCACGCCGCCGAAGTCCGGAGGACGGCGACGCTCCTCGCCTCGGGGGCGAGCCTCGTCCTCGCGGCGATCGCCTTCTCGCCGCTCCTGACGCTCTGGTACGGCGGCGTCGTCGGCCTCGGATCCGAGCTCCTGCCGTTCGCGGTCGGGCCGACCCGGCTCCTCGTCCTCCTCCCGGCGCTCGAGTACGTCCTCTCGTTCCAGCGCTCGCGGTGGGTCCTCGCGCGGCAGACCCGACCCGTGACGGCGGCGACGGCCATCGAGGGGGCGAGCCTGCTCGTCGGGATGAGCCTCCTCGCCGTCGGGGCGGGCTGGACCGGCACGGTCGCCGCGGCGGTCTCGCTCACGCTCGGCCGCCTCGCGGCCTGCGGGTTCCTGCTCGGGCTCGGGCGGACGCGCTGGGCGCGCCGGGCCGGCGCCGCGAACGGCGGCTGAGCGTTGCCGCGGTGCGGCGTCCGAGACGCCGCGGGGACGATACCGCCGCGTCGTCGGCCGTTGCAGAATGGCGCAGCATCCCCGCAGCTTTCGGACGACGGCCGGCGCGCGCCGGCGAGGTGACGCCATGACGATCGACCACAAGGCGGCGCTCGAGAAGCACCTGTCGCGGCTCCCGGCCCATCCCGGGCAGCTTCTCGCGGGCTCCCCGGCCTACCCCCGGAAGGGGAAGACCTACGACGCGGCGACGACGGCGGCGATCGCCGGCGGCACGATCCCGGTGAAGAACGACAAGGCCTTCACCGACTACACGGGCTTCACGCACCTCGGGCTGCTCCAGAGCTGGGCCACGGGCAGCCAGCTGACGAGCTGCAACTCGTTCGTCTTCTCGTGCTGCGCGGCGATGGGGGCGAAGACGGGCCTCGGGAAGTTCGAGCTCGAGGCGCTCCTGAAGAAGCTCGGGAAGGCCCACGCGTGGGTCCCCGCCGGGTCGGGAGCGAGGCCCGAGTACGGCGACGTCTACACGATCCAGGAGCCGATCCCGGGCAAGGACTACATGCGGCTCCACATGGGCGTCTCCCTCGGGTTCGAGGGGGAGACGTGGCTGACGGCCGAAGGGGGGAAGGGAGGCCCGAGCCGCGGCGTCGACGCCGTGGCGCGCTGCAAGCAGGCCTTCGACCCGAAGCGCCTCCTGGGCTGGTGCAGCATGAAGGTCTTCCTCGACGACCGGCCGCCCGCGCCCGACTGGGTCCTCGGCTGGTGGGTCATCTACCACGGCAAGGACCTCTACCACTACCACTTCAACCGGTCGTGGGAGGTCCACTACGAGCCGTGGAAGCCCGTGAACCCGGGCTCGGGGCCGACGATGCCGATGGACAAGGCGAGCTACGCGGTCGGCCCGGGCGACACGGTCACGATCACCTGGCGCTGCGAGGGGGGGACGGAGCGTTTCACGTACGACCGCTGGAACAGCCTCCCCGGCGTGATCGAGAGGATGACCGGCACGAGCGCGAGCGGCGAGCCGCTGACCGGCGTCTCGCTCGGCCCGGGCCAGGGGATCTGAGGGACGAGCGGCCCCTTCTCCCCTTGCTAGACTGCCCGGTCGATTCCCGGCACGGCGAAGCCCGCGGGGCGGCAGGGGGTGCGGATGAACGGTCACCTCTCCAGGGCGCGGCAGTACCTCCTGTCGGGGGTGTCGTACGCGATCCCGTTCGTGGCGGCCGGAGGGATCCTCATCGCCGTCGCGATCGCCCTCGTCCCGATGGGGCCCTCGGGCCCCGACTTCTCGAACGCGCCGTTCCAGAAGACGCTCCTCGACATCGGCTCGGCCGCGTTCTCTCTCCTCGTCCCGGTCCTCGCCGGATACATCGCCTTCGGGATGGCGGACCGGCCTGGGATCGCGCCCGGATTCGTCGGCGGGGCGATCGCGGCGCAGGTCGGCGCCGGGTTCCTCGGCGGGATCGTCGCGGGCCTCCTCGCCGGGTTCGTCGTCCTCGGCGTCAAGAAGCTCCGCGTGCCGGCGTTCGTCCGCCCCGTGATGCCGATCCTCGTCATCCCGGTCGTCGGCTCGGTCGTCGTCGGATTCCTGATGTACCGCGTCGTCGGCGTCCCGATCCAGCGGCTCATGGCCTGGCTCACCGAGTGGCTCCGGGGGATGAGCACCGGGTCGAGCGTCCTCCTCGCCCTCGTCCTCGGCGCGATGATCGCGTTCGACATGGGCGGGCCCGTGAACAAGGTCGCCTTCTTCTTCGGCGCCGCGATGATCAAGGAGGGGAACACCACGGTCATGGGCGCCTGCGCCGCGGCGATCTGCGTTCCCCCGCTCGGGCTGGGCCTCGCGACGCTCCTCGGGCGGAAGCTCTGGAGCGACGAGGAGCGCGACACGGGGTGGGCGGCGCTCGCGATGGGGATGATCGGGATCACCGAGGGGGCGATCCCGTTCGCGGCGGCCGACCCGGTGAGGGTCATCCCGACGATCATGGCGGGGTCGGCCCTCGCCTCCGTCGTCGCGATGCTCGGCGGCGTCGGCGGCCACGCTCCGCACGGCGGGCCGATCGTCCTCCCCGTCGTCGACAACCGGCTCGCGTACGTCGCGGCGATCCTCCTGGGATCGTTCGCCGTGGCGCTCGGGATGAACGGCCTGCGGCGCCTCGGGGCGGCGCGGCGGGCAGAGGAGGCTCGATGAGGATCGTCGCGGTGACGGCCTGCCCCACGGGGATCGCGCACACCTACATGGCCGCCGAGAAGCTCGAGCGGGCCGCGAAGAAGCTCGGCTGGAGCGCGAAAGTCGAGACGCAGGGGTCGATGGGGATCGAGAACGAGCTGACGGCCGCGGACGTCGCCGCGGCGGACGCCGTCCTCCTCGCGGCCGGGATCGCGGTCCGCGGCCGCGAGCGGTTCGAGGGGAAGAGGGTCGTCGAGGTGACGGTCCAGGAGGCGATCCGGAACGCGGAAGGGGTCCTCGCGGCGCTCGCGGGGTGAGGAGAGCGGGGCCGTGGCCGTCGAGATCGCCTTCTCCTTCCCGCTCCCCGGGGGGCTCCACGCGCGCCCGGCGAGCCGGCTCCAGGAGGAGGTCGCCCGGTTCCGCTCCGTCGTCACGTTCCTGAACCGGGCGAACGGCGCCTCCGCGAGCGCGCGGAGCGTCCTCGCGCTCGTCGCGACGCGGACGGACCAGGGCGAGCCGTGCGTCCTCCACGTGCAGGGGGAGGACGAGGCGGCCGCGGCGGCCGCACTCCGGCGCTTCGTGAAGAAGGAGCTGCCCGGTCTCGACGAGGCCCCGGCCGCGCGGACGGCGACCGGGGCGCCGCTCCCGCGGGCCCTCGCCCGCGCGGAAGCACGCGTCCACCGCGGCGCCCCGGCGAGCGGCGGGATCTTCCGCGGGCGCGCCGTCGTCGTCGGCGCCCGGCGGGGCGGCGCGGCGGCGGCCGAGCGGAGCGGCACGGAGGCCGAGGAGCTCGCGCGCCTCGACGAGGCGTTCGAGAAGGCGGTCGCCGCGATCCGCGCCCGGCGCGAGGCGGCGGAGTACGAGACGGAGCGCGCGATCCTCGGGGCGCACCTTTCGATCGCCGAGGACCCCGGCTTCCGGTCGAGCGCCGCCGCGGCCGTCGCCGCGGGCGCCTCGGCTCCGGCGGCGGTCCTCGCCGCGGCCGAGCGGTTCGCCGAGGTCTTCCGATCGAGCGGGAGCGCCCTCCTCGCGGAACGCGCGCTCGACATCCACGACGTCGCGGAGGCCGTCTCCCACGTCCTCGCGGGCTCCGGCGCGCCGGTCCCCGCCGTCGAGCTCGGGGAGGACTCCGTCGTCGTGGCGGCGCGGCTCGGGCCGGCGCAGCTCCTCGCCCTGCCGCGCGCGCGGGTGCGGGGCCTCGTCCTCGGCGAAGGGGGGACGCTCTCGCACACCGTCGTCCTCGCCCGGGCGTTCGGCGTCCCGTGCGTGACGGGAGTGGAGGGGATCGACCGGGCGCTCGCGTCGGGCGACGAGATCGTCGTCGACGGCGAGCGGGGGCTCGTCGTCGTCGGCCCGAAGGACCCGGTCGTCCGCTTCTACGAGACGCAGCGGGAAGCCCTCGCGACCGCCGCACGGCGGCTCGAGCGGTTCCGGACGGCGAAGGGCGCCTCGGCGGACGGGAGGCGGATCGAGGTCGGCGCGAACGTCGGGACGGTCGAGGAGGCGGCCGCCGCCTTCGAGAACGGGGCCGAGGGGATCGGCCTCTTCCGGACCGAGCTGATGTTCCTCGACCGCGACGAGCCGCCGACGGAGGAGGAGCAGGTCGCGATCCTCTCCGAGACGGCGCGCCTCGCGGCCGGGCGCCCCGTCATCGTGAGGACGCTCGACGTCGGGGCCGACAAGCCGCTCGCCTGGCTGCGGCTCCCGTCCGAGCGGAACCCGGCGCTCGGCTACCGCGCGATCCGGATGTATGCCGAGCACGCGGAGCTGGCGGAGCGGCAGCTCCGCGCGATCCTCCGGGCGGCGGCCGTCGGGCCGGTGAAGGTGATGTTCCCGATGGTCTCGACCCCCGAGGAGGCGCGCGAGCTCCGGGCCCTCGTCGAGAAGGTGAAGGGGCTCCTCGCGGCGGAAGGGGTCCCGCACGACCCCGACGTCGAGGTCGGGGTCATGCTCGAAGTGCCGTCCGCGGTCCTCTCGGTGCGGGCGATCGCGAAGGAGGTCGACTTCTTCAGCGTCGGCTCGAACGACCTCGCGCAGTACCTCTTCGCGGTCGACCGCGAGGACACCCGCCTCGCCCACCTCGGGAGCGCCTACCACCCGGCGTTCGTCCGGCTCCTCTCGGAGGCCGTCGAGGGGGCGCACGCGGCGGGGAAGTGGATCGGCCTCTGCGGCGAGCTCGGAGGCCGGCCCCTCGCTGCCCCGCTCCTCCTCGGGCTCGGGTTCGACGAGGTGAGCGTCTCGCCCCCGCGCGTCCTGAGGGCCAAGGCCGCCTTCCGAAGGGTCCGCTCCGCCGGCGCGCGGGCCCTCGTCGCCGAGGCGCTCGCCCTCGCGACCGCCGGCGAGGTCGAGGCGCTCCTCATCGAGCGCGCGCCGGCGGCGCGGACGCTCGTCGACGCGGGGACGGTCCGCGTCTCCTCGGCGAGCCGGAGCCGCGAGGAGGCGATCCGCGAGCTCGCGGACCTCCTCCAGATGACCGGCCGGGCCGACGTCGCCGACCGCGTCGAGGACGCGATCTGGGCGCGGGAGGAGACGGCCGCGACGGCCGTCGGCTCCGGCGTCGCGATCCCGCACTGCGTCTCGCCCCACGTGAGGGCCGACACCGTCGCGGCGGTGCGCCTCTCGCCGGCCGTTCCGTGGGGCGACGGCGGCGAGGAGGCCGAGCTCGCGATCCTGATCGCCGTGCGGCCCGGGGAGGCCGGCGGAAAGCACCTGAGGACGATCGCCGCGCTCTCGCGGCGCCTCTGCGACGACGAGTTCCGGGAGCGGCTCCTCGCCGCGCCCGACGACGCGGCGCTCGCCGCGCTCCTCGCGGAGGCGGCCGGCGCCCCGCCCCACGCCCCGGCGGGCGCGCGCCCGCCCTCAGGAGGCTGACCGATGCGTTCCCTCGCGGCGCTCCTCGCGCTCCCGCTCCTCGCCGCCGCCGCCGTCTCCGCCGGCCCGGAAGCGCCCGAAAGGCGCCCCGAGCTCCACGTCGTCGCGACGGCGCACCTCGACACGCAGTGGCGCTGGACGGTCCGCGACACGATCGAGGACTTCCTCCCGGAGACGCTCCGCGGGAACTTCGCGCTCTTCGAGAAGTACCCGGGCTACGTCTTCACCTTCGAGGGGGCGTTCCACTACGCGCTCATGAAGGAGTACTACCCGGCGGAGTTCGAGCGGCTGAAGGAGTACGTGAAGGCGGGGCGCTGGAAGGTCGCCGGGAGCTGGTGGAACGCCGTCGACACCCACGTCCCGTCGCCCGAGTCGCTCGTGAGGCAGGCGCTCTACGGGAACGGCTTCTTCCGGCGCGAGCTCGGCGTCACGTCGCGCGACGTCTTCCTCCCCGACTGCTTCGGCTTCTCCTATTGCCTCCCCTCCGTCGCGGCGCACAGCGGCCTGACCGCCTTCTCGACGCAGAAGCTGACGTGGGGCGCGGCGATGAAGACGCCCTTCGACGTCGGCCTCTGGCAGGGCGTCGACGGCTCCTCGCTCCTCGCGTCGCTCAACCCGGGCGACTACGCCTCGGAGCTGAAGTGGAACCTCTCGCTCGACCCCGACGTCCATGCCGCGATCGACCGGCAGAAGGCGCTCTCGGGGCAGGCCGTCGCGATGAAGTACTTCGGCACGGGCGACGTCGGCGTCCCGCCGCTCGAGCCGTCGGTCGCGTGGCTCGAGAAGAGCCTCGCCGGGCCCGGCCCCCTCGACGTGAGGTCCGTGGCGCCCGACCAGCTCGCGAGAGACCTCGCCGCGCGCCTGACGCCGGCGGAGAAGGAGCGCCTCCCGCGCTATCGCGGCGAGCTCCTCCTGACCTCCCACGGCGCGGGCTGCTACACCTCGCAGGCCGCGATGAAGTCGTACAACAGGACGAACGAGCGCCTCGCCTTCGCGGCCGAGGGGGCCGCCGTCGCCGCGGAGGCGCTCGGCGGGGCGACCTACCCGCGGGCGACGCTCCGCGAGGCCTGGACGCGCTTCCTCTGGCACCAGTTCCACGACGACCTGACCGGGACCTCGATCCCGGAGGCCTACCCGATCTCCTGGAACGACGAGACGATCGCCGCGTCCACGTTCGCCGACGTCCTCGGCTCCTCGGTCGGCGCGGTCTCCCGCGCTCTCGACACGCGCGGCCCGGGCGTCTCGCTCGTCGTCTGGAACCCGCTCGCCCTCGCGCGCGAGGACGCCGTCGAGGCGACCGTCCGCTTCGAGGGCGAGGCGCCCCGCGCCGTCCGCGTGACGGGGCCGGACGGCCGCGAGGCGACCGCGCAGGTCGTCGCGCGCGACGGCTCGGCCGCGACGGTCGTCTTCGTCGCGAAGGCGGCCCCCGCGGGCGCGACGGTCTACTCGGTCGCCCGCGCGAAGGAAGCGCCGGCGGCCGGGGAGGCGCGGGCCACGGCGACCGGCCTCGAGAACGGGCGCCTCCGCGTGCGGCTCGACGCCGACGGGAACGTCGCCTCCGTCTTCGACAAGCGCCTCGGCCGCGAGCTCCTCTCCGCGCCGCTCGCCCTCCAGCTCTTCGAGGACGAGCCGCGGAAGTGGTCCGCCTGGGAGGTCGAGTACTCCGCCCTCTCCGCCCCGCCGCGCGAGGTCGTGAAGGGGCCGGCGAAGGTCCGCGTCGTCGAGAGCGGGCCGGCGCGCGCCGCGCTCGAGGTCGTCCGAGGCGCCGCGGGCTCGACCTTCACGCAGACGCTCCGCCTCGCCGCGGGGGAGGCCGGGGAACGGCTCGAGATCGTCACGGAGGTCGACTGGCGGACGAAGGGGACGCTCCTGAAGGCGGCGTTTCCGCTCGCCGCGAAGGCGCGAACGGCCGTCTACGACCTCGGCCTCGGCGTCGTCGCGCGCGGGACGAACCGCCCGAACGCCTACGAGGTCCCGGCGCAGCAGTGGGCCGGCGTCGCCGACGCCTCCGGGGCGTTCGGCGTCGCGGTCCTGAACGACGGCCGGCACGGCTGGGACCGCCCCGACGAGGGGACGCTCCGGCTCTCGCTCGTCCACACGCCGCGCGTCGTCCCGAGCTGGGACTGGCTCGCGGACCAGGCCTCGAACGACCTCGGCCGGCACCGCGTCACGGTCGCGCTCTTTCCCCACGCGGGGGACTTCGCGGCGGGGCGCGTCCCCGACGCGGCCGACCGTCTGAACCGCCCGCTCACGGCGTGGCAGGCCCCGGCGCACGACGGTCCGCTCGGCCGCTCCTGGTCGCTCCTCCGGCTCGAGGGGAAGGAGGGGCCGCCGGCCGTCGCCGTCCGCGCGATCAAGAAGGCGGAGGAGTCCGACGAGCTCGTCGTCCGGCTCGTGGAGCTCGCGGGGCGCCCGGCCGAGGGTGTCACGCTCCGCTTCGCGCGCCCGGTCGTCGCCCTTCGCGAGGTGAACGGGGCCGAGGAGGTGCCGGAGAGCGGCGGGACGGGCGGGTTCCTCGGGACGGAGAGCGCGCCGGCCTCCCGCCTCGCGGACGGGGCGGTCTCGCTCTCGTTCGGCCCCTTCCGGCCGCGGACGCTCGCGCTGAAGCTCGCTCCGGCGAAGGCGCCGCTCTTTCTCCCCGCGGCCGTGCCGCTCGACCTCCCGTACGACCTCGACGGGATCAGCCGCGACGGGGCGCGCAAGGACGGCGACTTCGACGGTGCGGGGCGGAGCCTCGCGGGAGAGCTCCTCCCGGCGGAGCTCGTCTCGGCGGGGATCCCCTTCCGGACCGGCCCGCAGGAGCCGGGGGCGAGGAACGTCCTCGTCGCGCGAGGGCAGACGCTCCCGCTCCCGGCGGGCGACCTCGACGCGCTCTATCTCGTCGCCGCCTCCGTCGGCGGCGACCGCCCGGCGCGCCTCCTCGTCGACGGCCGGCCCGTGACGGTCACCGTCCCCGACTGGGCCGAGCCCGTCGGGCAGTGGAACGACCGTCTCGTCGGCGGCGTCCGCGTCGACGACCCGGACGGGATCGCCCCCGGCTGGGCGAAGGAAACGCCGGTCGCGCACGTCGGGACGCACCGGCACGGGGCGCGCGGCGAGAACGAGGCGTACGCGCTGACGCACCTCTTCCGCCTCCGCGTCGACCTCCCCGCCGGGGCCCGCACCGTGACGCTCCCGGCCGACGAGAGGATCCGGATCGTCGCGGCGACCGCGGCGCGGAACCCGAACGACGACCTCCTCCCCGCGCAGCGCTTCCTCGACCCGGGCTCCGCGACCGTCGTCCGCTTCGAGACGCCGGGCGCGACGTTCGTCGAGAGGACCGCCGTCGTCCTCACGTCGCCGACGCCGGGCGCGACGATCCGTTACACGCTCGACGGGAGCGCCCCGACGGCGGTTTCGCCCGCCTACGCCGGACCGATCTCCCTCGGCGGGACGACGACCGTGAAAGCCCGCGCCTTCGCGCCGGGGCGCGACGACCGCTTCGTCGCCTCGGCGACCTTCACGAAGCTCGCCCCGCGCGAGGCGGCGCGCGTCGACCCCGCGTCGCTCGCCCCCGGCCTCGCCTGCCGGCTCTACGAGGGGGAGTGGCGGAAGCTCCCCGACTTCTCCGCGCTGAAGCCGGTCCGCGCGCTCGTCCTCACGACGGTCGCCCTGACGCCCGAGCTGCCGAGGGAGAAGTACGGCCTCGTCTGCACGGGCTTCGTGTCGATCCCGGCGGACGGACTCACGACCTTCTCGCTCCGCGCCGAGGACGGCGCGGAGCTCCTCGTCGACGGGGTGAGCGTCATCGGGAACCAGCCGACCGACTACCTGAGCCGCCGCGGGACCGCCGCGCTGAAGGCGGGCCTCCACCCGATCGAGGTCCGCTACTTCCAGCGGAGCTTCGTCGCCGGGCTCGGCCTGAGGAGGGACGCGCCGGGCGAGCCGCTCGCCCCCGTGCCGGCGTCCGCGCTCTTCCACGCGCCGGACGGGGGAAGGCTCCCGTGACGGAGCCCGACCCCGCGGACGGACCGGAAGAAGGGGCGGCCCGGGAGGTCGACCGCTCCGAGGAGACGCTCCGCCTCCGCTTCCCGGCGCGGTTCGACGCCGCGCCGGGGGCCCGCCCGGGGCTCGCCCCCGAGGACCTCGCGCGTCTCCCGAGCACGCCGGGCGCGGCGCGGGTCACCTGCGCCGACTTCGGCCCGGATGAGGAGCGGACCGTGGAGGTCCGCGACCTGCCGGCCTTCCTCGCGGAGCACCGCCCGTCCTGGTCCGTGGTCCGCTGGATCGACGTCGCCGGGCTCTCGGACCTCGGCGTCGTCGAGGCGCTCGCCCGCAAGTACCACCTCCACCCGCTCGCCGTCGAGGACGTCCTCCACGTCGGCCAGCGGCCGAAGTGCGAGGCCTACCCGACGCAGGCCGAGTACCAGGCGCGGCTCTTCGTCGTGGCGCGCGTCGCGGGGCTCGTCGACGGACAGCTCCGCGAGGAGCAGGTCAGCCTCTTCGTCGGGCACGCGACCGTCCTGACGTTCCGGGAGCGGGACGAGGAGGAGCTCTGGGCGCCGATCCGCCACCGCCTCTCCGCCGCCGGGTCGCACCTGCGCGGCCACGACGCGAGCTACCTCGTCTACGCCCTCCTCGACGCGATCGTGGACCGCTGGTTCCCGCTCCTCGAGGAGCTCGGCGACCGGCTCGAGCGGCTCGAGGACGAGGTTCTCGAGAGCCCGAGCCGCGCGGCGGTGGAGAAGGTCCACGCGATCCGCAGGGAGCTCCTCGTCCTGCGCCGGACCGCGTGGCCGATGCGGGAGGTCATCGGGTCGCTCGGGCGCGAGCCGCACGAGTGCCTGAGCGAGACGACCCGCACGTACCTGCGCGACGTCCACGACCACATCGTCCAGGTCATCGAGATGATCGAGGCCTACCGCGAGGTCGTCGCGTCGGTCCAGGAGACGTTCATGACCGCGACGAGCAACCGGATGAACGAGGTGATGAAGGTCCTCACCGTCGTCGGCACGGTCTTCATCCCGGTCACGTTCCTCGCCGGCGTCTACGGGATGAACTTCCGGCACATGCCGGAGCTCGACGCGCGCTGGACCTACCCGGCCTTCTGGCTCCTCTGCGCCGGCGTCGCCGGCGGCATGCTCCTCTGGATGAAGAGGCGCGGTTGGATCTGACGGGCGCGGCGCCCGGCGCCGCGCCTCGCGAGCGCCGCGGCGCGATCCTCGCGGCCGTCATGGCCGGGGCGATCCTCGGCCCGATCGACGGAAGCATCGTCAACGTCGTCCTCCCGACGCTCGCCTCCTCGTTCGGGGCGAGCCTCGCGGCGGTCCAGTGGGTCCCGATGGCCTACCTCCTCGCCACGGGCGGCCTCGTCCTCGTCTTCGGGCGGCTCGGCGACCTGCGCGGGCACCGGAGGGTCTTCCTCGGCGGCCTCCTCGCGTTCGTCGCCGCCTCGGCGCTCTGCGCCGGCGCGCCGACGATCGGCGCGCTCGTCGCCTTTCGCGCGCTGCAGGGGATCGCCTCGGCGGCGATGGCCTCGGCCCCGCTCGCGATCCTGACGGCGACCTTTCCCCCGGCCGAGCGAGGGAGGGCGATCGGCCTCTTCGCGGCGAGCATCTCGGTCGGCCTCGCGATCGGCCCGAGCTTCGGCGGCCTCCTCGCGGGGACGCTCGGGTGGCGGGCCGCGTTCCTCGTGAACCTCCCCGTCGGCCTTCTCGCCTTCGCGTTCGCCCGCCGGGTCCTCCCGGAGGCGCCGTTCCGGCCCGGCCGGATCGACCTTCCGGGCGCGGCGGCGGCCCTCGTTTTCCTCGTGTCGCTCCTTCTCCTCGTGAACCTCGCCCAGGTGGAGGGGCTCACACCCCGCAACGCCCCGCTCCTCCTCGCCGCCCTCGCGGCCGGCGTTCTCTTCGTCCTGAGGGAACGCCGGACGCCGGAGCCGATGGTCGACCTCGCGATCTTCCGGAACGGGCGCGTCGCGCTCGGGTCCGTGGCGGCCGTCCTGAACTTCATGTCCCAGTACGTCGTCGTCTTCCTGACGCCGTTCCTCCTCGCCCGCCTCCTCGGCGCGGGGCCGGGGCGGGTCGGGCTCGTCCTCACGGCGTTCCCGGCCGCGGTCCTCCTCGTCGCACCCTTCGCCGGCGCGCTCTCCGACCGGGTCGGGACGGCGCGCCCCGCGGCCGCGGGGGCCGCGCTCTCGGCGGTCGCGTGCCTCCTCCTCGCCGCGATGCCCGCCGCCGCGACGGAAGCGGGCGTCGCGTGGCGGCTCGCCCTCTTCGGCGTCGGGACGGGGCTCTTCCAGTCGCCGAACAACAGCTCGGTGATGGGGAGCGCCCCCCGGGCGCACCTCGGCGTCGTCGGGAGCCTCCTCGGGACGGCGCGGACCCTCGGGATGGTCCTCGGCGTCGCGGCGGCGGGGGCGGTTCTCTACGCCTTCGTACCGGCCGGGGCGCTCCGGGCCGGGACGCTCGACGCCGCGACGGCGGACGCCTTCGCCGCGGGAGTGCGACGCGCGTACGCCGCCGGTGCGGCGTTCGCCGCCTGCGCGGCCCTTCTCGCCGCCGGCCCCGCGTTCGGGCGGAGCGGCGCGGAGACGGAGCGGGGCGGGCCCCGCATCCCGTAACCTACGCGCGATGGCCCTCGCCTTCCCGCGCGGCTCCGCGCTCCCCGACGGCTCCGCAGGCATCGCGACCGGCCGGGCCGGGCGCTCCCGGCGTCGCGGGGGGATCGCCCGGTGAAGGCCTCGCACGCCGACGACGAGCGCTTCATGCGCGAGGCGCTCCGCGCCGCGCGCCGCGCGCCCGCGCACGGGGACGTCCCGATCGGCGCTCTCGTCGTGAGGGACGGGCTCGTCGTCGCCCGCGCGCGGAACCGCCGAGAGGTCGACCACGACCCGACGGCGCACGCCGAGGTCCTCGTCCTGCGTCGCGCCGCGCGGCGCCTCGGCTCCTGGCGCCTCGACGGCTGCACGCTCTACGTCACGCTCGAGCCGTGCGCGATGTGCGCCGGGGCGATCGTCCTCTCGCGCCTCCCGCGGCTCGTCTACGGCGCCGCCGACCCGAAGGCGGGCTTCGTCGGCTCGCTCGGCGACCTCTGCCGCGACCCGCGGCTGAACCACCGCGTCCACGTCGAGGCGGGCGTCCTCGGCGAGGAGTGCGGCGCGATCCTGAAGGAGTTCTTCCGTGAGCGCAGAAGGAAGCCGGCCTCCTGAGCGCGGGGCCTTCCAGCCCCCCGAAGCCCCCACGTTCCGGTGCCCTTCGTGCGGCGCCCCCGCCGCGAAAGGCGCGCGCGCCTGCGTCCACTGCGGCTCGCTCCTCGCGACGAAGCGCTGCGTGACCTGCTTCGCCCTCTCGCCGCGCGAGGCCGAGCGCTGCGTGAAGTGCGGCGCCCTCCTCCCGGCGCCGGCCTTCGTCGCCGACGGCTCGGGGAGCTGCCCCGACTGCCGGCTCGACCTCGTCGCCCACGCCTTCGGCGCCGTCGGCTACGCGGAGTGTCCGCGCTGCTCGGGGCTCTTCCTGAAGCGCGAGGCGTTCGAGGCCGTCACGAAGGACGCGGACACCCGGGCGAAGGTCCGCCTCGCCGAGCCCCCGTCCGACGCGCCGCCGCAGGGGCCCGGAAAGGCCGCAAGCGGGGCGTTCGCCCCCGTGCGCTACCGCCCCTGCCCGACCTGCGGGAAGCTCATGAACCGCTCGAACTACGGCGGGGGCTCCGGCGTCATCCTCGACGCCTGCCGCGACCACGGTCTCTGGTTCGACAAGGGGGAGCTCCTCGCGATCGTCGCCTTCCTCGAGAAGGGAGGCTGGGACCGGATCCGCCAGCGGGAGAGGGAGAAGCTCGCCGAGGAGGTCCGGAGCCTCGAGAACCGCCGGGCGATGGCCGAGGCGACGGGAATGCCCGCGTCGGACTGGGAGAGGGACCTCCAGGGCTACCGGGCGATCGGAGGGATCGCCGACCTCGTCGGCTCCCTCGCCGGCTGGTTCCTGAGGCGCTGAGGGACGAGAAAGCCCGCCGTCGCCGGCGGGCGGATTCTCCCGGGAATCAGATGGCGGTGAGGGTGGGATTCGAACCCACGGTAGCCTCTCGACTACACCGGTTTTCGAGACCGGCCTGATCAACCACTCCAGCACCTCACCGCGTTTCGGCCTCGGAGCGGGCGCGAGAGAATAGCGCAAGCCTCCCCGGAGGGGAAGGCAGCCTCCGGGAGCGGTCTTCGAGGCCGTTTCCCGGAGGGCGGCGGCGCTACTCGAGGAACGTGACGAGGAGCTTCACCTTCGCGGCGCGGCCCCAGTCGAGCGTCACGACCTTCAGCGGGACCGTGATCGTGTCTTCGTTCTTCTGCTTCGCGAGCTTCGTCGACCGTCCCGCGTCCGCGAGGACGCCCCCGTCCTCGTCGAGGAGGAGGACGCGGATCTTCACCTTCTGCCTCGTCCACCCCTCGTTGCGGTAGAAGAAGCGGAGGAGGACCCAGGTCTTGTCCTTCGGGTCCTTCGCCTTCGCCTCCTCGAGGTCGGCCGGCTTCGGGTCGTTCTGCGACTCGAGGCCGAAGATCGTCGACTTCTCGAAGGAGAGCGTGAGCGGCACGCGGGTCGCGCGGGGGACGTCGACCGTCTCCTCGACGAGCTTCCCGGCGGCGGAGACGGGGAGGGCCGCGAGGAGGGCGAGGGCCGCCGCGAGGGCGGACGGAGCGAGGCGGCGAAGGAAGTACGACATTTCGTTCCGTTCTACGGCGGCCGGGGCGTTTCCGTTTGCCCCGGGAGCTCGGGGGGCGGGGGAGGCCGACGGGGCCGGGGCGAACGTGCGCGAGAGATGCCGCGAGAGATGCCGCTTGACGGATCGGCGCGGCCGGGGCAGAGTTCCCGTCCCCGCGGACGTGGACAGGTGTCCGAGCGGTTTAAGGAGCACGGTTGGAAGCCGTGTGTAGTCGAAAGGCTACCGTGGGTTCGAATCCCACCCTGTCCGCCACGTTCGCGCCGCGGGTCCCCGTTTTTCGGCTCGTCCCGGTCCCGCTGTCCTAAAATCCCCGGCCCGGGCCCCTGGGTGAGTTCGGGTCCCGCGCGACGACCCCCCTCGAACCGTGTCAGATCCGGAAGGAAGCAGCACTAAGAGGAACGGATCGGGCGCCGCGGATCACCCGGACTCATCGAGGGGCCCGGCCCTTTCATGACGATGAACGCCTTCGTCCCCCTCGCCCGGAAGTGGCGCCCCCGGACGTTCGAGGACGTCGTCGGGCAGGCGGAGATCGTCCGCGCCCTGACGAACGCCCTGACCCAGGACCGGATGGCCCACGCCTACCTCTTCTCGGGGCCGCGCGGCGTCGGGAAGACGACCTCGGCCCGCCTCCTCGCGGCCGGGATCAACTGCCGCACCGCCTCCGGCCCGACGCCGCGTCCGTGCGGGACGTGCGAGTCGTGCGTCGAGGTCCTCGAGGGGCGCTCGATCGACGCCCTCGAGATCGACGGCGCGACGCACGGCAAAGTCGATCAGGCCCGCGACCTGATCGAGATCGTCGGCTACGCCCCGGTGCGGGACCGGCGGAAGGTCTTCATTATCGACGAGGTCCACGCGATCTCGGCGGCGGCGTTCCAGGCGCTCCTGAAGACCCTCGAGGAGCCGCCGGCCCACGCCGTCTTCATCCTCGCGACGACCGAGCGGCACAAGATCCCCGCGACGATCCTCTCGCGCTGCCAGCGCTTCGACTTCCGGCGCCTCACCGACGCGGAGGTCGCCGAGCGGCTCGCCGAGATCGCGCGGCGCGAGGGGTACGCCGTCGAGGCGGCGGAGAAGCCGGCCCCCTGGGTCGAGCCTGCGGCCCTCGCGGCCCTCGCCGCCGCGGCGACGGGGAGCCTCCGCGACGGCCTCTCCCTCCTCGACCAGGCGGCCGCGCAGACCGGCGGCCGCGTCACGCAGGCCGACGTCGCGCTCCTCCTCGGGTCGCCGGACAGGACGGCCCTCGTCGCGCTCCTGGCGTCCGTCCTCGCGGGCGACCGGGCCGCGGTCCTGCGCGGCGCGGCGGAGCTCGACGCCGCCGGCTCCGACCCGAGGGCGACGGCGCACGACCTGACGTCCCTCGTCCGCGGCACGGTCCGCTTCGCCGCGGACCCCTCGGCCCCGGCGGTCGCCGGGATCTCCGAGGAGGGCTCGGCGACGCTCCGCGAGCTCGCCCGGACGACCCCCTACCCGACGCTCCTGCGCGTCCTGACGCTCCTCACCGAGGCCGAGGGGATGCTCCGGAGAAGCGACGTCCCGGCGCTCGCGCTCGAGGTCCTCCTCCTTCGCCTCGCCGAGCTGCCCCGACTCGTCCCGATCGAGGAGCTCCTCGCTTCGGGCACGACGGTCTCCCTGCCGGCCCCGCAGGCGCCGGCCGCGCCCGCGCGCGCTCCGGTCCCCGAGCCGGCCCGGAGGTCCGCGCCCGCCGCGGCGCCCGAGACGCCGCGCTTCGTCGGCCTGACGCCGCTCGAGGTCGCCGAGCCCGAGCCGGAGGCCCCGGCCGACGCCGCGACCGCCTTCCGCGAGGCCGTCGAGAAGCGGCACGGGAACCTCGGCGCCGCGCTCGAGGACGTCTCGGTCGTGGTCGAGGGAAAGAGCGTCCGGCTCGTCCTCGACCCGCCGAGTCCGCCGCTCGCGAAGCGCCTCGGGGAGCCTTCCGTGAAGAAGGTCCTCGAGGAGGCCGCCGTCGCCGTCCTCGGCGCGAAGGCCCGGGTCGTCGTCGAGAGCGCCGAGCCGGCCGGAGGCGACCTGACCGCCGCCGCGGCCACGGTCGACCCGGAGAAGCTCGAGCGCGAGATCCTGAAGAAGCGGGCCGGCGCCGACGAGCGGGTGAGGAAGATCCTCGACATGTTCGACGGCGAGATCGCCGAGGTGAAGCCCGACGAGCGGAAGCCGTGAGCGGCCTCCCGTCGCTCTCGCGGCTCGTCGCGGCGCTCGAGCGCCTTCCCGGGATCGGCCCGAAGAGCGCCCGGAGGATCGCCCACTTCCTCCTCGGGGCGCCGGAGGCCGAGGCGGCGGGCCTCGCCCGCGCGGTCCTCGAGGCGCGGGAAAGAACGAAGGCCTGCTCCGTCTGCCACGCGCTGACCGAGACGGACCCCTGCGCCCTCTGCACCGACCCGGGGCGCGACGGCTCGGTCCTCGCGGTCGTCGAGGAGCCGTTCGACGTCGAGGTCCTCGAGCGGACACGGGAGTTCCGGGGGCGCTACCACGTCCTCGGCGGGGCCCTCGCGCCGCTCCGCGGGATCGGCCCGGACGACCTCCACGTGGGGGACCTCCTCGAGCGGGCGGCGGCGGGCGTGGCCGAGGTCGTCCTCGCCACGAACCCCAACGTCGAGGGGGAGGCGACCGCCCTCTACCTCGCCCGGCGGCTCAAGCCGCTCGGCGTCCGCGTCACCCGGCTCGCGTTCGGCCTCCCCGTCGGCGCCGCCCTGGAGTTCGCCGACGAGGTGACCCTGGGCCGCTCCCTGTCGGGGAGGCGGGAGGTCTAGGCCTCGGGGGCCGCGCGGTCATCGGTTACACTAGCGAGGATCGGGTCTTATGACGGATTTCGTCCTTTTCGACGAGGAGTTCCAGCAGATCAAGGAAGTCATCGGGCGGCTCAAGGCGGACGCCCAGGCGAAGGTCGTCTTCATCGTCGACAAGAACGGCCAGCAGATCGCCGCCCAGGGGGACCTCGAGTCGCTCGACACGACTTCCCTCGCCTCGCTCACCGCGGGCAACGTCGCGGCCACGGACGGCCTCGCGAAGCTCATCGGGGAGAAGGAGTTTCCGGTCCTCTTCCACGAGGGGGAGAAGGACAACGTCTACATCTCCATCGTCGGCCAGCGCGTCATCCTCGTCATCATCTTCGACGAGCGCTCCTCTCTCGGCCTCGTCCGGCTCAGGGTGAGGAAGGCGACGCAGGACCTCGAGAGGATCTTCGACGCGATCCAGCGCAAGGTCGAGGAGGAGAAGGAGCGGCGGCACGAGGGGGTCGACTCCCCGTTCGCCGAGATCACGGACGAAGACATCGACAGCCTCTTCCGGGAGTGAGGACGAGATGCGCGACCGTCGACGCCCTGAGGGAAGCCTCCGCGCCCCGGGGGATTGTCTGAGGGTGCCGAAGCGATGACCTTCATCAACTACGCCGCCCGCGAGATCAACTGCAAGATCGTCTACTACGGTCCCGGCCTCTGCGGGAAGACGACGAACCTGCAGTACATCTACGACCGGACGAACCCGGCGGCGAAGGGGAAGCTGATCTCCCTCGCCACGGAGACCGACCGGACGCTCTTCTTCGACTTCCTCCCCCTCGACCTCGGGACGGTGCGCGGCTTCAAGACGCGTTTCCACCTCTACACGGTCCCGGGCCAGGTCTTCTACGACGCGAGCCGCAAGCTGATCCTGAAGGGGGTCGACGGCGTCGTCTTCGTGGCGGACTCGCAGGAAGCCCGGATGGACGCGAACGTCGAGTCTCTCCAGAACCTCGAGAAGAACCTCCGCGAGCACGGCTTCGACCTGACGACGATCCCGTACGTCCTTCAGCTCAACAAGCGCGACCTCCCGACGGCCGTCGGGGCCGACGAGATGTACCGCCAGCTGAACTACAAGGGCGAGCCGACCTTCGAGGCGACCGCTCCGACGGGCGTCGGCGTCTTCGACACGCTGAAGGCCGTCGCGAAGCAGGTCCTCATGGAGCTCCGGAAGAAATAGAACGGACCCCGGACGAGGACCTGCGGAGCGACGCGGGGGTGGGGGGGGGTCGCCCCCCCCCCAAATCCGGGGAAGCAGGGGGAAGGAGCGTGGGGAGAAAAACGGCGGGGGCGCGGGGGGGCCAGGCCGTCAGCGTGGTGACGGCGGGGGCGGGGG
>CAZLQX010000020.1:22049-72149 GCA_964561935.1 uncultured Holophagales bacterium
CGGAAGAAATAGACCGGACCCCGGAGGAGGACCGGCGGCGCGCCGGGGGGGTGCGGGGGCTTCGCCCCCGCCTCATGTCCGTGTAAGCAGGTCTCTGGAGCTTCGGAAGAAGCAGGGCGGGGCGGCGGGGAGCCCGGAGACGCGGAGAGGCGGGCCAGTGCCCGCCTCTCGCCGTCTGGGCCCTCCGCGCGGGGCCTACTCCTCGGGGAGCTCGTTCTCCTCCTCCTCCATCCGGACGCCGCCGGGGAGGAGGTACTTCAGGACGAGGTCCGCGAAGCGCTGCGAGAACGACGAGCGGGGGAGGACCTCGTCGAAGCCGGCGGCAGTCGCCTTCTCTTTCAGGTCGGCCCGGGCGAGGTCGTGGTAGCCGATGACGGGGACGGACGACGTCGCCGCGGCCTTCTTCAGCCCCGCGATCGCCTCGAAGGGCGCCGAGCGGAGGGCGAGGTCGACGACGACGATCACCGGCGCGGAGGGGTCGATCGTCCCCGCGACCGCGGCCGGGTCCGCGAGGAAGACCGTCGTCGCGCCGACGGACCTGACGGCGGTGTCGATCTTCGTCCGCCAGAACGGGTCTTCGACCAGGGCGATGACCTTGCGATTCATCGGAGCCTCCTCGGAGCGGACGCCGGAATGGCCGCGGGCGCCTCTCCTCCGCACGATCGGAACGGCCGGAGTATAGGCCGTCGCGCGGTCCGGATGTCGGGAGGGCTCAGCGCCGGAAGAGGGGGAGGAGCGTCGGCTCGAGCCGGGCGAGGAGAGCGGCGGTCGCCTCGACGTCGCGGCGGCAGTAGTCGAGGATCTCCGGGAGCCTCCCCTCGGCGTAGGCGTCGCCGACCGCGTAGCCGTGCATCTCGGCGCTCTTCGGCGAGGGGATCCCGAACGCGACGCATGCGGCGTGGAGCGAAGGGCGGGTGCCGGCGGCCCCCTGGAACGTCAGGACCTCCATCAGGTCGACGTGTGACTCGACGGAATAGCGGTAGCCGGCGAGGTTCCGCGTCGGCGCGACGCCGTGGATCGCGCTCCGCACCGAGAGGAACGGCCCGTCGAAGGAGCGTCCGTTGAACGAGACGAGACGCTCGAATCGGGCCGCCGTCTCCCAGAAGCCGGCGAGGAGGCTCTTCTCGTCTCCGCCGATCTCTTCGAAGAGCCCGTCGCGCGAGGGTCTCTTCGAGGGCTCGGGGGCCTCGTACCAGACCTTCCCCTTCCCCGTCTCGGGATTCAGGGCGGCGACGACGACGACCTTCGCCGCGTACGGAGAGAGCGAGCGCCAGTCCTTCTTCGAGCGGTACGCCTCGCCGTCCTCCGCGCCCCGCGTCAGCCACTCGCGGAGGAGAGGGTCGAGGTCGAGCCACGGCAATCCGACGGTCTCGATGTCGAATACCAGTGTGGTCACGACGGACCTCCGACGAAGCGGCGGGGGGTCCGGGGGGCCGCGCGAAGCTCAGGCCCCCCGGGTGGCACCAGTGTGGTCACGACGGACCTCCGACGAAGCGGCGGGGGGTCCGGGGGGCCGCGCGAAGCCCAGGCCCCCCGGGGAGCACCAGCGTGGTCACGGCGGACCTCCGACGAAGCGGCGGGGGGTCCGGGGGGCCGCGCGAAGCTCGGGTCCCCCGGGTGGCACGAGGGTGCTCACGACGAACCTCCGGGGACCGTCGCGACCGGCGAGGGCGGTGGGGTGACGGGTCCGAGCCGCGCCTCGAGCCACGCATAGGCGGCGGCCTTCGCCGCGGCCTCGGAGCGCAGGAGGTCGAGGGCGTGTGCGGCGCCGGGATAGATGACGACCGACTTCGGCTCGCGCCCCTCGGCGTCGAGGGCTCGCGCCGAGTCGGCCCGGCCGGGGTCCTTCTCCGACGCCAGGACGAGGAGGCCCTTCGGCGTCTTCGGCCGCGTCCCCGCGAGCGCGGGAAGGCGCTCCGCGTATGGCGAGACGGCGACGCCCGCCTCGGCCCAGCCGGCCGCCGTGGCGAGGGCGGCGAGGTTCCCGGAGAGCGAGAAGCCGAGGACCCCGATCCGGGACGACCGGGTCTTCAGCCACGCGCAGGCGGTCTCGACGTCGCGCGGGAGTCCGTTCGGCGAGGTCTGAAGCGCCAGGCTCAGAGAGACGCGGGCGCCTCCCTTGCGGACCGACTCGCCGTGGCCGCGGAGGTCGAGGGCGAGCGTCGAGAAACCGCGCGCGGCGAGATCCTCGGCGACGTCGGCGACCTCCCTCCTCTCGCGGGAGAAGGGGTGGAGCAGGAGGACGGCCGGGGCGGCGGAGCCGGACGGGGAAGGGCGCCACGTCGCGTGGAGCCGGACGCCGTCGGGCGTCGTGAACGTCACCTCGAACGGGTCGTGCGGACGCGGCACCTCGGGGATCGGGGCGGGCTTCCGCCTCGTCCTCCGCTTCCTCTTCGTCGCGGCCTCCGCCGTCTCCGCGAGGGTCGCCGCGAGGAGGAGCGCGACGACGGGAAGGGTGATCGTCCGGAGGCGGGCGAAGAGGCGATGCGTCATCCCGGCCGCATCGTAATGCCCTCGGGGGCGAAACGCGCCGCGGACAGCGCCGTAGAATCCCCTCGTGAGCGCCTCGAGCCCCCTCCCGACGCCCGCGACGCCCCTTCCGGCGGACCTGCCGGACGCGATCCTCCGCCTCAAGGAGGAGCGCGACGCCCTGATCCTGGCCCACTACTACCAGGAGTCCGAGATCCAGGACCTCGCCGACTTCGTCGGCGACTCGCTCGAGCTCGCGAGGAAGGGGCTCGCCGCGCCGCAGAAGGTCGTCGCCTTCTGCGGGGTCCACTTCATGGCCGAGACGGCGAAGATCCTGACGCCCGAGAAGACGGTCGTCGTCCCGGACCTCGAGGCGGGCTGCTCCCTCGCCGACGGCTGCCCGGCGCCGCTCTTCGCCGAGTGGCTCCTAAAGTACCCCGGGCACACGGTCGCTTCCTACATCAACTGCTCGGCGGCGGTGAAGGCGCTCTCGGACGTCATCGTGACCTCCTCGTCCGCCGAGGCGATCCTGCGACGGATCCCCGACCCGGTCGTCTTCGCCCCCGACCGGAACCTCGCTGCCTGGCTCGAGAAGAAGCTGGAGAGGAGATTCGTCGTCTGGCCGGGGACCTGCGTCGTCCACGAGACCTTCTCGGAGAAGCGGATCCTCGACCTGATGGCGAGGAACCCGAAGGCCCGGCTCGTCGCCCACCCCGAGTGCGACGCGCGGGTCCTGGCGCACGCCCACTTCGTCGGCTCCACGTCGGCGCTCCTGAAGCACGTCGCCGAGTCGGACCACCCGTCGTTCATCGTGGCGACGGAGGAGGGGATCCTCCACCAGATGCGCCGCGCGGCTCCGGGGAAGGCGCTCGTCGCGGCGCCTCCCGACGACGGCTGCTCGTGCAACGCGTGTCCGCACATGAAGCGGAACACGATGGAGAAGCTCTGGCTCGCCCTCCGGGACCTTCGCCCCGCGATCGAGGTCCCCGAGGAGACGCGGGTGAAGGCGAAGCGCTCGCTCGACAGGATGCTCGAGCTGACGGCGGGGAAGACGTTCGTCCCCGCGCTCGGCCGTTCGTGAGCCGCGGCCGGCCGTGAGCGGCGGCGAAGCCCCGACGCGCCCGCGTCTGCCGCGGCTCGCGCTCCTCGCGGGGCTCGTCGTCCTCGCGGCGGGGGCCGTCGCGGTGCGCCGCGTCCTCCCGGAGTGGCAGCCGCTCAGGGTCTCGAAGGAGGCCGCGATCGCGACGGCCCGCGACGAGATGGCCGCGGTCGGCGCGACGCTCCTCGCGCCGAAGGCGAACGTGCGCCACGTCCTCGCCTCGAGCGAGCTCGAGCGCGCCTATCGGCGGCTCGGCCGCCGGGCGCCGGAGTGGCTCGCCGCCCACGGCGCCGTCGCCTCCTGGGTCGTCCGGGGCCAGCTCCGTGTGCCCGGCGTCGGCACCGGGCGGGCGGAGATCGCGATCGCCCGCGATGGCACCCTCCGGCGCGTCGAGTTCACGAGCGGGAGCCTCTTCCGCGTCGCCGAGCCGCTGAGCGAGGTCCAGTCGGCGCGGGGCCGTTTCGCTTCCGCCGTCCTCGCCCGGCTCGCCCGCGGGGAGACCCTCGGCGTCCCGGCCGACGTCGAGAGCGGGAACACGGTCGTCCGCGTCTGGCCGCTCCCGGCGCGGGCGGGCTCCCCGCCCGAGGTCGTCTCGAAGCTCGCCCCGGCGGCGGGCATGCTGATGCTCGCGCGCGAGCTCGCCGACCCGGACGTCGGCGCGCGCTACGAGAAGGCCGCCTTCCGCTACCTCGCGATCGCGGTTCCCCTCTTCGGCGTCGTCGGCCTCGGGGTCGTCGTCCTCTTCGGCGTTCTCCTCTTTCGCCGCCGCCTCGGCTTCCGCATCGCGGTCGGCCTCGGCCTCCTCGCGCTCGCCGCCATGGTCCTCTCCGGCGTCTTCTTCGACACGGGCGGTCAGCAGGGGGTCGCGGCCGGGTTCGTCCTCGCGGGGCGCCTGGTCGTCGTCGTCGCCCTCGTCGGCTACTGGGCCGTCTCCGAGGCGCTCCTTCGCGACACCGTCCCGGGCTTCCGGACGAGCCTCGACGCGCTCGCGGCGGGACGCCTCTCGCCGCGCCTCGGTCGTGCCCTCCTCGGAGGCCTCGGCCTCGGCGCCGCCGTAGCCGGCCTCCGCCTCCTCTTCGCGTCGGGCGTCGCGACGGCCGGGATCCCGGGCGTCGTGCCGCAGGCCCCGTCGTTCATCCTCCCCGCCTTCGGCGGCCTCGCGAACGCATTCCTCGAGGGCCCCTACGCCGCGGCGACGCTCGTCCTCGCATCCGCCCTCTTCCGGTTCCTCCTGCCGCGAGAGAGAGCCGACGTCCTCGGCGCCGTCGCCTTCGCGCTCCTCTACTCGCTCTCCTTCTCGTACGAGCCCTGGGGCGCGCTCCTCGTCCTGACGCTCGCGGAGGCCGCGCTCCTTCTCCTCGCCTTTCGCGCGTACGGCCTGACGGGTCTCCTCGCCGGGGCCACGGCGCCGGCCCTCTGCCGCGACCTCCTCTCGGCCGTCCGTTTCCCCGCCGAGCTCTGGCTCCCGCTCCTCCTCGCCGGGGGCGCGCTCGTCGTCCTCGTCTGGGTCGGCGTCGCCGCGATCCGCCGCCCGGAGCGGGAGGACGAGGCCCGAGTCGACGCGCCCGACTACGTGAAGCGGATCGAGTCCGAGCGGCGGGTGAAGTACGAGATGGACCTCCTCTCGCGGATGCAGCTCGCGCTCCTCCCCGTCCGCCCGCCGGACGTCCCGGGGCTCCAGATCGCGGCCCGGACGATCGTCGCGACGGAGGCGGGAGGAGACCTCTACGAGTTCCTCGTCGACGAAGAGGGGGCTCTCTGGGTCGCTGCCGGAGACGTCGCGGGGCACGGCTACTCGTGCGGCATCCAGGGGGCGATGGTGAAGGCCTGCCTCCTCACGCTCGTCAAGGCCGGACGCCGCCCCGGCGAGATCCTCGCGGAGGTGGACCGCGTCCTGCGCGCGGCGAGCCCCGGCCACCTCTTCACCTCCCTCGTCCTCGCGCGGATCGAGCCGGCGACGGGGCGCGGGGTCCTCGCGAACGCGGGGCACCCGTGGCCGCTCCTCCTCGTCGAAGGGGGCGTGATCGAGCTCGCCGTCTCGGGTCTCCCGCTCGGGAAGGGGCCGGCGCGCGTCTACGCGGAGACCGAGTTCGAGCTTCCCGGCGCCGCGAGCCTCGTCCTCGCCTCGGACGGGCTCTTCGAGGGGCTCGACCGGTTCGACGACGCGTACGGATGGGAGAAGCCGCGCGAGGTGCTGATGCGCGTCGGGCTCTGGAGGAGGCCCGCCGAGTCGATCCTCGAGGCGCTCGTCGGCGACTGGAGGAGCCACGTCGGCGAGGGTGAGCCCGCCGACGACACGACCCTCGTCGTCGTCCGACGGACGATCTGGTCCTGAGGCGCTCTCCGGGGGGTGCGCTCTCCGGGGGGTGTTGATCGCGACCCCCCGGACCCCCCAGGTCGGGAACGGCGGCGATCGCATCTGGCGTCAACTGCGCCACGCGAGACGCGACCCCCCGGACCCCCCGGGTCGCACCAACATAGACGCGCGCGGCCAGTTCATATCCTGAGCCTTCCCGGGGGGTGCTGATCGCCGCCCCCCGGACCCCCCGGGCCACACCAACGTGGACGCTCGGCGCCTGCTCATGTACTGAGACTCGTCGCGACGAGACGAACCCGTCCGTTCGTGCGAGGATCGGGCGGGATGAAGATCGCGTTCATCGGGACTCACGGAGTCGGCAAGACCACCCTCTGCTACGACCTGGCGGCCGCTCTCAAGCGGCGCGACCTGACCGTCGAGCTCGTGCGCGAGGTCGCCCGCGAGTGTCCGCTTCCCATCAACCGCGAGACGACGATCAAGGCCCAGGCCTGGATCCTCCACACGCAGATCGCCTGGGAGCTGCAGGCCGAGGCGAAGGCCGAGGTCGTCGTCTGCGACCGCGCCGTCCTCGACAACTACTGCTACCTGAGGCGCGCCGCGCCCGGCGACCCGCAGGTGAAGGTGCTCGAGGGCCTCGTCAGGTCCTGGCTCCCGACCTACGACGCCCTCTTCCGCGTGCCGATCGTCGGAGACCCGAGCTTCGACGGCGTCCGCGACACGGACCTCGCCTTCCAGCACGACATCGACGCGCTCCTGCTCGCCACGCTCGAGGAGTGGGACGTGCCGTTCGTCGCGCTCGACGCCGTCTGCCGCGAGGGCTGGGCGAAGTGCGCGATCGAGAGCCTGCTGCCGGCGCTCCGGCCCCAGGAGCTCCTCTTCCCGGAGGCGAGCGGCCGCTGACGGAGGACCCGGCGGCGCGGGTCCTCCCCGTTCACGTTCCGGCGTGGCGCCAAGCGCGGCGTCTCCGCGCGGAGAGGGAGGCGCCGAAGGCGCCGGGGGAGGACCCGGCGGCGCGGGTCCTCCCCGTTCACGTCAGTCCCGCCAGAGCTCGTACCGGACCTTGAACGACCGGACCCGCCTGTAGTCGCGGGTCTTCATCCGGACGAACATCTTGTTCGTGTCGTGGATCTTCCCGGCGTCGAGCGTGGCCGTCCGGTCGTTCTCGGCCCGGACGCTCCCGTCCTTCCCCGTGATCGTCACGGTGTAGCGGCACTTCCAGTCGCGGCCCTCGTCCCGGTTCGAATACTCGAACTCCACGACCATCGTGTGCGTTTCGCCGGGGTCCTCCTCGGCGTCGGCGAAGTCGTCGGCGTCGGGCCAGTTCCGGATCCTCACCGTCTCGATCGTCACGGGGCCCTGCCGGATCCCGACCGACGACTCGCGGTCGGGCCCGAACGGGTGGCTCCGCACGTGGCTCCGCCGGTCGCCCGCGTCCGCGCCGGCGGAGGAGGCGAGAAGGAGCGCGGCGGCGAGAAGGGCGAAGGCGGAGCTGCGGTCGACGCGTCCGAGGCTCATGGCGTCTCCTTCGGGGATCGCAGGACATTCTAGCGGCGGCTTGACAGCCGCCCGGCGAGGGGCTTTCCTCGGGCATGCCCTGCCGTCGTCCCCCGTTCGTCGTGCGTCTGGCCTGCGCCTCGGCGCTCCTGCCCGCTCTCGCCTTCGGCGTCGCCTCGACGAGCCCGAGCCCCGATCCGTCGGGCGCGGGCTCGCTCCGGAGCGCGCTCGAGCCCGAGCCGCTCCGCTCGCCCGCCGGCATGGTCGTCACGTCGTCCGAGGCGGCGTCCCGCGCCGGCGCGGAGGTCCTCGAGGCGGGAGGGAACGCCGTCGACGCCGCCGTCGCCGCCGCGTTCACGCTCGGGGCGTCGGACCCGTCGGAGTCGGGACTCGGCGGCGAGAGCTGGATCCTCGTCCAGCTCGCGGGCCGTCCGCCGGTCGCGATCGTCTGCCCCTCGGCGGTCCCGCTCCGCGTCGACCGGGAGGCCCTCCGCCGGGCGCGGGCGGCGGGGGTGCTGACGGGGCACGCGACAGCCGCGGTGCCGACCTCCGTGGCCTCGCTCGCCCGCGCCCTTTCCCGCTTCGGGACGATGCGCTTCGCGGAGGTGCTCGCCCCCGCCATCGCGGAGGCGGAGCGCGGGTGGGAGCTCGGCTGGACGGAGGCGTCCGTCGTGAGGGCGAACGCCTGGAGGCTCTCCCTCTCTCCGCTCCTCGCCGGAGTCCTCCTCCCCGGGCCGTGCGACCCGAACGGATACCCGTCGTCCGCGGCCGTCGGATCGCGGCTGCGTCTCCCGGCGCTCGCCGGAACGCTTCGCCGTCTCGCCGAGGCGGGGCCGGACGACTTCTATCTCGGCGCCCTCGCGGGAGAGATCGACGCCGACATGCGGGCGCACGGCGGCTTCGTGAGGAAGGAGGATCTCGCGCGCGTTCCGGCGAACGTTCACGAGACCGAGCCGGCGCGCGTCCACTACCGCGACCGGGAGGTCCTGAGCGTCGGTCCGCCGGCGGCGGGCGGAATCCTGGCCGGGACCCTCGCGATCCTCCAGCGGTTCTCTCCCGAGCTCGTCGCGTCCCGGTCCGCGGACGCGCACCAGCTCCTCCTCGACGCCGTGAGGATCGCGCGCGAGGACGCCCGGGCGACCGCGGCGAGGGGACGTTCCTCCGCCGGCGGCATGCCGGCGTTCCTGGAGGCCGGCCGTGCGGAGGAACGGGCCCGGGAGATCCGCCCCGGAACGGCATGGAACGCGGGAGCGCTCCGCGCGCCCGCGGCCGCCGGGCCCTCCCCCGGCGAGCACACGACCCAGGTGTCGGTCGTGGACGGGGCGGGGAACGCCGTCTCCATCACCCAGACCCTCGGCGCCGACTGGGGCTCGGCCTCGGCCGGCGAGAAGCTCGGTTTCCCCTACAACGCGGTCCTCGCCTGGTTCGAGCTCGAGAACCGTGCCCACCCCGCTTTCCTCGGCCCGCGAGCCTCCCTACCGGTTCCGTCCGCCCCGGCCATCGTCCTGAAGGACGGGCGCGTGGAGCTCGTTCTCGGGAGCCCGGGGAGCAGCCGGATCGTCCCCGCGATCGTCTCCGTCGTCCGCAACGTCGTGGACGGCGGGATGGAGCTCGCCGAGGCCGTCGCGGCGCCGCGCCTCCTCTGGCAGGACGAGGGGACGATCCGCCGCGTCGTCGCGGAGGTCGCTGGAGACGCGGAGGAGAAAGCGCTCGTCGAGCTCGCGAAGCGGGGCTATTCCGACGCCTGGGTCGTGCGCGGACCGGGTGCGGACCTCGCGGCTTTCGGCTGTGTCAACGCCGTCGGATGGAACGCGCGCGCCCGGGCGTGGGAGGGGGTCGGGGACCCGCGCCGGCGCGGCGTCGCCGCCGCGCCGACGGCGCCCCGCCCTCGTCAGCGAGACAGCTCCTCGTAGAGCGTGTAGAGCGCCTGCGTCCCCTCCTCGCCGCGCCCCTTCGCTTCGAGCGCCGACAGGAGCTGGTGGACGAGCGAGGCGGCGGGAAGCGGCACGCCGTTCGCGCGCGCGGCGCGGAGGACGATCGCGAGGTCCTTCTGCTGGTGCTTGATCGCGAACGCCGGCTTGAAGTCGCGCTCGAGCATCTTCTTCCCGAGCACCTCGAGCGCCCACGAGTTCGCGGCGCCGCCCGTCAGCGCGGCGTGGATCGCCTCCATCGGGAGCCCCGCGGCCCGCGCGAAGGCCATCCCTTCGGAGACCGCCGCGAGCGTCCCCGCCACCATGACCTGGTTCGTCGCCTTGCCGAGCTGCCCCGCGCCCGAGGGGCCGAGGTGCGTGATCCTTTTCCCCATCGCCTCGAGGACGGGGCGCGCCCTCTCGAGCGCCGCGGCCTCTCCGCCGACGAAGAACGAGAGCGTCCCCTCGTTCGCCCCCTTCTGTCCTCCCGAGACGGGCGCGTCGAGGAAGGCGACCCCCTTCTCCGCGAGCCGCGCCGCGACGAGCCGGGCCACGGCCGGGTCGACCGTCGAGCAGTCGACGACGACCGTGCCGGGCCGAGCGCCGTCGATCGTCCCGTTCCTCCCGAGGTGCACCTCCTCGACGTCGGGCCCGTCGGAGACGCACGAGACGACGACGTCGCTCGCGGCCGCGACGGCGGCGGGAGAGGGGAGCGCGGCGACGGGAGCGGGGCCGCCGGCGAGGTCGCTCGCCAGGCGGACGGCCTTCTCCGCCGTCCGGTTCGTGAGCGACAGAGGGAAGCCCTTCGCGGCGAGGTTGCGGGCCATGCCGAGGCCCATCGTGCCGAGGCCGACGAAGCCGGCGCGGAGGTCGCGGGTCGCAATCATGAGGCGAGTCTCCGCGCGCTGTGCGAAGGCGTCAACGTCCGCTACCATTCCCGCATGACGCGGACGGCGGAGCGGACGATCCTCCCGGCTCTCGCCGTCGCGGCCTTCCTCGCGGCCGCGTACGCCTGGCTCCCCGTCGCGCGCTTCCTCCGCTACGCGACCGTGGCCCTCTTCACGCGGCCCGCCTCCTGGGCGCTCGCGCTCCTCCCGGCGCTCGTCGTCGTCGGGCTCCACGAGGCGCTCGTGCGCGGCCTCCTCTACGGCGCTCTCCGCGGGCGGGTCCGCGTCGGCTTCGCGGCCCCCGCGGCCGCGTTCGCGGGCGCGCTCGCCCCCGTCGCGGCGCGCTACGTCCTCTTCCCGTTCCCGGCCGTTCCGACGCCGCTCGTCCTCGGCCAGGCGCTCTTCGTCGAGCTTCCGCTCTCGCTCGCCCTCTGCCTCCTCGCGCTCGGCACCGGGAGCTGGAAGCCGGGCGCCGCGGCGCTCTGGCTCCTCTGGGCCGCGCGGATCCTCGTCGTCCCGACCTTCCGCGGCGCTCCCGTCCCGATCCTGGAGGTCCTCGCCGCCCTCCTCGTCCCCCTGGTCGTCGCCCTCGTCCTCCACCGGCCGCTCACGCCTCACCGCGAGGCGCTGGAGGGACTGTCGTGAAGATCGAAGCGCTCGTCCAGCTCGACCTCTTCTCGGACCCGCCGCCGTCGCGGGCGGAGCTCGTCGCCGACGAGGCCTCGCTCCAGGCGCTCTACGACGCCTTTGCCGAGGCCTACCGCCTCCCTCCCGCGCGCGTCGAGCTCTCCTCGCGCCGCGCGACGGGCGGCGTCATCCAGTACGGGCCGCCCCACGTCATCCGCGTCTCGGCGCACATGTCGGCGACGGACCGGCGCGAGACTCTCCTCCACGAGACGGCCCACGCGATCTGCCACGACCGCTGGGGCGTCGACGAGGGGCACTCCTCGCGCTTCTGGGAGGTCGCGCGCGAGCTCGGCGTCACCCGCACGAGCGCGCCCGAGACCGACCGTCTCGCCCTCGTCCGCGCGCGCAACGCCCGCTACACCTACCGCTGCATCGGCTGCCTCGGCGAGTGGACGCGGCGCACGGCCTTCGGCCGCGCGCGCCTCTGCGCCGCCTGCGAGGCGAAGGGGCGCCCCTCGCGGCTCGTCCTCGTGAGGCGTCCGAAGCGCTCCGCGCGGCGGAGGGGCTGAGGGGCGCGGCCCGGACGCGCGGCCCAGGCGTATCCGCCGCTCTCGGCAACGAGTCGGAGGACTTCTCGCACGTCGGGGCGTCCTCGATCTGCCGCGACGCGGGGGGCTCTCGGCCACGCAGGCCTTCGGCGTGGTCCCGTGCCTCCCGGAGGAGAGGCCGCTCGGGAGGGGCTCACCGGAGGAATGGCGAGGTGTCGCCCGAGGAGAGGCGGCAGGTTCGCGCCCCTGGCCCGTCTCCTCCGTTGCAACCGAACACGCTGACGAGACCCGGGAGAGTCCCCTCGCGGGCGGAGAGCCCCGGCCGAGAAATCTCGAGTGCGCCTGTGGGTATTTAGGCTGCCTCGCGCAGCCTAGTTGCGGATACAGGGGCAGTCCCCGTTCGGCCCGTGTCCGGAGTCGCCATGCCCTCGTCCGTGCGCGTCCTCGGCGGTCGTCGCCCAGCCCACTCGGAGGTGGATGCCGAAGGGGTCGGGGCGCGGCCGCGCCGTCTCCTCTCGCCAGCTGGGGCGTATGCCCTGAAGAGCATTGGGCGGCATGGAGCGGGTCTTGGCCCTTCAGGGCACGCCGGGACCTGGGAGAAGCACCGCCTGAGGCCCGTCCCGACCGACCTGCGCGGGCGAATCGGGGGAGGCGAGTTCGTGACGAGGTCGGACCGGAAGGGCCCCTCGGGTCGCGCCGTCGGGCGGAGTCTGCCCGGGAACGAGTGGGCGCCGAGCGACGGCGAGATTGTCGTACGAAGGCTCCTCCTGCTCCGCCTTCGCAACGGCGGTCCGGCGGCCTGCGTCCAGGGTGAGCACGGGGCAGCGCGGCGAGCCCGCTCGCCGCCGGCGCCACGGGCATCGAGCCCGGTCACCTCCTCTCGCCTCAGGTTGCCGGAGTGGCCGGCGGGAGGAGTCCACGGAACGAAGGCCGTCTCCAGGGCGAGACGAGGAGGGTCAGTCATGACCGGATCCAGGGAAGAAGACGTGGTCGTGTGGTTGAGGCTGCCGAGGAGGATGAGCCTCAAGGAGCTGAAGGAGCTCGGGCTGGACGGAGCGGCGTGCTTCGGCGCGGACACCTGCATCGCAGCCACCTCGACCGGCTCGGGGCGCGCAGCGATCGTCGTTCGGGCGGACGAGCTGAAGACGGTCCTCGAGAAAGCAGGTCTGCCGCCGAAGGCGGAGTGCTACGGCGGAGACACATGCATCGTCTGAGGCCCCTGCCCCTGCGTTCGAGTCTCCGGGTGCCGCCGTGCCGTGGCAGCTGTCACGCTACAACGGTCTGATCGCGCTGGAAGACGGCGGCGCCCTCTACAACCGGAGGACGGGGGCGCTTCTCCGGCTGTCTTCGGCGCCCTACAACGCGGTGGCGAGGGCGACGGAGCGCGGGGAAGACGGCTTCAGCCTCATCCCCGGCGGCCTGACGCCGCACCTCGTGGCGGGCGGCTTCGCGGTCTCGACGGACCTCGACGAAGTCGCCGACCTCGAAGCTCGATACGAGAGCCGGCGTCGAGACTCGGCCTTCCTCCTCACGATCTCGCCGACCTTCCGCTGCAACCTGTCCTGTGGCTACTGCTTCGTAGGGTCTCGGGCGGGTTCCATGTCCGAGGACACGCAGGCGAATCTCATCTCTGCGACGGAGCGGTTCATCGCGCGCGGAAGCCACGCCAGCATGTCCGTCGACTGGTTCGGCGGCGAGCCCCTCCTGAACCTCCGTGTCATTCGGAGCCTCTCCGCGGCATTCATGCGCATCTGCTCGGGGCGAGGCATACCGTACAGCGCCCAGGTCATCACGAACGGCACGCGAATCGACGAGGCCACGGTCTCGGCGCTGATCGAAGCGGGCGTCGATCGCCTCCAGGTCACGCTCGACGGACCGGCCTCGGTCCATGACGCACGGCGGCCGATCGCAAACGGGAAACCGGGGCGCTCCTCGTTTCGAGCCGTCCTGGACGGCCTCGGGCATCTCGTCGGGCGCTTTCTCATCCGCCTCAGGATCAACGTGGACGTCCGAAACCAGGCGGCCGTGTGGGAGCTGCTCGATCTTCTGCACGCCAGGCGCTGGCTCGGACCGACGACCCGCGTCTTTCCGTATCTCGCGAGGGTTACACCGTTCACGGAAGCCTGCGGAGCGGCGGCGGATGTCGCGATCTCGCTCGAGACCTTTCATGCCCTCCAGCTTCGGTGGATTACGCGACTGCACAGCCTCGGGGTGCCGGTCGTCGCCCAGGGGCTGTACGGGTTCCCGGAACCCAAGCTCTACTGCTGCGGGGCGGTTGGCTCCAACGGGTTCGTGATCACGCCGGCCGGAGAGGTCCACAAGTGCGGTCTGACGGCGGACGACTCCCGCGAGGCCCTGGCCGTGGTCGGCGACGGGCTGTGCGGAGCGAACGCGGCCGAAGGGAGCTGGATGCGCTACTCGCCGTTTCGTGATGCGACGTGTCGCGAGTGCGCCTTTCTGCCCTCCTGCCTCGGAGGATGCCCGCGCAACCAGATGCTGGACCGGCAGAGAGAGAAGGAGGAGAACTGCCGGTACTACCGATACCTCGAAGGCGACTTCCTGCGATTGCACATTCAACTGTCATCGGCCGCGACGCTCTGACGCCCACGCGCCAGACGCCGCAAAGGAGCGCCCATGGACCTCAAGACGATCGAAGAGCGACTGAACTCGGACGAACGGTTTCGGGCGGACTTCCTCGCGGATCCCGTGAACACCCTGGAGGGGGCCGGCGTGACCCTGCCACCCAGGGCGAGGGCGACACTGCCCAGGATCGTGGCGGAGGCACAGGCGGCCAGGACGCCGGTGCCCGGGTCGACCCTGCATGGGCAGGGGAACGATCACGAGATCAGCATCAGCATTTCCAAGGACTTCTAGGCCTCGCATCCATTCGCGGGGCCAGAACCGTCGAAGACGAGAGCCTCGATGTCCGCAGGCGATCTCCGAGTCCTCATCCTCGTGCCGCCGTTCGCAGGGCTGGACCGGCCTGCGATCGGTCCGCATGTCCTGCAGGCGTGTGCGCGACGGGCCGGTTTCGAGCTGCGCATCGAGTACGCCAACATCTCGTTTGCCGAGAGGATCGGCGAGGCGACCTACCATCGCATCTGCTACGGCCCGACGACAGGGCTGGCCGGAGAGCGGGTCTTCGCGCAGCTGGCACACGGCCTGCCTCGGTTGGGGCGGATGAACTCGCAGGATGAGGCCTACTTCCGAAGGCGTCCCGCCGAGAAGCAGGCGGGCGTCGGAGTCCAGGAGCTCGATCGGGTGGCCGAGGCGGCGAAGGACTGGGTCGACGGGATGGTCGACCGGGTGCTGTCGTACGACCCCGACGTCGTCGGTGCCTCGACCACCTTCGAGCAGACGAACTCCTCGCTCGCTCTCCTGGCCGGCGTCAAGTCGCGTCGGCCGGACGTGATCACGCTCCTCGGTGGCGGCAACTGCGAGGGCGAGATGGCCGAAGGACTGCTCACGGTCTCTCGGGCCTTCGACTACGTATTCTCCGGCGAGTGCGAGGGTGCCCTGACGACGTTCCTCGAGACTGTCGCCGCGGGCGCCCGCCCGCCCGGCCGAGTGGTCCGAGGGAGTCCGTGCACGGACATGGACGACCTTCCGCGACCGAACTTCCACGACTACTACGATGCGCTGGGAGCGCTCCGAGCCTCGCCGTTCGTGGCGTCCGGGGATATCTGGCTGCCCTACGAGTGCAGCCGCGGTTGCTGGTGGGGTCAGAAGTCGCACTGCACCTTCTGCGGCGTCAACGGCGAGAGCATCGCGTTCCGTCAGAAGTCGGCGAGCCGAGTCCTGGAAGACCTCCAGGCGCTCGTCGAACACCACCCCTCGAAGCGCGTCTGCATGGTGGACAACATCATGCCGCATTCCTACTACCGGTCTCTGCTCCCCGATCTGGCAGCGAAGAAGCTCGGCCTGCACGTCTTCTTCGAGCAGAAGGCGAACCTGCGGCTGTGGCAGGTCGAGCTGCTTCGCCGGGCAGGCGTGGCGATCATCCAGCCGGGGATCGAGGCGCTCTCCACGGAGCTTCTCGCCTCGATGCGGAAGGGAGTGACCGCAAGCCAGAACATCCGCCTCCTCAGGTACTGCAGGTCGGTCGACCTGTCGGTGAACTGGAACCTCCTGTACGCCCTGCCGGGGGACGTCCTCCGTTGGTACGAAGACGTCCGGCGCCTCATTCCCGACGTCACGCACCTTCACCCACCGAGCGGGGTGTTCCACCTGAGCCTCGACCGGTTCAGCCCGTACCTCCGGAACCCGACCGACTTCGGAATCCGGACCGTCTCGCCCATGGAGGCCTATGGCGACGTCCTACCGCCCGGGGCGGACGTGGCCCGGGTCGCGTACCACTTCACCGGGGACTACGATTCGGAGTCCCGAGTCGCGAGCGAGGTCATGGACGGCCTTCGGGAGGACGTTCTCGAGTGGCGTCGCAGGTGGTCCGAGGGTCCGCTGCCGACCCTGAGCGTCACGGAGATCGGCGATGCCGTCTATCTGCTACTCGACACGCGTGCGGCCGGGCGGTTCCGGGTCGAGTTCCTCGGCGAGGCTCGTGCCCGAATCGCTCTCGCAGGGACGCGATCCGCGGATGACCCGGAGCTCGCGTGGGCCGTCGGGGCACGAGTCCTCGCGGCGTGCGACGGCGGTTGGGTGCCGCTGGCGACCGGGGACGGTGAGCTGCTGAGGCTCATGGAGGAGATGCCGGGATGCCGGGACCGGCCTGCAGCGGACCGGAGGAAGGAGACGGAGCCATGACGGGGTTGCTGCTCTCGGCACTGGGCGCCGCGACAGGCGGCGCGGTCGTGGTCTTCCTGGCCCACAAGCTACTCAAGGCGAAGGAGCCCTGGGAATCGGTCGTCCGGGATCTCGGAATAGCCCTCATCGTGGCGGCCCTCGTGACCGTCGGCTACGAGAGCTATGCGCGGAGCCGGTATGACCTCGACAGGATCTCTGCGCTCCTGGACACGGTCTACGGCTCGGGCGTGTCTGCGACGACGTGGAACAGCATCAAGAGGACGCTTCTGCAGCGCGAAGTGTCTCGCACCAACATGGTCATGCGCCTTCGCCTCGCTCCGTACGCAGAGGCGGACATGAGCCGTCTCGAGCTCGACCTCGACCTGACGTACGACCTCGGGAACCTCCAGCCGACAGAGAGAGCAGGCTACCTGATCGTCCACGAGCTCGACCGACACATCACCGACCCGGAGCGGACCCTCCCGAGATTCAGGAGCTTCAGCATCGATGGGAAGCGCAGGAACCTGGTGAGTCCGGGAACGGTGCCATCGGCCGAGCCGTCGGGTTTCGTGAACGACGGGCGGCTCACGGTGCCGGTGCACCTCGCTCCCGCACCGGAGGGACGTCGTGTCCGTGTCGGCGTGCGGCGGACCGAGTTCAGATCCTGTCCGGACTCCTACTTCTTCATCATGACGGAGCTGACCGAGGGCGTTCACGTCTATCTCGACGAGTGCCCGCCTGGGGTGCGGGTGCAGGTTCGCGTCCGGCCCACGGAGGACGAGATCGACCTCAACGAGGCCGCCGAGTTCGTCGTCGCGGAGCCGATGCTTCCGGGGCACGCGCTTGAGTTCAAGCTCACGCCGACCGTCCTCGCCACTTCGAGCCCCGCGAGGTAGGGGCCGGAGGTGCCGGGAGTGCTGCTCCGGCCTCGGCGGCCGCGGCGGCGGTCTCACCCAGGCGTGAGTGCGACCCGCCACGCCTTCTTCGTCCGTGAGGTGAGAGCCCTGCGTCTCCCGGCGCCCTTCTCACTGCGGCTCTCGCCGCCGGCTCGGTTCCCGCGCCGCGCGCGCGTGCTCCGGGGTGCTCCCCTTTCCCGACCGGAGCGGTCCGGATTCGACGAGAGCCGCGGCGACGGTCGAGGGCTCGCGCGGGAAGCCGTGCGGGGTCATACTCGGCTGCTCACTTCCGGGGAATCTTCGCGATACAGGAGCTCGATGATGGCGATGCCGTCCGCCCGGAACCTGGCGATGCCCGTGACTGCCGCTCTCGCTCTCGGTCTCTCGCTCCTCGGCACGGGTGCGCTTGGCGCGGCGGAGCCGCCCGCGCTGATCGGGCCCCTGCAGACGGACGACGTCTCTCCGGGGTGCCGCTGCAGCTTCTCTCTGCGGCCCCAGTCCGACGCGGCGGTGCCGCTCGTCTTCGCGCTCGACCTCCCGACGGGCGAGGGGCTCGTCCGCGTCGGCGGAGCGCTCGTGAGGCTCACGCGCCTCTCGTCGGAGGAGAGCCGGAAGCGGAAGCAGAAAGAGACCGTCGGCGACCGCTTCGAGGAGGTCTGGAGCGGCGGCTCCACGCAGGTGACGCTCCGGTACAGGACGACCTTCGTCTGCCCCGAGAAGGACACGGTCTGCGCGCACACCGACTACGAGGGCAAGATGACCGTCGAGCACGGCTCCTCCGACGAGCGCTACGAGGTCTGGGGCTCGTGCGGGTGCCCGAGCGGGAGCTGAGCGCCGGGTGATCCCGACGGGGACGGCGCCGCCCGCGCGCGTCCCCCGGCCCGTCCGGATTGCCGGGCGGCTCGCGGGAGGTGCCGGTCGCGGCGTCGCCCCTTGCGGGAGACGCCGGTGCGCCGATCGCCTCGAAGCGCGGCGAAGTCGGGCGAGCGTCTCCGCGCACGCGGCGCGTAAGATGGTGCGATACCGTCCGGACGCCGCTGCGTGTCCGAAGCCAGGAGGTCGACGTCGATGAAGAACGGGTACAGGCGATTCGTGTGCCTTCTCTGCGTGGCGCTCGTCGCGCTGCCGCTCGCGGCGGCGGACGCGCCGGATTCCACGGAAGCCCGGCAGGCCGTCTCGAAGGCCGCGGAGCGCCTCGCCTCGATCGACCGGGATCTCGACGCCCTCGGCGGGCGCATCGAGAGCGCCTGGGGCCGCGCACCGATGGCGCCCGCCGGCGTTCCCGAAGAGCTCGCGGGTGTCCGGCCCCGGGTGCGCGAGGCGGTGTCGCTCGTCTTCGGCCTGCACTGGACCGAGGTGGCTGGAACGCTCGACGCGGCGCAGGCCGTGGAGCGGAAGCTCGCGGCGCTGCAGGAGCGCATCGAGGGGTGGCCCTCCGTGACGGCGGCCGCGGCGACGAGTCCGAGCGCGCCGGCGGCGACGAACGCGGCGGCCGCGGCCGGCGCGGTCACGGGCATCGTGACGGACGAGGCGACGGGGCTGCCGCTCGCGAACGTGACGGTCTCCCTCTACCCGAACTGGGCGTCCGCCACGAGCGGAGCCGACGGGCGCTGGATCGTGACGGGGCTCGGGACGGGGGTCTACAAGGCCTACGCGTCTTCGGTCCCGAACGGCTACATGAAGGAGGTCTTCCGGGACCGTCCCTGCGGGAGCTACTGCGACTACTACGACGGGACGCCCATCGCGGTGACGGACGGCGCGATCACGACCGGCGTCGACTTCTCGCTCCAGAAGTCCGGGAGCATCGCGGGCCGGGTCACGGACGAGGCGACCGGGCTGGGGGTTGCGGAGGCCTACGTCTACCTCTACCGGAGCGGTGAGTCGAGCTACGGCTACACGACGGCGCGGACCGCGGCCGACGGCAGCTTCGGCTTCTCGGACCTGGTTCCCGGCACCTACTACCTCCGGACGAGCGACGGGCGCTACCTCGACGAGCTCTACGACGGCTTCCCGTGCGAGGGCAGCTGCACGGTCTCGAACGGGACCCCCGTCGCCGTCGCGGCCGACTCGACCGTTACCGGCATCGACTTCGCGCTGCAGCTCGGGGGGGGCGTCGCCGGCATCGTGACGTCGGCGGCCACGGGAGCGCCGATCGCGAACGTCCGGATCGTCGTGCGGAGTGGGAGCGGCGATTCCGCGAGCGCGTACTCCGGCGAGAACGGCGAGTATCGGGTCACCGGGCTCCGCGCGGGGACCTATTACGCAAGAACGGAAACCTGGCAGGCATACGCCGACCAGCTCTACGACGGGCTCCTCTGCGAGCCGGACTGCAACATGACCTCCGGGACGCCGATCCCGGTCTCCCTCGGCGCGCCGACGGAAGACGTCGACTTCTCGCTGTCGACGTTCGCGGCCTTTCAGGGTCGTGTCGTCGATTCGGCGACGGGATTCCCCGTCGAGAACGCGAGCGTCGCCATCTACCGGGACGACGGATTGCTGCTGGGGTACGACTACGTCGACGGGAGCGGGGGGTACAGCGTGGGCGGCCTCCTCGCCGGGACGTACTTCGCCTCCTGCCGGAGCGCGACGCACCTCGACGAGCTCTGGGCCGACCTCCCCTTCCAGCCCGCCGGCGACCCGACGACGGGGACCCCGGTCGTCCTCGCGCTCGGGGAGACGAGGCACGACGTCGATTTCGCGCTCGACCTCGGGGGCGGTGCGATGGGCCGCGTGACGGCGGCGGTCTCGGGCGAGCCGCTCGTCTCGGTCATCGTGGAGCTGTTCGACGCGACCGGGACAGCCGTCGGCTCGGTCTACTCGAGCGGCCAGGGGCTCTGGGCCGTTCGGGACCTGCGCCCCGGGGCCCACTACGCGCGGACGAAGCGGACGTCGACTCACCTCGGCCAGCTCTACCAGGGGCTCCCGTGCGATCCCGCCTGCGCCGTGACGGGCGGGACGCCGATACCCGTCAGCGCGGGCTCGGCGACGACGGGTGTCGACTTCGTCCTCGTCAGCCTCGGGTCGATCTCGGGAACGGCGACCGACGCGGTCTCGGGTCAGCCGCTCGAGGGCCTCTACGTGACGGTCTACGACGCGGCGGGAACCTACGCCGGCTACGCGTACACGGACACGAACGGCGCGTACGAGGTCAAGGGCCTCACGGCGGGGAGCTACTTCGCCCGGGCGGACTCCACGACCCACGTGGCTCAGCTCTACGACGGCATGGCCTGCCCGTCGCCCTGCGTGGTGACGGGAGGAACGCCGATCCCGGTCGCTCTGAGCACCGCGACGACCGGCATCGACTTCGCGCTCCTGCCGTACGGGAGGATCACGGGAACGATCCGGGACGCCGCGACGGGCCTGCCCCTCGAGTACCGGAACGTCGTGGTCTACGACACCGCCGGGTCCGTCGTGGGGTACGCCTACTCCGGCGAGACCGGGACGTACTCCTTCTCCGGGCTCGCGCCGGGCAGCTACTTCGTCGCCACGACGGGCAGCGCCGACTACGTCGACGAGCTCTGGGAGAACCTCGACTGCGGGGCGCCCTGCGACGTGACGAGAGGGACGCCCGTCGCCGTCACCTTCGGGAGCGTCGCGTCGGGAATCGACTTCGACCTGCACCTGCCGTACTTCGCCGACGTCCCGCTGGGCCACTGGGCGCGGCGCTTCATCGAGGGGATCTTCGTCGGCGGCGTCACGACGGGCTGCGGGACGAACCCGCTCACCTACTGCCCCGACACGGTCACCTCACGATGGGAGATGGCCGTCTTCCTCTCGCGCGCCATCGCCGGGTCCGACGCCGCCGTCCCCGTCTCGGGAACGGTTCCGGGAGCGGGCTCGTACGACTGCTCGGCGGGCGGGACCTCCCTCTTCCCGAGCGACGTGCCGCCGACGGACGGCGGATGCCGGCACGTCCACTACATCTTCGGACGGGGGGTGACGGCGGGCTGCGCGCCGGGCTCCTTCTGCCCGCAGAGCGAGACGAACCGGTGGCAGACGGCGGTCTTCCTGGCCGTGGCGCTCGCGGGCTCGAACGCGGCTGTGCCCGTCTCCGGAACGGTCCCGGGTGTCGGCTCGTACGACTGCTCGGCGGGCGGGACCTCTCTCTTCCCGAGCGACGTGCCGCCGACGGACGGCGGATGCCGGCACGTCCACTACATCTACGCGCAGGGGCTGACGGCCGGCTGCGCCGAGGGCTCGTTCTGCCCGACGACGGCGCTGACGCGCGACCAGATGGCAGTCTTCCTGTCGAAGGGCTTCCACCTCTCGAGCTACGGTCCGTAGGAGCGGTCCTCGCGCCGGCGGCTCGGCCCCGTTCCGGGCCGCCGGCGCTCTCCACGGCCCGGCTCGAGGCGGGGCCAGAGCCGCGCGGTCGTCCCCCCGAGGCGTCGGGACGGCCGCGGGCCGCCGCCCGGGTTAGAGTCCGCGGGTGGTCTCGGAACCGCGCGTCGTCTGGCAGCAGGAGCACGTCGTCGACGTGCGGGACGCGGCCTTCGCGGCGCGCACGTGGATCGAGCAGCGCGACCTGCGGATCGTCCTCGCCGGGGTCCTCGAGGGGCGCGTCGTCGACCGCGCCGCCGAGGTCGGCTCGGGCTTCGGCCGGATGACGCCCGTCCTGACCGAGTTCGCGGCGTCCGTGAGCGGGTTCGAGAGGGAAGGGGCCTTCGTCGCGGAGGCCTCGGTGCTCCATCCCGCGATCTCGTTCGCGCAGGTCGACACCCTCGCGCGCCTTCCGGCCGCGGACGCATCCCTCGACCTCGTCCTGACGTTCACGGTCCTGCAGCACCTCGTCGACGCCGTCCTCGCGGAGGTCGCCGCCGAGATCCGGAGGGTCCTCCGTCCTTCGGGGGTCCTCGTCCTCTGCGAGGAGACGGACGTCTCCCACCGCTCGGGCGACGTCGACGACCCGAACGGGATGTGCACGATCGGCCGCTCCGTCCCGACGTACGCGGAGCTCTTCCGGCCGCTCGCGCTCGTCGCGACGCGCCCGCGGCGGGTCGAGCCGACCTACCCGCGGCCCGACGTCGGGACGTACATGGCCTTCGCCGGTCCGGCTCGCCGGCGCTGACCGAGCTCCTCGCCGACGAGACGAAGCGCTGAGCCTCGGCGGATCGGACTGTCGGCGGGTTGCCCGGTCGGCCGGGCGAGCCGGCGCGCCGCCCGAGAAGGGGGGGACGAGCGCTTCCCCAAGCCGGGACGGGCCCCCGCGCCGGGCAACCCGCTCCCGATCCCCGCGTATCTCCACGCATGAACAAGCCGCTCCTCCTGGGCCTGCTCCTCTGCGCCGCCGTCTCGTCGACGGACAGCCCGGGCGCCGGTCGGGACGCATCCCTCGTCGAAGCGCTCACGCGTCGGGCCGATCAGTGGGACAAGGCGATCGTCCGGAAGGACCACGCCGCGATCGCCGCCAACATGGCCCCCGACTTCCGCCAGATCCGCGGCAACGGCAGCGTCGTGGACCGGGAGACGTTTCTCCGGGACATCACGTCTTCGGACCTCGTCATCGACCCCTACACAGTGGAGGACTTCGACGTCAGGGTCTACGGAGACGTCGCGCTCCTGTGCGGACGGACGCGGATGACGGGCCGGCAGGGAGGCGAGGCCTTCGCGAGCCACTACCGCTACATCGACGTCTACGTGAGACGCGAGGGCGCGTGGCGTGTCTGCAGCGTCCAGATCACGCCGATCCGGGAGCCGGCGAAGAAGTAGTCGGTGGCCGCCGCGGTGGACGCTCGTCCCCCCCCGGGCGCCGATTCCCGGAGAATGGGCGGCGATGCGATGCCGCTGCCGGCTCCTCCTACTCGCTCTCCCGTCCATCGTCGCGCTCTGTGCGGCGCCGGCGGGGGCGACCGGGCCCGAACCGGATCCGACGCCGGGGAGCGCGGCGCCCCTCGCACCGACGGAGAAGCCGGAAGCCGGTCTGGCGGGCGGACTCGGTTTCCGTTCGCTGCACGCCCTCATGAACCGCGACGCGTGGCCGAGCTTCGTCCTCGACGGAGAGCCGCTCCGCGCGGGAGCGGCGGTCCTCGAGCCGGCCGAGCCGCTCCAGGCGGTCGTCCTCTTCAACGCGTGGCACCTCCCGGCTGCGCGGGGGAAGGACGACATCCGCCTGCGCGACCTGAGGGACCGGCTCCTCGCGCGAAAGGTCGCGTTCGGAGGGCCGTGGCCCGGGTACGCGCTTCCCGGGTACGTCGTCCTCCTCCGGCGGGCCGACGGGGAGTGGGTCCTCGTCGCGCGGCTCTCCAGGCACTTCCTCGTCGAGGACGCGGCGGGCATCGGACTCGTCGCCGTCCCTTTGCCGCAGGACGGCCGGACGTGAGAACCCGCGGGTTCGTCATGCCGGTGTGAGGCCGGGATGAGCCGGGACCGGAGCGATCGGAAGCGGACGCGGCTCCTCCTGGCCGGGGTCGTCGCGGCGGGCGCCCTCGGTTGCGCCTCGGCGCGGACGCGGCCGGGAGGACCGGTCCGCGTGGAGGCGCTCGAGGAGCGCGTCGAGGCCGGGCCGCTGCGGGTCTTCGTCGCGCGGGTCGACCTGACGGACCCGCGGGTCGACGTGAGAGTGACCGGGCCGGCCGAGGCGCGGCCGGGAGACCCGACGGGGACGGAGGCGCACCTCGAGACGGTGCCGGACTTCCGGGAGCGGACGGGCGCCGTCGTCGCGGTGAACGCGAACTTCTTCGGCAAGCTCGACGGGGCCCCGGCGCGCTGGGAGGAAAGGCAGCCGGTCGACGTGAGGGGGCCGAGCGTGAGCGAGGGGCGGGTCGTCTCGGGCGCGGGCGACGGCGGCTTCCCGACGCTCCTCCTCGACGCGGGGCGGACGGCCCGCATCACGTGCGCCCGCGACGCGGACCTGGGCGGAGCGGACGACGCGGTCGCGGGGATCGCGGACCGGACGTCGGGCGCCTGTCTCCTCGTCGAGCGGGGCGAGAACCGCGGCGCCGCGGCGTCGGACGGCATCGCGGGGCGGCACCCGAGGACGGCGGCGGGCCTGAGCCGCGACGGCCGGGAGCTCTTCCTCGTCGTCGTCGACGGCCGGCAGCCGGGCTGGAGCGTCGGGGCGACGCTCGAGGAGCTCGGCGCCCTCCTCCTCCGGCTCGGCGCCTGGGACGCCGTGAACCTCGACGGCGGAGGCTCCTCGTCGTTCGTCTACGAGCCTCGCGACGCTCCCGCCGTCCGGAACCGTCCGAGCGACGGCCGCTTTCGCCCCGTCGCGAACGCGATCGGCGTCGTCCTCGGGCCGGGGCGCTGAGGGCGGGAGCCCTCTCCGCTCCTCCCCGGCCGCGCGCGGCGCCCGTGCCGTCGTCGGAGGCGCGCGGGCCGGCCGGCTCGCCGCGGGCGGGAGGCTCGCGACGGCGGGACCGGCATACGATCCGGCCGGGAGGGCGTCGCCGGGATGAAGTCCGTCTGCGTCTACTGCGGCTCGAACGAGGGGCGCGACCCGGCCTACGCCGAGGCGGCGCGCGCGCTCGGGCGCGAGGTCGCCGCGCGGGGCCTCGGGCTCGTCTACGGCGGCTCGAGCGTCGGGATCATGAGGGTCGTCGCGGACGCCGCTCTCGAGCGGGGCGGGCGGGTCACGGGGGTGATCCCGGAGGCGCTCGTGAAGAAGGAGATCGCGCACCGGGGCCTCACCGAGCTCCGCGTCACCGGGTCGATGCACGAGCGGAAGACCCTCATGGCCGACCTCTCCGACGCCTTCGTCGCGCTGCCGGGCGGCATCGGGACGCTCGAGGAGCTCTTCGAGGCGTGGACGTGGGCCCAGCTCGGCCTCCACGCCAAGCCGTGCGGCCTCCTGAACGTCGCGGGCTACTGGGACCGGCTCGTCGCGTTCCTCGACCACGCGGTCGCGGAGCGGTTCCTGAAGGAGGCGAACCGGGCGATGCTCGTCGTGAGCGAGGACCCGGCCGAGCTCCTCGACCGCTTCGCCGCCTGGCGCGCGCCCTCGGTGACGAAATGGATCCGGGAAGGGGAGGCGTAGGACCGGGAGCCCGTCGCCGGAGCGGACGGCGCCGGCGTCACCTCCGCTCCCGGCCTCCCCTGTCGCCACGGCGTCGCCCGCCGTCGTCGCGGTCGTCCCCCTCCCGCCCGTCCGCCTCGGACAGGCAGGTCGAGAGGAACGTCGTCGCAGCGGCGCTCTCCGGCGCGGAGATCGGGCGCTTTCCCGGCGTCCGCGCGGCCGCCTCCCGCATCTCGCGGACGATCCGGCCCCACTCGCGCGCGTCCTCCCGCTCGAACGCGATCGTCGAGGCCCCGTGGCATTGAAGGCAGCGCGTCCCGACGGCGTCCCGGCCTGCGACGACGTCGGGGGAGAGCGGTCCGGGGGGCCGGAGAAGCCGCCAGGCCGGCGCCGCCCCGAACGCGACGAGGAGGAGCGTCGCGGCGGCGAGGGAGCCGCCGAGCCACGGGAGGCGGTGCCCGAAGCGGCGGAACCGGCGGAGGACCGCGATCTTCGTCGCGAGAAGGAGCGCCGCGAGAAGGGCCAGCGCCCCGTGGAGGACGGCGACGGCGGTCGCCTCGCGGTACTCCCACGCGCGCGGGACCATCTCCGAGAAGAGGGCCGAGCCCGCCAGGACGAACAGGTACCCGAGAGCGCGGTGGAGCCCCGTGAAGAGTCGCGGGGCCGTCGAGACGCCGTGCGGGTCCCGTCCGGTCGGGTCGGGCGCCATCGGGAACCGCCAGAGCCAGGCCATCAGCCCGGCGTTCACGGCGGCGATCGCCGCCATGACGAGTGCGAGCGCGAGCGTGGCGTCGGTGCCGAGGTCCAGGGCCGTCCGTGCTCCTTCCGTTCCGCGCGATCCCGTCGATCGGGAGGGATTCTAGGGCGCCGAGGGAGCCCCCGCCGCCGCCGCGTGCACGCCTACCGAGACGACGTCCCCTTCGAGCGGCCCGGCAGGGAATCGCCCAGGGCCGGCCCGAGGATGCACTCCTCCTCGACCGGACCCTCGAGCCCCGACGGCACCGCGTCGACGCGGTAGACGGGGAGGAGGCCGACGGTCTCGTCCCAGTAGGGCGTCCGCGAGTAGAAGAAGCGGTGCCGCGCGCGGGCGTCCGCCGCGAACTTCGGGTCCTTCAGCTTCTCCTCCCACTCCGCCGCGAGCTTCGGGTCGTCCTTCAGCATCTTCGCGGCGAGCGGCTCGAGGACGCGCGTGTCGATGTACTCCTTCATCTCGAGAGCGGAGCTCATCTCGCCCCAGGCGAAGAGCGAGTCGGGGCCCTCGGGCTCGAGGAGATGTATCGCGACCGGCGCGAGAGGGTCCTGGAGCGGAATCCAGAGCGACCCGGCCGGGACGGTGCGCGTCTCGACGCCGCGGGCGATCTTCGCGCTCACGCGGACGCGCCCCTGGTAGGGGAACGGGGCGAGCTTCGGCTCGCTCGCCCGGTAGGTGCCGACGGCGAGCGTCCGCGCCTCGGCGAGCTTCGTGAAGCGGACGCCGTGAGCGGCGAGCTTCTCCTCGAGGCGCGGCCAGCCGGCCGGGACGAGGTAGCCGGCGGGGCGGGGGGCGGTCACCGTCGGCTTCGCGTGGCGGTAGAAGGGGATCGGGACGCTCACCGGCTTCTGCGGGTCGTAGACGAGCCGGGGCCGCCCGGTGACGGGCGAGACGACCTGCTCCCAGGCGTAGGCGGGGAAGTCGATCGTCTCGGGGCGGGAGAGGTCCGTCTCGCCCGCGAGGACGAACGGGGTGCCGGGCCGCGCGCAGCGGAGGGCCTTCTTCGCGGCGGCCCGCGCCTCCTTCAGCGGCTTCGGGTCCTTCCCGACGCGCGCGAGGAGCGCCGAGAGGAAGTCCGCGTTCGCCCTCACGCGCTCGCCGTACGGCTTCAGGGCGTGCATCTCGACGAGGACGGAGGGGATCCCGCGGAGCGGCATGTAGCAGGTGCCGTATCGCGGCTCCGTCGGGCCCGGGTCGATCCCCTTCGCCGGGTCGAGCGGGTCGACCCACTCGACGTAGGGCGAGGTCTTCCACCCCTTCTCGCCGATCTCGGCGAGGGCCGGCCGCATCACGGTCTCGAGCCAGGCGCGGAGCGGCTCGGGCGTCGCCGGCTCGCCGCCGTACGAGACGGTGACGGTCACCTGGGCGTCGGAGCCGTCGGTGACGTGGTCGTCGACGAAGAGGTCGGGGTCCCAGGCGGCGACGAGGGAGAGGAGCGCCCGGGTCTCCGGGGCGTCGGCCTTCAGGAAGTCGCGGTTCAGGTCGAGGCCCTGGGCGGTCGTCCGGAAGCCCATCCCGTCCACGGGGCCGTCCTGGTTCGGGCGGGCCCACTTCGAGGAGCGCTCGTGCCCGTCGACGTTGTAGATCGGGACGACGAGGAGCGTCATCGTGTCGAGGAGGTCGGGGCGGTTCCCGAGCGCCATGTCTCGGAGGAGGATCAGGCAGGCGTCCTTGCCGTCGATCTCGCCCGAGTGGATGCCGTTCAGGACGAGGACGACCGGCTTGCCCGACTTCGCGGCCGCCTCGGGGGTGAAGGCCTTCTCCTTCGAGGCGACGAGGAGGGGCATCGGCCGCCCCTGCGCCGACGTCCCGAAGAACGAGAGAGAGAGGTAGGGCGAGGTCTTCTCGAGCCGGCGGAGGAACGCGAGCGTCTCGTCGTACGAGGGCGTCCCGCGGAACGCGTTCAGCTCCGCCTTCGTCCAGTGGTCGGGCGGGATCGGCACGAGGGGCCGTTCCTGCGCCGCGAGAGGCGCGGCGAGGAGGACGGCGACGGCGGAGGCGATCGCGAGGCCGGAAGGGAACGCGGTGCGGGCGGGGGCGAAGGCCGGGCGCATTCGCGGAGGTTAGCGCGGGGCGGGCCCGGGGGCCCGCGGGAGTCGTATCCTCGGGCCGGGAGCACACCGCAGATGAAGCGACTCGTTCCCCTCCTCGTCCTCGCCGCCCTCCCGCTCCTCGCGGCCCAGCCGTCGCTGAACGTCTACTTCCAGTCGACGCTGAAGGACCCTGCCTACCAGAAGAAGGTCTTCCAGAAGGTCGCCTCGACCTGGCAGGCGCCTGCGTCGTTTCCGAAGGTCGGGAAGAAGTGCGTCGTCCAGGCGGTGATCAGCCGGGACGGACGGGTCCAGAACGCCTTCGTCTCGATGGAGTCGGGCGTGAAGGCGTGGGACAAGGCCTCGCTCGCCGCCGTCGAGAAGGCCTCGCCGTTCCCGCCGCTCCCCTCGTCGTACGAGCACAAGACGCTCGAGGCGCACTTCCACGTCGCCGTCGTGCCGTAGCGAGGGGGGCGTCGGCGGGGCCCGGTCCCGGGCGGGGCGTTGCGCCGCAGCGCGGCGAGAAGCCCCGCCTCGCGGCGGTGCGAAAGACCGCTCTCCGAGGCGCGGGCGGGCCCGCGCCCCCATGTAGAATCCGCGTTTGATGCGCCTTCGGCCTCACAGCCGTATCCATCGAGATCAGATCGCGAGGGAGGATCGTCCCCGATGAGTGAGAAACCGTTCCAGCCGTTCGTCCCGGCGAGCTCCAACATGACGGAGTTCACGGGGCGTGCGCTCGTCCTCGGGCTCCTTATGGCCGTCATCCTCGGGGCCGCGAACGCCTACCTCGGCCTGAAGGCCGGCATGACGATCGCGGCGACCTATCCGGCGGCCGTCATCGGCATGGCCGTCCTGAGGATCATGAAGGGCTCCCTCCTCGAGGAGAACTTCGCCCGGACCGTCGGCTCCATCGGCGAGTCCGTCGCGGCGGGGGCGATCTTCACGATCCCCGCCTTCGTCATCCTCGGGATGTGGAAGTTCCAGGGGTTCGACGCGAAGGAGTACGGGATCGCGACGGCCCTGATGATCCTCGGCGGCCTCCTCGGCATCCTCTTCGTGACGATCCTCCGGCGCGTCATGGTCGAGGACAAGGGGCTCCCGTTCCCCGAGTCGGTCGCCGCGAGCGAGATCCACAAGGCGGGTCAGCGCGGGGCCGACGCGGCGATCCAGCTCTTCCGGGCGATGGGCGTCGGCGCCGTCATCAAGCTCCTCGGCGACCTGGGCGTCTTCCGCGCCTCGAACGAATTTCACCTCGCCGTCGGGAAGTTGGGCAGCCGCGTTCTCCTCGGGCTGGACGAAAACAAGTCGGAGAAGATCACCGCGGGCGGCGTGACGACGATCGCGGCGCCCGCCGCGACGCCCGCCTACATGGGCGTCGGCTACATCATCGGGCCCGAGCTCGGCGCGCTGAACTTCGCGGGCGGCCTCCTCGCCTGGGGGCTCTTCGTCCCGCTCCTCGTCTTCTTCCTCGGGCCGAGCCTCATCGCGAACTACACCGACGCGACGACCAAGGTCCAGGACTGGGCCGGCCTCGCGGGCCACCTCTACCGCTACATCGTCCGGCCGATCGCGGTCGGCGGCATGCTCGTCGGTGCCTGCTTCACGCTCTGGAAGATGCGGAAGAACCTCATCTCCGGCATCAAGCGCGGCGTGGCCGACGTGAAGAAGTCGGCGGCGGCGGCCGAGGCGACCGAGCGGACCGAGAAGGACCTCTCCTTCAAGGTCGTCCTCCTCGGGATCGCGGCCGTCTTCGTCCTGATGGTCGCCCTCTACTTCTACTTCACCAACGTCCTCGGCGGAGCGCTCCTGGCCGCGATCGTCATGCTCATTACCGGCTTCTTCTTCGCGGCCGTCTCGGGGAACCTCGTCGGCCTCATCGGCTCCTCGAACAACCCGATCTCGGGCCTCACGCTCGCGACGACGATCGTCGCCGCGCTGACGATGGTCGTGATCGGCGTCAAGGGCGTCGAGGGGGTCGCGGCCGTCCTCGCGGTCGCCGCGGTCGTCTGCGTCTCGTCCGCCGTCGCGGGCGAGATGCTGCAGGACCTGAAGGTCGGGCACATCCTCGGCGGTACTCCCTGGAAGATGCAGGTCGGCGACGTCATCGGCGTCGTCGTCGCCGGCGCGGTGATGTTCTTCCCGCTCTACCTCCTCCACACGTCGGACCTCGCGTCGAACCCCGACATCGGCGGCTTCGGCGGCAAGAACCTCCCGGCCCCGCAGGCGGGCCTCATGGCGGCCCTCGCGCAGGGGATCGTCGGCGGCGCGATGGCCTGGCCGCTCGTCGTCGTCGGGATCGCGATGGGGATCACGCTCATCCTCGTGAGGGTCAAGAGCCCGATGCTCTTCTCCGTCGGGATGTACCTCCCGCTCGAGACGACGTTCGCGATCTTCATCGGCGGCCTCATCCGCGGCTTCGTCGACAAGCTCGCCGGCAAGCGCGACTTCAACGTGGCCCAGAAGGCGCGCGTCGAGAACGCGGGGGTCCTCGCGGCCTCCGGCCTCATCGCCGGCGAGGCGCTCGTCGGCCTCCTCGTGGCCGGCGTCGTCGCCTTCCGCTCCGACAACAAGTTCCCGCAGCTCGAGGCGTTCTCGGGAATCGCCCCCTGGCTCGCGATCCCCGTCGTCCTCGCCCTCGCGGCGTACCTGATCTACGTGCCGCTCGGCAAGGCGGGCGCGGCCGACGAGCCGGCCCCGCCGACGGCGGTCATGTAGCCCCGGGGTTCTCCCCGTTCCGGTCGAAGGCCGCGGCGCAAGCCGCGGCCTTCGTGCTCTCGGGGGGACGAGGACGACGACGGGACCCCTCGGGCGGGGGCGTCGCCGAGGCGACACCCCCGCGGCGCCGGCTCAGGGGACGAGGGCGACCTCGACGCGCGCGGTCCCCGCGGGGACGGCGACGCCGACGAGGTTCACCTGCGCCGCGTAGACGACGGCCGGGCGCCCATCCGCCCTCGCGCGGACGCGCGGCGTGAAGGAGCGGTCGAGGAGGAGGAGGCCGGGGCGCGTCCCGGTCGTCTCGACGACGAGGGCGTCGGGCCCCTCGGCGAGGAGGCGCGCGGAGGCGCCGGGATCCGCCTCGGCGGCGTCCGTGCCGGCGGGAGGGCGTCCCGCGACGACGCCGTCGGTCGCCGGGTCGAATCCCGGAGCGTCGACGATCGCGACGGCCGCGTCGACGGAGGCGGCGCCCCTCACGCGCGAGAGGCGCCGGACGGAGGGGAGCGGGTCGGCGACCCGGAAGAGGGTCGCGGGCGGGCCGAAGCGTCCCTCGACCTGGACGGGGACGAGGCCGGCGAGGCCGGGCGGGACGTCGCTCGCGATGATCGAGCCGACGCCGGCCGCACGGAGCCACTTCAGACGTGCCGGCCACTCGCGCGAGAGGACGACGTTCCGGGCGTAGCGGTCGAGGAGCGTGTAGCTCCCGTCGGGGTCCTGGTCCCAGGCGTAGCGGAGGCCGTGCGGCGCCCCGGCGAGGGACCACCCCTGCGTCGTCTGGGCGAGAGCGAGCGAGAGCCGCTCGTCGGCGCCGAGAGGCCCGAAGAGGCCGCGGCGGACGGCGTCGACGTCCTTCCAGGCCCGCTCGAAGACGCGGCCGGGGATCCGCGCCGCCGCGGCGACGAGAGGCGAGGGGCGGTCGTAGAGCGCCGACGGCGCGCGGGGGACGTGGAAGCGCGCCTGGGCGAGCCCCTCGGCGGCGAGGGCGACGAGGAGGAGGACGCGGCTTCGGAGGTCGCCGAGACCACGCGAGAGGAGGAGCCCTGCGACGAGGAGGAGCGCCGCGGCCGCCGCCGCCTGCTGCGGGAGGCGCGCGAGGACGGGCGCGAGGACGATGGCGGGGTCGGAGGCCCACGCCGGGTCCCAGAGCGAGAGGAGGAGGCCGCGAGGGAGCGCCGGATCCAGGCGAGAGACGACGGCCGCGAGGCCGAGGAGGCCGGCGAGGACGAGGAGGACGAGACCGGCGCGCGAGCGCCAGCGGGGGAGCGCCTCCTCCAGGAGGAGCCGCTCGACGGCGAGCGAGGCGAGGACGGCGACGGCGATCGTGACGACGAGGAGCCCCTTGACCGGGTAACGGAGCGCGTGGAGGAACGGGAGCGCCTCGTAGGCGGCGCGCGCCCCGGGGACCCACGGCAGGACGGAGACGAAGAGCCCGACGGCGGCGGCGGCGAGCCAGAAGCGGCCTTCCCTGCGCCTCGGGCAGAGCGCGAACGCGGCCGCGAGGGCGAGCGGCAGGACGCCGAACGAGAGGCACGCGAGGTAGGGCGGGTTCCCCTGCGAGGCCGCGAAGCCCCAGTAGGCTCCCGAGAGGACGCGGGACGGGTCGCCGAAGAGGAACGGGAAGGGTGTCTCGAGGAGGCGGAGCGGGTGGAACCCGACCGCGGAGAACTCGCTCCACGAGAAGCCGCGGAGGCGACGGGAGGAGCCCTCCGTCGCGCGGAGGACCTCGAGGAGGAACGGGGCCGAGGCGAGGAGGGCGAGGAGGCCCCCGCCGAGGAGCGCTCCGCTCGCGCGGAGGCGTGTCCCGAAGGGCCCCGAGGCGGCGACGGCGAGGGCCAGGAGGATCCCGATCAGGCCGAGCGCCGGCTCTCCCGCGTGGGCGAGAAGGGCGCCCGAGGCGGCCGAGCCGAGGAGGCCGAGCCGGAGGGCGTGCCGTCCCTCGAGGCGGGCCGCGGCGACCGAGGCGAGGAGCCAGGGGACCCAGGCGAGCGTCGTCGCCGAGTTCAGGAACGCGGTGCAGGAGAGGGCGAAACCGGAGAACGAGAAGGCGAGCGCCCCCGCGAGGGCCGCCTCCGGGGAGCGGCCGAGGAGCCGGAGGAAGAGGAGGAAGCCGAGGCCGCCGAGCGCCGCGTGGAGGAGGAGGTGGAGGCCGAGCCAGCGGGGGGCGACGGGAAACGGGTAGGCGAGGACGAGGTTCGGGTTGCCGCGGTACGGCTGACCGAACGAGGCGTGGGGGTTCAGAGCGGCGCCGCCGAGAGAGGCTGCGAGGGCGCGGGCGGGCCGCTGCGTCGTCGCGAGGTCGCGGAAGGAGGGGGTCGCGCGTCCCGAGAGGAGGTCCCGGTTTGCGACGGCGACGGCGAGGAGGACGAGAGCGGCGACGGCCGCCGGGAGGAGCTTCCTCACCGGAAGATCGGGTCGTTCCGCCAGCCCCACTTCTGGAGCTTGTAGCGGAGCATGACGCCCAGGATCGAGAGGCCGTAGACGCACGAGCGGAAGAAGTCGATCTGCGACGCCTCGTCGAAGTAGCGCGTCACGATCGGGATCTCCCGGATCCGCATCCCCTTCCAGATCCCGGCCGCGATGATCTCGGTGTCGAAGACGAAGTCGTCGGAGAAGGAGGCGAGGTTCACCGTCTCGAGGTAGCGCCGCGAGTAGGCGCGCAGCCCCGAGTGGTACTCGGTGAGGTAGAGGTAGAACGTCGCGTTCTCGATCGCCGTCAGGAAGACGTTCGCGAGGTACTTCCACTTCGGCATGCCCCCCTCGAGGGGGCGGCCGCCGAGCATCCGGCTCCCGAACATCGCGTCGACCTTCCCTTCGGCGATCGGCTCGATCAGCTCGTGGAGGACCGTGGCGTCGTACTGGTGGTCGGGGTGGACCATGACGACGACGTCGGCCCCTTTCGCGAGGGCCGTCGCGTAGCAGGTCTTCTGGTTCCCGCCGTAGCCGCGGTTCTCGGTGTGGACGACGACCGTCAGGCCGGGGATCGTCCGGGCGAGCTCGACCGTCCCGTCCCGGGAGGCGTCGTCGACGAGGAAGATGTCGTCGACCCACTCCTTCGGGACCTCCTCGAAGCTCCTGAGGAGGGTCTTCTCGGCGTTGTAGGCCGGCATGACGACCGCGACCCGCTTGCCATGGCGCATGATCCGGAGATTATGACGAGGGGACGGGCCGAGGAGGGGACGAGGACGGTCGCGGGCGCCTTCGTCCTCCTCGCGCTCCTCGTCCTCCCGGTCTACCCGCACTTCGTCTCGCCGAACGAGCTCTCGCGGTGGGCCGCAGCGGCCTCGCTCGTCGACCGGGGGAGCCTCGCGATCGCGCCCGACCTCGCCGCGCTTCTCGGGCCCCGATTCGAGGACGTCGCCGAGCGGGAGGGGCGCCTCTACCCGAACAAGGCTCCGGGGGCGGCCCTCGCGGGGCTCCCGGGATACCTCGTCGCCCGTCCTTTCGCCGGGCCGCCGGGGCGCGACTCGATGCGGGCAGCCGTCACGGTGATGCGCTGGGGCGCCGCGACGCTTCCCGTCCTCCTCCTCGCCCTCCTCTTCGCGCGCGCCGCGCGGGACCTGGGCGCCGAGCCCGCGGCGTGCCCCCTCGCGCTCCTCGCGCTCCTCTTCGGGACCCCCCTCCTCGCCTGCGGCCTCCTCCTCTTCGCGCACGCCCTCGTCGCGTGGGCCCTCTTCGGCGCGTGGGCGCTCCTCTTCCCCGCGGACCGGAAGGAGGGCGCCGGGCGGGACGTCGCGGCCGGCGCACTTCTCGGCCTCGCGGTCCTCTCCGACTACCCGGCCCTCGTCCCGGCCGCGCTCCTGGCCGTCGCTGCGGCGTGGCGGCGCCCTCTCGCGCGAACGCTCCGGATCGCCCTCGGCGCCCTCCCGCCCGCAGCCCTCTTCTTCGGCTACAACGTCGCCGCGTTCGGCGGGCCGTTCGAGCTCCCCGTGAGCCACGAGCGATTCGCCCCCTTCAGGGCGCTCCGCGAGCACGGGGCCTGGGGCGTCGGCTGGCCCTCGGCCGCGAACCTCCTCCGGCTCCTCCTCGACCCGTCGAAGGGGCTCCTCGTCCTCTCGCCCGTCCTCTTCGCGGCGGCCGCGTCGACGCCCGCGGCGCTCCGCCGCCTCGACCGGCGGGCCGGGGCGACCCTCGTCGCCGTCCCGATCTCGCTCCTCCTGGTCTACTCCGGCTTCCCCGACTGGCACGGGGGCTTCACCGTCGGAGCGCGCTACCTCGTCCCGGCGCTGCCGTTCCTCCTCCTCCCGCTCGCCCTCGGCCGAGGGGGAGGGGCCGCGGCGTTCCTCGCCGGCGCCTCCGTCGCGGCCGTCGCCCTCACGACGCTCGTCTTCCCGTTTGTCCCTCCGGGCTTCCCGCTTCCCTGGGGGAGCTTCGCGGCGCCGCTCCTCGCCGACGGGCTCGTCGTCCCGAGCCTCCTCCACCTCGTCTGGAAGCCTCTCGCGGTCGCGGTCCCCTTCGCCCTCGTCCTCGCAGCGGCGGCCGCCGCGGCGGGGCGGCGGCGGCTCCTTCCGCTCCTTGCGGGCGCGCTCCTCTGGACCGGGGCCGGCCTCCTCCTGCCGCGCGTCGCGCCGCTCCCGCCCCCGCTCGTCGTGCAGCGCGGCTACGTCGCGGAGGTCTACTTCGGGAAGGCGGGCGCGATCGCGCGGGCGATGCCGCCGGGCGTCCCGGTGCCGCCGCGCCTCAGGGCCCGGCAGGCGCTCGAGGCGACCCTCCCGCCGCCTCCGTGGCCGTTCTGACCCAAAAGACGCGGAAGCGCGGGACGAACCGGCCGCCGGGCGTCCGGGCCGCCGTGCGGGAGTCGAAGGCGAGCTCGAGGAACGGGACGGGACGGGGCGATGCGGACTCGTGCACCCGGACGGCGAACGTCGCGTCGGGGTCGAGCCCGGGGCGCCCCGCGGCGGCTGCGTAGGAGGGAAGGACCGCGCGGAGGTCCGTCGTGAAGAGCCAGGCGCAGCGCGCCTCGCGGAGGATCCTCTCCGCCTCGGCGTCGTCCGTCGCCGTGTAGAGGCGCGCCTGCCTCCGCCAGCCGTACGCGAACGGGTCGGCCGCTGCCGGGCGGCCGCCGAGCGCCGTCACGAAGTGGCCCGCGGACCAGGGGGCGAAGACGCCCGGGAGAGAGCCCGGCGCCGGCTGCGGCAACACGGCCGGGTCCGCCGGAGGCGGCGGGAGGGTCCGGAGGCGCGCGACGGTCTCGACGAGGTCGGGCCCCGGAGCGCCCGCGTAGCGGACGAGCCGCCCGTAGTGCGGGAGGCCGGGGAGCGCGACGAGGAGCGCGACGGCCGCCAGGGCGGCGGCGCGCGGTCGGAGGAAGCCCCTCGGGGCGAGGCGGCCGAGCGCCTCGGCGAGGGCGAGGGCGGCGAACGGCGCGAGGTAGTAGACGCTCCTCCGCTGCGAGAGCGTCATCAGGAGGAGCGCGCCGCCGAAGAGCGCGAGGAGACGACGGTCGGCGCGGCGGCTCCAGAGGACGAGGGCCACGGGAAGGAGCAGGAGCCCGGGAGAGACCTCCTCCACGGCGGAGCGGAGGGAAGCGCCGAAAGGGCGCCCGACGAGCGGCTTCGCCTCGGCGACGACGGCGAGGAAGTCGGCGGGATACGAGAGGTAGCCGCCGCGATCCGTCTCGTCGGCCGGGACCCCGGCCGCGGGCGTCGCGACGTAGCGCGACCCGCGGAGGACGGCCGAGGCGAGCGGGCGCGCGAAGGGGAGCGCGGAGGCGGCGAGGACGAGGGCGAGCGCGCCGGCCGTCGCGCGCGAACGGCCGTCCGCCCGGGCCGCCGCGATCGCGGAGACGGCCGCGGAGCCGGCGAGGAGGAGGACGGGCTGGAACCCGCCGAAGGAGACGAACGTGAACGGGAGGTCGAGACCGGAGGCGAACGGCGCCGTCCCGAGCGCGACGAAGGCCGTCGACGACAGGGCGAAGGCGACGGCCGGCAGCGGCGGGAGCGCGAAGGCGGCCCAGAGGAACCCGAGGGCGGCCGCGAAGACGGCTCCCTGCCAGGTCAGAACCATCGCGGCGAGCGCCAGGCCCGCGAGGAGCGCGCGGCGGAACCCCGCCCGCGCGTCCGGTCCCGCCTCCCGGGCCCGGACGAGGGCGAGGAGGAGGAGCAGGAGGAGAAGCGTCTCGGCGACGTGGTGGTCGCCGTGCCCGAACTGGCTCCAGATCGCGGCGGCGGGGAGGAGGGCGTATCCGACGGCGGCGAGCGCCGCGCGACGGCGCGAGAGGACGCGTCGCGCGAGGAGGAAGAGCGGGACGACGTGGAGGGCTCCGAGGAGGGGCGGGAGCGAGGCGAGGACCCGGGCGACCTCGTCCTGGGTCGCGTCGGCGCCGTACGCGAGCCGCGCGACGCCTCCGACGAGGAGGTCGAACCCGGGGGGCCAGATGTAGATCCCGCCGTCCGGGTGGTTCAGGAACGCGTCGCGGACGGGGACGCGAGGGAAGTTCCGCGCGACGCTCGCGGAGCGGCGGAGGTGCGCGTAGGAATCGGGCGAGGCGAGCCGGAGGCCTGTGTCCGTCGCGGCCGGGAACGAGAAGAAGCGGACGCCGAGAGCGAGGAGGAACGCCAGGGCCGCGAGGGCGGCGTCGGCGCGGGCGTTCCGGCGGGGCGTCACCCCCCGAGTCTTACACTTCGGCGGGCATGGCGTCTTCGTCCGCTCGGTCCGCGGGGGCGGCGGCGGTCCTCCTCGCCCTCCTCGGGGCGGGACTCGTCGTCGACCACCAGCGCCTCGACACGGCGACGATGGACGAGCCCTTCCACGCGCTCGCCGGGTGCGAGTACGCGCTCTCCGGGACCTACTGGGCGAACCTGGAGCACCCGCCTCTCGCGAAGCTCCTCGCGGGCGCCTCGGCCGGCCTCGCGGGGGCGCGCCCGCCCCTGCTGCCGGAGCCGTTCTCCTTCGCGACGGCCGAGACGCCGCTCCGCTTCCTCTACGGCAACGAGATCCCGCCGGAGCGGCTCCTCGCGGCGGCGCGGCGCCCCTTCCCGCTCCTCTTCGTCGCGCTCGTCCTCGTCGCGGCGTTCGCGGCCGGACGGGCGGCCGGCCCCCTCGCCGGCCTCGGAGCGGCCCTCCTCCTCGCCTTCGAGCCGACGCTCGTCGCGCACGCGGGCCTCCTCCACACGGACGTCGTCGCGGCGCTCGGCTTCCTCGCGACCGTCGTCGCGGCCGTCGCGGCGCTCCGCCGGCCCTCGCCCGCGAGGTGGGCGGGGACGGGCGTCCTCCTCGGCCTCTCCCTGGCGTCGAAGTTCACGGCCGTCTTCCTCGGTCCGATCCTCCTCGTCCTCGTCCTCGTCTCGCTCCTCCTCGAGGGGCGGCGGACGGGCCGCGTTCCGCTCGCGCCGCTCGGGGGACTCGCCGGCGCCTTCGCCGTCGCGGCCGTCGTCCTCCTCGGCGTCTACGCGATCGCCATGCGGGAGATGCCCCGCGCCGAGGCGGAGCGCTCCGCGCGCCTCTTCCTCGCGGGGCGCCTCGCGTCGCCGCAGACGGTCGAGCGGGTCGCGGCCCTCTCGCGCGTCCTGCCTCCCGCGGGGCACTGGGTCGCGGGCCTCGCGGGGGTCGCCGAGCAGAACCGCCGGGGCGGGGGCGTGAACGTCTTCCGGGGCGAAGTCTCCGTCGACGGCTTCCCGTCCTACTTCCCGGTCGCCTTCCTCGTGAAGTCGTCGCTCGGCTTTCTGGGGGCGCTCCTCCTCGCCGCGCTCCTCCTCGCCGCGCGCCGCGTCCCGGCCGGCTTCGGCGCGCTCGCGTTCCTCCTCCCGCCTGCCTACGTCTTCCTCTCGAGCGTCGCGTCGAGCTACAACATCGGCGTCCGGCACGTCCTTCCCGCCGTCCCGTTCCTGGCCGTCGGGGCTGCCGTCGCGATCGTCCGCTCCCTTCCGCGCCGCGCGGCGGCCGGGGCCCTCCTCGGGCTGGGCCTCCTCCAGGCCGGCGAGACCGTCGCGGTCCACCCGCACGAGCTCTCCTTCTTCAACCTCGCCGCCGGCGGTCCCTCGCAGGGTCACCTCTGGCTGAACGACTCGAACCTCGACTGGGGGCAGGACCTCGAGCGCCTCGCGCGGGAGCTCGCGGGGCGGGGCGAGAAGGACGTGACCGTCGCCTACTTCGGCGGGGCCGACCCGGGCCGGCACCTCCCCCGCGCGCGTCTCTTCGACGCCGCCCGGACGCCGCTCGAGCCCGGCCTCTACGCGGTCTCGGCGTACCTCCTCGCCGTCGGTCCCGAGGTGATGGCGTACCGGGGGGACGCGGCGCGCGCCGCGGGCTACGCCCGGCTCCGGCGCGTCCTCGCGGAGCGGGGAAGGCCGGAGGGGCGCGTGGGATACTCGATCCTCCTGTACCGCCTGCCCGAGGAGAGGACCCCGCCGCCGTGAAGCTGTCGATCGTCATGCCCGCCTACAACGAGCGGAAGACGCTCCGGGAGATCGTCGGCCGCGTCCTCGCCGTCGACCTCGGGGAGATCGAGAAGGAGCTCGTCATCGTCGACGACGGCTCGACGGACGGCACGCGCGACGTCCTCCGGGAGCTGGACGGGAAGGACGGCGTCCGCGCCGTCTTCCAGCCGAAGAACACGGGCAAGGGGGCGGCCGTCTGGACGGGGATGCGCGCGTCGACCGGCGACCTCGTCGTCATCCAGGACGCGGACCTCGAGTACGACCCGCGGGAGTACCCCGTCCTCCTCCGGCCGATCCTCGACGGGGAGGCCGACGTCGTCTACGGCTCCCGCTTCCTCGGCCACCCGGGCGGCCACCGCGTCCTCTACTTCTGGCACACGGTCGGCAACCGGATGCTGACGCTCATGTCCAACATGTTCACGAACCTGAACCTGACGGACATGGAGACCTGCTACAAGGCGATGACGCGCTCCGTCGTCGACCGGCTCGACCTGCAGTCGAAGCGGTTCGGCATCGAGCCCGAGATCACCTGCAAGGTCTCCCGGATGAGGGCGCGGATCTACGAGGTCCCGATCTCGTACCACGGCCGCACGTACGAGGAGGGGAAGAAGATCGGCTTCAAGGACGCCCTCCAGGCCGTCCAGGTCATCCTCAAGTACGCGCGCTGGGAGGCGCCGCGCGGCGACGTCGGGATGATGACGCTCCGCCGGATGGAGCGCCTCGCCCCGTACAACGCCTGGCTCCACGGCCGCTTCGACGCGGCCCTCGGGAATCGGATCCTCGAGGTCGGCTCCGGGGTCGGCAACCAGACGCGCTTTTTCGTCGACCGCGAGCGGGTCGTCGCCTCCGACGTCGAGTCGCACTACGTGCGCGAGCTGAAGGCGAAGTTCGGAGACCGCTCGAACGTCCGGGTCGCCTCCTATCGCTTCCCGCTCGCGAAGCGCGACCGCGGGGAGCTCCTCGCCGAGCGGATCGACACGATCGTCTGCCTGAACGTCCTCGAGCACATCGAGGACGACGCCGCGACGCTCCGGGACTTCGCCTCGGTCCTTCCCGCCGGGGGGCGCCTCGTCCTCCTCGTCCCCTCGCTGAAGGCGCTCTACGGGAGCCTCGACGTCCACCTCCACCACTTCCGCCGCTACGAGAAGGAGGAGCTCGCCCGGCTCGTCTCGGAGGCGGGGCTGAAGGTCGAGTCGATCCGCTTCCTGAACCGCCCGGGCGTCTTCGGCTGGTGGCTGAACTCGCGGATCCTGAAGCGGAAGGTCCTGCCGAAGGGGCAGCTCCGCGCCTTCCGCTGGATCCTCCCGCTCCTGAAGCTCGAGGAGAAGGCCGACCCCTCGTTCGGCATGTCGCTCCTCGTCATGGCGCGGAAGGCGTGACGCCGGGGCGCCTCGCCCGCCTCGCCTCGTTCGCCGGACCCGCGGCGCTCCTCGCCGCCGCCGCCCTTCGCTACCACGACTACCTCCTCGGGGGGAGCGTCGTCGGGCGCGACGCCGCGTTCTTCTTCGTCCCCCTCCGCGAGGTCGTCTCGCGCCTCCTCGCCGCCGGCGAGCTCCCCCTCTGGAACGACGCCTCCGGCGCGGGGCGCGCCCTCGCCGCGAACCCCAACGCCGCCGTCTTCTGGCCCGGCACCTGGCTCGTGCCGCTCCTCGGGACGACGGGGCTCTTCCTCCTCCAGGTCGCGCTCGCGCTCCTCCTCGCGTACGCGGCGCTCCGGGCGCTCGGCATCTCGCGGGCCGCCTCCTGCGCGGGAGGGCTCGTCCTCCTCTTCTCGGGCGTCTTCCAGACCGTCCCGCTCCTCTTCACGACCGTCGCCTCCGCCGCGCCGATCCCGGTCGCGCTCGTCGCGCTCGGGACGCTCGACCCGGCCGACCCGCGCGGCGCGCGCCGTCGCGCGGCGCTCGCGGGCCTCGCGCTCGGCCTCTCCTTCCTCGGAGGCGAGCCGGTCGTCGCGGCGACGGGGGCGGCCGGCGCCGCGTACCTCGCCGCGGGACGGGCCTTCCTCGACGGACGCTCCGGAGCGGGCGCGGCGGCGCGACGGCGCCTTGCCGCGCTCGCCGGGGCGGGGCTCCTCGCCGCGGGGGTCGCCGCCGTCCAGCTCGTCCCGACGGCGGGCGAGCTCTCCCGCTCGGCGCGGGCCGAGTCGATGCGCGCCGAGGAAGGGGCGCTCTTCTGGTCCGTCCGCCCTGCCCGGCTCCTGACGCTCCTCGAGCCTCGCCTCACGGGCGACCCGCGGGCCGAGGACGAGGGCGACTGGTGGGGCGCGGAGACGTTCGACGCGGGGAACCCCTACTTCCAGGACCTCGCGCTCGGGCTCCTCCCGCTCGCGCTCGCCGCCGTCTCCCTCCGCGACCCCCGGGGCCGCGCGGCGCTCTCCCTCGCGGGCGTCGCGGCGCTCCTCTCGTTCGGACGGTTCCTCCCGCCCGTCGGCGCCCTCCTCGGGGCGTTCCCCGTCCTGAGGTACCCGGAGAAGTGGTGGATCCTCGCGACGCTCGGGATCGCGGCCGCCGCCGCGGTCGGCCTCGACCGCCTCCGCGACGACCCGGGCGCCCCGTCGCGTCTCTCCCGCGCCGCGGCGCTCCTCGCGGCGCTCCTCGCGGTCCCGGCGCTCCTCTCCGTCGTCGCGCCGCGCGCGCTCGCCGCGCTCCTCCGCGACGCCGGCCTCGCCGGACCCGACGTCGTCCCGGAGAGGGCCGCGGCGCTCCTCACTCCGCTCCTGATCGTCGGCCTCCTTTCGACGGCTCTCCTCGCGCTGCTGCCGCGCCTCGTGCGCACGGGCCGCCTCCCGCCCCGAGGGGCCGCCGCTGCGGGTGCGGTCCTCTTTCTCGTCGACGCCTCGCTCCGGGTCACCGGCTCGGCCCCCGCGGGTCCGCGCGGCTACTGGGCCGCGCCCCCGGCGGAGGCGCGCTCCGCCCTCGCCGCCGCGGGCGGCGGTCGCTTCTTCGTCGACGGGGCGGACGACGTCCCTCGCGCGACGGCCCTCGCGGCCGAACGCGACGGCCTCGACCCGCTCCGCCCCGCGACGGCGGCGGCGTGGGGGCTCCGCTACGGCGGGGACAACGACGTCGACCGGATGTCGACGCCCGAGGCCGTCGCCTTCGCGGCGGCGCTCTCGCGGCAGCCCTGGGGCGAGGAGAAGGTACGGCGCCTCCGGGCGATCGGCGTGACGGCCGCGCGAACGGACGCGCCCGGGCCCGATCCTCCCGGCGTCCGGGAGACGGCCCGCTTCGGCCGCGCGCGGATCGTCGCGATCGACGGGGCGAGGCCGGAGCACGTCTTCGTGAGAGGCGCGCGCTTCGCCCCGGCGGGCCTCCTCGCGCCGGCGCCTGCCGACCCGCTCGCGGAGACGGTCCTCGAGGGGACGGGGGAGGCGGCGACGTTCGGCGAGGGGCGGGTGTCGCTCCTCGAGCGGACGAACGCCCGGCGGCGCCTCCGGGTCGACGTCGGGCCTCCCGGCGGCCTCCTCGTCGTCGCGCGGGCCGGGCACCCGTCGTGGAAGGCCCGCGTCGACGGCCGGCCGGTCGAGAGCCTCCGCGCCGACGGCTTCCTGACGGCGCTCCGCATCCCGCCGGGACAGCACGAGGTCGTCCTCGCCTACGAGGACGGCCGGATCGCGGCCGGGGCCGCGGCGACGCTCCTCTCCCTCATCGCCGCGATCCTCCTCGCCGGGAGGCGCGCGTGAGCCGGCTCCGCGAGCTCGCCGCCCGGCGTCCGTTCGCCGCGGCCCTCCTCGTCGCCCTCGTCCTCCTCCTCGTGCCGTACCGGACGCTCCTCGGGCCGGGAGTCCCGTCGGGGCGCGACCTCCTCCCGTACTTCTACCCGCTCAAGACGCACCTCGTCGAGGCGCTCCGCGCGGGCGAGATGCCGTGGGTCGACCGCTTCCGCCAGGGCGGCCTCCCGCTCCTCGCGTGGCCCGGCGTCGCGGCGTTCGACCCGGGGAACCTCCTTTTCCTCCTCCTCCCGACGGCGGCCGCCGCGAAGGCGTGGATGCTCCTGCGCGTCCTGACCGGAGCCGCGGGGTTCGCGGTCTTCCTCCGCGTGTCCGGCCTGCCGCCGTACTCGTCGGCCCTCGGCGCGCTCGCCTGGGGGGCGAGCGGGATCACGGCCTCCTCGGCGAGCTTCCTGAGCACTTCGTCCGCGCTCGCCGCGCTCCCGTGGGTCGCAGCCGCGCTCCTCCGGGCCCGTTCGCGGCGCGACGGCCGGAGCCTCGCCCTCCTCGCCGTCGCCACGGCTCTCCTCGTCCTCGCCGCGCTCCCGGAGCCGCTCCTCGTCGCGGCTCTCCTCGCGCTCGTCCTCCTCTCGGGACGGGGACCGGCACCGGGCCTGCGCGAGCGAGCCGGGGCGCTCGTCCTCTGGGCAGCCGCCGGCACCCTCGGCGCGCTCCTCGCCGCGCCCGCGCTCGCCGCATCCCTCGTCACCGCTCTCGAGGGCGTCCGCAGCGTGCCGGGGGCGCTCCTGCCGGCCTTCGCCGCGCAGGGGGCCCTGCCGCTCGCGAGGCTTCCCGACCTCCTCGCCGACGGCCTCGTCGCCGACTGGACCCGCGTCGTCCGGGCGGAAGGAGTCCCCTCGTATCCGTACTTCCCGTCGCTGACCCCCGGCCGGCTCGCCTGGACCCTCGCTCTCCTCGGCCTCGTCGCCGGCCGGGGAGCGCGTCTGCGCGCGCTCGCGCTCGCCCTCGCCGGGAGCCTCCTCGCGCTCGGGCCGGCGACTCCGCTCTTCCGGCTCCTCACCGAGACGGTCCCCTTCGCCGGGACGATGCGCTACCCGGAGAAGTACACGCTCCTCTTCGGGTTCGGCGTCCTCTGGCTCGCGGCGCTCGGCGCCTCCGCGCTCGAGCGCGCCCTCCCTCCCGGCCGGGGCACGGCCGCGTTCGCGCTCCTCGCGGCGGTCGTCGTCCTGGACCGGTCTGCGGTCACGCCGCGACTCCTCCCGATGGCCCCGGCCGCGATCCTCGAGGAGCGCCCCGCGGTCCTCGCGTCTCTCTCCTCGACCTCTCCCGGCGAGCCGCCTCCCCGCGTCTTCGTCTTCGCCGCCTACCGCGTCCCGAAGGGCGCGGCGACGGACGATCCGGGGGAGACAGGGGCGGCGCTTTCCCGCTGGGCCTCCCCGACGGTCGCGAGCCGCTTCGGCGTGGCGAACGTCCTCGAGCGGGACTACGACGTTTCGCTTCCCCTTCCGCAGCTCGACCGGGTCCTCCTCCTCGAGACGGCCCCTCCGGGGAGCCCGGTCCCTGCGGCGCTCGCGCGGGCCGCCGGCGCCGTCGCGACCGTGGAAGGGGGGCGGGATCCGGACGGCCGCGCCGTTCCGGTCCTGCGCCCGATCCCCGATCCGGTCCCGCCGTTCCGGTTCGTGGCGCGGCTCGTCCGGGGGGGGAACCCCCGGGAGGCCGCGGCGCGGTTCCTCGCGGCCGGCGCGCCGGTCGACGTCGCGTTCGTCCCGGGAACGCGTGCGGTCGAGGAGGCGGCGCCGGGGCGTCTCCTGCGCGTCTCCGATCGACCGTCCGGGCTCGAGCTCGAGGTGGAGGGGCTCGGGCCGGGCGCATCGCGGCTCCTCCTGAGCCGACCGCTCGTCGCCGCGCGACGGGCGCTCCTGGACGGCCGCGCCGTCGCCGTCGAGGAGGCGAACGGCGGCTTCGCGACCGTCGCCGTCCCGCCGGGGCGGCACCTCCTCCGATTGCGCCCCGAGGGAGGATGGCTGATCATCGCCGCCGTGCTGGCGGCGGTCGGTCTCGCGGTGACGGTCGTGCTCCTCCGGGGGCGCGGCGCGGGCGCCCCGACATGACTCTCTCTCGGAACGCGCGTCGGAGGCTCGCCCTCTACGGCGGCGCCGCCGTCGTCGCCCTCCTCGCCCTCGTCGTCCCGCGCGGGATCCGGGAGACCGGACCGGAGGTCGAGGTCCGCGCGATCGACATCGAGGCGCTGCGGACTCACGAGGCGACGCGTCTCCTCCGCGAGTACGTCCGGATCGACTCCCAGAACCCGCCGGGCCGGACGGTCGAGACGGCGCGCTTCTGGGCGGAGAAGCTCGGGTGCGAGGGGATCCCGTTCGAGGTCGTCGGGGACGACCCGGAGAAGCCGATCGTCGTCGCGCGCCTCGCGGGGCGGCGGCGTGGAGAGGCCCTCGTCCTCCTCCATCACATGGACGTCTACCCGGTCGGCGATCCCGCGAAGTGGGACTTCCCGCCCTTCGGGGCCGTCGACGGGACCGGGCATCTCCTGAACTACATGTGCGGCCGCGGGACGATCGACATGAAGTCGCAGGGGATCGCGGACTTCCTCGCGCTCGCCTCTCTCCGGAGGGACGGCCTCGTTCCGGAGCGGGACCTCGTCTTCGTCGCGGAGCCCGGCGAGGAGACGCTGACGCCCGAGGTGGGGTACGGGTGGCTCCTCGACCACCGGCCCGACCTCCTCGCGGGCGTGACCGACGTCTTCAACGAGGGGGGCGTCAACGAGGTGTCGGGAGACCGCATCCGGAGGTTCGGCATCGAGGTCCTCCAGAAGTCGGCCGTCATGGCGAAGGCCGAGGCGGACCGGGAAAGCGACCTGGAGTCCTTCAAGGAGCTCCTCGAGGCGAAGAGGAAGGCCGACCCGTTCCGCGTCGCCGACGAGGTCCAGGACTTCACGGCGTTCGTCGCGCCGTCCCGCTCCGACCTCTGGGGCCACCAGATGAGCGACACGCGGGACGCCGTCCGCAGGGACGCCTTCTTCGTGCAGATCCCGGAGCCCTACGAGGCCCTCCTCCGGAACATGTACTACATCGGCCCTCCGAAGAAGGACGTGGACGGCAGGCGCTGGGAAGCGAGCGTCGTCGCGACGCTCCTGCCGGGGACCTCGGTCCGGGCGACGTGGGAGGACCTGCAGGCCTGGGCGGCGCGTTTCCACGTCCGGCTCCGCCTCGTCAGCCTCACGCCCGACAGCGTCCCGGTCCCGCGGACGGGGCGGGCCTGGGAGACCCTCATGACGGTCCTCGCGCTCGACCCGCGCGAGGACGCGGAGGTGGGCCCTTACGTCCTCACGGGGAGCTACACGAACTCGTCGTACCTGAGGGCCCGCGGCATCCGCGCCTTCGGGACGTCGCCGTTCGGCCTCAACATCCTGGACGCGGCGACCGTTCACAGCAAGAACGAGAGGATCTTCCTCCCGTCGTTCATCGACGGTGTCGAGCGGACCCGGCGGATCGTCCGCGAGTACGCGCTCGCGCCGTGACGGCGGGGGGGAAGGAGGGCGACATGGCCACGGTCGGGTTCTACTACCAGCGCCCCGGGTGAACGTCGTGCACGCGCACCCGTGAGGTGCTCGACAGGACGAAGGCGAAGGTCGCCGAGGAGCGCTCCTCGAAGGCCGCTCCGATGAGCGACTCCGACGTGAAGGCCCTCCTCGCCTCGGTCGACGAGGTCGTCGTCGCGAAGGGGAAGAAGGCCGTCGCGTCTCCCGCGAAGGACGTCGCTCCCGAGGCGCTCAAGGGGCCGACGGGCAACTACCGGGCGCCGATGGTGCGGGTCGGCCGTAGGCTCCTCGTCGGCTTCCACCCCGAGACCCTCCGGTCTCTGCTGGGATTGGGATAGGGGGTCAGGTCCGTTTTCCGTGTTTTCGCGGAGGGTGGGGGCTCCGTTCCGTGGCCCCGATGCTCGACGCGAGGCCGGATTCGCCGAGGTCGACACGGGCCGGTTCCTCGTTCTGCGTCTGCCACGCGAGGGGCGGAGTCGATCCCGCTCCTTCCCCCACGCCCGGAGCGGTCTTCGTCGCGCGCCAGACTCCGCGGTCTTTGGCCCCGTCGTAAACACGAAACGCGGGGAGGGAGCGCCAAAGCGTCCCCTCCCCGCGCGGCGTGAGAGCCGCTCTCCGGCGGGTGCGTTCCTTACTTCGCGGGCGGGAGGATGACCGTGTCGATGACGTGGATGACTCCGTTCGAGGCGCCGACGTCGGTCTTCACGACGTTCGCGCCGTCGACCTTCACCTTCCCGTCCTTCGCCGAGATCTTCACGGAGGAGCCCTCGACGGTCTTCGCCTCCGTCAGCTTGACGACGTCGGCGGCCATGACCTTCCCGGCGACGACGTGGTAGGTGAGGACCTTCGTCAGCTGGGCCTTGTCGGCGAGGAGCTTCTCGAGGGTCCCGGCGGGGAGCTTCTTGAACGCGTCGTCCGTCGGCGCGAAGACGGTGAAGGGACCCTTCCCCTTGAGCGTCTCGACGAGGCCGGCGGCCTTCAGCGCCGTGGCGAGCGTGCCGAAGCTGCCGGCGGCGACGGCGGTGTCGACGATGTCCTTGCCCTGGTGGTGATCCGCGCGGGCGGGGGCCGCGACGGAGACGGCGAGCAGGGCGGCAGCGGCGGAGGCGGCGATGGTCTTCATCATTGTTCTTCTCCGGTGCGGGCGCCTCGGGCACCCTTCGCCGCGTTCTACGGAAGCGCGCGTGCCGCCGGATTGCAGCGGCGTCGCGGGAGCCGGCCGCGCCCCTAGAATCCGTCCATGGAAAAGGTCCTCATCGAAGGCGTCGAGATCGCCCTCGCGCACGCCGACGAGTTCCCTCTCGAGTGGAAGGGGCGCCGCGACCTCCTCGACCAGCTCCTCGCCGCCTGGCTCGTCGTCGAGGAGGGGGACCTGCCGCTCCACCCGCGCCTCGTCGGCAAGCCGGGCGTCGGCAAGACGACGCTCGCCTACGCCGCGGCGCGGAGCACGGGCCGCCCCGCGTGGGTCTTCCAGGCCACGATGGACACGCGCCCCGAGGACCTCCTCGTCACCCCCGTCGTCGCGGGCGAGGGGCAGATCCGCTACGTCGCGTCGGGCGTCGTCACGGCGATGCTCAAGGGCGGCGTCGCGATCCTCGACGAGGGGAACCGGATGAGCGAGAAGTCGTGGGCCTCGCTCGCGCCGCTCCTCGACGCCCGCCGGACCGTCGAGTCGATCGTGGCCGGCGTGAAGATCAGGGCGCACCCCGAGTTCCGCTTCGTCACCACGATGAACGACGACGCCTCGACCTTCGAGCTGCCCGACTACGTCAACTCGCGCCTCACGCCGACGATCCTCGTCGACTTCCCCGACGAGGAGGAGGAGCTCGCGATCCTCGCGGGGAACCTCCCCTTCGCGCCGGAGGCGCTCCTGCGCTGGGTGACGCGCTTCCTCCGGAGCGCGCACGAGGCCGACGAGCCGTTCAGCGTGAGGGACGGCATCAACGTCGCGCGCTACGCCCTGAAGCGCCTCTCGCAGGGGGGCGGCGAGCCCGTCGAGCGGCTCCTCGAGGCGGTCCGCTTCGTCCTCGGCGAGGAGGCGGTCGTCCACGCCCCGCTCGCCCGCGGCGACGGCCCGTCCCGCCCGGCGGGCCCGCACCGGATGTGAGCCGGCCCCCGATGGCCTCCGCCGCCTCCGACCCGCCGAGGCCCCAAGGCCCGCCGCGCCCGTGACCTCCGCCGCCCCGTACCCCGCGCCCGACCCCGAGACGGGCGTCGTCCGTGCGGGCGGGGGGCTCTTCCTCCTCCCGACGCTCCACCAGTCGGTGGAGTTCGCCGTCCTCGTCCGGCGCGCCTTCTTCGCGCTCCGCCCGACGGCCGTCGCCGTCGAGCTTCCCTCGACGATCGCCGAGGCGTTCCGCAAGGCGGTCCGGAGGCTCCCGCTCCTCACGGTCGCCCTCTGGCCGGACGGCGAGGAGACGGTCTACCTCCTCGTCGAGCCGCACGAGCCGATGGCCGAGGCCGCGCGCCTCGCGCTCGAGAACGGCGCTTCCCTCCACCTCGTCGACCGCGACGACGGCTCGTACCCGCTTCGCCGCGAGGCGCTGCCGGACCCCTACGCGATGACGCGCACCGGCCCCGCGCCCTTCGTCGGGGCGCTCCTCGACGCCTTCCCGCCGTCGGACGACGAGGCCGACCTCCTGCGCGAGCGGACGATGGCCGTCCGCCTCGCGCGCCTCGCCGAAGCGGGCGAGCGGGTCCTCTGGGTGGGGGGCGTCGCGCACGTCCGCGGCCTCCTGCGCGCCCTCGGGGAGCCGCTCGCCGAGCCGTTCGGCCGCGTGAGGCGCGAGGGGGTCCGCCTCGCGGCGCTCGCCACGGAGTCGAGCCGCGAGGTGATGAGCGACGTCCCGTTCGTGTCGGCCGCGTTCGAGCGGGCGCGGGGCGCGGGGGGCGCCTTCGCCTTCGACGACGACACGGACACGCTCCGCGTCGTCGACCGCCTCCTGCGCGAGGCGGCGGAGCGCTACCGGAAGAGCCGCGACGAGGAGGTGCCGCGCACCGCGTTCCGCGCGCTCCGGCAGTTCTCGCGCAACCTCTCGATCCTCGAGGGGGTCCTCACGCCGGGCTTCTACGAGCTCGTCGTCGCCGCGCGCGGCGTCGTCGACGACGACTACGCGTGGGAGGTCTTCGACCTGGGCGCGACCTGGCCCTGGCCCGACGCGACGGCGAGCCTCCCCGTCGTCACGCTCACCGGCGAGGACCTCCACCTCGACGGCAGGCCGGTCCGCTTCCGCCGCCGCTTTCCCGGCAAGGAGAGGCGCCTGCGCGACCTGCCGCTCCGCCGCCGCCCGAAGGAGCCGAAGCCGGGCGACTGGAGGAAGCTCCCGTTCGGGGACGGCATCTGCAGCTTCCCGCCCGAGGACGTCGCCGTCGAGCGCTTCGGCAACCGCCTTCGCCGGCGCGCGATCCGCCTCCTGACGGAGGACTCCCGCCGCGTCGCCCCGTTCACGACGAGCCTCCTCGACGGCGTCGACGTCCGCGAGTCGCTCCGGCACCACCACGAGGGGCGGCTCTGGGTCTACGAGGAGGCGCGCGTGAGGGGAGGCGCGGGCTCCGTCGTCGTCGTCTTCGACGAGGAGGCGGAGAAGTATCCCTGGAAGACGACCTGGCTCGGCGAGCACGGCCAGGAGAGCGACATGGCCTTCTACGCCACGCCGCTCGGCGAGAAGCTCGTCGGCCCCGGCATCTCCGAGTGCACCTACGGGGCCTTCCTGATGACGATGCCGCCGGGCCGCCTCTTCGACGTCTGGCGGGATCCCGACTACCGCGGCCCGTTCAGCGGCCCTGAGGTCCTCCTCCTCGCCGCCCTCGACTACGCCCGCGAGCCGCGCGTCGTCTACGCCGCCCCGAGCCCGCCGCGCCCGCTCCTCAAGCGCTTCGCCTCCCGGCTCGGCAAACGGATCCTCTACCTCCCGCTCGGCTCCCTCGCCTCGCTCTCCCTGAAGAAGCTCCGCCGTTTCCACGTCCTCGCGAATCGCGAGGCCCGCGGCTGGGCGAAGGACTTCGTCTAGGGGGAGGCCCGGGGAGATGGCGAAGATGGGGAGAACGGGGAGGGGAGAATGG
>CAZLQX010000021.1:0-68912 GCA_964561935.1 uncultured Holophagales bacterium
CTTCATCGGTCGCGGGGGTGGCCGGGGACGTCCTCGCGCCAGCGGCGCGAGCGAGTCCCGTCGAGTTCATCGGGCGCTACAGTATGGAGTAGCGTAGAGAGCTGAGGTGTCGGAGATGGGTGAGCGTCTGCTGAATACCATGAAACGACAGCAGCCCATCCGATCGACCGTGCAGCAGCGGGCGGAGACCTTCTTCGCGGGTAGCGTGGAGGCGGCAAGGCCCTCCAGGGAGAGGCTCCTCCCGTTGATGACGGGGATTCTCGCCCCGCTGCCTTGCGAGAAATCCGCGATTCACCTCTGCGGCCGCATGCACGGGAGGGCGGAATCGACGGCCCTGGTCGATCGAACCCTGCATTTCGAGGTGGCTGCGTCTGGCGCTCGAGGTCTCGTCGCGCGCCTCGCGGATTTCCTCCTCTTGGTGGTCAACAGACGGGCGTCGAAGCCCGCAGCAACGGCCCCGGCCCCGACATGCTGAAAGGGGAGAAGCATGAGGATCATTGGTCTGAAACGCGGGACCCGCGTTCGCCCCTCCGGCGGAAGCCCGTGCAAGGGTAGACGTCGTCTGATCCTGAGCGTTCTGCTGCCAGTGTCCGCGCTCCTGCTCGAGCACCACGTGTATGGTGCGGAGGACGTTAAGGTCCTCTACAAGGCGCCAAGCCGCGGAAGCGGCTGTTCGCTCACGGTTTTCCGGTCAGAAACCGAGATCAAGGAGCGGTTCACGAGGCTCTGCCAGGTCGAGGTCACGGAGCGACCGTTCTTCGCTGGATACGACGCCACTGGTCAGGCGGCGGCTGCGGTCGAGAACCGAGCCTGTGGTTGCGGCGCGAACGGGCTGGTGGTTCTCTTCAATTCCTCAGAACACACGGATGCGGTAGAGAGGATCTCTGTCGGGCCGAACGTGCGGGGCGGTGTCTCGGGGGTGGTAACGAAGTACAGGCCATTCGAAACGGTGCGTGCCACGGCAGTCTTCTTAGAGCCGAAACCGAACACGCTGAAGCCGGGGTTCCGAGATCTCGAATGGGGAGCTCCTCTGGATGAGCGGTTCGTGCGCGTCGACAGCGAGGGCGCAGGGAACGGACTCGGGGTGCACGCACGCGAAACCGACGTTCTCAAGGTGGGCGGATTCACGGTTTCGAGCATTCGCTACCTGACACGCGACAACCGCCTTGCAGGGGTAAGGGTCGTTCTCGCGAAGAGCCTGTTCTCGTCCGTGAAGAACGTCCTCGAGGGAGAGTGGGGACCTGCCCGGAAGTGCGACGCCGGCAAAGTCCGCTGTCTATGGCTCAGCGATGCGCCTGCCGGCCGCCAAACGGCCGGTCTGCTCACCGAGGGCCCCAACGAACTGGAGCTGATCCTCGCCAACCCAGTCCTCTACCGTGGCGTGGAGAACCAGAGCGTGACGGGTTTCGCCGGAGTGCAGGATGAGCCGGCGCAGGTGGCATGGGTCCCGAGATCCATGATCGCCCGGAGGGAAGGACCGGGAGTCACCAGTAAGATGCGGGCCGGGTTCTTCGATGTCAGCTGGGGTGACCCGCCTTTTCAGGACGCCACGCCAGCGTTCCAACAAGGTGATGCGGACTGCTTCGAGCGAAAGTCCGCTGTGGCCCTGACGCGAACGCTCGGGGCTGAGAAGGTGGCCTGGTGCTTCGTGAATGGCCGATTGAGAAGCGGCGTCGCCATCTTCAGTCGTGAAGCGGCTGTGAAGGCTCGTTCGCGATTCTCCGATCTCTGGGGGGCCCCGACGCCGTTCGACAACGGCTTCAGATGGGAGAGCGATGACTCGGGCACATCGGCGTTCCTGGGACCAGGCCCCGCGCCTGACGGGCCTTGGATGCTCTTCATGGTCGACTTGGGCTTCGATGTCATGAAGGCGATGCTCGAGTAGAACGTGCACGGTGTTCACTGGTTCCTAGACCGCGGGGTGAGAATCGGCGCGATGCCATGCCTGCCGTGTGGCGCCCCGCTTCAAGTCTCTTGCATGCGCGAGAATCGTGGTATCCCTTTCGTCAAGGAGGCTCGAATGCTTCTTCGCGGTATCGCCCTTCTGGCGTCCCTCGCCCTCGCCCTGCCGGCGTTCTCGCAGTCGCAGCTCGTCGTCGTCCTGCGCGGCGGACGTTCGCAGACGTTCGACCTCGCCGACGTCGAGCGGATCGAGTTCACCGGTGCGACGAGCGCCTTCCCCGGTCCGGTCCAGCCGGTCTACCGGGACCTCGTCGGCACGTGGGACTGGGTCGACGGGATGACGCTCGTCGTCGACGGGAACCGGACGTTCGCCCTCTACCGCACCGACCGGACGATCAGCAGCCAGGGGCGCTGGGAGCTCCTCGACGCCTCGGCGCGCCGCTACCGGCTCACGCACGCCCGAGGGAACTTCGTCGACACGGTGGCGATGTCGTCGGACGGCTGGGAGCTCTCGGGGACGAGCAACACGGGCTACCGGCTGCAGGGCCGGCGGCGCGGGGTCGGGACGAGCTCGGGCGTCTGGCAGCCCGGGCGGAGCGCGCGCGACCTCTTCCCCGGGACGTACGACTGGACGGACGGGCAGACGCTCGTCATCCGGGCCGACGGGTCGCTCGAGGTCCTTCGCGGCTCGCGCCGGACGAACGACGGCACCTGGCAGGTCCTCGACGCGGCGGCGGGCCGGTTCCGGCTCGAGTACCGGCAGGGGGGCTGGGTCGACACGGTCACGCTGAGCGCGGACGGCCGGGAGATCGACGGCACGAACAACCGCGGCGTCCGGGTCTACGGGACGCGGAGGTAGTCCTCGCCGCACCCCTTCCCGCCGGCGTCCGGGCGCCGGGTCACGGCGACGCCGGCGGGAAGGCGAGCGGAACGACGGACATCTCGGAGAAGAGCTCGCGGGCGACGAGGAGGTTCGGCTTCGGGACGTTCCTCCAGGAGAGCGCGGGGAGGAAGTTCTGCATGACGCCGCGCGGGGCGCGGACGATCTTGCCGCCCGAGGAGGACTGGTCCCGCCCGGGGCCGCGGAAGGCGAGGACGCTCTTCCGGAGGCGGACCGAGGCGAGGCGGTCGAGGAGGTTCACCGTCGCGTTCCCGCTCCAGACGACGGGAATCGTCGCCCCCGACCGGGCCCGAGCGCTGAGGAGCTCCGGGTCGCTCCGGAGCGCCGCGAGGAGCCCGTCGAGGTCCTCCTTCTTGAACCACCAGGGAGAGACGAAGAAGCCCTCGCCGAAGAGGTGGCTCGAGGTGAAGCGGTAGAGCTCCATCCCCGCGGCGAACGAGCAGGCGACGGGGACGTCGATGCCGCCGAGCATGTCGCGCAGGACGGCCTGCGGGAGGCCCGCCGAAGGGTTCGCGCTCATCGGTGGGGCGACCGTAGCGCGGGGCACGGGCGATGTCACGCTGCGCCGCGGAAGGGGCGGTCCCGACCGAGGCGGAGGGCCGGACCCGGCCCCGGGACGCTCCCGACGAACGTCGCGCCCCGCTGCGGCGCGTCATTGGCTACGATTCGGCCGTGACCCGCGACGAGCAGCTCGACGCCTTCGAGGGAGCCCTGGGCTACCGGTTCCGCGACCGTGCGCTCCTCGAGCGGGCGCTGACGCACTCGTCCTTCGCGAACGAGTCGTCCCGGCCCGGAACGGTGAAGGACAACGAGACGCTCGAGTTCCTCGGCGACAGCGTCCTCGGCTTCCTCGTCGCCGAGATGCTCTTCGAGGCGTTTCCCGACTTCCGCGAAGGGCAGCTCTCGAAGGCGCGCTCGCACCTCGTCTCCGAGCCGAGCTTCGCGCGGCTCGCGCGCGACCTCGGCGTCGGGGAGGTCCTCCTCCTCGCGACGGGGGAGAGCCGTTCCGGGGGCCGCGTCAGGGAGTCCCTCCTCGCGGACGCGTTCGAGGCGGTCTTCGCGGCCGTGACGCTCGACGCGGGGCTCCCCGCGGCGCGGGAGGTCGCCCGCCGGCTCTTCGCGGGGCCCGTCTCGGAGCTCGATCCGGGAGAGCTCTCGTTCCACGACTACAAGACGGCCCTCCAGGAGCTCGCGCAGGGGGAGGGGAAGCCGCTCCCCGTCTACCGCTCCGTCTCCGAGAGCGGGCCGGACCACCGGAAGGAGTTCGTCTTCGAGGTCGTCTACGACGAGACGATCACGGCGAGCGGCGCCGGCGCGACGAAGAAGGAGGCGCAGCGGCAGGCCGCGAAGGCGGCGCTCGCGCTGAAGCTCGGCCGGGCGAAGCGGGGATGACGCGGGCGGGGGAGGGCCGCGAGGCCCTCCCCCCGGGGCTCACTTCGGGAAGCGGGCGAGGAAGGCCGCGGGCTTCTCGAACTGGACGACGCGCTTCCTCGTCTCCTTCCCGTCCGGCCCGAGGAAGACGATCGTCGGGACCCCCTGGACGTTCCACCGCGTCCGGAGAGCGGCGACCTCGGGGGAGCTGCTCTTCGTCAGGTCGGCCTTCAGGAGGACCCAGCCCTCGAGCGCCTTCGCGACGGCGGGGTCCGTGAAGGTGAACTTCTCGAGCTCCTTGCAGGGCAGGCACCAGTCGGCGAAGAAGTCGATGACGACCGGCTTGCCCGCGGCGGCGGCCTCGGCGAGCGCGGCGTCCGAGTAGGGACGGAAGGCGAGCCCCTCGCCCTTCTTCGACGGGACGGCGAACCAGGCGCCGACGGCGAGGAGGGCGATCCCGATCGCGACCTTGAGGGCTCGGAACCAGCCGAGGCCAGCCCCCGACCTCTCGAAGAAGAGGAACCACACCCCCCCCGCGAGGAGCGGGACGGCGACGGCCCAGGCGAAGACGCCCTCGGGGAGGAGCGGCCGGAGGAACCAGGCCGCGAGCGCGACGAGGACGAAGCCGAAGACCTTCCTCACGGCGATCATCCACTCGCCCGAGCGCGGCATCGCCTTGAGGCTTCCCGAGACCGTCCCGAGGACGAGGTAGGGGAGCCCGAGCCCCATCGCGAGGGTGAAGAAGAGGCCGAATCCGAGCGGCGCGGAGCCCTGCTGGGCGACGTAGGTGAGGAGCGAGAGGACGAAGGGCCCGATGCAGGGGGCCGCGACGAAGCCGACGAAGAGACCCATCGTGAGCGCGCCGAGGACGCCCGCCTTGCTTCCCGTCCGGTCCGTGATGAAGTGCGGCGCCTGGATCTCGTAGAGGCCGAACATCGAGAGCGCGAGGGCCAGGACGACGAGCGCGATGACGACGAGGACGGCCGGCTTCTGGAGCCAGGAGCCGAAGAGGGAGCCGGAGAGCGCCGCGAAGACGCCGAGCGCCGAGTAGGTGACGCTCATGCCGAGGACGTAGGCGAGCGCGAGGCCGAACGTCCGGCTCGTCTTCCCCTCGCTCTGGCGGGAGAAGAAGCCGACGGTGATCGGGATCAGGGGATAGACGCAGGGAGTGAGGTTCAGGGCGAGGCCCGCGAGGAAGACGAGGCCGAGGATCGCGGGGAGGGAGCGCCCCGCGAACGGGCCCGGCTCCGACGGGGCGGCGGGCGCCGCGCCCGTCGCCGGGGCGGCCCCGCCGGCGGAGCGATCGCCCGCGAGCGGGAAGAGGGCCGCGTTCGCGGCGGCGACCGGCGAGCCGGCCGGGGCGAGCTCGATCACGAGCGTCGCCTCCGCCTGGTCGGGCGCGAGGCACTGCGTCTCGTTGCACGGCTGGAAGTCGAGCGTCGCGCGGAGCGTGCGAGGGCCGGGCGAGGCGGCGGCGTCGGCGCTTCCCTCGAAGACGATGACCGTCTCGCCGTCGTAGAGGGCGAGCGGCTTCTCCGAGAACGGGAGCTTCTTCTCCTTGTGCGGCGGGTAGACGGGCTTGCCGAGGACGAGCCCCTCGGCCGGGGCCACGGCCGCCTCGGTCGGGATGAGGTAGTCCTCGAGCGGCGTGTTCGAGTTGACCTTCCATCCGGGCGCGATCGTCGCGACGACGGCGAGGCGGAACGGCCCGCCCGCGACGAGCTTCTCGGAGTCGGCGGCGAGGCGGAGCGTGACGACGGGGGGCGCGCCGGCGTCCTGTGCGGCGAGCGGCCCGGCGAGGAGCGGGAGGAGGGCGAGGAGGAGGGCGAGGCGACGGGTCTTCACGGGCTGTCTCACTTTCTCGCGTCGGCGAGCGCCTTGAGGAGGGCCTCGGCTTCTGCCTTCATCGGCGAGGAGGGGTGCTTCTCCACGAACGCGCGGAGGCGGGCCGCCGCGTCGTCCCTCTTCCCCCGGCCGACCGCCACGTCCGCGAGCCGCAGCTCGGCCTTCTCGAGGAGTACGGGGTCCTTCGCCGTCGCGAGGATCCCGTCCAGCGCCTTCTCGGCGTCGTCGAAGCGCCGGGCCTCGAGGGCGATCGTCGCGAGGAAGGAGAGGGCCCTGGCGCGGGTCTCCGGCGAGGCGAGAGGGGCGGCCGCGACGCGCCAGAAGCGCGACTCGGCGAAAGCGTCGCCGTAGCGCCGGTAGGCCTCCTCGCCGACGGCGAGCGCGAGGGCGAGATCGTCCGGCCGGGCCGTCTCCTCCGCGAGGCGCCGGCGGAAGGAGGCCCAGGCGCGCTCCGCCTCCACGAAGCGCTCGAACCAGGTCGACTGGTTCGACGCGCCCTCCTGCTTCGCGCAGAGAAGGAGATCCGGGGTGACGACGAGCCAGGCCGGGGTCGCGCGGACGCGGAAACGGGCGACGAGCTTGCGGCCGTCTTCGGTTCCACGGGGGACGCTCACCGCGACCTTGTCCCGCATGAAGTCGCGGAAGGAGGGAACCGGGTAGACGAGCTTCTCCATCCGCTCGCACTCGGGGCAGTGGGCGTTGCGGAGCTCGACGAGGACTCTCCGGTCGAGGGAGCGCGCTCGGTCGAGGGCCTCGGAGAGGCCGACGGCCCAGACCGGGGCGTCGTCTGCGGCTTCGGCCGGAGGGACGGCCTCCTGGGCGAGGAGGACGCCGGGGGCGAGCAGGAGGAGGGCGAGGAGGTGTCGGAGCGGCATCGAGTCGTCTCTTCTCTCTTGGGGGGCGCGGCGCGAACGGCCGCGTTGACTATTCTATCGGGCGCCGGTATAACGCCCCGCGTCGCGCTGCGAGGCGTTCCGCAAGGAGCGTGCCGCGGCGCCGGGTGCCCAGGTAGCTCAGCTGGTAGAGCACGCGCCTGAAAAGTGCGGTGTCGACGGTTCAACTCCGCCCCTGGGCACCATCTCTTTCTTCCCCCGGCACGTCCCTCGCGGGCCGTGCCGTCGGCGGGCGGTGCCCCGCGGCGGCCTCGCCGGCCCGCAGAGCGCGGCTCCCCGGCGCTCCCGACCCCGGCGACAGACCGGCTCTCGCCACGACTCCACCTAGAATCCGCGCGGGAGGGCGACGTGGCCATTCTCAAGGTGATGAAGCTCGGGGCCGACGTGCTGCGGCGCCCGGCCGCGGAGATCGAGGCGAAGGACCTGAAGCGGGGCCGCTTCCGCGGGCTCTTCGACGACATGCGGGAGACGATGGTGGAGTACGCCGGGACGGGACTGGCGGCGCCCCAGGTCGCCGCTCCCGTCCGCGCCCTCCTCTACACCGTCGAGCCGGAAGGGCGCCGGGGAGGCGGGGTCGCCGTGCCGCCGACGATCCTCGTGAACCCGACGTTCGAGGTCCTCGACCCGAAGGAGGTCGAGGACTGGGAGGGATGCCTCTCGGTGCCGTTCCTCGCGGCGCGCGTGCCGCGGGCGCGGAAGGTCCGCGTGCGCGCCCTCTCGGAGACGGGGAAGCCGGTCGACTTCGAGGCGGAGGAGTTCCACGCCCGGGTCCTCCAGCACGAGGCGGACCACCTCGACGGCGTCATCTACCTCGACCGGGTACGCGACCGCGCCTCGATACGCTACACCGTCGACTTCTGAGCCGCGTGGACGACGCCCCGCTCTCCGAGAAGCACGCGAAGATCCTCCTGAAGTACAAGGTCGTCTGCATCTGCAACGCGATCCGGTACCCGCGCGTCGCCGAGGCGATCGAGAACGGCGCGCGGAGCGTCGAGGCGGTGGCGAAGGCCACGGGATGCACGACGGGCTCCTGCCACGGCGAGCGCTGCGTCCCCGTGATCCTCGACATGCTCGACGGAAAGCGCTGAGACGCCCTTACAATCCGCCTCGTGAACGGTTTGACGAGCACCGGGGGTCCCCGATGAGCGACACGAAGAACTCCTTGCCGGCCGCGCGGATCGAGCCGCCGATCGCGCCCGGCGTCCCCTCGACGACGGGCTTCGACTTCCTGACGACGAAGCTCGACTGGTTCGTCCAGTGGAGCCACAAGAACTCCCTCTGGCCGATGCCGTTCGGCACGGCGTGCTGCGCCATCGAGTTCATGTCGTCCGTCTCGTCCCACTACGACCTCGCCCGGTTCGGGGCCGAGGTCGTCCGCTTCTCTCCGAGGCAGGCGGACCTGATGATCGTCTCGGGGACGATCACCGACAAGCAGGCGCCGATCCTGAGGAAGATCTACGACCAGATGCCCGAGCCGAAGTGGGTCATCTCGATGGGCGTCTGCGCCTGCACCGGCGGCTTCTACCGCGCCTATCACGTCGTCCAGGGGATCGACGAGATCGTCCCGGTCGACGTCTACGTCGCGGGCTGCCCGCCGACGCCGGAGAACCTGATCTACGGGATCATGGAGCTGCAGAAGAGGATCCAGTCCGGCGAGCTCGCGCGCCACCGCGAGGCGAAGACGTACGTCCCGATCCGCGTCGGGACCGATCCCGTCGAGGCGCTCCCCGCCTACTCGAAGGCGGTCATGGCGCACGGCCGGGGGGCGGGGCGCTCGTTCCCCGAGATGGCCGAGTCGGCGGAGGCCGAGGCCGACCGCGCGCCGAAGGCCGGGAAGGGAGAGACGCGATGAGCGCGACCGCCGCCCCGTCCGCGGGCGTCTCGTTCGCCCCGGTCCTCGAGCGGAGCTTCCCCGACGGCGCCGTCCGCGTCGAGCCCCGCCCCGGCCACGACGTCCCGACGCTCGTCGCGACGTCCGAGGCGTTCCCTGAGGCCGCCCGGTTCCTCAGGGACGACCCCGCGGCGGCCTACGACCTCCTCCTCGACCTCGTCGCCGTGGACCGCTCGAAGCTCGCCGGGCCGCCGTCGTTCCGGGGCGAGGAGCGGTTCCAGCTGAACGCGCTCCTCTACTCGACGAAGCGGAACGAGCACCTCAGGCTCCGCGTCGCCCTCCCGGCGTCCGACCCGCGCCTTCCGACGCTCGTCGAGACGTGGCCCGCGGCGAACTGGTTCGAGCGCGAGGCGTGGGACCTGATGGGGATCCGCTTCGACGGCCACCCGAACCTCGCGCGCCTCCTGACGCACAACGGCTTCGTGGGCCACGCGCTCCGGAAGGACTACGAGGCCGGACAGAGGTGGCTCTGCACCGACGAGGACGTCCTCCAGACCCGCCTCGCCGCGAAGACGGACCTCCCCGAGGACGTCTTCGAGACGACGACGCTGAACTTCGGGCCTTCGCACCCCGCGACGCACGGGACGCTCCGGATCGTCGTGCGGCTCGACGGGGAGAGGGTCGTCGCGGCCGAGTCGGAGTGCGGGTACCTCCACCGCTGCTTCGAGAAGATGTCGGAGTCGCACACGTACACGCAGGTGATCCCGTACACGGACCGCCTGAACTACTGCTCGCCGATGATCAACGGCAACGGCTACGCGCGCGCCGTCGAGCGGATGATCGGCGTCGAGGTCCCGCCCCGCGCGAAGGCCGTCCGGGTCGTCCTCTCGGAGTTCTCCCGGATCATGGACCACATGGTCTGCATCGGGGCGAACCTCGTCGACGTCGGCGGCCTGACGACGTTCTGGTACTCGTACCAGGCGCGCGAGGAGATCTACTCGCTCCTCGAGGCGTGCTGCGGCGCTCGCCTCACCTCGAGCTACGCGCGGATCGGCGGCCTCTCGATGGACGTCCCGCCGGATTTCGTCGAGTGGTGCCGCGCGCTCTCGAAGAAGGTCGAGACGAACATCCGGGAGGTCGACACGCTCCTGACGAAGAACCGGATCCTCCACAAGAGGATGATCGGGACGGGCGTCGTCACGAAGGAGCAGGCGATCGCCTGGGGCTTCACGGGGCCGTGCCTGCGCGCCTCGGGCGTCGGCTACGACGTGAGGAAGGACGCGCCGTACGACGGCTACGACGAGGTCGACTTCGACGTCCCCGTCGCGACGGCGGGGGACAACTTCGCCCGCTTCCAGGTCCGGATGGAGGAGATGCGGCAGTCGCTCCGGATCATCGAGCAGGTCGTCTCGAAGCTCCCGGGCGGGCCGATCGCGAGCGACGACTACCGCGTCGTCCTCCCGCCGAAGCAGATGGTCTACAACGAGATGGAAGGGCTCATCTTCCACTTCAAGAACGTCTTCGAGGGAATCCAGGTCCCGGCGGGGGAGACCTACTCGTACACGGAGGGGGCGAACGGGGAGCTCGGCTACTCGATCGTGTCCGACGGGAGCGGCCGCCCCTACCGGGTCAAGGTGCGCCCCCCCTGCTTCCCGCTCTTCGCGGCGTTCGAGAAGATCATCGTCGGCGGGATGGTCTCCGACGCGGTCGCGACGCTCGGGACGCTGAACATCATCGCCGGCGAGCTGGACCGGTAGGAGGGACGCGATGCCCGGAAAGGTCGTACTCCTCGAGCCGCCGGCCGAGACCCTCGCCGTGAGGCTCTACCTCCCGCTCCTCGCGGGCATGGCCCTCACGTTCCGGAAGTTCGTCTCGAACGTCCTCTCCCGGAAGGCGCGGCCGACGATCGAGTACCCCGAGGAGCGGCGCGACTACTCCGACCGCTTCCGCGGCCGGCACATCCTGAAGAAGCGCGAGGACGGGACGCTGAAGTGCGTCGCGTGCTACATGTGCGCGACCGCCTGCCCGGCCGACTGCATCCACATCGAGGCGGGCGAGCACCCGAACCTCTCCTACGAGAAGTACCCGACCGTCTTCGAGATCGACCTCCTTCGCTGCGTGATGTGCGGCTTCTGCGTCGACGCCTGCCCGAAGGACGCGATCTGGATGACGAAGGACTACGAGCTCTCGTTCTTCTCGCGGGAGCAGGCCGTATTCGGGATCCCGGAGCTCACGGAGAAGCCCTCCGACACGGCGCCCGGCGGCCCGGGCTACGGCTATCGCCCCTACTACGGCGAGAGCCCGGCGAGGAAGGCGGGGCAGTTCGAGCCCTCGGGACTCGCGGTCCTCCCGATGACGCTCGCCCGGAACGCGGCGATCAACCGGATGCCGCCGCCGCCGAAGCCGGCGGCGCCGCCTCCGGCGAAGACGGCCTGACCGGCGGGACCGGACGGAGAAGACGCCCCGGGGGACCCTCCGGGGCGTTCGTCGTTTCCGGGGGCTTCCCGGGGACCGTCAGTGGAGGAAGGAGCCCCCGTTCAGGCCGAGCGCCGTCCCGTTCGCGTACGGGGCGAGCGGCGAGAGGTAGAAGAGGATCGCGCGCGCGCAGTCCTCGGGCGTCGCGATCCGGCCGAGCGGGACCTCGCCGACGATCTCCGCCTCGCGCGCCGCGACGTCGGGGCGGGCCATCGCGGTGTCGACCCAGCCGGGACAGATCGAGTTCGCGGTGATCCCGTGCTTCCCCTCGTTCCGGGCGAGGCAGCGGGCGAGGCTCACCATCCCGGCCTTCGAGACGGCGTAGTTCGCCGCCTCGGTCTCGCCGCGGAAGGCGGCGCGGGAGGCGACCATGACGATCCGCCCGAACCGTGCCGCGCGCATCGCGGGGAGCGCGAGGAGGGTCAGGTGCGCGGCGGGCTCGAGGTTGACGGCCATCGTCCGGCGCCACCGGGCGAGGAAGAGGGCGTCGTCCGTCTCCTCGAACGGGTCCTTCTCGTACATCCCGGCGTTGTGGACGAGGAGGAGCGGGTCGCCGAGGCGCGCGACGACCTCGCGGTGGAGGCGGCGCCGCTCGTCGTCGTCGCCGAGCTCGGCCCGGAAGAGGGCCGGCTCGGGCCCTCCGGAACGGAGGATGTCGGAGGCGACTTCCTCGGCCTCGGCGCGGGCCCGGCCGAAGTGGATCGCGACGCGCGCGTTGCAGCTTCCGAGGAGGCGGGCCGTGGCGGCGCCGATCCCGCGGGAGGCGCCCGTGACGAGGACGACGCGCCCCTCGAGGTCGAGGAGCGGGGAGAGCGCGGGCTTCGTGTCCATGCCGGGGAGTGTCGCATCCCCGGGACCGGGGCGTCAGGTCCGGGAGCGGACCCGGGCGAGGGCGCCGACCGCCCCGGTGAACTCGCCGAGGGGGAGGAACGAAGCCTGCGCCCCGACGAGGCCGGTGACGCTCGCGAGGATCTCGACGAGGAGAGGGTTGTTCCGGAGCGTAGAGCCGGCGTAGACGACCTCGGGCCGGCGCCGCGGCGCGCCGCCGTCCGCGGTGGAGGCGAGGGCGACGGCGATCTGCCCGGCGAGGAGGGCGACGTTCTCGCCGACGAGCCCGAGGAGGGCGTGCGCGACGTCCGCGGCGCGCGGGTCGTGCGCCTCGTGGGCCTTCCCGAAGTTCGCGGCGGTCAGGTCGGGCATGAGGGCGATCCCGCCCGGCCGGTAGAGGTCGCCGACGAGGAGGTCGACCCGCCGGCGATCCCCCGCTGCGGCGAGGGCGACGAGGCGGTCGTGCTCGTCGGTGCCGAGGAGGAGGCGACCGAGTCCGCGGAGGGTGCCGCCGCCGAGCGCCGTGCCGCCGACGCGCGCGACCCTCTCGCCCCGGTCCATCCGGAGGATCGAGGTCCCCGTCCCGAGGCTCACGAGGAGGTGGGGCCAGGCAGGGGCGAGCCCCGCGCGGTCGGCGAGGACCGGCTCGCCCGCGCCCCAGGCGGCGAACTCGTCGACGAACTCGACGGCGCGCCCCGGCGCGAGGCGCTCGGCGAGCCCGGCCGCGCCGCCTCCCGTCGCCGCGAGATGCCGGATCGAGTGCCGGAGGAGGAACGCGTCGAGGAGCCGGTCGTCTCCCGCCGGAGCCACGAAGCTCTCGAACGAGCCGACGGACCGGCTCGCCGGGACGGCCACCGCTTTGACGAGCGTCGCGCCGAGGTCGACGCCGGCGTCCCAGAGGCTCACGGCACCATTGTCTCGCGAAGGCCGGGCTACGGATTCCGCGGCGGGTGGTAGTGGATCTTCGGGTTCATCCCCGTGTCGATCGTGATGTAGATCTCCCGCTGGCGGCCCCTCATGTCCGGGAGGTCCTTGTCGTCCCAGGCCTTCGCGGACTCCTTGATCGGCCCGAGCTCCGCGGACGCCTTGTCGTCGGCGGCCAGCGCCACCTCCCGGAAGGACTTCAGGTCGGGAAGGGTCTTCCCGTACGTGCCCCAGGCCGAGTGGTAGCCGAGCGAGACGTCCGAGAGCCACTCGTAGGCCTCGGTCATGTGCTTCTGCTCGTGGAGGAGGATGTCCTCGTAGGCGGCCCGGTAGGCCCTCATCCTCCCCGCCTCGTACGCGTCCTTCTCGCCGCGGATCTTCGCGTCCTCGACCCAGAGGTCGCTCGGGACGACCACCTCCGAGGCGCTCAGCTTCGCGATCGCCGTGAACCAGCTCTGCCCGGCGACCTTCGTCTCCTTGATCTCCGACGTCGCGAGCGCGGCGAGCGTGTAGCCGATCTGGTTCTCCTTCCCCGTCTTCTCGCGGATCGCCTTCAGGGTCTTCTTCGTCGGCGTCGGGTGCGGCATGAGGCAGACGAGGACCCGGACCTGGCCTTCGAAGAACGAGAAGACCTTGTAGGCGAGGGCGCCCTTCGGCGGGTCGAGGGCCGGCGGCCCCTGCGCGACCCGGGGGCCGACCTGGAGGCCCTGCGGCCCCCGGGCGGCGTCGAGGGGGCCGCCGGTCCCGGCCGGTCCGGGAGCCTTCGCGCCGCCGAGCACCTTCGTCCGGTCCTTCTCGCCGTTCGGCATCGTCGTCCCTCCGGAACGCCGCCTCGAAAGGGACCCTCCTCCCGCGCCCGCGGGCCGGCCGTCGATCGTCGCCGAGGCTGTCGTTCGGCGCGGATTATGGCCCACCCGGGAGGCGGGATCGGACGGGGTAACATGCCCGTCCGCCGGCCGACGGGCCGGCGGCGGCGCGACCGCCCCGATGCGGGCTGGGCGCCGACGATCCGGCCACGAGGGAGACCCGGAATGCACGACGCCGTCCTCGACGCACTCACCGAATCGTTCGGCGACAACGCCGTCTTCGCCCTCGAGCTCTACGCGCAGTACCGGCTGAACCCCGCGAGCGTCGGAGACGACTGGCGGCGGACGTTCGAGCGGTTCGAAAAGACGGCTCGCGTCCGCGAGGCCGAGGCGCCGTCGGTCCCGGCCCTGGCGCCCGCCGCATCCCCGACCGCCGTCCCGGTGGCCCCGGCCGCATCCGCGCCCCGCGCCGCCGCACCGGCCCCGGTCCTCCGGCCCGGCGAGAAGCTCGTCCCGCTCGTGGGCGGCTCCGCGACGATCGCCCGGAACATGGACGCCTCGCTCGCCGTCCCGACGGCGACCTCGCAGCGGGTGATCCCGGTCAAGGCGATGGAGGAGAACCGGCGGATCCTGAACCACCACCGCGAGGCGGTGCGCCAGTCGAAGGTCTCCTTCACGCACCTCGTCGCGTGGGCCATCGTGAGGGCGCTCGAGAAGCACCCGGGGATGAACGACGCCTTCGCCGAGGCCGACGGGAGGCCCCAGCGCGTGAGGAAGCCGCACGTGAACCTCGGCGTCGCGGTCGACGTCGCGAAGAAGGACGGCACCCGCTCGCTCCTCGTCCCGAACATCAAGCTCGCCGAGGAGCTCGACTTCGCCGAGTTCGTCGCGACGTTCGACATCCTCGTCGGGAAGGCGCGCCGCGGGGCGATCGAGCCCGAGGCGTTCCTCGGGACGTCGATCTCCCTCACGAATCCCGGGACGCTCGGCACGACCGCCTCCTCCCCGCGCCTGATGCCGGGGCAGGGGTGCATCGTCGCGACGGGCGCGATGGGCTACCCGCCCGAGTACCAGGCGATGCCGGACGAGGTCGTCTCGAGCCTCGGCATCTCCCGCGTCATGGCGGTCACGTCGACGTACGACCACCGGATCGTCCAGGGGGCCGAGTCGGGTGCGTTCCTCGCGACGCTCCAGGAGCTCCTCCTCGGCGGAGACGGCTTCTACGAGCGGATCTTCAAGGACCTGAAGGTCCCGCACCGCCCCGTCGCGTGGGAGCCCGACCGGAACCCGCCCTTCCTCGGCGGCGCCTCGCGGCTCGAGGCGGTCGAGAAGCAGGCCCGGATCCTCCCGCTCATCAACTTCTACAGGGTCCGCGGGCACCTCCTCGCCGACCTCGACCCGCTCGGCGTCGAGGCGCCGCCGTACCACGCCGAGCTCGACCCGGCGACGTTCGGCTACACGATCTGGGACCTCGACCGGAAGTTCATCACGAACGGCCTCGCGGGCCGCGACCAGGCGACGCTCCGCGAGATCCTGGAGGTCCTGCGGCAGACCTACTGCGGGAAGATCGGCGCCGAGTTCATGAACATCCAGGACCCCGCCCAGAAGGCGTGGCTCATGGAGCGTATGGAGTCGTGCCGGAACCGCGCGACGCTCTCGGCGGAAGACCGGAAGAGGCTCCTCGCCAAGCTCGTCGAGGCGGAGAGCTTCGAGAAGTTCCTCCACGCCAAGTACGTCGGCCACAAGCGCTTCTCCCTCGAGGGGGGCGAGGCGGCGATCCCGCTCCTGACGAGGCTCCTCGACCGGGCCGCGGAGATGGGCGTCGAGGAGGCGGTGATCGGGATGCCGCACCGTGGACGCCTGACGATCCTGACGACGGTCGTCGGCAAGGCGGTCGACCGGATCTTCGCGGAGTTCGAGGACGTCCTCGACCCGCAGTCGATCCAGGGCTCGGGCGACGTGAAGTACCACCTCGGCGCCGTCGGGACGCACGAGACGCCGGAAGGCAAGGCCGTCAGGCTCGGCCTCGCGCCGAACCCGAGCCACCTCGAGGCGGTCGACCCGGTCGTCGAGGGGATGGTCCGGGCCAAGCAGGAGCGCGCGGGCGACACGGAGCGGAACCGGATCCTCCCGGTCCTCCTCCACGGCGACGCCGCCTTCGCGGGGCAGGGGCTCGTCGCCGAGACGCTCAACATGTGCCAGCTCGAGGGGTACCGGACCGGGGGCACGATCCACGTCATCGTGAACAACCAGATCGGCTTCACGACGAACCCGAAAGACGCCCGCTCCTCGCCGTACTGCACCGACGTCGCCAAGGCCGTCCAGGCGCCGATCTTCCACGTCAACGGCGACGACCCCGAGGCGGTCGTCCAGGCGGTCGACCTCGCGATCGAGTACCGCCGGGAGTTCGGTCACGACGTCGTCGTCGACATGGTCTGCTACCGCCGCTACGGCCACAACGAGGGGGACGAGCCGAGCTACACCCAGCCCCTCCTCTACGCCAAGATCCGGAACCACTCCTCGGTCGCGCGGCTCTACGGCGACGCTCTCGTTCGCGACGGCGCCCTCTCGGCCGCCGACGTCGAGGCCGTCTGGGTCGCCGCGAAGCAGAGGCTCGAGAAGGCCTACGACGCCTCGGCCGCGACGCGGACGCGCGGCGCCTTCTCCGATTCGCTCGTCGCTCCGGCCGCGCCGCGCTTCGAGCCGGAGGGGAGCGTCCGCGACCGCCTGCTGAAGGTGGTGAAGGCGGTCTCGACCCTCCCCGCGGGCTTCGAAGTCCACCCGAAGCTGAAGCCGATCCTGAAGAAGCGGGCGGACTACGCGAGCGGCAAGCCCGAGATCGACTGGGCCGGCGGCGAGATGCTCGCCTTCGGGATGCTCCTCCAGGAGGGGACGCCCGTCCGCCTCTCGGGGCAGGACTCGGGGCGCGGCACCTTCAGCCACCGCCACTCCGTCCTCGCCGACCCGAAGACGGGGCGGGAGCACGTGCCGCTCAACGCGATCGCGGAGCCCCAGGCCCGCTTCGAGGTCATCGACTCGTTCCTCTCCGAGTTCGGGGTCATGGGGTTCGAGTTCGGCTACGCGGTCGCCGACCCGTCGACGCTCGTCCTCTGGGAGGCGCAGTTCGGCGACTTCGCGAACGGTGCGCAGATCGTCATCGACCAGTTCATCTCGGGCTCCGAGCAGAAGTGGAGCCAGACGTGCGACCTCGTCCTCCTCCTCCCGCACGGGCAGGAGGGGCAGGGCCCCGAGCACTCGTCCGCGCGCCTCGAGCGCTTCCTGACGCTCTGCGCGGAGGACAACATGCGGGTCGTCAACGTCACGACGCCCGCGCAGTATTACCACCTGCTCATGCGCCAGATGCAGGACGGCGTGAGGCGACCGCTCGTCGTGATGTCGCCGAAGAGCCTCCTGCGCCACCCGAAGGCCGTCTCGACGTTCGACGAGATCGCCGACGGCGCGTTCCAGCCGGTGCTCGACGACGCGGCGTTCGTGGCGGGAGGGGCGGACGCCGTTCGGCGCGTCGTCGTCGCGAGCGGCAAGCTCGTCTACGAGCTCCTCGCTTCGCGCGAGAAGGCGGGGCGCGAAGACGTCGCGGTCGTCCGCCTCGAGGAGCTCTACCCGTTCCCGGGCGAGGCGCTCGGCCGCGCGATCGGCCGTTACCCGAAGGACGCCGCGATCGTCTTCGCCCAGGAGGAGCCGAAGAACATGGGCGCCTGGCGCTTCGTCCGCGAGCAGTTCCTGGACGGGGCGGTCGCCGGGGTCGGAGGGGAACGCCCGCTCCTCTACGCCGGCCGGCGCGCCTCGGCGAGCCCGGCGCCAGGCTCCCACCACGTCTTCGCGATGGAGCAGGAGGCGATCGCGGCGGACGCCCTCGGCATCGAGGCGGAGGTCCCGGCGAAGGTCTGACGAGGACGGTCCGCGCGCCATCGGGCGCGCGGACCGTCACATCCGCGGGGAGCCGGGGACGAGCCGCTCCGCGAGAAGGCGCGCGGCGTCCTCGATCGCGGACTCGAGCGCCTGCCCCTGGACGAGACGTCCCTGAGGGCTGTCGCGGCGCGGGCTGTCCCACTGACCGGTCTCCTCGAGCGTCGCGAGACGCCGCCCCTCCGCGTCGACGACGTCGACGCGGACAGTGCACTCGCCGGAGTACCAGTAGACCGTGATCGTTCCCGAGGAGGCCGTGGCGCCTCGCGCCTCCGTCGCCTGCTTCGGCCAGGCGCCGCACGCGAGGAGGCGCGCCGAGAGCCACGCGTCGGCGGGGGCCTCGGCGCGCAGCGTCGCGGCGCTCGCGAGGGAGCGGGAGAGGTCGGACGGGCGCAGGTCGAGGTCGCGCGCGTCCGAGACGGCGAAGCGCCCTTTCCTCGCGAGCTGGGCGAGGAGGACACGGCCCACCCGCGAGGACGGAGCCTCCTCGCCGGGGGCGACGGCGAACCGCTCGAACCGCCCCTCCGCGTAGCCGACGTCGAGGAGGGCGAGGGCCTTCGCGGCGACGGGGACGGGCTGCCGGGTCGAGGCGCAGGCCGCGCCGAGGAGCCCGAGGGCGACGGCGAGAAGGGCGCGCGTGTCGGCGGGGTTGCGGCTCATCGCCTCATTATGGCCGCGGGGGCGGCTCCGTCGAGCCGCCCCGCGGTCGTCGCTACTTCGCCGGGGCGGGCGAGGCGGCGGCGGCGAGGCGCGCGAGCGCCTTCGTCGACTTCGCGTCGCCCGGGAGGAGCCTCAGGGCCTCCTCGTACCCCGCCTTCGCGGCGGGGAGGTCGCCGAGGGCCTCGCAGACCGCGGCGAGGTTGAACCGGAGGCCCGCCGCCGAGGGGTTCGCGGCGAGGGCCCCCTCCCAGAGCGTCCGCGCGGCCGGGAGACGGCCCGCGTCGATCTCGGCGAGTCCCTCGGTCGCGAGCGGCGCGGCCGTGTCGAACGGAACCGGCTGGCGGAGCCTCTTGCGGTTCACGGCGTCGATGAGGCGCTTGGCGGCGTCGTCCACGGCGGCCCAGTAGACCTGCTCCTGCACGCCCTGCCCCTCGCGTCGCTCGCTCCGCGTGCTCTCGAAGCGCCCTTCGACCTCGAGCGTCGTGAGCGTCTTCCCGTCGGCGTCGGCGACCGTGAGCTCGGCCGGGCAGGACCCCTCCCACCAGTACTCGGTGACGGTCACCGCCGAGACACCGCCCCCGCGGGTCACCTGCTGGCTCCTCTCGGTCGCGGCGCAGCCGAGGAGGCGGATCCCGCCCCACGCGTCCGCGCCGACGCCGACGAGGCCCGCGGTCATCGCCTCGCTCTTCGCCGCGAGGTCGGCGGGCTTCAGGTGGAGGCCTCGCGCGTCGAGGAAGAGGACCTCGCCCTTGCTCTGCGAGCGGCGGAGAAGCTCCTGGCTGAGGTGGGCGGCTGCCGACACGGAAACGCCCGACGTGAAGGAGCGCTGGGCCGGACCGGCCGGGCTTCGCGCGTCGAGGAGCCCGATGCTCCTCACGGCGGGGCCCATCGTCTGGCGGTTCAGGACCTTCGGGGCGTCGGACCCGCCCCCCGACGAGGCGCAGCCGGCGGCGAGGAGGACGGTCGCGACGAGCGGCGGGAGGACGGTGCGGAGCTTCATGCGCCGATTATCGGACGGAGCGCCGCAAGGAGCCCCGGGACCTCGCGTCGGGCCCCGGGGCGCGGATCGCCACGTCAGCGGTAGGTCTCGAGGATCGCCTCGAGGACGGCTCTCGACGGGCGCAGCCGCCCCGCGTCCATCGTCGTCAGCGGCTCCTCGACGGTCCTCAGGACCTTCGCGAAGGTCGGCTTCTCGGGCTCGAGGTAGAGGATGCCGGTCAGGAACTCCTTCGCGGCCCGGCTCCGGTGGAGCGTCGCGAGGACCTGGTCCTTGTCGGTCGGGTCGTAGTCGCGGCCGACCGAGCGGAACCGGACGAGGCTCCCGTCGGGGAACGGCACGTCCTTCGTCTCGCCGGGCGGGATCTCCGCGAGGGTGTCGTCGAAGTACGGGACGAAGCCGATCTCGTGGAGCGGCTCCTCGTGGTCCTTGGCGTACTTGTAGCTCTTCGTCGACCCCTCGTGGTCGTTGAACGTGACGCAGGGGGAGACGACGTCGAGGACCGCCGTGCCGCGGTGGGCGATCGCGGCCTGGAGGATCGCCTGGAGCTGCTTCATGTCTCCGGAGAAGGAGCGGGCGACGAATCCGCAGCCGAGCTCGATCGCGAGGCCGCAGAGGTCGACCGGGACGAGCTCGTTCGCGCCGCCCCCCTTGAGCGTCGAGCCGACGTCGGCGGTGGCGGAGAACTGCCCCTTCGTCAGGCCGTAGACGCCGTTGTTCTCGACGACGTAGACGAGCGGGATGTTGCGCCGCACGAGGTGGACGAACTGTCCGATCCCGATCGACGCGGTGTCGCCGTCGCCGGAGACGCCGATCCCGACGAGCTCGGGGTTCGCGAGGAGAGCGCCCGTCGCGATCGAAGGCATCCGGCCGTGGGCGGCGTTGAAGCCCCAGGCGCGGTTCAGGAAGTAGGCCGGGGTCTTCGAGGAGCAGCCGATCCCCGAGAACTTCGCGACGCGGCGCGGCTCGACACCGAGCTCGAAGAAGGCGGTGACGATCTGCTTCGTGATGACGTCGTGGCCGCAGCCGAGGCAGAGGGTCGACTTCGACCCCTCGTAGTCAGCCTTCGCGAGGCCGATCCGGTTCGTCTTCGGGGCGGCGGGAGCGGTCGCGCTCATCGGGCACCTCCGGCGGGGCGGGCGTGGGCGAGGACCCCGTCGACGACCGTCGTCGCGTCGAGCGGAAGCCCGTCGTACTGGAGGACGGAGACGAGGCGGGCGGCGCAGGAGGGGAGCGCATCGCGGAGGAGGCCCGCGAGCTGGGCGTCGCGGTTCTGCTCGACGACGTAGACGACCTCGTGCCGCTCGACCCACGCGCGGGCCTCGTCGGCGAACGGGAGCCCCCGGAGCCTCAGGTAGTCGAGCGGGAGGCCGTGCTCCCGCTCGAGCCGGTCGCGCCCCTCGGCCGTCCCGTAGTGGGACGTTCCGAACGCGAGGAGGCCGGCCTTCGCGCCGGGGCGCTCCTCCGTGACGGGCTTCGGGAGGAGCGCGCGGCCGGTCTCGAGCTTGCGCGCGAGCCGCTCCATGTTCCTCACGTAGTCGTCCGGCTTCTCGGTGTAGGCGGCCCGCTCGTCGTGGCCGGAGCCGCGCGTGAAGAACGCCGCGCGGGGGTGGTCGGTTCCGGGGAGCGTCCGCCACGGGATCCCGTCGCCGTCCGGGTCGCGGTAGCGGCCCCAGGTCTCCTTGAGACGGTCGACGCCTTCCGCGTCGAGGACCTTGCCCCGGTCGAAAGGCGCCTCGGAGTACGGGAAGGGGTCCGCCATCCAGTTGTTCATCCCGAGGTCGAGGTCCGTCAGGACGAAGACCGGGGTCTGGAGCCGCTCGGCGAGGTCGAACGCGTCCCGGGCCATCGTGAAGCACTCCTCGGGCGAGGCCGGGAAGAGGACGGGGTGCCGGCCGTCGCCGTGGGAGTTCGTGTGGCAGAGGAGGACGTCCCCCTGCATCGTCCGGGTCGGGAGGCCCGTCGAGGGGCCGACCCGCTGGACGTCGAAGATCACGGCCGGGATCTCGGCGTAGTAGCCGTAGCCGATCAGCTCCGACATGAGGGAGATGCCGGGGCCGGACGTGGCCGTGAAGGCGCGCGCCCCCGCCCAGCCGGCGCCGAGGACCATGCCGATCGAGGCGATCTCGTCCTCGGCCTGGACGATCGCGGCCGCGGTGTGTCCCGTGCCCGGGTCGGTCCGGTGGCGGTCGCAGAGCTCGATGAAGGTCTCGCAGAGCGACGAGGAGGGGGTGATCGGGTACCAGGTGCAGACCGTCGCCCCGCCGAAGAGGCAGCCGAGGGCCGACGCGGAGTTGCCGTCGATGATCAGCTTGCCGGCGGTCGCGTCCATCCGCTCGACGCGGTGGGGGAGCTTCTCGGGGAACGTCGCCGCCGAGTACTCGAGACCCGCGCGGAGGGCCGCGAGGTTCAGGTCGATCGCCTTCGCCTTCCCGCCGAGCTGCTTGCGGAGGGAGGCCCCGATCTCGGCCGGGTCGATCCCCATCAGGTCGGCGAGGACGCCGACGTAGATCATGTTCACGAGGAGGCGCCGGAGCTTCGCCTGCTCGGGCGGGAGCGGGAGCTTCTGGGCGAGCTCTCCGAACGGAACCGGGAAGAGGCGGAGGTCGTCCCGGAGCTTCTCGACGGCGAGCTTCTTCTCGTAGACGACGGACGTGCCGGGGGCGGCGGCGAGCGCGTCGGCGGCAGCCGTCTCCGGGTTCATCAGGACGAGGACGTCGAGCTCGCGCTTGCGCCCGATGTAGCCGTGGCGGCTCGCCCGGATCGTGAACCAGGTCGGGAGCCCCTGGATGTTCGACGGGAAGAGGTTCTTCCCGGAGACGGGGACCCCCATCCGGAAGATCGAACGGAGGAGGACGTTGTTCGCCGTCTGCGAGCCGGAGCCGTTCGCGGTGGCGACCTGGAGCGAGAAGTCGTTGATCGTCGGGGCGGGTGCGGTCGACATCCGGGTACACCTCCCCCCGTCCTGCCGCCGGTCGGCCGTGCGCGCATTGACGGGTGAACCTAGAATCGTAACCGCAAACCCCGCCGCGCGGTCGCCCCCGCGCGGCGGCTCCGGGGAGGAGAGATGGTCGACGCTCCCGCCCGCTTCGCGACGGTCCCCGTCCCGGTCGTCCTCGGGCTCGCCGACGGCGCGCGGCTCGAGGCGACGCTCCGCCTCGTCGTCGAGGGGGAGCCCCCGGTCCCGACGCCCGTCGAAGCGCTCCTCGACGGCGAGCGCGGCTTTCTCGCCGTCGCGCTCGAGGGCGGGGGGAGCGCGCTCGTCGGCCGCCGCTCCGTTGCGACGCTCGAGCTCGCGGCGGACGCGCCCGGAGCGCCGCCGATGGGCCCGGGCGAGGCCGGCATCGACATCGTCACGATCCACCTCGACACGGGACAGTCCGTCTCCGGCGTCCTCCGCGTCCGGCCCGACGACGCGGGCCAGCGGATGTCCGACATCTTCAACGCGCCCGGAGGCTGGGTCGTCGCCGGGCTCGGGGACCGGGTCGTCCTCGTGAACAAGGCGCGCATCGCGCGCGTCTCCTTCTGAAGGGGAAAAGCGTGGCGGGAAAGGTCGCGGCCCTCGTCCGGAACTTCCTCCAGACCGACGGCGACGCGCTCTACCTCGTGCCGGGCGAGAAGATCTTCATCATGCGCGGGACCTCCCGGACCGTCGTCGGCCGCGAGGTCGTCAGCGAAGGCTCGTTCCACGCCGTCGTGGAGGAGCTCGTCCCCGGAGTTCCGGCGGAGACGCTCGCTCGGAAGCGGAACCGGATCCCCTACGTCGCGGGGGCCGGCCTCCCGCCCGTCGAGATCCAGTTCGCCGCCCTCGGCGAGTCGCCCGCGATGATGATCCTCCGGCAGGGACGGGGGCACCCGGAGAGCGTCCGCCCGTCGACGCCCGCTCCGACCCGCGTGCCGGCCGCCGGGGCGCCGCCGTCGCCCGCCGACGCGGCCTCCGCGCCCCCGGCAGCTCCTCCATCGATCGTGGAGGCCCCTCCCTCTATCGACGAGACCCGCCCGCGTCCGCCGGCGACTCCCCCCCCGGCGAAGGCCGAGCCCTCGAGCGGCGGGCTCGAGACTCTCCTCGCGTACGCGCGCGGCCAGGGGGCGTCGGACCTGATCCTGCCGGCAGGCGGTCGGCCGCTTCTTCGGCTCGAAGGCGAGGTCGGACCAGCGGGAACGGCCCCTCCGAGCGCCTCCGAGCTCGCCGCGTTCCTCTCCGCGCACGCCCCGGAGCGAGCCGCGAGGCGGCTCGCCCGCGCCGGGAGCGCGGCGTTCACGGCCGAGGTCGAGGGCGTCGGCCGCTGCCTCGTTCGCGCGGCGCGCGAGAGGGAGGGGACCTCGGTCGACGTCCGTCTCCTGCCGGCCGAGGCGCGCCGGCTCGACGCGCTCGGTCTCCCGCACGTCGCGTCGCGCCTCGCCGCGCCGGGGGCGGGGCTCGTCCTCGTCGCCGGTCCGCCCGGGTCGGGACGCACGACCGCGCTCGCCGCCCTGGCGGCGCACGCGGCGGAGACCTGGGGCGCGCGCGTCGTGACTTTCGAGGAGCCGGTCGAGCTCCGGGTCCCTCACGGACGAGGCGCCGTGAGCCAGCGCGAGGTCGGCGCCGACGTCCCCTCGCTCCGCGCCGGGCTCGCCTCCGTGGCGTCCGGGGACGCGGACGTCGTCCTCGTCGGTACGGTCCCGGACGCGGAGACGGCGGCGTCGCTCGTCGAGCTCGCCGCGAGCGGACGGCTCGTCCTCGTCCCGGCGGCGGCGCCGTCGCTCGTGCTCGCGCTGCAGACCCTCGACCTCCGCCTCGCGGGAAGCCGGCAGGTCGAGCTGCGCGCGCTCCTCTCCGCGACGTTCCGCGGGGGCCTGGCCCTGGCGCTCTGCCGCGCCCGGAAGGGAGGCCGGCTCGTGGCGGTCGAGTCGCTCTGCCCCGGGAGCCTCGTCTCCGAGCTGATCCTGAGCGGCGGCCTCGCGACGCTCCCCGATCAGCTCCGCGAAGCCCAGGGGTGGACGCCTCTCGAGGCGAGCCTCGCGAGGCTCGCCGCCGGTGGGCACGTGGAGCCGAGGGAAGCGCTCCTGCGCGCCGTGGATCGACCGGGACTCCTCGCGCGCTTCCGGGAGGCCGGAGTGCCGCTCCCGGAGCATCTCCCGGACGACCTGAGAGAAGGGTGACGGGCTTCCCGCCGGGGGTATTCTGGAAGGACGGAGGTCAAGCGAAGATGGCGCAGAAGAAACCGAAGAAGCCGGCCCGCCCGGCGCCGGCGAAGAAGCGCGCCGCCGCCCGGAAGCCCGCGTCCGCGAAACGGACCGTGGCGCCCCCCGCGAAGAGAGCGTCGAAACCCGCGACGAAGAAGGCCCCGAGGCGCCCCGTCGCGGCGAAGCGCGCGCCGGCCGCCGACCCGTTCGGGGAGAAGGCGCTCGTCGCGACGTTCACGGAGCTCGTCCGCCGCGCCGCGACGTCGATGCCTCCCGACGTCCTCGCCGCCCTCGAAGCGGCGCGGGACCGCGAGGCCGAGGGCTCCGTCGCCCGCGAGACGCTCGGGGTCCTCCTCGAGAACTCACGGATCGCGGCCGAGAGCTCGCGCCCGGTCTGCCAGGACACCGGGATGCCGCTCTTCGAGGTCGCCGCCCCGCGCGGCGTCTCGATCGGCGCGATCGAGCGGGCCGCGTCGAAGGCGGTCGGGATCGCGACGGCGAAGGGATACCTCCGCCCGAACTCGGTCGACACGCTCTCGGGGAAGAACACCGGGAACGAGCCGGGCCGGGGGATGCCGATCGTCCACGTCCACGAGCGCGCCCGCGCGGGCCTGAAGGCCGACCTGATCCTGAAGGGGGGCGGCTGCGAGAACGTCGGGACGCAGTACTCGCTCCCGAACACGGAGCTCGGGGCCGACCGGGACCTCGAGGGGGTCAAGCGCTGCGTCCTGGACGCCGTCTTCCAGGCTCAGGGGAAGGGGTGCTCGCCGGGGATCCTCGGCGTCTGCATGGGAGGCGACCGCGCGAGCGGAATGGCCGAGGCGAAGCGCCAGCTCTTCCGGAAGCTCGGGGACCGGCACCCGGAGCCCGCTCTCGCGGCGGCGGAGGAGGAGCTCCTCGAGAAGGGGAACCTCCTCGGCGTCGGCCCGATGGGCTACGGCGGGAAGACGACGCTCCTCGGGGTGAAGATGTCGCACCTCGCACGCCTCCCGGCGTCGTACTTCGTCTCGGTGAGCTACATGTGCTGGGCCACGCGGCGGGCCTCCGTCGAGGTCTCGCCCTCCGGAAAGGCGGTGTACGCGCAATGAGCGAGGCGAGGAAGCTGACGACGCCCCTCTCTCCCGAGGTGGTCCGGTCCCTGAAGCGGGGCGACGCCGTGGAGATCTCGGGGCTCATGGTCACCGGGCGCGACGCCCTCCACAAGCTCTGGACGAAGAGCTGGCCCGAGTACCCCGACCTCGACCTCCGCGGGTCGATCCTCTACCACTGCGGCCCCGTCATGCGAAAGGAGAAGGACGGCTCCTGGAGCGTCCTCGCCGCGGGGCCGACGACCTCGATCCGCGAGGAGCCGTACCAGGCCGCCGTCATCGGGAAGTACGGCTTCGCCGGCGTCGTCGGCAAGGGGGGGATGGGGCTGAAGACGCTCGCCGGCCTGAAGGAGCACGGCGCCGTTTACCTCCACGCCCACGGCGGCGCCGCGCAGGTCCTCGCGCAGCGGGTCGTCCGCGTCCTCGGAGTCAAGCACCTCGAGGAGCTCGGCGTCCCCGAGGCAATGTGGATCTACGAGGTGAAGGACTTCCCGCTCATCGTCACGATGGACGCGCACGGCGACTCGCTCCACGAGGACGTGAAGAAGTCCTCGAAGGAGGTCCTCGACTCTCTCCTCGGGAGGAAGAAGCCGGCCGCCTGATGCGGATCGTCTCCCTCTGCCCGTCGATCACCGAGAGCCTCGTCGCCCTCGGCCTCGGGGGGAGCCTCGCGGGGGTGACGCGCTACTGCGTCCATCCCCGCGAGGCGCTCGAGGGCGTCCCGAGAGTCGGAGGGACGAAGAACCCCGACCACGCCGCGATCGCGGCGCTCGACCCCGACCTCGTCCTCTGCAACGCGGAGGAGAACCGCGAGGCGGACGTCGCCGCGCTCTCGGCGCGTCACCGCGTCGACGTGAGCCACCCGACGCGCGTCGCCGACGTCCCGCCGCTCCTGCGCCGTCTCGGCGCGCTGACGGGGGCGGCGGCGGCGGCGGAGGGATGGGCGAGGGCCGTGGAGGAGAAGCTCGCGTCGGTCCGCCCCGCGGCGCGCCCGGTCCGATTCGCCTACCTGATCTGGAAGGGACCGTGGATGGCCGCCGCCGCCGGGACCTACATCGACGACCTCCTCGCGACGTTCGGCGGAGTGAACGTCTTTCCGGGCGCGCGGGGACCGTGGCCGCGGACGGACGGGGAGGAGCTCGCCGCTCTCGCGCCGGAGCTCGTCGTTCTCCCGGACGAGCCGTACCGCTTCGGGGAGGACGACCGCTCCGTCCTCCTCGGCCTCCTGCCGGAGGCGCGCGTCGAGCTCGTCTCCGGCGACGACCTCTGCTGGCACGGCGTGAGGACGCTCCGGGGCCTCGACTCGGCGGGAGCGCTCCTCCGCGGGACGGGACCGTGAGAGCGTTGCCCGTCGTGGCGGGCCTTCTACCGGCGGCGTTCGTCCTCGGTCTGGCCGCGCGGACGGGGGACGCGGGAGGCGGTGCGGCTGGGCCCGGCGCGGTGCCGGGGTGGACCGTCGTCCAGACGGACGGCGCGCGCGTCGTCTTCGCGTCGCCTCCGGCGCGGAAGGGGACGCGCCTCGTGGGCCGGCTCTTCGCAGGAGGCGCGCTCGTCTCCCTCCCGCTCGCGCGGGTGGACGAGGCGGCGACGCGAAGCGCGAACGAACCGGAAACGCCGAGACCCGTTCCCGCCCCGAAGACGGCTTCGGCCCCGCGTCCGTTCGAGACGCCTCCGCTGGGCGACCTCGTGAAGCTGAGGGCCCCCGCCGGCGAGGCGCGCGCACACATCGAGGGGGCGCGCAAGGGGACGCCCGCTCCGCCGGCCGATCCCGCCGCCGCGGCACCGCCGCCGTTGGAGGAGCCGACGGACCTCCGGGGACGCGGCGAGGGCTACTGGCGCCAGCGGGCGGACGGGCAGCGCGAGGCCCTCGCGGACGCCGCCGCCGAGAAGGCCCTGGCGGAGGCGGCCCTCGAGGCCGCCGAGAGGGCCTGGCTCGGCGCGGGCGACGCGGAGCAGGCGACGTTCGTCCTCAACGTCCTCGCGGCCCGTGAGCGCGCCGAGCGCGCCCGGGCGGATCACCGCCGCGAGGAAGGGCGCTGGGAGGCGCTCCATGAGGAGGCCCGCAAGGCCGGGGCGTTCCCGGGCTGGCTCCGCTGATCGCGGCCCCCCGCTGCCGCGTGCGGTTCCGAGCTCAGCCTCTCCTTCTCAGCAGATCCAGGAACTCCTCCCGGACGGCCTTCTGGAGGAAGGCGCCGCGGATCGCCGAGGTGACGGTGACGGAGCCGGGCTTCTTGACGCCGCGCATCTCGAGGCAGAGGTGGCGGGCCTCGATGACGACCATGACGCCGAGCGGTTTGAGCTCCTCCCAGAGGACTCCGGCGACCTGCTCCGTGAGCCGTTCCTGGAGCTGGGGGCGGCGGGCGAAGAACTCGAGGAGCCTCGGGAGCTTCGAGAGGCCGACGATCCGCTCCTTCGGGATGTAGGCGATGTGCCCGTGCCCGTAGAACGGGACGAAGTGGTGGGCGCACATGGAGTAGAAGGGGATCTCCTTCTCCATGACCATCGCCTGGTAGCCCTCCTCGTTCGGGAAGGTCGTGAGCCTCGGAAAGTTCCCTTCCTCGAGACCCGAGAAGATCTCGAGGTACATCTTCGCGACGCGGCGGTCCGTGTCCCTCAGGTTGTGGTCCGTCTCGGGGGAGAGGCCGAGGATCCGGATGATCTCCCTCACGTGCCCCGAGATCTGCTCGATCCGCGGGTCGGCCGGGGAGGGGGCGTCGTGGAGCTCGAGGTGGGAGCCCTTCGGGGATTCCTCAAACTCAGGCATCGCGAGATCATAAGTCCCGTCGGAGGGAGAAGATGTCCAAGCCGAACGGTGAGCCCAGGGCCACGAAGATCGTCGCCACGATCGGACCTCGCGCCGAGAAGGACGGCGAGCTCGTCCGCCTCCTCTCGGCGGGTGTCGACGTCGTCCGTCTGAACGGGGCGCACTGCCAGCCGGGAGACATCTCCCGCCGGGTCGCTCTCGTGAGGGCCGCCGAGAAGGTCCTCGGCCGCCCCGTCGGCGTCCTCCTCGACCTCGGGGGACCCAAGATCCGGGTCGGGCCGATCGACGGCGACGCGACGACGTGGAAGGAGGGGGACCTCGTCGAGATCGTCCCCGGCCACCGGCGCGGCGCCGGCCGGACGATCTCGGTGACTTACCCGGCCCTCCTCTCCGAGGTCGCGCCCGGGGCCGAGATCCGGATCGCCGACGGGCTCATCCGGCTCAGGGTCGAGAAACGCGAGCGGGGCGCCCTGAAGGCACGCGTCCTCGCGGGCGGCGTCGTCCGGAAGGGCGCCGGCGTGAACCTCCCGAGCTCCGAGCTCTCCGCTCCCGCGGTGACCGCGAAGGACCGGAGGGACCTGCGGGAAGGGCTCGAGGCGGGAATCGAGTTCGTCGGCCTCTCCTTCGTCCGGAGCGTCGAGCACGTGAAGGCGCTCCGTCGCCTCCTCGCCGCGGCGCCGCCGGAGCGGCGGCCCTGGATCGTCTCGAAGATCGAGCGGGTCGAGGCGGTGCGCGGTCTCCGCGAGATCGCGTCGGCGTCGGACGTCCTGATGGTCGCGCGCGGGGACCTCGGCGTCGAGATCGGCCTCGCCGCCGTCCCGGGCGCGCAGCGCGCGATCCTCGCGGTCGGGCGCGAGAAGTCGGTCCCGGTCATCGTCGCGACGCAGATGCTCGAGTCGATGGTCGAGCATCCCGTGCCGACGCGCGCCGAGGTCTCCGACGTCGCGGGCGCGGTCCACGACGGCGCCGACGCGGTGATGCTCTCGGGGGAGACGGCCGTCGGGGCCCACCCGCTGGAGGCGGTCCGGACGATGGACGAGATCGCCCGCGTCGCGGAGGCGCAGAGGCCCGTCGCCGTGGAGCCGCCGGAGCGGGGCGCGACGGGCGCCGACTACGCCCCCGTCGTCTGCGACATGGCCGTCGTCGCGGCGCGCCGCGCCGGGGCGCTCGCGATGGTCGTCTACTCGGCCTCGGGAAGGACGGCGCGACTCCTTTCGAAGGAGGGGACGCGCCTGCCGATCGTCGCCCTCACGAGCTGCGAGGAGGTGCGTCGCCGGCTCACGATCCTCCGCAACGTCGTCTCGTACCGGATCCCCCCGTCCTCCTCCGTCGAGGAGATGATCTCGAGCGGGGACCGCGTCCTGCGCGAGCACGGCCTCTCGGGCGAGACCGTCGTCGAGGTCTCGGGGGCCGCGGCGCTCGAGGGGGCGACGAACACGGTGCGGATCCGGGTCCTGCGGCCGGGGCGGCGCTGAGGGCCGACCGGCTCCTCGCGGGTCCGCCGACGGACCGGTCCCGCGGCGCGGGGCGCCGTGCGAGGGGAGCCTCCGCTCGCCGCTCGCGGCCGTCCGTCGCGCGGGCCCCGCGGCCGGGCGGGATGGTGTAGAACAGGCGATCCATGGCCGCCGTCCTCCCCGCCGAGCCCGAGACCCTCCCGGCGCGTCCCGAGGCCGAGCGGAGCCTCCTCGGGGCCCTCCTGATCGACGGCGGGCTCCTGACGCGCGTCATGGAGCACGTCGTCCCGGAGGACTTCTCCACGGAGGCCCACCGCCTCGTCTACGACGCCTGCCTCGGCCTCTCGGACCGCAAGGAGGCCGTCGACCTCGTCACCGTCCAGGCCGAGCTCGAGCGGAACGGGAGGCTCGAGCGGGCCGGGGGCGCGGCGTGGCTCGCCTCGCTCGTCGACAACGTCCCCGACGTCGAGAGCGTCGAGAGCTACGCGAGGCTCGTGAGGGAGGCGGCGCTCCGCCGCCAGCTCATCCTCCAGTCGCGCCGCGCCGCGCGCGCCGCGGTCGACGCCCCCGACGCGCAGGCCGTCCTCGAGGCCGCGCAGCAGGAGCTCGTCGACATCGCGAAGGGGAGCCTGCGCGGCGGCTTCGTGAGGCTCTCCGACATCGCGGAGAAGAACGAGGAGGAGATCCAGAAGATCCAGGCCCGCGGGACGATGCTCACGGGCCTCCCGACGGGCTTCTCGAAGCTGAACTCGCTGACGCAGGGCCTGCAGAAGACGGACCTCGTCGTCCTCGCGGCCCGCCCCGGGATGGGGAAGACGGCCTTCGCGCTGAACATCGCCTCCCACCTGACGATCCACTCCGGGTACTGCGTCGCCTTCTTCTCGCTCGAGATGAGCGCGCCGCAGCTCGGCTTCCGGATCCAGTGCGCCGAGGCGCGCGTGAACCTGCAGCGCCTCCGCGAGGGACGGCTCTCGAAGGAGGAGAAGAAGTTCCTCTTCTACACGACGCAGCAGATGCGCGACGCGCGCTTCTTCATCGACGACCAGCCGTCGATCTCGCTCCTCGAGATGCGCGCGCGGGCCCTCCAGCTCAAGCAGGCGCAGAAGGGGCTCGACGCGGTCTTCGTCGACTACCTCCAGATCATGGGCTCGCGGCAGAAGTTCGAGAACCGGACGCAGGAGGTCGGCTCGTACTCGCGCGGCCTGAAGGCGCTCGCCAAGGAGCTCGACGTCCCCGTCATCGCCCTCTCCCAGCTCTCGCGCCGGACGGAGCAGCGGGGCTCGGAGAAGGAGCCGCAGCTGTCGGACCTCCGGGAGTCGGGCGCGATCGAGCAGGACGCCGACGTCGTCCTCTTCCTCTCGCGGCCCGAGTACTACGACAAGGACACGCCCGACAAGAACGTCTGCGAGGTCATCGTCGCCAAGCAGCGGAACGGGCCGACGGGCCGCTTCTCGCTCGGATGGTCCGGCGAGACGACGCGCTTCTCGGACCTCGCGCAGGCTCCCGAAGGCCCCGGGATGTGACCCGCGGGGGAGGCGCCGCGTATCATCGCCGGCGGAGTTCCCGCGTGAGACCGCAACCCCCCGGAACGCCGTCCCGCCCGAGGCCCGATGCGCCCGCTTGAGGCCCTCGGGCGGCTCGCGCTCGTCGCGCTCGAGTTCCACGGCCGGTGCGTCGCGCTCCTCGGCCTGACGGTCCGGGGGCTCTTCCACAGGCCGTTCGACGGGCGCGCGATCGCGACGCAGATCGTGAGGGTCGGCGTCGAGGGGCTCCCCGTCGTCCTCCTCACGGCGGTCTTCACCGGGGCCGTCCTCGCGCTCCAGACGTTCACGGGGTTCGAGCGGTTCCACGCGGAGGCGTACGTCGGCTCGGTCGTCTCGCTCTCGATGCTCCGCGAGCTCGCACCGGTGCTGAGCGGCCTCATGGTCGCCGGGCGCTCGGGAAGCGCGATGGCCGCGGAGATCGGCTCGATGCGGGTCACGGAGCAGATCGACGCGCTCGTCGCCCTCGCGACGGACCCGGTCCAGTACCTCTTCGTCCCGCGCGTCCTCGCGGGGATCGTCGTCCTCCCGATGCTCGTCGTCCTCGCGAACGCGTTCGGCATCGCGGGCGGCTACCTCGTCGCGGTGCGGCTCCTCGGCGCGAACCCGGTCGTCTACACGGAGAGCACGTTCCAGTTCCTCGACCTGGACGACCTCTGGTCGGGCCTCGTGAAGGCGGCCGTCTTCGGGCTCCTCATCACGCTCATCGGCTGCCAGCAGGGGTTCGACACGAAGGGCGGCGCGGAGGGGGTCGGCCGGTCGACGACGGCCGCAGTCGTCCTCGGCTCGCTCGCGATCCTCGTCTCGGACTTCTTCCTCACGAAGGTGCTCTTCTGAGCGCGACCGCCGCCCCCGCGGGCGCGCCCCCCGAGATCCGGCTCACGGGCCTCCGGAAGTGCTTCGGCCCGAAGGTCGTCCTCGACGGCCTCGACCTGACCGTGGCGAAGGGGGACTCGATCGTCGTCCTCGGCAAGTCGGGGATCGGGAAGAGCGTCCTCCTGAAGCACATGATCGGCCTCCTCGAGCCGGACGGCGGGACCGTCGAGGTGGAAGGGGAGGATTTCTGGGCCGCCTCCCGGACGCGCCGCGACGAGATGCGGAGGCGCTTCGGGATGTCGTTCCAGGAGGGGGCCCTCTTCGACTCCATGACGGTCGGGGAGAACGTCGGCTTCCCGCTCCGGCGCCACACGCGGATGTCCGCGGCCGAGGTGCGCGACCGCGTCGCCGAGTGCCTCGCCCTCGTCCGCCTCCCCGGGACGGAGGGGAAGAGACCGTCCGAGCTCTCGGGCGGGATGCGGCGGCGCGTCGGATTCGCGCGGGCGATCGCGCTGAAGCCCGAGATCCTCCTCTTCGACGAGCCGACGACCGGGCTCGACCCGATCACGACGGACGTCCTCGTCCGGGTGATGGTCGAGCTCCGCGACCGGATGAACCCGACGATGGTGACGATCACGCACGACCTGAAGGTCGCCTTCGACGTCGCGGAGAGGGTCGCCCTCCTCGACGCGGGGCGGATCCTCGTCGACCTCCCGCCGCGCTCCTTCGCGGCGTCGGAGGACCCGCGCGTCGCGGCGTTCGTCCGCGGCGACGGGAGCGAGGAGGCGGACCCGGTCCGCCGCGAGGAGGGAACGGAATGAACGCGACCGCCAAGATCGGCCTCTTCGCCGTGGCCGTGCTCCTGGCCCTGGCCGTCCTCGTCCTGAAGATCGAGGACCTCCCGCTCACCGGGAAGGCCCGGTCCGCGACGGCCGAGGCGACCTTCGCGGACGTCGCCGGGCTCGACGACAAGTCCGCCGTGAGGATCGCGGGCGTCCGCGTCGGCCGCGTCGACGGGATCCGCCTCCTTCCCGACGGGACGGCCGTCGCGAAGCTCCTCCTCGAGGGAGGGGTCGAGCTCCGCGAGGGGGCCTTCGCGCAGGTGAAGAACATGGGGCTCCTCGGCGACAAGTACGTCGACCTCTACCCCGGCGCGCCGGGGCGGCCGCGGCTCCCGGAGGGGGCGCGGGTCGCCGGGAACGTCCCCGTCGAGTTCGACGAGCTCACGAAGCTCGCGCAGGAGATCGGGAAGGACGTCAAGGAGCTGACGGGGGCCCTCTCCGCCTCGCTCGGGGGCGAGGCGGGCGAGGCGAAGATGAACCGGATCGTCGACAACGTCGGCGCGCTCGCGGAGGAGCTGCGGGCCCTCGTCGAGGCGAACCGGGCGAACGTCGACGTGACGGTCGCGAACCTGAGGGAGTTCTCCGCCTCGGTCCGGGAGACGCTCGCCCGGCTCGACCGGATCCTCGACGAGAACCGCGCCGGGGTGAAGGGCTCCGTCGCGAACATCGAGGAGCTCTCCGCGAAGCTGAAGACCTCGGCGGACAACCTGACGTCGATCACGACGAAGGTCGACTCGGGGCAGGGGACGCTCGGGAAGCTCCTGAACGACGAGACGGCGCACACGAACCTGAACGACGCCCTCACGTCGATCAAGACGGGCGTCGAGGAGCTCCGGACGACGCTGACGCGCATCAACCGGATCGAGCTCGACCTCGGCTTCTACGGCGAGTACGCGACGCGGACGGAGGAGTCGAAGGGGGCCTTCCGGATCGACGTGACGCCGCGCGAGGGGAAGTTCTACCGCTTCGAGCTCCTCGGCCTCCCGAACGGTCGCCGGTACGACGAGACGTACCGGTACGAGACGTCCATCGGGGACGGGCCTCCGAGCGTCGTGACGACGAAGATCACGCGGACCGAGGACGAGTTCGCGCTCTCCGCCCAGCTCGGCTACCGCTTCAAGGACACGACGCTCCGGGCGGGGGTCTTCGAGTCGCGCGGGGGAGTCGCGATCGACCACCACCTCCTGAAGGACCGGCTCCAGCTCAGCGCGGAGGCCTGGGACTTCGGACGGGACCAGGGCGACGCGCAGGTGAAGCTCTACGGGCAGTGGCAGAGCCGCGGCGCGATGTTCTTCCGGGCGGGGGTGAACGACCTCATCAACCCGGCGGGCCGGTCGTTCTTCTTCGGCGCCGGGATCCGCTGGAAGGACGAGGACATCAAGACGCTCCTTCCCGCCGCGATCGGGATGCTCCCCTGATGGCGAAGCGGGCCGGCCGCGTCTTCACCTGCACGGCGTGCGACGCCCAGAGCCCTCGCTGGCTCGGGCGCTGCCCCGAGTGCGGCGGGTGGAACACGCTCGTGGAGGGGGAGGCCGACCGGCCGGCGAGGCCCGGCGAGAGGGCCGCGGCGGCGGGGAGCGCCCCCGTCCTCCGGATGAGGGACGTCGACGCCGCCGAGGCGCCCCGCCTCCTGACGGGCCTCGCGGACGTCGACCGGGTCCTCGGCGGCGGCCTCGTCCCGGGCTCCGTCGTCCTCCTCGGCGGAGAGCCGGGGATCGGCAAGTCGACGCTCCTCCTCCAGGTCGCCGCGCGGCTCGCCTCGCGGGCGGGGGAGGTCCTCTACGTCTCGGCGGAGGAGTCCGCCCGGCAGGTCCGCCTCCGCGCGGACCGCCTCGGCGCCGTCGTCGACGGCCTGCACCTCCTCGCGGAGACCTCCGTGGAGCGGGTTCTCGAGGCGGCGGCCTCCCGGCCGTGGGCGACCCTCGTCGTCGACTCGATCCAGACGGTCGCCTCGCCCGACCTCCCGTCGACCCCTGGCTCGGTCTCGCAGGTCCGGGACGCGGCGGCGCGCCTCTCCGTCCACGCGAAGACCGGGGGGACGCCGGTGATCCTCGTCGGCCACGTCACGAAGGACGGGACGCTCGCCGGCCCGAAGACGCTCGAGCACCTCGTCGACGCCGTCCTCTCGTTCGAAGGGGAGCGCTTCCAGGCGCACCGGGTCCTTCGCGCGCTGAAGAACCGCTTCGGCCCCGTCCACGAGCTCGGCGTCTTCGAGATGACGGGGTCGGGGCTCGTGGAGGTGACGAACCCCTCGGCGCTCTACCTCGGCGGGCGGACGGGCGGACGCCCCGGCTCGGCGATCCTCGCGGCCGTCGAGGGGACGCGTCCGCTCCTCCTGGAGGTGCAGGCGCTCACGGTCCCGGTGAAGTACGGCACGCCGCGGCGGACGGCGATCGGCTTCGACGGGACGCGGCTCGCGCTTCTCCTCGCCGTCCTCGAGCGGCACGGCGGCCTCCCGCTCTCCGGGCACGACGTCTTCCTGAACGTCGCCGGAGGGGCCGAGAGCGAGGAGCCCGCCGCGGACCTCGCGGTCCTCGCGGCCGTCGCGGGAAGCGTGAGGGAGGTCGCGTTCCCGAAGGGGGCCGTCGCGTTCGGCGAGGTCGGGCTCCTCGGGGAGGTCCGCGCGGTGACGGACGCGGCGCTCCGCCTGAAGGAGGCCGTGAGCCTCGGCTTCACCGAGGCGTTCCTCCCGGCGGGGAACGCGGCGGAGGCCGCGGCGTTCCCCGACCTCGGCGTGACGCCCGTCGCGAGCGTCGGCGAGCTCCTCGCGCGGACGGCCGGCGTCAGCCGGGAAGGAACGGCTCGGCGCCCGTGAGGGCGCGGAACGCCTCGACGTAGCGTTCGAGGGTCCCCGCGACGACGCCCGGCGGGAGGACCGGGGCCGGCGGCGTCTTGTCCCAGGCCGTCGTCTCGAGCCAGTCCCTCACGAACTGCTTGTCGTACGACGGCGGCGAGCCCCCCTCGCGCCACGAGGCGGCGGGCCAGAAGCGCGAGGAGTCGGGCGTGAGAGCCTCGTCGATCCAGACGACGGAGCCGTCCTCGGCGAGGCCGAACTCGAACTTCGTGTCTGCGACGATCACGCCCCGCTCGGCGGCGTACGCGGCCGCCGCGGAATAGATCGAGAGGGTCAGCTCCTTCAGGCGCGCCGCGAGGTCCCGTCCGACGGCGTCCGCCATCGCGTCGAAGGAGACGTTCTCGTCGTGCCCCTCCTCGGCCTTCGTCGCCGGCGTGAAGACGGGCTCCGGCAGGCGCGACGCCTCGCGGAGCCCCGGCGGGAACCGGACCCCGCAGACGGCGCCCGTGCGCCGGTAGTCCTTCCAGCCGGAGCCGGCGAGGTACCCGCGCGCGACGCACTCGAACGGGACGACGCGGCACTTCCTCACGAGGACGGCGCGGCCTCTGAGGAGCGGCGCGAACGCGGCGACGTCGGGCGGGAACGCCTCCGCGTCCGTCTCGACGAGGTGGTTCGGGACGAGGGCCTCGAACCTCCGGAACCAGAAGGTCGAGAGCTGCGTCAGGACGGCCCCCTTCCCCGGGATGCCGGGGGAGAGGACGACGTCGAACGCCGAGATCCGGTCCGTCGCGACGACGAGGAGCCGGTCGCCGAGGTCGTAGACGTCGCGGACCTTCCCCCGCCGCGGCGGGGGAAGGCCGGGCAGCGCGGTCGCATCGAGGGCGGCGGGGGGCATGCGCCGATTCTAGTCGGACCGGCTAGACTCCCCGGGCCGCACGCCGCGGAGGAGTCACGCGTGAAGCTCGAGATCGTCGCCCCCGGAGAGAAGAGGAAGGGACGCCGCGACGCGGCCGTCGTCTTCGTCGCGAGGCCCGACAGGAAGAAACCCGCTTCGTTCGGCACGGTCCCCGAGGCGTTCCGCGGCCCCGCCGAGGCGGCCGCACCGCCGGACGCCGGGAACGAGGGCTCGCTCTTCACGCTCCCCCTCGGCGCGGGCGCTCCCGCGCGCCGGCTCTACGTCCTCGGGACGGGGACGGGCGAGGAGATGTCGCCGCGCAAGGCGCGCGGCCTCCTCCGGGCGGCGGTGAGGGCCCTCGAGAAGAACGGCGAGAGCTCGGCGCTCGTCGACTTCCCGTTCACGCTCCTCAGGATGGACGCCGCCGAGGCGCGAGAGTTCGTGGCGCGCACCGTCCTCCTCGCGAGCTACGCCTTCCCCCGGTTCAAGAGCGGCGAGAAGGCCCCGGGCTCGCTCGCCGAGGTCGCCCTCGACGGGGGACGCGGGGTCTTCGCCGGGTCGACGCCGCGCGAGAGAAAGGACGTCGCGGCCGCGGCCGCGAAGCTCGCCGCGACGGCGGCGTTCGTGAGGGACCTCGGGAACACGCCGTCGAACCACATGGTCCCCCGGATGTTCGCGGACGCCGTGAAGGCGGCGGCGAAGACCCGCGGCGTGACGGCGACGGTCCTCGGAAAACGGGAGATCGAGCGGGAGCGGATGGGCGGCCTCCTCGCCGTGAACCGCGGAGCCGCCGAGGAGCCGCGGTTCGTGATCCTCGAGCACCGCGGCGGGAGGAAGGGGGAGAAGCCCGTCGTCCTCGTCGGCAAGGGGGTCACGTTCGACTCGGGCGGGATCTCGATCAAGCCGGCCGACCGGATGGGCGACATGAAGTGGGACATGATGGGCGCGGCGACCGCCTGCGGCGCCGTCCTCGCGGCCGCGGAGCTGCGACTCCCGCTGAACGTCGTCGCGCTCGCCCCGCTCACGGAGAACCTCCCCTCGGGGACGGCCTACAAGCCGGGCGACGTCGTCACGTTCCGGAACGGGAAGACCGCCGAGATCGACAACACGGACGCCGAGGGGCGCGTCATCCTCGCGGACGCGCTCGACTACGCGATGGGGCTCTCCCCGGCCGTCGTCGTCGACTACGCGACCCTCACCGGGGCGGCCGTCGTCGCGCTCGGCCTCGAGGCCTCGGTCCTCTTCACGGACGACGACGCGCTCGCGAAGGCTCTCGTCTCCGCCGGCGAGCGGACGGACGAACGCCTCTGGCGCCTGCCTCTCTGGGACGACTACAGGGAGAACATCCGCTCGGACTGGGCGGACTTCAAGAACACGGGCGGCCGCTACGGGGGATGCATCAACGGCGCCATCTTCCTGAAGGAGTTCGTCGACCCGAAGACGCCCTGGGCGCACGTCGACATCGCGCCGACGGCCTACTTCGAGAGGGAGCACGCCGGGTACCCGCCCGGCGCGACGGCGTTCGGCCTCGCGATGACGCTCCGCTGGCTTCGGGACCGCGCCGCCCGCTGACGCCGTGCTCTCCTCCCTCCGCGTCCGCGACCTCGCGGTCCTCGAGGACGTCGAGGTCTCGCTCGAGACGGGGCTGACGGTCCTGACGGGGGAGACGGGAGCGGGGAAGTCTCTCGTCGTCGACGCCCTCTCGCTCCTCTCGGGCGAGCGCTCGGACGCGGCGCTCGTTCGCGGCGGCGCCGAGCGGCTCGTCGTGGAGGGGTCGTTCGAGTCGGACGACCCGGCCGTCGCGGCGGCGCTCGCGGCGGCGGGGCTTCGCGACGGGCCCGGGCGCGGGCCTGCGGAGGTCGTCGTGCGGCGGGAGGTCTCCGCCGCGGGGAAGGGACGGCTCTTCGTCGACGGCTCGCCCGCGGCGCTCCGGACGCTCGCGGAGATCGCCCCGCGCCTCCTCGTCCTCTACGGGCAGGCCGAGGCGCGCGACCTCCTCGACCCGGGCGCGCCCCGCGAGCTCCTCGACCGCTTCGCCGGGCTGGCGGAGAGGGCCGCGGACGTGTCGCGGCTCCACGCCGCCTTCCGCGAGCGGGAGGCGGACCGCGAGAGGATCGCCGCGCTCGGCAAGGACGGTCCCGCCCGCCTCGAGGTCCTCGAGTTTCGGATCGGGGAGATCGACCGCGTCGCTCCCGTCCCCGGCGAGGAGGAAGAGCTCGCGCGCGAGAAGGCGGCCCTCTCGAGCGTCGAGAAGCGCGGCCGGCTCCTCGCGGACGCCGTCGCGGCGCTCGAGTCGGAGGAGGGGGGCGCGCTCCCGGCGCTCGCGTCGCTCCGGAGGGCGTTCGCCGCCCTCGCCGAGCTCGACGCGTCGGCCTCGGACCGCCTCGCCGCCGTCGACGGCCTGCTCGAGCGCGTCTCGGACCTCGCGGCGACGGCGTCGCGCGACCTCGCGCGGCTCGAGGCGGACCCGGCGCGCCACGCCGAGGTCGCCGAGCGGCTCGACCTCCTCGCGAAGCTGAAGCGGAAGTACGGCGCGACCCTCGAGGAGGTCCTCGCGCACCGCGAGGCGATCGGGCGGGAGCGCGACGAGCTCTCGGACCTGGAGGGGGCGCTGAAGAAGGCGGTGAAGGCCGAGGAAGAGGCGTTCGTCGCGTACCGCGCGGCGGCGCTCGAGCTCTCGGCGGCGCGCCTCGCGGCGGCCCCTCGGCTCGCGAAGGCCGTGGAGCGGCACCTCGCGGACCTCGCGTTCCTCTCGTCGTCGTTCCGGGTCGACGTCTCGCGGAAGGCCGCCCCCGACGGCCGCTTCGCGGCCGGCGAGGAGCGCGTCGCGTTCGGTCCGCACGGGGTCGACGCCGTCTCCCTTTCCTTCGCCCCGAACCCGGGCGAGCCGCACCGCCCGCTCGCGAAGATCGCCTCCGGCGGCGAGCTCGCGCGCGTCCAGCTCGCCGTCGCCGCCTCGCTCGCGGAGGCCGAGTCCGCGCGGGAGGGGCGGCGCGGGAGCCGGCGCGGCGGGCCCGTCCGGACGTTCGTCTTCGACGAGGTCGACGCCGGAGTCTCGGGCGCGACGGCCGAGGCCGTCGGGAGGAAGCTCCGCGCGCTCGCGGCACGCGAGCAGGTCCTCGTCGTGACGCACCTCCCGCAGGTCGCGGCCGCGGGCGAACGCCACCTCTCCGTGCGGAAGGTCGTCTCGGGAGGACGGACGCGCACCGTCGTCACGGACCTCGACGAGAAGGGGCGCGTCGAGGCGATCGCGGCGCTCCTCGCGGGCGCGTCCGTGACGGACGCGGCGCGGAAGCAGGCGCGCGCGCTCCTCGCCGCCGGCGCGGACGCGGCGCGCGCGGACGGCTGACGACTTCGGCTCCCTGTCAAGGAAGAACTCGCGGCGCGGGACGCGTGCACGCCGTGTGCCGGCGCCGGCTCGCCCGCCGTCGTGTCCAGGCGATGCGTACCGCGTGAAGACGACGTGAAGGATTCCAGAGGAGCTGAGGAAAACCCTGTGCGTAACTCGCGAGAGGGAGGCGGAACCCCGTGCGACAGGCGCGTTCCGTCCACAGTGCACAGGATCCGGTGCAGCCCGCCGGTCGCCGCGGCGCCGCGGAACGTCGCCCGGGCCGCGACGCGGCGAAGCGGCCTGCGCGCGCGTTCTGGTATCGTCGGCGGCCCATGGATTCCCGCATCGTTCGGCCCTACCGCGGCGCGGCACCGGTCCTCGGAGAGCGCGTCTTCCTCGCCGAGACCGCGGCGGTGATCGGAGACGTCGTCCTCGGGGACGACGTCTCGATCTGGTACGGATCGGTCGTGCGGGGCGACTGCTGCTCGATCCGCGTCGGCGCGCGGACGAACGTCCAGGACAACTCGACGCTCCACGTCACGAAGGACGTGGGGCCTCTCCTCCTCGAGGAGGAGGTGACGCTCGGCCACAACTGCGTCGTCCACGCCTGCACGATCCGCCGCGGGGCGCTCGTCGGGATGAACGCGACCGTCCTCGACGGCGCGGAGATCGGCGCGAAGGCGCTCGTCGCCGCGGGCTCGGTCGTCCTCGGCGGGACGGTCGTCCCGCCCCGGACGCTCTGGGCGGGGAGCCCCGCCCGGTACCGCCGGGACCTGACCGACGTGGAGGCCGAAGGGCTCGACGTCTACTGGAAGAGCTACCTCGAGTACAAGGAGGAGTACCTCCGAGAGGACGCCCGGAGCGGACGGGCCCGACCCGTCCCGGTTCCGGTCCTCTGACGAAAGGGCCTTCCCGATGATCACGACCGTCAAGGGGATGCGGGACCTCCTCCCGCCCGACACGCGCGTCTGGAACCGTCTCGAGGAGACGGTGCGGACGGTCTTCTCGCTCTACGGCTACGACGAGATCCGGACCCCCGTCCTCGAGCCGACGGAGCTCTTCGTGAGGAGCGTCGGGGAGGCGTCGGACATCGTCCACAAGGAGATGTACGCGTTCACGGACCGGGGCGGGCGCGACGTCTCGCTTCGGCCCGAGAACACCGCGGGTGTCGCGCGCGCGTTCGTCGAGCACGGGATGGCGCAGGCGGGCGGCGTGAAGAAGCTCTACTACGTCGGGCCGCAGTACCGGTACGAGCGGCCGCAGAAGGGGCGCTACCGCGAGTTCCGCCAGGTCGGGGCGGAGGTCCTCGGCGCGGCGGACCCCGCGACGGACGCCGAGCTCCTCGTCATGCTCTTCGACCTCCTCGGACGCCTCGGCTTCACCGGGCTCTCCGTGTCGCTGAACAGCGTCGGGAGCGAGGAGTCGCGCCCCGCCTACGTCGACGCCCTCCGCGCCTACCTCGCCTCGCACGAGGACGCGATGGGAGAGGACGACCGGAGGCGCCTGCGCGACAACCCGCTCCGCGTCCTCGACACGAAGGACCCCGCGCTCGCCGGGATCCTCGCGGGGGCCCCGCGCGTCCTCGACCACCTCGACCCGGCGTCGAAGGCGCACCACGAGGAGCTCCTCGCCCTCCTCGAGGCGGAGCGGATCCCCTACCGGGTCGAGCCCCGGCTCGTCCGCGGTCTCGACTACTACACGCGGACCGTCTTCGAGGTGACCGCGCAGGGGCTCGGCGCGCAGGACGCCCTCCTCGGCGGCGGGCGCTACGACCGGCTCGTCTCCGACCTCGGCGGTCCCCGGACGCCCGGCATCGGTTTCGCGATCGGCGAGGACCGGCTCGTCGACGTCCTCCCGGAGGCCTTCCGGCGCGCCGCGATCGACGCCTTCGCCCCCGTCGCGCTCGTCGCGATCGAGCCGTCGGACCGGGCCGCGGCGCTCGCCGTCGCCGCGGAGCTCCGTCGTGCGGGAGTCGCCGTCGACCTCGACCCGGCGGGGAAGGGGCCGGGCACGGGCCTGAAGCACGCGTCGAAGAAGGGGTGCCGGACGGCCGTCCTCCTCGGGCAGAAGGAGCGCGAGGCGGGCGTCGCGGTCGTCAAGGACCTCGTCGAGAGGACGCAGCGCGAGGTGCCGCTCGGCGAGCTCGCCCGCGTCCTGAAGGGAGAGACCCCGTGACCGAATCCGTTCCCCGCGTCCTCGCCGGCACGCTCCGCAGGGAGGACGCCGGCCGGACCATCGTCGTCAAGGGCTGGGTCCACCGCCGCCGCGACTTCGGCGAGCTCGTCTTCGTCGACCTCCGCGACCGCTCGGGGATCCTCCAGGTCGTCTTCGACGCGGAGCTCCTCGAGACCCCCGAGCTCCTCGCGCGGGCCAAGGAGCTCCGGGGCGAGTACGTCCTCGCGGTGACGGGCGCGGTCGTCCCGCGCGAGGGCTCGGCGCGGAACCCCGACATGCCGACGGGGGACGTCGAGCTCCGCGCGACGGCGCTCGAGGTCCTGAGCCGCTCGGAGACGACGCCGTTCGTCATCGAGGACGACGTGAAGGCCTCGGAGGACCTGCGGCTGAAGTACCGCTACCTCGACCTGCGCCGGCCCGAGATGGCGGCGAGCCTCGTGAAGAGGAGCGACGTCACGTTCCGGATCCGCCAGGTCCTCCACGCCGAAGGCTTCCTCGAGGTCGAGACGCCGATCCTGACGAAGTCGACCCCGGAAGGGGCGCGCGACTTCCTCGTCCCGTCCCGCGTCCACCCGGGGGAGTTCTACGCGCTCCCGCAGTCGCCGCAGCTCTTCAAGCAGCTCCTGATGGTCGCGGGCGTCGACCGCTACTACCAGATCGCGCGCTGCTTCCGCGACGAGGACCTCCGCGCGGACCGCCAGCCGGAGTTCACGCAGGTCGACCTCGAGCTCTCCTTCCCCGACGAGGAGACGGTCTTCGCGCTCATCGAGAAGGTCTTCGCCGCGGTCTTCCCGGCCTACGGGATCCCGTGTCCCGTCCCGTTCCCGCGGATGACGTACGCGGAGGCGATGGAGCGCTACGGCATCGACCGGCCCGACACGCGCTTCGGCCTGGAGCTCCGGACGCTCGACGTCTCGGGCTCGCCCTCGGAGGTCCTCCGGGGGGCCGAGACGGTGAAGGGGATCGCCGTGCCGGGAGGCGCGGCGTTCGCGAGGAAGCGCCTCGACGAGCTCGAGGCGGCGGCGAAGCAGATCGGCGCCGGCGGCCTCGTCTGGGTGAAGCTCGCCTCGGACCCGGCCGGGAGCTGGAACTCGAACGCGAAGAAGATGCTCGACGACGAGACGGTCGCCGCGGCCCGGGTGGTCCTCGGCGCGAAGGACGGCGACCTCCTCCTCCTCGTCGCAGGGAAGAGGGCGACGGTGAACGACGTCCTCGGGACGCTCCGCACGAGGATCGCCCGCGAGGAGAAGCTCGTGCCGGAGGGCCGGTACGACTTCCTCTGGGTCACGGACTTCCCGCTCCTCGAGTGGCACCCGGAGGACGGGCGCTGGTACGCGACGCACCACCCGTTCACCGCGCCGCGCCCGGAGGACGTCGCGCGTCTCGACGCGGAGCCCGGGAAGGTCCTCGCCCGCGCCTACGACGTCGTCCTGAACGGGATGGAGCTCGGCGGCGGCTCCATCCGGATCCACGAGCCCGAGGTCCAGGCGAAGGTCTTCGCGACGCTCGGGATCGGGCCCGAGGAGGCGAAGGCCAAGTTCGGCTTCCTCCTCGAGGCCTTTCGCTTCGGCGCTCCGCCGCACGGCGGCCTCGCCCTCGGCCTCGACCGGATGCTGATGGTCCTCACCCGCTCGGCGTCGATCCGGGACGTCATCGCGTTCCCGAAGACGGCCTCGGCGAGCTGCCTCATGACGGAATCGCCCGGACCGGTCTCGGACGCGCAGCTCGCCGAGCTCGGGATCCGGCGCGCGGCGGATGCCGGCCCGAAGAGCTCCTGAGGGGCGGGCGCCCCGAGCCTTCCGGTACGCCGCCGCGGGCGTCCGCGGAGAGGTCGTCGTCGGCGAGGGCGCCCTCGGCCGCCTCGCCGGCGCCCTGCCGGGCCTCGCCCCGGGGCGCTGGCTCGTCGTCTCCTCGACGCCGGTCCTCGCGGCGCAGGGAGCCCTCCTCTTCGAGGCGCTCGGCGGCGTCCGGTCCGTCGACCCCGAGCCTCTCCTCGTCGCGGACGGCGAGGCGGCGAAATCGTGGTCCTCGCTCGGCCGTCTCCTCGAGGAGATGGCGCGCCGGGGCCTCGCGCGCGACGGCGGCGTCGTCGCGTTCGGCGGCGGGACGGTCGGCGACGTCGCCGGCCTCGCGGCCGCGCTCGCCCTCCGCGGCGTCCCGGTCGTCCAGGTGCCGACGACGCTTCTCGCCGCGGCGGACAGCGCCCTCGGCGGGAAGACGGCCGTGAACCTCGCGGCCGGGAAGAACCTCGCGGGGACGTTCCACCACCCCCGGCTCGTCTGCGTCGACACGCTCCTCCTCGCGTCGCTCCCGGAGCGTGACTTCCGGTCGGGTCTCGCGGAGGTCGTGAAGTGCGCGCTCCTCTCGGCAGCGTTCTGGCAGCGGCTTCCGAGGCTCGAGGACGGCCTCGCCGCGCGTGAGGGGAGCGCGGTCGCCGAGGCGGTCGGCCGCTCGCTCCGGCTGAAGGCCTCCGTCGTCTCTCGCGACCCGGACGAGCGCCGCGGGCTTCGCCACGTCCTGAACCTCGGGCACACGGTCGCGCACGCGCTCGAGGCGGCCTCCGGCTTCCGCCTCCGGCACGGGGAGGCCGTCGCCTGGGGGCTCCTCGCGGCGCTGAGGCTCTCCGCCGCGCGGGGCCGGATGCCGGCGCGCAGCGCGGAGGCGGCCGAAGCCCGGGTCCGGCGGCTCCTCGCGCCTCCACCCCTCCCGATCCCGGTCCGGCGGGGCTTCCCGGCGTTCCTGGCGTCGGACAAGAAGAGGGACCGCTCGGGCCTGAGGGACGTCCTCCTGGACGGGATCGGCCGGCCGAGCCTCGTGAGCGCCTCGGCAGACGAGCTCGCGGCGAGCCTTCCGGCCACGCGCGACGGCTAGAATCCGCAGGTGCCCCTCCTTCCTCGCCGGCCCCGGCTGCGGATCGTCACCGCGCTCATCGCGGTCCTCGTCCCTGTCTCGATCGTGCCGCTCGCGCTCTCGGCGATCCGCCTCGTGTCGATCAACCGGGACGCCCTGGAGACCGCCGAGGCGCAATACCTGACGCGGAGCGCCGTGACGCTCTCCGACGCCGTCGAGGCGTACCTGCGGCGGATGCTCGTCCAGGTGACGAAGATCGGGGAGGGGCTCGAGCTCGCGCGCGCGATGGCGCCGGGCGAGGACCCGTTCGCGTTCGTCGGCCGGACCGCGCTCATCGCGCGCTATCAGGAGGCCGAGCCGGGCTTCCTCGTCCTCCGCGCCCTCGACCCCGAGCGGCTCGGGGGCTTCGTGCAGCCGGCACAGGTCGACGCGGAGCTCGAGGCGGAGCTCGCGCTCGCGTTCGAAGCCGCGCTCCGGGGCTCCGTCTACGTCGGCGAGGCGCTCCGGGTCCCGTCGCTCCCGGACCCGGGCCTCGTGATGGCGGTTCCGGTCCGCTCGGGAGGCGCGGTCGTCGGCGTCGTCGAGGCGTTCGTCTCCCTCGCCCCGATCCGGGCCCTCCTCGAGCAGGAGCGCAAGCGCGACCTCGTCGCCTACGTCGTCGACCGGAGCGGCGAGCTCGTCCTGACGAGCGACCCGGGCGCCACGCCCTCGCGCGACGCGCTCCTGAAGGTCGAGCTCGTCGCCGAGTTCGTCCAGCACCCGGTCCGGCTGACGCGGACGTACGACCGCGAGACGGGAGGCGCGGTGCGGCGCGTCCTCGGGACGGTCTCTCCCGTCGGCCCGGCGCGGGACCTTCCCGACTGGGGCGTCCTCGTCGAGAAGGACGTCGCGCGGGCCTTCGCCGCCGCGACGCAGATGACGCGGACGTCGTGGGCCGTCGCGGCGCTCGCGGTCGGGCTCGCCGTGATCGCGGCGATCGTCGCGGCGAGCGGCCTGTCGCGCCCCGTTCGGGCCCTCGCGGACTCGGTGAAGAAGATGTCCGAGGGCGACCTCACGCAGCGCGTCGAGGTCCCGGGGACGTTCGAGCTCGCCGAGCTCGCCGAGGGTTTCAACCACATGGGGGGCGAGCTCGAGAAGTCGATCGAGAGGCTCAAGCTCGCCGCGCGGGAGAACCAGGAGCTCTTCCTGAACTCGATCCGGGCGCTCGCCGCCGCGGTCGACGCAAAGGACCCCTACACACGCGGCCACTCCGAGCGGGTCGCGCGCTACTCCGTCGCGATCGCGCGCCACCTCGGGCTCCCGGCCGAGGAGGTGAAGAAGGTGCGGATCGCGGCCCTCCTCCACGACGTCGGGAAGATCGGCATCGACGACCGGATCCTGAGGAAGCCGACGGCCCTCACCGACGAGGAGTTCGAGGTCATGAAGCTCCATCCCGTGAAAGGGGCGCTCATAATGGGGCAGATCCCGCAGCTGAAGTGGATCATCCCCGGAATGAAGTACCACCACGAGAAGTGGGACGGGACGGGATATCCCGAGGGCCTCGCGGCCGAGGAGATCCCGATGCTCGCCCGGATCATCTCGGTCGCGGACACGTTCGACGCGATGACGACGACGCGCCCGTACCAGAAGGCGATGAGGAGCGACTACGTGGTCTCCCGCATTAGGACGTTCGCCGGAACCCGCTACGACTCCCGGGTCACCGACGCCCTCGAACAGGCGCTTTCGAGCCACGACCTCGAGGTCGTCGGCGAGGCGGCCCGTCAGGCGGTCGCGTCGTGAGGGGTCGGCCCATCGCGGCGCTCCTCGCCGCGGCCCTCCTCCTCCCCGCGTGCCAGAGCGCGACGGAGGCCGCGAAGAAGATGCCCGAGCCGAGCCCCGCCGTGGCGGACCTCGTCGACTTCCGGACGGGGCTCGCGCTCCTGCGGGAAGGGCGCATCGACGAGGCGATCCAGCAGCTCGGCTCGGCGCGTGCGGCCTACCCCCGCAACGCGGAGGTCGTGAACGCCTTCGGCCTCGCGCTCCTCTACCGCCGCGACTACCGGAACGCCGAGAAAGCCTTTGCCGAGGCGCTCGCGCTCGACGGAAACCTCGTCGAGGCGCTCAACAACCGCGGTGTCGCCCGGATGGAGGCCGGCGCCCTCGAGGAGGCCGAGAAGGACTTCCAGGAGGTCCTCTCGCGGGACCGGGTCTCGGAGCACGGGAACGCCCGCCTCAACCTCGGGCTCCTCCGGGCCCGGCAGCTGCGCTGGTCCGACGCGGAGCGCGAGCTCACGACGCTCCTCGAGGACGACCCGGGGCACCCTCGGGCGGCGCGGGAGAGGGGGCTCGCGCGGATGAAGCTCGAGGACTTCGCGGGGGCGCTCGAGGACTTCCTCCTCGTCCTGCGCGAGGACCCGAGGGACCCCGTCTCGAACTACAACGCGGCGCTCTGCCTCCTCACGACGGACCGCCGGGACCTCGCCGTCCGCTACATGGAGAGGACCGTCCAGGCGGCGCCCGAGAGCGAGGAGGCGCGCAAGGCGCGTCGGTTCCTCGGGGGCGAGCCGGCGGCCGGGGGGAGGGAACGATGAGCATGAAGGACGTCCTCCGTCCCGTCCTCGGCGCGCCCGAGGCGCGCGCCGTGGCGTTCCTCGACCCGCAGGGGGAGGAGGTCGCGAGCCTCGGCGATCGCGAGCTCCTCGAGACGTTCGGCGCCTACCACTCGGTCTGGACCGTCGAGCTCGCGCGCGCCGCCATGGGCGGCGGTCTCGGAGAGGTCACGGGCGTCGACTTCGACTTCGAGGGGGGACGCGTTCTCGCGACCCCCGTGAAGGACGGCTACTTCGTCCTCGCCCTCTTCGGGCGGGGCGGGATCCCCTCGGTCGCGCGGCCCCTGCTGGCGGCCGCGCGCGAGCGGCTCGCGGCCGAGATCGGCTGAAAGGGAGCGAGAGAGTGGTCGAGGGCTCCAGGCCGTCGCTGATGGCCCGCCTGAAGCGCGGGCTCTTCATGACCCACACCGAGCTCGTCGCGCGCGTCGGCGACGCGATCCGCGCCCGCTTCTCGCCCGACCCGAAGGCGCTCGAGGCGCTCGAGGAGGCGCTCCTCGCGGCGGACGTCGGGCCCGCGACCGCGGCGGAGCTCGTCGAAGCCGTCCGCGTCGAGGCGGGGCGGCGGGACGCGGCGGAGCCGGACGTCGTCCGCCGCGTCCTGAAGGCGGAGATCGAACGGCGGCTCACGGTCGACGGAGCGGCCGTCGGGACTCCGGAGCCCGGGCAGCCCCGCGTCGTCCTGATGGTCGGCGTGAACGGGACCGGGAAGACGACGACGGCCGCGAAGCTCGCGGCGCGGGCCGCGGCGGCCGGGGGCCGCCCCGTCCTCGCGGCCGCGGACACGTTCCGGGCCGCGGCGATCGACCAGCTCGAGGTCTGGGCGGAGCGGATCGGCATTCCGCTCGTCAAGCACCGCCCCGGGGCCGACCCGGCCGCCGTCGTCTTCGACGCCTGCGCCTCGGCGAAGTCCCGCGGGGCGGACCTCCTCCTCGTCGACACCGCGGGACGTCTCCACACGAAGCACAACCTGATGGAGGAGCTCTCGAAGATCCGCAGGATCGCCGGGCGGGAGATCGCCGGGGCGCCCCACGAGGTCCTCCTCGTCCTCGACGCGGTGACCGGCATGAACGGCCTCGCGCAGGCCCGCGAGTTCCTGAAGGCGGCGGGCGTCACGGGCCTCGTCCTGACGAAGATGGACGGCACCGCGAAGGGGGGCGTCGTCCTCGCGATCGTGAGGGAGCTGAAGCTCCCCGTGCGGTACGTCGGCGTCGGCGAGACGGCGGACGACCTCCTCGACTTCGACCCGGCCGCCTTCGCCTCGGCGCTCATCGATGACTGACCTCGGCCCCGTCTTCGCGCGGGTCTTCGAGCTCGCGGGGCGGGGACGCTATTCGACCTCCCCGAACCCGAGGGTCGGCGCCGTCGTCGTCGCCGCGGGGGGGGAGATCGTCGGCGAGGGGTGGCACGAGCGGGCGGGGGGGCCGCACGCGGAGGCGGTCGCCCTCGTCGAGGCGGGGTCGCGCGCCCGGGGGGCGACCGTCGTCCTGAACCTCGAGCCGTGCGCCCACCACGGCAGGACACCCCCCTGCGCGGACGCCCTCGTCGCGGCCGGGGTCGCGCGCGTCGTCTTCTCGACGCTCGACCCCGATCCGCGAACGGCCGGGAGGGGGCGCGAGCGCCTGCGGGAGGCCGGAATCGCGACGGAGACGGGACCCCACGCGGAGCAGGCGGAGCGCCTCAACGAGCCGTTCCTGACGTCCGTCCGGCGAGGCCGCCCGTTCGTCCACCTGAAGTGGGGCGCCTCGCTCGACGGCCGGATCGCGACGACGACGGGGGAGAGCCGCTGGGTGACGGGGGAGGAGGCGCGCGCCGACGGCATGCGCCTTCGCGAGGAGTGCGACGCGATCCTCGTCGGGGCGGGGACCGTCCTCGTCGACGACCCGGCGCTGACGAGGCGCGCGGGGCTGAACCGCTCGATCCTGCCGCACCGGAGGATCGTCGTCGACGGCCGGCTGCGCGTCGCCCCGGGCCGGAGGGTCTTCTCCGCCGACGCCCCGGGCGAGGTCTGGCTCGCGACGGCCGTCCCGGGCGGCGACCCGCGCCTCGCGCCGTTCCGCGAGGCGGGCATCCGCGTCCTCTCGCTCCCCTCGCGCGTGCCCGGCCGCGTCGACCTCGCCGCGCTCCTCGGCGAGCTCGGCCGGGCCGAGGTCCGGTCGCTCCTCGTCGAGGGGGGGGGAGAGACGTCGTGGACCTTCCTCGAGGCGGGCCTCGTCGACCGCGTGACGGGCTACCACGCGCCGATCCTCCTCGGCGGCCGCGCGGCTCCCTCGGCGATCGCCGGCGAGGGCTGCCCGAGCCTTGCCTCCGCCCCGCGGCTCCGGGGGCTCGAGGTCGCTCCGCTCGGCGACGGCTATCGCGTCACCGGACGGGTCGCCGGCCCCGGGGCGTCGTAGGATCCCGTCATGTTCACCGGTCTCGTCGAGACGGCCGCCGAGGTCCGCGCCCTCTCCCGGCAGGAGGGGGGCGCCCGGCTCGACGTCGCGCGGCCGTCCGCGTACGCCGACGTCGCGCGGGGGGAGAGCGTCTCCGTGTCCGGCGTCTGCCTCACCGCCGTGCCGGCGGGCGAAGGCGAGCTCCTCTCGTTCGACGTCTCGGACGAGACGCTCGCCCGCTCGACGCTCGGGGCGCTCCGCCCGGGCAACACCGTCAACCTCGAGCGGGCGCTCGCCGCCGGCGCGCGGATGGGAGGACACGTCGTCCAGGGGCACGTCGACGGAACGGCGGCCGTGACGCGCCTGGAGCGGGACGGGACCTTCTGGACGCTCGGTGTGCGGCTCGAGCCGGCCTGGTCGCGATACGTCGTCGAGAAGGGGTCGATCGCCCTCGACGGGATCTCGCTCACGATCGCTTCTCTCCGCGAGGACGAGCTCCTCGTCGCGGTCATCCCGGAGACGCACCGCGCCACGACGCTGGCGCGGAGGCGTCCCGGCGACCTCCTGAACGTCGAGGCGGACGTCCTCGCGAAGTACGTGGAACGGCTCCTCGGGGCCTTCGTCCCGGGCCCGTCGCGCGACGAGAAACTCCGGGCGCTCCTCGGCTCGTGACCGCGCGGCCCGGCGCCTACGTCCACGTCCCGTACTGCGCGCACCGCTGCGCCTACTGTTCGTTCGTCGCCGTGACGGGGCGCGAGGGAGAAGGCGCGTACTTCGAGGCCGTCGCGCTCGAGGTTTCCGCCCGGACGGGGGAGGTCGCCGGCCCGTTCGACACCGTCTACTTCGGCGGAGGGACACCCTCGTTCGCAGAGCCGGCGTCCCTCGCCCGCGTCCTCGCGGCGCTCGAGAGGACGTTCGGCCTCGCCTCCGGCGTCGAGGTGACGGCGGAGGCGAACCCGGACGACCTCGACGAGGGACGGCTCGCGGGGCTCGTCGCGCTCGGCGTGAACCGTCTCTCCGTCGGCGTCCAGTCCCTGAGGGACGAGGAGCTGCTCCCTCTCGAGAGGCGCCACGACGCGGCGGCCGCCGTCTCCGCCCTGCGGCGCGCCCGGAGCCTCGGCCTCCGCCTCTCGGCGGACCTGATGATCGGGATCCCGGGGCAGAGCCGTGCGAGCCTGGGGGAGAGCCTCCGGGGAATCCTCGAAACGGGCGTCGGCCACGTCTCGGCGTACCTCCTCGAGAGCGAAAAGGCGCCCCGCCTCGTCGCGATGCGAAGGGAGAGCCCCGCGCTCTTCGCATCCGACGACGAGGTCGCCGAGTGGTGGGAGGAGGTCGACGAAACGTGCGCGTCCGCCGGTCTCCCGCGCTACGAGACCTCGAACTGGGCCCGGGCGGGGGAGGAGAGCCGGCACAACCTGAAGTACTGGAGGAGGGAGCCGGTCCTCGGCTTCGGCGTCGCCGCGGCCTCGTTCGACGGCACGGTCCGGCGGACGAACGCGGGCTCGATTCCGGCCTGGGAGCGGTCCGTCCGCGAGACGGGCCGGGCCTTCGTCTCCGAGCAGCGGCTCGGGGAGGAGGAGGCGCTCCGCGAGGAGGTCCTCCTCCGCCTCCGAACGGTGGAAGGAGTCGGGGCGGAGGCCTTCCGGCGGGCGTGGGGGTCCCTCGCGAGCGGGGACCGCGCGCGCCTCGAGGACGCCTTCGCGGCGGGGCTCCTGTCTCGGGACGAGGGCCGGGTCCGTCTCACGCGCCGCGGCGTCCTCCTTTCGAACGAGGTCTTCGCCCTGCTCCTCTGAGCCTCCGCCGGGCGGGCCGGACCCGCGGCCCGGGGCGGCCGTCGCGCGACGCAGCGGAGGCCCGGGGAGCGGCGCCTTGGCCTCCCGGGCCGAGCGTGAGACCATCCGCCGGCTCGGGACCAAAAGGACCCGGATTCGCACGTTCCGGAGCGGAGGCGCATGAACGCAGAGACTCTGGTCTTCCTCGTCCCCGTGCTCGGTCTCGCGGGGCTCCTGTACACCTGGCTGAAGTCGTCGTGGGTCGCCCGGCAGGACGTCGGGACGGAGCGCATGGCGAAGATCGCCGGAGCGATCCAGCAGGGCGCCATGGCGTTCCTTCGCGCGGAGTACCGCGTCCTCGCGGTCTTCGTCGTCGTCGTCGCCGTGCTCCTCGGTGTCTCGGGCGCCCTGCAGGAAGGCTCCAGCCCGCTCATCGCGGCGGCCTTCGTCGCCGGGGCGCTCTGCTCGGCCCTCGCGGGGCTGATCGGGATGAGGGTCGCCACGAAGGCGAACGTGAGGACGACCCAGGCGGCGCGCCGGGGCCTCGGGCCGGCCCTCGAGATCGCCTTCGCAGGCGGCTCGGTCATGGGTCTCGGCGTCGTCGGCCTCGGCGTCCTCGGCCTCGGCGGCTGCTTTCTCGTCTTCTCGAAGCTCTTCGACGGGGACGTCCACAGGACGATCGCCGTCATCACGGGCTTCTCGTTCGGCGCGAGCTCGATCGCCCTGTTCGCCCGCGTCGGGGGCGGCATCTACACGAAGGCGGCGGACGTCGGCGCGGACCTCGTCGGCAAGGTCGAGGCGGGGATCCCGGAGGACCACCCGCTCAACCCCGCGACGATCGCCGACAACGTGGGCGACAACGTCGGCGACGTCGCCGGCATGGGGGCCGACCTCTTCGAGTCGTACGTCGGCTCGATCGTCGGCGCGATGGTCCTCGGCGCGGCCTTCATGACCGGGACCCTCGCCTCGGGTCAGAGGTTCACGGAGGACGGCTTCAACGGCCTTTCCGCCGTCCTCCTGCCGCTCGTCCTCGCGGGCGTCGGGATTCTCACGTCGATCGGCGGCACGTTCTTCGTGAAGGTGAGGGAGGGGGGTTCTCCGCAGAGGGCCCTCAACACCGGCGAGTTCGGGTCGTCGATCGTGATGGTCGTCCTGTCCTACTTCATCATCCGCGGGATGCTCCCCGGGAGCTTCGTCTTCGCCGACGCGCTCTACGGGGCGGACCGGACGATCACCTCGCTCGGGATCTTCTTCTCGACCGTCATCGGTCTCGCGGCCGGCCTCGCGATCGGGATGCTCACGGAGCACTACACCGGGACCGGCACCGGTCCCGTCGTCTCCATCGCCCGCCAGTCCGTCACGGGTTCGGCGACGAACATCATCGCGGGCCTCGGCGTCGGGATGCGCTCGACGGCCTGGCCGATCCTGATCCTCGCCGCCTCGATCATCGGGGCCTTCCACTTCGGCGGCCTCTACGGGATCGCGATCGCGGCCGTCGGGATGCTCTCGAACACGGGCATCCAGCTCGCGGTCGACGCCTACGGGCCGATCTCCGACAACGCGGGCGGCATCGCCGAGATGGCGGAGCTCCCGAAGGACGTCCGGAGCCGGACCGACAAGCTCGACGCCGTCGGGAACACGACCGCGGCGATCGGGAAGGGGTTCGCGATCGGCTCGGCCGCGCTGACGGCCCTCGCCCTCTTCGGCGCCTTCATGACGGCCGCGCACCTGAAGACGATCGACGTCTCGAAGGCGGAGGTCATGGCGGGCCTCCTCGTCGGCGCGATGCTGCCGTTCCTCTTCTCCTCGATGGCGATGGCCGCGGTGGGCCGTGCGGCGATGTCGATGATCCAGGAGGTGCGGCGCCAGTTCACCGAGATCCCGGCGCTGAAGGCCGCGATCTTCGCGATGGACGCCCACTCCGGGAAGGACTTCAAGGACTGGCCCGTGGAGGACCAGAAGATCTTCGAGGACGCGCTCGGGAAGGCCGAATACGGCAAGTGCGTCGAGATCTCGACGACGGCCGCCATCAAGGAGATGGTCGTGCCGGGGCTCCTGGCTGTCATCGTCCCGGTCGTCGTCGGCTTCGGACCGAGGCTCCTCGGCCTCGGCTCCGGCGCGGAGATGCTCGGCGGGCTTCTCGCGGGCGTCACGGCGACGGGCGTCCTCCTCGCGATCTTCCAGTCGAACGCCGGCGGCGCCTGGGACAACGCCAAGAAGATGTTCGAGGAGGGGGTCGAGATCGAGGGGCACCGCTACTACAAGGGCTCGGACCCCCACAAGGCCGCCGTCGTCGGCGACACCGTCGGCGACCCGTTCAAGGACACCTCCGGCCCGTCGCTCAACATCCTCCTGAAGCTGATGTCGGTGATCGCCCTCGTCATCGCGACGCTCCTCTGACGCGGCGGCGCCCCGGGGCGGGGCGGCCCCTCGACCGGACGACGAAGGCCCCGGCCCCGGAAGCCGGGGCCTTCGTGCATCGGGGGCCCGGCGCGGGGGCCGTCTGTCCCCGGTCCGGGGATCCGGGCGAAGCGCAGGGGACGGGGCCGGTGGAGAGCGCAGGAGGGAACCGGGAGGCTTCGGGCGCGGGCCGCTCGCGCCCTACGTGCGCCGCGGAAGAGCCTGCCCGAAAAGCAGCGTCCCCGGCCGGAGCCGGGGACGCGGGGGATTCCGTTCTCGGGGGCGGCCGACCCGCCCCGGGCTCGATCCGCTAGCTGCCCGCGGGCGCCTGCTGCTCGAGCGGGTTGACCCAGTCCATCACGATGCCGATGTTCTTCGCGCCGTTGTTCCGGACGATGTCCATGACCTTCATCGCCTCGTCGTACTTCACCGTGTCCTCGCAGGAGAAGAAGACCGGCTTGCTTCCGCGGTTCCGGAGGACCTCCTGGAGGCGGATCGGCAGGTTCGACCTGTCGACGCGCTCCTTGTTGAGGAAGATCTCGTTGCTCGCGGTGAGCGAGAGGACGATCTGGTCCGGATTGGGCTCGGAGCTCCCGCCCGGCTGCGGCGGCGGGACGTTGACGTCGTAGCCCATCTGCAGCATCGGCTGGAGGATCATGAAGATGATGAGGAGGACCAGCATGACGTCCACGAGAGGCGTCACGTTGATCTCCGACTTGGGCCCGCCCTTGCTTCCTCCGACATCCATGCCCATGGCGTGCCCTCCTACTTCTCGGCCTTGCGCTCGGTGATGAGGGCGATCTTCTCGAACCCTCCGTCCTTGATCATTCGCATGACCTTGCGGACGTCACCGTACTGCAGCTGCTTGTCCGCCTTGATGAGGACGTCCTTGCTCTGCGCGCGCTCGCCGTACTCTCGCATCTTCGCCGCGAATTCCGGGTCGGGGTACCACTTCGCGTCGATGAAGATCTGCTTGTCGGACTGGATGCTGATGAGGAGCTCCTTGTCCGACTCGGGTTTCTTGTCCGGGTGGTCGGTCTGCGGCAGCAGAACGGGCTTCCCCTTCTGCAGCATGGGCGTGACGACCATGAAGATGATGAGGAGGACCAGCATGACGTCGACGAGAGGAGTGACGTTGATCTCACTCTTCGTCTCGTGCCGGCCTCCGAAGTCTTCCATTCCCATCGTCGTGTCCTCCGTTCAGTTCCGAGGGGAGCCGGGCCGGTGAGCCCGGCACAGCTCTCCTCAGGCCGCCCGGGAGCCCATCCGCTTGATGAAGTAGTCGAGGAGCTCCGAGGAGGAGTTCGACATCTCGACGTTGAAACGCTCGATCTTGTTCAGGAAGTAGTTGTAGAGCCAGACGGCCGGGATGGCGACGAAGAGGCCGAGAGCCGTGCCGATGAGGGCCTCCGCGATGCCCGCGGAGACGGCGCCGAGGCCGCCGGTGCCGGAGGTCGCCATGCCCTGGAAGGCGCGGATGATGCCGATGACGGTCGCGAGGAGGCCGATGAAGGGGGCCGTCGTCGCGATCGTGGCGAGGCCGCCGAGGCCGCGGCGCATGTCGGCGCCCGTCATCATCGCGGCGCGGGTGATGGCGCGCTCGGCGGCCGCGACGACGTCGTGGCCGGCGACGCTGCCGCCGTGGGCCTCGTACGCGAACTCGAGGAGGCCGGGGGAGACGACCTTGGCGACGTGGCTCGCCTTGTACTTCTTGGCGAGGTCGATCGCCTCCTTGAGCTTCTCCTGCTTGAGGAGCGGGCCGATCTCGAGGGCGAACTTCACGGACTGCTTCTTCGCGTTCCGGAAGGTCCACCAGCGCTCGAGCGAGACGCCGAGCGAGTAGACGGAGAGGAAGACGAGAAGGACCATGATGCCCTTCACGACGGGGGACATCTGCGCCCAGATGTGGCCGAGATCCATTTCCATGGTGCGAAACCCTCCTAGTTGTGATTCAGCGTCGCTTGCGATCGCGTTCGCGTCTGGTTACTGGAGCTTGAAGGTCACGGTCACCGTGAGGTAGACCGGGACGGGGCGATCGTTGAAGGTCGCGGGCTTGTACTTCCACTGCTGGACGGCGCGCATCGCGGCGTTGTCGAGCAGCGGGTTGATCCCGCGGAGGACCCGGACGGACTCCACGGTCCCGGTCTTCGTGATGATCGCCTCGAGGATGACGATGCCCTGGAGACGGGCCTTGCGGGCCGCCTCGGGGTAGACGGGCTGGACGCGGGAGATCTCGACGGGCTCCTTGACGTCGCCGCCGACCCGCAGGGGCTCCTCGACCTGGGCCGCGCCGCCGAGGACGCCGCCCTTCACGCCGCCGAGGACACCGCCCATGACGCCGCCCTCGACGCCGCCCTCGACGCCCCCCTCGACGCCGCCCTCGATGCCGGAGTTGTCGGCCTCGGGGGCGGAGGGGGCGACCGGAACGACGTCCGGGATGAGCATCGGGGCCGCGTTCGACGAGGGCTTCGGGGCCTCGACCTTCGGCGTCGCCTTCGGGGCGGCCGCCTTCGGGGGCGGCGGCGGCGGCGGCGGCGGGGGAGCGGCCTCCGAGTAGAACGTGACGGGGATCGGCGGCTCGGGGATGTCCTCGATGTACCACATCGAGGCCGCGATGACGGTCCCGCCGATGACGAAGTGGAGGAAGACCGACATCGGGACCGACAGCCAGCGGTTGCCGGTTCCCTGCTGCTTCTTCGATTCGATGAGAGCGGTTTCGAACATGATTGCGGTCCTCTCGATCCGGCCCGTCAGATCGCCTCGAGCGGGTTCTTCCTGGCCGCCTCCTCGCGTTCCTTCTGCTTGACGCGGTCACGCGCGGCGAGGGCCTTCTTCTGCCACTCCCCGGCCTTGGCGAGGAGCTCTTCCTTCTTCACCGGGTCGTTCTCGAGCTTGGCGTACTCCCGGTAGAGGAGGTTCACGTAGAGCATCGACTCGAAGTAGTCCTCGCGCAGCGAGTTCGCCGTCTCGAGCGCCTTCATCCCCTTGTCGATCATCGCCTTGCGGGCCTCGCCGTCCATCTGGTCCATCGGCGTGTTGTAGGACTTGTCCCAGCAGGTGACGCCGATCGTGTAGAAGACCTCGGCGTTCTTCGAGTCGAGCTTCGCGAGGTTCTCCTGCCAGACCATCGACTGGTCGAAGTCGCCCTTCTTCGCGTAGAGCATGGCGATCGTCTGGACGGCCTGCTTGTCCTCGGGGTGCGCCTTGATGAGCCCCTTGAAGTACTCGATCGCGTCGTCGTACCGGCGGGAGTTCATGTAGGTCGTGACGAGGAACTTCGCGGCGCCCTCGTCCTCGGGCTTCGCCGCGAGGTACTCCTTGAAGTACTTGATCGAGGTCTCGAGGGCCTTGATGTCCTTCTCGTGCTGCGACCCGGGGTTGTAGGTCGCCATGTTCGCCATCGCGACGAACTTCTTGATCCGGACCTCGGTCGGATCGAGCTTCATCGCCTGCTCGTACTGCTTCAGGGCGTCCTCGTAGAGCTGCTCCTTGAAGTACTGGTTCCCCTTCCGGATGAGCTGCTTCGCCTTGAACTGGTCCACGACCTTCTGGCAGCCCATGGTCGTCGTCCCCAGCAGGACGAGCCCGCCGACAGCCACGACGCGGCGAAGGCGGCTCCGGAGTCCCGCCCGGGCGTCTCTCCCCGTCCTGATTCCGGTCATCGGCCCTCTCTCCTTTCGCGCACCCACGGTGCCCGCGATCCTGAGACCCCGGAGACCACCGTCCCGTTCCCGGTCAGACATACTTTTCGCTGCTCCCTGCCACCCGCGTCCCCCGGCCTGGGTCCGACGTCCGTTCCGAGTCCGTGTCGAGAGGAAGACCGGGATCGCCCGTCACCGCGGCCCCCCGTGGAGGGAGGCGCGGACCCGACCGGCATCGCCGACGCAGGGGGGGAGCAGGGCGATGTCCGCGTCCGCGCGCACCCCGCCGATCTCGACCTCCGCGTCCGTTCCCAGCTGCGGCTTATTCAGCCCCGACCTCCGGATCTTCCCTCGACCTCTCGGAACGTCCGCGCGCCCACCGGGCCCGTGGCGGCCGTCATTCGAGGCGGACATTCTCAAGGAGGGCCGGGCGAAGTGCAAGCGGAAATCTCCTCGCGAAACGCCGCGATCCGGGACCGGCGCGGTCCTCTCGGAGCCGCTCGGAGAGCCGGTGCGCCCGGCATCCGTAGAATGCGCGAATGGCTCTCACGAGGTCCGCCGTCTCCCTGCTTGTCACCCTCTTCGCGGCGTCCGCCGCGCTCCCGGCCGACGCGGCGCCGCCGGCGCCGACCCCGAGGCCCCTCGTGAGGAACGTCGACGTCACCGTGACGAACATCGACGTCGTCGTCACGGACTCGAAGGGGCGCCGCGTCCGGGGTCTCACGCGGGATCTCTTCGAGGTCTACGAGGACGGCCAGCTCCAGCCGCTCACGAACTTCTACGCCGTGGACGGCGGGAAGGTCGTCTTCTTCGGCGACGAGGCCGTCCCATCCGCGGCCCCCGCCCCGACCCCCGCGCCCGAGGCACCGGCCCCCGCCGCCCCGGCCGTGCCGGAGCCCGAGGCCGAGCCGCTTCCGGCCCCCCGCACGCGGATCGTCATCTTCATCGACAACATGAGCCTCCAGCCGTTCAACCGGAACCGGGTCCTCCGGAACGTCCAGGAGTGGGTCCGCGAGAACGTGAAGGACAACGTCGAGGCGATGGTCGTCACGTGGGACCGCTCCCTGAAGGTCCGGAGGAAGTTCACGAACGACGGCCGGGAGATCTCCGACGTCCTGAAGCAGCAGGAGGACCTCTCGACGCTCGGACAGACCCGCTGGTCGGAGAGGCGCGACGTCATCCAGCGGATCGACGAGGCGCAGTCGGAGTCCGAGGCCTTCCTCTACGTGCGGCAATACGCCCTCTCCTACAAGAACGACGTCGACTTCATGGTGGAGGCGCTGAAGAAGACGATCGACCAGCTCGCGGGCGTCGAGGGGAAGAAGATCCTCCTCCACGTCTCCGAGGGCCTGCCCCAGTCGCCCGGCGCCGAGCTCTGGAAGTACGTGCAAGACAAGTTCCGGACGCAGGCCGGAGGCCTCTACCAGTTCGAGTTCGACAAGACGGCGTCGTACGTCGGGATCGTCCGCGCGGCGAACGCGGCCGGCGTCACGATGTACATGGCGGACGCCTCCGGCCTCACGGTCGACTCGAGCGTGAGCGCCGAGGCCCGGACGACGGCCGCGCGGATCGACAACTTCGTCGAGCGGACGAACCTCCAGTCGATGGTCCAGCTCCTCGCGCAGGAAACGGGCGGGAAGGCGTTCCTGAACCGGAACAACATCACGCCGGACCTCGAGGCGATGAAGGAGGACTACTCGTCGTACTACTCCGTCGGGTACCGGAGCCTCCGGTCCGTCGGCGAACGGGCGAGGAAGGTCGAGGTCCGGATGAAGCGCAAGGGGCTCGTCGCCCGGGCCCGCCGGAGCTTCGTCGAGAAGGGGCTCGAGACGCGCATCAGCGAGGCCGTCACCTCCGCGCTCTTCTACGCCCGCGACGAGAATCCGCTCGCCGTCGGGGTCGAGGTCGGCACCCCCGCCCCGGCCGACGAGAGGAACTACCTCGTCCCGATCCGGATCCGGGTTCCGTACAGCCGGATCACCCTCCTCCCGGAGGGCGCGACCTCCCGCGGGCGGGTCGTCCTCTACTTCATCGTCGTCGACGCCGAGGGGAAGCAGTCCGACCTCGCGAACCAGGTCGTGCCGGTGGAGGTCCCGACGAAGGACGTCGGCGACCTCGCGCGCCGCGACTTCGTCTACGACGTGAGGCTCCTCATGCTCCCCGGCGGGCAGCGCCTCTCCCTCGCCGTCCGCGACGAGCCGACGAACACCGTGAGCTACGTCCAGCAGTCGATCTTCGTCTCCGCCCTGACGCCGCAGTCGGGGCCGGCGAAGCCCTGAACCGGCGGTCGTCGCGGGACCGGAGGAGCGGTGAGGGCCGTCGGGAGCGCCGTGGCGAAGAAGGCGGACGAAAGGACGATCGCCTCCGGGACGCCCGGGATCGTCCTGATGGAGAGGGCCTCCGAGGCCGTCGCGCGCGAGTGCGCGCGCGCAATTTCGGCCTCTCCCGTCCGCGGCGAGCGGGTCGTCGTCGCCTGCGGGACGGGAAACAACGGCGGGGACGGGCTCGGCGCGGCGCGACTCCTCCGACGGAGCCCCCTCGTCGGCGACGTCGTCGTCCTCCTCCTCGGGGCGAGGGAGCGCGTCGCGGGGGACGCGGCCGTGATGCTCCGCCGCCTCGAGGCCGACGGCGGACGTGTCTTCGAGGTCGAGGGGGCCGACGGCCTCGAGCCGCTGCGGGGGGCGACGCTCGTCGTCGACGCGCTCTTCGGCACCGGGCTCTCCCGGCCGATCGGCGGGGAGTCGCTCGCCGCCTTCGCGGCCCGCCTCGCCTCCGCGGGCCGGGCCTTCGTCGTGGCGGTCGACCTGCCGTCGGGGCTCGACGCGGGCTCGGGGAAGGCCGAAACGCCGCACGTACGCGCGGACCTCACGGTCACGTTCGGGACGCCGAAGCTCGCGCACGTCGACGCACCGGCCGCCGGGGAGTGCGGGCGGGTCGTCGTGGCGGACATCGGCCTCGTCCCGTCGCCCGAGGAAGGGGACGGCCCGGAGGTCGTGACGGCCCTCGACGTCGCTCCGCTCTTCCCGCCTCGCCCGGCGGCCGTCCACAAGGGGACCTTCGGGACCCTCGCCGTCGTGGGCGGGGCCCGGGGGATGGCCGGGGCCGCGGCCCTCGCCGCGCGCGCGGCGTTCCGGGGCGGCGCGGGGAAGGTCGTCGTCGTCACGGAGGAGGCGAGCCGCGACGCGGTCCACGCCCTCGTCGCCGAGGCGACGACGGCCCTCGCGCTCCCGGCGCCGTCGCCTTCGGCCGTCGCCGTCGGCCCGGGTCTCGGGACGGGCGACGTCGCCCGCAGCCTTCTCGAGGCGGCGCTCGCGGCGAACGTCCCCGCCGTCGTCGACGCGGACGGCCTGAACCTGCTCGCGGGCCGGCTCGAATCCGTAGCGGCGCGGAGCGCCCCGACGGTCCTGACTCCCCATCCGGGCGAGGCCGCCCGCCTCCTCGGCGTGCCGACCGGCGCGGTCGTCCGCGACCCCGAGAAGGCCGCGGGGAGGGTCGCCTTCCTCTCGGGCGCCGTCGTCGTCCTGAAGGGCTTCCGTTCGGTCGTCGCGTCGCGGGACGGGAGGACGGCGCGGGTCCTCGCCGGCAACCCGGGGATGGCGACCGGCGGAAGCGGCGACGTCCTGACGGGCGTCGTCGGGGCGCTCCTGGCGCGCGGTCTCTCGCCGTGGGACGCCGCGTCCGCGGGCGCCTACCTCCATGGCCTCGCGGGGGACCTCGCGAGGGAGCGTCGCGGGGAGGAGCCCGTCGTCGCCGGCGACCTCGTCGACGGGCTCGCGGACGCCTTCCGGTTCGTCGCGGAATCGCGCCTGCCGTGACGGCGCCGCTCCTCGATCTCGTCTCCCGCTCGGCGGAGGAGACGCGAGAGGCGGGGCGGCGGCTCGCCGCGCTCGTCCGTCGCGGCGACCTCGTCTTCGTCTGCGGCCCGCTCGGGGCAGGGAAGACCGAGCTCGTGCGGGGTCTCGCGGACGGCCTCGGCGCGGACGCCTCCGAGGTCGCCTCGCCGACGTTCGCCCTCGTCCACGAGTACGGGCCGCCCGGGCGTCCGCCCGTCCTCGTGCACGCCGACCTCTACAGGCTGCCCGGCGCCCCGAACCGGGCGGCGGAGGACCTGGGGCTCGCCGAGGCGCGGGAGAGCGGGGCCGTCGTGGCGGTGGAGTGGCCCGAGGCGCTCGAAGAACGCTGCGACCTCCGCGTCGAGGTCTCGCCGGAAGACGAAGGGGCCCGGCGGATCGTCGTCCGCCGGGCCGCTTGAAGCGAAAGGGAGGGGCGGCTCAGAACGCGATCACGAGCCCCGCGGTCGCCTCGCCGCTCGTGTACCACTGGCTGTCGCCGTAGTAGTCGCCGTCGCACCAGTCGTCGCAGTACCAGTGGTCGTCCTCGCTGTTGATGTAGGTCGAGCGTGCCTTCCCCTCGAACCGGAAGCCGAAATTCGGCGTCACGAACGTCTTCACGCCGAGCCCGAGGTTCGCGGTGAAGCGGGAGTCGGTCGAGTAGGAGCGGCCCGGGACGACCGGCCGGAACGTGTTCACGCCGCCGCCGATCGTGAAGTAGGGGCGGACCTGGCCTCGCCCCCAGGGGATGAGGAAGTTCAGCTCGTAGAGCCGCATCTCCATGTCGCCGATCTCGCGAGAGGGAGAGCCGATGGCGCCGGAGCCCTCCAGCTTCAGCTTCGGGTCGGACTGCGTGTAGCTCGCCTCGATCGCGAGGTTCTCCGCCACGTTCACGCCGAGTCGGACGCCGAAGGCGCCCTCGGTGCCGGCGCGCGCCTCGCCGTCGTAGAAGGCGAGCGTCCCGTCCTCGAAGGTCCCGCCGAAGTAGCCTCCGGCGAACGGGGAGATCTCGACGCTGCCGCGGCGGTCCTGGGCGGCTGCCGGCCCGGAGATCGCCAGCACGGCCACGAGGGCGAGCAGGGCGAACCGGAAAGTCGTTCTCATTTCTGCTTCCTCCAGGCGTCCCGCGTCCATCTTTTCGGCCGGACGACCTCGCGCGGGACGGCCAATTCTCTACCCAAGCAACGTACGTACCGGGGTTCGCGGGGTTCCGGGGCCGTGCGCGGCGTCACGAATCGTCCGGTTTCGGCGTCGGCCGGCCGGGGTCGGCGGGCGATCCGGTAAGCTCGCCGGGCATGCATCGCCGGACCCGACTCCCCGCCGCGGGCGCCGCCCTGCTCGCGCTCGCCGCCGGCGGCTGCCTCGGCACGGGCACCCGGCGGGTCGACGCGTCGTGCCGCGAGATGAGGGCCTCCGTCGCGCGCGAGATGCTCCGGGACGCCCGGGAGGTCCCGGTCCTCGACGTGAGGGCTTCGCGGGTGCCGGCGCTCCGCGGGGCTCTCGAGATCCCGGTCGAAGAGCTCGAGACGCGGCTCGCGGAGCTCGACCGCTACCGGGAGACGCCGATCCTCGTCGTCGGCGACGACGGCTCCTCCGCCCGGAAGGCCTGCGAGCTTCTCGCCGGCGCGGGCTTCCGCTACGTCATCTTCGTCCCTGAGGGGGCGAACGGTCTCTTCGCCGGAGTGAGGGGCGGGGACCGCGGCGGCCGGGAGCCGGAGGCGCCGTGAGGCGGGTCGTCGTCGGGAAAGCGGCGCAGGGCGTCCTCCTGTTCGGCTACACGACGCTCGTCCTCGCCGGCACCCTCCTCGTCGAGGGGCGCCCCGGCGTCGTCACGAATCTCGTCCCGTTCGACGACCTCTCGCGCCTGAAGGCGAGCGCGGGGAAGGCGGGGATCCTGTCGAACCGGTTCGTCCTCGGGCTCCTCGGGCTCGTCGGGAACCTCGTGATGTTCGCGCTCTGGGGCTTCCTCGCCTGGAAGTTCGTCGACGGGAGGGGCCGGGCGCGCTGGAGGAACCACGTCGAGGTCGTCTTCTTCGGCCTCCTGCTCAGCGTGGGGATCGAGACGGTCCAGTTCTTCCTCCCGACGCGGGCGGCGGACGTGAACGACGTCTTCTGGAACGTCGTCGGGACGCTGCTCGGCGCGATCCTCGCGCACCTCCACGCCTCGTTCCGGCTCGAATGGGCGTGAGGCGCCGCTGCTAGACTCCGCCGTCCGGGCCGGAGTGGCGGAATGGCAGACGCAGGGGACTCAAAATCCCCCGTCCCCCGGGACGTGAGGGTTCGAATCCCTCCTCCGGCACCACAGGACGAGCCGCGACGGCTGGCCGTCGACGGGGCCGGGCCGCCCGCGGACACTGCCGGGGCCCGCCCCCGGCACGACGCGAGTCCCCCGGCCACGCTGCGGCCCGCGGCGCTCCGCATCCCGTCCCGTCCGCAGACCGCCCCGATGCTCGTCCCATTGACCGGGACCCTCCTCGCGCGTAACCTTGCAGTTCCGACATCGCAGGAGGCGGATCCGGTGGGCTTCAACATCGGCGACAAGCTCGTCTACCCGAACCACGGAGTGGGAATCGTCGAGACGATCGGCGAGTCGCTCCTCGACGGCCGCGCCCACCCCTGCTACCAGGTCCGGCTCCTCGCGAACAACTCGCGCGTCGTCGTGCCGGTCGGGAACTCGGACCGGGTCGGCCTTCGCCCCCTGACGCGGCGGCAGGACGTCGGCGTCGTCTTCAAGGTCCTCGAGGACGGGAGCTTCCAGTCGAACGGTGACTGGAAGGGGCGCTTCAAGCAGAACCTCGACAAGATGCGCTCCGGTCGCCTCTCCGACATCGCGGACGTCCTGAAGAACCTGAACTGGGTCCAGAAGCAGAAGACGCTCTCGTTCCGCGAAAAGAAGATGTACGAGAGGGCGCGGTATCTCATCGTCTCGGAGATCGCCCAGGTGAGCGGCACGGCCGAGGCCGAGGTGGAACTCGACGTCGAGAAGGCCCTCGACCGCTCCGTCGCCCGGCGGCGCAGCCTCGGTCCCGCGGCCCGCTGAGGCCCCGGGCGGGCGACGCGAGCCCGGCCTCTCCCGTATAGTCGTGACGATGTCCCACCGAGCGCCGGCCGGATACCTCCTGGCCCTCGTCCTCTGCCTCCCCGTCGCGCTGGCCGCGGCGCGCGTCGACCCCTCGCTCGAGAGCCTCCTGGTGGCCCTCGACCTCGAGCGGAAGGCCCGCGTCGAGGACGTGGCCGAGGTCGAGCGGCTCACCGCCGAGGCGTCGCGGGCCGACGCCGCGGCCGCCGTGGCGCGGCAGCGGCTCCTCGACGACGTGCGCGCGGCCGACGTCGGCGCGGCCGAGATGCGGGAGTCGGAGGAGAGAGTCGTCGAAGCGGAGGCGAGGGCGCGGGGCGCGCAGGAGATGCGGCGCGCGGCCGTCGCCCGGCTCGTCGAGCGCGCGCGGAGGATCGGCCTCCTCCACGAGGAGATCGGGAAGAGGCGGTCCGCGGCGCGCCGCCCCGCGGACCCCGTGACGGGACGCTGGCAGGTCGTCGTCGACCCGGGAGCCCGGCGCGGCGTCTTCCGGCTCGTCCTCGACGGCACGCTCGTCTCGGGCGACTACGTCCTCGACGGGGGGTTCCGCGGCTCGCTTCGCGGCACGTTCGTCGGCGAGAGGGTCTCCATCCAGAGGATCGACTCCGAGCGCGGTTTCGACGCGACCTTCTACGGGCGCGTCCAGACGCAGGCGAGACGCATCACGGGAACCTGGGAGGCGACGTCGCTCGCGCCGGCCGTCGGCCCCGTCGCCGGGACCTGGTCCGCGGCGCTCCTCCCCGACGACGAAGACGAAGACGGAGGTGTCCCCTGACCCACGACGACCACCTGCCCCCGCCCCGCGCGGAGCGCCCGGCGCCCCGCCCCGGCGCGCGACAGACGGCCGCCCCCGGCTCCCCGGGAGCCTTCTCCCGCTGGCCCGACCGGATTCTCTTCGCCGCGCTCGGAGCCCTCGTCGGATTCGCCTTCGGATACATGATCGGCGAGGCAGCGGGGCGCGGCCACGCCACGATTCCGCCGGCGGCGACGGCCGCCGACCCCCACGCCGGGGTTCCCGGGGCGCCGCCCCTCGGGGGCGCCGTCGCAGCCGGGGCGCCGGCGACCGACCCGACCGTCCGCGAACGCCTCCGGCAGGCGCAGGCCGCCGCGCAGCTCGACCCCTCCGACTTCGGGACCCTCGTGAACCTCGGCAACTCCGCCTACGACGCGCACGAGTTCGCGCAGGCGATCGACGCCTACGAGAAGGCGCTGATGATCCGGTCGGACGACCCGAACGTCCTCACGGACCTCGGCACCGCGTACCGAAACCAGGGTCAGCTCGACAGGGCGCTCGAGCTCTTCCGGAAGGCGCGGGCCCTCGACCCGAGGCACTGGCAGTCGCTCTACAACGAGGTCGTCGTCCTCGCGCTCGACAAGCACGAGCACGAGGCGGCCGACGCCGCCCTCGCGCGGCTGAAAAAGGAGCACCCGGGGCTGCCGGCGATCGAGGCGCTCGAGAGGCAGATCGGCGCCGCTCACGGCGGGAAGTGAAGCCGCGGAGCGGCGACCTCTTCGAGGAGCCGATCGCGGACCGGCGGGCGGTGCCCACCGTGGCGCCGCTCGCCGAACGCTTCCGCCCGCGCGACCTCTCGGAGATGCGGCTCCCGGCGTCCGTCGCCGGGCCCTCGTCCCTCCTCGGCCGCGCGATCGCGGCGGACCGCGTCCCCTCGCTCGTCCTCTGGGGCCCGCCGGGGACGGGGAAGACGACGCTCGCTCGGGTCATCGCGACGCGGACGAAGGCGCGCTTCCTCTCCTTCTCGGCCGTCGTCGCCGGGGTGAAGGAGATCCGGGAGGTCCTGGAGGAGTCGAAGCGCCTCGCCGCGCGCGGCGAACGGACGCTCCTCTTCGTCGACGAGATCCACCGCTTCAACCGCGCGCAGCAGGACGTCTTCCTCCCTTATGTCGAGTCGGGGGCGGCGACGCTCGTCGGCGCGACGACGGAGAACCCGTCGTTCGAGCTGAACGGCGCGCTCCTCTCGAGGATGCGCGTCGTCGTCCTCCCGCCCCTGTCGCGCGAGGACCTCGAGTCGATCCTCCGGAGCGCCGCCCAGGACGCCGAGCGGGGCCTCGGCGGGCGCGTGGCGCTCGGAGAGGGGGCGGTCGACTGGCTCGTCGGCTTCTCCGACGGCGACGCGCGGCGCGCCCTGAACGCGCTCGAGACGGCGGTCGACCACGCCGGGCAAGGGGCCGTCCTGACGGCGGCGCTCCTCGGCGAGATCTACGCGCGGAAGTCCCTCCTCTTCGACAAGTCGGGCGAAGAGCACTTCAACCTCATCTCCGCCCTCCACAAGTCGGTCCGCGACTCCGACGTCGACGCCTCGCTCTACTGGCTCGCGCGGATGCTCGAGGCGGGGGAGGACCCGCTTTTCGTCGCGCGGCGGCTCGTGAGGGCCTCGACGGAGGACGTCGGCCTCGCCGACCCGAACGCGCTCCGCCTCGCGATGGCCGCCCGCGACGCCGTCCACTTCCTCGGGATGCCGGAGGGGGCGCTCGCCCTCGCGGAGGCGACCGTCTACCTCGCGCTCGCGCCGAAGTCGAACGCTCTCTACACCGCCTACGGCGACGCGGCCCGCGACGTGGCCGAGACGCCGAACGCGCCGCCGCCCGCGGCGATCCTGAACGCCCCGACGAGGCTGATGAAGGACGCCGGCTACGGGAAGGGGTACGTCTACGCCCACGACACGGCCGAAGGGACGGCCGGCCTCTCCTGCCTTCCCGACGCGCTCGCCGGCCGCCGCTACTACCGGCCGAAGGGGACGGGGCGGGAGGCCGAGGCGAAGCGCCGCCTCGACGAGCTCCGCGAGCTGCGGGAGAGGCTCCGGCGGGAGAGGCACCGCCGCTGACCGCTCCGCGGTAACCTTTCCCCATGCTCGACCTCGAAGCGATCCGCGCGAAGTTCCCCGCCCTCGCCTCGGGAGACGTCGTCCTCGACAACCCGGGCGGCACGCAGGTGCCGCGCGAGGTCAGCGACCGGATCGTCCGCTATCTCCACGAGACGAACGCGAACCACGGCGGGGCGTTCCCGACGAGCCGCGCCTCCGACGCCGTCGTCGCCGAGGGGCGGGCGGCGGTCGCCGACTTTCTCGGGGCGGCGCGGCCCGAGGAGGTCGCGTTCGGCCCGAACATGACGACGCTGACGTTCGCGATGGCGCGGAGCCTCTCGCGCGGCTGGAGGCCGGGCGACGAGGTCGTCCTGACGAGGCTCGACCACGACGCGAACGTCTCGCCCTGGCTCCTCGCGGCCGCGGACCGTGGCGCGACGGTGCGCTGGCTCGACTTCGACCCGGCGGACTGCACCTGGAGCGTCGACGAGCTGCGGAATCTCCTGTCGGAGAGGACGAAGCTCGTCGCGGTCGGCTGGGCGTCGAACTCCGTCGGGACGGTGAACGACGTCGCCGGGGCGGCGAAGGCGGCTCACGAGGCCGGGGCGCTCGTCTACGTCGACGCCGTCCACTACGCGCCGCACGGTCCCATCGACGTCGCGGAGGCGGGGATCGACTTCCTCGCCTGCTCGGCCTACAAGTTCTTCGGCCCGCACCTCGGGATCCTCTGGGGGCGGCACGAGCTCCTCGAGAAGACGTTCGCCTACAAGGTCCGCCCCGCTCACGACGCCCCGCCCGACCGCTGGGAGACGGGGACACAGAGCTTCGAGGCGGTCGCCGGGACGCTCGGCGCCCTCGAGTACCTCGGCTGGGTGGGGGAGCGCTCGGGAGGGCCGTACCGCGAGGCGCTCTCCGGTCGCTACGCCGGTCGACGCCTCGTCCTGAAGAGCGCCATGGCGGCCATCCACGCCTACGAGGCGCGCCTCTCCCGCGCGCTCCTCGAGGCCCTCGCCGGCGTCCCCGGCCTCACGATCCGCGGCATCACCGACCCGGCGCTCTTCGCCGCGCGCGTCCCCACGTTCTCGTTCACGATGGACGGGCGCACCCCGCGCGCGATCGCCGAGGAGCTGGGCCGCCGCGGCTTCCGCGTCTGGGACGGCAACTACTACGCGGTCGGCGTGACCGAGCGGCTCGGCCTCGAAGCCTCCGGCGGCATGGTCCGCGTCGGCCCCGTCCACTACAACACGGTCGACGAGATCCGCCGCCTCGGCGCCGCCCTCCGGAACCTCTGAGGCAGGGGGTCAGGTCTACCATCTACACTCTGCTCGCGAGCAG
>CAZLQX010000022.1:0-65294 GCA_964561935.1 uncultured Holophagales bacterium
CGGCGCGGCGGACGCGCCAGCGCCCGCCGCGCCCGCGGAGAAGGAGGCTGAGCTTCCGCCGCCCCCGGCGCCGGGGCCCGTCCTCGGCGCGGGCTGGGCGTCTTCCCCTTCGCGATTCGGGTCAGCCGGAGGTCCAGGTCCCGTACCGCTGCGCGCGGCTCGGCTCGGGAACCTCGACGTACTCGCCCCAGAAGTACCGGTTCGCCGTCGACACGGAGGCGGTCGGGCCTCCGGCCCTCACCGTCCCGAAGGCCGCCGCGCGCTGCCCCCGGTTCTGCATTGCGGCCTGGGGATCCGGGTAGGTCCTCGACTCCAGCGCCACGCCCCGGTAGTAGTTCGAGGCCATGCCGCCGGGGTGCTGGATCACCTCGAAGGAGACGATCGCGAACGCGCCCTGGCTGCCGTGGCTTCGGGAAAGAAGCCGATGGGCGTCCTCCTCGAGCGTCGCGAGCCCGCGCCGGATGGCGTCGGTCATCGAGTACTGGTTGATCAGGTCGGAGCCGAACTGGACGATCGCGCCGACGGCGTCGCCGGCGCTCGTCGCCGGCATGTCCCTCCTTCCGGCGAGCGTCCAGTTGTTCGGGCCACCGTTGACCTCTCTCCAGGACATGGGCATGTCAGCCTCCAGCGAGCGAGCGTGTCGACGGGGCTCCGCGAGGCGGGGCCCGGTTGAGGAGAGGTGGCTCGGTGACGGGATCGCGGGCTCGGAGCGTGGAGAGAGGAGGCGGACGGCCGGACGAACATCGACGCTCGAAGATCCTCCTGAGCGAAGGCGGGCCGGCTTTCCTGAGCGCGAGAGACTCTATCGAGGGCTCGTCCGGCTGGCAAGCGACGGCGGCCGCGACGGCGCCGGCCGGGGTCTCGTCCGCGCGCCCGGCGCGCACGGCGGGTCCGGCAGGAACGTCGCGAAACCTGCGGCCCGGTCCGTCGTAGAGTGCTTCTGGAGTGAGCAGCATGCCGTCGACAAAGCGTTTCTCCACCGCCACCGCGGCCTCCGCCGCGGCGCTCCTTCTCGCCCTCTTCCTTCCCGCCGCCCCCGCCCGGGCCGAGAGCGCCCTCTGGCTCCGGTCGGCGGCCATCTCTCCCGACGGGAAGACGGTCGCCTTCAGCTACCGCGGCGACCTCTGGACCGTCCCGGTCGCCGGCGGTGCGGCGACACCGATCACCGTCGCCGCCGCCTACGACACCGCGCCGGTCTGGTCGCCCGACGGCAAGCAGATCGCCTTCGCCTCCGACCGGTACGGCAACTTCGACGTCTTCGTGATGCCGGCCGCCGGGGGTGAGGCGAAGCGCCTCACGTTCCACTCCGCCGACGACACGCCGACGAGCTTCACGCCCGACGGCAAGGCCGTCCTTTTCAGCTCGGCGCGCCTCGACGCCGCGAAGAACGTCCAGTTCCCGACCGGAGCCCAGCCCGAGCTCTATCAGGTGGCCCTGACGGGCGGCATGCCGACGCAGCTCCTCTCCACGCCCGCCCTCTACGCCGCGTGGGACAAGGCCGGCGAGCGGCTCGCCTACTCGGACGTGAAGGGCTACGAGATGGAGTGGCGCAAGCACGACAACTCGTCGTTCGCGCGCGACGTCTGGCTCTTCGAGAAGAAGAGCGGGAAGCACACGCGGCTGACAGCCTTCGGCCACGACGACCGCCAGCCCGTCTGGACGCCGGACCAGAAGTCGCTCTACTACCTCTCCGAGAAGAGCGGCTCCTTCAACGTCTGGAAGCTCGACCTCGCCGATCCGGGCAAGCCGGCGCAGGTGACGGCTCACGCGACCCACCCCGTTCGCTTCCTCTCCGCCTCCGCCGCGGGCGACCTCTGCTACACGTGGGACGGCGAAATCTGGGTCCGTCCCGCCGGCGCGAACGAGAGCCGGAAGCTCTCCGTCACCGCCGCCGCCGACCGGCGCGACCTCGAGGTCGCCCCCGTAGACGTCGCCTCCGACGCGAACGAGATCGAGCTCTCGCCGAACGGCAAGGAGGTCGCCTTCGTCGCCCGCGGCGAGGTCTTCGTCGCCTCCGTCGAGCACGGCACGACCCGCCGCATCACCGACACGCCGGGCCAGGAGCGCTCCGTCAGCTTCTCCCCCGACGGCAAGAGCCTCCTCTACGCCGGCGAGCGGGACGGCAGCTGGAACGTCTACCGGACCGACCGGACCGACCCCGAGGAGACCGCCTTCTTCAACGCGACGGCGCTGAAGGAGTCGGCCGTCGTCGCCACCCCCGCCGAGGAGTTCCAGCCCGCCTTCTCGCCCGACGGCAAGGAGGTCGCGTACCTCGAGGAGCGGACGACGCTCAAGGTCCTGAACCTCGGCACCGGCAAGAGCCGCGTCGTCCTCCCCGGCGAGATGAACTACTCCTACGCCGACGGCGACCAGTGGTACCAGTGGTCGCCCGACGGGAAGAGCTTCGCCGTCCAGTTCCTCAGCCCGACGCGCTGGTCGGGCGAGGTCGGCATCGTCGACGCCGCCGGCGGCAAGCCGGTCGTCAACGTCAGCCGGAGCGGCTACGAGGAGGAGTCGCCGAAGTGGGCCCGCAAGGGCGAAGTCCTCTTCTGGGCGACCGACCGCTTCGGCACCCGCCAGCACTCCGGCTACCCCCGCGAGCAGGACGTCTTCGCCGCGTTCCTCACGAAGAAGGCATGGGACCGCTTCCGCCTCGACGAGGCCGCCTACGCGCAGCTTCTCGAGAAGGAGAAGGAAGCCGAGAAGAAGAAGGACAAGGCGAAGGACGCCGACAAGGGGAAGGACGGGAAGAAGGAGGCGGGCAAGGACCCGAACAAGGACGAGGAGAAGAAGGCCGAGGGCGAGGTGAAGCCCGCCGACCCGGTCGCCTTCGAGCTCGACGGCCTCGAGGACCGGATCGCCCGCCTCTCCCTCCACTCCGCGAGCCTCGACGACGCGGCGCTGACGCCCGACGGCGAGACTCTCGTCTACCTCGCCCGCTTCGAGAAGGGGGCCGACCTCTGGAAGTACGTCCCGCGGAAGAAGGAGGTCAAGCTCGTCGCCAAGCTCGACGCCGAGCGCGGCGCGCGCCTCCGCCTCGACCCCGAGGGGAAGAGGGCGATCGTCCTCGCCGACGGGAAGATCTCCTCGATCGACCTCGAGTCGGGCAAGGCGACAGGGGTGAAGGCCTCGGCGAGGATCGAGCTGAAGGCCGCCGAGGAGCGCGCTGCCCTCTTCGAGCACGCCTGGCGCCAGACGCTGAAGAAGTTCTACGTCGCGGACCTCCACGGCGTCGACTGGCCCGCGATGAAGGCGGCCTACGCCCGCTTCCTCCCCCACGTCGTCGACAACCGCGACTTCGCCGAGCTGATCTCGGAGATGCAGGGCGAGCTGAACGCCTCGCACACCGGCGGCCGCTACAGGCCGACGCGCCCCGACGGAGACGCCACCGCCTCGCTCGGCTTCTTCCCCGACCCGGCCCACACGGGCGAGGGCGTGAAGGTCCTCGAGGTGATCGAGAAGGGGCCGCTCACGAAGGCCGGGACGAAAGTCGTGCCGGGCGTCGTGATCACCTCCGTCGACGGCGTCTCCATCGCCGCCGGCGCGAACTGGTACCCGATGCTCAACCGCAAGGCGGGCCAGCCGGTCCGCCTCGGCCTCCTCGACCCGAAGGACGGGAAGAGGTGGGAGGAGACGGTCAAGCCGATCGCCCCCGGCGAGCAGCAGGGGCTCCTCTACGAGAGGTGGGTGAAGTCGCGGCGCGCCGAGGTCGAGCGCCTCTCGGGCGGCCGGCTCGGATACGCCCACATCCGCGGCATGAACGACGGCGCCTACCGCGAGATCTTCGAGGAGATCTTCGGCCGCGCCGTCGACAAGGACGGCATCGTCCTCGACACCCGCTGGAACGGCGGCGGCAACCTCGTCGAGCCGCTCACCGTCTTCCTCACGGGCCAGGTCTACGCGCGCGCGGTGCCGCGCGGCCGGCAGGTCGGCGTCGAGCCCGGCAACCGCTGGACGAAGCCCTCGATCGTCGTCATGAACGAGGGCAACTACTCCGACGCCCACTGCTTCCCGACGGCCTACAAGGTCCTCCGGGTAGGCGAGACCGTCGGCATGCAGGTCCCCGGAACCTGCACCTCCGTCTGGTGGGAGCGCCTCCAGGACAAGACGCTGACGTTCGGGATCCCCGAGGTCGGCTACATCGACCCGTCCGGGAAGATGGCCGAGAACAACCACCTGAGCGCCGACCACGAGGTCGACAACGACCCCGCCCTCGAGGCCGCCGGCCGCGACGAGCAGCTCGAGAAGGCCGTGGAGGTGCTGATGAAGAAGGTGCCGAAGAAGTAGCTCGGAAGGAGAGCCCGCCGGCTCGATTCCGCCGGGACGACGCCCCGCCGCGGGAGACCGCGGCGGGGCGTTCGATCTCGGGACCGGAGGTCTCCCGTGAGATCGGCTTACCGTCCGGCCAGCGCGCCTTCCAGCGCGGCGCGGAAGGTCGGGGGGTCGACCGCCGGGAAGCGATACAGGAGAGGCTCGATGGCCGCGTGAAGCTCGCGGAGCCGGGCCGGGAGGACGAGGCCGCGGTCCAGCATCGCCGCGACGTCCGCGAGGTCCCGGGCGTGCCCGCGCTCCACCTTTGCGAGGGCCTGGGCGTAGAGGTCGTAGTGCCGGAACGTCACGAGCCCTTCCCGCGCCACGAACGGGCTCCGATCACGCCACCCTGGAAGCTCCGGGAGGAAGCCGTCGGGGCTGGCGAGCTCGACGTTCGTCTCGAGCTCCTCCTTGAGCTGCGGTATCGCACGCAGGATCTCGTCCCGGTCCGGCTCCAGCTTCAGGTCGACGTCGACCGTGCTGGACCTCCACCCGTTCAGGACGGCCGTCGCTCCGCCGGTCAGGTAGACGGTCGTCTCGCCGCGCGCGGCTTCACCCAACGCCTTGAGCAGCGCCCGAAGGCGCTCCGCGTCGATGTCACGCCGCACGCCGCCTCAGAGCCGCAGCGCGCTCGAAGCTGACGAGCGTCCGGACGAGCGAGTTGTAGCGGCCGTGGGCCGAGTCCGAGCCGTCCCTCTCGAGCAGCCTGTACAGCCTTCGCTCGGCGTCCGCCAGCGGGGCCGGGACCTCGAATCCGAGGAGGCGCAGGCGCGGGGAGCCGATCGAGGCGAGGAGCGACGGTACGGTCTCGAGCCCGCGAGACAGGTCTTCGAGTCCCTCCTCGATCAGCAGCGCCCCGGGAAGTCCCGTCGTCTCCACGCGCGAATCTTATCGGAGGCGCCGGCATCGACCCGGGGACGACGACCCGGACCGTCTCGTCATCGGGGCGGACGCCTCAGGGCCGCGCGCAGCGCTATCCTGCCCGGTGGCGGCCCGCGTCGCGCGGGACGCCGCCGGGAGGGACGCGATGAGCATCCGGGAGAAGGTCCTCGGGCCGAGGTCGAAGTACGACCGGCGGCTCCCCTACACCTACGAGGCGCGCGTCGCCGTCTCCGGCGTCCCGGGAATGACGGAGAGCTGGATCGACGACACGCTCTGCGGCCTCCTCGAGAAGCTCGCCGCCGAGAAGGCCGATCCCGCGGACGTCACGATCCTGGAGGTGCGCCCCGAAGGAGAGGTCCCGGTCCTCGTCGCGCACTGCGTCGGTGCCGACGGCAACTGGCTCCGCCGCCCGGAGGCCTGCCGGGTCTTCGAGGAGCACTACGCGGGGCACGAGCGGACGGGCCGCTGCGGCTACCGCGACCGCTCGCGCGAGGCGGACGGCCCGTTCGTCGAGCTCGCGCCACCGGGCGGGAGCCCGAAGACGCCGGCCTGACGGTCACGCCCCCGCGGGAATCCGGGCCCCGGGGCCGCACGCGGCAGCGGCCGGCTCCCGGGAGCTTCAGTACTGGGAGCCGAGGATCGCGTAGAACCACTCGAGGAGGCGGTCGCCGAGCCCCCTCTTCCGCCACTCCTCGAGCGTGATCCGGTGGGAGACGGCGAGGTCCCGCTCGAACATCTCCTCCATCGCCTTCGCGAACGCCGGGTCGAAGACGTGGACGTTCGACTCGTAGTTCCAGGTGAAGGAGCGGTTCGTCACGTTCGTCGAGCCGACGCTCCCCCAGCGGCCGTCGATCACGAACGTCTTCGAGTGGAGGCGCGCCCGGTCGTACTCCCAGATCTCGACCCCGGCCTCGAGGAGACGGGTGTAGTCGTTCCTCCCCGCGTACCTCACGACGACGTGGTCGGAGTGCGGCCCCTGGAGGAGCAGACGCACCTTCACGCCCCGCTTCACCGCCTCGACGAGCGCCCGCCGCGCCGTCCGGTCGAGGACGAAGTAGGCGCTCGTCAGGTCGATGCTCTCCTTGGCCGAGCCGACGGCGACGAGGAAGGAGAGGCGGGCCGGGTTCGAGTCGAAGCCCGGCGTGGAGTCCATCACCTGGCAGACGGCCTCGCCGACGTGGCCGTTCTCGGGGTAGAGCTCCTTCCCCGTGAGCAGCTCCTCGGTCGCCTCGAGCCACGCGCGCCCGAACGCGGCCTGGAGCTGCCGCGCCACGGGGCCCTCGACCCTCACGACCGTCTCCCGCCAGCGGTCGGGCCCGTCGGCGTCGCCCATCCACTCGTCCGCGATGCAGACTCCCCCGACGAAGCCGACCCGTCCGTCGACGACGAGGACCTTCCGGTGCGTCCTCAGGTGGACCTTCCGGAGCGTCTTGATCGCGATCGGCCGGAAGAAGACGACGGTCGCCCCGGCCTCCCGGAGGAGACGCTCGTCCTCGTCCCCGAACCCCGTCGACCCGATCGCGTCGAGGAGGACCCGGACCGCGACTCCCGCGCGCGCCCTCTCCGCGAGCGCCGCGGAGATCCTGCGGGCGATCTCGCCGTCCCGGTAGATGTACGCCTCGAGGTGGATGCTCGTCTGCGCCGAGGCGATCGCCTCGAGCATCGAAGGGAAGATCTCGTCGCCGTTCTCGAGGAGCAGGGCCGTGTTTCCGGCGACGGGCTCGTTCCCCGAGGCGATCGTGAAGGCGGCGAGCGGATCGGCCCCGGGCGAGGTGAGCGTCGGCCGGTAGCGGAGGTTCAGCGCGCTCGTGCAGCCCGCGAGGGCGACGAGGAGGCTCGCGACGAGGACGATTCGGAGGGACGCTCGACTCCGCACCCGGCCGGAGGATACCCGTTTCCGCGCGGCGGTCCGTGCGTGCCGATAATCGCGGCATGCGCCCCCTTCCCGTCTACCTCGACTACAACGCCACGACGCCGGTCGACCCGCAGGTCGCCGAGGCGATGCTCCCCTTCCTCACTCAGCGGTTCGGGAACCCCTCGAGCGGCCACCCTTACGGCGCCGAGGCGCGCGCGGCCGTCGAGGCGGCGCGGCGGCAGGTCGCTTCGCTGCTCGGGGCGCGCCCCGATGAGGTCGTCTTCACGAGCGGCGGGACGGAGGGGAGCAACACGGTGGTCCAGGGCGTCGCGCGGCTCCTCCGGGGGAAGGGGCGGCACGTCGTCACGTCGGCGATCGAGCACCCGGCCGTCCTCGAGCCGTGCGCCCTCCTCGAGGAGGACGGCTGGACCGTCACGCGCGTCGGGGTCGACGACGAGGGGCGAGTCGACCCGGCCGACGTCGCGGCCGCGATCACGGACGGGACCGTCCTCGTCTCCGTGATGCACGCCAGCAACGAGGTCGGGACGATTCAGGAGATCGCGGAGATCGCGCGGCTCGCGCACGAGCGGGGCGTCCTCGTCCACACCGACGCGGCACAGGCGGCGGGGAAGGTCCCGGTCGACGTGGCCGCCCTCGGCGTCGACTTCCTGACGCTCGCCGGGCACAAGCTCTACGCCCCGAAGGGCGTCGGGGCGCTCTGGATCCGCTCCGGCCTCGCGCTGCCCCCGCTCCTTCGCGGAGCCTCGCACGAGGCGGGCCGCCGCGCCGGGACGGAGAACGTCCTCGAGATCGTCGGCCTCGGGAAGGCGTGCGAGGTGGCGGCCCGCCGCCTCGCCTCGGACGCACGACGGTTCGAGGAGCTGCGCGAGCGGCTCGCGGAGGCGCTCGCGCGAGAGGTGCCCGGGTTGCGCCGGAACAGTCCCCGCCTGCGGTGCCTGCCGAACACGCTCAGCGTCTCCTTCCCCGGCGTCGACGCGAGCGCCCTCCTCGCCGAGGTGGGCGAGAACGTGGCCGCATCGGCGGGGGCCGCCTGCCACGCCGCGGGAGTCGAGGTTTCGTCGGTCCTCCGCGCGATGCGCGTCCCGGAGGAGTACGCGATGGGGACGGTCCGCTTCTCCGTCGGCCGCGGGACGACGCCCGCGATGGTCGACGAGGCGGCGCGCGTCGTCGGCGAGGCGGTCCGGCGGATGCGGCCGGAGGCCGTCGCGGTCCCCGCGGCCGCGACGGGCGACGAGCACGTGAGGCTGACCCGCTTCACCCGCGGACTGGGCTGCGCCTGCAAGCTCCGGCCGCAGGACCTCGAAAAGGTCCTCCGGTCGCTGCCGAAGGGGACCGACCCGGCCGTCCTCGTCGGGCCCGAGCGCTCCGACGACGCGGCGGTCTATCGACTTTCAGACGATCTCGCCCTCGTGACGACGGTCGACTTCTTCACGCCGATCGTCGACGACCCGTTCGAGTTCGGGGCCGTGAGCGCCGCGAACTCCCTGAGCGACGTCTGGGCGATGGGCGGCCGGCCCCTCTTCGCGCTCAGCGTCGTCGCCTTCCCGTCGCGCCGCCTCCCCCTCTCCGTCCTCGAGCGGATCCTCGCCGGGGCGGCCGAGGTGGCGCGCGAGGCGGGGATCGAGATCCTCGGCGGGCACACCGTCGACGACACGGAGCCGAAGTTCGGCCTCGCGGTGACCGGCGTCGTCCGCCCCGACCGGGTCGTGACGAACGCCGGCGCGCGCCCGGGAGACGCTCTCGTCCTGACGAAGCCGATCGGGACCGGCGTCCTCGCGACGGCGGTGAAGCGCGGCCTCGCGGGCGAGGAGGCGGCCCGCCGCCTCGTGACGACGATGCGGACCCTGAACCGCGCTGCCGCCGAGACGATGGTCGAGGTCGGCGTCTCGGCCTGCACCGACGTGACCGGATTCGGCCTCCTCGGCCACCTCCGCGAGATGGCGGCCGCCTCCGGCGTCGACGCCGAGATCGAGGCGGCTTCCGTCCCGCTCCTCCCGGACGTGCGCGACCTCGCCGCGGCCGACGGCGTCCCCGGCGGCTCGCTCGAGAACCTCGAGCACGTCGCGCCGCACGTCGACTTCGCGCCCGGCCTTTCGCGCGTCGACCGCCTCCTCCTCGCCGACGCGCAGACCTCGGGCGGCCTCCTGATCGCCCTCCCCGAGGAGCGCTGCGAGGCGCTCCTGTCGACCCTTCGCGCTCGCGGCGTCACGGACGCACTCCGGATCGGTCGGATCGCGGGGGAGGGAACGGGGCGGATTCGGGTTCTCTGACCTCCGGCCGAACGCAGGGAGGGACCCCGGACACCCCGTCGTTTCCGCCGGCTCCGTCGCCTCAGGCTCCCCGGTTCCTCATCCGTTCCACCGACCGCCGGACGAGCTCCTCGAGGACGCCCGCGTCGACGTCCGCGAGACGGTTGAGGTAGAGGCAGGACTTTCCCGTCTTGTGCTTCCCGAGCCGCTTCATGAGGTCGGCGTCCTTCTCGAACCCGGGCATGACGTAGAGCGTGAGCGCCTGCTTGCGCGGCGAGAAGCCGACGATCGGCCAGTCGCCAGTCCGGCCGCTCGCGTAGGTGTACGTGTACGAGCCGAAGCCGACGATGCTCGGGCCCCACATCTTCGGCTCCTCTCCCGTGATCCGCTTCATCAGCGCGAGGACCGCCCGGGCGTCCTCGCGTCTCCGTGGGTCCGCGACTGCGTCGAGGAACGCCTCGACGCTCGCGTCGGTCTTCTTCGTCTTCGGCTCGGCCATCGTCGCCTCCGGATGGCGCCGAGACTAACGCGGCCCCCGACCGCGGTGGATCGCGGCAGAATGGCCGGAACGCCGCCCGAAGGAGCCCCCATGCCCGAAGCCCCCGCCGGCCTCCGCCGCCCCGAGTTCCCCCGATCCGCCCGCTACGACGCCGACTTCCTCCTCGACAACCAGATGGGGCCGTGCGCGATCTGGCTCCTCGAGTGGCTCTGCGAGCAGTTCCCGCTCGCTCCCGGCTCGCGGGTCCTCGATCTCGGCTGCGGGAAGGCGATGACGTCGGTCTTCCTCGCGAAGGAGTTCGACGCGAAGGTCCACGCCGTCGACCTCTGGATGAGCCCCGACAAGAACTGGGAGAGGGTCGCGGGGGCGGGCGCCGCCGACCTCGTCTGCCCGGTGCGCGCCGAGGCCCACACGCTTCCCTTCGCGGCCGGCTACTTCGACGCGATCGTCTCGATCGACGCCTACCAGTATTTCGGCACCGACCTCCTCTACCTCGACTACCTCACCCGCTTCCTGAGGCCCGGCGGCCGCCTCGGGGTCGTCGTCCCCGCCGTCGTCCATCCGCTGACGGAGGGCATCCCGTCCTGGCTCACGGAGCCCCAGTCGAACGGGCAGGCGTTCTGGGAGGAGGGCTGCCGCGCGTTCCTGACCGCGGAGGCGTGGCGGGAGATCTGGCGCGGCTCGCCCTGCCTGACGGACGTCTCCGCCGAGCTGCAGCCCGACGGGTGGAGGCACTGGGCCGACTTCGAGCGCGCGATCGAGGCCGCCGGGAAGGGGATCTTCCCCTCCTACGCCGAGTCGATCGAGAAGGACGCCGGGAGGACGATCGGATTCGTCCGCCTTCTCGCGACGCGGACCGGCACGAACGCGGAGAACCTCTACGACCCGGCGCTCGGGATCAAGGCGGGCGCCGAGCGCTAGGCCGGGCCTTCGGAGGCCCTACTTCCCGGCCGCGGCCTTCGCGGCCCGGTCGTGGTTCCGCTCGTAGACCGCGAGGTTCGGGTCGGAGAGCTTCCGGCCGAGCTCGACGGCCTTCTCGTAGCAGGCGAGCGCCTCGGCCTTCTCCCCAGCCGCCTCGAGGGCCTCTCCGAGGCTGTCGTGGACGTTCGGCGAGCCGGGACGGAGCTCGGCGTTCCAGCGGAAGAACGGCAGCGCTCCCTTCACGTCGTTTCGCTGGAGGTGCTGGTAGCCGACGGCGTTGACGATCAGCTCCGGAGGCTGCACCTCGTACCCGAGCCGCCCGGAGAGGCGCGCATAGTGCTCCTTCAGGTCGGCCGCGCTCCCCGGGTACCCTCCCGCCTTCCGGTCGCGCGGAAGCCGCCAGCCCTCGAAGACCTTTCGAAGGCCGTCGTAGTGCGAGCGGAGGACGACGCTCCCGTGGTCCTCGTCCTCCATCCGCTCCGCGTCCCAGACGAACCCCTCGGCCTTCGTCGCCTTCAGCATCTTCCGGAGGCGGTCGAAGCGGGTCGGGGCCGGCTCCCCCTCCTCCTCGTTCGCGATCGTGGCGTAGACCGTGTGCCGCAGCTCCTTCCGGCCCTCCAGGAGCCGCGAGAGGCGCCCGAGGACGACGTCGTCGTCCCAGTGGAGCGACGGCGAGACGGCGATCGTCGCGCCGAAGAGCCCCGGCCGCTCGACGAGCGCGGTCAGGGCGAAGAGCCCGCCGAGGGAGTGTCCCGCGAGGATCCGGAAGGGCGCGGTGCGGTAGCGTCCTTCGACGAACGGGATCAGCTCCTTCTCGAAGAACTCGAGGAACCTCGTCGCGCCGCCGCTCTCCTCGTCGAGGACGGCCTCACCGTCCGCCCGCCGGCGGAAAGTCTGCGTCGGCGTCAGGTCGCGCGTCCGGTGCGTGTTCGCCACGCCGACGACGATCAGGTCGGGCATGCGCCCGTTCCGGGCGAGGAAGTCGACGGTGCCGCGGGTGTGGACGAGGTGGGCGTCGCCGTCCGTCATGTAGAGGACCGGGTAGCGGTCGGCGCCCCTCTCGTACCCGCGGGGCGTCGAGACGAGGATCGTCCGCTCCTCGCCGAGCACCTTCGAGGGGATCCGGAGGGTCTCGCCGACCGTGACGGGGTCGGCGGCACAAAGAGGCGAGAGAACGGCGGCGGCGGCGATGCAGAAGGCGACGAGCGGACGACGCACGGATCCTCGCTTTCGCGCCGGCCGGACCGGCGCTCCATTCCGGGTCTCCCTCGACCTACGCGCTTCGGCGTCTCCGGGTTTCCGGCGGGGCGTTCAGGAGGCCCGATCGGCGTCGGCTCTCTCGCCGGCCGTCCGCTTCCGGCCGCGCCAGCTCTCCCGCTGGCCGAGGACCTTCCAGAGCGGCCCGCGCGGGTGGCGGCGGCGGAGCATCTCGAGGACCCCGGAGGACGTGTTCACGTCGAGCCCCGGGACGATCCAGGTCCGCCGGGCAGAGGCGAGCTCCGCCACGCGCTCCGCGATCCTCCGCAGCCGTGCCTCGTCGGGGTAGAAGACCGGCTCGAGGAGGCACTGGTCGGCACGGACGACCCCTTCGCTCACGGCGGTCGCGTGGAGGTCGGTCCCGGCGTAGACGCGGATGCCGACCATGACGATGACGGCCTCCGGCGCGAGCTCGTCCATCAGCGCGACGCTCTCGGCGACCGTGGCGTCGTCCTCGCCCGGGCCGCCGAAGAGGAGGTAGTGGGCGGTGGCGAGCCCGGCGTGGCGGCAGAGGCGCGAGGCCGCGCGCACGTCGTCGACGGTGAACGACTTCCCGAGGCTCCGGAGCATCGCCGGCGAGCCGGAGTCGGTGCCGATCTCCACCGCGTCGCAACCGGCCCGGGCCATCAGGTCGACGAGCCCCGCGTCGAGGTGCCCCGGGTTGACGAACGCCGACCAGGAGAGGCGCAGGCCGTCCGCGATCATCGCCTCGCAGAGCTCGCGGGCCGCCGCCTCGGGGAAGTTGAAGATGTCGTCGCAGAACTCGACGTAGTCGACGCCGTGCTCGTCGACGAGCGTCCGGAGCTCGCCGACGACCTCGGCGGCCGGGCGGGTGCGCACGCGGCTCCCCTCGAGGACCGGGTAGGTGCAGTAGACGCAGGTAAAGGGACAGCCGCGCTTCGTCTGGACGTTCGCGGCGCCCCCCTCGGTCAGGTAGCGCGAGACGTCGAAGCTCCCCCGGCTCGGCGCGCCCACGGTCGCCGGCGTGCGCGGCGCCGTCCACCCTTCGCCTCCCGGCTCGACGACGCCCGGCAGGCCCGCGAGCGGGAGCCCCGCCGCGATCCTCTCGAGGAGCGGTCCGACGACCTCCTCCCCTTCGCCGACGACGCCGCAGCGCGCGCCCGTCGCCTCGAGGAACGACTCCGGCTCCAGCGAGAACGCGGAGCCGCCGAGGACGACCGGCGCCACGTCGCGGCAGATCGAGACGACCTCGCGCACGCCGTCGACGTAGGAACGGCAGGAGGGCCAGGTGACGTTGTCGAGGTTCCGGATCGAGACGAGGACGACGTCGGGGCGCATCTCCTCGACCGCCCCGCGGACCGCCGTCGGGACGTCCGCGGCGAAGCAGAGGTCGAGGAGGCGCGTCTCGTGCCCCGCCTGCTCGACGGGACCGGCGAGGTAGGCGAGGCCGAGCGGGAAGACGGGAGAGGGGTCCCGCTCCCGGTTCGCCGAGATCATCAGGACCTTCACGCCGGGAACGCCCTTCCGCAGGACCCCTCAGGCATCGGCCACCTTGCGCTTCAGGGCGCTCCGGAAGCCGAAGTTCATCGGCCCGAACGCCGGGAGCGACCGGTGCCACCCGAGCCGCTTCCACATGGAGCCGAACGAGTAGAACTCCTTCATCAGGAGGTCGTAGCCCGCCTGGAGCTCGTCGACGGTCATCCCCTTCGGGCGGAAGTTGACGTGCTCCATATCGTAGTCACGCCAGTCGCTCGAGAGGATCCGGTCCTCTGCGAGGAGGCGCTCGCGGACCTTCGTCCCCGGGTACGGCGTGAGGATCGGGAAGATCGCCGCCGGAAGGCGCGCGCTCTCGCAGAAGCGGAGCGTCCGCTCGAAGACGTCGGGGCCGTCGCCGTCGAGCCCGAGGACGAAGGAGCCGAGGATCCCGATCCCGGAATCCCGGAACGCCTTCACGGCGTCGAGGTAGGTGGCGACGTGGTTCGTCTTCTTCCCCATCGCCGCGAGCGCCTTCTCGTCGAGCGACTCGAAGCCGACGAAGAGCCCGATGCAGCCCGCCTCGCCCATCGCGAGAAGGAGCTCGGGGTCCTCGGCGAGGTCGAGCGAGGCGTGCGAGAGCCACTTCATCCCGAGGCCCCTCATCCCGCGGAAGAGCCTCAGGGAGTAGTTGCGGTCGACCACGATGTTGTCGTCGACGAAGAAGGCGTAGGAGCCGCGCTTCTTCATCTCCGCGAGCTCCGCGAGGACCGTCTCGACCGGACGCTTTCGGTACTTCCGGCCGAAGTAGGCCGTCACCGAGCAGAACTCGCAGTCGTAGGGGCAGCCGCGCGTCGTCTGGATCGTGTTCGTCAGGAGGTATCCCTTGCCGTCGAAGATGGACCGCCGCGCGAGAGGGATCGCCGCCGTGTCGACCGGCCCGTCGGGCCGGTAGACCTTCTGCAGGCGTCCCTCCTCGAGGTCTGAGAGGAGCCTCGGCCAGACGGACTCGGCCTCGCCGACGACGACGGCGTCGACGTGCCGGAGCGCCTCGGCGGGCAGGTTGCTCGCGTGGAAGCCCCCCATGACGACGGTCTTCCCGCGCGCGCGGAACGCATCGGCGATCTCGTAGGCCCGGGTCGCCTGGGCCGTCATCCCCGTGAGGGCGACGACGTCGGCCGGGTCGTCGAGGTCGACCGGCCCGAACCCCTCGTCGTGAAGGGCGGTCTCCCACTTCTCCGGGGTCGCCGCGGCGACGACGGCGAGCGAGAGGCTCGGGAAGCGAAACGACATCTCTCCCCAGAGACGTCCTTTCGGCCACCCGGGCAGGACGAAGAGGATGCGCGACCCCACGGTCGCGCATTCTCCACGAGACGGGACCGTGAGCGCCACCCCGGCTCCTCGGGGGGGGCCCTCGTCTCGGAGGGCTCTCGCGAAGCCCGTTCCGCCCGGCGCGAATCCTCGAGCCGGTATGGCCGCGCGGACTCGAGCCGGCCCGTCGGCGACCTCGCCTCCGCCGTCGTCGGTCACCCGGGCCGGGCTCGCGCCTCTCAGCCCGGGACCGCGGTGAAGAGCCCCCGGGCGACCCGCCGCGCGGCGTGGGAGAGCTCGCCCCCGAGGTCCCGCAGGATGCGGCCCCGGTCGGTCAGCGACGCCAGGTAGAACGGCACGACGCAGCCGCAGCGGTCGCAGTCCGCCTTCGGCCCCATCATGCACTTCTCCTTCTGCACGCCGTCGGGGGCGAAGGCGAAGGACTTCCTCGAGAAGAGGCAGCTGTCCGTGACTTTCCGGCAGACGTCGGACTTCATCATCCGGAAGGCGCGCTCGGGGAGGACGAAGAACTCCCCGTAGATCGCCTTCAGCGCGAGGAGCTTGTCGAGGACGACGTCCCGCTCCGCGAGCGGCAGGAAGAGCTCGTCGTTCCCGTCGCACATGTCGCCGATCGGCGTGTAGAAGTCGAACGTCATGTCCCGAGCGCCGGCGCGGGACCAGTCGATGACCGCCTGCTCGAGGCAGTGGACGTTCGCCCGCGTGATGCAGTAGGCGACGGTGACGCTCAGGTTCGGCCGCTCGGCGACGTTCTGCATCGCCCGCCTGTAGATCCCCTTCCGGCGCCGGATCCGCTCGTGCGTCTCCTCGTCGCCGTCGATGGAGATGCACCAGCTCACGTCCGGCCAGTCGGGCAGGGGGATCGTGCCGTTCGTGACGACGGTGTTGTACCGGAAGTGCTTCCGGCCGCGCTCGATCAGCTCCTTGCGGATGAGCGGCTCGCCGCCCACCCAGGTGCACTGGAAGAACGGGAAGCCGAGGCGCGAGGTGCTCCGCTTCAGCTCCTCGAGCTTGGCGATCCACTCGTCGATGGAGAGCTCGGGCCTGCCCGCGTAGGCCGGCGCCGCCCCTTCTCCCCCCTCGAAGAAGTAGCAGTGCGAGCAGCGGAGGTTGCACTCCTTGGAGACGTCGATCGAGCCGAAGCCGTTCCTCGGGATGCCGAAGAGGAAGAAGCCGACTTTCGCGAAGTCGTACGGGAGGATCCCGCGCGGCCGGCGGGCCGGGGGATCGTGACGCAGCATCAGCTTCGAGGTCGCTTCGCCGGGCATGGAGCGCACGATCTCATCCCGTCCGGCCCGGGCGAAGCCCGGGCCGCGCCGCGAGGCGAGGCCCCGATGCAGAATGGCCCGCATGACCTCTCCCGCCCGCGCACTTCGCCGCGCGCACCTCGAAGCGATCCGCGCCGCGGCCCTCGCCGCGGTGGAGCCGTCCCGCGCCGTCGGGCGCTTTCTCTCGCTCGACGGCGACGTCCTCCGCGCCGGCGACGCGGCGCTCCCGCTCGCGGACGGTGCCTCGGTGCGGCTCGTCGCCGCCGGGAAGGCGGCGGCGGCGATGACCGGCGCGGCCGCCGCCGCCCTCGGCGAGCGGCTCGAGCGGGGCGTCCTCGTGACGAAATCCGGGCACCTCGCCGGGCTCTCGCTCCCTCCGTCCGTGGCGACCTTCCAGGCGGGACACCCGGTCCCGGACGAGACGGGACGGGCCGGCGTCGCCGCGGTCGAGGCGCTCCTGGACGGCCGCAGCGAGGGGGACCTCGTCCTCGCGCTCCTCTCCGGCGGCGCCTCGGCCCTCCTCGCGGACCCGGCCGACCCGCTCACGCTCGCCGACCTGCAGGCGACGACGGACCTCCTCCTCCGGTCGGGCGCGTCGATCGTCGAGCTGAACGCCGTGAGGAAGCACCTCTCGCGGCTCAAGGGGGGGCAGCTCGCGCGGCTCGCCGCTCCCGCGCGCGTCGTCTCGCTGATCCTCTCCGACGTCGTGGGCGACCCGCTCGACGTCATCGCCTCCGGGCCGACCGCACCCGACCCCACGACGTTCGCGGACGCGTGGGGCGTCGTCGAGCGGCGCGGCCTCGCCGACTCGGTCCCCGCCGCCGTCCGCGCACGTCTGCGCGACGGCGCGAAGGGGGCCCTGCCCGACACGCCCAAGCCGGGCGACCCGCTCTTCGAGCGCGTGACGAGCGTCCTCGTCGGGTCGAACCGCCTCGCCGCCGTCGCCGCCGTCGAAGCGGCCCGCGGCCTCGGCTATTCCGCGCTCCTCCTCTCGACGTTCGTCGAGGGGGAGGCGCGCGAGGTCGCGCGCGTCGTCGCGGCGCTCGGACGCGGACTCCTCGCGCACGGCGACCCTCTGCCGCTGCCCGCGTGCCTCGTCCTCGGCGGCGAGACGACGGTCACGGTGCGCGGGGAGGGCCGCGGCGGCCGGAACCAGGAGCTCGCGCTCGCCGCCGCGCTCGCGCTCGAGGGGATCGACGGGATCTCCGTGATGGCCCTCGCCACCGACGGCTCCGACGGCCCGACCGACTCCTCCGGCGCGATCGTCGACGGCGCGACGGCCGGGGCGATACGCGCCACCGGGTGCGATCCGGCCGCGGCCCTCGCGGCGAACGACGCCTACCCGGCGCTCGATGCGGCCGGCGCCCAGCTGAGGTCGGGACCGACCGGGACGAACGTGAACGACCTGACGGTGATCCTCGCGAGACGCTGAGCGGCGGCGGACTGTCCGTTTCGAAGCCTCGGCCCGACGGGTCCCGTGCGGTTTGCCCTCGTCTCCGGCCGGCGTCCTCGACCGGTCGACACCCCCGCGAGCATCGGGCACCATCCATTCCGAGGAGGCCCACGTGCCCGAACAGATCACCGCGCTCGAGCTCTCCGCCCTCGTCGCCCGAGTCTTCCAGCCGACGCCCGAAGACACCCGACTCGGCATCATGGTCGACCTTCCCGACGAGAAGGTGCCCGACGACACCGGCTGGGCGGCCCGCCGCGAGATCGCCGCCGAGTGGGCGGAGCTCCTCGGAATGCAGGCCCGCGAGACGGGGTACGAGACGCGCCTCCTCCTCTACCCGAACGTCCGCACGAACAACGGCGACCTCCCCGGCCGCTGCTGGATCCATCCGGGCGGCCCCGTCCCGGCGAGCGCCGCGGAGCTCGACCCCTCGGCCTCGGTCGCGATGACGGAGGTCTTCGACTCCTTCCCGATGCTCCTCGCCCTGACGAAGTTCAGCTCGACGGCGCCGCTGAAGATGGCCGCGCGGAAGCATTCGATGCGGGCCGCGACGATGCCCGGCTTCTCCGCCGCGATGATCCCGGCGCTCCGCCTCGACTACGGCGAGGTGAACCGCCGCGTCGACATCCTGAAGGCGCACCTCGACCGGGCGACCGGCGCCGACTTCGTCTTCCGCCACCCCGGCGGCGAGGACCGCCTTCACCTCGACCTGCGTCACCGGACGGGCCACGCCTCCGGCGGACTCCTCCCGAAGCGCGGCGTCGCGGGGAACCTCCCCTCGGGCGAGTCGTACATCGTCCCCTACGAGGGCGAGGTCGACGGCGACCCGAGCCGTTCGGAGGGCGTCCTCCCGGTCCAGTTCGGAAAGGAGGTCGTCCGCTACCGCATCGAGCGGAACCGCGCCGTCGAGGTCCTCACGCGCGGGCCCGAGTCGGAGCGCGAGGCGGCGCTCCTCGCGAAAGAGCCCGCCTACGCGAACCTCGCGGAGCTCGGCCTCGGCGTCCTCGCGGCGTTCGGCGTCAAGCCGGTCGGCTCCGTCCTCCTCGACGAGAAGCTCGGCCTCCACATCGCGTTCGGCCGGAGCGAGCACTTCGGCGGCCAGGTCGGCCCGAGCGCCTTCTCCTCGCCCGAGGCGGTCGTCCACATCGACCGCGTCTACGTCCCGGAGACGCAGCCCGACGTCCTCCCCGCGGTCGTCGACCTCGTCTTCGAGGGCGGGGAGCGCCTCCCCCTGATGCGCGACGGGGAGTTCGGGCCGGTCTTCTGACGGGATCGTCCGGCAGGCGGCGAGCCGGAGGAGCCGACCTCAGAGAAGGTCGATCCTCCGGCTGAGCATCCGGTCGCCGTCGAAGACGAAGTACGCCCGGAACGGCTTCCTCTCGAGGGCGAGGGGGAGCCAGTGGCGATCGTCCTCCCACATCCGCTCGTACGGGATCGCGTCGATCGGGCACCAGAACGGGTCCGCCTCGCGCGTCTCGCGCGGCGTCCCGGAGTGCGAGGCGGCGAAGAAGACCGTCCCGTGGAGCGCGTAGCCGTCGACGAACTGGAACGAGAGCTCCCCGGCCCTCGTCAGCCCCGACGCCTCCACGCAGACCTCCTCGCTCACCTCACGGATCGCGGCCTCCTCCGCCGTCTCGCCCGGGTCGATCCGTCCGCCGGGCGCGTTCACCTTCCCGGCGCCGAGGCCGGTCTTCTTGTGGATGAGGAGGACGCGGCCGCCGTCCCTCACGAAGCAGAGGACGGCGCGCTCCGTCGGCTCCCAGCGCGACCAGTCGACCTCGGCGAAGCCGCCCGGACGGGCGGCGGGATCAGAGCCGGCCGGCAAGGAGCGTCCCCTGCTCGATCGCCCGCTTCGCGTCGAGCTCGGCCGCGACGTCGGCGCCTCCGATGAGGTGAATGGGGACGCCGGCCGCTCGGAGCGGCGTCTCCAGCTCGCGGAGCGGCTCCTGCCCCGCACAGAGGACGACGGTGTCGACCTCGAGGAGGCGCGTCTCGGGGTCCTTCGTCCCGCGCGTGATCGTCAGACCGGCGTCGTCGACCCTCTCGTAGCGGACGCCGGCGAGCATCTCCACGCCCTTCGCCTTCAGCGCGGCGCGGTGGATCCAGCCGGTCGTCTTCGCGAGGCCGGCCCCCGGCCTCGTGGCCTTGCGCTGGAGGAGCGTGACGTGGCACGCCGCCTTCGCGGGGCGCGGCTTCACGAGGCCGCCGCGCGCCGTCTCCGGGTCGCCGACGCCCCACTCCGCCTTCCACCGCTCGAGGTCGCGGCCGTGCCCCTCGGCTCCCTCCACCAGGAACGTCGCGACGTCGAAGCCGATCCCGCCCGCGCCGACGATCGCGACCCGCTCGCCGACCGGCTTCCTCCCGAGGAGGACGTCGACGTACGAGACGACCTTCGGGTGATCCTGCCCCGGGATGCCGGGGCTCCGCGGCACGACGCCGGTCGCGAGGACGACCTCGTCGTACTTCCCCGCGACGAGCGCCTCGGCCGTCGCGCGCGTCCCGAGCTTCAGCGAAACGCCCGTCGTCTCGACCCGCCGCGCGAAGTAGCGGAGCGTCTCCGCGAACTCCTCCTTCCCGGGGACCCGCTTCGCCAGGTTGAACTGCCCGCCGATCTCCCCCGCCGCCTCGAAGAGGTCGACGGCGTGCCCGCGCGCGGCGAGCTCCGTCGCGCAGGCGAGGCCGGCCGGGCCGGCGCCGACGACGGCGACGCGCCGGCGCGCCGCGGCCACGGGAAAGACGAGGACGGTCTCGCGGCAGGCCCGCGGGTTGACGAGGCAGGAGACCTCCCTCCCGTCGAAGACGTGGTCGAGGCAGGCCTGGTTGCAGGCGATGCAGGTGTTGATCTCGTCCGCGCGCCCTTCCGCCGCCTTCCGGACGAGGTCGGGGTCGGCGAGGAGCGGCCGCGCCATCGAGACCATGTCAGCGCTGCCCGAGGCGAGGACCTCCTCGGCGACCCCGGGCGCGTTGATCCGGTTCGTCGTGCAGAGGGGGATGCCGACCTCCCCCTTCAGCTTCCGCGTCACCCAGGCGAACGCGGCGCGCGGCACGCTCGTCGCGATCGTCGGGACGCGCGCCTCGTGCCAGCCGATCCCCGTGTTCAGGATCGTCGCCCCGGCCTTCTCGACCGCCTTCGCGAGCGCGACGACCTCCTCCCAGCTGCTCCCGTCGGGGACGAGGTCGAGCATCGAGAGGCGGAAGACGAGGATGAAGTCCTTCCCGACCGCCTCGCGCACGCGCGAGACGACCTCCACCGGGAGCCGCATCCGGTTCTCGTACGGTCCGCCCCACCGGTCGGTCCGCCGGTTCGTCCGGGTGACGAGGAACTCGTTCAGGAAGTACCCCTCCGACCCCATCACCTCGACGCCGTCGTACCCCGCCTCGCGCGCGAGGACGCCGCACCGCACGAAGGCCCGGATCTGCCGCTCGACGCCCCGCGCCGTCAGCGCCCGCGGCGTGAACGGCGAGATCGGCGACTTGATGCGCGACGGGGCGACGGCGAGCGGCGTGTAGCCGTAACGCCCCGAGTGGAGGATCTGGAGCGCGATCCTCCCCCCCTCGGCGTGGACCGCGTCGGTGATCGGCCGGTGCGCCCGCGCCGCCCGCGCGCTCGCGAGGCGGGAGCCGAACGGCGACAGCCACCCTTCCACGTTCGGGGAGAAGCCGCCCGTCACGATCAACCCCGCCCCGCCGCGCGCCCGCGCCGCGAAGTAGGCCGCGAGCCGCGGGAAGCGGCTTTCCCTGTCTTCCAGCCCCGTGTGCATCGAGCCCATCAGGACCCGGTTCCTAAGCGTCGAGAAGCCGAGGTCGAGCGGCGCGAGGAGGTGCGGGTACGGAGCGGGCCGGCTCATGGACGCCGAGTATCCCGCGGGAGGGCGACGGGCGCTGGTCGGCGCCGCCCCCCCTTACTCCGTCCCGTAGTCGACCTCCGTCCGCCGCACCTTCCAGGCCGCGAACGCGAGGAGCGCCGCGGTGAAGAGGAGCAGGACGGGGATCGAGACCCAGACGGGGAGCGGCTCGCCGAGGATCGCGAGGAAGCTCTCGGGCACCCGGACCGGCGTCAGCGAGAGGAGGTAGTGGATGAGGCCGAGCCGCTTGAGCCCCTCGGGGAGGAGGAAGTTGAGGTGCTCCCACCCCCAGAACGCGAGCGCCGGGAAGATCGGGTTCCTCACCCACTGGCCGAACGCGAGGAAGAGGGCGCCGTAGGCCGCGCACGCAAGGGTCGCGACGAGGACGTAGGCGGCCATGCGCCCCGCGCCGCCCGCGCCGAGGTGCGCGAGCATCGCGGGCCGGCCCGAGTCCGAGACCAGGACGAGGTAGGCGATCACGGAGGAGCCGCCGAAGAGCGTCGCGGTCGCCGCCAGCGCCGCGAGGTACTTCCCGAGGAGGACGACCTCGCGGCGGACCGGCGCGAGGAGGAGGTGGTGGAGCGTCTTGCCGATCTGCTCGCCCCGGACGAGGCCGCCGAACGTGAAGAGACAGCCGAAATAGAGTGTCCCCTGGAGGACGAGGTTCTGGAAGATGAATGCGAAGGAGTGCTCGGCCCGGCCGACGGGCAGGGGCGCGTCCCGCGTGGCGAGGCCCAGGATCGAGAGGAAGACGGGTGCCAGCGCGAAGAAGAGCGTCGCCTTCCCCTCCCGTCCGCGAAAGAGGCGGTTCGATTCGAGGGCGAAAACCGCCCGGAGCTGCCGGAGACGGGTCTCGCGGCGATCGCCGCGAGCGCTCCCCGCGTCGCCTCCCCTCACGCTCCCTCCCCTCCCTCGATCAGGTAGCGGTAGACCGCCTTCACGTCGTCGTCGGCCGGCGTCACCGTCTCGACCTCGAGGCCGGCGGAGAGGACGGCGTCGTTCAGGGCGAGGAAGAAGCGGTCGGGCGTCCGCGTCCGCGCGAGCAGGCCGCCGCCGTCCTCGTGGAGCTCGACCTCGGTGACGAGCCCGTCGGCGAAGAGCCGCGCCGCGAGGGCGCCGGGCCGGTCGCAGCGGACGAGGACCTGCATCGGCCGCTCGACGACCTCCTCGCGCAGGCCGTGCGACTCCCCTTCCGCGACGACGTAGCCCGACTTCACGAGGACGACGCGGTCGGCGAGGAGGTCCACCTCGTGGAGGATGTGGCTCGAGACGACGACGTGCTTCCCCTCGGCCGCGAGCGTCCGGAAGAGGTCCAGGACCTCCGCCCGGGCCATCGGGTCGAGGCCGTTCAGCGGCTCGTCGAGGAGGAGGACGCGCGGGTCGGGAGCGATCGCCGCCGCGAGGCGGAGCCTCTGCTTCATCCCCTTGCTGTAGCCGGCGACCTTCCGTCCGGCGGCGTCGACGAGCCCGACCCGCTCGAGGGCCTTCCCGGCGAGCGCCCGCGCGGCCGCCCGGCCTTCTCCGCGGAGCGAGAGGACCCCCTCGAGGAACGTCCAGCCGGTCGCCCCCGCGGGGAACGCCTCGAAGCAGGTGCAGTAGCCGCAGGCCGCAAAGAGCCGCTCGGGGTCGTCCGGCGGGATGCCGAGGACGCTCACCCTCCCGCGCGTCGGCCGGATGAGGCCCGTCGCGAGGTTCATGAGCGTCGTCTTGCCGGAGCCGTTCGGGCCGACGAGCCCGGTGATGCCGGGAGGGATCGAGAGCGTGACCCGGTCGACGCCGAGGACCTCGCCGTAGAACTTCGAGACCTCCTCGAAGACGAGGAGGTCGCCGTCGCGGCGGGTCACCGGACCACCTCGAACGCCTTCAGCTTTCTCCGGAGGAGGAGAAGCGCGAGGACCGTCGCCGCGAGGAGGCTCGCCCACGCCCCGCCGAGCGGGATCCCCGCGCGGACCGGGATTCCGAAGAGCCCCTCCAGGACGCGCCCCCACGCGAGGCCGACGTTCAGGACGCCTCCCCACTCGACGTCCAGCATCTCGTTCAGCGCCTGGCCGAAGACGGCCGGGACGACGCCGAGGCCGATGAGGAGACCTCGCGCCACGGCCCGGTTCCGCACCCAGGCCGAGACGGCCATCGAGGCGAGCGAGAGGAAGAGGACGAGGAGGAGCGAGCCGAGGAGGATCGCCCCCGCGATCCCGGCGTTCTCGAGGAACCAGCGCCCCGGCGCCAGCGAGGCCTGCAGGACGAAGACGAGGAGGAGCGGGGCCCAGGTGATCGCCGAGAGGAGCGCCGCGAGGACGAGGAGCTTGCCGGCCACGTACTGCCAGCGCGAGATGGGGCGCGAGAAGTAGAGCGGCAGCGCGCCGTTCACGAGGTCGGGCGAGACGAGCGACGGCCCGACGAAGAGCGTGAGGGCGAAGGCGAAGTACGACTGCGCGACGAGGAGCCAGCCGAAGAACTGCGCGTCGATCGGGAGCGGGATCCCCCCGGCGAACGGCGTGTTCACGAGGGCGGCGATGTTGTGCTTCAGCCAGACGAGGACGAGAGCTCCAGCGGGGACGAGGAACGCGGAGGTGAAGGCCCCCGTGACGAGCTTCCCCGCGAACGCCTCCTTCCAGGCGTAGCGCGGCAGGACGAGGAGCCGGGCGAGCGCCGAGGTCGGCGTCCCCTCGAACGGGCGGAAGCGGCGCGCGCGGACCGTCATCCGCCGTTCTCCATCGCCCGCTGGAAGATCTCCTCGAGCGAGTCGCGCTGGTAGGTCAGGTGCCGGAGCTGGACGCCGCTCTCGCCGGCGAGCCGGTAGAGCTCACGCGGCCCGACGCCGTCGGGGAGGACGACCTTCAGCCGCCGGCGGATGCCGGGCGCCACCGCGCATCCGAGGCCCGCGAGAGCGCCGGCGAAGTCGCCGTTCCCGCCGACCGCCTCGAGCTCCACGAGGCGGCGGTTCGCGCGCCGCTCGGCCTCGAGGTCGCAGAGCGCCGCGATCTTCCCGTCCTTCAGGATGAGCACCTCGTCGCAGCACTCCTCCACGTCGCGGAGGAGGTGGGACGAGAGGACGACGCGGATCTCCCCTGCCTCGCGGATCTCCTTGATGAGCCGGATCATCCGCTGCCGCGCCGGCGGGTCGAGGCCGTTCGTCGGCTCGTCGAGGAAGAGGACGCGCGGGCCGTGGGCGATCGCCTGCGCGAGCTTCGCGAGCTGCTTCATCCCGAGCGAGTAGGTCTCGAGGTTCCGGTAACGTACCTCGCCGAGGCCGACGGAGAAGAGCGCCTCGTGCGCCCGCTCGAGCGCCTCGGCGCGCGGGAGGCCCGAGAGCTCCGCGAACATCGCGACGTAGCGGACGCCCGAGATCCCCGCGACGAAGGCGTCGTTCTCGGGCATGTAGCCGATCGCGCGCCTTACCTCGCGGCTCTCCCGCACGACGTCGAGGCCCGCGAGGCGGGCCGTTCCGGACGACGGGGGGAAGAAGCCGAGGAGCGTGTGGAGGAGCGTCGTCTTCCCCGCGCCGTTCGGCCCGAGGAGGCCGATGGCCCGGCCGGCAAGCGTGCCCCGAAGGTCCCGGAGCACGTCCCGCCGGCCGAGCCGGACCGAGAGGCCGTCGAGCTCGAGGAAGGCGGTCACCGGCCTCCGCTCGCGGGGGCGTTCAGGGCGGCGCCGGCCGCGACGAGGGAGCCGAGCTCGGTCAGGCCGGCGCCGGAGGAGCCGAAGACGATCCGCGTCGGCTCGGCCCAGGCCCAGGCGAGCGAGGCGCCGGAGCCGGAGAGCTCGGAAGCGGCCGACCCGGGCGCGGCGCCGACGGCGCTCGCCAGCGCGCCGAGCGCGCCGCCGACGTCCTGGAAGGCGAGCATCGAGAAGTCGAGCGGGCCGTCCTTCGGGAGGAGCGAGACGAGCTTCGGCGCCGTCAGGAGCGTGTCGCCCGTCGCGTGCGCCTCGGCGGCACGGACGAGGAGCGCCTTCTCGGGGGCGACGACGAGGTACCCGTCCACGAACGCGTACTGTAGACGAGAGGTCGCCTCCCCCGTGACGAGGGAGTGGATCGTCAGGCCCGAAACCTCCTCGGTCACGAGCTTCGCGCCCGGCTTGCCGGCCTTGCGTGCCTCGGCGTCGGCGAGGGAGACGAGCTTGACGATCGTGGCCTGGAGGCGCGCGGGGTCGTAGACCTCGACGACGAGCTTCAGCGCAGGGGTCGGGAGGAGCGGACCGTCGACGGCGAAGGCGGCGTCTCCGCCGAGCGCGGCGGCGAGGTCGTCCCGGAGGTCGAAGCCGAGCTTCGCCTCGGCCTCTGCGAGCTTCGAGGGGAACTCGGGACGGCCGGCGGTCAGCATCGCGAAGAGGTCGTCGACGAGGAGCGCCGGCTCCTTCGTGACGACGGCAACCGCGCCGGAAGCGCTCGAGGAGACGAAGGAGAGAGCGCCCATCGGGGCGGGAGCGGCGATCCACGCGGCGAGCCCACGGCGCTCGGCGCCGAAGGTCAGGGACGCGCGGCCGGTCGAGGCGCCGGCCGCGGAGCGCCGCTCCACGATCAGGTGCTCGACGTCGGAGAGACCGCTCGCCCTGAGGAGCGCCCCGGCTTCGCCTTCGCCGCCCGTTCCGGTCGCGGCGCGAGCGAGGAGCGATTTCGCGTCGACGCCGACGAGGAGGTCGACGCCGTCGCGGTAGGCCTCGGCGAGGCGGGCGTGGAACGTCCCGCTCCGGAAGGCCCCGGGCGCGGCGATCGCCGCCTCGAGGCGCGCGAGCGCGCCGGCGTTCGGGGCCGCCGCCAGGAGGCCGTCCCGGAGCCAGAGGTTGAGCGTGTCCTCGGCCGCCTCGGCCGAGCTCGAGACGATCCGGACCTTCGCGCCCGCGCCGGCGCGGGCGATCTCGGCCTCGACGAACTCGCGGAAGCCGGGCTTGACGACCGTGGTCAGCGCGATCGGCGCGCCGGGATGGCCAGAGGCGTCCGTCGCGATCCCGACGGCGACCTCTTCTCCGAGGTACGAGCCCCAGCTTCGGAGCGCGTCGAGGAGCTTCTTCACCTCGGCCTGCCGCTCCGCGGCGCCCGGCCCCTCGTTCCACCAGGAGGCGAGGACGGGGTTCGCGGCGAGTCGCGGGGCGAGAGCGTCGTAGAAGTCGGCCACGGTGCCGGAGATGTTCGGGAGCGCGGCGTAGAGGACGGTGCCATCCGGCATCGCGTCGAGGAGACGCGTCGAGGTCCGGCCCGACCAGGGGGCGGGAACCGCCGCGAGCTGCTTCCGGACGCGGGCGACCTCACCCGCGAGCTCGAGGAGCGCGACCCGGTCGCGGCTCCAGGAGAACTCCTCCTCGAGGGAGACCCGGGCGACGGCGCCGTGCGAGGCCGTCTGGTCGCCGCCGTGAAGGACCTTCTCGTCCTCCCCGTCCTCGACGTGGACCTCCCCTTCGAGGACGGAGACGCGCGTCCCCTTCGCCCCCTTCGCGACGGCGAAGACCGTCCCGGTGACGGAGACGAGCGAGTCGCTCGTCCTCACGAAGAGGTGCCCGGTCCGCTGCTTCGCCGCCTGGACGATGACGCGGCCGCGCGCGAGGGAGACGGTCGTGCCCCCTGCGCCGCGCGCGATCGCGACCTGCGAGCGCTCGGCGAGCTCGACGCGGGAGCCGTCGGCGAGGACGAGGACGGCTCCGCCCGAGCGGCCCGTCCGGACGGGCTGTCCGCCCGCCAGCTCGGCCCCCGGCGCGACGGGACGCCCTTCGGCGGGCAGCAGGAGGAGGCCGTCGACGACGTCGACGCGCGCGACCGGCCCGGCGGCGGCGCGGCTCGAGACGAACCAGAAGGCCCCGAGCGCCGCGGCGAGAACGACCGAAGCAGCCAGCGCCCAGGCGCCGTAAGGCCGGCGACGCGCCGCGGGCGCCGCGGGCGCCTCGGACGGGGTCCCGGCGCGGAGGTTCTTCAGCGCCCTGCGGCACGGGACGCAGGAGCGCGTGTGGTCCTCGACGAGGAGCGCCCGCGCCGGGGAGAGGCTCCCGGCGACGAACGCGGGGAGGAGCGCCTGGAGGTCGGCGCAGGTGCGGAAGACGGCCGGAGCCTCGTCGGCCACGACCGGGGCGGCGGGGGCGGCGGCCTGGACGGCCGGCGCGACTCGGGCGAGCGCGGCGTCGACGGCGGCCGGATCGGGCTCCTGTGTGCGGACGGCCTCTGCGGCCTTCTCGAGGATGTCGTCTCTCATGACGGGCCTCCCCCTTCGGCGAGGAGCTCCTTGCGGAGCTGGGTTCGGGCACGGAAGTACTGGACGGCGACGGTCGCGGGGGACGACCCGAGGAGGCGTGCGACCTCCCGGTTCGGAAGCCCCTCTACCGCGCGGAGGACGAAGACCTCCGCCGGCCGGGGGGCGATCCTTCCGAGCGCGCGACGGAGGCGGCCCCGGAGCTCGCGGGCCTCGGAGGCGGCGTCGGGGAGCGGCTCCTTCGCGAGGAACGCGTCGGCGCGCTCCTCGATCGGGACCGTCCCCGCCGCGGACCGCCGGGTCCTCACGAGGTCGAGGGCCCCGTTCACGGCCGCGCGCTGGAGGTAGCCGCGGGGCTCGGCGCCGAGCCGCTCGGCCTTTCCCGGCGAGGCGAGGCGCAGGAAGACGGTCTGGAGGACGTCCTCGGCGTCGGCGGCGCTCCCGGACACGCGGAACGCCGTCCGGAAGACGAGGTCGCCGTACTCCCGGAAGACCGCTTCGAGGGGTGTGGGAGGAACGGGCCGGGGAACCGGTCTCGCCGCGCTCACGGGTGCCTCCTGTCTCGGGTCATCACCCATGAAACGGACCTCCTCCCGATTCCTTAACGCGGGGCGGGGCTCGGGGTTCTCTCCGGACCCGGATCCCGGCGGCCGACGGATATCATCGCGCGGTCCCGACTGCTCGAAACCGGACCGGAGGAGCCATGTCGAAGCTCTCCCTCGCCGCCTTCCGAACGGGCGCCTGGATCTCCATCGTGACGGCCTTCGTCCACCTCGCGGGGCACATCGCCGGGCCGCAGGCGCCGAGGAACGAGACCGAGGCGAAGCTGACGGAGCTGATGACGACGTACGCCTTCGCCCTGCCCGGGGCCCCCCGCCGGACGATGATGGAGTTCTTCGACGGATTCAGCCTGCTGTTCACCCTCTACCTCGCGCTGACGGGGGTGCTCGCGCTCGCGATCGCCCGGAGCCGCGGCGCCGTCCCCGAGCTGTACCGGTTCACGGCGATCGCCCTCGCGGGAACCTACGGCATCCTCCTCGGGATCAGCCTGAGGTACTTCTTCCTCGCCCCGACCGTCTGCCTCGGCCTCGCCTTCCTCGCCTTCGCCGTCTCGCTCGTTCCCGCGCGCGAGGAAGGCTGAGGGCGGCGCCGCGACGGCTGGGCCCACGGCGGACCCGCCCCGGTCGACGTCGCATCCGTAGAATCCCGCCCCGGGAGGACCCGATGCAGGTCGAGATCACCTACTGCGTCGTCTGAAACTACGACCCGTGGGCCGCCAGGCTGGCGGCCGAGCTGAAGGGCGCATTCGGGGTGGACGCGAAGCTCGTGAAAGGGTCCGGTGGCGTCTTCGACGTCGTCGTCGACGGGACGCTCGTCTACTCGAAACGCGAGACGGGCCGCTTCCCCGAGGAGGGCGAGGTCACGGGGCTCCTGAAGGGACGCTGAAGGGCCGCTTCGGTCCGCAGCGGGAACGGGGCCGGTCGATCGCCGGCCCCGTCCGCGTTCCGCCTCAGTCGAAGACCTTCTCGAGCTCCTGGTAACGCGTGTGGAGGAGCTCCACCGCGGCCCGGATCTCCTTCTCGTCCTTCTTCCCGAGCGCCGCGACCGCCTCGTCGACCGCGGCGGAAAGCGCTCCGCGCGCGGCGAGGAACGTCTCCTCCTTCGCCGCGAGCCGCTCGGGGAGCTTCGCGGCGGAGAGCGGGACCATCTTGTCGTCGAGCGTTCGCACCGACTGCGTCACCGCCTCGAGCGCGAACGGGTCGAGCTGGCGGTGGTAGAGGACGTAGAGCGTGGCGTGGAACGCCTCGAGCTCCTTGAGGACGGGGCGGACGATCCGCACCATCCGCTCGAACTGCGCGTGGAGGCTCTCGGCGGCGGCGAGGAGCGCGGGACCGTCCTTCTTCGCGGAGGCGGAGGCGTACTCGGCGCCGATCGTCTTCAGGCGCGCGACGGCCGACTCCCACGTCCCCTTCTTGTCGCGGAGGATTCCCGGGAGCTCCGCCTTCGCGATCGCGGCGACGCCGGCGTCGACCTTCGGGGCGAGCGCGACGAGCGCGTCGACGTCTTTCTTCGGCCAGGCTTCGTGCCAGAGCGGATAGACGACCTCGTGGAAGGCCGAGAGGGCGGGGACGCGCGCCTCCGTCTCCGCGTCGACCTCGGTCGCGAGGACGGGGACGGCGAGGAGGAGGGCAGCGAGGACGAGAGAGAGCGGAAGGAGGTGTCGCTTCATCGTTTCGGCTCCGGCCGCGGATCATAGGCGCTCGCGGCCGTCGAATCCGCCCCGGAGGGGTCCGGAAACGGGCGGAGAACGCCGATCCGCCAGATTCCCGAACGCGCGTTCGCCCCGCTCGCGGTGCTACGATGGCCGGTCACCGGCCGCACGCCCCGGAGCCCCCGCGACCCGAACCGAACCGCGGCCGCACGGAGCCCCCGAATGAGCATCGAACGAAAGATCCTGGAGCTCGCGCACCTGCGTGAGACGGCGCATCGCGCCGGCGGCGAGAAGCGGATCCAGAAGCAGCACGAACAGGGGAAGTACACGGCGCGCGAGCGGATCGAGAAGCTCCTCGACGAGGGGAGCTTCGAGGAGTTCGACACGTTCGTCACCCACCGCTGCACCGACTTCGGCATGGAGAAGGACCAGCCGCTGACGGACGGCGTCATCACGGGGCACGGGACGATCAACGGCCGCCTCGTCTTCGTCTTCAGCCAGGACTTCACGATCTTCGGCGGGAGCCTCTCGAAGGCCTTTGCCGAGAAGATCTGCAAGGTGATGGACCTCGCCGTGAAGGTCGGGGCTCCCGTCATCGGGCTGAACGACTCGGGCGGCGCGCGGATCCAGGAAGGGGTCGACGCCCTCGCGGGCTACTCCGACATCTTCCTCAGGAACGTCCTCGCCTCCGGTGTCGTCCCGCAGATCAGCCTCATCCTCGGCCCGTGCGCGGGCGGCGCCGTCTACAGCCCGGCGATCACCGACTTCGTGACGATGACCCGGGGGACGAGCTACATGTTCCTGACGGGGCCGAAGGTCGTGAAGCAGGTCACCCGCGAGACCGTGACGACCGAGCAGCTCGGCGGGGCCGACGTCCACGCCGGCAAGAGCGGCGTCGCCCACTTCGTCGCCGAGAACGAGGACGAGGCGCTCGCGCTCGTCCGGCGGATGCTCGGCTACTTCCCCCAGAACTACCAGGAGAAGGCGCCGCTCCTGACGTGCGACGACCCCGTCGACCGGCCCGTCCCTGAGCTGAACGCGGTCCTCCCCGACGGCCCGAACCAGCCGTACGACGTGAAGGACGTCATCCGGGCGATCGTCGACTGCGGCGAGTTCCTGGAGGTCCACGAGGCGTGGGCCGCGAACCTCGTCGTCGGGTTCGCCCGCTTCGCGGGACGCTCCGTCGGGATCGTCGCGAACCAGCCGAAGGTCCTCGCCGGCGTCCTCGACAACGCCGCGTCGATCAAGGGGGCGCGCTTCGTCCGCTTCTGCGACGCCTTCAACATCCCGCTCGTCACGCTCGAGGACGTGCCGGGCTTCATGCCGGGGACGACGCAGGAGTACGGCGGGATCATCCGGAACGGCGCCAAGCTCCTCTTCGCCTTCGCGGAGGCGACCGTCCCGAAGGTCACCGTCATCCTCCGGAAGGCCTACGGCGGCGCCTACTGCGTCATGAGCAGCAAGCACCTGCGGGGCGACGTGAACTACGCCTGGCCGACCGCCGAGATCGCGGTCATGGGGCCGGACGGGGCCGTCGAGATCATCTACAAGAAGGAGCTCGACGGCGCCGAGGACGTCGCCGCGAAGGCGACGGAGCTGAAGGAGAAGTACGCGACGCTCTTCGCGACGCCCTACGTCGCCGCCCGGAAGGGATACATCGACGACGTCATCAAGCCGGCGACGACCCGCTTCCGGATCATCAAGGCGCTCGAGATGCTCGCCGAGAAGCGCGACGGCAACCCCGCACGGCGGCACACGAACATTCCCCTCTGAGGCGCTCCGATGTCGCAGTGGGAAGCCTGGGTCGTCACCGCGCTCGGCATGGCCGTCGTCTTCATCGGCCTCGTCGCGTGCATCTTCTTCATCCAGCTCTTCAGCCGGCTGTCGGCGCGGATCACCTGGGGCGAGGAGGGGCACGGCCACGGCGCCCCTGCTCCTGCGGCCGTCCCCGAGCCTGTCCCCGCCGCCGCACCGGCGGGCGAGCCGATCCCGCCCGAGGTCCTCGCCGTCATCTCCGCGGTCCTGCAGGTCGAGAGGAAGCTCTACCTGAACCGCCCCGGCTCCCGCGTCACGATCCGGCGCTCGGCCCCCCGGCCCTGAGCGCGAGAAGAGGAAGCCATGACCCAGCACGTCCTGCGCATCGGCGGCCGCGAATACAAGGCCGAGGTCAAGGACCTCACCCCGGAGCACGCCCTCATCCTCGTCGACGGCAAGGAGTACGAGGTCGAGATCCTCCAGCTCGGCCGCCGGGCGATCCCCGTCGACGCCGCCCGGCCGTCCGCGGCCCCGGCGCCCCGGCCCGCCGCCTCCTCCGGCGTCCGCCCGGCCGCGCCCGCGCCTGCCGCCGCCCCGCGTCCCGCCGCGTCCGCCCGCGGCGAGGGCGGGATCGTCGCCCCGATGCCCGGCCTCGTCCTCTCGATCAAGGCGAAGGAGGGGGACACCGTCGCCGCCGGCCAGACGCTCCTCGTGATGGAGGCGATGAAGATGGAGAACGCCGTCACGACGCCGTACGCCGGGACGGTCGCGAAGGTCTACGTCCGCGAGGGCGACTCCATCGGCGAGGGCGACCTCCTCGTCGAGGTCGCCCGCCCGAAAATGACGACCCTCTGAGGCGCGGACGTCGATGCGTCTCCGCCTCCTCCCGGCCCTCCTCCTGCTCCTCGCCCCCGCCGCGTGGGGCGCACCCCGCCCGACGTTCGGCGTCACGTTCGACGCCACGGCGGAGTACCTGCGGATCCACAAGGGGACGCAGGACGGCCTCGTGAACGACTACCTCGGAGAGAAGGCGACGACGGGCCTCCTCCGCGACGCCCTCGAGCGCGAGGTCGGGACGTTCGCCACCGTCCACGCGGACGACTTCGAGACCATCGTGAAGGTCACCGGCTACGCCGGGGGGAAGTCCCTCGCCGACGTCGACCACGTCGCGGTCCCGGCGCTGAAGATCGGTTTCCTCCCCTACAAGCTCGAGCCGAACGGGCTCTACTTCCGGATCGACAGGGGGACGGACCACCTCGACCCCCACACGCTCAAGCGGGCGGCGAAAGGGCGGCTCTTCGACGCCTCCGGCCGGGTCGCCGCGATCTACACCGTGGTGACGGTCGGGGCGGCCGAGAGCCTCGGGTACGTCACACAGTTCGAGCAGGGCTTCTTCGCCAAGGACGTCGTCACCGGCGACATCACCGGGTACCTCGACCAGGTCGTCCAGGGGAGCGGCTTCGCGAACCTGACGGTCGGCAACGTCGTCATGGTCCTGATCGGGCTCCTCTTCATCTACCTGGCGATCGCGAAGGACTACGAGCCGCTCCTCCTCGTCCCGATCGGCTTCGGGATCCTCGTCGGGAACATCCCGATGCCGCTCTCGATCTTCAACAGCGTCTCGCTGTACATGATCGACCCCGTCTCGCACGAGTACGTCTTCAACTCGGGCGGGAACAGCGTCCTCGGGATCATCTACTTCGGGGTGAAGGCGGGCGTCTTCCCGCCGCTCATCTTCCTCGGGATCGGCGCCCTGACGGACTTCTCGGCGCTCCTCTCGAACCCGAAGAGCCTCCTCCTCGGCGCGGCGGCCCAGATCGGCATCTTCCTGACCTTCCTCGGCGCCCTCTGGCTCGGCTTCTCGCCGCAGAGCGCGGCGTCGATCGGGATCATCGGCGGCGCCGACGGCCCGACGGCGATCTTCACGGCGAGCCGCCTCGCGCCCGCCCTCATCGGCCCGATCGCGATCTCGGCGTACAGCTACATGGCGATGGTCCCGATCATCCAGCCGCCGATCATGAAGCTCCTCACGACGAGGGAGGAGCGGCTCATCCGGATGAAGCCGGGACGGAAGGTCTCGAAGTTCGAGAAGATCGCCTTCCCGATCATGGGGCTCCTCGTCACGACGCTCCTCGCCCCGGGCGGCCTCCCGCTCCTCGGGATGCTCTTCTTCGGGAACCTCCTGAAGGAGTCGGGGGTCACGACCCGCCTCGCGAAGTCGGCCTCGAGCGCGATTCTGGACACCTGCACGATCCTCCTCGGCATCGCGGTCGGCGCCTCGACCTCCGCGGGCGTCTTCCTGACGAAGCAGTCGGTCCTGATCTTCGTCCTCGGCTGCGTCGCCTTCGGGACGGCGACGGCCGGGGGCGTCCTCTTCGCGAAGCTCATGAACGTCGTCGCGAAGGAGAAGGTGAACCCGCTCATCGGGGCCGCCGGGGTCTCGGCCGTCCCCGACTCGGCCCGCGTCGCGCACATGGTCGGACAGGCGGAGGACCCGGGGAACTTCCTCCTCCAGCACGCCATGGGGCCGAACGTGGCCGGCGTCATCGGCTCGGCCCTCGCGGCCGGCGTCTTCCTGGGGCTCTTCTGACGTGACGAACCGCTCCGGAGCAACCGCACCTCGAGCGCCGCGGCGCGCGGCGCGCGCCTGAGGAGGGCACGATGTCCCAGATCATCTCCGTCGTCCCGAACGTCTGCGACGGCCGCGACGAGGCCTTCGTCGAGAAGCTCCAGGAGAAGCTCGAGTCCGTCCCCGGACTCGTCGTCCTGGACGTCTCGATGGACCACGTGAGGAACCGGACGAACTTCTCGTTCACGGGGAGCCGGGAGGCGATCTTCGAGGGGGGCTTCCTCCTCTACGAGGCGGCGCTCGGGCACGTCGACATGCGGCAGCACGAGGGGGAGTACCCGCGGATCGGCGCCGTGGACGTCTTCCCGTTCGTCGCGCTCCGCGACGCCCCGATCGCGACGGTCGTCGACTGGTCCGTCCGGTTCGCCGAGGAGGTCGCGAAGCGGTTCCAGATCCCGGTCTACCTCTTCGCCGAGTCGGCGCGGGTGAAGGCGCGGCGCGACATCGAGAACATCCGCGAGGGGGAATACGAGGGCTTCGCGGCGAAGATCGCCGACCCGGCCTGGAAGCCCGACTTCGGGCCCGACGTCTTCCCGCCCGACAAGGGGGCGACGATCATCGGCGCCCGGCTCCCGATCGTGAACTTCAAGGCCTATCTCTCGACGGCGAACGAGGCGGCCGCGGAGTGGGTCGCGAAGGTCCTCTCCGACCCGGCGACCGGCTTCTCGGGGGTCCACTTCTACCCGGCCCTCGACCGGACGCGGAACGAGGCGCTCCTGAACATCACGGTCGGGAACTTCCAGGCGACGCCGCTCTACCGGATCCTCGAGGCGGTGAAGACGGAGCTCCACCGGTTCGGCGCCGGCGTCAGCCGCGTCGAGATGGTCGGCCTCGTCCCGCAGCAGGCGCTCCTCGACTCCGCCCAGCACTACCTCCAGGTCTTCGGCTTCTCGACGGACGACGTCGTCGAGAACCGCCTCGACGAGATCCTCGGCGGCCGGGGCTGACCGCCGGCCGCTCCGGCGGCACCTCGAGGGGAATCGGACCGGGGCCGCCCCGTTGACCCGCCCCGGCGCCGCGAATAGGCTGGAGGCATGACTCACGTCGGGCGGCGCCTCCTCGCGCTCGTCCTTTCGCTCCTGGCGGGCCTCGCCCTCGCCGGCACGAGCGTCGCGGACGGTCCGCGCGTCGCGCCCCCTCTGATCGCTCCGACCGGCGCGCCGGGCGGTCCGCCGCGCGCCGCCGTCCTCTTCGAGAAGGCCCGGTTTCGCGGTCGGACGCTCGCCGTGAAAGGCCCGGTGCCCGACCTCGCGAAGCTCCGATTCGACAACACGGCGTCTTCCGCGCGGCTCGAAGGGCGCTGGCTCCTCTGCAGCCTCCCGAACTACCGCGGGCGGTGCCGGATCGTCGCGGGAGAGGTCGAAAACCTCGCGCGGTTCGACCTGAGGAACTCCCTCTCTTCGCTTCGTCCCGAGCGCTGAGCCCGTTCGACCGGCCGCCCAGCGGACCCGTGGCCTCGGCCATGGGCGTTGGGGGACGATCCTTTCGGGCCGGCGACGCGCGTTCGTTGCGGCCGCCGCGGGATGCCCCTATCCTCGCTCCTTCCGATGCTGAAGAGCGCCTCGCCGCGCCGCGCGGTCCGCCTCCCGCTCCTCCTCGCCGCCTTGCTCCTCCTTCCCGGGCCCGCGCATTCCGTCGCCGCCCCGGAAGGCCCGGTCACAGGTCTCGCCCTCGTCGGGCGCGCCACTCTCCCACGCGACCTCGACTTCGAGGGAGCGCGCGTCGGCGGGCTCTCCGGCCTCGCCCGCGACACGGCCTCGGACCGCTTCTGGGCGATCTCGGACGACCGCGGCCAGCACGGCCCCGTGCGCGCCTTCCGGCTCCGGATCGACGTCCCGGCGGCGGCCGCCGGCGCGTCCTTCGAGCCGACCGTGGCCGTCGAGGCGATGCTCCTCCTCACGGACGCGAAAGGCCGCCCCTTCGCGCCGGCCTCGATCGACCCCGAGGGGATCGCGCCCGTGCCCGGTGGCTTCCTCGTCTCGACCGAGGCGATCCCCCGGCGCGGCGTGCCGGCCGCCATCGCCGAGCACGGCCCGGACGGGCGCCGTCGCCGCGAGCTTTCCCTCCCGGACCACTTCCTCCCCGGTCCCGGGAAGGGAGTCCGCGAGAACCTCGGCTTCGAGGGCCTCGCCGTCACGCGCGACGGCCGCTACCTCTTCGCCGCGGTCGAGAACGCCCTCGAGCAGGACGGCCCTGTCGCCGACGCCGGCGTCGCGAGCCCCACGCGCCTCCTCCGCTTCGACCTCGCGGCGGGCGGTCCCCCCGCGGAGTTCGTCTACCTCGTCGACCCGGTCACGCCCGCACCGAAGGAGGCCGGCCCCTTCCGCGTGAACGGGCTCTCCGACCTCCTCCCGCTCGGGGAGGACCGGCTCCTCGTCCTCGAACGGCAGTACGTCGAGGGGACGGGAAACGCCGCGCGGATCCACGAGGTCTCCCTCGCGGGCGCGACGGACGTCTCGGGACGGAGCTCCCTCGCCGGGACCTCTTACACGCCAGTGAAGAAGGCGCTCCTCGTCGACTTCGGAGCGATCGGCGTCCCGCTCGAGAACTTCGAGGGGATGTGCTTCGGGCCGCTGCTCCCCGACGGTCGCGAGTCTCTCGTCGTCGTGAGCGACGACAACTTCAACCCGACGCAGGAGTCGACGACGTTCCTCCTCTTCGCCCTCGACCGCGCGCCGGTGACCGTCTCGAGGATCCAGGGCGCCTCCCACCGCTCGCCTCTCGAGGGGAGCCTCGTCTTCGGCGTGCCGGGCGTCGTCACCGCGGTCGACCGCGACCCGAGGAACGCCGGATTCTGGATCGAGTCCGCCCGCCCCGACGACGACCCCGCGACCTCCGAGGGGCTCTTCGTCGCGTGGCCCGACGCGGGGGGACTCGCGCCCGGCGCCGCCGTCCTCGTCTCGGGTCGGGTCGAGGAGGTCGCCGCCCCGAAGGGCCTCCCCCTCACGCGCCTGAAGGCCTCCGCGGTCGTACCGGCGGAGGGGGCGGCCACCCTGCCGCCCGCCGTCCGCCTGGCCGACCGGCTCCCCCTTCCCTCCGTGATCGACGACGACGGGCTGACGCGTTTCGAGCCGGCGACGGACGCGATCGACTTTTGGGAGAGTCTCGAGGGGATGAGGCTCGAGGTCCCCGCGGGAACGGCCGTCGGACCCTCCTCCTCCCGGGGCGACTTCGTCCTGAGGCCCGACGGCGCCCCGCAGGTCGCCCGGACCGCGGTCGGGGGCGTCCTCCTCCCCGAGAGCGGTCCCTCGCTCGACCGGGTCCTCTTCGGCCGGACCCTCGGCGGCGAGATGTCCCCCGTGGACGTCGGCGCCCGCGTCGCCGGCCCGACCGTCGGGGTCGTCGACTACTCGTGGGGCTCCTACCGCCTCCGGCCTCTCGCTCCGCCGGTCGTCGAGTCGCCGGGGCGGGGCTGCGACGTCGTGACGTCGCTCGCCGGGGACCGCCGCCGCCTGACGGCCGCGACGCTCAACGTCGAGAACCTCTCCGTCGCGGGCCCCGCGGAGCGGTTCGCGGCGATCGGCGCCCTCGTCGCCAGGAGGATGAGGGGACCCGACGTCCTCGCCCTCGAGGAGGTGCAGGACGACAGCGGCCCGGCCGGGAAGGGGGACGGCGTCGTCACGTCGAAGAGGACGGTCGAGGCGCTCCTCGCCGCGATCGCCGCCGCGGGCGGACCGCGCTACGAGGCCGCCTGGATCGATCCCGTCGAGGGGAAGGAGGGGGGGCAGCCGGGCGGGAACATCCGCGTCGTCCTCCTCGCGAACCCGGAGCGCGTCACGATCGTGAGGCGCGGCGAGGCCGGGCCGCTCGACGCGACCGAGCCCGAGGGGCGCGGGAAGGAGCTCCGCCTGACGCTGAGCCCCGGACGGGTCTCCCCGCGCTCGACGGCCTTCACGCCGACCGAGGGCGAAGGGGTCCGCCGCTCCCTCGCGGTGGAGCTCCTCTTCCGGGGGAAGAGGCTCTTCGTCGTCGCGAACCACCTCTCCTCGAAGTCCGACGACGACCGGGCCTTCGGAACGCCCCAGCCGCCGCGGACGCCGACCGTCTCGCGCCGGCTCGCGCAGGCCCGAGAGGTCCGCGCCTTCGTCCAGCGGCTCCTCGCCGCCGACGCGGAGGCCCGCGTCGTCGTCCTCGGCGACCTGAACGACTTCGAGCACTCGGAGCCGGTCCGGCTGCTCGGGCAGCCGCCCCTCGAGAACCTCGTCCTCCGCGTCCCGCCCGAGAGCCGCTACACGTTCAACTACGACGGGGCCTCGCAGATGCTCGACCACGTCGTCGTCTCGCCGGCGCTCGCCCGCGACGCGGAGATCGAGCTCCTCCACGCGAACTCCGACTGCTCCGACGGAAAGCGGACGAGCGACCACGACCCGATCGTGACGAGGCTCCGTCCGAGGTGACGGACCGGCCGGGGACGGGCGGCGGCTCGCACGCGGCCTGCGCTGCGGAGCGGCGGCACGAGCACGTCTTCGGCCAGGACCGTCCGCGCCCCGGCGAGCGGAGGACGCGGATCGTCATCGGCCTGACGGCCGTGACGATGCTCGTGGAGATCGCGGCCGGACTGAAGTTCGGTTCGATGGCCCTCCTCGCGGACGGCCTTCACATGGCGTCCCACACCGCGGCGCTCGGGATCTCGGCCCTCGCCTACGCCTGGGTGCGCCGTCACGCCGCCGACCCCCTCTTCAGCTTCGGCGCGGGGAAGATGAACGCCCTCGCCGGTTTCGCCGGGGCCGTCCTCCTCGCGCTCTTCGCGCTCCTGATGGCCTGGGAGAGCGTCGAGCGCCTCGTCCGCCCCGTCCCCGTCGCCTTCGGACAGGCGATCGCCGTCGCGGTCCTCGGACTCGCCGTGAACGCGGTGAGCGCCCTCCTCCTGACGCACGAGGAGGAGCACGACCACGACCACAACCTCCGCTCCGCCTACCTCCACGTCCTCGCGGACGCCTTCACGTCGGTTCTCGCGATCGGCGCGCTCGTCGGCGGCGCGCTCCTCGGCTGGCGGTTCCTCGACCCGCTCATGGGCGTCGTCGGGGCCGTCGTCGTGACGCGCTGGTCCGTCGGCCTCCTCCGGGAGAGCGCCCACGTCCTGCTCGACCGGCAGGCGCCGGAGCCGCTCCTCGCGCGGATCCGGGCCGCCGTCGAGGGGCGTCCGGGCGACCGGGTCACGGACCTCCACGTCTGGCGGATCTCCCCCGACGGCTGGTCGGCGATCGTCTCCGTCGTCAGCGACGACCCGCTGACGCCGGACGGCTACCGTGCGCTCCTGCCCGAGGGCCTCGGCCTCGCCCACGTGAACGTCGAGGTCCTCCCCTGCCCCCACGCGGAGGAATGACCGGGCCCGCGGCCCCTCTTCAGGGCCGTCGGCGCGCGAGGAGCGTGTACGAGGCGTCGTCCTCGTCGGCCCGCTCGACCTCGTAGCCGGCTCGACGCGCCGTCTCCGAGAGCTCCTCGACCGGAGGCAGGAGGTCCCGCTCGACGGCCCGGCCGGCCCGGCGGTGGACCTCCGCGAGGCGCGTGCGCCCGAGGTCGTGCCAGACGAGCAGCCGGCCGTTCGGAACGAGCCAGCGCCGCGCCTCGCCGAGGACGGTGGCCGGATCGGGGAAGTGGGGGAAGGCGTTGAAGCAGAGGACGAGGTCGAACGCGTCCGACGGGAGCCCTGCGTCCGCGACGTCCCGGCAGAGCCACGTGACGCGGGCGTCGGGGGCGCGCGCGGCGCCGCGGACGATCATCTCGGGCGAGTAGTCGACCGCGACGACCCGCCCGCCGCCGAGCCGCGGGAGGAGGAACGGCTCCAGCCGGCCCGGTCCGGCGCCGAGATCGACGACGCGGAGCCCCTCGAGGTCGCCGAGGAGGGAGAGGCCCTCGAGGACGCCCTCCGCGATCGTCTCCGGGCTCTTCCCCTCGTCCCAGCGCTCCGCGAGGACGCCGAACGCCGCCCGCCGGGCCGCCTCGGGGCCGTCCACGCTCAGAACTCCAGGCTCGCCCCGGCGCTGACCGTCGTCCCGGGCATCGGGTAGCCGGGCCGATAGGCATAGTCGGAGCCGGTCAGGTTCTCGCCCGCGAGGAAGACGACGAGACCGGGTGCGAGGGCGTCGAGCTTCGCGGAGACCTTTCCGTTCAGGAGGAAATAGGCGTCCACGCGCGCCGGCAGCGCCGGGAACCGGACGTTCCCGACGAGGCGCTCGTCGACCCACTGCGCGTCGAGGGCGAGGCGCAGGACCGAGACGGTCGCGACGGCGCCCCCCGAGAAGGCCCAGCGCGGGGCGTACGGGACAGCCGCGGGCGTCGTCTCCGTGAAGGCCGCCCCCGCGTAGAGACCCAGCGCCTCGACCGGCTCGACGGTCAGCGTCAGCTCGCCGCCGCGCGCCGTGTAGGCGCCCGTGTTCGCCCATCGCGGCGGCGGGGGCGGAGGCGGCACGAAGCGAAGCGCGTCCTTCACGTCGTCGTGGAAGAAGGTGACATCGAGGGCCGCCTTCGCTCCGAGGCGCGGGGCGAAGCCGACCTCGAGGTGGTCGACGAGCTCCGGCTCGAGCCGCCTCCACTCCTCGCCCCTCCCATAGCCCTCCGTGAAGACCGCCGTCCAGATCCCGGGGAGGCTGAAAGCGCGCGCCCAGCGGACGTGAGCCTCGCCGAGGCGCGAGGCGACGGCGACGCCCGCCTGGGCGCCCCAGACGCTCCCGAACGCGCTCGAGCGGTTCCAGCGGACGCCCGCCGACGGCGTCACCTTGACGTCGCCGCCGAAGGTCCGGGCGAGCGCCGCGTACGGCGCGACGTTCCGGAACCGGTGGTCGCCGAGCGGCGCGTCTCCCTCGGCCCGCGCCTCGCGCGAGACCCCGCGGACGCTCTCGACGTCGAGGCCGACCGTCAGCTCCACGCCGCCGGGGAGGAGGAACCCGTCGCGCGCCTTCAGGCCCGCGCCGCGCCAGTCGGTGAAGGTCCGGAAGGCCTCCTTCCTCCCGCCGTCCCACTGGAGCCAGTCGATCGCGCCGTCCTCGACCCAGACCTTCAGGAAGCCCTCCTTCGTCCCGTGGCGCCGCGTCAGCGTCACGACCCCCATCGCGTCGTCCGAGTCCCAGACCGGCGTCACCCCGCGCAGCGGCCCGCCGTCGACACCCGGATCGCTCGCACGGCCCGAAGTGAGGTCGCCGGTGAGGGAGATCCCCCAGCCGCCTCCGAGCTCCCAGCCCGCGCGGGCGAAGAAGGCGCGCGTCCGACCGTCGGAGGCCTCGCGGTGTCCGTCGCTCCGGCGCTGGCCGGCGACGACGAGGAGGTCGAAGGGGCCCTCGCGACCGGAGACCTCCGCCGAGAGCGCCGACGTCGCGAATCTCCCGAAGGCGGCGGTCGCCCGGCCTCCGAAGCCCTCCTCGGTCCGCCGCTTCGTCGCGACGTCGACCGTGGCGAAGGCGGCGTTCCCGAAGAGGACGGGCTGCGCCCCCTTGTAGACCTCGAGGGACTCCGCCGCGTCGAGAGGGATCGCGTCGAGGAGCGGGTGCGACCAGACACCCGCCGCCTTCGCGACGCCGTCGACCGCGAAGGAGAGCTCGGCCCCCGGCCGGCCGGAGCCGAGGGCGCGGACGAAGACGCCTCCGCCGTCTCCCCCGCCGTAGCTCCCGACGAGGTTGTAGCGGGAGACGACGAGCCCCGGGACCCGCCGAAGGGCCGCCGCCGGGTCGCCCGCGTGGAGGTCCTCGAGCTGGCGCGCGCCGACGGTCGTCACGGCGCCCGCGAGCGGGTCGCGGCGGACCTCCTCGACGACGGGAGAGGCGGTGACGGCCACCTTCGCGGCGACGGGAGGAAGGGCCGGTGCCTCCCCGGACGGTTCATCGACCTTCGGAGCCGCGGCGACCTCGTCGGCCACCGCCGGCAGGTGGAGGAGGGCGAGCAGAGCGCCCGAGAAAGCTGCCGCGTACCACGTCATCGACCCTCCTCCGTCCGGACGTCGAGGACGCCGGCGGCGAGGCCGCAGGATTCGCACCAGGATCACGCGGGCGATCTTACGGGTTCCGGGACACCCGTATCCCGGGCCCGACGGCCTCGAAGCTACGCCGGGACCTCGAAGCGGAACTCGGCCCAGCTCCCGGGCTCGGACTCGGCGTCGATCCGGCCGCCGTGGAGCCGGACGATCCTCCGGCAGGTGTAGAGGCCGACTCCCGAGCCGGGCCGCCCCGCGAGCTCGGGATCCGCGAGGCGCGAGAAGCGCCGGAAGAGGCGCGCCCGCTCCTCGGGCCGGAAGCCCGGCCCCTCGTTCCGAACGGCGACGCGCAGAGCGTCGCCTTCGCGCCTCGCGGAGAGACGGACCTCTCCCTCGTCCCGCGCGTACTTCGCCGCGTTCCCGAGGAGGTTCACGAGGACGACGGTCATCAGCTCGGGGTCGAGGAGGACCGGGAGCGCGCCGGAGCCGAAGTCCCGGACGAGCCGACAGCTCCGCTCCTCGAGGAGCGCGCGGACGACGTCGAGAGCCGGTTCGACGACGTCGGCGACGAGGTCGCACGGGACGCGCCGGACGGCGAGGTCGCGCTCCTCGACGCGCGCGAGGTCGAGGTATTCCTTCACGAGGCGACCGAGGTAGGACGCCTTCCTCACCATCCGCTCGACCGCGGCGCGCGCCGCCGCGTCGACGTTGCCGGCGTAGCCGCCGAGGACGGTCTCGCCGTCCATGACGAGGGAGGCGAGCGGCGCCTTCAGCTCGTGGCTGACGAAGCCGAGCATCTCGAGGTAGCCCGCGTTCGCGTCGGCGAGACGGTCGAGGAGCCAGGCCTTCTCCACGGCCTGGCCGAGCCTCTCGCTCACCGCGAGGTGGAGGAACGCCTGGCGGGCGTCGTAGGCCCGCGGCTTTCGGGCGCTCCGGAAGAGGAAACCGAAGACGCGCCCCTCGACCTCGAGGCGGGCCGTCAGGCTCGACCGGACCCCCTCCTCGACGAGGAGGCGCGTCGACCGGCTCCCGGGCCTCGCCGCGAGGTAGGCCGGGAGGTCGTCGAGGACCCTCGGCGCCTCCGACCCGAGGACCGCTCCGAGGGAGGTCGCCGCGAGCTCCTCGCCCCACCCCGCCCCGAGGAGGAGCGGCTCGTAGTCGGCGACGGCCTTTCGCGCCACGACCCGCTGCCCCTCCTCCTCGAGGAAGGCGACGCCGAGGCGGTCACAGGGGCAGACGTCGCGGGTCGCGCGGAAGAGGAAGTCGAGGACCTCCTCGAGGCTCCGGCCCGCCGCGACCTTCCGGTTCACGAGGTCGAGGACCTTCGCCTCGCGCGGCGCGAGGGGCGGAGGCGGGGCCGTTCCGGCGCGGCTCACCGGCAGACCCTCCGGCGGAGCCCGCCGCGCGGGCTCCGCCGGAGAGGGGTCGGGGTCGTTCGCCCGCGGCTCAGGCGATGTACTTCCCGCGGGGCGTGTAGTGGGTGTGGAGGAGGTGGTGGCTCTTCTCTCCGCAGGGGCCGTCCGTCAGGAACTCCTTGTAGAGGCGGACGACCGCCGGGTTCTCGTGGGCCTTCCGGATCTCGTAGCTCGAGTCCTCGGCGTAGATCGCCTTCGCGCGCGCCGCCCGGATCTCCGGCGAGGTCGGGATCGGCATTCCCCCGCCGCCGAGGCACCCGCCCGGGCACGCCATGAACTCGATGAAGTGGCACTTCGAGAAGGTCCCGCCCGCCTTGATGTCCTCCACGACGCGCTTCGCGTTCGCTGTGCCGTGGCAGACGGCGACCTTCAGGACCGCCCCCTCGAGCCACTTCCAGTCCGAGAACGGGAGGCCCTTGTTCATCTTCAGGAGGTCGGGGACCTCCCCGATCGCCGGGATCGGGAGCTCCACGTAGCGGACCCCGTCGAAGCCGCGGACGGGGAGGACGTCCGCGTGGGCGAAGACGTCCTCGATCTTCAGCCCCGAGACGAGCTCGACGACCGTCCGGATCGCCGCCTCCATGACGCCGCCCGTGGCGCCGAAGATGACGCCCGAGCCGGTCGCGGTGCCGAACGGGTCGTCGAACCCGGCCTTCGGCATCTTCGGCAGGTCGATCCCCGCCTCGTGGAACATCTGCCCGAGCTCGCGGGTGACGAGCCCGTAGTCGACGTCCTTGAAGCCCGAGTCGGACATCTCGGGGCGGTTGCACTCGTACTTCTTCGCCGAGCAGGGCATGAGGGCGCAGGCGACGATCGAGGCCGGGTCGATCCCGGCGTTCTCTGCGTAGAACGTCTTGATGAGCGCCCCGAACATCTGCTGCGGGCTCTTGGCCGTCGACAGGTTCGGGATCATCTCCGGGTAGAAGTGCTCGAGGTACTTCACCCAGCCCGGCGAGCAGCTCGTGAACTGCGGCAGGGCGACCTCTTCCTTCGCGGCCAGCGCCTTGTGGAGCCGGAGGAGGAGCTCCGTCCCCTCCTCGATGATCGTCAGGTCGGCCGTGAAGTTCGTGTCGAAGACGCGGTCGAACCCGATCGTCTTCATCGCCGCGTTCATCTCGAACGTGAGCGGCGTCCCCGGCGGGAGTCCGAAGCACTCGCCGATCGCCGCGCGCGGAGCCGGCGCCGTCTGGATGACGACGTGCTTGGCCGGGTCGTTGATGTCCTTCCAGACCTCGTCCGACGGGTCCATCGCGCCGAGGGCGGCCGTCGGGCAGCGGTTGATGCACTGCCCGCAGTTGATGCAGACGACGTCGTTCAGCGGCTTGTCGAGGAACGTCGCGATCCGGGTCCCGTCGCTCCGGCCCACCGCCTCGAGGACTCCGACCTCCTGGAGGTCGATGCAGGTCCTCACGCAGCGGCGGCAGAGGATGCACTTGTCCATGTCCCGCCGGACGGAGTAGGACGAGTCGTCGACCTGGTGCCGGCGGACCGACTCGTGGCCGAACCGGAAGAAGTCGACCCCGTACTCCTTCGCGAGGGTCTGGAGCTCGCAGTTGAGGTTCCGGAAGCAGGTGTAGCACTCCCCGACGTGCTTGCTGAGCATCAGGTCGAGGATCCGCCGGCGGGCCTGCCGCACCTTGCGGGTGTGGGTCTGGATCCTGATCGGCGCGGTGATCGGGAAGGCGCAGGCGGCCTGGAGCGTCCTCTGCCCCTCGACCTCGACGACGCAGATCCGGCAGACGCCGGCGACCTCGAGGTCGGGGTGGTGGCAGAGGGTCGGGATCTTGAGCCCGAGGGCGCGGGCGGCGTCGAGGACCGTCGTCCCGAGCGGGACCTTCGTCTCGATCCCGTCGATCGTGACGGAGACGGTCCCGCCGATCGCCTCGGGGTCCGCGGAGACCGGGACGACGTGGCCTCGCTGGCTGACGGGGGCGCGGGAGATGGAGGCGGTGCGTTCGATGCGGCTCGACATCGGCTCTGCTCCTCAGGCGTTCCCGCCGGCGGTCCGGCCCATGATCTCCGGCCGGAAGTGCTCGACGATGGAGAGGAAGGCGTTCGGGCTCGACTGCCCGAGGCCGCACTTGGAGGCGAGCTGCATCACCTCGCCGAGCTTCATGAGCTCCTGGAGGTACGCCCACGAGCAGCGTCCCTCGCGGAGCAGCTTCACTCCCTCGAGGAGCTTCACGTTCCCCTCGCGGCAGGGAGTGCACTGCCCGCACGACTCGTCGACGAAGAACTCGAGGAAGTTCTCGGCGACGTGGAGCATGTCGCGGTGGGGCCCGAAGACGATGATCGAGCCGCCCGTCGGGACCCCCTCGAAGGCGAGCGTCCGGCCGAACTCCTCGGCCGGCACGCAGCGGCCCGACGCCCCGCCGACCTGCACGGCCTTGGCCCCTTCCCCGCCGACCGCGGCGAGGAGCCCGGCGATCGTGACGCCGAGCGGGAACTCGTAGACGCCGGGCTCGCGGCAGTCGCCCGAGACGCTGAAGAGCTTCGGCCCGGTCGAGACCTCGGTTCCCATCCCGCGGAACCACTCGGCCCCCTTGGCGAGGACCATCGCGGCGCAGGCGAACGTCTCGACGTTGTTCACGATCGTCGGCTCCGACCGGTAGCCGCAGTCGACCGGGAACGGCGGCCGGTTCCGCGGCTCGCCCCGCTGCCCCTCGAGCGACTCGATGAGGGCCGTCTCCTCACCGCAGACGTAGGCTCCCGAGCCCATCCGGATCTCGACGTCGAACGCGAGCTCCTTCCCGAGGACGGACGCCCCGAGGAGCCCCTTCTCCCGCCTCCGCGCGAGGACCTTCTCGAGAGAGTCGCGCAGGTAGGCGTACTCGCCGCGGAGGTAGAGGATCCCGCGCGCGGCGCCGATCGCCCAGGCGGCGATCGTCATCCCCTCGAAGACGAGGTCGGGCGCCTCGGTGAGGATCACCCGGTCCTTGAACGTCCCCGGCTCCCCCTCGTCCGCGTTGCAGACGACCCACTTCGCGGGGGCGGTCGCCGCGGCCGCGAGGTTCCACTTCACGCCGGTCGGGAAGCCCGCGCCCCCGCGCCCGCGGAGCTTCGAGGCGGAGACCTCGGCGATGACCTCGGACCGCGGGCGCGAGAGAGCGGCCTTCAGGCCCGCCTCGGGCACGGCGGCGGCGAAGGTGACGAGGCCCTTCTTCACGGCGCTCATCAGTGCGTCCTCCCCTTCTGCCCCTGGACGGCGAGCGGGCCGAAGCTCTTCCGGCACGCGAGGATCAGGTCGTGGACCGTCTCCGGCGTCACCGAGGTGAAGACCTGGTCGTTGATGAGGAGCGCCGGACCCTGGTCGCACATCCCGAGGCAGTTCGCCCACTCGAGCGAGAAGTTGCCGTCGCGCGTCGTCTCGCCGAACCGGATGCCGAGGTCGTTCTCGAGCTGCCGCGCGACGCGGTCCTTCCCCGTCATGTCGCAGGAGACGGTGCGGCAGAGGCGGATGACGAAGCGGCCCCGGGCCTTCGACTCGAGGAAGCTGTAGAAGCTGACGACGCTGTAGACCTCGACGGGGTGGATGTCGAGGCGGTCGGCGACCTCCTGCATCGCGTACTCGGAGATCTCGTTGTAGCTCCTCTGGATCTCCTGGAGGACGGGGATCAGCGCGGCGCGCGTGGCGCCGTGCTTCTCGACCCAGGCCCCGATGTCATCGTGCAGCCGGAGCCGTTCCGTGACCAGCATGGCTTCCCTCCTTGCCGCCCGCGCGGGCGAGCAGATCGGCCACCGTCTTCGAGAGGACGGCGGGACGGACGGGCTTCTCGAGGAACGCGTCGACGGGGAGGACGTCGGGGTCGGCGCGGTAGCCGAGGCCGGTGACCTTGCCGATGCTCGTGAGCATCACGATCGGGGTCTTCCAGCCGGAGCGGCGAAGCTCCTGGGCCATCGCGATCCCGTCGTCCGGCTCGTCCATCATCACGTCGAGGATGAGGAGGTCCGGGGGCCATTCCGAGACGGCCCTCATCCCGCCGCCCCTGCTGTAGGCAGCTGCTACGGTGTGCCCCTCTCTCTCGAGGAAGAGGCGGCAGGCTTCGACGATGTCCTTGTCGTCATCGACGATCAGGATCCTCGCCATCGTGACCTCCTTGTCCGAATCCGAGGACTCGAGCTGTCGAACAGAGGTGCACCGGGGACGGCGCCGTCGTCGCCAAGGCCGGACCGTAGCGGCCGGGTCCCCGATTCATCGAACGGCGAGCCTAGCACCAGCGCGGGGGCGTCGTCACGCCGGAAGTCATTGGAAACAGACCGCTTCCAGGCCTGTATGTCGTCTCGTTCAGGAACGCGACACTTCCCTCCGGCGTCCCGCCCTCAATCGGCGCGGCGAGCGCCGGTCGACGGAGGCGGCGGCTCGGACGGGAGCCGTACCGTGAACGTCGTCCCCTTTTCCGGCTCGCTTTCGACGCTCACCTCGCCGCCGGCGAGCTCGACGACCTTCTTCACGATGGAGAGGCCGAGGCCGCTCCCGGGGATGTCGCGCGTCCGGTCGTTCCGGATCCGGACGAACTCTCCGAACAGCCGCCCGACCTCCTTCGCCGTCATGCCGATCCCGGTGTCGGCGACGACGAGGCGGACGCCCCCGGCGTGCGTCGAGAGCTTCACGTCCACCCGCCCCCCCTCGCGGTTGTACTTCACCGCGTTCGACAGGAGGTTGTTCAGGACGATCTCGAGGTCGCCGGGGTCGGCCACGAGCGGAACGGCGCCCGGAGCGTCGACGACGACCTCGATCCCCTTCGCTGCGGCCGCGGGCTGAGCCGTCTCCACGGCTCGAAGGAGGAGGTCGCGCGCGTCGAGCGCGACCGGCTCGCGCTTCCGCTGCCCCGACTCGAGGCGGGTCAGGTCGAGGAGGTCGACGACGAGGCGGCGCATCCCGTCGAGCCGCACGTGACAACGTTCGAGGACCTCGTCGTACTGTGCCGTGCCCGGCGGGAGGAACCCCTCCCGGAGGACGTCGAGGTAACCCTCGACGGCCGCGAGCGGCGACTTCAGCTCGTGGAAGAGGACGGAGAGGAGCTGGAACCGCGCCTGCCGCTTCTCGTCGGCGAGGCGCCGCGCCCTCCGCTGGAGGGCGAGGTGGGTCGCCGCGCGGCTCACCGTCGTCCGGAGCTCTGCCGGCGTGAAGGGCTTGGCGAGGAAGTCGTAGGCGCCGCGCCGCGTCGCCGTCACGGCCGTCTCGATCGTCGCGTAGGCCGTGATCATGACGACGATCGTGTCCGCCGTCGCCGGGCCGAGCCGCTCGAGGACGTCGAGACCGGAGAGGCCAGGGAGCTTGTAGTCGAGGAGCAGGATGTCGGGCGCGCCCGCCGCGCAGGTCGCGAGCGCTTCCTCGCCGCTCGCGGCCTGCGCCACCTCGAACGCCGTCTCGGTCGTCTCGTCGGGGAGCGTCGTCCGGTGCGGTGCGAGGACCCTCGACACCGCCAGCCGGATCCCCGGCTCGTCGTCGACCACGAGGATCTTCAGCGTGCCGCCCACGGCTCAGGCGCCCCGCGTCCCGCGCAGCGGGAGCCTCACGGTCAGGACCGTGCCCGTCGGCCCGGCGGCGGGGTCGGCGTTCGAGACGACGTCGATGTCTCCGCGGTGCATCTTCACGATCCCGTAGCTCACCGGCAGCCCGAGCCCGGTCCCCTTCCCGATCGGCTTCGTCGTGAAGAAGGGCTCGAAGACCCGCGAGAGGTTCTCCTTCGAGATCCCCGTCCCGCTGTCGGCGACCGAGAGGACGAGCGAGTCGCCCACCGCCCTCGTCCTCACGATGACCGTCCCGCCCCCCGGCATCGCCTCGGCCGCGTTCCGGACGAGGTTCGCGACGACCTGGACGATCTGGTCGCGGTCGAGCTCGGCGACGAGCCCGGGGTCCTCGTGCTCGACCTCGACGGCGACCCCCTCGGGCAGGACGACTCCCCGGACGCTCTGCGCCACGAGCTCGCCGGCCGTGACGCGGGAGAGCGAGACCTTGTTCTGCCGGGCGAAGTCGAGGAGCCCCGAGACGATCTTCTTGCAGCGGTCGGCCTCCGCGGCGACGGTCTCGAGATCTCCGCGGAGGTCGGAGCCCTCCGGGATCCCCTCGAGGAGGAGGTGGGAATAGAGGAGGACGACGCCGAGGGGGTTGTTCACCTCGTGCGCGATGCCTGCGGCGAGCTGCCCCATGCTCGCGAGCCTCTCGGAGTGCATGAGCGCCTGCTGGGCCGAGGCGAGCTGGTCGTGCGAGACGGCGATCTCGCGCACCGCGTTCCGGAGCTGGTCGATCGTGAAGGGGAGGCACATCTCCGACTCGGCGAGGCCGGAGTGGACCGCGGCGGCGTGCTCGCGGCAGGTGTCGTAGCCGCACGCCCCGCAGTTCAGCTCGTCGGCGGCGGTCTTCTTCCCCATCCGCAGCAGGATCTCCGAGACGTCCTCCCCGTTCGCCGTTCCGACCGTGACCGGGCGGGCGAAGAAGGAGCGCCCGAGGTCGAGGTCCGCGAACGCCCTCATCTCGTCCGCCCAGCGCCCGTGGTCGAGCTCCCTCAGGCGCTCCCGCGCCGCGCGCGTCACGAGGGCCCGGCGCTTGTAGAGCGGGGAGGTCGAGGTCATCCCGGAGCCCATGACGCAGCCGTTGCAGCAGAGGAGCTCCAGGAGGCGCGTCGCGCCGTCGAGGTCGCCCGACTCGAGCTCCTTGACCGCGTCGACGAACGCGCTCCGCCCGTCCGCCGAGACGACCTCGCCGAGCGTCAGGTCCTCCGGGACCTCGGCCGCCTGGAGCATTCCGCGGCTCACCGGGAAGATCGAGCCGCTCCCGGCCCGCGGCGGGTCGAACTCCGCGGGCACGGCGGCCGAGGGGTCGATCCCGTTCTGGCGCCACATCTCCCGAAGCTCCTCGAACGTCAGGACCTCGTCGACGCCGGGGTCGGCTCCGGGCCAGCGGTCCTCCCCCTTCTTCGCGATGCAGGGACCGACGAAGACGATGTGAAGGTCCGGCCCGTGGAGGCGCCTCAGGACGCGAGCCGTCGCGACCATCGGCGAGGCGACCGGCGCCAGCAGCTCCACGAGGCGAGGGTGGTAGCGCTCGACGTAGCTCACCACCGCGGGGCAGGTCGTCGCGATGTAGCGCCGGCCGGGCTCTTCGAGGAGCTCGCGATAGCGGCGCGCGACGAGGTCGGCGCCGAAGGCGACCTCCTGGACGAGGGAGAAGCCGAGCGCGCGGACCGCGCCGACGAGCCGCGGGCCGGGAAGCTCGGGGAACTCCGCCGGGAAGCTCGGCGCGAGGCAGGCCGCGACCGGAACGCCCGAGGCGAGGAGCTCCTCGACCTGGGAGATCGAACGGACCGCCTGCTTGGCCCCCTGGCTGCAGACCCTCACGCAGTTGCCGCAGGCGATGCAGCGCTCCGGGATCACCTCCGCCTGCCTCCCGGAGATCCGGATCGCCTTGGCCGGGCACTCGCGGACGCAGGCGAAGCAGACGCGGCAGCGCTCCCGGAGCGTCGTAACGAGGGCCGTCCGCCAGCCGGGGCTCACGCGCGCGCCTCCCGGCTCCCGATCGCAGTGCGGAACGCCCTCCCGCGCTGCGCCGCCTCGCCGGTCCGGACCCCGCCGGAGGCCCTTCGCAACCGTCGCCTCCCCGCGGCCGCGCCGGGAACCGGCGCGCCGCAACGGGTCATCTTAGACCCTCGGGGAACCGCCCCGCCATCGGCGGAGGATCGAGAGCGGATCGGCGCCCGCGGGCGAGCGACTCCCCGTGCCTCGCTCCGCCCGTCCCGCCGGGCGGGACGCCGCGACGGCCCGTCTCCCCCCGGGCTCCGTCCGCGCCCGGGCCGCCGCTCGTTGCCGCGGCGCAGCGCCGCCGATACACTTCCCGGCGGCGGGCGGCTCCGCAGCACGGACCCGGAACCGGACAACGAGAGGCCGAGCGAGGAGGCGAAATGATCGTCGCGCGTCGGGGCCAGTCGAGCCCGCGGGTCGTGGCTCTCCAGATCCTCCTGAATCGTCGGAAGCTCGACGGCGATCCTCTCGGCGTCGACGGCGTCTACGGTCCGAAGACCGCGGCCGCCGTCCTCACGTTCCGCGAGAAGGTGCTGAGGATGTCGGGTTCGGGGGACGTCGCCGACGGCGACGTCTTCGGGCCGCTCCTCGCGGGCGCCGGGCTCTGCGTCGTGGACGCGCTCGACGTCACCGACCCGGACGTCCTCGGCGACGGGCAGGTCCTCGGCGCGCAGGGGTCGCGCCTCGTCCAGACGGGCGCGATGTCGAACGGCGTCGGCCAGGTCGTCGCCGACGTCGCGCGGCGCGCCGCCGGCCACCGGAGCGTCGTCCTCCTACGGTTCCACGGCCACGGCGCGCCGGGGCGGATGGGGGTCTCGATCGGCACGCGGCAGATGTGGAAGGACGCCGGGATCGCCGTCGACCCGAGCAAGGAGCGGAGCCTCCTCGACCTCGACGTCGTGAAGGCCGCCTCCGCCGAGCTCGAGAAGCTGCGCCCCTACTTCGCCGACTTCGGCTCCGCCGAGCTCCACGGCTGCAAGGTCGGTCAGGACACCAAGATCCTCTCGGCCCTCGCGAGCCTGTGGGGCGTCCCGGTGAGCGCGAGCACGGAGCAGCAGGTCGGCGGAGACGAGGCGCTCGAGTTCGAAGGGAAGGTCCGGACCGTATTCCCGGGCGGCGGCAGCCTCCGCGGCTGGGCGAAGAGCCGCGCGGAGGCGCTCGTCCCGGCCGGGCCGCGATAGGCCCCGGCGGCAGCGGCCTACCGGCGCCTCTGCTTCTCCTTCGGCGTCACGCACGTCCCCGTCGCCCGGCAGACGACGACGGGCGGATCGAGGACCTCGGCGGCCGAGTCGTTCACCTCGGGCGCCGAACGGATCACCTTCCGCGCCTCGAAGGCCATCTTCCGGCTCGTCTTCCCGACGGCGGTGATCACGCCCTCCGCCTCGACGTAGTCCCCGGCGTAGACCGGCGCGAGGAAGTCGACGGAGTCGTAGGCGCGGAAGAGCCCCTCGTCGCCGTCGAGACGGATCAGGAGCTCCGTCGCGACGTCGCCGAAGAGCCCGAGCATGCGGGCGCCGTCGACGAGGTTCCCGCCGTAGTGCGCGTCGTGGCTCGACATACGGAGACGGATCACAACCTTCAGGCCTTCCCCCGGATTCTTCTCTTCGCTCAACTCGTTCTCCTCGCTTCTCCCGTGAAGGGCCCGCGCGCTCGCGGCGTCAGCCGCGCAGCGCCGTCCGCGCGGCTCCGAGCCGCGTGTCGATCGTCTCTCTGCGCCTCGGCGCGTCCGAGGCGCTCCCGCTCCCGGAGAGCGTCCCCGCGAAGTCCGACAGGAGCCCGCGCATCTCCGCGAGCGCGGCGCGCGCCTCCTCGATCGCCTTCTGCTCGCCCGGCGAGGCGCCGCCCCCGCAGCGTCCCTCCGCGGAGGAGATCGCGGACGAGGCCCTTTCCGACGCCGAGGAGAAGGCCGCCGGGTCGATCGGCGTCCTGAGGAGGACGTCCGACGCCTCCTGCGTGGCGCGGCTCGCCTCCTCCGCGGCCGTGAGACACGCTTCGCCCGCCGCCGAGGGCGCCCCGACCGAGGCGCCTGCCGGCGACGCCCCCGGCGACGCCTCCTGCTTCGCGGCCTTCTCCGACTTCCAGAGCCAGAAGGCGACGCCGGCGACGACGACGAGCCAGATGAGGCTGCGGCGGCTCAAGACGGCCTCCCTGACCCGGGCTCCCCTTCGAGGAGCGCCGGCCCGACCGGGCCGGCCGCCGCGGACGTACGGCCGAGGAGCGGCTCGCCGGCCGCAAACGCCGCGGCCTGGCGGGCCGCGAGGAGTCGCCGGCTCATGTCGACATCAGGCATCGGGGTCCTCCCGCCGCGCCGGGGTGCGCGCGAGAGAGGAGGATAGCGTGGGCCGCGGCGCCGGAGGCGCCCGCCGGGGCCGTTCCGGTGGTACCTTGGCGAGCCGTGACGCGTGCGCCGGTCCGGCCTGTCGCCCTCCTCCCGCTGGCGGCGTTCCTCTGGAGCCTCGCCTGCGCGGGCGCCGAGGGGCGCGACGCGGCGGCACCCGGGCCCGCGCCCGCCGAAACCGAAGGGAAGGGGCCGACCCGCATGCACGTCGTGAGGAACGAGAAGGCCGTCGAGACGGGGACGGGCGAGCGGATCGACCTCGTCGTCACCCGTTCCGTCGGGATCCCCGAGCAGCTCCAGGTGGAATGGCCCGCCGCACCGTCGGTCGAGGGGGATGCGGTCCGGTTCGTCGGGAGGCGGGTCGAGGCCCCTTCCCCGGAAGACGACGGCGGAGTCACGACTCTCCACTACGAGCTCGAAGCGGTGAGGCCCGGCGTCGCGCGCGTCACTCTCGCGCCTCGGCCCGCGAGTCGCGGGGCGGCGCGGCCGCCCGTCGTCCTCGAGGTGACGGTGCGCTCCGCCGACGCGAGAGCTCCTCTGCCGGAGCTCGTCCGGGCTCTCGTCTCGACCGTCGCCGGCGCTGCGGAATCTCCCCTCGAGGTCGGCCGCCGGTTCGGGACGGTGGAATCGGACTCCGAGGGCGGCGTCTACGTGAAGCCCGCCGACTCGAGGCTGAGGCGAGTCATCGTCGTCCGAAAGCGCGACACCGGCGAGCTGAACGACGTCCAGATCCAGCTCGCCGAGCCCGGAGCGCTCTCCGCTTCGGAGCTCGTCGCGCTCTGGGGCGCGCCCGGACGGCCGCCGACCCTCGCCGTCGGGGAGTCGAAGCTCGTCTTCCGACCGCCCGCACCAGCAGGCGCCCCCTATCGCGCCACCGTGGCTCTCACCCTCGACGGTGACGAGAACGGGCCGGTGACCTGGGTCGACGTCATCCGCGACGTCCGCTGACCCGAGCCCGCCTCAGCCGAGGAACGCCTCGACGGCCTCGAGCGTCGGCGCCACCGGGTCCGGCACCTTCACGCGCCGCGCCGCGGCCGGGACGTCCTTGAGCCCCGTCCCGGTGACGAGGAGGACGACGCGCTCGTCGCGCCCGACCTTCCCTTCCTCGAGCGCGGCCTCGAGGCCCGCGAGGGCGATCGCGGCGGCGGGCTCGGCGAAGACGGCCGTGGCGGCGGCGAGGCGCGGGATCGCGCCGAGGATCGCCTCCTCGGAGACGAGGATCCCGCAGCCGCCCGAGGCGCGGACGTCCGCGAGCGCCATCACCGCGTTCCGCGGCGCGGCGACGGTGAGGCTGTCGGCGACGCTCCCGGCGTCCGGCTCGGGCGTGATCTCCGCCGCGCCGGAACGGAGCGCTCTCGCGATCGCCCCGGACCGTTCCGGCTGCACCGCGACGAGCCGCGGAACGCGAGGCAGGAGGCCGCAACGGACGAGGTCGGCGAAGCCCTTGGCGACGCCCGCGACGATGACGCCGTCCCCCGTCGGGACGACGACGACGTCGGGCGCCTCCGGCCCCAGGTCGCGCGCGATCTCGAGCGAGGCCGTCTTCTTCCCCTCGACGGTGAAGGGGTTGAGCGCGGTGTTCCGGTTGTACCAGCCGAAGCGTGCGCAGGCCGCCAGGGAGAGCTCGAAGGCCTGGTCGTACGTCCCCGCGACGGGGACGAGGCGCGCCCCGTAGCTCGCCATCTGGACGAGCTTGGCGGGCGGGGCCGAGGCCGGGACGAAGACGACCGTCTTCACTCCAGAGGCCGCGCCCGCCGCCGAGAGGGCCGTCGCGGCGTTGCCCGTCGAGGCGGCGGCGACGGTCTCGTAGCCGTACTCGATCGCCTTCGCGACGACGAGCGCCGAAGCGCGGTCCTTCGTGGAGCCCGAAGGGTTCCGCGTGTCGTCCTTCAGGAAGAGACGCGGCATCCGCAGCGCCTCGCGCAGGCGCGGTGCGGGGAGAAGCGGCGTCCCGCCGGCCGCGAAGGAGAAGAACGACTCCGGGCCCCGGACGGGAAGGAAGGGTGCGAGCCCCGTGGGCGAGGAGAGCGGGGCGTCGGGCCAGCGACGCGGAAGGGCGCGCTCGGCGAGCTCGACGCGCAGGACGCCGCGAGTGAACGAGCCCGGGGCCTGGAGGCGCGCGCAGGAGGGACAGACGTAGAGAGAGCGGTCCTCGCCGTAGCGGGCGCCGCACTCGTTGCAGGCGAAGGTGAACTCGCTCACGGCCGGGCATGGTAGCGCGGGAGGGACGGCGCTGCGCCCTTCGGCGCCGCGTAGAATTGCCGATTGGCGGATCGTCCGCCCTTCCGGATTGCACGTCGCCGCCCCGCGGAGGCCGTGATGGGTCGAATCGCCCAGTCCGTCGCGATGTCGTACGTGAGGGGCTGCCTCGTCAGCGCCCTGGTCGCGGTCTACGTCGTCGCGGTCTTCGTCGTGTTCTTCCTGCTCCCGCTCGGACGGGCGAGCCGGACCCCGGGAGCCGACCCCGCTGCGATCTTCCTGCCGTTCGGAATCGGCGCCTTCTTCCTCGTCGTCCTCCCGGCGATCCTCGCCTGGCTCGGGACGCGCGCCCGGAACGGGCGGTTCGACCGGATGTTCGGCGCCCTCGGTCTCGCCGGCTTCCCGTACGGCTTCCAGTACCGCCGGTACGACGGGACGTACGGCGGGCGGCGCTTCCAGGCGTTCTTCTCGCGCGGCCCCCGGCTCGCCCTCGAGGCCGACCTCTCCGTGTGGACACGGTTCGGAATCACGGCCGGCTCGGGCGACACGCGGCTCCTCGCCGGGCTGGCGGGCAAGCCGCCGATCCGCTTCGCCGTCGCCGCATTCGACGGTCTCGACGTCTACGGCGAGGAGGAGGCGTGGGTGCGACGCCTCCTCGCCGAGCCGGGCGTCCCGGCGCTCCTCGGCCGGCTCCTCCGCTTCGAGGGGCCCTTCGCCCGCAGGCAGCTCGTCCTCCGCCCCGGGGCGCTCAACGTGACGTTCCACCTCTCGACGGCGTTCCTCGGCTGGATCCCCTCCGCCGCGCAGGCGCGGGACTGGGCCGACGCGCTCGTCGCGCTCGCGGAGATCGCCGAGAGGGTCCCGCCGCCCGAGGTCCCGATCGCCCCGACGCGCCTCGAGCAGAAGGTCGACTCCGTCCGGCGCTTCGGCTTCGCCGTGAACCCCGGCGCGCTCGCCCTCGGCGCGATGCTCGTCACGACGCTCGTCGTCGCGGCGATCGCAGGGGTCGTCGTCGTCGCGCAGAGGTCGTGCCGACCGGCGCGGGGTCCCGGGAGCGAGAGGGAAGGGCTCGCGGTCGTCTCGAACGTCGTCCAGGCCGCCCGAAGCCTGCAGGTCGCCGAGCTGAAGCCGCTCGACCTCCTCGGGGGGCTCGGGATCCTCGACCGGGAGGACGCCGGGGCGCTCCACGCGAAGGCGGGCCTTCCGCACGGCGCGGGGATCGTCATCCGGAAGGACCCCTCGAGCGGCGCCGGGCGCGAGGTGGAGTGGACCTTCCCGACGCCGCCGGCGATCCGCACGGCGCACCTCGAGGAGCAGCTCGGGAAGCTCGATTGCTCGCCCGCGCCCGACGACGCGAACGCCGTCGTCTGCGTCGCGACGGCGCAGCCGGTCGACGGCGCGCGCTGGCCGGTCCGCGTGAGGGTGCGCTTCGCGGGCCGTGCGGGAGGGCCGATCTCGCGGATCTCCGTCGCCCGCGAGGCGGCTGCGGAGGGAGGCTCCAGGACGGCCTCCGCCCTCCCTGGCGCGGCGCCGGTCGCCCCGTCGGAGCCGGCGAGAGGGCCGGAGGCGCCGCCGGAGACGGCCACCGCTCCCGTCGCCGCGGCCGTCGCCGCCTCCGCGCTCCCCGCGCCCTGTCCCGCGACGTTCGCGGACGCGGGCCCGATGGGAGTCGGCGAGTCGCGCTCCTGCGTCTGCCTAAACCTCGGCGCGTCCGGGACCGTCCGCGGATCGGGGCGCTACGCGCCCGCCTCCTGGGTCTGCGACGCGGCGCGCCACGCCGGCGTCCTGCGGACGCCGGGCGACGTCGTGACGTTCACCCGCCAGCCGGACTGCCCGCGCCTCTGGGGCTCTCGGGCGAACGAGAAGCGCTCGCTGAACCTCGGGGCCCCGACGGCGACCTTCTCCTTCGCGTCCGAGCCACCCCCCTGTCCGCCGCCGCCGTCCTCCGCCGCGGAGGCGAAGCCCTGCCCGGCGAGCGGAAGGAACGGACTCGAGGCGATGCCGGAGGGCTCGAGCTTCGACTGCGCGTGCGCCTACAACGGAATCGTCAACGGACGGCTCCAGAAGGGGAACCGGGGCGTGGCGTGGGGAACGGACGTCTACGCCGTCTTCTCGAACGTCTGCGACGCCGCCCAGCACGCCGGCGCCGTCGACTTCGAGGGGAGCACCGTGACCGTCTTCCTCGGCGGGACGTGCGATCGCTTCTTCGGCACGAGCCGGTTCGGGATCGGCTCCGAGAGCTGGGGGAGGCCCGCGCGCGCGATGTCGTTCCAGAGCCCCTTCCCCGCCTGCCCGGTCGGGCCCTGGTGACGCCCCGGCGCGCGGGGCTCAGCGGGACCCAGACGGCCTCCGCGTCCTGAGGACGAGCGCCGCGACGACGGCCGGGAGAGCCATGAGCCACTGGGCCGCCGGGACGCCGACCGAAGCGAGGAGGAGGACGAAGTCCTTCCGGAGCGCCGCGTCGACGTAGAAGAGCGCCCCGAACAGGACGGCGACGAGCGCGAGCGCGGCGACGACGGCCGAGCCCGCCGTCGTCCTCGAGAGGCGGGCCGCGAGGAGAAACGCCGCGAAGGGGCTCGCCATGAAGAGCATCGCCGGGACCAGGACCCAGGCCGACGCGAGGTCGTCCCGCCCCCAGGCGCCGAAGCCGGGGAATGCGAGGAAGGAGACCGGCCCCGTGAGCGCGCCGACGATCGCGACCAGCGCGGCGACGGCCCGCGCGGGGTTCCGCGTCGGTGGGGCCGCGGCGGAGGCCGGCTCGCCCCGGCCGGGCGCCGTCGCGCTCATCTGGGGTCCCCGCCCGTCGCCGCGGCACGCGCGAGGAGCGCGTCAGCGGCGGAGCGGGCGCCGCGGGCGCGCGGGCCGTCGACTCGCGCGAGGAGCCCCTTCAGCTTCTCGAGGTCGCTCCGCATCCGGTCCAGCTCCTCCCTCGGCGAGCCGGCGAAGAGGGCCGCCCCGCGCGGGTCCCCGGCGGCTTCCTCGAGGGCCGTCGCGACGTTCGCGAGGGCCTCCTCCGCGTGAGCCCCCCGCGGGCGCCGCTCGAGGTAGCGGACGTCGGTCCGCGCGAGCCAAGAGACGCGGCACGGGACGTCTCCCTCGCACTCGCCCGGGAGCTGCGCCCGCGCGGCCTCCCACGCGATCTCCTCGGCCACGGGAAGGGTCGCCGAGCGGTCGTGGAGCTCCCAGAGGCGGTCCGCGACGACGATCCAGCGCGCCGCCGGCTCGTTCCAGACGAGGTCGCGCGCGTTCGCCCCGGCCCAGTCGAGGACCTTCGGCTCCCGCCGCCTCCGGAAGCCGACCGCGGCGGCCGCGCGGTCGAGCGCGCGGAGCGCGGCCAGCTCGAGCCGGGCGCGCACGTCCTGCGTCCCGGCCACCCCGGCGGCCCGGACGAGGAACGCGTGCAGCTCGGCGAACGCCTCGAACGGGTCGCCCGTCCGCTTCAGCCTCTCTCCCGCGATCTGGAGCGCGAGGGCGTCTCTCTCCTCGTCGGCGTACGGGTAGGTCAGGGCCCCGAAGAGCCACCCCTCCTCGCCCGACTCCGCGGCGACCTCGAGCCACGGCGCCGTCTCCCCTTCGATCGTGTCGACGCCCCCCGTTCGGGCGACCTCCACGACGAGAGTCCCGAGGGGGAGACGCGCGACGACCCGGCGCGACACCCCCGGCGCTTCGCGGAGCGAGACCGAGGCGGCGGAGACGATCCGGCGGTCCGGCGGCGCCGCGTCCGGCGCCGCGGCGGCGAGGAGGGAGGACGCCGCGAGAACGGGGAGGAGCGCTCTTCTCATGCCGGCCTCCTTCGGGACGGACGGATTCTGCCTCGCGCTGCTATGCTCGCCAATCGGAATCGATGCCCAATCCGGGAGGCGCCCATGCGGTTCGTCCGAGTCGCAATCCTCCTCGCGGCCACGCTCGCCGGCACGCCCCTCACCGCGCAGACGCCCGACGACCGCGGGTTCGACCCGACCGGCGTCTGGTACGGGCAGCACGGCCCGCTCGCGCTGATGCGCGCGGGAGACACGCTCACCTTCTCCTACTCCGGCGTCTTCGGCGCGACCGCGCACATGTGCGACGGGATCGGCGTCGCGGGATTCGTCGGAGACGGGACGTGGGAGTACGTCGACGACGAGGGGACCGTCACCTTCACGACGAAGGGCGGGAAGGTGACGATGGAGGCGACGAAGGGGATCGCCTCGTTCTGCGGGGCGAACTGGCCGGGAGACACGTTCCGGAAGGACGGCTGGAAGCCCGCCTTCGATTGCACGGTGACCGCCCCGAAGGCGCACTTCCTGACCGCCGCGCCGTCGCCCGAGCTTCGGAAGGGCTACGTCGTGAAGGGGAACGTCGTCGAGGCGGTCGGCCTCGTGAACGAGGGGACGCCCGGCTGGCTCCTCGTGAGGTACGTCGGGAAGAGGCAGACGACCGCGGGACTCCTCGAGCGCGACGCGCTCGAGTGCCGGGAGGAGTAGGGAGCCGCCCGGCTCCCGGCCCCGCGGACGAAAGGGGCGCGACGCCCCGCGAAGGAGGAACCCGATGAACGGCCCGCATGCCCTCGTCGCCGTCGCCGCGACGCTCGCCGCCCTGTCCGCCCCGGCCGCCGCCGCGGCCCCCCTCGAGCTCCACGGCCTGAAGGCGACGGCGCCGGTCGCTTTCTCCGCTCCCGAGAAGGCGGGGCTCGACGCCCTTCGCGTCGTCCACCCGGCCGACGCGAAGGAGGGGGGCGAGAAGCTGAGCCTCACGGCCGTCGCTTTCCCGAAGGACTCGGGGATGACCGACCCGGAGCTCCTCGACTACGTCGCCTCGACGTTCCTCGGGGCCTCCGGCCCGGGGAAGCCCGTCGAGCGAACGATCCTCGGGAAGACGGCGAAGGGACGCGCGTTCGAGAAGAAGATCCCGTCCCCCTCGCTCGCCGAGGTCTTCGTCGCGACGAAGAAGGAGGGCGGAAAGGTCGTCCTCGCCTTCGTCTTCTCCCCGTCCTTCGCGAAAGAGGCGGAGGCGGCGGTCGCGGCGATCGCGGAGTCGCTGAAGGAGTAGGCCGGCCGGCCCGCGCGACCGTCCGCGCGGTCGCGGCGTGGCGGGTCGTGAGGCCCGGGCCGGACGTCGCCGGCCCGGCGCTCCGTCAAACGGCTGGAATCCGCTCCTTCCGCCTCACGAACCGGCCGGTCCCGGGTCCGCGGAAGCGCTCGCCGTCCGCACGGAGCTCGAACACCGTCTCGCCGCGGACGACCGTCGCGACGACGCGCCCCGTGAAGCTCCATCCTGCGAACGGGGTGTACCGGTTCAGGCCGTGGAGCCGCTCCGGCACGACGGTCCACGCCTCGTCCGCGTCGAGGACGGCGAAGTCCGCGTCGAGCCCCGGCTCGAGGCGCCCCTTCCGGCCGGCGACGCCGAAGAAGCGGGCCGGCTCCGAGGAGACGAGCTCGGTGAGCCGCTCGAGCGTGATTCGCCTCTTCTTCACTCCCTCGGAGAAGAGGAACGGGAGCATCAGCTCGACGCCGGGGACGCCGCCGTAGTCGGTCCAGATCGACCCGGTCGTCTTCTCCGCCGGCCACTCCCCCGCCGCGTGGTCCGTCGCGACGTGCTGGAGCGCGCCGCTCGCGAGGCCGGCCCAGAGGGCGTCGCGGTCCGCTGGCCCCTTCACGACGGGCGCGGTCTTCAGGAGCGCGCCGAGGCGGTCGAGGTCGGCGTCGGTGAACGCGAGGTAGTGCGGGCAGGTCTCCGCCGAGAACGGGAGGCCTTCCGCCCGGGCCGCCGCGACGTCGGCGAGCGCCTCGCCCGACGCGAGGTGGACGACGTGGACGCGCGCCCCCGTCTCGCGGCAGAGCCTCCGCATCGTCGCGACGGCGGCGACCTCCGCGGCCGGCGGTCGCGAGGCGGCGTAGTCGCGGGGGGCGTCGCCCCCCGCCGCCCGGATCCGCTCCGTCGCCTCGACGACGAGGTCGCGATCCTCCGCGTGGATCCCCGCCGGGACGCCCGCGCGGCGCAGCTCGAAGAGGACCTCGCGGACCTCCGCCGGCGCGAGGTCGCGGTACGTCTCCATACCGGAGAGGAGGTAGAGCTTGAACGCGGCGACCCCTTCGTCCGCGAGCTCCGCGACGGCCCGGCGCCAGGAGCCGTCCCGGAAGGTGTCACCCGAGACGCCTCCCCAGAACATGAAGTCGACGTGCGCCTTCGGCGCGACGACGGCGAGCTTCTCCGAGAGGTTCGCGGCGCTCGTCACGGGCGGCAGCGAGGTGCACGGCATGTCGACGACGGTCGTGACGCCGCCCGCCGCGGCCGAGCGGGTGCCGGTCTCGAAATCCTCGCGTCGGGTGAAGCCCGGGTCGTCGAAGTGGACGTGCCCGTCGATCGCGCCCGGGAGAACGAGCCGGCCGCCGAGGCCGACGACCTCCGCCGCGTCGCGGCCGACCTCGCCGGGCGCCGCGACGGCCTCGATCCGCCCGCCCCGCACGAGGATTTCCGCAGGCCGGGTCTCGTCGCCGCCCGCGGGAACGGAGAGATCGGTGAAGAGGCGCGTCGTCTCCATCGCGTGCGAATGGTAGACCCGCTGCGGCCCGCGTCGGTGCGATACTGACGGTTCGACGCAACGCAGCGAGACGGCTCGGCCGGCTCCACCGTCGACGAGGAGCCGGCCGGGCGAGACGATCGAAGGAGGGACCCCGATGCCACGACGTCACCCGGCCCTTTCCACCGCGACGGTCGCGCTCCTCGCCTTCTCCCCGCTGGCCTGCCGCAAGGCCGAGACGCCCGCGGCCGCCCCCGCGCCGCCCGTTTCCGCGGCGCCGGCCCCCGCCGAGCCGTCCTGCAAGGAGGGCTCGCAGCGGCAGCATCCCGACGGGAAGCTGAAGGAGTGCCTCCTCGCCGCGGACTGGGTCAGCGGCCCGTATACCTGCCGGATGAACTGGAGCCTCGTCCTCCACCCGGACGGCAAGCTGAAGGAGTGCAAGATCGCCGGGACCGCGACGTTCGACGGCCTCGTCATCAAGGAGTCGCTCGCGCTCTACGAGGACGGAAAGCTCAAGAGGGGCGTCGTCGGCGCGCCGAAGACCTTCGGCGACGTCGAGGCGCGCGAGGGGGACTGGATCACGCTCTCGCCCGGCGGCGCGCTGAGCCGCCTCGAGCTCTCCGGCGGTCCCCGGACGATCCAGGGCTACCCGTGCCAGGGGAGCGAGAACTACTTCCACGAGAACGGGAAGCTGAAGAAGTGCACGCTCGGCGAGCCGTTCAAGCAGGGCGACAAGGAGCTCCCCGCGGGGACCCTCCTCTGCTTCGACGAGAACGGCCAGCCCAAGGAGCCGTGCACCCTCATGACGCCGTAGGCGACGATCGGAACCCCCGGGGCCGTCGGAGTCCTCGACGGCCCCCGGGGCGGCCGGATCCCGCCCCAAACGACGCGTAAACACGGTCCTGGAGACACGGTCTCATCGGTTACGATCCGGGCTCATCCCGTCGAACGACCGACTCCAGGAGGGTCCTCCATGCACGAACGAGCCGCCCGGCCCGGGGACGGCGCCTCTCTCTTCGACTCCCCCGAGTACGACGCGCTCCCCGAGGCAGACCGCGCCGCCGTGGACGCCCTCGTCTCCGCGGTCCGCGTCGTCGCGGACGAGACGCTCTTCCGCCAGGGGGAGCCCGGCGACGCGATGTACGTCGTCGTGGAGGGCCGCTTCCGCGTCGCCGGGGCGACGGCCTCCGGAACGGAAGTGACGCTCGGCGAGATCGGCCCCGGCGAGTGGACCGGCGAGATGGCCGTCCTGACGGGCCAGCCACGCTCGGCGACACTTCGCGCCCTGGAGGACGGCCTCCTCGTCCGGCTCCCCCGCGAAGGATGGGACGAGCTCGCGCGCCGCTATCCCGCCCTGGCGTCTCGCCTCACCGAGGCGATCGGGCCGCGCCTTCGGCGCCGGCAGCTCCTCCGCGTCTGGGAGGAGCTCTTCGGCGTCACGGACCCCGAGGCGTTCCGCGACCTCGAGGAGGTCGTCGAGTGGCGGCGGGTCGCGGCCGGCGAAGAGCTCGTCCGCCAGGGGGACCCGAGCGACGCGATGTACGTCGTCGTGACGGGCCGCTTCCGGACGACGATGCGGGACGAGGACGGCACGGAGACGGTCGTGCGCGAGACGGGCCCCTTCAGCACGATCGGCGAGCTCGGCCTCCTCGCCGACCAGCCGCGCTCCGCCACGGTCGTCGCATTGAGGGACGGGGAGGTCCTCCGGCTCGGACGGGACGACTTCCGCGCCTTCGTGCTCGGACGTCCGGAGGCGCTCCTCCGCGTCGCGTCGATCGTCGCGGGCCGGCAGGCGGCCGCTCCCACAGCGAGGTCGAGGACCGCGGCCGCACCCGCCGGACTCACGATCGCCGTCCTCCCGCTCTCGCCCGCACCCACCCTCCGCTGTTTCGCGAAGCTCCTCTCCCGGCGCCTCGCCGGGCTCGGCCCGACGCTCCTCCTCGACGCCGCGGGCCTCGACGAGCGCCACGGACGGAGCGGCGCCGCCGAGACGCCGCTCGCAGGCCCGCTCGCGCTCGCTGTCGACGTCTCGCTGCGCGACCTCGAGGACCGGACGCGCTACCTCCTCCTCGACGCCGGCTCGGGCGGAGAGGCGTGGCGGGAGCGCTGCCTCCGGCGGGCGGACCGGGTCCTCCTCGTCGCCGACGCCGCGTCCGACCCGGGGCGGGGACCCGTCGACGCGCTCCTCGACGCCCTTCGGCTGCCGGCGCGTCGCGAGCTCGTCCTCCTGCACCCCGCAGGGACGGCCGAGCCGAGCGGCACCGCGGACTGGCTCGCCGGGAGGGAGGTCGCGGAGCACCACCACGTGCGGGCCGGGAACGACCGCGACGAGGCGCGGCTCGCCCGGCGCCTCGCCGGGCGCGGCGTCGGGCTCGTCCTCGGCGGCGGCGGCGCGCGCGGCCTCGCGCACGTCGGCGTCCTCCGCGCGCTCGAGGAGGAGGGGATCGAGGTCGACCTCGTCGCGGGGGCGAGCATGGGCGCCGTCGTCGGCGCCGGCTGGGCGCTCCACGGCGCCTCCGCCCCTCTCGTCGCCCTCGCGGAGACCTTCGCCTCCCCGAGCCGGATCTACGACCGGACGCTTCCCCTCGTCTCCCTGATGTCGGGAGGGAAGGTCCTCCGCGTGATGCGCTCCCTCTACGGCGACCGCGCGATCGAGGACCTCTGGACTCCGTTCTTCTCCGTGTCGACGAACCTCACCCGCGCCCGCGTCGACGTCGACCGGAGCGGCCCCCTCTGGCGCGCCGTCCGGAAGAGCATGTCGATCCCCGGCGTCTTCCCCCCCGTCATCGAGGACGGGGACGTCGTCGTCGACGGCGGCGTCGTCGACAACTTCCCGGTGGAGCGGATGGCGTCCCGGCTCGACTGCGGGACGGTCCTCGGCGTCAACGTCGCTCCCGCCGTCGACAAGGTGAAGCCGTACCGCTTCGGCCCCGAGCTCTCCGGCTGGAAGGTCCTCGCGGGCCGCGTCGTCCCCTTCGCGCGGAAGACGCGCGCCCCTTCGCTCGTCGGGTCGCTCCTCAGGACGCAGGAGATCAACAGCGTCATGGCGCTCCGCTCGGGCCTCAGGTTCGTCGACCTCCTCGTCGAGCCGCGCGTCGACCGCTTCCGGCTGAACGAGTACGGCCGCTGGACCGAGATCGTCGCCGAGGGCTACGCCTCCGCGAAGGAGGCGCTTCCCGCGTTCCTCGCGACGCGCGTGGCCGGGACGGCCTGAGCCGGCCGGCCGCGGCGGGCGCCCGTCCACGCGGGGACGGGCGCCCCCACGCCCCGGTCCGCGCGCCCACGGCAGGTAGCTCCCGTCCGACGGCGCGGCGGCGTTAAGG
>CAZLQX010000023.1:0-39523 GCA_964561935.1 uncultured Holophagales bacterium
TGGATCACCCTATCTTCTCCTCTTCAGTGTCCAAGAAAACCGGGGGCGCCCCAACATCTCGTTCGTCCTGAACGCCCAGACGCGGCTCGTCGGCGACCCGAAGGTCGGCGACGACGTCGGGGTCCTCGCGCAGAGGCGGGCGGACGGGTCGCTCCTCGCCCTCGTCATCGCGAAGGTCGTCGGCGCGCCCCCGGTCGAGGAGGTCGCGTTCGACGGCGTCCTGAAGGGCACGTCGGCGGCCGGGTCGATGGGCGCCGCCGTCTGGCTCGTCGACGAGACGCGGGTCCACGTGACCCGCTCCACCGTCGTGCGCGGGAGCCCGGCCGTCGGGGACCGGGTCCACGTCGAGGGCCTGAGGAACCCCGACGGGAGCGTCCTCGCCAAGCTCGTCGCGAAGCTCTGACGCCGCCCGAACGGGCCCGAACGCCCCGGGGGGGCCGCGGGGGCGGGCGACCGCCCCCGTTCACGTTCCCGGAGCGTCAGCGGAAGACCTGCATTCCCCGGAGCTCGCGGATCCGGTCGCGGATCTTCGCGGCCTCCTCGAACTCGAGCTCGCGCGCCGCCTCCTTCATCCGCTTCGTGAGGGAGGCGATCTCTTCCTCGATCGACCGGTCGTCGCGCAGGACGTCCTTGCCAGCGGCGCGGAGCGCGGGCGCGTCGTGGTAGTCGAGGTTCGCCATCTTCAGGAGGGGCGAGTCGATCGCCTTGACGATCGTCTCCGGCACGATGCCGTGCTCGGCGTTGTACGCCTCCTGGAGGGCGCGGCGACGCGAGGTCTCGTCCATCGCCCGGCGCATCGAGTCGGTGACGGCGTCGGCGTAGAGGACGACGAGGCCGTTCAGGTTCCGCGCGGCGCGGCCCGCCGTCTGGACGAGCGACGTCTCCGAGCGGAGGAAGCCCTCCTTGTCGGCGTCGAGGATCGCGACGAGGGAGACCTCCGGCAGGTCGAGCCCCTCGCGGAGGAGGTTGATGCCGACGAGGCAGTCGAAGACCCCGCGCCGCAGGTCCCCGAGGATCTGGACCCGCTCGAGCGTCTCGACGTCGGAGTGGAGGTAGCGCGCTCGCACGCCGAGCTCGAGGAAGTAGTTCGTCAGGTCCTCGGCCATCCGCTTCGTGAGCGTCGTGACGAGCGTCCGCTCCCCCTTGGCGGCGCGCTCCCGCACGCGGCCGAGGAGGTCGTCGACCTGCCCCTTCACCGGCCTCACCTCGACGCGAGGGTCCACGAGGCCGGTCGGGCGGATGACCTGCTCGACGACCTCGCCGCCCGCCTGCTCGAGCTCGTAGGCCGCCGGCGTCGCCGACACGTAGAGCCTCGGGCCGACCCGCTCGAGCCACTCCTCGAATCGGAGGGGCCGGTTGTCGAGCGCCGACGGAAGGCGGAAGCCGTACTCGACGAGCGTCTCCTTGCGGGAGCGGTCGCCGTGGTACATCGCGCGGAGCTGGGGGACCGTCTGGTGGCTCTCGTCGACGATCGTCAGGTAGTCGGACGGGAAGTAGTCGAGGAGGGTCGGCGGCGGCTCTCCCGGGGCCCGGCCGGAGAGGTGGCGGGAGTAGTTCTCGATCCCGGCGCAGTAGCCGATCTCCCGGACCATCTCGAGGTCGAAGCGCGTCCGCTGCTCGAGCCGCTGCGCCTCGAGGAGCTTCTTCTGCTCCGTCAGCTCGGCGACGCGGACGACGAGCTCGGCCTCGATGGACCCGAGCGCCTTCTGCCGGACCTCTTCCGGGGTGACGTAGTGCGACTTCGGGTAGAGCGAGAACTCCGCGAGGGGCTCGAGGACTCTTCCCGTCAGGAGGTCGACGCGCGAGACCCTCTCGATCTCGTCGCCGAAGAACTCGACCCTCACCCCCGTGTCCTCGTACGACGGGTGGATCTCGAGCACGTCGCCCCTCACGCGGAACGTCCCTCGGTCGAGGTCGAGGCCCGTCCGCTCGTACTGGGCCTCGACGAGCCGCTTGAGGTACCAGGTGAGACCGTAGCGCGCTCCCGTCTTCAGCTCGATCGCCATCCGGCCGAAGCTCTCTGGGCTCCCGAGGCCGTAGATGCAGGAGACCGAGGCGACGATGAGGACGTCGCGCCTCTCGAAGAGCGCCGCGGTCGCCGCGATCCTCAGCTTGTCGATCTCCTCGTTGATCTGGGTTTCCTTCTCGATGTACGTGTCCGACTGCGGGACGTACGCCTCGGGCTGGTAGTAGTCGTAGTAGGAGACGAAGTACTCGACCCGGTTCCTCGGGAAGAAGCGCTTGAACTCCTGGTAGAGCTGGGCGGCAAGCGTCTTGTTGTGGGAGAGGACGAGCGTCGGGCGGTCGAGCGCCTCGACGACCTTCGCCATCGTGAACGTCTTGCCCGAGCCGGTGACGCCGAGGAGGACCTGCTGCTCCCGCCCCTCGCGGAAGCTGCGGACGAGGGCCTCGATCGCCGCCGGCTGGTCCCCCTGCGGCGTCAGGTCGGAGACGACCTCGAAGCGGCTCACGTCTTCGGCAGGGAGCGAAGCTGCTCGGTGAGGACCTTCAGCTCCTCGGCGGTCACCTTCCGGTCCTCGAGGGCGGAGGCGATCTTCCTCTGGAGCTCCTGGATCCCCTCCGGCTTCGCCTTCCCCGCCTTCGCCGTCGCGACGAACGCCGCGTACTCCGCGCGGAAGGCCTCGCGGTCCGCGGCGGGGACGCCGGGCTCGATCGCCGCGACGACCTGCGCCTGGGTCGCCCCGAGGAGCTTCTCCATGATCTGCGGCGCCTTCCTGAGGAAGAGGACCATCCCGACGATCGCGAGGACGGAGAGGAGGGCGCAGCCGAGGAGACCCCAGCGCATGCAGCCGCCCGTCCGCACGTCCGGGGCCGCCTCCGGGACGGGCAGGGGGCTCGACGGTCCGATCGGGGGGGGCGCGTCCGGGCTGCTCATCGTCGACCTCCTGGCCGGCCCGCTCGGAGCGCCGGGCGGGGCGGGCGCGCGTGTGAGAATACCCCCGTGATCGGCCGCCGCGCCGCCGCGATCTTCGTCCTCCTCCTCCCGGTCCTCCTCGCGGCGGGGCTGGGCGTCGGCGCGGGCTGGGCGGCCTCCCGGCTCATCCGCGTCCCGAAGGTCGAGCAGCTCGCGAGCTACCGCCCGGACATCGTGACGGAGATCCGCGGACGCGACGGGTCGATCGTCGCCCGCTTCGCGATCGAGCGCCGTTTCCTCGTCACGCGCGGCGAGATCCCCGACGTCCTCGTGAAGGCGGTCCTCGCGGCCGAGGACGCGCGCTTCTACGACCACGGCGGCGTCGACATCATCCGGATCGGCGGCGCCGCGCTCAAGGACCTCGCGACCCGGCGCCTCGCGGAGGGCGCCTCCACGATCACGCAGCAGCTCGCGCGCTCCGTCTTCCTGACGGCCGAGAAGTCCTTCGCCCGCAAGATCAACGAGATCTTCCTGACGGTCGAGATCGAGAAGCGCTTCTCGAAGGACCAGATCCTGACGATGTACCTGAACCAGGTCTACTTCGGCCACGGCAACTACGGCGTGGAGGCCGCGTCGACCTGGTACTTCAACCACCCCGCGAAGGAGCTCACCCTCCCCGAGGCGGCGCTCCTCGCCGCGCTCATCCAGCGTCCCGAGGCGCGCTCCCCCGTCCGGAATCCGGCGGCGGCGAAGGCCCGGCGGGACCTCGTCCTCCGTCGCATGCTCGAGGAAGGGTACGTCGACGCGGCGACGGCCGCCGCTGCGCGCGAGACGCCCGTGACGGTCTCGCGGTCGGCGCGCGAGGCCACGATCGGGCCCTACTTCTGCGAGGAGGTCCGGCAGTACCTCGAGAAGACGTACGGCGACCGGGGCCTCTACCGTCAGGGGCTGCGCGTCGACTCGACGATCGACCCCCGGATCCAGACCTGGGCCGAGACGGAGCTCCGGAAGGGCCTCCGCCGTCACGAGCGGCGTTTCTCCTTCCGGAGGCCCCGGAACCTCGTCGCCGAGGGAGTCGACCCCGAGAGGTACCGCGACCCGGACTGGGAGGAGGGGGCCCCGGGGCGAGAAGAGGGGGTCGAGCGGGCCGTCGTCCTCTCCGCAGCCCGGAACGGCGCGGAGCTGCGGATCGCCGGACGCCGCGTCTCCCTCCCCGCGCGCGCTTTCCGCTTCACCCGGGCCGAGAGCCCGGCGAAGGCCGTCCGACGCGGCGACCTCGTCCTCCTCGAGCGGCTCGTCGACGAGAAGGGGAAGGAGGAGACGATCGTCTGGCAGGAGCCTCTCGTCGAGGGGGCCGTCGTCGTCCTCGAGAACGGGACGGGCGCCGTCCGCGCGCTCGTCGGCGGCTACGACTTCTCACGCTCGAAGTTCGACCGGGCCGTCCAGGCGCTCCGGCAGGTCGGCTCGGCCTTCAAGCCGTTCGTCTACATGACGGCGATCGAGGAGGGCTTCACGCCGGCGGACACGGTCCTCGACTCGCCGATCTCGATCACGATCGACCCGCGTCAGCCGCCGTGGCGCCCCCAGAACTACACGCGGACGTACGGCGGGATCCTGACGTACCAGCACGCGCTCGAGAACTCGATCAACGTCCCGGCCGTCCGCGTGGACCTCCTCGTCGGGACGCGCAGGGTCATCGAGACGGCCCGCCGCCTCGGCGTCCGGCAGAACCTCCTCGCCTACCCCTCCCTCGCGCTCGGCTCCTTCGAGGTGACCCCGCTCGAGATGACGGCCGCCTACTCCGTCTTCGCGAACCAGGGGCTCCTCTTCCCGCCCCGGCTCGTCGAACGGGTCCGGGACGCGGAGGGAGTCCTCCTCGAGGAGAACGTCCCGGACCCGAAGGAAGCCGCCTCCCCCGCGGCGTCCTACGTCCTCCTGAAGATGCTCGAGGGGGTGACGACGCGCGGGACGGCGGCCCGCGCGAAGGCGCTCGGCCTCCACGTCGCCGGCAAGACGGGGACGACGAACGACCACACGGACGCCTGGTTCGTCGGGATCACGCCGAAACACACGATCGGCGTCTGGGTCGGGCACGACACCAAGAAGAGCCTCGGCGCGAAGTCGACCGGCGGGGACACGGCGCTCCCGGTCTGGATGGGAATCGTCTCCCGAATGAAGGAGGCCGGCCTCCTCTCGCCCGCGGACGACTTCGAGGCGCCGCAGGGAATCGTCTTCGTCCCGTTCGACCTCGCGACGGGCTACCGGGCGACGCCCGCATGCCGCAGGGTCGTCCTCGGCGCCTTCGCGAACGGGACGCAGCCGACCGAGCTCTGCGGCGACCGTCCGCACGCCGTCTCGACCCTCCCGCACTACCTCCAGAAGGCGGTCTACGCGCCGAAGCGCGGAGAGCCCGCGGGCGAGGCCGTGAAGGTCGAAGACGCCCCCCGGCCAGCGCCGGGGACGCGGCCGCCGGACCCCGGTCCCGCCGACGGCCCGCCGGACTGACCCGGGAGCCCCCGGACGCACGAGGGCCCCGCTCGCGCGGGGCCCTCGACGCCGCCCTCGGGCTCGCAGACGTCAGGCCGCGACGACCTCGACGTTCAGCGCGGCGATGACCTCGCGGTGCAGGCGGACGTGGACCGTGTGGGCGCCGAGGCGCTTGATCGGCTCGTCGAGCTCGATCCGGCGCCGGTCGACCGTGATCCCCTTCGCCTCGAGAGCCTCGGCGAGCTCCGTCGCCGTGACGGAGCCGTAGATCGCGTCGTGCTCGCCGGCCTTCTTCCGGATCGTCACGGTGAGCCCGTCGAAGGCCTTCGCGACCGTCGCGGCCTGCTCCTTCTCCTTCGCCTGCGCGACGTCGTAGCGGCGCCTCTCCTGCTCGAGGCGCTTCATGTTCCCCGGCGTCGCGAGGTAGGCGAGCTCCTTCGGGAGGAGGAAGTTGCGGGCGTAGCCCGCGGCCACCGCGACGACCTCGCCGCGGTTGCCGAGGCCGCGCACCTCGTCGGTCAGGATCACTTTCACGTCGGACATGTTCCGCTTACTCCCTTCTTCCCGACTCGCCGTCGCTCTCTTCCCTCCGGGGAAACCTCGCCCGGAAGTCGAGGAACTCGTCGAGGAGCCCGCCGATGGCCACGAGGACCGGAATCGGCATCTGGACGGCGAGGACGTACACCGGCGCTCGGATCAGGAGGCCGACACGCCCCCTGTCGAGCAGAGCGCGGATTATCGCCATCCCCCGGAGGAAAAACAAGACGGCGAGGGGGAGGAGGAGCGACAGGGCCGCTCGGGCCGCGAGGCCGTCCGCGAGCGCCGCGACGGCGCCGGCCGGGACGAAGGCGACGGTCGCCGCCAGGGGCGTCCGGAACGTCGCGAAGGACCCGGGCGCGAGAGGGGCGTCCGCGAGAGCGGCCCGGCGGCCGAAGGCGTAGACGAGGAGCGCCCCGTGAAGGACGCACCCCGAGAGGACGAGACCGGGGAGGTGCCGGGAGACGAGGTCCCTCATCCGATCGAAGGCGGCCCCGGTCGCCGCGAGCGTCTCCTCGTTCCACCCGGCGTTCCGGTAGAAGCCGAGGAGCTCGGGCCGGAGCGCGTCGAGGCGACCGGCGAGGAGGACGCCGGGGTCGGCCCCCTCCGCGAACATCACGGCGAGGAGGGCCCCGAGCGCCCCGATCCCGGAAAGGGCCGCCGCCAGCAGGGCGAGCTCCTCGCGCCGCCGCCCGGCCGTCGCGCCGACGACGAGGCCGAGCGCGGGGAGGGCGACGAACGCGAGGGCCGCCGTGGCGGCGAGGACTGCGCCCGCCCCGCCCCCGAGGAGGCCGAGCGCCGCCGCGAACGGGAGGACGGCCGCCGCGAGCGGGAAGGCGGCCGCGGGGCTCCTCATCTCGAAGCCGGCCCGGGCGACGCGGGCCGCGGCGGACGGGAGGAGCCAGGGCGCGAGCGGCGGGAAGACGACGGCCACGGCGGCAGAGAGCCCCGCGAGAGGCGGGGCCAGAAACGGAACGCCCCTCCGGCGCGGGGCCGGAGGGGCGAGTCCGGACGGGGGCTCGCTAGTCGGCGACGTAGGGCAGGAGCGCGAGGTAGCGCGCGCGCTTGATCGCGGTGGCGAGCTTCCTCTGGTAGAAGGCCGAGGTCCCGCTGATGCGGCGCGGGAGGATCTTGGCCCGCTCGGGGACGAAGCTCTGGAGGAGCTTCACGTCCTTGAAGTCGATGTAGCCGATCTTCTCGACGGTGAACTTGCAGACGCGCTTGCGGCGGACGAAGAACTTCTTCTTCGCGGGGCGGCGGGCGGCGGGACCGGACGGAGCAGCCATCTTTCGTTCCTCTCCTCGATCAGCTCTCGGGCTGGGCCGGCGCGTCGGCGGCGGCCTCGGCGGGGGCCGCGGGCGGCTCGGGGGCCGGAGCGGCCTCGGGCGAGGCGGGGACGCGCGGCGGGCGCGCCTTGACGCGGCGGGCGACCTTCTGCCCGTGCCGCATCTCCTCGTCGACCCGGACGGTGAGGAAGCGAAGGATGCTCTCGGAGAGCTTCATCTTCCGCTGGAGCTCGGCGACGGCCTTGCTGCCGGCCCGGAACATGAAGTTGTGGTACGTCGCCTCGCCCTTCTTGTTGATCTGGTAGGCGAGGCGCCGGCGGCCCATCGTCTCGTCCTTCTCGACGACGGCGCCGAGGTCGCCGAGGAGCTTGCGGAACTCCTCGACGACGTCCGCGGCCCCCTGCTCGTCCTTCTCGGGGACGACCAGGAAGACCAGGTCGTAGAGGCGCTTCGGGGTTTCGGTCACGTGTCCTCCTTGCGGATCGCGGGGCGAGCCCGCGAGGCGCGGCCCATCGGCCGAGCCAAGGTTGGAATCAGCCCGCCGGTACGGTCTCCGCCGGGCGGTTGAAGCGGTTCATGGCGGCGTCGATCCCTTCGCGGACGAAAGTCTCGATCGCCTCGCAGGCGGTGTCGAGGACGGGCGCGAGCGCGGTCCGCTCGGCCTTCGAGAAGCGCTCGAGGACGTAATCGGCCTTGTCCTCCCCTGGGCGAAAGTGGTCGCCGGCGATCCCGACCCTCAGGCGCGGGACGTCGTCGGCCCCGAGGCAGTCGATGACGTTCTGGAGTCCCTTCTGCCCTCCCGACGAGCCGGAGGAGCGAATCCTCAGCCGGCCCACGGGGAGCGCGACGTCGTCGGAGACGACGAGCACCCGCTCGCGCGGAATCGCGTGCTTCACGAGGAGCCCCTTCACCGATTCGCCGGAGAGGTTCATGTACGTCTGGGGCTTGGCGAGGAGGACCGGCACGTCGCCGATCCTCACGCGCCCCGTCAGGGCCCGGCAGTCGAGCCGGTCGATCCGTGGCGGGCGGGACGGGTCGGAGGCGAGGCGCCGGACGAGCGCGTCCAGCACCTCGAACCCGATGTTGTGCCGCGTCCCGACGTAACGGTCGCCCGGGTTGCCGAGCCCCACGACGAGGGCGAGCTCGGTCAAGCCTACTTCTTCTCCTTCTTCTCGGCCTTCGGAGCGGCGGGCTTGGCGCCCTCCTCCTCCTTCTTCCCCTTCTTCACGACCTCGGGCTCGGCCGTGGCCGGCGCAGCGGCCTCGGCCGCCGGCGCCTCCTCGGCCTTGTGCGTCACGATGTGGGCGACGACGCGGTCGGGGTCTCCGACGATCTGGACCTTCTCGCCGGGCTTCAGGTCGGCGACGCGGAGGACGTTGCCTGCGTCGAGCGCGCTCACGTCGGCCTGGATCGCCGACGGGATGTCGGCCGGGAGGCACTCGACCTCGAGCTCGCGCGTCACGACGTCGAGGAGCCCGCCGAGCTTGACGCCGAGCGCCGTCCCGACGGTCTCGACCGGGACCTTCACTCTCAGCTTGCGGTCGAGGAGGATCCGGACGAAGTCGACGTGGAGGAGCTCCCGGCGGAGGGGGCTCAGCATGACGTCGCGGACCATCACGTGAGGCTTCTCGTCGGCCCCCTTCACGTGGACGAGGAAGACCGCGTTCTGGTGGAGCCCCTTGCGGAAGAGGTCGAGGAGCGACTTCCGCGGGACGCTGAGCGGGAGCGACTCCGCCCCGGAGTGGCCGCCGTAGAGGACGGCCGGGATGAGGTCCTTCGCGCGGAGGCGGTTGCAGGCGTTCTTGCCCGTCTCGACGCGCTTCTCGACCTCGACGACGACGTTTTCCTGGAGCATTCCGATGTCCTTTCCCCGGGCGGACGGTCCGGCAGAGTCCGGGCGTCCGGTCCGGCGCAGAGCCGGGGATTCTACACGATCCTCCCCGGCCGCCGGGCCCGCCGCCGGGCCCGGTCGGGGCTCGCCGTCCGGGCGAGGGCCGCCGGCCGACCCCGTCGGACCCGGCCGGGCGCCCCCGGGCTTCGGGGTCGCCCGCCCGCAGAGGGGAGCTCCGGAGCGCCTAGACGAAGAGCGACGAGACCGACGTCCCCTCGTGGATCCTGTGGATCGCCTCGCCGAGGAGCGGCCCGACGGAAAGGGGCGTCAGGATCGGGCAGCGCGCGACCTTCTCGTCGATCGGGAGGGTGTTCGAGCAGAAGACCCGTTCGATCGAGCTCGCGTTCAGCCGGTCGATCGCCGGGCCCGACAGGACCGGGTGGACGCACGCCGAGAAGACGCGCTCCGCTCCCGCCTCCTTCAGGGCCGCCACCGTGTTGATGAGGGTCCCCGCCGTGTCGATGATGTCGTCGATGATGAGGACGTTCCGCCCCTTCACGTCGCCGATGACGTGCATGACCTCGACCTCGTTCTTCCCCTTCCGCCGCTTGTCGACGATGGCGAGCGATACGCCGAGCCGCTTGCCGAAGGCCCGCGCCCGCTCGACGCCGCCGGCGTCCGGCGAGACGACGGTGAGGGGGTCGAGCTTCGCGTCGCGGATCGCGTCGAGGATGACGGGCGAGGCGAACAGGTGGTCGACCGGGATGTCGAAGTAGCCCTGGATCTGCGCCGCGTGGAGGTCGACGGCGAGGACGCGGTCGGCCCCGGCCGAGACGAGGAGGTCCGCGACGAGCTTCGCCGTGATCGGGACCCGCGGCTTGTCCTTCCGGTCCTGCCGTGCGTAGCCGTAGTACGGCAGGACCGCGGTCACGCGCGACGCCGAGGAGCGCTTGAAGGCGTCGAGCATGATCAGGAGCTCCATGAGGTTCGCGTTCACCGGGGTGCAGGTCGGCTGGACGACGAAGACGTCGGCGCCTCGGACGTTCTCCTCGATCTGGCAGTAGTTCTCGCCGTCCGAGAAGTTGTAGAGCGTCACCCTTCCCGCCTCGCGTCCCAGGGCCCGGCAGATCTCGCCGGTCAGGGACGGGTGCGCGCGCCCTCCGAAGACCTTCAGCTCTCCGTACGGAACCCTCAGCGTCATCTTTCTCTCATCCTGGCTGGGGAGGGAGGATTCGAACCTCCGAATGGCGGTTCCAAAGACCGCTGACTTACCGCTTGTCGACTCCCCAGCACGCGCGAGGATCTTACTCTGCCCGGCGCGCGCCGCCCCGCAGCCGGCACTCCTCGCGCGTCCACGTCGGCACGACGCGGACGGCGCTGCCGGCGGGGAGGCCCTCGAGGCGACGCGCGGCCTCCGCCGCGGAGCCGGCGTCGGGAAAGAGGCCGAAGACCGTCGACCCGCTCCCGGAGAGGCGCGCCTGCAGCGCGCCCGCCGTCGCGAGCGCCTCGCGCACGGCGCGGAGCGCCGGAAAGAGCGCCTCCGCCGCCGGCTCGAGGTCGTTCCGGTCGGGGAGCGCGCTCCCGGCGGCGGCGGGGAGCCCGTTCCACGGCGGCGCTCCGAGCCGCCGGAAGACCTCCGGCGTCGCGGCCGGGAACGGCGGCATGACGAGGACGACGCCGCGCGGCGGGAAGTCCTCGAGCGGTTCGATCCGCTCCCCCCGCCCGAGGCCGCGCGCCGTGCCGCCGAAGAGGAAGTAGGGGACGTCGGAGCCGACCTTCGCCCCGACCTCGGCGAGCGGCCCCGCGGAGAGGCCGAGCCCCCAGAGCTCCGACAGGGCGAGGAGCGCCGCGGCCGCGTCCGAGCTGCCGCCCCCGAGCCCGCCGCCGGCGGGGATCCTCTTCTCGAGCGTGATCGCCGCCCTCGGCCTCACGTCGGCCGCCTCCGCGAGGGCCCGCGCCGCGTGGAGGACGAGGTTCTCGGGCCCCGCGGGGACCGAGGGGTCGTCCACCTCGAGCGAAAGGACGTCCGCTTCCTCGAAGGTCAGGCGGTCGGTGAGACCCACGGCCTGGAAGACGGTGTCGAGCTCGTGGTAGCCGTCGGGCCGCCGCCCGAGGACGACGAGCGAGAGGTTCACCTTCGCGAAGGCCTCCGTCACGAGCCTCACGTCCCGGCCCCCTCCTCCCCTTCCGGCCACGGGCCGAAGCTCTCGAGCGTCAGGATCGCGCTCCCCTCCGGGCCGTCGACCCGGATCCGGCGCGGGACACCGGCTCCCGGCTCGAGCTCCACGCGGACGCCGTCGGGGAGGGCGAGCCCGACGATCGCCCCGTCGCTCGCGACGACGACGGAGCGCCCCGCGCCGGAGGGGAGGCGCAGCTCGAGGCCGCCCTCCGCCGCGACGGCCCCTTCGCCCGTCGGGGCGTCTTGGGGGACTCCGAGGAGAGCTGCCAGGACGTCACCCGCCGCGAGCCGTCCCGGGAGGAGCCCCTCGGCGTCGCCTCCGTCGCGGCGGATCGTCCCGGTGCGGACGCCTCCGACGAGCGGGACCGAGGCGCGATACGAGAGGGACTCGCCGTCCCAGAAGAGGGCGACGTACCCGCGCAGGACGGGCCCGATCCGGGGCGAGACCTCCCCCCGGTAGAGCGCCTTGAACCGGCGCGGGGCCCACGCCGCGTCGCGCGCCGCGAGGACCGCCGAGACGGCGCGGAGCGCCTCGTCCGGGCCGGCCGGGCGCGGCGCCGGCGTCGCGCTGCGGCACGAGGCGAGGACGAGGAGCGCGGCCGCGGCGGACGCGGCCCGGCGCTTCACGGCGTCTTCTCGGCCGAGGCGGTCCTCTCCAGCTTCGCCCGGATCGCCGCCCCGCCGTCTTCCGGCTCGAGCGCGAGCGCCCGGCTCCAGCGCTCGCGCGCCTTCGCGACGTCGCCACGCCGCTCCTCGAGGTCTCCGAGGTGCTCCTCGATCGTCGGGTCGTCCGGGGAGAGGCGCTTCGCGGTGAGGAGGTGCTTCTCGGCCTCGTCGAGCTTTCCGAGGCGGAAGTAGACCCAGCCGAGCGAGTCGAGGTACGCCGCGTTCGACGGCTCGAGCGACACGGCCTTCGAGACGAGCTCGAGCGCCCGTTCGAGGTTCTCGTTCCGGTCCGCGAGCATGTAGCCGAGGTAGTTCAGCGCGGCGCCGTGGTCCGGCCGGAGCGCGAGGAGCTTCTCGAAGGCGGCGATCGACTCGGGGATCCTCTTCTCCCGTTCCAGGGACGCCGCCTGCCGGAAAAGGAGGTCGGGGTCGTCGGGAAACTGCGCGAGCGCGGCGGTCGCGGCCTCGGCCGCCCGGCCGTACCGCTCGAGCCGCTGGAAGACGTCCGCCGCGGCGAGGGCTCCCGTCCGTCCCTCCTTCCCGAGCGCCGCGACGACCTCCTCCCCTTCCGCGCGCTCCTTCTCCTTCGCCGAGCGCAGGAGGAACTCCGCGAGGAGGGAACGGACGCCGACGTCCTTCGGCTCCTTCGCGAACGCCTCGCGGCACGCCTTCAGCCCCTCGGCAGGCTCGTCGGCGTCGCGGGCGACCTGGGCCAGCAGGTTCAGGGCCTGCAGGTTCAATCCGCCCTCCGCGTCGAGGAGGTGCGGCCTCACCGCGGCCCGGGCCGCGGCCCAGTCCTTCCGGAGGTAGGCGACGTAGCCGAGCTGGCCGTCCACCGAGGCGATGCCTCCCGAGGGGGCCTTCTGCGCGACGAGCTGGGAGCGCAGGTCGCGAAGGACCGTCTCGGCCTCGTCGAGACGGCGCGCCTCGAGGAAGTTCAGCGCGCGCCGGAACGCCACGTCCGCGTCGTCGGGCTCGAGGCCCTGGAGCCGCTTGAGCAGCTCCTCGGCGCGTGAGGTCTCGAGCCGCTCGGAGAGGAGCGTCGAGTAGTGCCGCAGGGCGTCCCTGTTGTCCGGGTCCGCCTTGAGCACCTCCTGGAACGCCGTCTCCGCCTCGTCGAGCCGGCGCCCGCGGAGGAGCGAGAGGCCGTACTGCGCCTTCAGGCCGAGGTTCCCCGGCTGGCGCTTCACGAGCTCGGCGAGGATCGGAAGCGCCTTCTCGAACCGGCGCGTCGCCTGGTAGACGCGGAGGAGCCCGAGCGCGGCCGCGGTGTTCTCCTCGTCGATCCGGAGGACCCCCTGGTACGCCTCCTCGGCGTCCTCCGGCCGGCCGCTCTTCTCGAGGGCCTCGCCGTACAGGAGCGGCAGGATCGGCCCTCGCGCCCGGTCCTGGACTCTCGCGAGGACCTCCGCCGCCTCCTTCGGCTTCTCGAGCCGGAGGTAGGCCTGGCCGAGCGCGAGGGCGCCGGTCGGCTCGCCGGGCTGCAGCTCGTTCGCCTTCTTCAGGACGGGAATCGCGGCCTCGATCCCCTCCCGGTCGCGGGCCTTCGAGAGGAGGATCTGGCCGAGGACCCTGTGCGCCGCCGCGCTCTGAGGTACGAGCTCGACGGACTTGCGCGCCTGCTGCTCCGCCTCCGGGAGGATGCCGAAGTCGCGGAGCGCCTCGGCGTACTCCTTCCGCAGGTGTCCGTTCTCGGGGTCGAGCTCGACCGCGCGCCGGAACTCCTTGAGCGCCTCCTGGAACTCCCCGTCCGCCGCGAAGAGCCGTGCCCGGAGGAACCTCTCGACGGCGTCCCGGCGGGCCGACTCGGCCGGGTCGAGCGCCTGCGACCGCAGCGGCGGCTCGGCGACGGCCGGGAGGGCGACGAGCGCGAATGAGAAAGCGACGCGGGCGAAGCGGAGTCTCATGCCGCGACGGAGCGTAGCAAGCGGAGGGCCAGGATGCGAAAGGGCCGTGCGCGGCCCCCGCCCCCCGTCACGCATCCCGGGCCCTCGACAGGCCGGAGGTCTCCCCGCGCGCCCCCCGGCCCCCCCTCACGATCCGGCGTTCTCAGAAGACGGCAGGTTCTTGCCAGGTCTCGAAGACGTCGCGCATCACGTCGGAGATCTCTCCGACGGTCGCGTAGGCCTTCACCGCCTCGACGAGCGGGGGCATGACGTTCGCGCCGTTCCGGCACGCCTCGCGGAGGGCGTGGAGCGTCGAGACGACCGCCTTGCCGTCCCGCGTCCGGCGGACCTCGTTCAGCTGCGCGACCTGCTCCGCCGCCGTCTGCTCGGAGATGACGAGGGTCGGGACGACGTCCTCCGGGACTTCTTCCTTGAAGGCGTTCACGCCGACCATCACCTTGTCGCCGGCGTCGAGCGCCCTCTGGAAGCGGTAGGCGGCGTCCATGATCTCCTTCTGCGGGAAGCCGGCCTCGATCGCTTCGACCATGCCGCCGTAGGCGTCGATCTTCCGGAAGTAGTCGAACGCCCCCTCCTCCATCCGGTTCGTCGCCTCCTCCACGAAGAACGAACCGCCGAGGGGGTCGATCGTGTGGGCGACGCCCGTCTCGTTCATCAGGATCTGCTGGGTCCTCACGGCGACCTTCGCGGCGAACTCGGTCGGGAGGGCGAGCGTCTCGTCGAGGGCGTTCGTGTGGAGCGACTGCGTCCCGCCGAGAACGGCGGCGAGCGCCTGGACCGCGACGCGCGCGACGTTGTTGTAGGGCTGCTGCGCCGTGAGCGAGACGCCGGCCGTCTGCGTGTGGAATCGGAGCTTCCACGACTCGGGGCTCTTGGCCCCGTAGCGGTCGCGCATCACCTTCGCCCAGACCCGCCGGGCGGCGCGGAACTTGGCGATCTCCTCGAAAAAGTCGTTGTGCGCGTTGAAGAAGAAGGAGAGGCGCGGCGCGAACTCGTCGACGGGGAGCCCCGCGTCGATCCCGTACTTCACGTACTCCATCCCGTCGCGGAGCGTGAAGGCGAGCTCCTGCAGCGCCGTCGAGCCCGCCTCGCGGATGTGGTAGCCCGAGATCGACACGGTGTTCCACTTCGGCACGTGCTTCGCGCAGAAGGCGAACTGGTCGGTCACGAGCCGCATCGACGGCCGCGGCGGGAAGATGAACTCCTTCTGGGCGATGTACTCCTTGAGGATGTCGTTCTGGAGCGTCCCGCCGACCTTCGACCAGGGGGTCCCCTGCTTCTCGGCGACGGCGAGGTACATCGCGAGGGCGATCGGCGCCGTCGAGTTGATCGTCATCGACGTCGTCACGGAGCCGAGGTCGATCCCGTCGAAGAGGACCTCGAAGTCGCGGAGCGTGTCGACGGCGACGCCGCACTTCCCCACCTCGCCGGCGGACATCTCGTGGTCGGAGTCGTAGCCGTAGAGGGTCGGGAGGTGGAAGGCGGTCGAGAGGCCCGTCTGCCCGTGCGAGAGGAGGACCTTGAAGCGCTCGTTCGTCTGCCGCGCCGTGCCGAACCCGGCGAACTGGCGGATCGTCCAGGGCTTCCCGCGGTACATCGTCGCCTGGACGCCCCGCGTGTAGGGGAATTCGCCGGGAAAGCCGAGGTCGCGGGCGTAGTCGAGGCCGGCGACGTCGTCCGGTGTGGCGAGCGGGTTCACCTCGGCCGAGGAGACCGTCGTGAAGTCGCGCTTCCAGGCCGGACGCTTCCCGAAGGCCTCGGCGACCTTCCGGCGCCAGGCGTCCTTCGTCCGGGCGACCCCCTCGTGGTCGGCCGTGCGCTTCGCGTCGATCGTGTCCGTCGTCATTCGCTCACCTCGGCACTCCCCGGTCGTTCGGCGCATGTCGCCCGGAAAACTCTTGAGTCTACCAGTTGTGGTCGCGGGCACTTCCTCGCCCGGCTCCTCCGTGCTAGCCTCCCGCATCCCAGCTCGCCGAGACGCGGAAGGCTCCGTCGCCTCACCGGAGGAGTGACCATGACGTCCTCGAAGTCCATCGCGGCCTTCGCCTGTGCCGCTCTGCTCGCGGCCGCCCCCGCGGCCCTCGCGCAGTCCCTCGGACCCGTCACGTTCTCGGAGCCCGAGTTCGTCTTCGGCTCGAGCGTCCACGGGGTCACGGTGACGACCCTGAACGGCGTCCCGATCCTCCCGCTCTCCTTCTCGTTCACGCTCGGGGGAAGCCCTTCCCCCGACTGCCGCTTCGCCAGTGGCCCGGGGACGACGACCTACGTCAGCGATCCGAGCATCGAAGGGGCGCCGGGCGTCCTGACGATCGACTTCGGCGGCGACGTCTCCCGGCTGACGTTCGGGTTCGCCGTGTCCGGCGGCGAGGGCGGCGAGGGGAGGCCTCCGGCCGGGTCGTCTCCCTGGACGGGCGGCTCGAGCCTCCGCGCCACGAGCGTCTCCGCCCTCGCCCTGCCGGAGGCCGTCCGCGTCACCGGCTACACCGCGGGAGGCTCTCCGGTCGGCTCCGTCCTCGTCGACGCCGTGAACCTGGACGGTGACGAGTTCGCGGGTAACCTCGCGGTCCTCGCCCCGACGAGCCCCTTCCGCAGGGCGACGATCGAGTGGACCCCGGACGCCGGCCGGTTCGTGCTCGACAACGTCGTGGCGATCCGGGCCGCCGCCGCCGAGGCGGTCGTCCCGGCGCTCTCCCCGGTCGGCCTCGCCGGCCTCGCCGCGGCGATCCTCGCCGCGGGGCTCTTCGCGCTCCGCTTCCGCGGCTGACGCGACCGCTCCCCGAACGGCACGGGCGCCCTCACACGGCGCCCGTGCATTGGGGAGCCTCCGGCGCGGGGACGGCGGGCCGCTCCCGTCGCGCCGCCGATCCCTCCGTCCTCACGGCCGAGGCGCCCCCTCCGCGAGCGCGACGGCGATCCGCGCCGCGACGGAGGCGTTCGAGACGACGAGGGCCCTGTTCGCAGCGAGCGTCCGGCCCCCCGTCTCCTCCGCGAGGCGGGAGAGGAGGAACGGGGTGACGGCCTTGCCGGAGACGCCCTTCTCCTTCGCCGCCGCGAGGCTCCTCTCGATCGCTCCGTCGACGGCCTCGCCCGGGAGCGCCGCGTCCGCGGGACAGGGGTTCGCCACGAGGACGCCGCCGGACGAGGGCCACCTCCAGTGGGCCTGCAGGAGCCTCGCGACGCCGGCGGGCTCGTCGCATCTCACCTCGAGCGGCAGGCCCGATCCGCGGACCCAGAAGGCGGGGAGCTCCGACGTCCCGAATCCGACGACGGGCACGCCGAGCGTCTCGAGCGCCTCGAGGGTCTTCGGGAGATCGAGGACGGCCTTCGCGCCGGCGGCGACGACGGCGACGCGCGTCCGGCCGAGCTCGAGGAGGTCGGCGGAGACGTCGAACGTCTCGGCGGCCCCCCGGTGGACGCCGCCGATGCCCCCCGTCGCGAAGACGCGGATACCGGCGGCGGCGGCGATCGCCATCGTCGCCGCCACGGTCGTCGCCCCGCTCTCGCGCCGCGCCGCGAGGAACCCGAGGTCCCGCGTCGTCGCCTTCCGGACGCGGGAGCCGGCCCGCGCGAGCGCCTCGGCGCCCTCCCCCTCGAAGCCGGCGCGGGGGACGCCGTCCACGACGGCGACGAGGGCCGGGACGGCCCCCGCCGCCCGGATCGCGGCCTCGGCGGCGAGGTGCGTCTCGAGACTCGCCGGGAACGGCAGCCCGTGGCAGAGGATCGTCGACTCGAGCGCGACGACGGGCCGCCCGTCCGCGAGCGCGGCCCCGACCTCTGCCGACGTCACGACCCTCACGCGGCCCGCGCCCCCCTCGACCCCACGCTCGTTTTCCACGGTCGCCCCCCCTTCCCGCGGCTCCGGGGCCATCGCCCGCCGCCGCCTTCCCCGCCGAGGCTACACTCCGCGCGCGTGAGCGAGAGCCCGCTTCCCCGCTTCGTCCCGAACCCCGACCGGCCGGTCTACGGCGAGACGCCCCGGCCGGAGTGGCTCAAGGTGCGCGTCGTCGACAACGAGGAGACGCGCGCGATCCACGAGCTCGTGAAGCGGAAGGAGCTGAACACCGTCTGCCAGGAGGCCCGGTGCCCGAACCTCTTCGAGTGCTGGGGGCGCGAGCGGACGGCGACGTTCATGCTCATGGGCGACGTCTGCACGCGGCGCTGCGGCTTCTGCGCGGTGACGCAGGGCCTCGGCCGCCCGCTCGACCCCGGGGAGCCGAGGCGCGTCGCGGAAGCGGTGCGCGAGCTCGGGGTCCGGCACGCCGTCGTGACCTCGGTGAACCGCGACGAGCTCCCCGACGGCGGCGCCGCGCACTTCGCCGCGACGATCCGCGCGATCCGGGAGCTCGTGCCGGGCGTCACCGTCGAGGTCCTGGTCCCCGACTTCCTCGGAAACGAGGAGGCGCTCCGGACCGTCCTCGAGGCCGCGCCCGAGGTCCTGAACCACAACACGGAGACGGTTCCGCGGCTCTACCGGCGCGTCCGCCCCGACGCCGTCTACGCCCGCTCCCTCGAGCTCCTCGCCCGGGCCGCGTCCTTCCGGGACGCCCGTGCCCCGTCGATGCGGGTCAAGAGCGGGATCATGGTCGGGCTCGGAGAGACGACGGACGAGGTCGTCGCGACGATGCGAGACCTGAGGACGGCGGGGACCGACGCGCTGACGGTCGGTCAGTACCTCCAGCCGCACGAGCGGCGGCTCCCCGTCGAGAGGTGGTGGACGCCGGACGAGTTCGCTCGTCTGCGCGAGGAGGGGACGGCGATGGGGTTCGCCGTGGTGGAAGCGGGGCCGCTCGTCCGGTCGAGCTACCACGCCCGGGCGGCCCTCGCGGGCGCCGAAGGGGGCGGCGCCTCCGCCGCCCCTCTCTGAGCTTCCGGTGCGGCTACTCCCCGTCGCTCCCGATCGCCTCGACCGGGCAGGAGTCCATCGCCTCCTTGCACTGGTCCTCTTCCTCGGGAGTCTCGGGCTGCTTCTGCACGAAGGAATAGCCCTTCTCCTCCTGCCGGGAGAAGTTGTTCGGCGCGGTGACGCGACAGACGTCGCAGTCGATGCACTGCGTGTCGACGTAGAACTTGCCGGTGGCGTTGTCGCTGTAGCGGTCGTCCTTGTTCGCCATGGCCGCGGAAGATAGCATGAGAGAACCGCCTGGGATCATGACCGCCGTCGCCCTCCTCGCCGCCCTCGCGGCGCCGGGCTGCTCCGCCGGCGAAGCGCCGGGGGAGAGGGTCTGGCGCCGTAAGTGCGCCGCCTGCCACGGCCCCGACGGGACCGGGCGGACGCGCTTCGCGGAGGGACGGCCCCTCGCCGACCTGACGGACGGGAGGTGGCGGCACGGCCCCGCCCGCGAGGCGGTGAGGCGGCTCGTCGCGGAGGGCGACCCGGGGAGCACGATGCCTCCCTTCTCGGGAACGCTCACGCCGGCCGAGATCGACGCCGTCGTCGACCACGTCCTCCGTCTGGCCCCGGCGACCGGGCGATCCGAGGGGCCCCGGTGAGGCTCCTCCCCCTCTTCCCTCTCGAGGCCGTGCTCCTCCCCCAGACGAGCCTCCCCTTCCACGTCTTCGAGCCGCGCTACCGGGAGATGCTCGCCGACGCGCTCGAAGGGGAGCGTCTCCTCGGGCTCCACACGCTCGACGCCGCGTCGCCTCCCCTCCCGGACGGCCGCCCCGCGCTCCTCCCCTACGGCTGCGCCGGGGAGATCGTCGAGCACGAGCCGCTCCCCGACGGCCGCTCGAACATCGTCCTGCGCGGCGTCTTCAGGTACCGCGTCGCCGCCGAGCGGACCGGAAGGGCCTACCGTCTCGCGGAGGTCGAGGAGGCTCCGGTCCGGCCGCTCCCCGCGGGGCGCGAGGGCGGGCCCGGCCGGAGGGACCTCCGGCGCGCCCTCGCGCGCTCCGTCGAGCGGCTCGCCGTCTCGGTCGGGCGCTCCGGCGCGAGCCACCTCCCCGCGTCGCTCTCCGACGAGGGGCTCGTCAACGAGGCCGCGAGCCGGCTGGGGCTCGGGTCCGAAGACCGCTACGCGCTCCTCGCGATGGACGCCCTCGAGGAGCGCTACTCATGGGTCCTCGACCAGGTCCGGAGCCTCCAGCTGCGCGTCGACCTCCTCGCCCCTTTCCGGCGCGAGGGGCTCGACCCGCGCTGGAACTGAGCCGCCGCGCGGCGGACGGCCCCTACGTCGCGCTCTCCCGGGAGGCGGAGACGGCGCGGTTGTGGGCCCAGCTCTTGATGCCCTTGATCTGCTCGTCCATCGTCCTCGAGAGGGGGACGGTGTTCGTGATGACCCTCGAGACGTCGTCCTCGCTCATCGGCCGCTTCTCGTTGAACGCGTCGATCGCGGCGGCGTGGACGACCGACTCGATCTCCGCGCCGTTGAAGCCCTTCGTCGCCTTCGCGAGGAAGACGACGTCGAACTTCGAGAGGTCCGCCCGCCGCTTGCGGAGGTGGACCGTGAAGATCGCCTTCCGCTCCGTCTCGTTCGGGAGGTCGATGAAGAAGACCTGGTCGAAGCGCCCCTTCCGGATGAACTCCGCGGGCAGGAGGTGGATCCGGTTCGCCGTCGCCGCGACGAAGACGAGCGCCTCCTTCTCCTGCATCCAGGTCAGGAAGGTCGAGAAGATCCGGCCGAGCGCCGGGTCCCCGCCCCCCGCCTCGCGGCCGCCCGTGATCGCCATCTCGATCTCGTCGATCCAGAGGATCGCGGGCGCGAGCCCCTCGGTCGTCTTGAGAGCGCGGTGGAACGTCGCCTCGGGGTTCGCGGTGCCGAAGACGAGGTTCATGTCGAGGCGGAAGAGCGGGAGGTTCCAGAGCGCCGGGATCGTCTTGACCGACAGGGACTTCCCGCAGCCCGACATCCCCATCATGAGGAGCCCCTTCGGGACCGGGAGGCCCGCCTCCGCGGCCTCGCGCGTGAAGAGGTGCTGCCGCTTCCGGAGCCAGTCCTTCAGGTTCTCGAGCCCTCCGACGTCGTCGAGGGTGATCCTCGGCGGGACGTACTCGAGGACGCCCTCCTTGCGCGACGACTGCTCCTTCTCGGCGAGGAGCTCGTCGAAGGTCCCGTCGTCGAAGCGCGGGGTCCGCGCGAAGACCTTCGCGAAGACGTGCTCGAGCTCGTCGAGCGTCAGCCCGCGAAGCGCCGTCACGATCCGGTCCACGTCCCCGGGCTGCAGCCCCGCCTCGCCGAGGTAGCGCTTGCCGAGGATCGCGATCGCGTTCCGCACCTCCGGCTCGTCGGGGAGGTCGTAGTCGACGAGGAACGTCTCCTTCTTCAGGTCCTCCGGGAGGACGAGCCGCGGCGAGACCAGGAAGACGAACTTCCCCTTCCCTTTGAGCTGCCGGTACGCGTCCCTCAGGCGCCGCACGACGTCCGGGCGGTCCGGAAGGAGCGCCGGGAGGTCCTTCATGAGGAAGAAGCCGGGTCCCGCCGACTGGAGGACCGCGTCGAGCGCCCGGAGCGGGTCGCGGGTCTCCGCGGAAGCGTCCGGGAGCCCCGTCCACCCGTCCACGCACGTCCAGACCGCGAACGGAACAGGCCGTTCGTAGAACTTCTGGGCGAGCATCGAGACCGCCCGCTCGACGCGGCCCTCCTCCCAGGACTGCACGTAGAGGAGCGGGTAGGAGCCGAGGAGGGCACGACGGAGCCTTTCGGCGCCGCGGACGGGCTGGGAGACGCTCATGAGTCGATTCTAGACGGTAGACTTCCACGCCATGGCCAGCTCCGAGCACCTCGAAGTGCTGAAGGGTCCCGACTGGAACCGCTGGCGGGACGAGCACCCCGGTATCACCCCCGACCTGACCGACGTCGCGCTCCTCGAGCTCGACCTGACGGGACGGAACCTCTCGGGCGCCGACCTCTCGCGGTCGAAGCTCGACGGCTCGAACCTCGACGGTTCGAGCCTCTCGCAGGCGCACCTGCAGGGGACGTCGCTCCGCGGGACGAGCCTGAGGAGGGCGGACCTGTCCGGGACGGACCTCGAGTACCACACGCTCGACAAGGTGCAGCTCGTCGGGGCGTCGCTGAGGGGCGTGAACCTGAAGAACGCCTCCGTGCGCGAGGCGAACCTGACGGCCGCCGACCTGACGGGGGCGAAGCTCGAGGGGACGACGTTCAGCGGGAGCGTCTTCTCGTTCGCGCGCCTCGTCGCCGCGAACTTCCGCGGCGTCATCGTCGACGGCTGCGTCTTCGAGGAGTGCGACCTCTCGCAGGCCGTCTTCGACGGCATCACCTACCTCCGGGGGAGCTTCGACAAGTCGACGCTCACGCTCTCCTTCTTCCGGGACGCGAAGCTGACCGGGACGACGTTCCGCTCCGTGAAGGGGCACCGCGTGACGCTCCGCGGGGCGAACCTCGCGGGATGCGACTTCACGGGCGCCGACATGACATCCTCCGACTTCGAGAGGGTCGTCGCCCAGGCCGCGATCTTCTCGGACTCCGTCCTGAAGAAGGCGTGCTTCAAGGACGCCGACCTCCGCCGCTCGATCCTCCTCGGCGCCCTCCTCGAGGAGACGGACCTGACGCAGGCGAACATCGAGAAGCTCGACCTCCGCACCCCGAAGCTGAAGTTCCCGAACTTCACCGGCGCGAAGCTCGCCGAGGCGAACGGCGTCGGCGCGAACCTGAGGGGCGGGAACTACACCGAGGCGGACCTCTCGAGGGCGGACCTTTCCGAGGCGAACCTCGAAGGCGCGGTCTTCCAGCGCGCGCACCTCGACGGCGCGACGCTCCGCCGCGCGAACCTGAAGCGGGCCCGCATGGCGGGGGTCATGGCGCCGGGAGCGAACTTCTCCGGCACGAATCTCGTCGGCGCCGAGGCCCCCGAGGCGGACTTCACGGCGGCCGACTTCCGTTTCTCGAACCTCGTCGGCGCCGTCCTCGAGGGGGCGCTCTTCAAGGGGGCGAACGTCTCCCACGCCGACTTCTCCGAAGCGAAGCTCGGCGGCTCGAGCTTCGTCGGGGCGAAGGGCGAGGGGGCGAAGTTCACCGGGCAGCTCGGCCTGCGCCTCGTCCTGGCGGCGGGCGCCCTCCTCGGCTCCTCGAAGAAGAAGGTCGACCAGGCCACGGACCGCAAGGAGCTCGAGCGGAAGGCGCGCGTCGCGCAGCTCGAGCGCCAGGCCGCCGAGAGGGACCGCTCCGTCGCGTCACGCCCGCCCCGCGGGGACGCGGAAACGCCCGAGAAGAAGGACTGACCTAGGGCTTCGCCGCGGCCGCGGGGATCGTCGGTCCCGCCGCGGCCGCCGCCGTCTTCAGCCGCCCGGCGAAGGCGCGGACGTCCTCCCACACGGCGGCGTCGACGACGAGCGTGTCGCCCCGCCCGGAGACCTGCGCGGCGACGGCCCCCTCGCCGGCGAGCGGCGCGGGCGTGAAGAACGCGACGCGGAGCGGCTCCTTCGCCTTCTCGAGTAGGATCTCGAGTGTGCCGGCCGGGGCAGGCCTCTTCTTTCTCGTCGCCGCGAGGCCGATCGTCGCGAGGTCCTTGGCGGCGACGAAGCGCTTCACGTCGGCGTGCGCGAGGCGGTCGAGGAGGTCGCTCGGCGCCGCCGGCTCGATCTCCCGACCCGCGGCGCGCCAGGCCCCCTCGACCTTCTCCGCTCCGGCCCGCAGCGCGGGGCTCTCGAAGACGACCCGCGTCGCGAGCCAGGAGTCGAGAGGGAGGAGCTTCGGCTCGCGGAACGCGGAGAGCTCCTTTCCGAGGCTCTCCTGCGCGCGGTCGTCGACGACGAGGACGACGCCGTCCCGGCTCGCGTAGAGCCTGCCGGCCGCGTCCGCCTTCGCGGCGCCGAACGCGAGGCGGGCGACGACCTCCTTCCCCTTCTCGAGGACGACCTCGGCCGCAGGAGGCGCGAGCCCGACCCTGGGGAGGTCCGCCGGCGCGAGGGTCGGGAACTCCGTGGCCCGCACGCCCGCGAGGTCGGAGAGGAGCTGGTCGACGAAGGAGCGCGAGGCGAGGTCCCTCACCGGCTCCTCGCGGGTCCTGCCGCCGTCCGGGGCGCGCGCGGCGACGACCCGGTTCGGCCCGCGCGCGACGGTGACGCGCGAGACCTCGGAGACGGGGACGTCGACGAGGTTCTTCGAGCGGTACTCGTCGTAGGGCTTCGTCAGCTGCGCGAGCGGGGCGAACTTCACGGAGCCGAGCCGCCCGTCCGCGGCGGCCGCGGTCGCGTCGGCCCCGGGGATCGCCGCCCCGAACAGGACCGTCCTCTCGGCGCCGTCCTTCGTCCGGACCGTCACCTTCGCCTTCGGCGCGTCGAGACCGTACTCCTTCGGCTCGAACTCCGTCCGCGTCTCGCCGAGGAGGTCGAGGCGCGCGAGGTCGGCCGCGAGACCGTCGGCGGTCACGGCGTCGGCGGCCCCGCCGCGGGCGCCTCCGAGGACCCAGCCGCCGTCCTTCCGCGTCAGCTCGACCTTCGCCTGGTCGGGGCGCTCCAGGACGAGGCCGGCGACCTCCTTCGCGTCGAGGTCGAGGAGCCTCTTCCGCGCCTTCGCCCTCTCCTCGGAGGTCGGCTGGTGCCGCTCCCAGAGGACGACGAAAGCGAGGAGCGCGAGGAAGACGCCGGTCAGGATCAGGAGCTTCCGGGTCGACATGGCGGCTCCCTCAGCGACGCCTCTTGAGCCAGACGCCGATGCCGAACGCGATCGCCGCGGCGGGGAGGAGGAGCAGGACGAGGAGCGAGATCCGGCCGACGTCGGAGCGCGAGAGGGTCACGGAGACCTGCTCGGTCGACTTCGGCGGGATCGAGATGAGCGACTCGCGCTCGAGGAGCCAGTTCGCGGCCGACGTGACGAGGTAGAGGTTCGCCGCGTTCGCGATGCCTCCCGTGGAGGCGAAGTCCGCGTCGCCGACGACGACGAGGCGCGTCTTACGCCCGCTCCCGGCCTCCGCCGCGGCCGCGAGGGGCACCGGTCCCGCGACGTCCCGCTCGTCCTTCTCGACCTTCGTCTCGAGGGCGGCGAGGTCCGTCTCGCCCCACCCTTCCGGCGACGTCTCGAGGAGGACCTGCGCGGCGACCCCGTCCGGCGCCTTCTCCGCGACGGAGACGGACCTCACGACCGGGAAGACGACCGGGAGCCCCTCGAGGAGCTTCGTGACGGGGTGGGCCCGCGAGCTCCGGGCGACGACCGTCTCGGGCCCCATGAGCGGGAGCGCGTTCCGCGGATCGACGACGATGTCCTCGCCGAGCTTCAGGCCGTACGGCTCGAGGACGGCGCCGAGCCCGAGGTCGACGAGCCGGTTCCCCGGCCCGGGCGCGAACTCGGGGTCGAGGAGGAGGAGGGCGCGGCCGCCCGCGGAGAGCCACGCCTTGAGGGCGTCCGTCTCGGGGAACGTGAAGGCGGCGCGGGGCCCGGCGACGACGACGAGGTCGGTCCCCTCGGGGACCTTCTGGTCGGCGAGGCTGTCCCACTCCTCGACGGTGCAGTTGTCCTGCTTCAGGAGGTCCGAGACCCGCTCGTACCCTTCCCGCAGGCGGCCCGCGAGCGGGCGCTCGCCGTGGCCCGTCGTGAAGACGACCTTCGGGCTCTTCTCCTGCGTCACGGTCAGGAGGGCCGCCGTGAACTCCTGCTCCCCCTTGAAGGCCTTGAGCGCGGGCTCGCCCCCGAGCTGCGCCCTCGCGAAGTCGTACTCCGCGAGCGCGTCGACGGGGACGACCTTCTTCTTCTCGCCGGAGCGGAAGACGACGGAGAGGCGGACGTCCCCGAGCTCCCTGAGGAAGGCCTGCGCGCGGGCGGGATTCCGCTCCGGGTTCAGCGTCTCGACGGTGAGGCGGGGCGAGGCCGCGGCGTAGCGCTTCAGGAGCTCCTGCGTCTCGGCGTAGAGGGGCGAGCCCTCCGTCATGAAGACGGTGACCGTCACGGGCGCCTTCAGCCCCTCGACGACCTGCCGCGACTTCTCCGAGAGCGTGTAGAGGCCCGAGCCGGTCCAGTCCCAGCGGCGGTAGTGGCGGGCCCCGAGCCAGTTCACCAGGACGAGGATCCCGAGCCCGAGGAGGACGGCGATCCCGAGGTTCACGCGGACGGCGGTCCGGCTCTCGCTCATCTCACTTCCCCTTGTTGCCCTGGAGGGCCTTCGTCGCGAGGAAGAGGAAGAAGACGACGGACGAGAGGACGTAGACGAGGCGCCGGCTGTCGACGATCCCGCGGGCGAAGTCGTCCATGTGCTCGATCAGGTTCAGGTAGCCGAGGGCCTCGCGGAGCTTCGGGTCCGTCGCGAGCTCGCGGAAGACTCCGGCGAGGAAGATCGCGAGGATCATCACGAACGCGACGATCGCCGCGATGATCTGGTTCTTCGTCAGCGACGAGGCGAACGTCCCCGCCGCGATGAAGAGCGCGCCGAAGAGGGCGATCCCGAGGTAGCCGGAGGCGATCGGCCCGAAGTCGATCGTCCCGTAGCGCGACAGCGCGATCGGGTAGACGACCGTCGGGAGCCAGAGGAAGAGGAAGAACGCGAGGCCGCCGAGGAACTTCCCCGTCACGACGGTCCCCTCCCCGACCGGCGCGGTGAGGAGCGCCTCGACCGAGCCCGACTTCCGCTCCTCGGAGATGAGGCGCATCGCCACGATCGAGGAGACGAGCATCATGAAGATCCAGTAGAAGACGTTCCGGAAGAAGAGCGCCATGAGCTCCTGCCGAGAGGTCTCGGGGCTGTTCAGCGACAGGAGGATCGCGTAGAAGACGTAGCCGTTGATGAAGAGGAACGCCGTCAGGACGACGTAGGCGAGCGGCGAGAAGAAGTACGCGAGGAACTCGCGCTTCAGGATCGCGAGGAGCGCCTTCACGACCGCGCCTCCCCGCCCGGCTGCTCCTCGACGGCGGCCGGGAGCTCTTCGCCCTTCGCGCCCTCCTCCGCCTCGCGGGACGCGAGGAGCCGGACGAAGACGTCCTCGAGCGTCGCCTGGCGCGGCGAGAGCTCGAGGAGCGTCCAGCCGCGCGCGACGCACTCGCGGAAGACCGCCTCGCGGAGGTCCTTCCCCCGCTCGGCCTCGAGGAGGACCCGCGTCTCGCCTCCCGCCCCGATGCGCGAGGCGTGGACGACGCCGGGGAGCTTCCGGAGGACCCCGTCCGCGTCCGGGACCTCGCCCTGGATCGCGACGCCGAGCCCCGGCGCCTGCGTGAGCTGCTGCCGAAGCGTCTCCGGTGTCCCGGTGGCGACGATCCGTCCCTTGTCGATGATGACGACGCGGTCGCAGACGAGCTCGACCTCGGGGAGGATGTGCGTCGAGAGGAGGATCGTGTGGTCCTTTCGGAGGTCCCGGATGAGCTCCCGGACCTTCACGATCTGCCTCGGGTCGAGGCCGACGGTCGGCTCGTCGAGGACGAGGACGCGTGGCGCGTGGACGAGCGCGGCCGCAAGCCCGACCCGCTGCCGGTAGCCCTTCGAGAGGTTCCCGATCGGCGTCGCGGCGACGTCGTCGACGAAGCAGGTCGCGAGCGCGTCGTCGACGCGCGCCTTCGTCTCCTTCCGCGCGACGCCGCAGAGCTCGGCGCGGAACCTCACGTACTCGCGGACCCTCATCTCCGGATAGAGGGCGAGGGTCTCGGGGAGGTAGCCGATGCGGGCCCTCGCCTCGCGCGGCTTCTTCGCGGCGTCGATGCCGTCGACCGTGACCTTCCCGGAGCCCGGCTCGAGGAAGCCGGTGATCATCCGCATCGTCGTCGTCTTCCCGGCGCCGTTCGGCCCGAGGAAGCCCAGGATCTCCCCGCTCTCGACCCGGAACGAGACGTCGTCGACGGCGACGGTGCCGTAGAACGACTTGCGGAGCGCTTCAACCTCTAGCATCGTCGTGCAGTCCCTCCGCGGACGGAAGAGGGCGGCGCCGAAAGGGCCGCCCTCCGCCGAGAAAGCCCGCGAAATATAGCAGACGTGCCCGCCTCTTCCACGCCCTCCTCCGCCCGTCCGAAGGCCCTCCTCGGGGTCCTCTTCTGCGTCCTCGTCTGGGGGGCGAACTACCCCGCGACGAAGGTCGCCTACCGGGAGATCTCCCCGCTCGCCTACACCGGCTGGCGCTTCCTCCTGGCGGCGGCCCTCATCCTCGCCTGGGCCCGCCGGAACGGCGCGCCGGTCCTCCCGCCCCGCGGACTGAGGCTCCGGGGGCTCCTCCTCGCCATGACGGGGGTCGGCGTCTACCAGCTCTTCTTCGCGGTCGGCGTCGCCCGGACGAGCGGGTTCGCGGCGGCGCTCCTCAACTCGGTCTCCCCCCTCCTCTCGCTCCTCCTCGTCGCGGCCCTGGGGCAGGAGCGGATCGGACGGACGGCCGTCGCCGGGACGGTCGTCGCCTGGGGCGGCGTCGCCGCCTTCCTCCTCTCGGCGCACGGCTCCGCCGACCTCGGGGGCCTCTGGGGCAACGTCCTCTGCCTCGTCTCGGCGACCTGCTGGTCCGTCTACAGCGTGGCGTCGTCGCGCTTCTCGACGCGGATCCCCCACGCGACCGCGCTCGCGACGACCTTCGCCCTCGGGACGCCGGTCCTCCTCGCCTACTGCCTCCCGGCGATGGTCCGGCAGGACTACGCGTCCGTCTCCCTCCTCGCGTGGGCGATCCTCGTCCTCTCGGCCGTCTTCCCGCTCTACGTCTCGTTCCGGCTCTGGGCGCGCGGGCTCGCCGTCCTCGGCGTCGCGGCGACGACCCGCCTCGGCGTCCTCGTCCCGGTCGTGGCGGGGGTCTCCTCGGCGCTCTGGACCTCCGAGCGCTTCTCGGGCGCGAAGCTCGCGTCCGCCGCGCTCGTCCTCGGCGGTCTCGCCCTCAGCCGGCTCGGGACGCCGCGCGCGCCCGCGGTGCAGGCCGGCGCCGGCGACGGACGGGCCTCCGTGCGGGGGGCCGGGTCGGCGTCGGGGCCGGGAGGCTCCTGACGGCCGCGCGGGAGCGCGGCGACCCCTCGGGCCACGGCCCGATCGCGTCCGGCCACGGGCCGACGACCTCGGACGGTCCGGGTGCCGGCCCCGCGGCGGACGGCTCCCGCTCCGCCGGCGGCGGCGCCCCCGGGCCGCCGAAGAACGAGACGAGGCCTTCCGCGAGCGCCTCGGCGCACGCCTGCCGGAACGCGCGCGTAACCGTCAGCTCCCGGTCCTCCTCGTTCGAGAGGTTCGAGAGCTCGAAGAGGACCCGGTTCGGGACCTTGTTGTAGCGGAGGACCGCCGGCACCCATTCGCTCCCCTTGCGGATGACGTGCGTCCGGACCGGGCGGAACTGGTGGACCGGCAGCTTCCGCCTCCGGAAGGCGCCGACGAGCTTCTCGGCGAGCGCCGTCGAGGCCCCCTCGGCGAGGACGCGCTCCTTCTTCGTGAAGGAAACGACGGGCTCGTCCCGCACCTCGCGGAACGTCCGGTAGAACGGTGTCGCGCGGCCGTAGCTCGAGCGGAGGAAGCGCTCGCCCGGGACGTAGGCCATCGCCCCGCGGACGGAGGGGTGGAGCGAGTCCGCGTGGAGCGAGAGGAAGACGGTCCGCTCCGGGGGAATCGGTTTCCCGCCGGGCCCGGGGCGCCGGAGGATCGCGTTCGCGAGGTACCAGCGGAGGTTCACCCCGGCGACCGGGTCTTTCAGCCCGTAGGGCGGGTCCGTCAGGAGCACCCGCCCCTTCCTGTCGGGAAGACGGTCGCGGTCCGGGACCTCCCAGCCGAGGCTCGGCTCGCGCGACGTCATGACGACCTCGGCGCGCGTCGTCTCGAGGAGGACCTTCCGGAGGCGCGAGGCGACGTCGTAGACGTAGGTCGACTCCCAGACCCCGTGGTGGAGAGTCCCGGTGTCGCGCCCTCCGTGCCCGGCGTCGATGACGACCCTCACGCCGGCGAGGCCCCGGGTCCGCGCCGGAGAGGCGAAGAGGGCCGCCTCGGCCCGCTCCTTCGCCTGCGCCGTCGCCTTCGGGTCGTCGGGCGGGAGGTACTCCTCCGAGAGGAGCTCGATCGGGATCTTCACGGGGTACCCGACGGGGATCGCGTGGACGTCGTCGATCCCCGAGCGGAGGGCGATGTCGAGCGCGAGCTGGATGACGTCCTCGGCGTGGAGCCGCCCCGTGAACCGGACGACGACCGCCGAGTAGAGGGCTTCCTTCCTCTTCAGCCGGTAGACCGCGTAGCGCCCCTTCGCGTCGGCCCCGTACTCGAGCCGCGGGGGCTCCTCGTCGGGGATCGGCTCGGCGTCGCGGAAGGGTGGGAGGAGGTGCTCGGCCGGCACCTTCACGAGCGTTCCGCGCGTGACGGTCGGCCCCGCGAGCCCGTTGAACTCGGCGATCCGCCCCGCGAGACGCGCGTCTCCCGCGAACCAGGTCGCGATCGACGCGACGGGCTCCGTCCCGACGGCGACGTGGAGCCAGCCGACGGTCGCCCGCACGTCCGCCGGGAAGAGCGCGCGGACCGCGGCGAGGCGCGTCTCGTCGGAGAGCTCCGCGTACGGGAGGAGGATCGTGCGGCTCCGCGAGGGAGGAGCCGGGAGCGCGAGGAGCCGCGCCGCCGAGGCCTCGTCCCTGGAGACGCGCCTCGCGAAGTCCGCCGCCGACTCCCCCTCCAGGGGCCGGACCTCGACGACGACGGCGCCGCCGTCGAGGACCGCCGAGAAGTCCTCGGAGACCTCGACGCGCCGGGCCGGCTCCTGCGCGACGGCCGCGGCGCCGAGGAGGAGGGCGAGGAGCGGCGCGAGAGCCGGAGCCCGCGTCCTCACGCGACGGCTCCCGGCGGCGCTCCGTCCTCGCGGCGGCCGTCCTCGAGGACGCGGGCGATCCTCAGGAGGAGCGGCTCGGAGCCGGACGGCCCGACGAGCTGCACGCCGACCGGCAGGCGGTCGCGCGAGAGGCCGGCCGGGACCGAGAGCGCGGGAAGGCCGGCGAGGCTCGCCGGCACGGTGAAGACGTCGCCGAGGAGGAGGGCGACGGGGTCCGATCGCCTCGCGCCGAGCGGGAACGCGGGCTCCGGCGCCGTCGGACAGAGGATCGCGTCGCAGGCCCGGAAGGCGGAGGCGAAGTCGCTCGAGAGGAGGGCCCTCACGCGGAGCGCCTTCTCGTACCACGCCTCGCGGTAACCGGCCGAGAGGACGAACGCCCCGAGAAGGAGCCTTCGCTTCACCTCCTCGCCGAAGCCGGCCGTGCGCGTCGCGCGGAAGAGGCCGGCGGGGCCCTCGCCGTTCCGCCGCGCGCCGAAGCGAACGCCGTCGTACCGCGCGAGGTTCGAGGAGGCCTCCGCCGTCGCGACGACGTAGTAGGCGGCGACGCCGAGCGCGACACGGGGCACGGAGACGCGGACGAGCGTGGCCCCCGCGGACTCGAGGAGCCGGGCCGCCCGCTCGCACGCGCCGGCGACGTCCGGATCGAGCCCGCCCTCGGCGGATTCCGCCTCGGCGAGGAGACCGAGACGAAGCCCGGCGACGCCCGACTCGAGCGGGCCGAGAAGGTCGGGCGGCGCCTGAGGGAGCGAGGTCGCGTCGCGCGGATCGGGTCCCGACATCGCGACGAGGGCGAGAGCCGCGTCGCGGACGGTCCGCGCGAGGGGGCCCGCCTGGTCGAGCGACGACGCGTAGGCGACGAGCCCGCGGCGCGAGACGCGTCCGTACGTCGGCTTGACGCCGACGAGGCCGCAGAGCGCCGCGGGCTGCCTCACCGAGCCGCCCGTGTCGGTCCCGAGCGCGAGCGGGACGGCCCTCGCCGCGACCGCGGCCGCCGAGCCCCCCGACGAGCCGCCGGGGACGCGGGCCGGGTCCCACGGATTGCGGACCGGCCCGAAGGCGCAGGTCTCGCTCGTCGAGCCCATGCCGAACTCGTCGCAGGCGGTCTTCCCGACGACGACGCAGCCGGCCGCCCTCAGCCGCGCCACGCACTCGGCGTCTTCCGCCGCGACGTACCCCCTGAGGACGAGCGACCCCGCCGTCGTCGGAAGGCCCTCCACCTCGACCGTGTCCTTCACCGCGATCGGGACGCCCGCCAGAGGCGGCGTCTCTCCGGCGGCGACGCGGCGGTCGACGGCCTCCGCCGCGGCGAGCGCCTCCGCCCGGGCGACGTGGAGGAATGCGCCGAGCCGCTCCCGGCTCCGCTCAGCGCGGTCGACGGCGGCCGAGACGACGTCGCGCGCGCTCGCACGCCGGGAGACGACCGCGGCCGCGAGCTCGTGGGCCGGCCCGTCGAGGAGGCGATCCTCTCCTGAGGTCACCCGCGCCTCGGGACGACCCGCGGGACGGCGAACCGCCTGCCCGGGAAGCGCGGGGCGTTCCCGGCGACGACGGCGGGGGCGGCGGGGCCGGCGGCGGGCACGTCCTGCCGGAGGACGACAGGCCGCGGCTCCGGGAGGGGCGGAAGGAGCCCCTCGGGAATCAGGCGGAGCGGCTCGAACCTCTCGAGGATGCGCGTGAGGTCCGCCGCGAGACGCGCCCCGCCGTCGTCCCCGAGGTCGAGCGCGGAGAGCCGCGCCAGCCTCTCCACCTGGTCGCGGTCGATCCTCACGGCGGCGAGTATAGCCAGCGGCTTGACGCCCCCCGCGGCGGTCCCCTACCGTCGCCGCGTCGTGACCGCGCCCGCCGCGCCGAGCGCCCCGCTCCGCCGCCTCGCGCGCCGCCGCGCCGTGCGGCTCGCGCGCCGGGCGAGCGAGGATTCGGGCGTCTCCGCGCTCGTCGTCGGGGGCGCCGTGCGCGACGCCCTCCTCGGCCTCCCGCCGGGCGACGTCGACCTCGCCGTCCCGCGGAAGGGCGCGTCCCGCTTCGCGGAGGCGCTCGCCCGCCTCGCCGGGACGAGGGTCGTCGCGATCGGCGCGCCGCCCCGCCGGATCCTCCACGTCCCCCTCCGCGGGGGCTCCGCGGACGTCTGGGAGAGGGACGGCGACGTCGCGTCGGACCTCCTCCGGCGCGACTTCACCGTGAACGCCCTCGGGCTCTCCCTGCCCGCGGGCCGGCTCGAGGCGGCGCCGGGGGCGCTCGAGGACCTGCGGGCCCGGCGTCTCCGCCTCCCTCGGGCCGGCGTCCTCCTCGAGGACCCGCTCCGCGTCGTTCGCGCGGCCCGGTTCCTCGCGCGGCTGCCCGGCTTTCGCCTCGACCCCGCGGCGCTTCCGGAGCTGAGGGAAGCGGCGCAGGGCCTCGGCGGCGTCGCGCCCGAGCGGCGCCTCGCCGAGCTCGACGCGATCCTCGGCGCCGGTCCCGTCCGGGCATCCCGCGCTCTGCGGCGGCTCGAGGCGTGGGGAGCGCTCGCGCCGCTCCTCCCCGGCGTTCCGCCGGACGCACGCCGGCGCGGCACGGACCTCGTCCGCCGCGCCCCCGAGGGCTCCGCCCCGCCCCTCCTCCGGGCGCTCCTCCTCTCCCCGGCGGGCGCGGCGCTCGCGGCCTACGCGCTCGACGCGCTCCGGGCGAGCCGTCGCGACCGCGCCCTCGCGCAGAGGCTCCTCTCGCTTCCGCGTCCGCCGCGCTCCCCTTCGCGGCGGGACGCGGTCGTCCTCCTCCGGGCGGCCGCCCCGTTTTCCCTCGAGGCTGTCGCTTTCTCGGCCGTCGCGCACGGCTCACGCGGCGTGGCCCTCGCCCGGGCGGCGGAAAGGGCCGTCGCCCCGCGCGGCGCGCTCGCGAGGCTCCTGCGGCCCCGTCGCCCCGTGGGCGCCGAAGAGGTCGCGAGCCTCCTCGGCGTCGAGGGCCCTGCCCTCGGCGCAGCCCTCGCGCGGCTCGACGAGTCGCTCGCGGCGCAGGACGTCCGCGGCCGCCGCCAGGCACTCGCGTTCCTCGCGGGAAGCGGCGCGCTGCGGCGGCGCCGGGCGGGGACGGTATAAGCTCTGTGCGAGGATTCCGCGCATGGACCTGACCGAACTGTTGAAGTTCGTGACGAAGAAGGAGGCGTCGGACCTCCACCTCAAGCCGGGGAGGCCTCCCCTCCTCCGGATCAACGGGCGGCTCGTCCCGCTGAAGACGGATCCCCTCTCGCCGAAAGAGATCGAGGACATGGTCCTCACGATCCTGACGCCGCACCAGAAGGACAAGCTGACGGCGAACTACGCCGTCGACATCGGCTACGGCATCCAGGGTCTCGCCCGCTTCCGCGGCAACATCTTCCTCCAGCGCGGGAGCTGGTCGGCCGTCTTCCGCCGGATCCCGTTCACGATCCCGGGCGTGGCCGACCTCCACCTCCCGGACGTCGTCCAGACCTTCTGCGACTACCCCTCGGGCCTCGTCCTCGTGACGGGACCGACCGGCTCGGGCAAGTCGACGACGCTCGCGGGCGTCATCAAGGGGATCACGGAGAGGCACCCCGTCCACGTCGTCACCGTCGAGGACCCGATCGAGTACCTCTTCCAGGACAACCTCGGCTCCGTCTGCCAGCGGGAGGTCGGGACGGACACGGTCTCCTTCCACGAGGCGCTCCGGAACGCGATGCGGCAGGACCCGGACGTCATCATGGTCGGCGAGATGCGCGACTGGGAGACGATGCAGACGGCGATCACGGCCGCCGAGACGGGTCACCTCGTCTTCTCGACGCTCCACACGAACAACGCGGCGCAGACGATCGACCGGATCATGGACAGCTGCCCCGGCGGCCAGCAGAACCAGGTCCGGCGCCAGGTCGCCCTCGTCCTCCGCGCGATCTGCTCCATGCAGCTCATCGAGCGGATCGACGGCCAGGGGCGGATCCCCGTCATCGAGATCCTCGTCAACTCCCCGAAGGTCACGAAGCTCATCGAGGAGGGGCACTCCAACGAGATCCTCGACGAGATGGAGTCCTCGGTCACCTACTACAAGATGCAGTCGATGAACCAGTCGCTCATCGCGCTCCTCGTGAACGGCGCGATCGACTACGACAAGGCGATGCAGCTGACCTCGGATCCCGAGGACCTCTCGCTGAAGCTCCGCAAGCTCTTCCCCCAGATCGAGGAAAAGGTCCGAGGAGGCATCATGGCCCCGTCCGCGAACGACTTCTCCGCCATCACCGAGCTCATGGACATCAAGAAGCTCTACGAAGAGGCGGAGGAGAAGTGGCGGCTCCGCCTCCAGGAGAAGGACGACCTCATCGCGAGCCTCGAGTCCGACCTCCAGGCGAAGGACCGGATCATCGAGTCGCACACGTCGGGCGGCCAGGAGCTCGAGGGGGAGCTCCAGCGGTCGCGGCAGGAGAACGAGCGGATTCGCCAGGAGGCCGCCGCCCGCGTCGCGCAGCTCAACGAGCGGATCAAGGAGCTCAACGCGCGGATCATGGGCGGGCCGGGCGCGGCGCCCGGAGGCCAGCCGCCGTCGGGCTTCTTCAAGAGGTAGCCGCCGGCCGAAAGCTCCCGGGGCGAGGCGCTCGCCCCCGTGGCGACCCTCGTGGAGAGAAAGACCGCCGTACTCGCCCTCCTCCTCGTCGCCGCCCTCGTCGCGGCGTATCTCCCCGCGCTCGCCGCCGGCTTCGTCTGGAACGACGACTCCTACCTCACGGAGAACCCGAACCTCGACGACGCGGACGGCCTCCGCCGGACCTGGACCGAGCCCCGCGCGAACGAGCAGTACTACCCGCTCGTCTTCACGTCGTTCTGGGTCGAGAAGAGGCTCTGGGGCCTCCGCCCGTTCGGCTATCACCTCGTGAACGTCCTCCTCCACGCCGCCGCCGCGCTCCTCCTCGGAGGGCTCCTCCGGCGGCTCGGCCTCCCCGCCGCGGGCCTCGCGGCGGCGGCGTTCGCGCTCCACCCCGTCTGCGTCGAGTCGGTCGCGTGGGTGACGGAGCGGAAGAACGTCCTCTCGCTCGTCCTGGCGCTCGCCTCCGCGCACGCGTGGCTCTCCTTCCGCGCGGCGGCCGCCGCGCGCGAGGCCGCGGACGGGGCGAGGAAGAGGAGGAAGGGACGCGGAGAGGCGACCCGGTCCGCGAGCCCCGCAGCCCTCTGGACGGCCTCGCTCGCCGCGTTCGCCCTCGCGCTCCTCGCGAAGACGACGGTCGCCGTCCTGCCGGCCGCCCTCCTCGTCGTCGTCTGGTGGAAGGAGGGGCGCCTCCGGCTCCGGGACGTCGGCCCGCTCCTCCCCTTCTTCGTCCTCGGCGCCTCCCTCGGCCTCCACACCGCCTGGCTCGAGCGCGATCTCGTCCGCGCGACCGGGGCGGAATGGGCCCACGGGCTCGCCGACCGCGTCGTCCTCGCGGGCCAGACGACAGCGTTCTACGCCTCGAAGATCGCCTGGCCGGCCGACCTCGCCTTTCTCTATCGCCGCTGGACCGTCGACGCGGCCGTGCCCGTCCAGTGGCTCCCCGCGGCCGGCTGGGCCGCGGCGCTCGCCGGCGGCTGGGCCGCGGCGCGGCGCGGCCGGCGTGGGCCGCTCGCGGCGCTCCTCCTCTTCGGCGGCGTCCTCTTCCCCGCGATGGGCTTCTTCAACGTCTACCCGATGCGCTACTCGTGGGTCGCGGACCACTTCGCCTACCTCGGTGTCGCCGTCGCGGCGGCGGCGGCCGTCTGCGGTGGAGCGGTCCTCCTCGCGACCGCGCCGGAGAGAGTCCGCCGGGGCTCTGCCGTCGCGGCCGTCGTCCTCCTCGCCCTCCTCGGCACGCTCTCTCACCGCCAGGCGCGCGCCTACCACGATCCCGAGACGCTCTGGCGAACGACGCTCGAGAGGAACCCCGAGTGCTTCCTCTGCCTGACGAACCTCGGGCACCTCCTCCTCGAGTCGGGGCGCATCGCCGAGGCCGTCCCCCTTTTCGAACGGTCCCTCGCGATCAAGCCGGACGCCGTCCCGACGCTCCTGAACCTCGCCCGGATCGCGGAGGGCGCCGGGCGGCCCGCCGAGGCCGCGGATCGGCTCCGCGCCGCCCTCCGCACGGATCCGGCGAACGACGAGGCGCGCGTCCACCTCGCGACGATCCTCGCGAAGGCGGGACGCCTCGGCGAGGCGATCCCCGAGTACCGTCAGGCGCTCGCCACTCCCTCCCCCGAGGACTTCCTCGCCCAAAACGGCCTCGGCGTCGCCCTCGTGCAGGCGGGAAGGGTCGAGGAGGGGATCGGGCACCTCCGGGAGTGCGTCCGCCTGCGGCCCGACTACGTTCCGTGCCGTGCGAACCTCGACGCGGTCCTCGCGGCGTCGGGCGCCCGCTGAGCGACCCGCTCCCCGCCGCCGCGCGCGGCCGCTAGACTGCGCGGAACATGTCCCCCTTCGCGCGCCGCGCGCTCGGCCTCGGGGCCGGCGCCCTGCTCGTCCTCGCTCTCGGGGCGGGCTTCGCGCTCCTCCGCCTCGACCGCGCCGTCTCGCGCGAGGCCTCGCCCGAGGCGCTCCGCGCCGGGAGCGTCCGTCCTCTCGCTTTCCGCGCCCTCGAGCGGACCGGCGGACGGGCCGTCGTCGCGGGAGAGGCCGCCGTCCTCGGCGCCGCCGAGATCGGCGGCGAGCTCTGGCTCGCCTCGGGACGCGGGCTCGAGGCGGGGACGCGGAGGCTCGACGTCCTCGACGGTCTCCCGTCGCTGCGGGTCTCCGCCGTCGCGTCGTGGCGCGGGACGCCCGTCTTCGCGCTCGAGCGGAGCGGATGGGGACGCGTCACGCCCGCGGGCCTCGAGATGGCGACGAGCGGGTTCGGCGACCTCGAGGTCCGGTCGATCGTCGAGACCGAAGGGGGCGAGCTCCTCCTCGGCGCGCGCGAGGGGCTCTTCCGCGCCGCGTTCGGATCGGGCGAGATCGAGCGGCTCGACACCTCGCCCGTCCGCGCCGTCGCCGTCCTTCCCGGCGGCGAGGTCGCGGCCGGCGGCGAAGCGGGCCTGCGCGTCGTCTCGCCGAGCGGCGCGACGCCGCGCGCCGTGGCGACGCCCGAGCCCTGGGTGGAGAGCCTCGCCTTCTCCGGGGGGCTCCTCTGGGCGGCGACGCCCGCGGGCGCCGCGGCCGGCCCGCCCTCCTCGGCCCGGCTCGAGACGCTCGCGCGCGGCGCGGACGCGACCTCCGGCGTCGCGTGGAACGGCGGGTTCTCGTTCGTCGCGACGGAGGGTCCGCCCCGCGTCTCGCTCCTCCTGCCGGACGGCGCCCGCCGCGAGACGCCGGCGCCCGAGCGCTTCCGCAGGCTCTTCGTCGCGGAGGGCCGCCTCCTCGCCGACGGCCCGTCGGGCCTCTTCGGGCTCGACACGGCGCGCGGCTTCGCCCTCGTGCGTCCCGCGCCTCCGTCCCTCCCCCTTCCCCACGTCAACGCCCTCGCCGCCGACGGGTCACGCCTGTGGCTCGGCTTCTTCGACGGAGGCGTCGCCTCCGCGGACCCGCGCGCCACGCCGCTCCGTCCCGAGCCCGTCGCCTCCTCGGACGCCTGGGGCGTCAACGCGCTCCTGCCCTCCGGCGGCGCCGTCTGGGCGGCGACGCTGCGCGGGGCGTACCGCCTCGCCGGCGGCGAGGCGCGTGCGCTCGAAGGGGCGGGCGGCGCCTACGCGCTCGCGTCGACTCCCGGGGGCGTCGCGGTGGGCTACGCGCAGGGAGTCCTCCTGCCGGGGCAACGGCTCCTCTCCGCGTGGCACGGCCTTCCGGGGAATCAGGCCTACGCCCTCGCCGCCGAGGGAGATGCGCTCTGGGTCGGCACCCCGACCGGCCTCGGCCGCGTCGAGGGACGGCGCGTGACCGAGCGTGTCCTCCCGGGCGAAGGGAAGCTCCCGCACCCCTGGGTGACGGCTCTCCACGCGGGCCGCGACGGGCTCTGGGTCGCGACGTACGGCGGCGGGATCGCCGTTCGCCGGGCCGGCGAGGGCCCCGCGGCGTGGGAGCCGTTCCCCCAGACGCGCGGGCTGCGCGTGAACGCCGGCGCGCTCCTCGCGCTCCCCGACGGCCGCCTCTGCGCGGGGACGCACGGCGCCGGCGTCTGGTGCTCCGACCGCGCGCGGAGCCGCTTCGCGCGCGTCGACCTCCCGCTCCCCTCGCCCGACGTCTTCTCCCTCGCGGCCTTCCCTCCCGACGCCCCCGAGCTCCTCTTCGCGGGCACCTCGGAAGGCCTCCTCCGCGTCCCGGCGGACGCCCTGACGGAGACTCGATGAAACGAGCCGCGCTCCCCGTCCTCCTCCTCGCCCTCCCCGCCCTCGCGCAGACCGGGCTCCTCGTCCCGACTTCCACGGGACGGCCCGACCCGAAGGTCCTCTCGCTCCGCGAGATGATCGTCGACGTCGGCGTCGCGCGCGGGTACGCCCGGGTGAGCGTGCGGCAGGTCTTCGAGAACCACACCGGCGAGACCCAGGAGGGGACGTGGCGCTTCCGCCTCTCGCCTTCCGGCGCGGTCGGCGACTTCGCCGTCTGGGACGGGCTCGTCAGGATCCCCGGCGTCATCGTCGAGAAGAAGCGCGCCCGCGCGATCTACGAGGAGCTGACGGCGCGCCGGATCGACCCGGGGCTCCTCCAGCAGGGAGAGGAGGAGGACGCGACGGGCGGCGGCGCCGGGGCGGACCGCCCTTCGGGCGGGGCCGTCTTCTCCGTGAAGGTCGCGCCGATCCCGGCGTGGGGGACGAAGCGGCTCGAGCTCCAGTACCAGGAGGAGGTCCCGTGGGCCGACGGCGTCGGCGAGCTCCGCGTGCCGCTCCGCCCGGGCGAGGGGGAGCCGACGACCGCCGCGAGCCTCGAGGTGAACGTCACGCTCGAGGACGGCTCGTGGCTCGAAGCGCCTCCCTCGGCGCTCCCCCTCGCCGTCGCCGGGAAGAAGGCGACGTTCCGCGGCAGCTCCGTCGCGCTCGCGAAGGACGTCGTCGTCCGCTTCCGACCGGCCTCCTCCGCGGCCCTGGCCTTCTCCGCCTTCCGGAGCCCCGAGGGCCGGCTCCCGGACGGCCTCGCGCTCGCGCCGTGGGAGCGCCTCTCGGACGTCCCGCCTGAGAAGGACGGCTTCTTCCTCCTCGAGCACCGTCCCGGTTCGGCGGCCGCCGGCGCGG
>CAZLQX010000023.1:39533-61530 GCA_964561935.1 uncultured Holophagales bacterium
CGCCGAACCGCGGCGCTCCCCGCTCGCCGTCGCCGTCCTCTTCGACACGTCCCTTTCGACCCGCTGGGGAAGCCTCGAGAACGGCTGGGCCTTCCTCGGCCGTTTCCTTCCGAAGCTCGGCGCCGGCGACCGGCTCGTCCTCGTCCCGTTCGACGCGGCACCCGCGCCCGACCCCGCGGGCCTCGTCCCCGCGACGGACGCGGCGAAGGCCTCCGGCCTCGCCTGGCTGAGGTCGAGGCTCCTCGCCCCGGGGACGGCCACGGCCGCGGCGGTCCGCGCGGCGGCCGCGCTCCTCCCCTCCGACCCCTCCGCGCGCCTCGTCCTCGTCACCGACGGCGCCGAGCCGCCCGGCGACCTCGCGAAGGCCGCGCAGGGGCGCCCCCTCTTCACCGTCCTGACGGGGGAGGAGCGTCGCGAGGCCTTCCCCGCGGCGTCGCGGCAGGTCCTCTCGCTCCCTCCCGGGAGCGCCACGCAGCCTCCGGCGGACGAGGCGCTCTTCCTCGCGCAGCTCCTCTCCGACCTGCCGGAAGAGAAACCCGTCGGCCGCGAGCCGAAGCGCCTTCCTTTCTCGTTCTCGGGCGGCGACCCGGGGCTGCGCGACGTCTATGGCGTCCTGACGCAGCCGCCGCTCGCCGGCTCGCTCTCCGGCTGGGTCGGACGCTACGCACGGCCCGCGCGGGCGACGGTGAAGATGTCGGGCGCGACGCTCGCCGCCGACTTCCCCGAGAAGGCGCTCGAGGCGCGCGACCTCCCGCGCCGATGGGCGCGCGCGCGCGTCGACGACCTCCTCCGGCGGATCGAGCTCGAGGGAGAGAGGCGCGAGTGGGTCGAGGAGGTCCTCGAGCTCTCGCGGCGCTACAAGTTCGTCACCCCGTACACAGCCTTCCTCGCGGCGCCCCGCTCGCTCCTCAGGCCCCGGCGGATCCAGCCGGGCGACCCGGTGATCCGCGTCGAGGCGCTCCCGGGGACCGCCGCCGTCGCGGCGCTCCTCCCGTTCGGCCGCCGGCTCGACCTCTCCCGCCGCCCGAGGACGCTCCTCTGGGAAGGGCGCTTCCTCGTCCCCGACGGGACCGAGGACGGCCCGATGGACGTCCGGATCGTCCTTCGCGACCGCTCCGGCGGGACGCGCGTCGAGAAGAAGCGGGTCGTCGTCGACGGGACCGCTCCGACGGTGACGCCGCTCCTCCCGGAGGGCGCGAGGGCCGGCGCGTCCGTCCGTCTCGCGGCGCGCGCCGACGCCGACGTCGTCGCCCTCACCGCGCGCGTCGGCGAGGGCCTTCCCGTCCCTCTCCGGTGGGACGGCGCCGCGAAGGCGAACGTCGCCGAGCTCCTCCTCCCGCAGGGAACGGCGGGGACCGTCCCCGTCCTCTTCGAGGCGATCGACGGCGCGGGGAACCACGGGTTCGCCCGCGCGACGATGAGGGTCCGCTGATGTCCGCTCCGCTCCGCGCGCCCCGCCCGCTCCTCGTCCTCCTCGGCCTCTCCGCGGCCTTCGCCGGCGCGACGCGCCCGGCCGCGCTCGACGCCGCCGCCGCGCTCGTCCCGTGGACCGACCTGACCGACGCGGACGCGCTCACCTCGATCACGGTGAGGCGCGCCGTCGTCGACGGGCGGACGGTCCACTACCCCGCCCCGACGCGGGAGCTCGCCGCAGAGCTCGCGGCGCGAGCGGCCTCCGGAGGCGAGACCGCGCTCGCGGCGCTCCGGCACCTCGCCGAGGCGCGCCGGGAGCTCGGCGACCTCCCGGGCGCCGAGGAGGCGCTCTCCCGCTGGGCCGCCGGGAGCGGCGGCGCCGCCTGGGCCGAAGCGGCCCGCTGGGGAGCCCGCTATCGGCGCTGGCCCTTCGCGTTCTCCGCGGCGGCGAAGGCCCTCGCGTCCGACGCGCACGCCGGGCTCCGGAAAGGCGTCGCGACGGAACGGGTCGCATGGGCCGACGAGGACCCGTCGCGCGGCGACCCGCTCGCGCTCCGCGCCGAGCGCGCGGCGCAGTTCCCCGAGGACGCCGTCGCCGTCGAGGAGTGGATCCGCGCCCTCGAGAAGGCCGGCCGGCTGAAGGAGGCCGAAGAGGCGCTCCGCGGCGCGAAGGGGCTCCCCGAGGAGACGCGCCTCCTCGTCCTCTCCGACCTGAAGGGGGACCACGGGGACCCGCAGGGGGCCTACGACGTCCTCGAGGCCTTCGTCGCGGACCCCGCACGGGCTCCGTCCTCCCGGACTCTCGTTGCCTTCGCGCGAAGGGCCGACGCCGTGGCGGCGTCGCGCATGGAGAGCTCGCGCCTCGCGCTCGAGAAGGCCTTCGACCTCCGCGCGACGACGCTCCTCGCCCGCTGGTTCGAGGGGAAGGGCCGGAGCGACCTCGCCCTCGACCTCCTCTCGCAGGTCGAGCTGCGGCACGAGGCCTCGTTCTCGCGGGCCGACCGGATCGCGATGGGCCGGCTCTTCGCGGCCCTCGACGCGCTCCCCGAGGCCTTCCGGAGCCGACTCGCCGGGGCCTCCGCGGCGACCGCCGCGGAGCAGCTCGAGGACCTCGTCTCCCTCGCGGAGACGGCGCTCGACGCGGGCGGCCGCCCGATCGCCTGGGGCGCGCTGAACGACGAACCGTACCGCTGGGCCGCGCGCGTCGACGTGACGCCCGGCTTCACGACGGCGGGGCTCTCGTTCCTCCTGACCGGGCTCGCGCCGCGCGAGGCCCTCGCCGAGCTCGAGGCGCAGCGCCTCCCCGAGAAGACGCTCCGCGCCGGGCGCCTCCTCGTCGCGGAGCTGGAGCGGCGGAGCCCCGGGCACGCCGCGCTCCCGCGCCTCCAGGTGAAGGTGATGGAGAAGCTCGTGGCGCGCGGCAAGGGGGACGAGGCGCTCGGCCTCCTTTCGCGCGCGGAGGCGGGCGACGCCGCGACGCGCGCCGAGGCGCGCCGCGTCGCGCTCCTCGCGATGCGCCAGACGAAAGCCCCGCTCGAGAAGGAGCTCCCTCTCTGGAAGGAACGCCTCGCGCTCCTCGCCCCCGACGGGAGCGTCCCCGGCTCCGCTTCGGCGGAGGTGTCCGCGCCGGACGCCTCGTACGGGGACGGGTCCGGGGAGGACGCGGGCGAGGAGCCGAAGGGCCGGCTCGCCGGCGCCGGGACGCGCGACGAATACGACCGGGTCCTGGAGGAGGCGATCGTCCGCCTCGAGGACCGCGACCGGTCGCACCGGACGACCGTCGCGCTCCTCCTCGGCGAGATGGACCGGCTGCCGCGCGCCGAGCGCGTCTGGCTGAAGGCGGTCGACCGGCTCTCCGGGTGGCAGCTCGACGACGAGCTCGGTCCCCGCTACCGGAAAGCCCTCGCGGCCTTCGAGGGGCCGGAGTGGTGGAAGAAGCTCGCCCGCTGGACCGCGCGGCGGAAGATGTCCGCCGAGCTCGCGGCGCTCGGCGAGGAGATCGTCGCGTCGTTCCGAGGCACGGAGCTCTTCGCGCGCGATCCGATGATGGGCGAGGCGGTCGTCCCCCTCGAGGGGCAGCCGAACCCGTTCGTCACCTTCTCCGACTTCCTCGCCCTCCGGGCGCTCCAGCGCTTCCCGTCGAGCCCCGAGGTCCTCGCGCGGGCCGAGGCGCGGCTCCTGACGCGCGCCTCGTACGACGAGCTCCTCGCGAAGCGCCCGAAGGACGCCGCGAAGCGCGCCGTCGTCGACGCCGCCCTCCTCTCCCTCCGCCGCGACGCCGTCCTCTACGCCGACGCCGCGCGGCGCGCCCGATTCCTCGACGCGCTCGTGAGGGAAGGGCGGCTCGAGGCGTTCCTGAGGGGCCTCGAGGAGGTCCCCGCGAGGACGCCCGTCGAGAACGTCCTCCTCCTCGACGGCTGGACGCGCCTCTCCCGCTTCGAGCGCGCCGTCCCGTTCGCCGAGGCGCTCTGCGAGACCTACCCGGGCGACGCGACGCGCGCCGCGGAGGCGATCGCGCTCGAGCGGTCCCTCTCCGCGTTCTCGCCCGAGAGGGCGGCCGCGGCCGAGCGGATCGCGGCGGCGGCGGCCGCCGCCGCGGACGACCCTTCCCCGTTCTGGACGCCGGTCGGCGAGATGTGGCAGGACCTCGAGCGGCCCGGACCGGCGGGAGACGCATTCCGAAGGGTCCTCGACGCCTCGCCGCGCGACCCCGAGACGATCCTCGAGGTCGCGACGGCCTTCTGGGACTACGGCCGGTTCGCCGAGGCCTGGCAGCTCCTCGACGAGGGGCGGAAGAGGATCGGAAGGCCGTCGCTCCACGCGTTCGAGGCCGGCGTCCTGAGGGAGGAGCTCCGCGACCGTGACGGCGCGCTGGCGGAGTACGTCGCCGCCCTCGCCGAGGACGGCGACGGCGGCTGGCGGGCCCGGCAGCGCCTCGCGCGCCTCTCGGGGCGCCCCGCCGTCCGCGCGCTCCTCGTCTCCCGGATCGAGCGGCTCGTCCCCGGGAGCCCAGCGGACGAGACCGCTCTCGTCTCCTACCTCCCGCTCGCCGGCATCGCCGCCTCGGAGGCGGACGAGTGGGACGACTGGATGGACCTCCCGCGCGACCCCGTCGGCCGCGCCGAGCGCGCCTCGCGCCGCGAAGAGTCGCGGCCCGCCGAGGTCGAGGGGACGGCCGCCGTGGCCGCGGCCCTCTACCGCAAGACGCTCGAGATGGTCCCGCGCGCATCGTCGCCGGCTCTTCTCGCCGCCGTGAGGACCTGGTCCGGGAACCTCGCGGACACCCGACGCGCTGGTCCCGAAGCCGCGACCGACCTCGAGGGGCTCGTCCTCGCGCGCGAGGCGGCGCTCCTCCCGAGCGAGGAAGCGCGGATCCCGGCCGAGGCGGCGCGGGCCTCCTGGCTCCTCGCGCGCGGCCGCGCGGACGACGCGAAGGCCGCGTGGGCCGCGCTCCTCCCGCGCGTCGACGCCCTTCCGGACGGCGCCACGAAGATCCGAATGCTCGCGACCCGGGCCCGGTTCCTCGAGGCTGCGGGGGGCGACGCGCCCGCCGCCTTCGCCGACGCGGTCCGGCGCTTCCCCTGGTCGCTCGGCCTCCTCGAGGACCAGGTCGCCGCGCTCTATCGCGCGCGGCGCGACGCCGAGGCGCTCGACGCCCTCGAGGGCGCCGTCGCGCGGGCCGCGGCGGGCCACCGCGAGCCTCTCGCGGAGCGGCTCGTGAACGACGCCCTCTCGCGCCGGGAGCTCTCCCGCGCGCGACGAGGCCTCGATCGCCTCCTCGCGTTCGACCTCGAGCCGCGCGCCCGCGTCGGCGCGCTCGCCCTCTCGGCCCGCCTCGCCTGGCGCGAGGGGACGGCGCTCGACGCCGTCGCGCTCGCGAAGGCGGAGGCGCCGAAGCTCCCGGAGGAGCTCCGCCCCGACCTCTGGGCCGCGCTCGCCTCCGCGGCGCGGGACGAGGGGAAGCCCGAGGCCGGCATCGCGCTCTGGATCGAGGCGCTGAACCGGAGGACGGAGCGCGCCTGGCTCGGGGAGGCGTGCCGCCTCGCCGTCCGCGCGGCGAAGTCCGACGAGCTCCTCGACTTCTTCCGCCGGCAGCGGGCGCGCAGCCCGCGCGACGTCCGCTGGGCCGTCGCCGTCCGCGAGCTCCTCGCGTTCCGGGGCGACCTCGACGGCGCCGTCGCGGCCGCGCGCGAGGCCGTCGCCGTCGCGCCCGAGAGGGAGGACCTCCAGCAGGAGACCGTCGCCCTCCTCGAGCGGCAGGGGCGCTTCCGCGAGGCGGCCGACTTCCTCGAGGCGTGGGCGAAGAGCCGGCCCGCCGACGAGGGGGTCGCCTCCTGGCGCGCCTCCCTCTACGTCCGGGCCGGCGACGTTCCGCGCGCGCTCGCCGTCGAGCGAGCCGCGATCGCCGCCTCCGTCGCCGGCGCGGAAGGGGACGGCGAGGAGGCCGGCGCGCGCCGGACGGCGCGCGCCGCCCGCCGCCTCCTCCGCCTCGGCCGCGCGAACGCCGCGTGGGAGCTCGCCGCCCCCGGCGGCGACCCGGGCCGCGTCGGGGAAGTGCCGCTCGAGCACTCGGAGCGGACCGAGATCGCGCTGAGGGCCGGGGCGTTCCCGCGCCTCTTCGCGAGGTTCGCCGCCGACGCCTCGTTCCTCGACGAGAGCGCCTGGCCGTTCTCGCGCTTCGCCCTCCCCGAGCAGCGGGAGGCGATGGAGAAGGAGGTCCTCGCGCGCGTCTTCCGCGCCGACGGCCGGGTCGACGAGGAGGCGCTGTCGCGACTCCACCCGTGGGCCGAGAGCGCGGGGCTGAGGCGCCTGAACGAGGCGCTCTCCCGGCGCCTTCTCGCGGCCGTCCCGGCCGCGAAGGCCTTCTGGGGCGCCGATCCCCCGGCCGCCTTCGTCGCGAGCCTCGCCCCCGTCGAGTCCTCTTACGGAGGCGACGGGCGCTTGCGCCTCCGCCTCGTCCGTTCCGGCTTCCACGCGGAATGGGTCGCCCACCTCGTCGCGCGGCAGGACGACGCCGCGCTCCGGCCCGCGCTCGCGCCCCTCGTCGCCGAGCTCGACGCGAAGGTCGCCGGACCGGCCCCCGTGACGAAGGAGCTCCCCTGGGCCTCCTGGTTCCCCGTGGAGACGTTCGCCCGTCTCGCGGCCCGCCCGGGCAACGAAGGGTGGAAGGCGAGCGCCGACGGCTGGCTCCGGACGACGGGCGCCTTCCGCCGCTTCCAGGCGGCGACCGGCTCGCGTTGGGCGCTGAAGCCGCTCCTCCCGCTCGCGACGCCCGCCACGCAAACGGCGTTCTTCCTCCGCAGTGCCCCTCCCGCGCCGCGAGGCGTCGGCGAGAGCCCGGAACGGCTCGCCCGCGGCGCCGCGGCGGACCGCGTCGCCGCGGCCCTCGCCGCCCTCGTCGAAGGGGCGCCCGGCGCCGCCGCGAACGCGGACGTCGCGCGCCTCCGCGGTCCGCGGACGGTCGGAGACGTCCTCGGAGCGGAGCCGCGCTTCGTCTGGACCGAGCTCGCGCCGCTCCCCGGCGACAGGGGCGACGACCTCGTCACCGGCTCCGGGGCGGACGCGGGGCGGGCCCCCGCGCGTCTCTGGGGCCTCCGCCCCGCCGCCCCCTGGTTCGTCCTCGAGGCGCTCGCGCGGCTGAGGCAAAGCGCCGCCGACGCCCCTCGCGTCGCGCTCGAAGCCGCCTCGCGCGGGAGCGAGCAGCTGCGCGGCCTCGCCGCCGTGAGGACGGCCGAGGCGCTCGGCGACCTGCCCGGCGCGCTCGCGCTCGACGAGGAGCGCTTCCCCGACCTCTCGCCGCCGCCGCGTCTCGAGAGGCGCCTTCGCCTCCTCGCCGCGTCGGGACCGGTCGGGAAGGAGCGCGCCGGCGACCTCCTCGCGTCGGAGGTCCGCTCGCGCCAGGAGACCGCCACGGAGGCCCTTTTCCGTTCGTGGGAGCGGAACGCCGACGCCTTCGGACTGACGGCGCCGATCGCGCTCCTCGACCGCGCCCGCCCCGTCGCGCCGGGGCTCCTCGCGTTCCTCTGCGACCGCGAGGGACCCGCGGCCGTCGCATCGTTCCGCCCGAAGGACGAGGCCGAGTACCGCGGCGCCCTCGGCGGCCGCTGGGGCGGCCGGCTCGACGCCCTCGCGCCCGACCGGCTCGACTTTTACCTGCGCGAGGTCTGGGCCCGCGACGCGGGCCCCTTCCCGCCCTCGGCGACCGGCGCCCTCTCCGGCGATCTCCGCTTCGCGGCGCCGGTCCTTCGGCGCCTCGAGCCCGCGCTGCGGCTCGAGGCGCTCGAGGCGGTCCGCGCGCTCCCGGACGCCGGACGGCTCGCGGCCCTCGCGCGCCGGACCGGCGACCTCGGCCCCGACCTCGAGCTCCTCCTCCTCCGCGCGGAGCTCGCGCGCGGCGAGGACGAGGCCGCCCTCGCGCGCCTCCGCGGGCTCCTCGAGAGCCCGGGAGGCCTCGTCTCTCCTCTCTCTCTCGGCGAGCCGGAGCTCGCCTCCTCTCACGAGGACGCCCCGGCGGCGCCGTCGCGCGACGACGCTTCGCCCGTCCTCCGCGCCTGGCGGGTCTTTCAGGACGCGAAGCGGCCCGGCGCGCTCGCGAAGGCCGAGGCGCTCCTGAGCCCCAGGCTCGAGGATCGCCTCGCCGCTCCGGCCGCTCCGGCCTCCGTCTGGGAGCTCGCGCTCGAGACGACGCCCTCTTCCGGGCGCCCCGCCCTCGTCGCGGAGCTCGAGCGGAGCTGGGCACGCGGGGAGTGGACCTCGCGCGAGGGGATCGCTGCGGCGACGCGGCTCCTCGCGCGGTTCGACCGCGCCGCGGCGCTCCGCTGGTTCCGGCGGATGCCGGAGGCGGCCTTCTTCACGGAGGCGCGCGAGCGGGCCGAGTTCCTCGAGCTCCTCGGCGATGCCGACGGCGCTCGGGGCGAGTGGGTCGCGGCACGCGCCCGGCTCGGGCTGACCGAGGACCAGGAGATCGCCGCCTTCGACGCGTGGCGGCGGATCTCCGGAACGGCGGCCGCGGGGGCGCCGACGTGGTGGAACCGCGCCCGCGCCTTCTGGCTGAAGGAGCCCGCGGCGCTCGCCGCCTGGGGCGGAGAGCTGACCGCGCACCTCGCGGCCCATCCCTACGACCGCCACGCGGCGCGCGTCGTCGCGAGGAGCCTCGCCCCGGCGCCGGAGCGCTTCGTCGCACCGGCGTCCCTCGCCTCCGGCGGCGCCGACGAGAACGTCACGCGCTGGCGCGTCGTGCGCGCGGAGCTCGCCCGCGGCGCCGACGCGGCGCGGGCGGCCCTCGCTTCCACGTGGTTCGACGCGGACACCCTCCGGCAGGGGGGCTTCCCCGCCGCGGAGGTCGAGGGGCTCCTCGCCGACCTCGCGCGGATCGGGGCCGCCACCTCGGAGGAGGCGCTCGCCGAGCGCGCCCTCTCGGCCCTCGAGGACCTGCGCCCGGCCTCCCTCCCCGCGCTCCGGACGGAGCTCGGCGCTCTCCGCAGGAAGGCGGCGCCGCGCCCCGAGACGCTCCTCGGCAACGGCGCCACCGTCGCCCGCCTCCTCCCCCGGGACCTGACCTGGGACCTCTACGCCCGGGTCCTCAACGCGGAGGACGTTCCGTGAAGACGCTCCTGCTTCTCGTCTCGGCGGCGCTCGCGCTCGCGCTCCCGCTCGCCGCGGCCGAGCCGCTCCTGCCGCTCCCCGACGCGCCCGTCGTCGTCGTCTCGACCGACCCCGCCGCGCTCGACCGCGCGCTCGGAGGCGGGTTCCGGAAGGCGCTGACGGGAGGCCTCGCCGACGCCGATCCCGTCGCGCGCGGTCTCCGCCAGTCGCGCGTCGGCCTCAAGCTCGACGAGCAGTGGGCACTCTTCGCCTCCGACCTCCCGCTCGACTGGGCGCGGCTCGTCGCGCTGAAGCCCGAGGCGATCGGCCTCGCGATCCTCTCCGCGGGGAACCTCGAGGCGGTCCTCGCCGTCAGGACGCCGCTCGCCGAGCTGCCGTTCCCGCTCCCGGCCGGCGAGGCGCGCGCGCGCAACGGCGTGCCGTACGCGTACGTCGCGCGCGGCGCGGGGGACGAGCGGACGCTCGGGAAGCGGATGGGCCTCGCCTGGGCCCGCACGGGCGGTACGCTCCTCGTCGCGACGAGCGAGCGGGCCCTCCACCTCGCGCTCGACCGCGCCGCCGCCGGGAAGGGCTTCGCCGCGTTCCTCCCCGGGCTCGTCTCCGCGCGCCTCGACCTCGCCGCCCTCCGCGTGGACCGCTACTTCCGCCGCGAGTTCCTCTTCCCCGAGGGGACGACCGGCGCCGAGACCGGCCTCCTCCACTGCGCCCTGCGCGAGGAAGGAGGCCGGCTCGTCGAGGTGCGCGAGGGCTCCGCGCCGCTCGTCCCGGTCGCGCCGCGCTGGCCGACGGACGGACGGCGCGTCGCCGCCGCCGGCTGGGAAACGGACGCGAGCCGATTCCCCGGCGCGCTCCGGCGCGGCCTCCTCGAACAGGTCCCGGCGCCGTCCGAGCGCCCGGTCCCGGCGCTCCGTCCGCTTCCCGACCCGAACGCCGCGGACGGCGAGCGCTACCTCGTCGACCTGACGAAGCCGGTCCCGCGGGAGGGCGCCGGCGACGCCGCGGAGCTGCCGAGGTGGCAGGCGCTCCTCGACGCGCTGAAGCTCGACGGCTGGGGCTGGGAGGCCGGCGCGGACGGCTCTCGCCGCCTCGTCGCCCGGGTCCCCGCGGAGCGCGAGGCCGCGTTCCTCGACCTCGCGCGAACGACGCTCGCGAGGCGCGCGGGCGCGGCGACCGCCTCGGCCTCGCGCCTCGACGTCGGCCCCGGCCTCCCCGGCCTCGCGTGGACGCGGCGCGGAGAGTGGCTCTGGCTCGCGGTCGCCGAGTCGCACCTCGCGGGTGTCCCCGCTCCGGCCGCCGAGAAGGGCCTCGTCCGGTGGAGCCGCCTCGACCTCGACGCCGTCCGCGGCGAGCAGGGGGCCTGGCGCGACGCGGAGGGGGCCTCCTTCGAAGGGAGCGTCCGCCCCTTCTCCGACCGGATCCTCGGCCTCCTCGGCTGGGCGCCGCGGACGACGGCGGTCGAGGTCGAGCGCCGGCAGGAGGGCGGTCGCTTCCGGGAGAGGGTCGTCTTCGCCGCGCGGTGATCCTCGGCGCGCTCCTCGTCTTCCGCCTCGCGGGGGGAACGGTCTCTCCCGCGGCGGAGGCTTCCGTGCCGCGTCCCGTCGGCTCGCTGCAGAAGCCGTGGGTCGTGGCGGCCTGGGCCGAGACACATCCGGGCGAGCCGCCGCCCCGCCTCGACTGCGTCCCCTCCTCGCGCTGCTGGCTCCCGTCCGGGCACGGCCGCGTCGACCTCCCCCGCGCCTTCGCGCTCTCGTGCAACAGCTGGTTCCTCGCGCTCGCCCGCGCCACGCCCGAGGAGGCCCTCTCGAAGGCGCTCGCGTCCGCGGGCTTCGACGTCCCGCGACCGCTCTCGCCCGAAGCCGCGATCGGCCTCGGCCCGCTCCGCTCCCTTCCACGAATCGCCCCCTCGGCGCTCCTCCACGCCTACCGGGATCTCGTCGTCCGTCCCTGGCCCGCCCGCGACGACCTTCGCCGTGCGCTCCTCGACGGGATGCGGGCCGCGGCGCGCGACGGCACCGGCGCCGGCCTCGGCCGCCGCGGCCTGCTCGCGAAGACGGGGACCGTCCCCTCCCTCGACGGCCGGCCCCTCGCGACCTCGGGATGGGCGCTCGCCGCGGACGCCGCGGGCGAAGAGGTCCACCTCGCTCTCCTCGCCGACGGCACCGGCGCGCAGGCCGCGGCCGCGCTCGGCGACGAGCTTCGCGCCTCCGCTCCCGGGCGAACCGTGGAAGCGCCGCTCCCCGCGCTCGTCCGCGTCCGCCTCCTCGGCGAGCTCGCACCGCATTCCGCCGGCGTGACGAACGCGGGGCGCGCCCCGGTCCGCGTGAGAGAGCGAGGACGGCGCGACACCTGGCTCGGCCCCGGCGCCGCGCGGCCCCTCGCGCCCGGCACGTCGGCCGGGCCCGGCCTCCTCCGCCTCGACGTCGCCCCCTACGGACTCGTCCGCCACGTCGAGGGGACGATCGAGGCCTCGGGACCGGCGGACGCGCCCCGTCTCGTCCTCTCCGCGACGCCGCGCGCCTGGGTCGACGGCGTCGTCCGGGGCGAGCTGCGCGGCGGGCCGGCCGACCTCCGCGAGGAGCTCGCGGCGGCGGCGCTCCGCTTCCTCCGGCGCGGCAGGAGGCACGGAGCCGACGACCTCTGCGACTCGACGCACTGCGCCGTCTTCGGGGGACGAGGCCCCTCCGTCTCCTGGGTCACGCCGCGGCGTGCGGTCGCCCCGTCCCGCGGCCCCGAGGCGCCGCTCCTCGACGACGCCGCCTGGCGGCGCGTCCTCGCGCTCGCCGCGCGCCCCGGCCCCGACCTCTTCACGGGCCACTGCGGAGGCGCGCCTCTCTCTCCTTTCGAGATCTGGGGCCGCGGCCCGCGGGCCGCCGCGCCCTGCCCGCGCCACGGGCCGGGAGACGAGGAGCGATGGGAGAGGCGCCTCCCCTCGGCAGCCCTCGACGCCGCGCTCGGAGGGCACGTCTCCTCTCTCCGCGCGGTCGTCGTCTCCGGCGTGAGGAAGACGCGCGTCACGACCGCCGGCGCGACGCGCGACCTCCACTACGACGACCTCCACCGCGCCCTCGCCCCCGCGCTCGGCTGGGACGCGCTCCCCTCGCCCCCCGACGCGTTCGAGGAGGTCGCGGGCGGCTTCCTCGCGCGAGGGCGCGGCCGCGGACACCGGGCGGGCCTCTGCCTCGGCGGCGCTTCGCGGTAGGCTCCCCGCGTGAGACCGCTCCGCCTCCACCCCCGCCTCGCGAAGCGCTCCCGACGCGGGTTCCGCGGCTTCCCGGCAGCGACCGTCGCCTTCTACGGCCCCGACGACGCGCGCGCCTCGCGCGTCGTCGTCACGATCGTCCCGGCGAAGGACGCGGAACCGGCCCACCAGGCGTCGTTCACGCTCGAGGCGGGCGACGCCCGCGAGGACCCGTTCGTCGGCGAGAAGGTGATGGCGTTCGTCGAGAAGCACGACGCGCTGAGCGTCTTCGTCGCGAGCGAGATCCTCGGCTGCCCCCACGAGGAAGGGGTCGACTACCCCGCCGGGGGCGCCTGCCCTTCCTGCCCCTTCTGGGCCGAGCGCGACCGCTGGGCCGCGACGAAGGAGCGGCTCGGCGAGGCGAAGGGGGAGCTCCTCGCGAGGGCGCTCGCGACGACGGCGGAGACGAAGGAGTGAGGCGGCTCCCGGGCGCGGACGAGGCAGCAGGTCCGGGCCCGTTCGCGAACGACGCCTTCCCGCGGCGAGGCGCATCGCGGTACGTGGGACCTCTTCGAGGATGACGGCGGGCCGCCGCGTCCTCTTCGCGCTCGCGCGCGCCGCCGGCTACGTCTGGGCGGGGCCGTGGACGCTGCTCGTCCTCGCCCTCCTCGTCGGCCCCCTCGCGCTCCTCCGCTCGCGCGTCCGCCTCGTCTCCGGTGTCGTGGAGGTGACGGGAGGGCGTCTCCCGGCGATCCTCGGCCGCGTCGTTCCCGGAATCTCGATCGGCGCGATCACCCTCGGGCACGTCGTCCTCGCACGATCGGAGGACGAGGCGGACGGATGGCGCGCGCACGAGCGGGTCCACGTGGCGCAGTGGGCGCGCTGGGGGCTCCTCTTCCCCGTCGCCTACCTCGGCGCCTCCCTCCTCGCGCGCCTTCGCGGCCTCGACCCGTACCTCGACAACGCCTTCGAGAAGGCGGCGTTCCGGATCGACCTCCCGCGTTGACGGACGGCCCCGGACCGTTCCGCGTTTCCAGCGTCCGACGGTTTCGAGACCCCGCGGCGATCGCGACGAAAGGCCTGCGGCCGCGGCGAGTGCCGGTGCTACGCTGCCGGTCCATGGGAGCGGCTCCCGGACGCAGCGCACCGTCCGGCCTCGACGCGACCGAGCGTCGCGTCCTCAATCCGCGTCCCTTCCGGGTCTTCCGGAAGCGCTGGTCGACGGCGGAGGCGAAGGCCGGCGCGGTCGTCCTCGCCGGCCTTGCGCTCCTCGCCGCCTGGGTCGCGTGGCGCGGCGCGCATCCCGACCCCGCTCTCTTCGCCGACCCGGCGCTCCTCGCGACGGGAACGGCCGCGGCTCCCGAGGTCGAGGGACGGAAGGCGCCCGACGGGACCGCGTTCGCGTCGGGAGGCGGCGCCGCCGCGCCTCCGCCCGCGGCCGCCGCCGCGCCCGCCGACCGCGGCGCGCTCCCTCCCGGGCTCGCCGGGGACGGGTGGAGCGAGGGACCGGTCGCGCGGTTCGACGCCGAGAACCTCTACGTCAAGATCGACGGCCGCGCCGACTTCTTCCTCGCGCGCGGCTTCCGCACGCTCACGTTCGCCACGCTCTCGGGGCCGGGCGGCGCCGCCGTCGACCTCGAGCTCTACGACCTCGGCTCTCCCGAGAACGCCCTCGGCGCGCTCGTCGCGGAGAAGCCGCCCGACGCGAAGGCGGCGACGGAGCGCGGCACCTCCTGGTATCTCGCGCGCAACGCCCTCTTCCTCGCGCGCGGGACGAGCTACCTCCGCGCCATCGGCTCCGACGAGTCGCCCGCCGTCCTCGCCCGGCTCGCGTCCCTCCGGAAGGCGTTCGAGGCGGGGATCGCCGCCGGCGAGAAGCCGTGGACGGCTGCCCTCTTCGGCGACGCGCTCGGACTGACGCAGGACCGGCTCCTCTACACGGCCGAGAGCGCGTTCTCGTTCGGCTTCGCGAGGAACGTCACCTCCGCGACGCTCGACGACGGCGAAACGGAGCTCTTCGTCCTCCCCGCGGGCGACGAGGCGAAGGCGAAGGCGCTCGCTGCGCAGTTCGAGGAAGGCTTCCTCTCCTACGGCTCGAAGGTCGAGGCGGCCGGGGCCGCGTGGGTCAAGGACCAGTACCTGGAGACCTACGCGCGGACGCTCGCCGCCGGGACGATGGTCGTCGGCGTGAAGGGCGCGGCCGACCCGGCGACGGCCGCCGGGCTCCTCGCGAAGCTCGAGAGGGCGGTGCGCGCCCTCCCGCCCGAGGTCGCGCGGAAGGCCGCGGCGGGGCCGCCGCCGGGGGCGAAGCCGAAAGGAGGCGGGTATGAATGAGGACCGACGCCGCCTCCTGAAGGGGCTCGGCGCCGTCGCCGGGCTGACCCTCGGCGCGGGGTACGTCTCGCTCGCGCCGAAGGGCTGGCCGCTCTCCCTCTCCGACCCCGACGGCGAGCGGGGCAAGCCGCGCCCGAAGGGGCTGCGGCTCCCGGAGAAGGGGTTCGCCGTCGAGCCGTCGACCGTCCTCCCGCACCTCGGCGTCGCCCGCGGGGCAGACGTCGACGCGATGCTGAAGGCCGCCGTCGACGCCATCGGCGGCATCCGGCGGTTCGTCACGACGGGCGACGTCGTCCTCGTGAAGCCGAACGTCGCCTTCGAGCGCTCGGCGCCTCTCGGCGCCACCTCGAGCCCCGACGTCGTCGCCGCCCTCGTGCGGCTCTGCCGCGAGGCGGGCGCCGCCGAGGTCCGCGTCGCCGACAACCCGATCGAGTCGCCCGCGGCCTGCTTCGCGCGGAGCGGCGTGCAGCGCGCCGCGCTCGAGGCGGGCGCGGAGGTCTACCTCCCGACCCCCTCCGACTTCCGCCTCCTCGAGACGCCCGGGGCGAAGCACATCGCACGCTGGCCCTTCTTCTGGCGCCCCTTCGCCGGCGTGACGAAGGTGATCGGCACGGCGCCGGTGAAGGACCACAACCTCTGCCGCGCCTCGATGACGACGAAGAACTGGTACGGCCTCCTCGGCGGGCGGCGGAACCAGTTCCACCAGGACATCCACGGCATCATCTCGGACCTCGCGCTCATAGTCCGCCCGACCTTCGTCGTCCTCGACGGGACGCGCGTGCTGTGGCGGAGCGGCCCGACGGGCGGCAGCCTCGCCGACGTGAAGGAGGGGCGGACGCTCGTCGCCTCGACCGACCCGCTCGCGGCCGACGCCTTCGGCTGGGACGACCTCCTCGCGCGGAAGGGCGAGCCGCTCCCCGCGTACTTCGCGCAGGCGGCCGCGCGCGGCCTCGGCAACCCCGACTGGCGGCTGACGAACGTGCGGGAGGCGCAGGTCGGATGAGCGGGACCGATTCGCCCGGCGGGGGTCCCTCTCTGCCCGCGGTCGAGCCGCGCGTCCGCGCCGCCACGTCGTCGGACGTTTCGCGCCGGCGAGGCGAGAGCGGCGCCGGCGCGCTCCGGCTTCCCTCCTTCGCCCCGAACCCCGACGGCTCCCCCTGGTGGGCGCGCGCCTTCCGGATCACGAACGTCCGCGTCGTCTCGCAGGCGTTCTTCTTCGCCCTCTTCGTCTTCCTCCTCGGCGTCACCTGGCTCTCGCGCCTCGGCGGCTACCCCGCCTCGCTCTTCCTCGAGGTCGACCCGCTCGTCGCCTTCGCGACGGCCCTCTCGACGCACACCATCTACCGCAACCTCTGGGGGGCCCTCTTCCTTCTCGTCCCGACGCTCCTCCTCGGCCGCGTGTTCTGCAACTGGGTCTGCCCCTACGGGACCCTCCACCAGGTGACCGGCTGGCTCTTCGACATCCGGAACAACAAGTCCCGGATCGAGAAGAACCGCTACCGGCCGCCCTTCCAGGTCAAGTACTACGTCCTCGGGGTCTTCCTCGTGATGGCGACGCTCGGGTCGCTCCAGATCGGCCTCCTCGACCCGATCTGCCTCCTCGTCAGGACGTTCACCGTCACGATCATCCCCGCCGTCGACTGGGGCCTCTCGGCCCTCGCCGCGCAGGGGCTCACGGCCGCGTCGGCGCTCCTCTTCAAGCCGGCGGCGCCCGAGCCGCGCGTCTTCGCCGGGGCCTGGTTCGTCGGCGCGCTCATCCTCGGGCTCGTCGGTGCGAACCTCCTGATCCCCCGCTTCTTCTGCCGCGTCCTCTGCCCGCTCGGCGCCTTCCTCGGCGTCCTCTCGCGCTTCGCCCTCTGGCGGATCGACCGCGACGTGACGAAGTGCACCGACTGCGACCTCTGCCTGAAGGGGTGCGAGGGGGCCGCCGACCCGCAGGGGGCGCTCCGCAAGAGCGAGTGCTTCGTCTGCTTCAACTGCATCGACGACTGCCCCGAGGACGCGCTCCGCTTCCGCTTCAACGCGCTCCCGTCGATCGCGCGCCTCGTGAAGGGCTCGGCGAAGGACGGCACGGCGACGCTGAACGGCCTCCCGGTGATCTCGAAGGAGCTCGCCGTCGAGGTGAAAGGGCCCGACGTCCCGCGGAGGCGCTGGCTCTTCACGGCGCTCGCCGGCGTCGCGGCGTTCCCCTTCCTCCGCTTCTCGAAGGACGTCAACAAGCGGGGCTTCCACCACAAGGCGATCCGGCCCCCCGGCTCCGTCGCCGAGCCGGAGTTCCTCGAGCGCTGCATCAAGTGCGACCAGTGCATCAACGTCTGCCCGACGAACGTCCTGCAGCCGGCGAAGCTCGCCGTCTCGGGGCTCGAGGGGCTCTGGACGCCGGTGATGGACTTCTCCGTCGGCTTCTGCCAGCTGAACTGCACCCTCTGCAGCGAGGTCTGCCCGACCGGGGCGATCCAGAAGACGAGCGTCGGGCGGAAGCTCGGCCTCGGGGAGTGGGCCGAGAAGGGGCCGATCCGCCTCGGGACGGCGTTCTTCGACCGCGGCCGGTGCCTGCCGTGGGCGATGGAGACGCCCTGCGTCGTCTGCGAGGAGGTCTGCCCGACGACGCCGAAGGCGATCGGCACGTACGACGAGACCTTCACCCGCTGGGACGGGAAGACGGTCACGCTCAACAAGCCCTACATGCGGCCGGAGCTCTGCATCGGCTGCGGCATCTGCCAGAAGGAGTGCCCGGTCGTGGACGACGCGGCCGTCTACGTGACGGCGGTCGGCGAGACCCGCAGCGACGAGAGGACGCTCCTGCTGGCGGGACCGAAGAACGCCTGAGGCGGCCCGCGGGCCGGACGGAGGACGACATGGCGAACACGGACGAGCCGAACGGCATCACCCGGCGCGACCTCCTCGGCCTCGGCGGCGCCGCCGCCGGCGCGGCGCTCGTCGGCGGCCTCTCGATCCCCGCGCGGAACGCCGAGGCGCAGGCCGCGCCCCTCCCGCAGGTGCCGCGCCGGGAGCTCGGGAAGACCGGGAAGACGGTCCCGATCCTCCTCCTCGGCGGCATGGGGCTCGACCGGAAGTTCGACCCGAAGATCGCCGAGGCGGTCCGATTCGGCGTGAACTACGTCGACGCGGCCGACTGCTACCTCGGCGGGCACTCGGAGGCGGGCCTCGCGGCCTACTTCGCCCGAGCGAAGAACCGCGACCAGGTCTGGGTGACGACGAAGAGCGACAGGCACGACCCGAAGGGATTCGAGCAGACGGTCTTCCGGAGCCTCGAGAACCTCCAGTCGGACTACGCCGACATGTACTACCTGCACGCCGTCGACGACGCCGACGTCCTGAACGACGACCTCGCGGTGCCGGTCCTCCGGCTGAAGAAGGCCGGGAAGTTCCGCCACTTCGGCTTCTCCTGCCACTCGGGGAACGTCGTCGAGCTCCTCCACAAGGCGGCGAAGACCCGCTGGGTCGAGTCGGTCATGTTCCGCTACAACTTCCGGAGCTACGGGCAGAAGGAGCTGAACGCCGCTATCGACGCGGCCCACGAGGCGGGGGTCGGCCTGATCGCCATGAAGACCCAGGGGGCGGAGGCGGGCCTTCGCGACGCCTGGAAGAAGTTCGAGAAGACCGGGAAGTGGAACAAGCACCAGGCCGTCCTGAAGGCGGTCTGGGAGGACGAGCGGATCTCCGCGGCCGTCTCGGCGATGGACACGTTCGAGAAGCTGAGGGAGAACATCGCCGCCGCGCTCGACCGGAGCCCGCTCGCCGCCTCGGAGCGAGAGGCGCTGGACCGCTACGCCTCCGCGACGCGCACCCACGCCTGCCAGGGCTGCGACCGGCTCTGCGGCGCGACGGTGCCGGCGGAAGTGCGGATCGGCGACACGCTCCGCTACCTGACGTACCACGACTCCTACGGGCGGACGGAGGAGGCTCGCGCTCTCTTCGCGGCGCTTCCCGCCGGGGCGCGCGACCTCTCGGCCGTCGACCTCGCCGCGGCGTCCCGCGCATGCCCGCACGGCATCGACGTCGCCGGACTGATGCGCCGCGCGTCGAACGTCCTCGCGTGAGCCTCGGGCGGGCGGCGACAGGACCGGACCGTCGCCGCGGGGGGGCTGAGAAGCCGTTCCTGGCACCGATCTTCCTACTACGTTCGCGTGGCGGCGGCTTACCCCCGCGGAGGATCCCTCCGCACGGCCCGATTCGATTCCGGAAGTGATTCTCCGGCAGTCACTTCCGTCGGCTTCTCCCCCCAGGGCGAGGCCGTGGGCTTTTCAACCGCTCTTCACATACAATCCGGCGGTTTGGATCGATCTCGCGGATACCGTATCCGCCCCTCCGGCCCGCTCGCCCTCGCCCCGGTTCGCCGGGGGCGAAGTGTCGTCGTGCCCGGCCCGGGCGCGGATCGTCGCCTTCATCACGCCAAGGAAGGGAGGAGCCTCGGACCAACTGATATCCAGCTCGAAGGGCTGCCCGCGCCCGTCGCCGGCGCCGGCCGTCTTCTCCACGACGGCGACTCCAACCCCGGTCGATCTCAGCAGGTTTTCCGTCCACCCGTTTCAACCCATTCCCAGAGAGGAGAGAGGCAAGACACGATGAGAAACCACCGTATCTGGCTGGTCGCGCTCGTCCTGCCCCTTCTGATGGCGTCCGTCCTCGTCGCTCAGGGCATCCCCACGAGCACGATCTCCGGCCGCGTCATCAACGAGGGTCAGGGTCTCCCCGGCGTCACGGTCACCGCGAAGTCCCCGGCGCTCCAGGGCACCCGTACCGCCGTCACCTCGACGAACGGCGACTACGTCTTCCCGAACATGCCCCCCGGCGACTACACGATCGCCTTCACGATGTCCGGCTTCCAGACCGTCACCCGGACGGTCAAGGCCTCGGCGTCGCAGGCCGTCAACGTGAACGTCACGATGAACCTCGCCAGCGTCGCTGCCGAGGCCGTCGTCGTCGCGCAGACGGAGGCGATCTCCCAGCAGGCGCAGCAGGCGACGACCTACTCGACCGACCTGCTCGCGAAGCTCCCGACGGCCCGGAACATCAACTCGGCCGTCCTCCTCTCGCCGGGCCTCAACAACAGCGGCCCGAACGGCGTCTCGATCGCCGGCGCGCAGTCGACCGAGAACCTCTACACGGTCAACGGCGTCACGATCACCGACAACGTCCGGTCGACGGCGAACGCCCTCTTCATCGAGGACGCCATCCAGGAGACGACGACGATCACGTCCGGCGTCTCGGCAGAGTACGGCCGTTTCACCGGCGGCGTCGTGAACACGATCACGAAGTCGGGCGGCAACACGTTCAGCGGCTCGTTCCGCACGACGTTCACGAACGACGACTGGAACGCCTACTCCGCCTACCGGACGGCGACGAACGTCAACCCGCAGGAAGGGACCTTCCTCGACAAGATCGTCCCGACCTACGAGGCGACCCTCGGCGGGCCGATCATCAAGGACCGGGTCTGGTTCTTCGGAGCGGGCCGCTACTTCGACACGGTCGGCGACCGGTCGAGGATCACCCGCGAGACGAACATCCCGGTCATCTACGGCGACGAGGAGCTCCGCTACGAGGGCAAGCTCACGATCACGCCGTTCCAGAACCACACCGTCACGGCCTCCTACCTCAAGAACGACCGTGACCAGGTGAACTACTGGTTCGACACCCCGGCCGACCTGAACGTCTTCTACGACCGCAGCACGCCCCAGGACATCATGGTCTTCCAGTACAACGGCGTGCTCACGAACAACCTCTTCGTCGACGCGTTCTACTCGAAGCGGCAGTTCACGTTCGAGAACTCGGGCAGCCGGTTCACGGACATCGTCCGCGGCACCCCGATCAAGGACCAGAACCTCGGCGTCGTCTACAACTCGCCGACGTTCTGCGGCGTCTGCTCGCCCGAGACGCGCGACAACGACGACTACGTCCTCAAGGCGACCTACTTCCTCTCGACGAAGTCGCTCGGCACGCACAGCATCGTCGTCGGCTACGACGACTTCGGCGGCCAGCGGAAGTCGAACAACTACCAGTCCGGCTCGAACTACACGCTCTACACGCAGACCGCGTCGATCGTGGACGGCCAGAGCATCTACCCGGTCTTCGACAACTCGAGCTACGTCGTCTACTGGCCGATCTTCCAGCTCTCGAAGGGGAACGACCTCCGCACCCGGTCGGTCTTCATCAACGACACGTGGCGCGTCAGCAACCGGCTCTCCTTCAACATCGGCCTGCGCTACGACAAGAACGACGCGACGGACCAGTCCGGCGCGAAGACCTCGGACGACAGCAACATCAGCCCGCGCCTCGCCGGCACGTACGACGTCTTCGGCGACGGCAAGCTCCGCGTCGCGGCGAGCTACGCGAAGTACGTCGGCGCCCTGCAGGACACGCAGGCCGGCTCCGGCGCCTCCCTCGCGGGCAGCCCGGCGATCTTCTACTGGTACTACGACGGCCCCGGGATCAACACCGACCCGACGAAGCCGCTCGTCACGCCGGCCGACGCCGTCCAGAAGTGGTTCGACTGGTTCCAGTCCCAGGGCTGCTACCCCGACCCGCTCGCGGCCGGCTGCAAGGTCCCGCTCGGCGGCCCGCCGTCGGTCAGCGGCGTGAACCTCCAGATCCAGGACTCCCTGAAGTCGCCCTACTCCGACGAGATCGTCGTCGGAGTCGCCGGCGCGATCGGGACGCGCGGCTCCTACCGGGCCGACTTCGTCCGCCGCGAGTTCGGCAACTTCTACGACCTCAAGAAGGACATGTCGACGGGTCGAGTCACGAGCCCGCTCAACCCGAACCAGAAGTACGACCTCGGCCTCATCGTCAACTCCGACGACTACACCCGCGAGTACACCGGCCTCCACACGCAGTTCACCTACCGGATCGGCGACCGCCTGAACCTCGGCGGCAACTGGACCTGGTCCCACCTCATCGGCGACCTCGTCGGCGAGACGTCGGGCTCCGCCGTCGTTCGCGGTGGCCTGAACGCCTACCCCGAGTACTTCGACCGCAAGTGGAGCGCCCCGGTCGGCAGCCTCTCGAGCGACACGCGTCACCGCGTCCGCCTCTTCGGCAGCTACGACCTCCCGACGCCCGCGTGGCTCGGCAACCTGAACGTCGGCTTCATCCAGAACTGGGACACCGGCCTCCCGTACGGCGCCGTCGGCTCGGTTCGGACCGGCGCCTACGTGACGAACCCGGGCTACCTCACGCCGCCCGCCTCCGTGTCGTACTACTTCACCGGCCGCGACGCGTACCGGACGGACGACATCATGAGCACGGACCTCTCCCTCACCTACTCCAAGCGGATCGCCGGCTCGGTCGAGATCTACGTCACGCCGCGCGTTTCGAACGTCTTCAACCAGCAGAAGATCGGCGGCGTGAACACGACGGTCAACACCGCCGTGAACTCGTCCGCCTTCAAGGCGTTCAACCCCTTCACCGAGACGAACCTGATCGAGTGCCCGCAGTTCACCGAGC
>CAZLQX010000024.1:0-59624 GCA_964561935.1 uncultured Holophagales bacterium
GCGGGCGGGGGCCGCGTGGGCCGCCCGGGCTATCTGGGGGGCGTGGACGGGGCCTGGTAAGAGGGTCTTGGGGCCCCCTCGGTTGTGGGGGTGGGAACGGCGAGGGCCCGCGCGGCGCGCGGGCCGTCGGCCATTCTAGGTCGGAGGGCCCCGGGCGCGGCGGCGCGTCGCCGCCGCGCGGCGAGGTCACCGCTCCGGCGTCTGGGTCCCGGCGCGAGCCCGGCCCCGCCGCCGCGCCTTCGCCGCCTCCCGGAGGAGGTACTCGATCTGGCCGTTCACGCTCCGGAGCTCGTCCGCCGCCCATCGCTCGATCTCGGCGAAGAGGACGGGGTCGATCCGGAGGAGGAACGCCTTGCGGGTCTCCCCGGGGGGCGGCGGGGCGGCGGGGCGGCTCGGCATCACTCCTCAGGCATAGAGGGTCCCGGTGTTGACGACCGGGTGGACCTCGGAGTCGCCGCAGAGGACGACCATCAGGTTGCTGACCATCGCGGCCTTCCGCTCGTCGTCGAGGGTGACGACGTGCTTCTCGGCGAGCTCCTTGAGCGCCATGTCGACCATCGAGACGGCGCCGTGGACGATCTTCTGCCGGGCGGCGATGACGGCCTCGGCCTGCTGGCGCCGGAGCATCGCCTGGGCGATCTCGGGGGCGTAGGCGAGGTGGGTGAGGCGCGCCTCCTCCACGACGACGCCCGCCTTCGCGAGCCTCTCGTGGAGCTCCTTCTTCAGCGCCGCCGAGACCTCCTCGACGTTCGAGCGCAGGGTGATCTCGTCCTCCTCGCCGTGGTCGTAGCCGTAGAGGCTCGCGATGTGCCGGAGGGCGGACTCGCTCTGCGTCTCGACGTACTGCTCGTAGTCGTCGACGTCGAACATCGCCATCGCGGTGTCCTGGACCCGCCAGATGACGACGGCGGCGATCTCGATCGGGTTGCCCCCCTTGTCGTTCACCTTCAGCCGCTGGCCGTTCAGCGTCCGGGCGCGGAGCGAGATCCGGTTCCGCTTCGAGGAGCGCCGCCCGGCCGCCTGCGCGGCCTGGGCGGCGAGAGCCGCGGGCTTCGCGCCGTGCCCCTCGGCGGAGGCGGCGGCGACCGCCGCCGCGGCGGCCGCGTTCGAGCCGTTCGAGTAGAAGGGGTTCCCCCAGTGGAAGCCCGCCTCCCGGACGGTCCCCTTGTAGGCGCCGAAGAGGACGAGGACCCGCGCCTCGTTCGGCTGGAGCGTGAAGAAGCCGGTGACGAAGACGATCCAGGCGGGGAGCCCGAGGAGGGAGACGACGAAGGGGAGGACGTAGGGGTTCCCCTGCGCCTTCACGCCGGCCGCGATCGACCAGACGAAGAGGCCGATGTCGGCGGCGAGGAGGAGCAGGGCGAAGACGAGCATCGGCCACCCGTTGTGGACCGTCGCCGGAACTTCCCGGTTGACGCTCAGGGTGTTCGGTTTCATGGCGCGACCTCCTGTGGGCTGCTACCGCAGTGATATCACCGTGAAATACGTCGCGTCAAGCCGGAGGTTTCACAGGAAGGGGGCCGTCGTCCGGGCGGACCGGGTCCGTCCGCCGGGGCGACCGAAGGAAGAGACGGCGTCGCGCCGCCGGGGACGGCCCCCTCCGCCTACTTCCCGAGGTCGCCGGCCGCCCGGGCGGCCGTCTCGATCCCGCGGGCGAGGACGGAGCGGATCCGCCCGTCTTCCATCGCGAGGATGCCGGCGATCGTGCAGCCGGCCGGCGTCGTCACGTCGTCCTTCAGCGCCGCCGGGTGGCGCCCCGTCTGGAGGACCATCTCGGCGGCGCCGAGGGCCGCCTGCGCGGCGAGCTCGATCGCGGCCGCCCTCGGCAGGCCGCGCATGACGCCTCCGTCGGCGAGCGACTCGAGGACGACGTAGAGGAACGCCGGGCCGCTCGCCGAGAGCGCGGTCACGGTGTCCATGTGCTTCTCCTCGAGCTCCATCGTCCGTCCCATCGTCGAGAAGATCTCGAGGGCGGCAGCGGCGTGGGCGTCGGTGGCGTGGGCCCCCCGCGAGACGACCGTCATCCCCTTCCCGATGAAGCAGGGGGTGTTCGGCATCGCCCGCACCACGGGGATCCCCTCGCCGAGCGAGGCCTCGAGGGCCGCCGTCGAGACCCCGGCGGCGATCGAGACGACGAGCGGCGCGTGGGCCACGGCGCCCTTCGCCGCGAGCGCCTCGCACGCCCTGGCGACGTCCTTCGGCTTCAGGCAGAGGACGAGGATGTCGGCCTCGCGCGCCGCCTCGGCGTTGTCCGTCGTGCAGGCGAGGCCGAGCTCCGCGGCGAGCTTCTCGGCCGTCGGGCGGGTCCGGGCGGTGCAGGCGAGCTGGCGCGCCTCGACCTTCCCCGAGCGGAGGAGCCCTCCCGCGAGCGCGCGGCCCATGGTCCCGGAGCCGACGATGGCGATCCTCTTTCCGCTGAGCATCGGTCCTTCTCCCGTTCGCGCGAAGTGCGGGTGGATCGTACGCGACAGCGGCTGGAGAACGGCACCCGCCTAGAATGGCGGGTTGCGGAGGGTCCCTGGACGACGACACGCGGACACTGGAGGACGGCCCGCTCCCGAACGACCAGGTTCGGGCGCACGAGGTCCGCCAATTCGCGCCGGGCACGGCGCTCGGGGCGCGTTTCGAGGTCGGCGCGGTGCGCGGCGTCGGGGGCTCGGCCGTCGTCTACTCGGCGTTCGACCGGGAGCTGAGGCAGTCGGTCGCCCTCAAGGTCCTTCGCGCCGACAGGACGAGCGCCGCGGCGCTGACGCGCCTGAAGCGCGAGGTGTCGATCGCGCGGCAGGCCGCGAGCCCGCGCCTCGTCCGCGTCTTCGACATCGACACGGCGGGGGAGTCCGTCTTCCTGACGATGGAGGACGTCGACGGCGGTTCGCTGAAGGACCGGCTCGCCGACGGCCCGCTCGCGCTCGAGGAGACGCTCCGGATCGCCGCGGAGGTCCTCGAAGGGCTCGCCGTCCTCCACGGTCTCGGGATCGTCCACCGCGACGTGAAGCCCGGGAACGTCCTCCTCGACGCGAGGGGCGGCGTGAAGCTCGCCGACTTCGGCCTCGCGCGGCGGCTCGAGGTGGACGAGACGCGGGCGACCTCGATGGACGCCTTCGTCGGGACGGTCGACTACGTCTCTCCCGAGCAGGCGCTCGGGCGCGACCTGGACGGCCGGAGCGACCTCTACTCCTTCGGCGTGACGCTCTTCGAGATGCTGGCGGGAGCGATCCCGTTCCGGCGCGACTCGGCGATCGGGACGGCGCTCGCGCACGTGAAGGACCCGCCGCCGCGCCTGCGCTCCGTGAGGCCCGACGCCCCGGCGTGGCTCGAGGCGTACGTCGCGCGGCTCCTCGAGAAGGACCCCGAGGAGCGGTATGCGACGGCGGAGGAGGCGCTCGCGGACCTCGCGGCGCGGAAGGCGACGGCGTCCGTTCGGACGGGGCGTGGACGCCGGACCGCCGTCTTCGCCGGCGGGCTCGCGCTCGCGGCGGTCCTCGCGGCGATCCTCGCGCCCCGTCTCCTCGCGCCGCGCGTCCCGGCGCGGCTCGCCGCGAGCGGAAGGGCCGAGAGCGGAGTCGTCGCCATCGACGCCCAAGGGCGCGCGCTCTGGGAGCGGAGTGACATTGCCGTCGCCGGCCACGCCACCCTTTTCCGGCGGGCCGACGGCTCCGCCGGCGTCGCCGCCGTCGTGACGGACGGGAAGGGGCTCGTCGAGCCGTCCGGGCCTCGCGTCGAAGTCCTGGACCCGGCGTCGGGCGCGACGATCGACTCCCTCCGCGTCCCGCCGCCCGACCGGCTCGCGGGAGTCGCGACGCGGGGGCGCTGGGGAGCGGCGGGCATCCTGGCCGTGAACCTGGACGGCGCCGGCGCGGACGAGGTCGTCCTGTCGGTCCACGACGTCGAGTCGTTCCCTTCCGTCACCTACGTCCTCGAGCCGGAGACTCGCCTCGCGCGACCGGTCTTCATCGCGAGCGGCCATCACGAGCTCGCGGGTGCGGCCGACCTCGACGGCGACGGGAGGAAGGAGCTTCTCCTCGCCGGGACGGCGAACCGGCTCGGCATGAGGGTCGGAGTCGCCGCGCTCCGGGTCGCGAAACCGTCGGAGGAAGTCCGGGCGATGGGCAAGGTCAGCCCGTCGTTCGCGCTCACTCCCGACAACTACGCGTTCGAGCAGCACCGTTCGGAGCTCCTTTGGTATGCGCTCGGCCCTCCCTCGCGCGGGTCGCTCGAAAGGGGAGCGACGGTAGACGAGAAGCGGCGGACCATCCGGGTCGAAGGCCTCTCCTCGTCGCCGTTCACTCTCGGCTTCGACGGCTTCCCGCGGGACGTCCCGTCCTCGCTCCCGGCGCGGGACCGTGCCGTGGCGAGGGATCGCTGCTGGACGCTCCTCGGACGGGCCGGCCGATTCGCCGACGCCGGCGAGCCCGCCGCGGCGCTCTCCGCCGCGCGCGAGGCGGTCCGGACGATCGGCCCCGCCGGAGATCCGGAGCTCCTCGCGTGGGCCCGTACGTCGGAGGCCCGGGACCTCGTCCTCGCGGGGGACGCGGCCGCCGCCGACGCGCTGTACGGCGAGCTCGCCGGAGCCGCTCCCGAGGTCGCCCCGGTCTCGCTCGCCGCCGCGCGAGCCTTCCACGCCGCCGGCGACCTCTCGAGGGCGGCGAAGTGGTATGCGACGGCCGTCTCCGGGAAGGGGGCCCCCGAGGAGGAGTGGGTCGTCCAGGCGGCCCTCGAAGGCGCGGTCCTCGTGGAGCTCGAGCGGAAGGACGCCGAGGCGGCCCTCGCCCTCGTCGAGAGGGCCCCGATTCTCAACGTGGTCCTCGACGAGCTGCGGGACCTCGTGGCATGGCGGACGGGCCGGGCCGTCGCGCCGCGGCCCGACGCGCCGGCCACGACGGCTCTCCGGCGTTACTGGAGGCTTGAGGCGGAGCTGGCCGTTCCCGGGGAGTCCGGTGCACGGCTCATTCCGCGAATCGACGACGAACGGGACAGGGCCGGCGAGGCCGCCGAGCTCTTCGACCTCCTCGAGGCCGAGGTCCTCCTGCGGCAGAGGGAGGCCCCGCGGGCCTGGGCCAGGGCAGGAACGGCCTTCGCGGCGCTCTGGGCGCGCCGCAGCCGCGACGTCGTCGCCCGCGCCCACCTCGACCTCGCCGCCGATCGCGCGGCCCGCGCCGCCGAGGCGGTCGGCCGCCGCGCGGAGGCGACGCGGATCCGCGCGGACGTCCGGCGTTTCCTCGCCGCGGCCCGCTGAGTCCGGGCCCTCGGCGGTATCCGGGACTCGAAATGGCCGGGTTCCGGCCTCCGGACTAGAATCCGCCCCGCCCGACCGGGCGAATCGAGATCCGAAGAGGGGACTGACGAATGAAAGTCCACGAGTACCAGGCGAAGGAGGTCCTCCGCCGCTACGGCGTCACGACCCCGAAGGGGCACGTCACCGACAGCCCGGAGGAAGCCCGTCAGATCGCCAAGGACCTCGGCGGCAAGGCCGTCGTCAAGGCCCAGATCCACGCCGGCGGGCGCGGCAAGGGGGGCGGCGTCAAGCTCGCGAAGACGCCCGACGAGGCGTTCGAGGCGGCGCAGAAGATCATCGGCATGCAGCTCGTGACGCACCAGACCGGCCCCGAGGGACGCAAGGTCAAGAAGGTGCTCGTCGAGGAGGCGGCCAACATCGCCCAGGAGCTCTACCTCGGCATCACGCTCGACCGCGCGATCGGCAAGCCGGTCCTCATGGCGTCGAAGTTCGGCGGCATGGAGATCGAGGAGGTCGCCCACAGGGACCCTTCGGCGATCCTCAAGGAGCCGTTCGACGCGATCGCCGGCCTTCAGCCCTTCCAGGCCCGCAAGGTCGCCTACGCACTGGGCCTCGCGGGCGAGACGCACAAGAAGGCGGTGCCGTTCCTCCTCGCGCTCGCGAAGGCCTACGTCGAGACCGACTGCTCCCTCGCCGAGATCAACCCCCTCATGATCACGGCCGAAGGGGACGTCGTCGCGCTCGACGCGAAGATGAACTTCGACGACAACGCCCTCTTCCGGCACCTCGACATCAAGGAGTACCGGGACCTCGACGAGGAGGACCCGCTCGAGGTCGAGGCGTCGAAGTTCAACCTGAACTACATCAAGCTCGACGGGAACGTCGGCTGCATGGTGAACGGGGCGGGCCTCGCGATGTCGACGATGGACATCATCCAGTACGCCGGCGGGAGCCCCGCGAACTTCCTCGACGTCGGCGGCGGCGCCAACGAGGAGCAGGTCAAGAACGCGATGCGGATCATCCTCTCGGACCCGCACGTCAAGGGCGTCCTCATCAACATCTTCGGCGGCATCATGCGGTGCGACATCATCGCGAGCGGCGTCGTGAAAGCGGTCAAGGAGATCGGCTGCACGATCCCCGTCGTCGTCCGTCTCGAGGGGACGAACGTCGAGGAGGGGAAGCAGATCTTGAGGGACTCCGGCCTCGCCGTCATCCCGGCCGACGGGATGAAGGACGCCGCCGAGAAGATCATCGCCGCGGTGAAGAAGGGGGAGAACTGAGATGGCCTCCTGGCTGAGCACCGACACGAAGGTCGTCGTCCAGGGCCTCACGGGGCGCGAGGGGAAGTTCCACGCCCTCGCGGGGCGCGACTACGGGACGCAGGTCGTCGCGGGCGTCACCCCCGGCAAGGGGGGCACCGACGTCGAGGGAATCCCGGTCTTCAACACGGTCCACGAGGCGGTCGAGAAGACGGGCGCGAACGCCTCGCTCCTCTTCGTCCCGCCGCCGGCCGCGGCCGACGGGATCATGGAAGCTGCCGACGGGGGCGTCGCCCTCGTCATCGCGATCACCGAAGGGATCCCGGTCAACGACATGATCCGGGTGAAGGCGTTCCTGGCCGACCGGCCGAACGTGAGGCTCGTCGGCCCGAACTGCCCCGGCGTCATCCGCCCCTCGGCGAAGGTGAAGCTCGGCATCATGCCGGCGCGCATCCACCGCCCCGGCAAGGTCGGCATCGTCTCCCGCTCGGGGACCCTCACCTACGAGGCGGTCGGCCAGACGACGGCGCTCGGCCTCGGCCAGTCGACGTGCGTCGGCATCGGCGGCGACCCGGTGAACGGTACGAACTTCATCGACTGCCTGAAGATGTTCAAGGACGACCCGGAGACCGAGGCGATCATCATGATCGGCGAGATCGGCGGGAGCGCCGAGGAAGAGGCCGCGGAGTGGATCGCGGCGAACCTGAAGAAGCCGGTCGCCTCCTTCATCGCGGGGCGCACCGCCCCTCCCGGCCGCCGAATGGGGCACGCCGGCGCGATCATCTCCGGCGGCAAGGGGACCGCGACCGAGAAGGTCGCCGCCCTCCGCGCCGCGGGCGTCCTCGTCGCCGACTCCCCGGCCCTCATCGGCGAGACGCTGATGCAGGCCATCAAGGGATCTTAAGGAAGCCCGCGCGGAGGGGTTCGGGGAACCCGGCGTCCGGGTTCCCCGAGAACAGAGACAGCAAGGCCCCGGTGCCCCCGTGTCGCGGGAGCCCGAGCGGTCGGCGAACCATCGGACCTACAGGAGAATCACGCTTGGAAAAGACCTTCGCAATCATCAAGCCCGACGCCGTCGAGGCGAAGAACGCGGGGAAGATCCTCGCCCGGATCGAGGCCGAGGGCTTCCGCGTCGTGGCGATGAAGAGCCACCGGATCACGAAGGCCGAGGCGGAGGGCTTCTACGCCGAGCACGCCGGGAAGGGCTTCTTCGGCTCTCTCGTCGCGTACATGACCTCGGGTCCGGTCTTCGTCGCCGTCCTCGAGCGTGAGAACGCCGTCGCCCATTGGCGCGCAGTGATGGGCGCCACGAACCCGGCGAACGCCGACGAGGGGACGATCCGGAAGGAGTTCGGCCAGTCGATCGAGCGCAACGCCTCGCACGGCTCGGCGAACCTCGCCGACGCCGCGCGCGAGGTGACGTTCTTCTTTTCCCAGGCCGAGCTGATCTGAACGGAAGGCGCGGGGCGCCCGCGGGGCGCCCCGCCCTCCGCCCTCCTCTCGCCGGTGCCCGGAGGCCGCGCGCCTCGCGCGATCCCGCGCGGCGCCTGCCCTAGCGGCGGGCGCCGCGCCCGGACGCGAGGAAGGCCTTCGCGTCTTCCCGCGCCCGCTCGTGCTCGACGAGCCACTTCGGGTCCGGCGCGTCCCGGACGACCGCCTCCGCGATCGCGACGGCCTCGTCCCGCCCCGCGGGCTCGAGGTCGCGGAGCGCCTCGGCGAGGAAGAGCCGGTTCACGAGGCTCGTCGGCGCCGCCGCGACGGCCTGCCGGAGGTGCCGGACGGCCTCCCGCGCCGAGACCCACCCCGTGACGAACGGGACGGCCGGCGTCTTGTGGTGGAGCCGCCCGAGCGTCCGGTCGCCTGCGTCGTCGTCGATCGCCGGGTCGAGGCGGAGCGTCGCCTCGGCGAGATCCCTCACGCGCGTCGCGGCCCCCGCGAGGGCGGCCGCGAGGATCCCCTCGGCGAGGGAGTACATCCCCCACGCGACGGCGCCCCATTCGAACGTCGGAGCGGCGGACGTCTCGCCCCCGAGGCGCGGGACGAGGTCGATGGGCGTCGCGCGCGTCAGGTCGGCCCGGCTCCCGCCGGCCCGTACCCTCAGGAGCGCGAGCGCCTCGTCGGCGATCCGGCTCGCCTCCAGAAACGACGCCTTCGCCGCCGCCGCGTCCGCCGCCGCGTACTCGCCGGCGAAGTAGAGCGCCCGCATGAGGCGCCAGCGCGCCTCGACGGAGCGCGGCTCCCGGACGAGTTCGGCGCGCAGGGGCCGCAGGACCTCCTCCGCCGCACCCGGCCGGGCGCGGCCGCCCCGGCTGCCACGCCCCCGCGCGGCCCAGGCGGCGTCCGCCTCCGCGAGGAGCGGCGGGATGGGGCTCGAGGCTCGGCGCGGGCTCATCCCTTCACGATACGCCGGACCCGCGCCGCGAGGCCCGAGAGAACCGGGGAGCTGGCGGTCCGTCGGAGGTCGCTTCGCCACCTGCGACAATCCCGCCGGTGAAGCGACCCTGGGCCGTCGTCGGCCTCCTTCTCGCGGCCGCGGCGCCGACGGCGGGCCAGGAGCCCGTCCAGCTCCGCGGCGGCTTCGGACGCCCTGTCCCGACGCGGACCCCGACGCCGCGTCCGACCGTCGCGGCGTGGCCCACGCCGACGAGGCCCCCGGCTCCCGTCGCGACGCCCGGCTTCCGGCCGGTCCGGACGGCGCCCCCGTCGCCGACGCCGGCCCCCGTCGTCTCTCCACGGCCGTCGCCTGCCCTGGCCCGGCCCGCTCCGGTCGCGTCTCCCGCCGGCGGGTCCCGCACCCCCGCTCCGACCCCGCGCCCGACGGCGCGCCCGGCCGCGCGCCGCGCCCCGCCGACGCCGCCTCGCGCCGCCGCGGACGTCTCGGTCGGCTACGTCCTCGTCCCCTTCGTCGTGACCGACCGGAAGGGACGCCCCGTCGCAGGCCTGAAGGAGGACGACGTCACTCTCCTCGCCGACGGCGTCCCCGTGGCCTGGGACATGTTCCAGGCGAGCGCGGACGCGCCGGTCTCCTACGCGATCCTCCTCGACGGCTCGGGCTCGATGGGGCTCGCCGGGAAGATGGAGGGGGCCCGCGCGGCGATCGACGCCCTCGCCGCGACGCGCGTCCGCGGCGACGACTTCGCTCTCTACGTCTTCGCCGAGGGGGAGGTGCGGGAGGTCGTCCCGTTCACCGAGGACGTCCGTAAGGTCGTCGCCGCCGCGCGCGCCGTCCGGCCGTGGGGGAAGACCGCGTTCCGTGACGCCCTCGCCGTCATGCCCGAGAGGAGCCTCCTCGGGAAGAACGGCTCTCGGGCGATCGTCCTCCTCTCCGACGGCATCGACAACGACTCGGAGATCGGGGAGGAGGAGCTCGCGAAGCTCATGGAGGGGGTCGAGGTCCCCGTCTTCCCGCTCGGCATCCGATCGCCGGGGGCGCTCGCCCCGCCCGGACCCGGCAGGACGCTCGAGGCGACGCTGAACGTCGACGTCCTCGCGCACGTCGCCCGGATCACCGGCGGGCGGATGGCCGTCGTCGACGACCCGGCGCTGCTTCCGGCGCGCATCCTCGACATCCAAAAAGACTTGCGGTCTCAATACCTGATCGGTTTTTCCCCGACGGGCAGCGGTCCGGTAAGATACCGCCGCCTCACCCTGAGGGTGGCCGGTCCGGCCCGCCCCGTCCGCGTGAGGGCCGGATACCGTGGCTCCGACCCTCCCGCGCGCGGGTCGCGCCGCTCGGGAACCAAATGAGCGAACGGTGGGGCCGTCCGACGGGACGTTGAGGAGGAACCGAATGACGAAGCTGAACCGGACTGCCCTCGTGGGTGTCGCCGTCCTCGTGGCGGGCGCCTTCGGGTGCGCCACCACGAAGCAGGTCGACCAGAAGATCGCCGAGGCGACCGCGAAGACCGACCAGAAGATCGAGACGGTCGAGACGCAGGTCGAAGAGCTCCAGACGAAGCAGAAGGCGACCGACGCGAAGGTCGACGCCCAGGGCCAGGAGATCGTCAAGGTCTCCCAGTCCGCGCAGGAAGCCCTCAAGCGCGCCCAGGAGGCGGGAATCCTCGCCAAGGGGAAGGTCGTCTTCGAGCAGACCTTCACCGAGGACCGGATCAAGTTCCGCACCGGCTCCGCCGAGCTGAACGACGATGCCAAGGTCGCCCTCGACGAGTTCGCCGCCAAGGTCAAGGACCTCAAGCGGCCCGTCTGGATGGAGATCCAGGGGCACACCGACTCCACCGGCAGCGACGAGATCAACGACGCCCTCGGCGACAAGCGCGCCGAGTCCGTCAAGCGCTACCTGGCCCGGAAGCACCAGCTCCCGATCCAGCGGATGACGACGATCTCCTACGGCGACACGCTCCCGGCCGATTCGGGCCGCGGCAGCAAGGCCCGCGCGGCGAACCGCCGCGTCGTCCTCGTCGTCCTCGAGTAGCCGCTCAGCTTCTCTTCGAAGGGCCGGGCGTCCCGGGTCTCACCGGGCGCCCGGCCTTTCCTTTGCGGTCCCGGAGCGCGGCGAGGAGCTCCTCGAAGTCCTTCGGCGGCGGCGCCGACACGGAGACCTTCGTCCCGTCGAGCTTCTCCCAGCCGAGCCAGCCCGCGTGGAGCGCCTGCCTCCGGAACGGGACCGGGAACGCGGACGACTTCGGGTCCCCGTAGACCTGGTCCCCGACGAGCGGGTGGCCCGCGTGAGAGAAGTGGATCCGGATCTGGTGCGTCCGACCGGTCCTGAGACGCGCCTCGACGAGCGTCGCGACCCCGAACCGCTCCACGACCTTCCAGTCGGTGACGGCCCGGATCCCCTTTTCCCCTTCGCGGGCGACGCGCTTCCTCCGCTCGCCCTCCTCGAAGATCGGCCACTCGAACGTGCCACGCTCTCCGTCGACGTTCCCCTCGACGACCGCGAGGTAGCGGCGGTCGACGCTGTGCGCCCGGAGCTGCCCCTGGAGGCTGACGAGCCCCGCGCGGCTCCGCGCGAAGACGAGGACGCCGGACGTCTCCTTGTCGAGCCGGTGGACGACGGAAATGTACGGTCGCCCCTTCCCGCGCTTCGCCGCCCACGTCGAGACGCGGGAGAGGAGCGAGTCCTTCTCCTTCGCCTCGGTCGGGTGCGTCAGAAGGCCGGCGGGTTTGACGACCGCGACGGCGTCGTCGTCCTCGTAGAGCACCTTCAGCGACGTGTCGACCTTCCGCTGCACCCTGCGGTTCCGGTCGAAGACGACCTCGTCGTCCTCCGTCACGATCGCCCCCGGGTCGTCGACGACGGCGCCGTTCACCGTCACCTGTCCCTCCGTCACGGCGCGCTTCAGCCGCGAGGCGGTCTCCTGAGGGTAGAGCGCGGCGAGGCGGCGGACGATGCGGTGCTCCATGCGGCGGATCGTCGCACGCCTTCTCCGGCGCGAGGGCGCGAGGGCGCGAGGACCGAACCCGCCGTCCAGAGGCCGGGGCCTGACCCCCGCTCTACGTTCTGCGCGGGTAGACTCGCGCGCATGTCACACGCCGAGAGCGACCTCTACGCCCGCCGCCGCGAGCGGTTCTTCGACCGCGTGAAGGAGGGGGTCGCGATCCTCTTCGCGACGCCCGAGCAGCAGCTGAGCTGGGACGGCACGTACCGCTACCGCCCCGACCCGGACCTCTTCTACCTGACCGGGTTCGACGAGCCGGAGGCGGTCGCCGTCCTCGACGCGAAGATGCGGGCCTTCTTCCTCTTCGTGAGGCCGAAGGACCGCGAGCGGGAGACGTGGGAGGGGCGGCGCGCCGGGGTGAAGGGGGCCGTGAAGGTCCACGGCGCGCACGAGGCGTGGGAGATCGGGGAGCTCGAGAAGCGGCTGCCGGACCTGATCCGCGGGGCCGGGACGCTCCACTACGCCCTCGGCGTCGACCCGGAGCGCGACCGTCTCGTCGGCTCGATCCTGAACCGCTTCCGGCGCGAGGCGAGGAACCCGAAGCGCGGTCCCGTCGTCGTGAACGACGTGACGGACGTCCTCCACGAGATGCGACTCCGGAAGGGGCCGGAGGAGGTCGCCCTGATGGAGCGGGCCGCGGCGATCGCGGCGGCGGCGCACGACGACGCGCGGCGGACCGCGCGCCCCGGGGCGTGGGAGTACGAGGTCGAGGCGGCGATCCTCGCCCGCTTCCGGCGGGAAGGGGCGTCGGGGCCGTCGTTCGAGACGATCGTCGGCTCGGGGCCGAACGCGGCGACGCTCCACTACGTCTCGAACGACCGGCGGATCGAGGAGGGGGACCTCGTCCTCGTCGACGCCGGGTGCGAGTACGCGGGCTATGCCTCGGACATCACGCGGACGTTCCCCGCATCGGGGAGCTTCACGCCGGAGCAGGAGGCGGTCTACCGGGTCGTCCTCGCCGCGAACCACGCGGCGATCGCGAAGGTGCGGCCCGGCGGGCGGTTCCAGGACGTCCACGAGGCGGCGCTCGACGTCCTCGTCGACGGCCTCCTCGAGATCGGCCTCCTCGACGGGAAGCGAAAGAAGGTGATGGAGAAGGAGAGCTACACGCGCTTCTTCATGCACCGGACGTCGCACTGGCTCGGGATGGACGTCCACGACCGGGGCCGCTACCACGACGCGGCGGGCGAGTGGCGCCTCTTCGAGCCGGGGATGGTCCTGACGGTCGAGCCGGGCCTCTACGTCCGTCCCGACGAGAAGAAGGTGCCGTCGGGCTTCCTCGGGATCGGCGTGCGGATCGAGGACGACGTCCTCGTGACGGAGGACGGCCACCGCGTCCTGACGGCCGCGGCGCCGAAGTCGGTCGAGGCGATGTGCGAAAGGGGCGAGAAGCGGGCCCCGCGGCCGGCGAAGGCGGCCGCGCCGAAAGCGGGCCGGGCCCGGAAGGTAACGACGCCCGGGGCGTGACGGTCTCGCTCGTCGAAGGCCTCGCGGGCATCGTGCGGCGTCTCCTCCCGTGGGCCGGCTTCCGGCGGGAGCCGCCGCGGCCGTGCGGGGGGCCCGAGGAGCACCGTCTCCACCTCGATCTCCGTGCCGCCGAGGCCGGGCCTCCGATCGTCGACGACCGGACGGCCGCCGACCTCGATTTCGAGGCGCTCTTCGCGCGGGTCGACCGCTGCGCGAGCGCCGTCGGGCAGCAATGGCTCTGGGCGCGGCTCCGGACGCCGGCCGGGGAGCCCGAGACGCTCGAGGGCTTCGACGCCCTCGTCACGGCGCTCGGCGCGCCGGGAGTCTCGCGCGACGGGCTGCGCCGCTCCCTCGCCCGCCTCGCCGGAGCGAGCTCTCACCTCCTGCCGTACGTCCTTCACGGCGATCTCCCCGAGCGCCCCGCCGCCTATCGCCTGGCGCCCGTCCTGACGGGGGCGGCCGTCGGCGCCGTCGCGGCGTCGTTCGCGTTCGGAGTCCCGGGCGTCCTCGCCCTCGTCGCGGTCTGCGCCGTCAACGTCGTCGTGCGGCTCTCGTTCCGGGCGAAGGTCGCGCCGGTCCTCGGGTCGCTCCCGGCGGTGCGGGCCCTGCTGAAGACCGTCCTCGACCTCGCGAGGCCCGCCTCGGGCCTCCCCGACGGCGTTCGCGCCCGACTCGAGGAGGCGATCGCGCCGCTTCGCGGGCTCCTTCGGACGACGGGCTGGCTCGCGGTCGAGACGGACGCGAAGGACGAGCTGAGCCGTCTCTTCTACGAGTACGTGAACCTCGTCTTCCTCCTCGACGTGAACGCGCTCCTCTTCAGCCTCGAGACCCTCTCGAAGCGGCGCGAGGCCCTGCGCGTGCTGTACGAGGCCGTCGGCGAGGTGGACGGGGCGCTCTCGACCGCGGCGTTCCGCGAGTCGCTGCCGTTCTGGTGCCGGCCGCGGACCGTCGCGGACGAGGAGGGACTGCTCGTCGTCGACGCGGTCCACCCGCTCCTCGGCGCCGCCGTCCCGAACTCGCTCCGGACGGAGGGACGGTCGGTCCTCGTCACCGGCTCGAACGCGTCGGGGAAGACGACGTTCCTGAAGACGCTCGGCGTCAACGCTCTCCTCGCGCGGGCTCTCGCGACGTGCGCCGCCCGGGAGTGGGCGGCGCCGCCGTACCTCGTCGTCTCCGCGATGGGCCGGAGCGGGAGCCTGGCCGAGGGGACGAGCGACTACGTCGCCGAGGTCCGGCGCGTCGGGGCTCTCTTCGGTCCGTCGCGCGCGCGGGAGCCTCGGCTCTTCCTCCTCGACGAGCTCTTCCGCGGGACGAACACCCTCGAACGGATCGCCGCGGGGAAGGCCGTTCTCGCGCGCCTCGCGGCGTCCCCGCACCTCGTCGCCGTGGCGAGCCACGACCTCGAGCTCGTGCCGCTCCTCCACGGGACCTATGCGCCGTACCACTTCCGCGAGGACGTCGCCGAAGGCGCCCTGTCGTTCGACTTCCGGCTCCGCCCGGGGCCGTCGTCGACGAAGAACGCGATCGCGCTCCTCGCGTGGGCGTCCTACCCGCCGGAAGTCGTCGCGGATGCCCTCGCGACGGTCGAGCATCTCCTCGCTGGAGGCCGGTTCGGCGGAGCGGAAGCTCGCGACCCGGCGTAGGAGACGCCCCGGGCCTCGCGGATCGCGCCTCGCCGCGCTACTCGAGGGAGAAGCCGCGGTCGAGGCAGGCGAGGGCTTCCTCGCCGAGGCGGGCGAGGTCCTCCTTGCCGTCGGTGGCGAACCAGTGCCGCATCGTGGCGCGGATGACGCCGATCGCCGCGCCCGCGAGGACGCGGGCCCGGAGCTCCGATGCGTGGCCCTCTCCGGCGCGCTCGCGGAACGCGCGGGACATCGCCATCTCCCAGTCCCGGTCGATCTCGCGCTCGCGCGCGAGGAGGGCGGGCGAGGTGTGGATCAGCTTCTGCTGCGCCACGAGCTGGACGCGGTGCTCGGCGTACTCGCGGGCGAAGATCGCGGCGGTGCGCCGCAGCGTCGCGATCGGCTTCTCGTCCGGCGGGGCGCTCATGAGGAACGCCACGAAGCGCTCCAGGCGCTCGGCGCGGTGCGGGAAGACGAGCGCCTCCTTGCTCGGGAAGTAGCGGAAGAACGTCCGCCGGCTGATGCCGGCCGCCTCGCAGATCTCGTCGATCGTCGTGGCCTCGAACCCCTTGCGGTGGAAGAGCCGGTTGCCGATCTCGAGCAGCGCCCGCCGGGTGGCGTCCTTTTTCCTCTCCCGGAGAGGCCGTGGCGCTTTCACGGATATGAGGATATAACCGCGCCTCAGTGCAAAAAGCCACTCGGTGCCATTTTCGTCCGGGGACCGCCTCGTGACCTCTCCCGCTTCGTCGCTCCGGTGGCGGCCGAACGGGCGCCCGCCGGCCTTCACACCGGCCGAGATCGGAAGCGCGCTCGAGGAGGTCCGATCCGCGGCCCACGTCGTCCGCGACGACAGAGGCCGGATCGGCCTCGCGCTCGGGGGTGAGCTGGCTCCTTCCGCTGCGAACGGCGGGGTCGGGTCGTTCTCGCACCTGGCCTCCCTGCCGCCCCTCTACCCGGAGTGGCTCGGGGACCGGACGTTCTGCGAGGCGCACGGCACGCGCTTCCCCTACGTTACGGGGTCGATGGCGAACGGCATCGCCTCGGTGCGGCTCGTCTCCGAAATGGCGCGCGCGGGGTGCCTCGGCTTCTTCGGTTCGGCGGGCCTCTCGCCGGCACGCGTCGAGGCGGCGCTTCACGAGCTGGAGACGGAGCTCGGCCCGAGGGGTCTCCCCTGGGGCGCGAACCTCATCCACAGCCCGAACGAGCCGGAGCTCGAGGAGGCCGTGGCCGACCTCTACCTCCGCCGCGGCGTGACGCGCGTCGAGGCCTCGGCCTACATGGCGCTGACGCCGGCCGTCGTGAGGTACGCCGCCTCGGGGCTGACGACGGACCCCGCCGGGAGGATCCGGCGGAAGAACCACCTCTTCGCGAAGATCTCGCGCGAGGAGGTGGCGATCCGCTTCCTCGAGCCGCCGCCGGCGGAGACACTGCGCCGGCTCGTGGAGCGGGGCCAGCTGACGGCGGAAGAGGCGCGGCTCGCCGCGACGCTCCCGCTGGCGGAGGACCTCACCGCGGAGGCCGACTCGGGAGGCCACACCGACAACCGGCCGCTGACGGCCCTCCTCCCGGCGATCCTCGGCCTTCGAGACCGCGTCGTCGCCGAGCGCGGATACCGGCGGGCCGTGCGCGTCGGCGCGGGCGGCGGGCTCGGGACCCCCTCGTCGGTGGCGGCGGCGTTCGCCCTCGGCGCCTCGTACGTCGTGACCGGCTCGGTGAACCAGGCCTGCGTCGAGAGCGGCCTCCACGAGAGCGGCCGCGCCCTCCTCGCGAAGGCGGGGATCGCCGACGTGATCATGGCGCCCGCGGCCGACATGTTCGAGCTGGGCGTCACGGTGCAGGTGCTGCGCCGCGGGACGATGTTCGCCGTCCGGGCGAAGAAGCTCTACGAGCTCTATCGCACGTACCCGTCCCTCGAGAGCATCCCCGCCGACGAGAGGCAGAAGGTCGAGACGCAGCTCCTCCGGGCGACGTTCGCCGAAGCGTGGGCGTCGACGCGCGCGTTCTGGGCCGCCCGCGATCCGCGCGAGGTGGCGAAGGCGGAAGCCGACCCGCGGCACCTCATGGCGCTCGTCTTCCGGTCGTACCTCGGCCTCTCGAGCCGGTGGGCCGTCGCGGGCGAGCCGGACCGCGAGGCCGACTTCCAGATCTGGTGCGGGCCGGCGATGGGCGCGTTCAACGCGTGGGTCCGCGGCAGCTTCCTCGAGAAGCCCGAGGAGAGGACCGCGGTGCAGGTCGCCCGCAACCTGATGGAGGGAGCCGCCGCGGTGACCCGTGCGCAGCAGCTGCGCGCCTCCGGGCTCGCCGTCCCCCCCTCCGCCTTCGACTTCCGTCCCCGTCCCCTCTCCTGACTTTCCGACCCGCTCCTCCGAGCCGTCCGATCGCGAGGTAAGAATGAAGAACGACCCCTCCCCGAACCGGCAGCCCATCGCCGTCGTCGGCGTCAGCGCCCTCTTCCCCGGCTCCAGCGACGCCACCGGTTTCTGGAAGGACATCCTCGCCGGCACGGACCTGATCAAGGACGTCCCTCCGAGCCACTGGCTCGTCGAGGACTACTACGACCCCGACCCGGCCGCGCCCGACAAGACCTACGCGAAGCGGGGCGCGTTCCTCGACAAGGTCGACTTCGACCCGCTCGGCTGGGGCGTTCCCCCATCGACGATCCCGGCGACCGACACGTCCCAGCTCCTCGCGCTCGTTGTGGCGCAGAAGGTCCTGCAGGACGCCCTCCGCGAGCAGTTCGAGACGGCGGACCGCTCGCGCGTCTCCGTGATCCTCGGCGTGACGAGCGCGCAGGAGCTCCTCTCCTCGATGGTGAGCCGCCTGCAGCGGCCCGTCTGGGTGAAGTCGCTCCGCGAGTCGGGGCTGCCGGAGGACGAGGTGACGGCGATCTGTGACCGGATCGCGAGCCACTACGTCCCGTGGCAGGAGGCGACGTTTCCGGGGCTCCTCGGGAACGTCGTCGCGGGGCGGGTCGCGAACCGCCTCGGCCTGGGCGGGACGAACTGCGTCTGCGACGCGGCCTGCGCCTCGTCCCTGAGCGCGCTCTCGATGGCGGTCGCCGAGCTGCAGCTCGGGCACAGCGACCTCGTCATCACGGGCGGCGTCGACACGCTGAACGACATCTTCATGTACCTCTGCTTCTCGAAGACGCCGGCGCTCTCGCCGAGCGGCGACTGCCGGCCCTTCAGCGACCGGGCCGACGGCACGATCCTGGGCGAGGGGCTCGGGATGGTCGCGCTCCGGCGCCTCGAGGACGCCGAGCGGGACGGCGACCGGATCTACGCCGTGATCCGCGGCGTCGGCTCCTCCTCGGACGGACGCAGCAAGAGCGTCTACGCGCCGGTGCCGGCGGGACAGGCCCTCGCGCTCCGACGCGCGTACGAGCTCGCGGGCTTCGGCCCCGAGACCGTCGAGCTCCTGGAGGCCCACGGGACCGGGACGAAGGCGGGCGACGTCGCCGAGTTCGAAGGGCTGCGCCTCGTATTCGACGCGGCGGGGCGGGCGGACCGTCAGTGGTGCGCGCTCGGCTCGGTGAAGAGCCAGATCGGCCACGCCAAGGCCGCCGCTGGCGCGGCGGGCCTCTTCAAGGCGGTCATGGCGCTCCACCACGGGGTGCTCCCCCCGACGATCAAGGTCGACGCGCCGAACCCGAAGCTCGGCCTCGAAGAGAGTCCGTTCTACCTGAGCACGAAGGCGCGCCCCTGGGTGCGCGACGCCCGCCACCCGCGCCGCGCCTCGGTGAGCGCCTTCGGCTTCGGCGGCTCGAACTTCCACGTCGCCCTCGAGGAGTACCGGGGTCCCGCGCCGCGCGCGGAGCGTCTCGGGACGCTCGCGAGGGAGCTGGTCGTCCTCTGCGGCGACGACGCGGCTGAGGTCGTGACGAGGGCGCGTGACCTCGCGAAGGACCACGCCGGCGTCGCGGGGATTCGGGTCGCGGCGCTCGCTCGGGAAACGCAGGACGGCTATCGCCCGGATGCGTCCGCGCGCCTCGCGGTCCTCGCCGCCGACGGGGACGACCTAGCGAGGAAGCTCCTCGAGGCCGCGAAGCGGATCGAGGCGGCCCCGAAGGAGGCCTTCTCGCTTCCGGACGGCACGGCCTACGGCGCGGGCCCGTGCGAGGGGAAGGTCGCCTTCCTCTTCCCGGGGCAGGGGAGCCAGTACGTGGGGATGGGCGCGGACCTCGCCATGTCCTTCCGGACGGCGCTCGACGCCTGGGATCGCGCCGCGGACCTCGACCTCGAAGAGGGGACGCCGCTCCACGAAGTCGTCTTCCCGAAGCCGGGATTCGGCGAGGAGAAGGAGAAGCGCGACCTGGCGAGGCTCACCGCGACGCAGTGGGCCCAGCCGGCCATCGCCTGCGCGTCCCTCGCGCAGCTTGCCCTCCTCGAGGAGGCCGGGGTCCGTCCAGACCTCGTCGGAGGGCACAGCCTCGGCGAGGTCGTCGCGCTTCGCGCGGCGGGCGTCCTCTCGAGCGACGCGGATCTCCTCCGGGTGGCTCGGCGCCGCGGCGAGCTGATGGCCGAGGCGGCCGCGATCCCGGGCGCCATGACGGCGCTGACCCTGCCGGTCGGGAAGGTCCGAGAGCTCCTCGCGCGCCTCGCCCCGCGGGTCGTCGTCGCGAACCACAACGGCCCGACGCAAGTCGTCGTCTCGGGCTCGACGGCCGACGTCGCGGAGCTCGAGGCCAGCCTGAAGGCGGAAGGGATCGCGTTCCAGCGCCTCCCCGTCGCCACGGCGTTCCACTCGAGCCTCGTGGCGGGCGCCTGCGAGCCGTTCGCGCGTTTCCTCGCGGACGTCCCGTTCGCGTCGCCCGCGCGGCCGGTCTACTCGAACGCGCTCGCCGCCCCGCACGAAGAGGCCCCCGAAGCCCTGCGGACGGCCCTCGCGGGGCAGGTCGCGAGCGAGGTCCGCTTCGTCGAGATGGTCGAGGCGATGTACGTCTCCGGGGCCCGCACGTTCCTCGAGGTCGGGCCGGGCGCGGTCCTCACGGGCCTCGTCGGGCGGATCCTCGACGGCCGGCCCCACCTCGCCGTGAACCTCGACCGGAAGGGGAGGGACGGCGTCGAGACGCTCCAGCTCGCGCTCGCGCGCCTCGTGGCGGCGGGCGTCTCGCTCTCGCCCGCGAGGCTCTTCGCCGACTCTCGTGTCGACCGAGCCGAGGGGGCGGTCGCGGCCTCGAAGCTCGCCGTCGCGATCGACGGCAGCAACCACGGAAAGATCTATCCCCCGCCGGGCGGCGCCGCGTCGCTTCCCGCCCCGAACCCGCCGCGGCCCGCGCCGCTTCCGCAGCAGGCCGCGTCCGCTCCGGCGAATCCCCCTGCCGCAGCCCGCCAGGAGAGCCCGATGAGGATCGAGACCGCCGTGCCCGTTCCGTCCGCTCCGTCTCCGTCGCACGAGGCGCCCGGCCGCGCGCTGCCCGGCTCTCCCTCGGACTGGGTCCTCGCGTTCCAGGAGACGCAGCGGCAGACCGCCGAGGCTCACGCCGTCCACCAGCGGGCGATGGCCGAGAGCCACGCCTCGTTCCTCCGCGTCGCCGAGTCGGGGATGCTCGGCCTCACGGCGATGGTGACGGGCCAGCCCCTCGCGATGCAGGCGCCGCCGCCCGCAAGGGAGCCCGCTCCGCGCTTCGTCCCCGAGCAGCCGGCGCCGGCGTGGGGCCCGGCCCCGGCTCAGGCGCAGGTTCACGCGCCCGTCGCAGCCTTCGTCGAGGTGCCGACGCCGCTCGCGGCGACTCTCGAGGCGCAGCCCGCGCCGCCTGCCGTGGAGCCACTCGCCCCCGCCACGTCTCCGGCCGCCCGGGTCGCCGCTCCGGTCGCCGCGACGTCCGACACGGACCTCGTGGCGCTGATGCTCACGGTCGTCGCCGAGAAGACGGGTTACCCGGCGGACATGCTGAACCTCGGGATGGACCTCGAGGGAGACCTCGGGATCGACTCGATCAAGAGGGTGGAGATCCTGTCGGCCGTCGCCGATCAGGTGCCGGAGCTGCGATCGGTGGACATGGGCCACATGGGGTCGCTCCGGACGCTCGGCGCCATCGTCGATCACATGAAGGGGCTCGCGCCGCAGGAGCCGGCCGCTCCGCCCGCGAAGAGCGCGGCGACCTCCGACGCCGACCTCGTGACCCTGATGCTCGCGGTCGTCGCGGAGAAGACGGGCTACCCGGCCGACATGCTGAACCTCGGAATGGACCTCGAGGGGGACCTCGGGATCGACTCGATCAAGAGGGTGGAGATCCTGTCGGCCGTCGCCGACCAGGTGCCGGAGCTGCGGTCGGTGGACATGGGGCACATGGGCTCGCTCCGCACGCTCGGCGCGATCGTCGAGTACATGAAGGGCGTCGGACGGCCCGGAGCGGCTGCTGGCGTGACGGTGCCTGTCCCGGCTCCCGCGGCGGCTGCCGCATCGGCGCCCGTTGCGTCGCCGGCCGCGCCGGCCGTCGTGCCCGCCTCGCCCGCCGCCGCGCCGGTCCTCCCCGCGAAGGCCGCCCCCGCCCTGGGCCGCTTCGCGCTCGAGCGGATCACGGCTCCGGCCACCGGTCTCGCGCAGCCCGGGCTCCTTTCGGGCGGCGAGGTCTGGATCATCGGCTCGCCCGCGCTGGACGAGCCTCTCGCCGCAGAGCTGCGCGCCCGCGGAGTGAACGCGAAGGCGACGACGAGCCTCCCCGAGGGCGCGACGGCCTGCGTCTACCTCGGCGGCCTGCGGGACGTCGCGGACGTCGACGAGGCGATCGCGGTGAACCGTGAGGCGTTCGCGCTGGCGAGGTCGCTGGCGGTGCGGCTCGAGAAGGAACGCGGCCTCTTCGTGACGGTGCAGGACACGGGAGCCGCCTTCGGGACGGCTCCGATGGATCCGATGCGAGCGTGGCTCGCGGGCCTGCCGGCGCTCGTGAAGACGGCAGGACAGGAGTGGCGGCAGGCCTCGCTGAAGGCCGTCGACCTCGAGCGCGGCGGGCGAGGGCCGGAGGCGCTCGCGAAGGCGCTCGCTTCCGAGCTCCTCGAAGGGGGCGGCGAGGCGGAGGTCCTGCTTCCCGCGGCCGGTGGCCGCTTCACGCTCCGCAGCGTCGCGAAGCCCGTCTCCGCGGGCGCGCCCGTGATCGTCCCCGGCGACGTCGTGGTCGTCTCGGGCGGCGCCCGGGGCGTCACGGCCGCCTGCGTCGAGGAGTGGGCGCGGGAGAGCCGCGCGCGCTTCGTCCTCCTCGGGAGGACGCCGCTCGTCGACGAGCCCGCCTGCTGCGCGGGGGTCGCGGACGAGGCCGGCCTGAAGAAGGCGCTCCTCGCCGAGGCCCGGGGCCGCGGCGAGAGCCCCGTGCCGGCCGAGCTCGGGGCCCGGGTCCACGAGGTCCTCGCGAACCGCGAGATCCGCCGGACCCTCGCGGCGATCGCGGCCGCGGGCGGCGAGGCGCGGTACGAAGCCGCGAGCGTCGAGGCCGCCGGCGCGCTCGACGCGGTCCTGGCCCGGGTCCGCTCCGAGTGGGGCCCCGTCGCGGGCGTCGTCCACGCCGCGGGCGTCCTCGCGGATCGGAACATCTCGCAGAAGACCGACGCGCAGTTCGACCGGGTCTTCGACACGAAGGTGAAGGGGCTTCGCGCGCTCCTCGCCGCCACCGCGGACGACCCGCTGAAGCTCCTCTGCGTCTTCTCGTCGGTCTCGGCCCGCTGCGGCAACAACGGCCAGGCCGACTACGCCATGGCGAACGAGGTCCTCGCGAAGGTCGCGTGGGCCGAGTCCCGCCGCCGCCCGGATCTCCTCGTGAAGTCGTTCGGGTGGGGGCCCTGGGAGGGCGGCATGGTCACGCCGCAGCTGAAGGAGCGGTTCGCCGCGCTCGGCGTCCCGATGATCCCGCTCGTCGCAGGGGCGCGGATGTTCGTCGACGAGCTCCGCGGCGCGGAGCGGGCGGAGGTGGAGCTCGTCCTCGGCGGAGAGCCGAAGGCCGAGGCGCTCCTCTTCGCGGGCGCCGAGGCGCGGGTCCAGGAGCTCGAGGTGAAGGTCCAGCGCGGGAGCCACGGCTGGCTCGAGGGGCACTCGATCCAGGGGACTCCCGTCGTCCCGGTCGTCCTCGCGGCCGAGTGGCTCTCGCGCGCGGCCCGCTCCTTCCGGCCCGGCCTCGCGCTCGCCGCGCTGCACGACATCAAGGTCCTGAAGGGGATCCGCCTCGGAGGGTTCGACAACGGCGGCGACCGGTTCGTCATCCAGGCCCGGCAGACCGCGGGCGGTCCGGGCACCTGGCTCCAGCTGGACGTCCGCGGGTCGGCGGGGACCCATCACTACACCGCCCGGGCCGAGCTGGTGCCCGAGCTCGGGGCGCCGGAGAGCGAGCTCCCCGAGCTCCCGCTCGGGGAGTGGTCCGGGGAGCCGATCTACCGCGACCTCCTCTTCCACCGCGGGGCCTTCGAGCTGATCGAGGAGGTCGAAGGGATCTCCGACCACGGGGCCGGAGGGCGCGTGAGGGGCGTCGAGAGCGCCGGCTGGCCGAACGGGACGGCGAACCCCTGGCAGCTCGACGTGGCGGCCCTCGACGGAGGGCTCCAGGTCGCGGTCCTCTACGCGCAGCGGATGCTCGGCAAGGAGAGCCTGCCGACGACGATCGGCGAGCTGCGCTCGTACCGCTCCGCCCCGACCGCGGGTGTTGTCAACGTGGCCGCCTACCGCCGCAAGGTGGGGAGCCTCGGCGTGACGACGGACATTCACTTCAGCGACGACGAGGGGCGGCGCCTCGCGTCCCTCCTCGGAGTCGAGACCCACGCGTATCCGGCCGGCAGCCGGGCCTGAGCCGATGCCCTTCGCCCCGATCGCCATCGTCGGGCGCTCCTGCGTCCTGCCCGGCGCGCTGGACCCGTCCTCGCTCTGGGAGCTCGTCGCCGCCGGGCGAGACCTCGTCCGCCCGGCGCCCGAGGGGCGCTGGGGGCTCGAGAAGACGGAGGTCCTCCGCGACCCGCGCGGCCCGGCACCGGACGGCGCCTGGTCCGATCGCGGCGGCTACGTCTCCGGCTTCGAGGCGGTCTGGGACCCGGCGGGGTTCGCCGTGGGCGCGAAGGAGCTCGAGGGGCTCGACCCGCTCGCGCACTGGGTCCTCCACACGGCGCGCGAGGCGCTGAGAGACGCCGGAGACGGCCGGGTCGGCTCCGTCGCACGCCCCCGCACCGGCGCCGTCTTCGGCAACCTCGGGTTCCCGTCGGAAGGGATGGCCGCGTTCGCGCGGAGCGTCTGGACAGAGGACGCGCGTGCCGGCGCGAGGGCCGGCGTCGACCCGCGCAACCGGTTCATGAGCGGCGGGACCGCGGCGCTCCTCTCCCGCGCGCTCGGCCTCGAGGCGGGCGCCTTCTGCCTCGACGCCGCCTGCGCGAGCTCGCTCTACGCGATGAAGCTCGCGTGCGACCGTCTCCACGACGGCGAGGCCGACGTGATGCTGGCGGGAGCCGTCCAGCGCGCCGACGACCTCTTCCTCCACGTCGGCTTCACGGCGCTCGGCGCGCTGAGCCGGAGCGGCCGCTCGCGCCCCTTCCACCGCGAGGCCGACGGCCTCGTCCCGGCGGAAGGGGCCGCGTTCGTCGTCCTGAAGCGCCTCGAGGACGCCCGGCGGGACGGCGACACGATCCACGGCGTCCTCCGGGGCGTCGGCCTCTCGAACGACGGGCGCGGCAAGGGCCTCCTCGCGCCATCGGAGGAGGGGCAGGAGCGCGCCATCCGGGCCGCCTACGAGGAGGCGGGCTTCGGCCCCGGGCGGGTCTCCCTCCTCGAGGCGCACGCGACGGGGACGCCGATCGGCGACGCCGCGGAGATCCGGAGCACGGGCGCCGTCTTCTCGGGGCTCGGCGGCGTGGCGCTCGGCTCGCTCAAGTCGAACCTCGGGCACCTCATCACGGTCGCCGGCGTCGCGGGGCTTCTGAAGGTGCTCGGGGCGATGAAGGCCGGGCAGCGGCCTCCGACGCTCCACGCCTCGGAGCCGACCCGCGCGCTCGAAGGCTCGCCGTTCCGGCTCGTCGAGGCGCTCGAGCCCTGGCCGTCCGAAGGGCCGCGCGTCGCCGCCGTCTCGGCGTTCGGCTTCGGCGGGAACAACGCGCACCTCGTCGTCTCGGAGGACTCGCCTGAGCTGGACGAACGGGTCGGCGCGCGCGCGACGGTTCCGGCCCCGGTACTCGCCGTCGTCGGCCTCGGTTGCGCCGCGGCGGGCGCCCCGGACCGGCGGCGATTCGCCGAGGCGCTCTTCTCGAACGAGAGCCTCCTCGACTCGGGCGGTGAGGGCCGCCTCGGCCCCGTCGAGCTGGACCTCGACGGGCTGCGGTTCCCGCCGAAGGACCTCGGCCAGACGCTGCCGCAGCAGCTCGCGACGCTCCGCGCCGCGACCGAGGCGCTCGCCGGGACGGGCGCGCTGCCGCGCGAGAGGACCGGCGTCTTCGTCGGGATGGAGCCCGACCCCGAGGTGGCCCGGTGGGGCACGCGCTGGCGCCTCGCCCGCGCGGCCCGCGAGGCGGGCGCCTCCGACGAGTGGCTCCGGGGCGCGCGCGACGCGGTCGTCCCCGTCCTGGAGGCGGCGGCGGTCGTCGGGACGATGCCGAACATCCCGGCGAACCGGCTCAGCTCGCAGCTCGATCTCGGCGGGCGGGCGTTCACCGTGCAGGCGGGCGAGGCCTCGGGAACGACGGCGCTCTGGCTCGCGATGCGGGCGCTGAAGTGCGGCGAGCTCGACGCCGCGCTCGTCGGCGCGGTCGACTTCTCCTGCGAGAGGGTCCACTCGAGCGCGGTCGAGTCGCTCGCCGACGGGAGGCCGACGCCGCCCGGGGACGCCGCGGTCGTCCTCGTCGTGAAGCGGCTCGAGGACGCCAAGCGGGACGGGGACAGGGTCTTCGCCCGAATCGAGGGTGGGGAATCTCCGGACGGGGAGACGCGCGAGCGGTGCGAAGGAGGTCGAGAAGGGGGAGAGAACGGAGCGCCGCTGCACCTCTCCGGCGAAGGCCCGGCGAGTCTCGTCCCGCGCTTCGGGCACGCCCACGCCGCGTCGGACCTCGTCCACGTCGCCGCGGCCGCGCTCACTCTTCACAACCGCAGGCTCCCGGGCGGACGGCCGTGGCTTCCCTCCGGCGTCTCCGCACGCGTGGCGCGCGTCGCGGTTCCGGGCGGCCCGTCGATCCGTCTCTCGGAGGCCGAGGCGCATCCGCGCCGCGGCGAGGACGACGCCCCGCGCCTGCGCGGATTCGCGGGACCCGATCGTGCGTCGGTGATCGACGCGCTGCGCTCCGGTCGGGAAGGGCTCGGCACGGCGTCGGGCGCCCGCCTCGTCCTCGTGGCTCGGGACAGGACGTTCGAGGAGGTGCGGGCGCGGGCCCTGGCTCACCTCGAGACGGGCGCTTCCGCCGGCCCGGGAATCCACTTCCGCGAGCGGCCGGTGACGGGCGAGGTCGCCTTCGTCTTCGCCGGTGCCGGGGCGGCCTACCGCGGCATGGGGCGCGACCTCCTCGAGCGGCTGCCGTCTCTCGCCTCCGCGCTCGCGCGCCGCAGCCGGAGGCTCCCCCGCGCGCTCGCCTGGTCCTTCGAGGAGGACTCGGACGAGCCGACGGTCCTCGAGCAGCTCTGGGGAGCCTCCGCGCTCTGCCAGCTCCACGTCGAGCTGACCCGCGGTCTTCTCGGGATCGAGCCCCACGCGTGGCTCGGCTACTCCTCCGGCGAGACGAACGCTCTCCTCGCCTCCGGGACGTGGACCGACGCCGACGCGCTGATCGAGGAGAGCGAGAGCTCGGGGCTCTTCACGCGCGACCTCGGCGGGACCTTCGCCGCAATCGAGGGCGCCTGGGGCGGTCCGGTCCGCTGGGCATCGTTCACCGTCCTCGCTCCCGTGGCCGACGTGACGGCGGCGGTGGCCCGCGAGGAGAAGGTGCACCTCGCGATCGTCCACGGCGACGAGGAGTGCGTCGTCTCCGGCGACGAGGAGGGGTGCGCGAGGGTCGTCGCGGCGCTGGGAGAAGGCCGTTGCCTGCGCCTTGGCTACCCGCTCGCGGTCCACGTCCCCGAGCTCGACACGGTCCGCGAGGCGTGGCTCGCGCTCCACCGCCGGGCGACGACCCCGCCGCTCCCGGCCGCGTCGCGACCCGCCGCCCGCTTCTACACGAACGCCACGGGGCGCTCCTACGCGCCGACGTCCGAGAGCTGCGCGCAGGCGATCCTCGGCCAGGCGAACCGGACCCTCGACCTGCGCCCCACAATCCTCCGGGCCTTCGAGGACGGCGTCCGCGTCTTCGTCGAGCACGGGCCGCAGGCCGCGTGCGGCCGCTGGATCCGCTCCATCCTCGGCGACCGCGAGGCGCTCGTCGTCAGCCTCGACCGGAAGGGGCAGGGGCTCGAGGCGACGCTCGACGCGCTCGCGGCGCTCGTCGCCGCGGGCGTGCCGATGCGCGACGGGGCCCTCGACGAGCTCGACACGCTGCTGCGCCCGGAGCGCTCCTCGCCCGGCAGCGGCCGGAGCCTGACCTTCCCCGCTCACCCGCCGGCGGTGGCGATTCCGCCCGTGCCCGCGGCCGGCGCCGGGACCTCTCCGGCCGGCGCGCGGGTGATGGCCCCGGCCCCGGCCCTTCCGCCGGTGATCGACGAGGAGTGGGGGACGCGGCCCCGCAGCCGCGGAGGCGCGGCCGTCGCCGCCATGCCCGCGGTCCCGGCGGTCCCGATCGCGCCCGCCGTGCCGCGGGGCTCGATGCGCCAGACCGATTCCGCGGCGCCCGCCCCGCGCGCGGTTCCTCCGGCCTCCGCGCCGCCCTCCCTCGTTCCGTCCGCCGTCCTCGACGGCTTCCGCGCGCACGTCGCCCGGCTCTCGCAGATCCAGCAGGACCACGTCCTCGTCCAGCAGGCCCTGCACGAGCGGTTCCTCTCCCAGCGCGGCTCCGCGATGGAGACCTTCCTCCACGCGGCGCGCCGCGCGGGGACGACCGAAAGCGCTCCGTTCCTGGAAGCCCGTCCGCTCCCGGCGACCTCACCGGCTCGGCAGCCGGCGCAGGCCGCGCCTCGTCCGGCGCCGCCGTCGGCGATGACGCCGACGCCGGTGACGATGGCTCCGCCCCTCGTCACGATGGCTCCGCCGGCCTTCGCGTTGGCCCCGGCTCCGGTCCCGACGCCTCGCCGCGACGGCGAGCCCGTCGGCCCCCGCTTCGACCGCCGCCAGCTCGAGGTCCACGCCGGCGGCCGGATCTCCGAGATCTTCGGCGCGCAGTTCGCGGCGCAGGACGACTACGCGCGGCAGGTGAGGATGCCGCTCCCGCCGCTCCTCCTCGCCGATCGCGTCGTCGGCCTCTCGGCCGAGCCCGCGAGCATGGGGAAGGGGACGATCTGGACCGAGACGGACGTGACGTGGGACTCCTGGTACCTCCACCAGGGGTACATGCCGCCGGGGCTGATGATCGAGGCGGGGCAGGCCGACCTGATGCTCATCTCGTACCTCGGGGTCGACCTCCTGAACCGGGGAGAGCGGGTCTACCGTCTCCTCGGCTGCGAGCTGACGTGGCACGGCGACCTGCCGACGGCCGGCGACACGCTCCGGTTCGGGATCCATCTCGACGGCCACGCGGCGCAGGGCCCCGTGCGGCTGATGTTCTTCCACTACGACTGCACGAACGGCGAGAGGCCGCAGCTGACGGTGCGCAACGGCCAGGCGGGCTTCTTCACCGACGCCGAGCTGGCGGAGTCCGCCGGCTGCCTCTGGAGCCCCGAGGAGCAGGAGATCGTCCCCGAGCCGCGCCTCGCGCCACCTCCCGTTCGCTGCGGGAAGAACCGCTTCGGGCGGGAGGACCTCGAGGCCTTCGCTCGCGGCGACACGTTCGCCTGTTTCGGCGCGGGCTTCGAGATCGCGAAGACGCACACGCGCAGCCCGCGCATCCCGGAGGGGCGGATGCTCCTCCAGGACCGGGTCACGGAGCTCGACCCCGCGGGCGGGCCGTGGGGCCGCGGGTACCTCCGCGCCGAGCTGGACATCAAGCCCGACCTCTGGTTCTTCGACGGCCACTTCAAGAACGACCCGTGCATGCCCGGGACGCTGATGTTCGACGGGTGCCTCCAGGCGATGTCGTTCTACCTCGCGGCCCTCGGCTTCACGCTCCCGCGCGACGGCTGGCGGTTCCGCCCCGTCGCCGAGCTGCCGTACCGGCTCCAGTGTCGCGGCCAGGTCACGCCGTCCTCGCGCCGCCTCGTCACCGAAGTCTTCGTCGAGGAGGTCGTCGGCGGCCCGACGCCGACGCTCTTCGCCGACCTCCTCTGCACCGTGGACGGCCTGAAGGCGTTCCACGCGCGTCGCGTCGCGATCGAGCTCGTCCCCGACTGGCCGCTCGAGGCGATGCCGGCGCTCGTGGCCGAGGCCGCCGCGGACTCACGCCCCGCGGCCGAGGTCGATGCCTTCCGCTTCGACCGGGCGAGCCTCCTCGCCTGCGCCTGGGGAAAACCGTCGAAGGCCTTCGGGCCGATCTACGAGCGGTTCGACGGGCCGACGCGCGTGGCGCGCCTGCCGGGCCCGCCGTATCTCTTCATGAGCCGCGTGACGGAGGTCGACGGGGCGATCGGCGTGACGAAGGCGGGCGCGACGACGACCGTCGAGTACGACGTCCCGCCCGACGCCTGGTACTTCGACGAGAACGGCGCGCGGGCGATGCCGTTCGCCGTCCTCCTCGAGGCGGCGCTCCAGCCGTGCGGCTGGCTCGCGAGCTACGTCGGCTCGGCGCTGAGCGTCGACGAGGAGCTCGGCTTCCGGAACCTCGACGGGACCGGGAAGCTCCTCGACGAGGTTTTCCCCGACTCCGGCACGCTCACGACGCGCGTGAAGCTGACCGGGGTCTCGAAGACCGGGACGATGATCATCGTGTCGTTCGAGGTGACCTGCTCGGTGGGGGAGCGGCCGGTCTACGAGATGAGGACCGTCTTCGGCTTCTTCCCGCCGGCCGCGCTCGCGAGCCAGGCCGGGCTCCCGGTCCCCGACGCGCAGCGCGAGCTGCTGGAGCGGCCGGGGAACGTCCTCGTCGACCTGACGACGCGGCCCACCGCCTTCTTCGACCCGCGCCGGCCGCGGCTCGCCGGGCCGATGCTCCGGATGCTCGACCGCGTCGACGGCCTCTGGCCCGAGGCGGGGCAGGCGGGCCTCGGCCAGCTGCGGGCCATCAAGGACGTGGACGCGGGCGAGTGGTTCTTCAAGGCCCACTTCTTCCAGGACCCGGTGCAGCCCGGCTCCCTCGGGATCGAGGCGATGATCCAGGCGCTCCAGCTCTTCATGCTCGAGGCGGGGATGGACGAGGGGATCGCCGACCCCCGCTTCGAATCTCTCGCGACCGGCGCGGACCTGACCTGGAAGTACCGCGGGCAGGTCCTCCCGCACCACCGGACCGTCCACACGACGATCGAGATCACGGCGAAGGGGCGCGACGAGCGGGGCGCGTGGGCGACCTGCGACGCGAGCCTCTGGGCCGACGGGCAGCGGATCTACGAGGCGACGAACCTCGGCATGCGGATCGTCCCGGGGCATCCGGCGGACGGGCCGCGGACGAACGAGATCGTCCTCGACCCGGAGAGCGACCGCTGGCTCCTCGACCATCGTCCCACGTTCACCGAGCCGGCGCTCCCGATGATGAGCATGGTCGACCTCCTCGCGCGGGGCTCCACGGGCGACGGCGCCGTCACCGGCCTGCGCGACCTGCGGGTGACGGGCTGGCTCGTGGTCGACGAGCCGCGGAGGCTCCGCACGGAGGAGACGAACGGGACGGTGAAGCTCCTCGCCTCGACTCCGGAAGGGGAGAAGGAGGTCGCGCGAGCCCGCGTCGTTCGCGGCGACTACGCGCACCGTCCCGAGGCGCTCGCCGAGGCTCACGGCGCAGACGTCCCGCTCCCGTACGAGACCGGCGAGCTGTTCCACGGGCCGGCGTTCCAGGTTGCCGAGCGCCTCGTCCGGGGGAAGGGCGAGTCGTCGATCACGCTGCGCGCCGAGAGCGGCGTCCCCGTCGGCCTCCTCAATCCGGGTCTCCTCGACGGGGCGACGCACGGCATCCCGCACGGCGAGCTCCACACGTGGAACGAAGCCTCCGACCCGGGCAAGGTCGCGTTTCCGGCCTTCATTCCCGAGATCGACTTCTTCGGTCCGACGCCGACGACGGGGACGATCCGGTGCGAGGTCCGTCAGCTTCCGTTCCTCGGGAGCCCCGACTACCCGGTCTTCCGGATCCAGCTCGTCGGGCCCGACGGCGTCTGGTGCGAGCTGCGCCTCGTCGAGTCGTGCTTTCCGAAGGGGCCTCTCGGCTCGGCCGATCCGGCCGCGCGCCGCGCGTTCCTGCGCGATCGGGCAGCCGTCGAGGGGCTGCGCCTCTCCCGGGTCGAGGCCGGAGTGACGGTCCTTTCGGACGAGGACGTCGCGGCGACGGACTGGCTGCCCGGCACCGTCGCGGCGGTCTACGGCTCGCGCGACACCGAGGCGATCGCCCGCGCCGAGCACGCGGCCGCCGCGCACGCGCTCCACCCGGGCCGCGTCTTCGCGCAGCTCCCGCTGACCCGCTTCGACCTCGCCGTCGAGCGCACGGGCGGGGAGGTGCGCGTCACCGGCGACGGTCGCGGGAGGCTCGACCTGACGCCCGTCCGGGAGTTCTGGACGCGCTGGTTCGACCGCGGACCGTGGCCCGTGGAGGACCTCTACTACGGCCTCGTCGGCCGCTTCGTCGGGCGCGTCGTCGTCGAGGACCCCGCGGCGTACGCGGCGCTTCGCGGCCGGAGCGTTCTCTACCTCGCGAACCACCAGACGGGCGTCGAGTCGCTCCTCTTCTCGATCGTCGCGTCGGCGCTGAACGAGGTCCCCACCGTCACGCTCGCCAAGATCGAGCACCGCGAGACCTGGCTCGGGAAGCTCATCGCGCACTGCTTCACGTACCCGGGCGTGGCCGATCCGCGCGTCATGACCTTCTTCGACCGCGAGGACAAGGCGAGCCTCCCCCGCGTCGTCGGCGAGCTCGCCGCGGAGATGAAGGGGCCGGGCCGCTCTGTCATGGTCCACGTGGAGGGGACGCGGGCCCGGACCTGCCGCCACCCGGTCGAGAAGTTGAGCGGCGCGTTCGTCGACATGGCGCGCGCGGTCGGCGCCCCGATCGTCCCGGTGAGGTTCGTCGGGGGCCTGCCGGCGGAGCCGCTCGAGAAGCGCCTCGAGTTCCCGCTCGGCATGGGCCGCCAGGACATCCACCTCGGAGAGCCCCTGATGCCCGAGCGCCTCGCCGGCCTCCACTACGGCGCCCGCAAGGCGCTCGTCGTTGCGGCGATCAACGCCCTCGGCGTCCCGAACGCGAAGGAGCAGCCTCTCCCTGGCGAGCCGGACTTCGAGCGGCGCGTGAACGCCTGGCAGGCCGAGCGCGGCGTCTCGCACGAGCACGCGACGCTCCGCGAGGTCCTCGCGGAGCTGGATTCGCCCGGCGACGAGGTCCGGCGGCTCCTCACGGCCCCGAATGCCGCCGCCCTCGCCGGGGACGAGACCCCGGCGGGGCGGTGGCTGCGGGAGCTGGGCCGGAGGCTCCTGGGAGAGGGACCCTAGCCCTTCTCCTCCGGCGCTCCGAGCCTCCCGACGACTTTCGCGAGGTCGACGCCGAAGGCGGCCTTGACCTGCTCGACGAGCTGGACCCCCTGAGCGACTTTCGCGGAGGCGGGGAGGTAGGCGACGCGGTCGACCTTGACGCTCCCGATCGTCTCGACGAGCGACGACATGACGGTCTGGAGCTTCTGCATGAGGAAGATGTCGCGGGCGTTCGGGCCGGCGGCCTTCCAGGTCTCGATCATCTGGGTGAGGACGGCGGCAGTCGCCCGGCCGTCCTCGACGATCTTCGCGGCCCGGCCGCGCGCCTCGGCCTGCTTCTTTTCCATGTCGGCGCGGGCGGGGGCGACGACGTCGGCCTCGAGCTTGAGGCGGACCTGCTCGAGGCGCGCCTTCTGGACCTTCAGCTCGGCCTCGGCCTTCGCGATCGCGGCGGTCACCTTGCCGACCTCCTCGGCGATCATCGCCTCGCGGCCGGTCTCGCACTGCGTGATCCGCTTGTCGGCCTCGGCCCGGGCGATCGCTCCCTCGGCGTCGACGAGGGCGAGGCGGGCGGAGAGGTTGTTCTCGGCCTCGCGGACGGAGGCCTCGGCGTGGGCCTGCGCCTCCGCGACGCGGGCGCTCTTGTCGAGCGCGGCGGTCTGCTTGCGGCCGAGGGAGTTCAGGTAGCCGACGTCGTCGGAGACGTTCTGGATCTTCAGGACGTCGAGGATCAGGCCGAGGCGGGAGAGGTCGTGCTCGGCCTCCTCGAGGAGCTTCTCGGCGAAGCGGAGCTTGTCCTGGTTGACCTCCTCGGGCGTCAGCTGGGAGAGGACGCCGCGGAGGTTCCCCTCGAGCGTGTCCTTGGCGACCTGGATGATCTGCGGCCGCCCCTTGCCGAGGAGACGCTCGAGCGCGTTGTTCAGGAGCGGCTGGTGGCCGGCGACCTTGAGGTTCGCGACGCCCGCGACCGTGAGGGGGATGCCGCCCTTGGAGTAGGCGTTCGACACGGCGACGTCGACGGTCATGTTCGTGATGTCCATCCGGTCGACCCGCTCGAGGAGCGGCGTCCGGAGGGAGCTGCCGCCCTTGACGATCCGGTAGCCGACGGGGCGCCCCTCGACGGTCGACTTCCCGCCGGAGAAGACGAGGACCTCGTTCGGGGAGCAGATGTGGAAGAGGCGCTTGACGACGACGAGCGCCGCCGCGCCGAAGAAGAGGACGACGCCGACCGCGACGGCGGCGACGGAGCCGAGGTCGCCGATCATCGCGCCACCTCCGGCCGCGCCGGGGAGAGGAGCGCGACGACGTCCACTCCCGTCGTCCGGCTCACCTCCGCGAGGACGCTCCGCACCGCGGCCGGGTACGACGCGACGTAGGTCGCGAGCGACGAGCCGTCGCCTCCGTCGAGGAGGTGGGCCTCTCCGACCTCCAGCTCCTTCACCCGCTCGACGACGGTCCGGAGGATCTGCTCGAGGTTGTGGATCAGGAAGATGTCCTTGGCGTCCGGGCCGGCGCTGACCCAGGCGGTCGTCATGAGCTTGAGCACCTCGGCGAGGGCCCAGCCGTTCTCCTCGATCGTCGCCGCGGCGCCGCGCGCCGCGAGGGCGGCCGCCTGCTGCGCCGCCTGGGCCGGGAGGACCTCCTCGGCCGTCAGGCGCGCCTCCTCGAGCTCCTTGCGGATCGCCTGGAGCTTCTGCTCGGCCTCGGCGCGGGCCTGGAGCGCCGCCTGGACGGCGGTCTCCTCGGCGGCCTTCGCCTTCGCCTCGAGCTGCGCCTTCAGCGTCTTCAGCTCGTTCTCCTTCTTCGCGATCGCGGTCGCGGCCTGCTGGTTCGCGACCTCGCCCGTCCGGCGGGAAACCGCCTCGCCCTGAGACGCTTCGGACCTCGCGAGGGATTCGGCCATCTCGGCGTCGCGCAGGACCATGGCGATCCGGGCGCGCCCGATGTTCGCGAGGTAGTTCGCCTCGTCGGAGACGTTCTGGATCTTGAGCGTGTCGAGCGTCAGGCCGAGCTTGCGGAAGTCCCCCTCGGCTTCGTCGACGAGGCCCGTCGCGAACTTCAGCCGGTCCTCGTTGACCTCCTCCGGCGTCAGGTTCGCGAGGACGCCGCGGAGGTGCCCCTCGAGGCTCTCCTTGGCGACGCGGGCGATCTCCATCGGGTCGCGCCCGAGGAAGCGCTCGATGGCGTTCCCGACGACGCGCGGGTCGGAGGAGACCTTCACGTTCGCGATCGCGTGGACGCGGAGCGGGATCCCGCCCTTGGAGTAGGCGTTCGCGACCTTCAGGTCGATCGGGATCGAGAGGAGGCTCATCCGGTCGACCCGCTCGAGGATCGGGATCCTCACGGAGCGTCCGCCGAGGACGACGCGGTAGCCGACCTGGCTCCCGTCGGCGAGCTTGCGCTTGCGCCCCGAGAAGATGACGACCTGGTTCGGCGGGCAGATGACGAGGACCGACTTCGCGAGGAGCGAGAGGATTCCGAGGGAGATCGCTCCGGCGACGACGCCGGCGAGGACGCCCGTCAGGGACTCGAGCACGATGACCTCCTGCGTTCGGGGTGGCTATTCCTTCCAGGGCGCGGGCTCGACCTCGGCGACCCCGTCCCGGAAGCGGACGACGACGACGCGTTCGCGGATCTGGATGGCCTCTCCCCCGGTCCGCGCCGGGACCTCGACGTCCTGGTCGGCGACGTGGAGCCGGATCTTCCCTAAGCCCTCGGGGAGGAGCGGGAGGACGACCTCCCCCTCCGCGCCGAGGAAGGCCTCCGTCGAGGCGGGGCTCGTCGCGGCGCCGCGGCCGAGAGACCGGAAGAGGGCGGCGACGCCCGTCCCGACGACGAAGCCGAGGACGACCGAGACCGGGACGTGGACGGCCGGCGCGACGTGGAGGAGCGTCAACGCCGTCCCGGACATCCCGAACGCGCCGAGCGCGTAGGTCCAGAAGCGGAGCGAGAAGAGGTTCGTCAGGAACGCGCCGTGGTCGGCGTCGCCGTGGCCGTCGCCGTGCCCGTCGCCCGTGTCGTGGGTGTCGCCGTCTCCCTGGAAGACGGACGCCCCGATCAGGACGAGGCCGAAGGCCAGCGCCGCGAGGTAGACGGTCAGCATGATGGGGCGAGTCTACGCCGGGACGGTCGGGGGCGGCGATAGACTGGGGAGACGGTGGAAGGCGCTCGGGACGCGACGCGCGGCGTGAGGCAGGGGGGGGAGACGTCCCCCGCGGCGGGCTTCCTCGACCTCCACGCGATCCTGGAGTCGATCCCCGAGCCGGTCGGCCTCGTCGGGCGCGACGGGAGGGTCCTCGCGTTCAACGCGGCGGCCCGGAGCGTCGTCGCGACCGCGCGGACGCAGAGCGTCGCGCTCGGCGACGACCTCTTCTCGTTCATCTCCCCCCAGAACCAGGCGGGGGTGCGGGAGAGCCTGAAGAGGGCCTTCTCGGGCGAGGCGCACACGCACGGCACCGAGGCGGCGGGGCGCCACTTCGAGACGGTCTACTCGCCGGTCCGCGGGCCGTGCGGGGAGGTCGCGGCGGTCTCGATCCGCGTCGCCGACGTCACGGAGCGGGAGCGGGCCCTCGCCGCGCTCGCGGCCCTGAACGCGACGCTGGAGGAGCGCGTCGCCCGGAGGTCGGAGGAGCTCGAGAGCCTCGTCGCCGAGCTCGAGCGCACGGCGCGCGCCAAGGACGCATTCCTCGCGAGCATGAGCCACGAGCTCCGGACGCCGCTCACGGGGATCCTCGGCGCCGTCGAGCTCCTTCGGAGCGGCGCGCACGGACCTCTCGGCGAGCGCCAGGTCAGGACGCTCGGCCTCGTCGAGGAGGCCGGCCGCCACCTCCTCGCCCTCCTCTCCGACCTCCTCGACCTCGCGAAGGTCGGCGCGGGCCGGCTCGCGCTCGGGGCCGACGCGTGCGCGCTCGCGGAGGTCTGCGAGTCGGCGCTCGCGATCGTCAGGAGCGAGGCGCGCCGGAAGGCGATCGAGCTTTCCTTCGACCGCCCGGCGACGCCCGTCCGGTTCGTCGCGGACGCGCGGAGGGTTCGCCAGATCCTCGTGAACCTCCTGTCGAACGCCGTGAAGTTCACGCCGGCAGGGGGCTCCGTCGCCCTGTCGGCGGCCGGCGAAGAGGAGTCGGGCCTCGTCCGGCTCGAGGTGCGCGACACGGGGCCGGGGATCGCCCGCGAGGACCAGCCGAGGCTCTTCCAGCCGTTCACGCAGCTCGACGCGCGGCTCGCGCGCGAGCACCCCGGGACGGGGCTCGGGCTCGCCCTCGTGCGGAGCCTCGCCGAGCTGCACGGCGGGCGCGCGGAGGTGGAGAGCGAGCCGGGCAAGGGGAGCCTCTTTCGCGTCCTCCTTCCCTGGCGCCGCCCCGCGCGTCGCGGCTCCGGGTCGCACCCGGCGCTCGTCGTCGAAGGCGCGGCCGAGCCGCCGCGCGCGGAGGGTGCGCGCGTCCTCCTCGTCGAGGACGACGACGCGAACAGGGCGATCCTCACGGAGTTCCTCGCCCTCAGGGGGTTCGTGGTCGAAGAGGCGTCTTCGGGCCCCGAGGCGCTCGGGCGCTTCGAGGCCAGCCCCCCCGACCTCGTCGTCCTCGACGTCCAGCTCCCGGGGATGGACGGACTCGAGGTCCTCTCGCGGCTCGGGCCGCTCTCGAGTCGGAGGCCCCCCGTCCTCGCGCTCACCGCCCTCGCGATGGCGGGCGACCGGGAGAAGATCCTCGCTGCCGGGGCCGACGCCTACCTCGCCAAGCCGGCGCCGCTCGCCGAGCTCGAACGGGAGGTCCGCCGCCTGCTCGCCGGCGAGCGCCGCCGGAAGCCGGGCGAGGAGCCCGGGGTGGCCCGCCCTTGATGCGTCTCCTCGTCGCCATGCTCCTCGGCGCCGTCGTCCCCGGCCTCGCGGCCGTCGCGGCCCCTCCGACGCTCGACGAGGTGCGGAAGGAGATGGCGGTCCCCTCGGCGGGAGACGTCCGCGGCCAGCTCGACGGCGTCGGCTTCGCGCGGACGGCGGAGCAGATGCGGAAGGTCTTCGAGCTGTCCGGGGCGCCGCCTCTCCCGGAGCGCCTCGGCGAAGCGCCGCCGCCGGGCGTCGTCGGCGCGGTCTGTCCGCACGACGACCACCTCTACGCGGGGCGCGTCTACCGGGCGACGCTGCCGCTCGTGACCGCGAAGACGGTCGTCGTCGTCGGGGTCTTCCACCGATTCCGGAGGTTCGACGCGAAGGACGTCCTCGTCTTCGACACCTACCGCGCCTGGCGCGCGCCCGACGGCGAGGTGCCCGTCTCGCCGCTTCGCGAGGAGCTCCTCGCACGCCTTCCGAAGGGGGACGCGGTCGCCGACGCGGCGATGCACGACTCCGAGCACTCGGTCGAGACGATCGTCCACTGGCTGAGGCACGCGAGGAAGGACGTCGAGATCGTCCCGGTCCTCGTCCCGTCGATGGGCTGGGCGCGCCTCTCGGAGCTCGGCGAAAGGCTCGGCGCGGCGCTCGCGGAGGTGGCGAAGACGCGCGGCCTCGCCCTCGGCAGGGACCTCGCCGTCGTCGTCTCGGCCGACGCCGTCCACTACGGGGCCGACTTCCGTCACGTCCCGTTCGGCGACGGGGGAATCGACGCCTACGCGAAGGCGACGTCGCGCGACGTCGCGATGCTCCGGGCGCTCGGCGGGCCTCTCGAGGCGTCGAGGACGAAGGCGTTCTACGAGACGTGCGTCGACCCGGCGAGCCCGGGCGACTACCGCGTGACCTGGTGCGGGCGCTTCTCGATCCCGCTCGGCCTCGTCGCCCTCGCGCGCCTCGGCCGCGACCTCGGCCCCCCGCTCGAGGCGCGGCCGCTCGCCTACGCGACGTCCGTCGGGGCGCCCGAGCTCCCGGTCCGCGGCGACGGCCTCGGCGAGACGGCCCCCGCGAACCTCTACCACTTCGTCGGCTATCCCTCGCTCGCGGTCGTCGCCTCGCGCCGCGACTGAGGAGGCGCGCGTCCGGCCGGCCTCCGGCGACGGTCGGAGGCGCAGCGAGCCCGGACCGCACGGCTATACTCGCGGCAGGGATCCAGTTCGGAAGCGGCTCGGGCGTCGGCTCGTCGCCGGCGCCGTGTGGCGTCGGAGGCGCGCGTGGCGGTTCTGGGCATCGGGACGACCCTCGGGCGCTACCGTCTCGAGGAGAGGGTCGGGGCGGGCGGCATGGCCGAGGTCTGGCGCGCCCTCGACCTCGGCCTCGAGCGGAACGTCGCCCTGAAGGTGATGTCTCCCGAGGCCGTCGCGACGGACGCCTCGTTCGTCCCGCGATTCCTCCGCGAGGCGAAGGTCTCGGCCCGCCTCGAGCACCCCCACATCCTCCCGATCTGGGACTTCGGCCAGGCGGAGGACCTCCTCTTCATCGTCATGCCGCTCCTTCCCGGCGGGACCCTTCGCGACCGGGCCCGCGCCGGCGTCCCCGCGATCGTCGCGATGGAGTGGCTCCGGGCGCTCGCCTCCGCCCTCGACTACGCGCACGGAGAGGGGGTCGTCCACCGCGACGTGAAGCCGGCGAACGTCCTCTTCGACCGGACGGGGCGTCTCTTCCTCTCCGACTTCGGCCTCGCGCGAGAGGCGGGGAGCGCGAGCCTGACCGTGGCGGGGACGGTCCTCGGGACGCCCGTCTACATGTCGCCCGAGCAGGTGCGGGGGGAGGCCGCGAGCGCGCGCTCGGACCAGTACGCGCTCGGGGTCCTCGCCTACTACCTCCTCGCCGGGACGCCGCCGTTCGAGGCGAACTCGGTCTTCGTCGTCATGGAGAAGACGCTCCGCGACGAGCCGGAGCTCCCGTCCGCCCTGAACCCCGTCCTCCACCGCTCCGTCGACTACGTCCTCCTGAAAGTCCTCGAGAAACGGCCCCAGGAGCGGTTCGAGTCGTGCGGGGAGTTCGTCGACGCCCTCGAGCGGGCCTCGCGCCGCGGTACCGATCCCGGCGCGCGGACCCACGCGTAGCCCGCGCCTCCCCGATCCACCTTCCCATCGGAGGGGAGACGCCGCAGGCGTCGCGGGGAGGTGCGTGGCGCGCCTCCCCGATCCACCTTCCCATGGGAGGGGAGACGCCGCAGGCGTCGCGGGGAGGTGCGTGGCGCACCTCCCCGATCCACCTCAGCTCCGGCCGTAGATGTACTCGGTGAGGTACTCGACCTTCTCGTGGTCCGAGTCGGCGCGGAAGGCGTTCACGTCGCCGATCGAGAGCATCCCGAGGAGGCCGTCGTCCCCGGCGACGGGGAGGTGCCGGATCCGGTGGTGCATCAGGATCGCCTCGATCTCGTCGACGGTCCGATCGGGCCTGACGACGAGGACGTCCGGCGTCATGACGTCGCGCACCCTCGTCGAGGCGGCATCGCGCCCCGCGGCGACGACGCGCCAGAGGACGTCCCGTTCCGTGAAGATGCCACGGATCGCCGGGCCTTCCGCCACGGCGAGGGCGCCGATCCGGTGGTCGTGCATCAGGCGCGCGGCCTCCTGCACCGTAGCGTCCGGCGGGATCGCGATCACGCCGGCGGTCTTCTTCCGGGCGAGGAGGTCCCGTGCGGTCGTCATGCGCGACTTCTATACGCCGCGCGGAGGAGGAGTCAACGCTGCGGCGCAGCCGCTGCGGTGCGGCACGGCGGCTTGCTATCCTGCCGCCGTGCCCGACGCCGTCCTCTGGATCCTCGCGATCGTCCTCGTCCTCGCCGGGATCGCGGGCGCCGTCCTGCCGGTGATCCCCGGGGCGCCGCTCGTCTTCGGCGGCCTCCTCCTCGGGGCCTGGATCGACCGGTTCGCGAAGGTGGGCTGGTTCCCGCTCGTCGTCATCGGCCTCCTCGGCACGGCGACGATCGCGGTCGACCTCGCCGCGACGGCCCTGGGCGCGAAGCGGGTCGGGGCGAGCCCGCTCGCGCTCGTCGGCGCGGGGGTCGGCACCGTCGTCGGCCTCTTCCTCGGCTTCGTCGGCGTCCTCGTCGGCCCGTTCGCCGGCGCCGCGCTCGGCGAGTACGTCGCGCGCCGCGACCTGCGTCAGGCCGGGCGCGCCGGGCTCGGGACGTGGCTCGGCATCGTCCTCGGGAGCGCCGCGAAGGTCGCGCTGATGCTCGCGATGGTCGGCGTCTTCGCCGTGGCGTGGCTCCTGTGAGCGGGCTCGTCTGGCCGGAGGGCGGGGGAGCGCTCTTCACCGGGCTCCCGGCGGGCGTCGCGGCCGGCTTCACGACCCTCGACCTCGTCCCCGACGACCTCGAGGCGGACGAGGGGGCCCGCCGGCTCGCCGAGCTCCTCGGCGTGCCGGACGCGGCCGTGGCGCGCCTGAAGCAGGTCCACGGCGCCGCGGTCGTCGAGGCGAAGGGCCTGCCGGCCCGGTCGGTGACGGTCGTTGGGTTCGCGGACGCGCTCTTCACGGCGGAACGCGGTCTCGTCGTCGCGATCGCCACCGCCGACTGCGTCCCCGTCGTCCTCGTCGACGCGGAGGCGGGCCTCGTCGCGGCCGTCCACGCCGGGTGGCGGGGAACGGCCGCCCGGGTCGTCGACGCGGGCCTGGACGCCCTGGAGGCGCGCGGCGCGCGGCCGGAGAGGATGCACGCGTTCTTCGGCCCGTCGATCTCCCGCGACGCCTACGAGGTCGGCCCCGACGTCCTCGCGGCGCTCGGGGCGGCGCTCCCTCCCGGGGCGGCCGTTCCGGGGCGGGGCGACCGGAGCCTCCTCGACGTCGCGGCGTGCAACGAGGCGGCGCTCCGCGCGCGGGGCGTCCGCCCGGAGAGGATCGCGAGGCCGGCGCTCTGCACGCGAGCCGAGCCTCCGCGCTTCTCCTCATACCGTCGTGACGGCGAGCGCGCGGGCCGGATCTTCACCGGGGCGGTCCTCGCCGGCGTCGCGGGCTGACGGGGCCTCTCAGCGCCTCCAGGGGCCGCTCGGCGCGTCGGCGGGCTCCAGCCGGACGGCGATGCGCCCCTTCCCGGCCGCCTTCGCGTCGTAGAGCGCCGCGTCCGCCGTGGCGAGGATGCCGGCCGTCCGGCGGTGGCCTGCGACGACCGCGATGCCGACGCTCGCGCCGACGGCGGGGCCGTCGTAGCCCTCGGGGAGCGGGAGCGCGCCGGCACGGTCGCGGATCCGCTCCGCGACGGCCCGGGCCTCGTCCGGCCCCGCCCCCTCGAGGAGGACGACGAACTCGTCCCCGCCGATCCGGCCGACGAGGTCGCCGGGCCTCACGGCCTCGTGGAAGAGACGGGCCACGGAGCGGAGGACCTCGTCGCCCGCGGCGTGCCCCGAGCGGTCGTTCACTTCCTTGAAGTTGTCGAGGTCGACGAGGAGGAGCGCCGAAGGGATCCCGCGTCCGGACCGCGCGAGGAGCCGGACGAGGTTCTCCTCGACGACCCGGCGGTTCGGGAGGTCGGTGAGCGGGTCGTGCCGCGCGAGGTGGACGATCTCCTCCTCGAGCCGCTTCCGTTCCGTCACGTCGCGCTTGACGGCGACGAAATGGGCGATCCTCCCGTCGCCGTCCCTCACGGGCGTGATCGAGAGGTCCTCGACGTAGAGCGTGCCGTCCTTCCGCCGGTTCGTCACCTCGCCCTCCCAGGTCCGTCCGGCGAGGATCGTCGTCCACATCTCGTGGAAGAAGGCCGCGTCGTGGCGCCCGGAGCTCTGGATCGAGGGCGCCTTCCCGACCGATTCCTCCCTCGAGAAGCCCGACAGCGAGGTGAAGGCGGGGTTGACCCATTCGATCGTCCCGTCGGGCGCCGTGATGACGACGGAGTGTCGGACGACGCCGAGGGCGACCGACTGGAGGGCCAGCTCGGTCAGGTCGGCGGCGTGGTCGAGGGAGAGGGAGACCTGCTCGGTGAGGCGGAGGAGGAGGTCCACCGTCCTCGGGTCGAAGGCGTCGCCCCTCCGCGCGTGGACGGTGAGGGCGCCGAGGACGGCGCCCCGCGCCGCGAGCGGGAGGGCGATGGACGCGCCGATCTTCCGTCCCGCGTCCCGGTTGCGCCAGGCCGACCCGAACGAGGAGTCGGCATCCGCCTCGACGCGCTGGACGAGCCCGGTGCGGATCGCGGCGCCCGTGATCCCCCCCTCGGGCGAGGGGACGTCCCAGCGGATCTCGTGGGCGCTCGCGCCGGGGGCGTCCGGTCCGGCGATGCCGCTCATCCGCACGGTGCCGTCCGGCTGGCGCTGTCCGATGCAGACGAGCGCGAAACGGAAGACGTCCGCGACGCGGCGGCAGATGAACGAGTGGATCTCGTCGAGCGGCTCGCGTTGGAGGAGCCGGCTGTTGACCTCGGCGAGGAGTGCGAGGACCTGCTCGTTCCGCCGCGGCACGGTCCGGTCGACTCCGACGGCCCAGGCGGCCCAGCCGTCGACGGGACAGGTCAGCGAGAGGCTCGACCAGGAAACGGCCCGCACGGAGCCGAGCTTCGTCGTCAGCTCCGTCTCGACGTCGCGGAGCTCCCGGTCCGGCCTCTGCCAGAGCTCGGTCATCCGCTCCCGTCCGACCGGGTCGGGAAAGAGCAGGGAGAAGGCGTCCGGGCTTCCGACGACCTCCCGCGATGTGTACCCCGTGACGCGCTCGCACTCCCGGTTCCAGAAGGCGAACAGGCCGTCCCTGTTCACGGCGGCCACGAGGACGGGCAGCCCTTCCAGGACGAGCCGCAGCTCCGACAGCTCGGACCAGAGCGCCTGGAGTCCGGGCACCTGCCCGAGGCCGGGACCCTGCGTTCCCTTCATGGACCTCCGGTCGCCGGGGAGCGACGTCGACGGGACCTTTCGGTGTACCAGCCGCGAATCATCGGGAAGCGGGACGGGCCGAGTCAAGGGGTTTCGCCGTCCGGAGGACCGGGCCGGCGCCGGGAAACGGCGGTCGGATCGGATGCGGACGCCGGCCCCCAGGGGTCGCCTTCCCGGCGCCGGGCGCCGCCTCGCCGGGTCCAGCCCCGGACGGCCGTTCCCTTTAGACTCCGCCCCGTGCCCAAGCGAGCCGACCTGAAGTCGATCCTGGTCCTCGGCTCCGGCCCGATCGTCATCGGCCAGGCGTGTGAGTTCGACTACTCCGGGACCCAGGCCTGCCGGGTCCTTCGGCGCGAGGGCTATCGGGTCGTCCTCGTGAACTCGAACCCGGCCACGATCATGACGGACCCGGAGTTCGCCGACGCGACCTACGTCGAGCCTCTCGACGTCGCGACGGTCGCGCGCGTCATCGCGAAGGAGAGGCCCGACGCCCTCCTCCCGACCGTCGGGGGGCAGACCGCGCTGAACCTCGCCGTCGCCCTCGAGAAGGAGGGGGTCCTCGAGAGGCACGGCGTCGAGCTCCTCGGCGCGTCGGCGAAGTCGGTCGAGCTGGGGGAGGACCGTCTCCTCTTCAAGGAGGCGATGCTGAAGGCCGGCGTCGACGTCCTCCGCTCCGGGATCGCCCGGACGGTCGACGAGGCGGTCGAGATCGCCCGCCCGTTCGGCTTCCCCGTCGTCGTCCGGCCCTCCTTCACCCTCGGCGGCACGGGCGGCGGCATCGCCTACAACGCCGACGACTTCGAGGCGATCGTCAAGCGCGGCCTCCTCCTCTCGCCGGTCCACGAGGTCCTCGTGGAGGAGTCGGTCCTCGGCTGGAAGGAGTTCGAGCTCGAGCTGATGCGCGACGCGGCCGACACCTGCGTCGTCGTCTGCTCGATCGAGAACCTCGACCCGATGGGGGTCCACACGGGCGACTCGATCACGGTGGCGCCGCAGATGACGCTGACCGACGTCGAGTACCAGGCGATGCGCGACGACGCGAAGACCGTCATCCGGACGGTCGGCGTCGCGACGGGCGGCTCGAACATCCAGTTCGCGGTCGACCCGCGGACGGGGCGGCGGATCGTCATCGAGATGAACCCCCGCGTCTCGCGCTCGTCGGCGCTCGCATCGAAGGCGACGGGCTTCCCGATCGCGAAGATCGCGGCGCTCCTCGCCGTCGGCTACCGGCTCGACGAGCTGCCGAACGACATCACGAAGAAGACGCCTTCCTGCTTCGAGCCGTCGCTCGACTACGTCGTCGTCAAGATCCCGCGCTTCGCGTTCGAGAAGTTCCCGGGCGCCTCGGACGTCCTCGGGGTCCAGATGAAGTCCGTCGGCGAGGTGATGTCGCTCGGGCGGACCTTTCCCGAGGCGTTCGGCAAGGCGCTCCGCTCGCTCGAGTCGGGGCGCGGAGGCTGGACCTCCGCAGCCGCCCCGTCGATGCCCCGCGCCGAGGCGCTCCGCGTGCCGCGCCCCGAGCGCGTCCACGCGGTCCTCGACGCGCTCCGCTCCGGCGCGTCGGTCGAGTTCCTGCACGAGGTGACGGCGATCGACCCCTGGTTCCTCGACCGCTTCCGCGAGGTCGTCGCCCTCGAGGCCGAGCTGAGGGCCGCGGGAAGCGACGCCCTCTCGTCCCCCGCGCTCCTCCGTCGCGCGAAGCGGATGGGCTTCTCCGACGAGGACCTCGGGCACCTCTCGGGGAAGAGGGCGAAGGCGGCCCGGGCCGCGCGGCTCGCCGCGGGTGTCGCACCCGTCTTCTCGCGCGTCGACACCTGCGCCGCCGAGTTCGAGTCGTCGACGCCGTACCTCTACTCCTGCTACGAGACGGAGTGCGAGGCGGCGCCGACGGAGCGGAAGAAGGTCGTCGTCCTCGGCTCGGGCCCGAACAGGATCGGGCAGGGGCTCGAGTTCGACTACTGCTGCGTCCACGCGGCGAAGGCGATCTCGGAGGCCGGCTTCGAGTCGGTCATGGTGAACTGCAACCCGGAGACCGTCTCGACCGACTACGACACCTCCGACCGCCTCTACTTCGAGCCGCTCACGTTCGAGGACGTGATGGAGGTGATCGGGAAGGAGAAGCCGGTCGGCGTCCTCGTCCAGTTCGGCGGGCAGACGCCGCTCAAGCTCGCGCACCCGCTCCAGGAAGAGGGCGTGCCGATCCTCGGTACCTCGCCGGACGCGATCGACCGCGCGGAGGACCGCGAGCGCTTCGGCGAGCTCCTCCGCGAGACGGGCCTCGCCGCGCCGCCGTGGGCGACCGCCCGCGACGTCGGCGAGGGGCTCGCGGCCGGGGCGCGCCTCGGCTTCCCCCTCCTCGTGAGGCCGAGCTACGTCCTCGGCGGCCGCGCGATGCGGATCGTCTACGACGAGGCCGCGCTCCGCGGCGTCCTCGAGGAGGCCCTCGAGGCGTTCCCGGGGCGCCCCGTCCTCCTCGACCGCTTCCTCGAGGACGCCTTCGAGCTCGACGTCGACGCCGTCGGCGACGGGAAGAGCGTCGTCGTCGCCGGCGTCATGCAGCACATCGAGGAGGCGGGGATCCACTCGGGCGACTCCTACGCCGTCATCCCGCCCTACCGCCGGGTCCCGCGCGAGTCGCTCGGCGAGATCCGCGAGGCGACCCGCAAGCTCGGCGAGGCGCTCGGCGTCGTCGGCCTGATGAACGTCCAGTTCGCGCTCCGCGAGGGGAAGCTCTACGTCCTCGAGGTGAACCCCCGCGCCTCCCGCACCGTCCCGTTCGTCGCGAAGGCGACGGGCGTCCCGCTCGCGCGGATCGCCGCGCGCCTCTGCCTCGGGCAGTCGCTCGAGGAGGTCGGCCTGACGAAGGAGCCGCCGGTCCCCGGCGTCTCGATCAAGGCGCCCGTCTTCCCCTTCCGCCGCTTCGAGGGGGTCGACACGATCCTCGGCCCCGAGATGCGCTCGACGGGCGAGGTGATGGGGCGCGACCGGAGCTTCGGCCTCGCGTTCCTGAAGGCCGCGGCCGGCGCCGGGCTCCGCCTGCCGGAGTCCGGCACCGTCTTCTGCTCGGTCCACGACGGCGACAAGCCGGCTCTCCTCCCGATCGCGCGCGAGCTCGCCGCGCTCGGGTTCCGGATCTCGGCGACGGCCGGGACCGCGGCCTTCCTGAGCGCCGCGGGCCTCGACGCCGCGACGGTCCTCAAGGTGAACGAGGGGCGGCCGAACGTCGTCGACCGGATGATCAACGGAGAGGTCCAGCTCGTCGTCAACACTCCGCTCGGGAAGGAGTCGTTCTACGACGAGGTCGCCATCCGCCGGAACGCCCTGGAGCGGGACATCCCGTGCCTGACGACGCTCACGGCCGCGGCCGCCGCCCTCGAGGCGATCCGGGCCCGCTCGGGAGGGCCGATCGCCGTCTCGCCGCTGCAGGAGACGGGAGGCTGGTGACGACCCGCCCCGGACGCGCCCTCGCGTCCGCGGCCGTCCTCCTCCGCGGCGGGGGCGCGGTTCTCCTCGCGCTCCTCGCCTTCTCCGCGCTCGACGCGCCGCACCAGCGGACGCCGGGGCCCCTCCTCGCGCTCGCGGGCCTCGCCCTCGTCGTCGCGCTCGCCGCCCCGGCGCGCGCTCTCCTCGCCGTCGCCGCGCTCGCGGCGCTCCTCCCCGTTTCGGGCAACCTCCTCGCGGGGCCGTGGGTCGCGCCGACGGAGGTCTTCCTTCTCCTCCTCGCGGCGGCGGCCCTGCTCCGGGGAGGGAGCCTCCCCGTCACCCCGCTCTTGCGGCCCCTCGCCTTCTCGACGGCAGCGGTGGCCGCGGGCGCCGTCGCGGCGACCCTCGCCGCCCTCGCGCCGGGCGAGCTGCCGACGGCGCTCGGCGAGCTCGCGCGCTCGTTCTTCGCTCCCGGCGAGGGGCACGCGGCCGCACCGCTCCGGGCGGCGCTCGTCCACGCCGCGGGCCTCCTCGCGTTCGTCCTCTTCCGGAGGGAGGCGGGAGTGCGCGGGGAGCGGCTCCTCGGCGCCGTCGTCGCCGGCCTCGCCCTCGTCGGCGCCTACGCCGTCGTCGAGGCTTCGACCGGCCTGAAGCTCTGGGGAGCCGAGCGCTACGAGGCGCTCTCGCGGGGGCTGCGGGTCCCCGCGACGCTCCCGGACTACAACGCGACGGGAGCCGCGACGGCGCTCGCGCTCTTCCCGGCGATCGTCCTCGCGATCCGGAGCACCGGGGCGCGGCGGGCCCTCTGGGGGGGCGCCTCGGCCCTCCTCCTCGTGGGCCTCCTCCTCTCCGGCTCCCGGGGGGCCTGGGTCGCGGCGCTCGCCGCCGCCCTCTGCGCGCTCGCCGGAGTGGCTTGGGCGAGGCGGCGGGAGGGCGGGAGCGGCGTGCGCCGTCTCGTCCTCGGCGCGGCTGTCGCCGGGGCCGTCGCGATCGGCGCCCTCGCGCTGTGGCCGGGGGAGGTCGGGGCGCTCCTCCGCCGCCGCGCCGCGACGCTCGTCGACCCGGACGCTTCGCTCCGCGCCGTCCGCGCGGGCCGTGTCGGCTTCTGGGAAGCCGGCTTGCGGATGGTCGAGACGCACCCGCTCGCGGGCGTCGGGCCGGGGCGCGTGCCACCCCGTTTCGCGGAGTTCCGGGACCCTTCGTTCCCGGTCGCCTCGGAGAACCTCCACCTCCATTTCCTCCAGGCGTTCGCCGAGAACGGGATCCCGGGCGGACTCCTCGTCCTCTGGCCGTTCGTTCCGCTCGGTCTCGCCGCGGGGCGTCTCCTGAGGGACGGTCGCTCCTTCTCCTCGCCTTCTGCAGCCCTCGCGCCCGGGCTCCTCGCGTTCGCGCTCACGGGATTCACCTCCCATCCCTGGCTCCTCCCGGAGCTGCAATTCCTCTTCTGGGGCGCGGCCGCGCTCCTGCCGGCGGCGGAACGCGGGACCGCGACGCCCCGCGCGCTCGTCCGGCGTTTCCCGTGGATCCTCCTCCTCGCCTGGGGCGCCGCGCGGCTCGTCTGGGCGCCCGGCACGGAGCGCGGCCGCTTCTCGGTGGCCGACTGGGGGGCACGGGGAGGCACGGAGCGGTACTTCTGGACGGGGCCGCGGGCCCTCGTCCCGGTCGAGCTGCCCGAGGGAGACGCGGTTCGGGTCCGCGTCCGTGTCCCGCGCGACGACCTCGCGCTCCGGCCCGCGCTCGTCTCGCTCCGGCTCGACGGCGGCCCTGCCGTGAGGGTCTCGCTCGCGGACCGGACATGGCACGATGTCGTCGTGGAGAGGGGTCCGAACCGCCCCGGCCGGCACCTCGAGGGAGAGCCGCTGGGGCTCCTCGCGCTCGAGGCGAGCCGGAGCTTCTGTCCCGCGCACGAGGCAGGGGCGGACCGCCGCGTCCTCGCCCTCCAGCTCGCGCGGCCGCCCGTCTCGGCGGCGGGGCGGCCCGCGCCGTGAGCCGGCCGCACCCGCTCGCCGGGATCCTCGCTTTCTCGGCCTGGATCGCGCTCTCGGTCGCCTGTTCCGCTCTGCTTCTCCCGCCGGCGCCGCTCCTGAAGACGGTCGTCTGGGGCGCCTCCGTCCTCCTCTTCGCGGCGGCGGTCGTCGCCCCGCACCGCTCCCTGCCGCTCGCGGGTCTCGCCGTCGCCGTCTCGGGCGTCTCTTCGCTCGCCTTCGGCCTCGAGCACCCCGCCGTCGTCGCGCCGGTGCCGCTCGCGGCCTGGCTCGCCGGAGGCGCCCTCCGGGCGATCTACGACGTGGAGCGTCCGGCGGCCCGGCACGGTCTGACGCCGCTCTGGAGGGCCGTCGCGGCGGTCTCGGGCCTCTCGGCCCTCTCCGCGTGGGTCGGCGCGCGGACCGCCTACCTTCTCCTGCGCGGCGTCCCACCGCCCCGCGTCGTGAACGGCCTCGGCCTCGACGCCGCCGACGCGCTCGCCGGCACGCTCGCCGTCCTCGCCGCGCTCCTCGTCGCGGCGGGTTTCCACGCCGCGGCGGTCCGCGCCGGGCGCGACGCCCGCGGAGCGCTCCACCTCGACGCGACGATCGTCCTCGTGGCGCTCGTCGCGGGCGGGACGGCGTTCCTCCAGCGGCTCGGCGCCCTCCCGCACCTGCGCGCCCCGCACTGGGAGGAATGGGGCCGCGCGCAGTCGACGTTCACCGACCCGTCCGCGGCCGGGGTTGCGGCGGCCCTCCTCCTCGCCCCGTGCCTCGCGCGGGCGGCCTCGGGGCCGTGGGGTCTGCGCGTCGCCGCGGCGGCGGGGGCGGCCGGGCTCCTCGTCCTTCTCGCCGACGCCGGCTCGCGCGGCGGCTTCCTCGGCGCCCTCGTCTCCGTCCTCGTCCTCGTCCTCTGGGCGGGGACCCGCGCCCTCGCGGGCGAGAGGCCCGGCGTGCGGCGGCGGGTCGCGCTCTCCGCCGGGACGCTCGGGATCCTCGTCGCCCTCGCGTTCGGCGCCGCCGTCGCGTGGCCCGCGCGCGAGGGGAGCCGGAGCGCGCTCGTGGCGCGGATCTCCGAGTCGTTCGGGAGGAAGGAGGCGTCTTCGCTCGGCGAGCCGGAGAGGCTCCTCCTCTACGAGGCCGCGTTCGCGCTCGCGCGGGAGCATCCCGTCACCGGACGCGGGCTCGGCTCCTTCCGCTGGGAGTTCCCCGACGCGGCCCGCGAGCTGCTCGGCCGGCCCGCCACCTTCACCGACCACCCGCCGTCGCTCTACCTCGGCGTCTTCGCGGAGACGGGGCTCGCCGGCGCGGCCGTCTGGGCGCTCCTCCTCGCCGGGCTCCTCCCGGCCCTCGGGGGAGCGCTCTCGTTCCGGGCGGGGCGGACCGAAGACGCGCTCCGGGCCGCCGGGGGCGCCTCGGCCGTCGTCGGGATCCTCGTCATCTTCCTCTTCGGGTCGCACCTCGTGTACGCCGAGATCGCCGCGCTCGTGGGGCTCCTCACGGCGCGCCTCCCGGCGCCGCCGGATGGGCGGCCGGCGCGCGTTCTCGGCCACGTCCTGCCCGTCGTCGTCGCGGGGGCCTCGGTCCTCCTCGTCGGGGGAGCGCTCGCCCGGGGGGTGGAAAGCTGGGGGCCTCAGGCCGCGTTCGAGCACGGGCCGACCGCCGGGCTCTGGGCCGAGGAGCGGGAGCCCGACGGCCGTTCGTTCCGCTGGACGGACCGGGCCGCGGCGCTGCGCGTCGACGCGCCCGCGGGGCGGCCCTCGCGGCTCCGCCTCCCGGTGCGCAACGCGCGCCCCGACGGGGAGCCGGTCGGGCTCACGCTCTACTGGAACGACGTCCGGAGGGGGACGGTCGAGCTCCCGCACGGCGGCTGGAAGGCGGTCGAGCTCGCGGTCGAGGGACCCGGCGTCCTGCGCGTCGTCCCCTCGCGGACGATCCTCCCGTTCGAGCGGAGCGACGTCCGGAGGCTCGGCGTCGAGACCGGCCCCCCTCTGGTCGTCCCGTGACGGAGGTCCGGTTTCACTCGAGCGACCCGAGGCGTCGCCCGCGCGCCTGGAAGCTCGACGAGCGGGCGGGCCGGGCGGTCGGCGCGCTCCTCGTCCTCGCCGGCACGCTCGTCGCGATCGGCCTCTTCGGCGCTCCCGACCTCGCGGCGTACGTCGTCCGCTCCGCGGAGCGGCTCGCGATACGGATCAACGCCGAGAGGGGCCTCCTCGCCTTCGACTCGGTCCGGCTCCGCTGGGAGCGCCTCGAGGCGCGCGTCGCGGCGGACGAGCTCTTCCTCGCCCGCGTGGGGGCGGTCCTGTCGCTCCCTCTCCCCGAGGGGTTCCCCGAGCAGGCGCGCTCTCTCGAGGACGCGACGCCCGTGGACCTCGAGGTCGAGGTCCACAGGCTCGGGCGGCGGCTGCGGGCGATGGAAGCGTTCCGCCGGCGGCTCGCCTCGTGGGAGGCGGGCGACCCGGCGCTCGTCCCTTCGCGCTCGCCCGTCGAGCCGACCTCGGCGGTGCCGCTCTGGGGTTTCGGACCGCGCATCTCGCCGTTGACCCACCGGCCCGAGTTCCACGCGGGCCTCGCCCTCGCGGCGCTCGCGGGGACACCCGTCCGCGCGCCGGCGGGCGGCCGGGTCGCCTTCGCCGGGCGCGTCCCGGGGAGCGCGGGCGCCGCCTGGAGAGGTCTCGGGACCGTCGTCGTCCTCGCGCACGGCGAGAAGACGAGGACGCTCTTCGGCTACCTCGGAAGCACGCGGGTGCGCCGCGGCCAGACGGTCCGGCGCGGCGAGACGCTCGGGACGGTCGGCGCGAACCGCTTCTCCCCGACGCCGCAGCTCCACTACGGCGTCTGGAAGAGCGACGGCCGGCGCTGGGTCCCGGTCGACCCGAGGCTCCACGTCCTCGACGCGGAGTGGGTCACCGCGAAGGAGCTGAAGGAGCCGCCAGCCCCGCCGCCGGACCTCGAGCTCCCCGGCGCGTTCCGCTGACGCGCCGTCGCAGAGCCGGCGCCGCGCCGGTCGTCGAGCGGTTCGCGGCGAGAGGTCGGCGCCGGGCTCCCGGTCGACCTCAGACCGTCGCGAGGAGCGCGAGGACCCTCTCGGCGTCTCCCGGCTCGCCGCCGAAGTGGGGCGACAGGCGGAGGAAGCCGGCCCGGGCCGAGCAGGCGACCCCGTTCGCCTCGAGGTGCTTCATCGCCCGGCGCGCGTCGAGGCCGGCCGGAGGACGGGCGGCGAGGATGCCCGAGCGGACGGCCTGCCCGTGGAGGACGGGGGAGAAGCCGAGACGGGGGAGGCCCTCCTCGAGGACGGCGTGGACGGCCCGGATCCGCGCGCCGATCGCTTCCGTCCCGGCCTCGAGGAGGAGGCCGATCGAGGCGTGGAGCGCGAAGACGCCCGGCATCGGCAGCGCGCCGACCTCGAACTTGCCTGCGTCCTCGACGTACTCGGGCCGATCGCCGAGCTCGTACTGCGTCGGGTGCGTCCGCTTCAGGTTCAGCCAGCCCGACGGAGCGCGCAGGCGCGCCCGGAACGCGGGCGTCGTGAAGAAGAGCCCGCACCCCTCGGGGCCGAGGAGCCACTTGTGCCCGTCGGCCGAGAGGTAGTCCGCGCCGAGCGCGGCGACGTCGACCGGAACGGCGCCGGCCGCCTGGATCGCGTCGAGCCCGAACGCGATGCCGCGCGCGCGGCAGAAGGAGCCGACCTCCGCGGCGGGCGCGACGAAGCCGGTGTGGTACGCGACGAGGGAGAGCGAGACGAGGCGCGTCCGCGCGTCGCAGGCGGCGATCACGTCCTCCGCCGCGTACGCGCCGTCGCGCGTCGGCACGCGCCGCACCTCGACGCCGTGCCGGGCGAGGTCGAGCCAGGGGGCGAGGTTCGCGGGGAACTCCGACTCCGTCGTCACGACGACGTCGCCCGGCCGCCAGTCGAGCCCGCCCGCGACGAGCGCGAGGCCGGTCGTCGTGTTCGCGACGACCGAGACGGACGAGGCGCCGCCGAGCTCCTCGGTCACGCCGAGGAGGCGCGCGCCCGCCTCGCGGAGCGACTTCACGCGCGCGTCGAGCGCGGGGAAGGCGAGCGGGCCGCGCGTCGAGAGGAGCTCTGTGTACTCGCGCAGGGCCCCCGCAGCGCGGGCCGGGAGCGGCGAGACCGCCGCGTGGTTCATCTGGATCGTCGAGAGCCGCGACGGGAGCTCGCGGTCGAGCGAGGCGCGGGAGAGGTCCATCGTCAGATGCCCTTCTGCGCCGCGAGGAACGCGTCGAGGTTCCGGCGGACCTCGACCATCGAGTCGCCCCCCGTCTTCTCGAGGAGGGCGTCGGCGAGGACGAGCGCGAGCATCGCCTCCCCGATGACGCCGCAGGCGGGGACGGCCGTCACGTCGGAGCGCTCGTACTGCGCGCGGTGCGGCGCCTTCGAGTCGAGGTCGACGGAAGGGAGCCCCTCGCGGAGCGTCGCGATCGGCTTCTGGAAGAGGACGACGAGGACGTCCTCGCCGTTCGTGATCCCTCCCTCGAGCCCGCCCGCGCGGTTCCGCTCGCGGAAGAAGCCCCGCTCCACGTCCCACGAGATCGGGTCGTGCGCGAGCGAGCCGGGGGCGAACGCGTTCGAGACGCCGGAGCCGATCGAGACCGCCTTCACCGACGGGACCGAGAGCATCGCCTGGCCGATCCGCCCGTCCAGCTTCCGGTCCCAGGAGACGTGCGACCCGAGCCCGGGCGGGACGCCGCGCGCGGCGACGAGGATCGTCCCGCCGAGCGTGTCCCCCTTCTTCGCGGCCGCGTCGACGGCCTGCGTCATCTTCTCCTCGAGCAACGGGTCGACGGCGCGGAAGGGCGAGGCGTCGTCGACCTTCGCGAGCGTCGCGAACGAGAACCCCTCGCGCGGCTCCTCGACCGAGACCGGGCCGACGGAGAGGACGCCGCTCCGCACCTCGATCCCGCACGCCGCGAGGAGCTGCCGGCAGACGGCGCCCGCGGCGACCCGCACGGCCGTCTCCCGCGCGCTCGCCCGCTCGAGGACGTCGCGGAGGTCGCGCCGGTCGTACTTGAGCCCCCCCGCGAGGTCCGCGTGCCCCGGCCGCGGCGACGAGAGCCTTCTCTTCGCGGCGGCCTCGGCGTCGACCTCGAGAGGCCCCATCGCCGAGCTCCAGACGCCGTGGTCGAGGTTCTCGACCTCCATCGCGAGCGGCGAGCCGAGCGTCTCGCCCCCGCGCAGGCCGCCCGTGAAGCGGACCCGGTCGCGCTCGATCTTCATCCGCCCGCCGCGCCCGTAGCCGTGCTGGCGGCGCGCGAGGTCGGCGTCGACCGCGGCGACGTCGAGGCGGAGCCCCGCGGGGAGCCCCTCCAGAAGCGCGGTCAGGAGCGGCCCGTGGGACTCGCCGGCGGTCAGGAGGCGGAGGCGCGACATCGCGGGCAGTCTAGCGGAGCGGGAACGGGCTCACCCGGCCGACGGCCGGTCCATCCGGGCGAGGACGTGCCCGGCCATCGCGAGCGCGAGCTCGTGCTCGCCCATGAAGACTTTCCCGGCCTTCTCCTCGCGAAGGAGGTCGGCCTCCTCCTCGGTGTGGGTCCTCAGGACGATCTCGATCCCGGGATTGAGCACCCGCGCGACCTCCACCATCTTCCGGAGCTTGACCGGGTCGGGCGTCGCGACGACGAGCATCGCGGCGGTGGCGACGTGCGCCTGGACGAGGACGGCCGGGTCGGAAGCGTCTCCCGAGACGGCCGGAATCCCCTTCTCGCGGAGGTCGGCGACCGCCTCGCGGCTCATCTCGGCGACGACGAACGGGATCCTCCTCTCGAGGAGCGCCTCGGCGACGCGGCGGCCCACGCGCCCGTAACCGACGAGGACGACCTGGCCGGTGAGGAGGGCCTCGTCGGTCGTCGTCGGGAGCGCGGCCGTCTCGTGCTCGAGGACGGCCAGCCTGCGGGCGAGGGCCGAGTGCCGCTTCAGCCACTCGGCGATCGGCCCGACGGTGGAGAAGACGACCGGGTTCAGGCCGATGGAGATGATCGACCCGACGAGGATGAGGCTGTGCCCGGCTGCCGGCAGGAGCCCGAGGTCGCGCCCGAGGACGGCGATGATGAACGCGAACTCGCCGATCTGCGCGAGCGCCGCCCCGACCGTCAGCGCCGTGTGGAGCGGGTAGCGCAGCGCGAGGACGAGACCCACCGCCCCGAGCGTCTTGCCGATCATGATGATCGCGACGACGACGAGGACCTTCACCGGCTGCTCGACGAGGACGTGCGGGTCGAAGAGCATCCCGACCGAGACGAAGAAAAGGACCGAGAAAGCGTCGCGGAGCGGGAGCGACTCGTCGGCCGCGCGGTGCGCGAACTCCGACTCGCGCATCATCATCCCGGCGAAGAAGGCGCCGAGCGCGAAGGAGACGTCGAAGAGCTTCGCCGAGCCGTAGGCGACGCCGATCGCCGTCGCCAGGACGCAGAGCGTGAAGAGCTCGCGCGAGCCGGTCCGCGCGACCCAGAAGAGGAGGCGCGGGAAGACCCGCTTCCCGACGACGAGCATCAGGACGACGAAGAGGGCGACCTTCCCGAGCGTGATCGCGACCGCCGCGAGGAGGCTCCCGCCGGCCGGCGCGCCGGCCGGCGCGTTCCCGCCGAGGAGCGTCGCGAGCGGCGGGAGGAGGACGAGGGCGAGGACGCAGGCGAGGTCTTCCACGACGAGCCAGCCGATCGCGATCCGCCCGTCCTGAGACTCCAGGATCCCGCGGCTCTCGAGGGCGCGGAGGAGGACGACGGTGCTCGCCGTCGCGAGCGAGAAGCCGAAGACGAGCGATGCGCCGGTGCTCCACCCCCAGAGCTTCGCGGCCCCCATCCCGAGGAGCGTCGCGAGCACGATCTGGACGATCGCGCCGGGCACCGCGATCCGCTTCACGGAGAGGAGCTCCCCCATCGAGAGGTGGAGCCCGACGCCGAACATCAGGAGCATGACGCCGATTTCGGCGAGCTGCCCCGCGAGAGAGACGTCGGCGACGAAGCCGGGCGTCCCCGGCCCGATGACCATCCCCGCCAGGAGGTACCCGACGATCGCCGGGACCCGCAGCTTCGAGGCGATCAGGCCGAAGACGAGCGCGAGCCCGAAGCCGGCGGCGATTGTCGTGATGAGGCTGATCTCGTGAGGCATCCGTTCGAGCTTCCTGCCGGATGGTAACGGACCCCGGCGGCCCGCTACTTCGACGGCACCTTCACCCGAAACTCGTACAGCCCGTCCTTCCGCTTCGTCATCGACTCGAGCGCGGGCGCGCAGCCGCACTCGGCCTTCAGGTCGTCGATCAGGGGGAGGACGTCGACGGCGCTCGAGGCGAGGCCGGTGACGAGCGTCCCGCCCGGGACCGGCTTTCGTTCGAGGACGACGGCGCGGACGGGCGCGGGCGTCGGCGCCGCGGGAGCCGCCGGGGTCGTCGTAGGGCCGAGGGGCGCCGGCGTCGGCGTCGCCTTCGGCCTCAGGCCGAGGACGCGGACCTCTTTCGTGTCCCCTTCGGAGACGAGGACCTTCACGCTCTTCGGCTCGAACCCGGGCTTCTCGACGCGCAGGATGTACCGCCCGGCGGGCAGGTCCTCGAGGACGAGCCCCTGCCGGAGGACGTCCGTCGTCCCGACGGGCGCCCCGTCGAGGAAGATCGCGAGGCCCGGCGGCGCGATGAGGCGGATCGTCGAGAACCCCTTCGGTCGTGAGATGACGCCGTGGCGGGGGATCTCGTCGGCCCGCGGCGGCGCGGCCGTGGGGACCGGCAACGAGGGCGCGCCGAGGACGAGCGCGGCGAGGAGCGGGAGGAGGCGCACGGCGAGGCCGATCGTATCGACGCTCGAGGCCGGGCGCGACCCGGGTCCGGTATCCTCTCCGGTCCCGGCCCCGGGGCGGCGGAGGAGGCGGCTCGATGCACTGGAAGACGTTCGCGACGGTCTTCGTCACGGTCCTCGTCGCGGAGATCGGCGACAAGACGCAGCTCGCCACGCTCCTCTTCTCGGCGGACCGGCAGACGAGCAAGTGGGCCGTCTTCGCGGGCGCCGCGCTCGCGCTCACCGCGGCGGCCGCGATCGGGGTCCTCGTCGGGAGCCAGCTCGAGCGGTTCGTCTCGCCGAAGGTCCTGAAGACGGTCGCGGGCCTCGGCTTCGTCGGCATCGGCGTCTGGACGCTTCTGTCGAAATAGGACCCGGTCGGGTCTGCTTGACGCTCCGGTTTCGGCCGGCCCAGATTCAGACGCACCCTGTCGTCCGGTTTTCGGCGGGCAGCGCCCGTCGAGAGAGGGGTTGTCATGCCCGGTGGCTGGAGGACGAGGCAGTCGGACGGGATCTGCGTCGACGGCAGGCCCGATGGCGAGTGCGGCGCGGAGGCGGTCGCCCTCGTGGCCTCGGTCGGCAGCGGCGGCGTGAACCGGGCCGAGGACGTCCGGAGGATCCAGGAGGCCCTGAACCGGGTACCGCCGGAGAAGGGGGGGCCGGTGCCGCCCCTCGTCGTGGACGGCCTCTGCGGGCCGAAGACGACGGCGGCGATCTGGAAGTTCCAGAAGGCGCAGGGGCTGCCGGCGGACGGCCGCGTCGATCCGGGGCACGCGACGCTCGCGAGGCTGAACTCCGTCCTCGGGGCGGCGGGCCCGGCCTCGGGAGACCGGCGGGAAAGGGTGATCGGCTTCCTCGGGCAGGCCTTCGAGACGGTGCGGGCGGCCCGCTTCGACATCGTCGCCGTCCTCCCGTTCCTCCCCGAGACGAGGGCGGCGGGGGGAGCGCCCGCAGCGGGATCGCCGCTCGAAGGCTCTCCGGCCCTCCTCGAGAAGCACTTCCTCATCTCGCAGCAGCTCTCGCCGAGAGGGACGGCCGGGCGGCTCCTCAAGATCTACGACCGGATGGTCGAGTGCTTCTCGCGGCCCGGAGGCCTCTGGGGGAAGGCGATCTTCGAGGACGACCCGTACCCGCCGGGGAGGACGAAGAAGGCGGTCGCCATGACGTGGCCGGGCGGATACGACCTCGGAGGACAGCGGGACGGCGCGCTCCGGAAGGACTCGATCTACCTCTTCCGGCGCCTCGACGACCTGCCGCCGGACCAGGTCGTCATGACGATCGTCCACGAGCTCGCGCACTTCGTCGGCCCGACCGTGATCGGGATCGTCGACGACCACGCCTACGGATGGGTGGACGGGACGCGGATGCGGTCGCTCCCGGCGGCCTGGAGGCCGTACAACGCGGAGTGCTACGACAACTTCGCGTTCGACGCGAAGTACCACCGGACGCCGGCGCGCCCCCCGGTGCGCTGACCTCTTCCCCTCCGGTACGATCCGCTCCGGGGCGGCTCCCCGCCGCAAGGGCGGGCAGGGCGGCCCCGTCAAGGAGCCGCGAAAGCCGCATGAGAAAGCCCGCAGCCCTCCTCGCCCTCGCGACGGCCGTCGCTCTCGCCGCGCCGGACGCCCTCGCCTGCACGAACATCCTCGTGACGAAGGGCGCCTCGGCGGACGGCTCGACGATGATCACCTACGCCGCCGACAGCCACGAGCTCTACGGCGAGCTCTACTTCACGCCCGCCGGTCACCACACGTTCGGCGCGATGCGCGAGATCGTCGAGTGGGACACCGGCAAGACGCTCGGCCGGATCCCGCAGGTCCCCGTCACGTACCAGGTCGTCGGCAACGTGAACGAGCACCAGGTCGCGATCGGCGAGACGACGTTCGGCGGGCGCAAGGAGCTCGCCGGGCCGGCCGGGATCATCGACTACGGCTCGCTCATGTGGCTCGGCCTCGAGCGCGGGAAGACGGCCCGCGAGGCGATCGACGTCATGACGAAGCTCGTCGACGAGTTCGGCTACGCCTCGAGCGGCGAGTCGATCTCGATCGCCGACCCGAACGAGGCCTGGGTCCTCGAGATCATCGGGAAGGGGGAGAAGCAGAAGGGAGCCGTCTGGGTCGCCGTGAGGGTCCCGGACGGGACGATCTCGGCCCACGCGAACCAGCCCCGCATCCGGCAGTTCGCGCTCAACGACCCGAAGAACGTCCTCTACGCCAAGGACGTCGTCTCCTTCGCCCGCGAGAAGGGGTGGTTCGCGGGGAAGGACGAGGAGTTCTCGTTCGCCGACGCGTACGCCCCGCTCCGCGCGAGCACCCTCCGGAGCTGCGACGGGCGGGTCTGGAGCGTCTTCCGCCGCGCGGCGCCCTCGCTGAACCTCTCGTCGGACTGGATCCTCGCGGTGCCGGGCGCCAAGCCGATGCCCTGGGCGGTCAAGCCGGACAGGAAGCTGACGACGAAGGACGTCATGGAGCTGATGCGGGACCACTTCGAGGGGACCGAGCTCGACATGACGAAGGACATCGGCGCGGGGCCGTTCGTCCTCCCGTATCGGTGGCGGCCCATGGGCTTCAAGGTCGACGGCGTCGACTACGTCCACGAGAGGGCGATCTCCACGCAGCAGACGGGCTACTCGTTCGTGGCGCAGCTCCGCTCGTTCCTCCCGAACCCGGTCGGCGGCGTCCTCTGGTTCGGCGTCGACGACACCTACTCCACGGTCTACACGCCGATGTACTGCGGCATCCGCGAGGTGCCGAAGAGCTTCGCCGTCGGGACGGCCGACTTCTCGGCGTTCTCGTGGGACTCGGCCTTCTGGGTCTTCAACTTCGTGACGAACTGGGCCTACTCGCGCTACAGCGACATGATCGTGGACGTCCGCCGCGTGCAGGACGAGCTCGAGGGGCGCTTCCTCGCCGAGCAGCCGGAGGTCGAGAAGGAGGCTCAGCGCCTCTACGCCGCCTCGCCCGCGGCGGCCCGCGACTACCTCACGAAATACTCCGTCGCCGCGGGCGACATGGTCTTCGCGCGGTGGAAGAAGCTCGGCGAGCACCTCCTCTGGAAGTACATGGACGGGAACGTCCGCGACACGCAGGGGAACGTCACCCACCCGCGGTACCGCGAGGAGTGGTACCGGGCGATCGCGAAGGACGGGGGGGACCGGCTGAAGGCGCGGAAGCTCCCGGACGAGCCGAAGCGGCCGGAGTAGGCGGGCCGGACCCGCAAGTGGGCCGCCGGCGACCACGTGGTCGCCGGCGGCCCTTCCCGTCCTCGCGGC
>CAZLQX010000025.1:0-59354 GCA_964561935.1 uncultured Holophagales bacterium
TTCCCAAATTCAAGGCTCGGCTCCGGGACGTTCGTTGATCTCCAGGTCCCGGCAGGAGTCGACTCCTCCGACCTCCTCGCCATTCTCGGCGGGGCTGTCTCCTCAGGGCGTGCGGCGCCAGGCGGGAATCCTCTCCGGACGATGTCCTCGCCCTCCTGGCGGTCGCTCCCTGGCCGGCCGCGGCGCTCGTCCTCTACCAACCCGCCGACGCTCTCCGGGCGCCCTGAAGGCGACGCGGAGGCGTTTCGCCACTTGCTTGACCTTCAGCCTCCCTGCTGACCAGAGAGTTCGAGCGCTCTAGGTGCTCCGGGGGTCCTCGACAGCATCAGCCAGTCGTGGTAGAATTAGGCACTCTGTGTTTCGCGACTGGCGCCCTCATGGGTCGATGTGTGTGATGCGGTCTGAGCCACCGAACGCTGATGTGCGCAGCGTCGCCATTCCCGGGGTCACTGCGCGTCCGGAAGTTGCCCGGAGGCTCGACGGGGGCGCGGTCGAGCGTGTCCTGCTCCACAGAGGCGGCGGAATGTCCCGTCAACGCGCCCCGCCGTATCCAGACGGACTGATCCGCCGCGGTCGCGGCTCCGTTCCAGCTCTCTTGCGCTCGGGCCGAGAGTGCGCTCACAGGCGCCACGAGGGCTGGATTGTCCTTCTCCCCCCTGACGCGCCACCCGAATCCAGTACTCGCACTGAGTGAACCCTGAAACACCTTCCGACCGAGCACGCCTCGAGTCGGAGAGAGGAAGAGATATGTCAAGAACCAGTCTTACCGGACTCCTCATCTACACTGAGGGCTCCGAGGTAGACGTGTGCTCGATCAAGGTGCTGCCGAGGCACACTGAGGGCAGGCGCAGGTTCCGCGTCCCGGTGACCCGAATGGAAGCGACGCTCGAGAACCTGCAGGCCGAGTTTGACGTCGCCCGGATGACCGTGGATGACGAGGCTTACCTCACCGGCGAGGCAGAGAGGATCGGAGCCGCGGCCGTGAAGGAGCTCCTTCGCGAGGCGCTGGGCAACAGCGGGGCGCACCTCGGCCTCGCAACCGAACTTCCGAGAGCCGATGTGATCGGGATACTGGCCGCCGCCTCCTCTACATAGCGAACCTATCCCCAGGCGGCTCCCGCCGCACGATCGCCGGAGTCCACGGAGCAGAGGAGCGGGAAAGCCGCTGACGGGGCCTACCCTTCTCCTCTTGCCCCCGAAAATGAGGGGTTCTAGCCTCGCTTTTCGGTTCCCGCGGGCAACAGGTGGGCAACGTCCGCGGCGGGCGCAGGCGCCGGATCGCGTGAGTCATTGCCGGAGGAGGGACTCGAACCCTCACGGCCCTTCCGGGCCTGGGGCTTTTAAGGCCCCTGCGTCTGCCGTTCCGCCACTCCGGCTCGAACCACGGCGCGGACGAGGCCGCCGGGCGAGATTAGCCCCTCGCGGCCGATCCGCGCGGCGAGGAGCCCGCCCGGAACGAGAACCGCCGCGCCCGGGGGCGCGGCGGCGGATTCTCGCTGGAGGCGACGGTCGGATTCGAACCGACGAATGAGGCTTTTGCAGAGCCTTCCCTTAACCACTTGGGTACGTCGCCCTGGGAGGCGGATTCTAGCAGCGGGGCGCGCCCCGCGAGAAGCCCCGCGGCCGGGGCGTCAGGCGGAGCGCTTCAGGACGTCCTTCGCGATCGTCGAGAGCTGCATGTACGAGGTCCCCTCGTAGATCTTCCCGATCTTCGCGTCGCGGTAGAGCTTCTCGAGCGGGTACTCCTTCACGTAGCCGTAGCCGCCGAGGAGCTCGAGCCCCTTCGAGACGCAGTACTCGGCGACCTCGGAGGCCTTCAGCTTCGCGATCGCCCCCTCGCGGGCGAACGGCTTGCCGGCCTCCTTGAGGCGCGCCGCGTTGTAGACGGCGAGGCGGGCGCACTCGAGCTCCATGTCCATGCGGCCCAGCTCGTGCTGGATCGCCTGGAACTCGGAGATCGGCTTGCCGAACTGGACGCGCGTCTGGACGTACTTCGCGGAGTAGTCGAGCGCGGCGCGGGCGACGCCGAGCATCTGGGCGCCGATCCCGATCCGCCCTTCGTTCAGCGTCTCGATGGCGATCTTGTACCCCTCGCCGACCTTCCCGAGGACGTTCTCCTCCGGAACCTCGAGGTCCTCGAACGCGAGGGCGAGCGTGGAGGAGGCGCGGATGCCGAGCTTGTCCTCCTTCTTGCCCTTCGTGAAACCCTTCCAGCCCGACTCGACGACGAAGGCCGTGATCCCCCTGTAGCCCTTCGCGAAGTCCACGTTCGCGAAGACGAGGAAGAGCTCCGACTCGAGGCCGTTCGTGATCCAGAGCTTCCCGCCGTTGAGGACCCAGCGGTCCCCCTTCTTCTCGGCGCGCGTCTTCAGCGCGAAGGCGTCGGAGCCCGACTCGGCCTCGGAGAGGGCGTAGGAGCCGACCTTCGACTTCGCGAGCTGCGGGAGGTACTTCGCCTTCAGCTCCGGCGAGCCCCAGCGGAGGACGGCGTTGTCGACGAGGGTGTTCTGGACGTCGACGACGACGGCGCAGGCCGCGTCGACGCGCGCGAGCGCCTCGATGACGGCGATCGCCGTGCCGAAGTTCTGGCCGAGGCCGCCGTACTCCTCGGGGACCTCGATCCCCATCAGGTCGAGCTCGAAGAACTGCTTCACGAGCTCCGGGTCCATCCGGTTCGCCTGGTCCATGGCGAGGGAGCGCGGGCCGATCGCCTCGACGGCGAACTGGTAGACGTTCTCGGCGATCTCCCGCTCGGACTCCGGCAGGATCGTGAGGGGCCGGACCGTGGTTTCGGATGTCGTCATCGGGGACTCCTTGCGGCGGCGAGGATAGACCGAAAGGCGGACCAGGGCCGGCGCGCGGCGGCCGCCGGGAGCGGGCGCGACGTCATTTCCGGCGTCCGATCGTTTCGAGAACCGTGCGCAGGTCGTTTCGGGCGCGTGACTTCGGGCCTCTCTTTCGTTGACGCCCGCCCCGGCGCTTCGATAGACTCCCGAGGGTGTCGCAGTCGGCCTCGAGTGGCGTCTGCGGGGGTGTGTGATTTCCCTTTTCCCGACGCCATCCTCACGGACTTCGAATTCCAACCCAACGGGGAGTACCTCGGAGTACAGAATCATCCTCGACAGAATGAGGAGGAGGTAGAGCCTTATGGCAAGTACCAGCCGAAACAAGCTCAGCGCGGCGATGACCATCGCGATGGTCGTCCTCGCCCTCGGGGCCGCCACGACGGCGGTCGGGCAGGAGACCACGGGTCGTCTCGTCGGGTCGGTGACCCTTCAGTCGGACCAGAGCTCGCTGCCGGGCGTCTCGATCGAGGCGCTCCACGTTCCCACCGGCACGCGCTACACCGCCGTGACGAACGCGACCGGCCGCTTCACGATCCTGAACGTCCGCGTCGGCGGCCCCTACATGGTCTCCGCCAAGATCAGCGGCTTCCGGACGCAGACCCAGAAGGACGTCAACGTCGCCCTCGGTGAGACGCGCCAGCTGAACTTCGTCATGGAGCTCGAGTCCGTGACGGAGGCCGTCGTCGTGACGGCCGAGCAGGCCCCGCTCATCAGCCCCGACCGGATGGGGACCGGCGCCGCCATGCCGGAGTCGCAGATCAAGGCGCTCCCGACGGTCCGCCGCCAGATCCAGGACCTCGCCCGGACGAACCCGCTGTTCAACACGGCGGCCTACGACGAGGGCGGCACCGTCCTCGCCGTCGCCGGCAAGAACAACCGGTACAACACGATCCAGATCGACGGCGCGGTGAACAACGACCTGTTCGGCCTCTCCGGCTCCGGCACGCCCGGCGGTCAGACGGACGCCCAGCCGATCAGCCTCGACTCGATCCAGGAGATCCAGCTCGTCGTCTCCCCGTACGACGTCAAGCAGGGCGGCTTCACGGGCGGCGGCATCAACGTCATCACCCGCGGCGGCTCGAACGAGTTCCACGGCTCGGTCTACGGCTCGATGCGGAGCGAGGACTTCGTCGGCGACAAGGTCCCGCAGGCGACGGGCGCCGCGGTCGACAAGCCGATCGCGACGTTCGACGAGGACCAGGCCGGCTTCCGCCTCGGCGGGAAGATCCTGACCGACAAGCTCTTCTTCTTCGTGAGCGGCGAGCTGAACCGCCGCGAGCAGCCGACGGGCGTCTCCGCCGACGGCTCCACGGCGACGCAGTTCGGCAAGCCCGCCGACGCGGAGGCCTTCCGGAACGTCCTCATCGCCCGCTACGGGTACGACCCGGGGGGTCTCGGTGACATCGGCGCCCGGACGGACAACAACCTCATCTTCGGCCGACTCGACTTCAACGTGAACGAGTCGCACAACGCGACCCTCCGCCACAACTTCGTCGACGGCGAGCGCGACCAGATCGCGGACCGCTCGACCTCGCGCTTCCGCTTCCCGACGGCGATCTACACGATCACCGACAAGACGAACTCCACGGTCCTCCAGGTCAACAGCGTCTTCGGCTCGAGCTCCTTCAACATGGGCCGCGTCGGCTACCAGACGATCCGCGACAGCCGCGCGACGCCCGTCGAGTTCCCGACGGTCCTCATCGGCACGAGCAGCGGCTCCCCGAGCCTCCTCGCGGGGACGGAGCGCTACTCCGGCGCGAACAAGCTCGACCAGGACATCCTCGAGATCACGGACGACTTCACGCTCCTCAAGGGCGACCACACGATCACGATCGGGACCCACAACGAGTTCTTCGACTTCTCGAACGTCTACCTGCCGGACTACTTCGGCCTCTACCGGTTCAACACGGTCGCCGACTTCGACAAGGCGAACCCGGTCGCGCCGGAGTACTCGATCCGCTTCTCGAACACCTCGAACCCGAAGGCCGCGACGGAGTTCGGCGCCCAGCAGTGGGGCCTCTACGTCGGCGACCAGTGGCGCGTCAGCAACGCCCTCACGCTGACCCTCGGCATCCGCGGCGACTTCCCGCGCCTCCCCGACACGCCGTCGCGGAACCAGACCGTCCTCGACACGTTCGGCATCGACACGAGCGACGTCCCGAGCGGCGACGTCATCATCTCGCCGCGCCTCGGCTTCAACCTCGCTCCGACGAAGTCCGGCAAGGACCAGATCCGCGGCGGCGTCGGCATCTTCGCCGGCCGCACCCCGTTCGTCTGGATCTCGAACGCCTACGCGAACACGGGCATCGAGACGACGACGCTCACCGTCCGCTCCGGCGTCGCGTTCAACCCCGACCCGTTCAACCAGCCGAAGAACTTCGCCCCCGGCACGGCGGCGATCCAGGTCGACGGCATCGACCCCGACTTCAAGTTCCCGCGCGTCCTCCGCGGCAACCTCGCATACGACCGTGAGCTCCCCTTCGGAATCCGGGCGAGCGTCGAGGGGATGTACACGAAGACGATGAAGGACGTGTACTACAAGAACATGGGCAAGGCGTTCACGGGGACCTACTCCGTCGACGGCCGCCCGATCTACAAGAACATCAGCACCTCGGTCAGCGACGTCTTCTACATCACGAACACGAACAAGGGCGACCAGACGAACGTCACGCTCCAGCTCGACAAGCGGTTCGACTTCGGCCTCTCCGTGAACGCCTCCTACGCCTGGATGGACGCGAACGCGGCCTTCGAGGGGACCTCGAGCCAGGCCGTCTCGAACTGGCGCTACTACGCGAACCGCGGCGACATCTTCAACCCGGAGCTCTCGACGTCGTTCTGGGAGGTCGAGGACCGCTTCAACGTCGTCCTCACGCAGGCCTTCAGCACGGGCTCCCTCCGCCACAACGTCGGCCTCTTCTACACCGTGCAGTCCGGCCAGCCCTGGTCCGTCATGATCTACGGCGACCCGAACAAGGACGGCTGGGCCGACAACGACCTCTTCTACGTCCCGGCGAGCAACGACGAGTTCGTCCTCTCCGGCGCGACGTACGACCAGTTCAACGAGTTCCTCGAGTGGACGGGCCTCGACTCCCAGCGCGGCCAGATCATGGAGCGCAACTCGCTCCGCGCCCCCTGGAACCGCTCCCTCGACTTCCACTACGACGTCGAGCTCCCGATCTCCGTCGTCAAGACGCAGCTCACCTTCGACGTCCTCAACCTCATCAACCTCATCGACAGCGACAAGGGCCTCCAGCGCTACGTCAGCAACCAGGCCTTCAACTCGCCGATCACCTACGGCGTCGACGCCGCCACGGGCAAGCTGAAGTACACGGTCTCGAACGCGAACAACCTCCGGGCCGGCTACCCGTTCTACACGAACGACCTCCGCTCCCGCTGGCAGCTCAAGTTCGGCGTCCGCCTCACCTACTGAGGCCTCGCCACACGACCGGGACGAACGGGGGGCCTCGCGCCCCCCGTTCCTTTTCCGGGGGGCCCGGAACGGGCTGCGGGGACCCGCGGACGCGGCCGTCGGGACGCGAACGCGCCGCCGCGGCGGCCCCGCCTACGCGGGGAAGAGCGCCCGGAGAGCCGTCTCGTACGCCGCCGCGCCCGGCTCCCCTTCCGCGGGCGCCCACGGCGCGGCGTCGCGCCCGGACGGGGCGACGTTGGGGCCGGCCTTCACCTCGAAGAAGACGGTCCCCTCCTCGAGCGCGACGAAGGAGTGAAAGACCCCCGCCCGCAGGTCGACCCCGAAGACGCCCTGCGGCGGCGGCGTGAGCCGATGCGTCGCCGTCACGGCGCCCGACTCGTCGAAGAGGACGAGGCCGAGCGCGCCTCGGACGACGACGCACGTCTCGTCCTTCGGCGGGTCGAGGTGGCGGTGCGGCCGGACGTACGTCCCCGGCTCGACGGCGTTCAGGAGGCGGTGGACCGGGTCCTCCGGGGCGTGGAGGTTCGCGTTCGCGCGGCGCCGCGGACGGAGGCGCGCCTCCCCGGTCACCGCGTCGAGGGCGGCCGTTTCGAGGAGCCGGACGCCGCCCGGCGCGCGGCTCTCCCCCGCCGGCCGTCCCGCGTTCAACGCTTCGTCTCCGCTTCCCACGCCGCGATCGTCGCCTCGAGCGCCTTCCAGTAGCCTTCGGGCGCCTTCCCTTTCGAGAGCTCCACGGCGCGCCGCATTGCGACGATCGCCTCGGCGGTCTTCCCCTCCTCGCGGAGCCAGGTCCCGAGGAGCTCGCGGTTCCAGAAGCTCTCGCGGACGGCGAGGCAGCGCTCGAGCCAGGCGCGGCCGTCCGCGAGCCTCTCCTTCCTACGGAGCGACCAGCGGGCCGCCTGGAGGAGCGTGTCGTGGTCCTCCGGCTTCGCCTTCACGGCAGCGTCGACGTCGGCCCAGACGATCGCGGGGACGTCGAACTCGACCGGGAAGGAGAACGCGAGCCTCTCCCACGCCCAGGAGACGCGGACGGTCCCCGGCTCGACGGGCTCGAGCGCGAACGTCATCCACTCCGCGTGCGGGGCGGCGGCCGGCACGACCTCGAAGCGGAGGAGGTCCTCCTTCGGGTCGGTGAAGTAGGCGCCCCACTGCTTCGCCTTCCGGTTCAGGACGAGCGTCCAGCGCTCCTTCCCCGGAACGGCGAAGAGGGCGTACGTCCCCGCGGGGACGTCGTGCCCCGCGACCTTCGCGGCGTGCGAGAGGGCGAGGGTCGTCGCCTCGTTCGCGCCGAGGCGCCACGTCTCGCCGTACGGGACGAGCGCGCCCCAGATCGTCCGGCCCCGCACGCCGGGGCGGTGGTACTCGACCGTGACCCGCGACGTGCCGATCTCCTGCGCGACCGTCGCGGCTCCGCTCGGGAACGGGAGCCGGGGCTGCGCCGCGGCGCCGCGAGAGACGAGCGCAGCGGCTGCGAGAGCGAGGACGGGGAGGGCCTGCGATCGCATCGGCGTTCTCCTCCGCGGGCCTCAGCCCGCGCGGCCCCGGCGGGGCGGGAGCGGGACGCTCTTCGCCTTGACGAGCGGGAGCGGCCGCGCGGCGTCCCGCGCGGCCTTCACCTTCGCGGCCCAGCTCGTCCCGCGCGAGAAGTCGGAATCGGAGATGTAGTGGACGTCGAGGAGCCCCTTCGTCCTCACGCCCGTCCGGAGGGCGACGGCCTCCCCGAGGCCGAGGCTCCACCCGTCGAGCCAGGTCTTCAGCGCCTCGCGGCGGGCCGGGTCGTCGTCCGCGTGGACGACGAGGTCGAGGTCGCTCGTCGGGTCGGCCTTCCCTTCCGTCGAGGAGCCGACGAGCCACATCCCCTTCACGCCGAAGCGCTCCGGGTCCGTCGCGGCCGCGATCCTCTCGGCGACGGCGATCCTCCAGCGGCGCGGGTCCTCGGCGGAGCCGAGGCGCGGCTCGCCCGGGGCGGGGCGCAGCCCCTCTGCCGCGAGCTCCGCGGCGGAGCGGGGCGGCGCGAGGAACGCGAGGGCCCGGTCCAGCTCCGCGTTCATCGCGACGCGCAGGACGAGCCCGTCCGTGGCGGCCGGCACGTCGACGACCCGGAGCGTCCCGCCGAGGTGCGCGAGGTCGGGGGCGACCTCCTCGAGGAGGTTCGGCGCGCCGAGGAGGAACGCCTCGCTGAAGACGACCCCCGGGTCGTCGGGGAAGAGCGGGAGGTAGCGGATCTGCGCCTCGACGAGGTCCTGGAAGAAGTGCGTGCCGAAGGAGAGGTCCGGGACGTAGTCCCCCTTCCGGCGAGCGATCTCGACGAGGAGCGCGGCGTTGTTGATCTCGGAGTAGGTCACCGAGACGCCGAGCTTGATGTCTCCCCGGCTCCCCCAGCGCCCCGGCCCCATCAGGACGAAGCGCCGCCGCGGGAGGAGCTTGTTGAGGCGCCCGACGGCGTGCCCGACCTCCCGCAGCGTCTCGAGGTCCGGGATCGCGGCGTACCCCTCGGGGTCGACGTAGACGACGTGCGTCAGGTCGGGGACCTTGCCGTTCGAGACGAAGCGGCTCGCCGAGAAGACGGCCCGCTCGGGCGGGACGTCGACGGGGATCGGCTCGCCGTGGGTCTCGTCGCCGAAGCTCTGCGGGCGGCACTGGAGGAGGTAGAGGTCCTTCCCGTCCGAGGCGAACTCGAGGTCGACGGGGCCGCCGAGCTTCTCCTGGAGGAGCTTCAGGAGCGCCCGCATCCGCGGGACGAAGGGGGTCGAGGCGACGAGCCCCTCGAACGTGACGACGAGGTCGCGCGCCCGCTCCTCCCAGTCGACCATCATCGGCCGTTGGAGCGCCCCGTCCTCGAGGAGGGAGACGGCCTGCTCGATCCCGGGCAGGCTCCCGCCCGCCTCTGCGAAGAGCGTCGCGAGCTCGACCGTCTCGAACTGGCGCGTCTCGAGGTTGATGACGTCGGCTTTCCGGGGCGCGTAGCGGACGACGGCGTCCGCCGTGACGTTCGCGCGCAGGCCCGGCTGCCCCGGGGCGAGGAGGACCGGGTAGTCGTCTCCGACGCGGTCGACGGCGCGGGTGCCGAGGCCGGGGACGAGCCGGATGAGGCCGTCCTCGCGCCGGATGCGCGGCGACCAGCGGAACTCGTTCGTCGAGAAGGCGACGCCCGCGAACGTCGGGAGCCAGTACCTCCCGACGCGCGAGCCGACGACCTCCTGGATCATGATCCCCATCTCCTCGTGGACGTCGAGGAGGCCGCGCTCGGCGCGGTACTCGATCGGGTCCGGGCCGAAGATCGAGGCGTAGACCTCCGCGATCGCGTCCATGAGGGCCGCGAGGCGGTCCTTCTTCGGCCCCTGGTTCGCGAGGAAGAGGCTCTTGTACTTCCCGGAGAACGAGGCGCCGACGCGGTCCTCGAGGAGGCTCGAGCTGCGGACGATGATCGGCCGCTCGCCGAAGTCGTCGAGCGCGACGGAGAGCCCCTTGACGATCTCGGGGGAGAACTGGCTGTTCTTGAAGACCTGGATGATGTGCGGGTACTCGCGCCTCACCTGGTCGATCTCGAGGTACTTCCGGTCGACGATGTCCTCGAGGTTGTTGTACGCGATGAAGTCGACGACGCCGTCCGACGTGAGGTACCAGGTCTTCGGGATCCGGATGTCCGCGAGGGCCTCGGCGTACTCCTCCGACTTCCTCACGATCTGCACCGCGAGGAAGAGGCCGCTGCTCTTCCCCCCGACTTTCCCGTGGCTCCCGGGGGGGCAGATGATCCGGCGCGTCAGCTCCTGGAAGTCGGAGACCTCGATGAAGTTCTTCGCGACGCCGACGAACTGGATCTGGTCCGTCAGGAAGCGGCGGACGAGGGCGGCCCTCAGGTCGAACTGGATCGAGCGCGAGAGGTCGCGGTCGTTCAGGGCGGCGTGCCGGAAACGCGTGAGCGCCTGCGCGAGCTCCGTGAGCGAGGTCCCCTGGTTCTCGAGCGCCTCGATGAGGAAGTTCGAGCGGCTGTCCTTGATCCAGCGCTGGATGCTGCTCCGGATCTCCGCGGGTCCGACGGAGCGGGCCGCGATGCCGAAGACCTCCTCCGAGACGCGGAGGAGGTCCTCGAGGTTCCGCCTCGCCATCGGCCGGTTCTCGTCCGTCGGCTCCTCGGGGCTCGCCGGGCCCGCCCAGCTCCCCGTGAAGCGCGGGAGGAGGCGCTGGGCCTCCTCGACGCCGCTCCAGCAGAGGTAGTTCAGCATCCGCCGCGCGATCGTGACGTAGCCCGGCCGGTCGATCTGTCGCAGGAAGTCGACGACGACCCACCAGTCGCCCGCGTCGGGCGGGAGCGGGACGCCGATCTTCTCCGCGCGCCGGAGCGCGGAGGCGAGGTCGCGCTGGAGAAGGAGCTGGCCGAGGAGCTCGGCGACGGTGTCGATGAGCCGGCGCTCCTCCTTCAGGAACGGCCCCTCGTCGGCGGGAGGGAACGCGGAGAGGTAGCCGACCTCGATCCGCCCGACCTCGCTCCCCCTGACGCGGATCGCCGCGGACTGCATCCAGGGCGTCGGCTCCGCGTCCGCCGAGGCGAAGACGGCGGTCCCGACGACGATCCGGGCGAACGTCTGCCCGGGGTGCTCCCAGCCCGACGGCAGGACGCTCGCGACCTCGCGGAGGACCTCCTCGAGAGGCGCCTCCGTCCGCGCGCAGATCGCGTGGATCCGGTAGAGGCAGTGGAGCTCCTTCGCCCTTTCCTGGAGCTCGTCGAGCAGGGATTTCCCGGACCCGGGCATGCCCACCTCCCGCGACGCGTCGTGCGCCGCGAGAGTGCCACAGGCCCCGCCGTTCAGGGAGCGGTCCGCGGGAGGGGCGACCCGGCCGGGGAGGGAGAGGGGGGCCGGGCGGGAGGGACGGCCGGGGGAGCCCCTCGCGAGGCCCCCCCGGCGCGGAGTCCGATCAGGCCCAGCCGCGGTCCTTGCAGGCCTTCGCCACGCGGGAGATCGCGATGACGTAGGCCGCGTCGCGCATGTACAGGTTGCGCTTCTTCGCGAGCTCGTGGACGGCGTGGTACGCCGAGGTCATCTTCGTGTCGAGCTTCTGGAGGACCTCGTCCTTCTCCCAGAAGTAGTTCATGTTGCACTGCACCTGCTCGAAGTAGCTGCAGGTGACGCCGCCGGCGTTCGCGAGGAAGTCGGGGATGCAGTAGATGCCCCGCTCCTGGAGGATCTTGTCGGCCTCGGGGGTCGTCGGCCCGTTCGCGCCCTCGGCGACGAGCTTGACGCTCGGCTTGATCTTCTGCGCCGTCTCGCCGGTGACCTGGTTCTCGAGGGCGGCCGGGATCAGGATCTCGACCTCCTGCTCGATCCAGGCGCCGCCGGGGAGGACCTCGTAGCCGAGCCCCTTCGCCTTGTCCTTGTCGATGCCGCCGAAGCGGTCCGTGATCCCGAGGAGCTCGTCGGCGTCGACGCCGGAGAGCTTGCGGAACGTGTAGGAGGTCTGGTCCGCCTGGTCCCAGGACGAGCAGCAGACGACCGTGCCGCCGAGCTGGCTGTAGAGCTTGATCGCGTACTGCGCGACGTTGCCGAAGCCCTGGACCGCGGCCTTCGTCTTCGCGATGTCGATCCCGAGCTGCTTGAGCGCCTCGCGGATCGTGTAGACGACGCCGTAGCCCGTCGCCTCGGTCCGGCCGAGCGAGCCGCCCGACCCGACCGGCTTGCCCGTGATGAAGCCGGGGTACTTCCCGCCCGTGATGACCTCGAACTCGTCGAGCATCCAGAGCATGTGCTGCGGGGTCGTCATGACGTCGGGGGCCGGGACGTCGTTGACGGGGCCGACGTTCTTGGCGACCTGGCGGATCCAGCCGCGGCAGATCCCCTCCTGCTCGCGCGCGCTCAGGTGGTGCGGGTCGCAGATGACGCCGCCCTTGCCGCCGCCGAGCGGGATGTCGACGACGGCGCACTTCCAGGTCATCCACATCGCGAGGGCGCGAACCGTGTCGGCCGTCTCGTGCGGGTGGAAGCGGATGCCGCCCTTGCAGGGGCCGCGGCCGTCGTTGTGCTGGACGCGGAACCCGCGGAAGACCTTCACGCTCCCGTCGTCCATCCGGACCGGGATCGCGATGTGGTACTCGCGGAGGGGGTAGCGGAGCAGGTCGCGGGTCGCCTGGTCGAGGCCGAGGACGTCGGCCGCCTTGTCGAACTGCGCCTGGGCCATCTCGAAGGGATTGAACGGAGTCTTCATGGGACGACGAATCTCCTCTCGTGGGTGGTGAGCGTCTTCTGGTGGGCCGGGTCGTCTCCGTTCGCGGGCGGACCCGGAATACGCCTCCGCTCCGCGCCAGGGACCCGGGAAAGCGGAGCCGCGAACCGGCGGGCCATCAACGGGTGATTCTAGCACCGCGAGGGGGCTTCGGGCCGCGCAGAAAGCCTCTTCGAGCGCGGTCCGCGGGCGCGCGGCCCCCCCCGGCGGCTCCGCGCCGCCCGACCTCGCGACGACGTCTCCGGGCGGCGCGCCCTTCCCTGCTCCCCGTATCCTCGTCGCCGTCCGTGACGGCCCCGCTCCCGATCGACCCGTTCCTTCCGAGCCTCGCCGCGACCCTCCGCGATCGCGGCGCGCTCGTCCTCGTCGCTCCGCCCGGCGCCGGGAAGACGACGCGCGTCCCGCGAGCCCTCCTCGACGCCGGCCTCCTCGCCTCCGGCGCGCTCTGGGTCCTGCAGCCGAGGCGCGTCGCGGCGCGCGCGGCGGCCCGGAGAATCGCCTCGGAGCTCGGGGAGACCGTCGGCGGGCGGGCCGGCTACCAGGTGAGGGACGAGGGAGCCCGGTCGGAGCGGACCCGGATCCTCGTCGTGACCGAAGGGATCCTGACCCGCCGGCTTCTCGACGACCCCGCGCTGCCCGGCGTCGCGGGCGTGATGCTCGACGAGTTCCACGAGCGGAGCCGGCACGCGGACGTCGCCCTCGCGATGCTCCGGGAAGTCCGGGCGAGCCTGCGCGAAGACCTCTTCCTCGTCGTCGCCTCCGCGACGCTCGACCCGGGACCGGTCGCCCGTTTCCTCGCCGACGACCGGGGCCCGGCCCCGGTCGTCTCCGTACCGGGGCGGCCCTTCCCCGTCGAGGTCCGGCACGCGCCGCACGGCGACGCGCGCCCCCTCGAGGCCCGGGTCGCCTCGGCCGTCCGGACGGCGCTCGCCGAGGCTCCGCCCGGCGACGTCCTCGTCTTCCTGCCGGGCGCAGCGGAGATCCGGAGGGCTCGCGCCGCCGTCGAGGCTCTCGACTCGCGTCTCGACGTCCGCGTCCTCCACGGGGACCTGCCCGGCGCGGCGCAGGACGCCGCCCTCGCCCCGTCCGCGGCGGGCCTTCGGCGCGTCGTCCTCGCGACGAACGTGGCGGAGACGTCGCTCACGATCGAAGGCGTCACGGCGGTCGTCGACTCGGGCCTCGCGAGAACGCTTCGGTTCGACCCCCGCTCGGGCCTCGACCGGCTCGTCCTCGGCCGCATCCCGCGTGCGAGCGCCGAGCAGCGCGCCGGACGGGCCGGACGCCTCGGACCCGGCCTCGCCCTCCGTCTCTTCTCGGAGCACGAGGAGCGAGGACTCCGGCCGTTCGAGGAGCCGGAGCTCTTCCGAACGGACCTCGCGGGGCCGCTTCTCGACGTCCTGCTCTGGACGTCGCGGGACCCGCGCCTCTTCGGCTGGTTCGAGAAGCCTCCCGAATCGTCCTTCGAGCGCGCGCTCCGCCTCCTCCGCCGTCTCGGCGCGGTCGAGGAGGCCTCCTTCCGGCCGACGCCGCTCGGACGGCGAATGGCGGCCCTTCCGATCCCCCCGCGCCTCGCCGCGCTCGTCCTCGCCGGGAGTGACGCCGGCCTCGCGCGGGAGGCGGCGACGATCGCCGCGCTCGTCGAGGAGCGGAACGTCCTCGCCGGGGGTCGCGCATTCGTCGCCGGTACAGGCACCGGCGCCGCGGAGACGGATCACCTCTCCGACCTCCTCCTGCGCCTCGAGCTCCTCGGGGAGGCGGAGCGCGGCGGGCTCTCGCGCGAGCGCCTCGCCGCCCTCGGCCTCGAGCCGGGGGCGGCCCTCGCGGTCCTGAGGCTGAGAGACCTCCTGGCCCGTCGCCTCCCGCCGTCGCGTTCCGCGCCGGGGCGGGAGGACCTCCTCCTCCGGCTCGTCCTCGCCGGCTGGCCCGACCGCGTCGCGCGGCGCCGGCGCCGCGACGAGGCCGTCCTCGCGGGCGGCACGCCGCTCGTCTTCGACCGCCGCTGCGCCGTCCGCACGGCCGACCTCGTCGTCGTCGTGGAGACCGCGGCCTCGACGACGGGTCCCGACCGGATCGTCCTCGCGAGCGCCGTGGAGCGCGAGTGGCTCGCCGGCCTCCCCGGCGAGCGCCTCCGGGCCGAGACCTCCCGCTCGTGGGACGCCCCGTCGGAGCGGGTCGTGGCGCTCGAGCGCCTCGTCTTCGACGGGCTCGTCCTTGAGGAGCGGGAGGTCCCGGCCCCGCTCGACGACGAGACGGCCCGCATCCTCCTCGAGGCCGCCGCGTCCGACCTCACGAGCGCCCTTTCCCTCGACGAGGCCGCCTCACGCCTGCGCGCCCGCGTCGCCTTCCTGCGCCGGGCGATGCCCGAGCTCGACCTGCCGCCCCTCGACCACGGCGCGCTCAGGGAGCTCCTCGCGGACCTGGTCCCCGGCCGCCGGCGACTCGCCGAGCTCCGCGCCGTCCCGGTGGAGCCGCTCCTCAGGTCGCGGCTCGGGGGCCGCTCTCTCCGCCTCCTCGACCTCCACGCGCCCGAGGCGCTCCCCGTTCCGACGGGCCGCGAGGTCCGGCTCGACTACCCGGAGGAGGGCGCGCCCGTCCTCGCCGTGAAGCTCCAGGAGCTCTTCGGCCTCGCCGAGACACCCCGCGTGGCCGGCGGGCGGGTCCCCGTCGTCCTTCACCTCCTCTCGCCGGCGGGACGCCCCGTCCAGGTCACGACGGACCTCGCGAGCTTCTGGTCGCGCACCTATCCCGAGGTGCGCAGGGAGCTCCGCGGCCGCTACCCGAAGCACCCGTGGCCCGAGGACCCGTGGACCGCGCCGCCGCGGCGCGGGACGTCCCGCTCGGGTCGCTGACGCGGTACCCTCCTCCCGACGGAGGTGGAGATGAAGGTCCCGCGCGTCGCGTTCGCCGTCCTCCTCGCCCTGCCGCTCTCCGCGGCCGAGCCCCCGGCGCCCGAGGCGCTCGCCTCGCAGGCACGCGGCCTCGCCGGGAACCTGATGCTCTCGCTCCAGGGGGAGCTCTTCGCCGCGATGAAGGGGGGCGGCCCGGTGAAGGCCCTCGAGGTCTGCCGCTCGCGCGCGCCCGAGATCGCGAAGGCGACCGCGACGGGGACGCCGTGGTCGATCGCCCGAACCTCGCACAAGGTGCGGAACCCTCTGAACGCGCCCGACGCGTGGGAGGCCGCGCGGCTCGAGGAGTTCCGCAAGCGCCTCGCCGGCGGCGAGAAGATCGCCGCGATCGAGGCCTTCGAGGCCGTCGAGATGGAGGGGCGGCCGACCTTCCGGTACATGAAGGCGATCGGGACGACCTCCCCCTGCCTGAACTGCCACGGCGACGCCCTGAAGCCCGACATCGCCGCGAAGGTGAAGGAGCTCTACCCCGAGGACCAGGCGACCGGATTCGCCTCGGGCCAGCTCCGGGGCGCCTTCACCCTCTCCCGGCCGCTCTGAGAGCACGCACCTCGTGGCGGGAGGCGCAGCCCCGCGGAACGAGAAGCTCCCGATGAAGGGGTGCCTGGGGCTCTACCTCGGCTGGGCGGCCCTCGTCGGGATCTTCGTCGCCCTCCTCCGGGGGACGGACGATCGGGACGAAGCGGCCGCCTTCGGCGTCCTCCTCCTCGTCCTTCCCGGCGCGGTCGCTGCAGGCCTCTGGTGGGGCGAGCGGCTTCTGAGGCAGGCGTCGGAGCGCCTCGGCTTCCCGGTCCGGAAGCTCTCGAAGAAGGACGGACACCGCTTCGAGCCCTCGTTCGAGGCGGAGGAGTCCGATCGCGAGTGGTTCGTGACGCTGCTGGAGGGCGAGCGCGACGGGATGGGCGTCGCGGTCTACGACCGCGTGGGACGGGACCAGGCCCGGAGCCGTTCCGCGCCGCGCACGACGCTCCCGCCCGTCGCGCCCGGGTCGGCGTCCGAGGGATTCGGGAAGCGCTTCTCCACCTTCGGGGAGCCCGGGGCCGAGGTCCTCCTGACCGCGGCCGTCCAGGCCGCCCTCCTCGGCCTCCCTCCCCGTTGCCGCCTCGTGCTGGAGGGCGCGAGGCTCCGCTGGGAGGTCGAGCGCGAAGCGCCGCTGTCGCGCGGGCTGGGACGCCGGGCGGAGGAGCTCCTCCGGATCACCGTCCCCCTGCGCGACGCCCTTCTCGAGGCCGCCGCGCTCCTTCCAGCGCGGCGCCCTCAGACCTGATCCTGGAGCCCCGCCCGGCCTCGGCAGGCGCGCGGAGCGCACGCTCCGTTTCCGTGGACCGTCCCGCGGACCTCGCGCCCGGGCGGGCCGTGAAGGGCGAGCCCCGCCTTCGGAGGACGGGGCCCGCCGGCCGCTCACCTCCCCGCGAACTTCGCAGGCCGCTTCCCGAGGAAGGCGGCGACCCCTTCCTTCATGTCGTCCGTCGCGACGCAGAGCCCGAAGAGGGCCGCCTCGTGGAGCTCGGCCTCGTCGAACGGCAGCTCGAGGCCGTGATTCACCGCCTCGAGGGCGTAACGGACGGCGAGCGGCGCCTTGCCGAGGACCTTCGCCGCGAGGGCGCGGCACGACGGCATCAGCTCCGCCGGCTCGACGACGCGGTTGACGAGGCCGATGCGGAGCGCCTCGTCGGCCGGGATCGGCTCCCCCGTCAGGATCAGCTCGAGCGCGCGCCCCTTCCCGACGAGGCGAGGGAGGCGCTGCGTCCCGGCGTAGCCCGGAATCAGCCCGAGCGCGACCTCCGGCTGGCCGAAGCGGGCGTTCCGCGCGGCGACGCGCATCGAGCAGGCCATCGCGAGCTCGCAGCCGCCGCCGAGGGCGAAGCCGTTCACGGCCGCGATCGACGGCTTCCCCATCGTCTCGAGGAGGTCGAAGACGGCCTGCCCTTTTCGGGCGAAGTCGCGCGCCGCGACCGGCGTCAGCTCCGGGAAGCCGGAGATGTCGGCCCCGGCGACGAACGCCTTCTCCCCGGCGCCGGTGACGACGACGGCGCCGACCTCCTCGCTCGCCTTCGCCTCGTGGAAGACGCGGCGAAGCTCCTCGACGACCTCGGCGTTCAGGGCGTTCAGCTTCTCGGGACGATTGACGGTGACGGTGAGGATCCGCTCGGAGAGCTCGCTCAGGACGACGGACACGCCCGGCCCCTCACTTGAACGGGTTGTCGTCGGCGCTCGGGCCGTAGACGGCCGGCACCGGGACGTCGAGGAGGCGGAGGTAGACGGTGAGCTGGCCGCGATGGTGGTAGAGGTGGTTCAGGAGGATCGTCCGCACGAGGGCGATCCGGGGCATCGAGAAGACGGCCTGCCCCTTGTTCGAGAGGGTCCACTCGCCCATCGCCTTCGCGTCGTCGAGCCGGGCCATCGCCTCCTTGGCCTGCTTCACGGAGGCGTCGAGGGCGGCGACGATCCGCTCGGGGGTGTCGAGCGGGGGACGCTCCATCCCCGTCGCGAGGTCCCAGCCGTCGGCGAGGAGGGCGCCGCCGATCCAGGCGGGGATCGTGGCGACGTGGCCGGCGAGCGCGCCGAGCGTCATCGACTTCTCGTGGGGCTTCCAGGCCAGCTTGTCGGCCGGGAGGCGCTCGAGGCACTTGCGGGTCGAGGAGGCCTCGCGGTCGAGCTCGAGGAGGAGAGGGTCGATCATGCGCATCTGCATTCTCCTGGGGGTCGCGGTCGTGTCGGAGAGGGAGGGGCCGAGTCTAGCAGCGACTCCGCGCCGGGCACCTCCGCTCAGCGCGCGCTCAGCGCGGGACGCGGGCCGGCGAGACGGGGACGCCGCCGACCTGCGCGAGCTCGTCGGCCGTCGCGGAGAGCCGGGCGCGGTAGGGCGCGAGGACCCCGAGGTTCGCCCGCACCGGCTCGGGCTCCTTCTCGGCGGCCTCCCGGCGGACCCGTGCGGCCTCTGCCTCGAACGACGCGATCTGCTCGCCGAGGAGGCGCCGGGAGGCGTCGTCCGGCGCCGCCGGGAGGCGGTTTCGCAGCGACGCGAGGGTCTTCTCGAGGAGGACGAGGACGTCGGCGTTCAGCTTCGCCGTCATCTCGGCCGCCTCCGCCTCGAGGACCCGCTCCCGCACCCAGAGGTGCTCCTCGACCGGGACGCCGAGAGCCCTCGCCGCCCGGACCTCCGCCGCCCGCGCCTCCGAGGCGCCCGAGATCCCTTCCTCCCCCTCGAGCGGCGCGTCTCCTCCCGGGGCGGCGAGTGCGCGGACGGTCGCCTCCCTCACCTTCAGGAAGGACTCGACCTGGGCCTGAGTCAGGACACCGTCGTCCGGGGGCCGGTACCCTTCCCGCCCGGCCGCCGCGGACCGCCGCGACTCGGGCGGCCCGCCGGCGGGGGACGCGCCCTCCCGGCAGGCGCCGGCGAGGAGCGCGGGAAGCAGTCCCAGGACGGCGATCGAGGCCCTCACGAGCGGGGAATATACGCGACCGCGTGGTACCCTCGTCGGACGGCATGCTCACGAAGGTCGGCAAGTACGAGATCCTCGAGAAGATCGGCGTCGGCGGCTTCGGGACGGTCTTCAAGGGCCGGGACCCGTACATCAAGCGGACCGTCGCGATCAAGACGTGCCAGAGCGACGAGGACGAGATCCGCAAGCGGTTCTTCCGCGAGGCGGAGTTCGCCGGGAACCTCCACCACCGGAACATCACGACGATCTACGACTTCGGCCTCGCCGACGACGGCCTCCCGTTCATCGTCCAGGAGTTCCTGACCGGCGAGGACCTCGACCGGAAGGTCAAGCGGAAGGACGACCTGCCGCTCGCGTGGAAGGTCCGCGTCCTCGTCGACGTCTGCGAGGGGCTCCACTACGCGCACGTCTCGGGAATCGTCCACCGCGACATCAAGCCGTCGAACATCCGGGTCCTCGAGGACGGCACCGTGAAGATCATGGACTTCGGCATCGCGAAGTCGATGGTCTCGGAGTCGACGCTGACCCAGACGGGGATCACGCTCGGGACGGCCTCCTACCTCGCGCCGGAGCAGATCCGCGGAGAGGCCGTCGACGCGCGGACCGACATCTTCTCCCTCGGAGTCCTCGCCTACGAGCTCCTGACCTACGTCCGTCCGTTCACCGGGGACCACATCTCGACGGTCCTCTACAAGATCATGAACGAGGCGCCGCCTTCGCCGGGCGAGGTCGACCCGGCCCTTCCCGCGGACCTCGTCCGCGTCGTCGAGAAGGCGCTCCAGAAGGACCGCGGCGGCCGGTTCGCGTCCTGCGCCGAGATGCGCGACGCGCTGGCCTCGATCCTCGAGGCGCTCTCCGGGCCGGTCGGCGCCCCGCCCCGGCCCCCGTCGACCGCATCCGAGCCCACGCCGGGCCCGAGGACCTTCGGGAGCGCCCGAATCGACGAACGGGTCCTCGGCGCGCCGCAGGGGCCCTCCGCCGCCGCGGAGGTCCCGCTCCGCAGGGACGCCGTCGGAACGCCTCCGCCCCCCTTCGCGCCGCCGCAGTCCGAGGAGACCGGCGGGGCGCTGAAGGTCTTCCTCGGCGCCCTCGCCGTCCTCGTGGCCGTCGGAGCAGGCCTGGCGTGGCTCTTCCTCCGCCCCGGCGGGAGCCTCCCGGTCCCGGTCGTTCCCGTCGGCCCCGAGCCGACCGCCACGGCGGCCCCGTCGCCCACGCCGGCTTCGGAACCGACGCCCTCTCCGGCGGCGCCCCGTCCCACGCCCACGACGCCCGTCGCGACGACCGGCACGGCGCTCGTCTCCTCGAACGTCTACGCGAGGTACTCGATCGACGGCTCCTCCCGGGGCGGCGTCCTGAAGGCGACCGCCGTCAAGCTCCCGCCGGGGCGGCACGTCGCCGTGTTCGAGATCGAGAGCAGCGGCATCGGTCCGCTCCGCATTCCGTTCGAGGTCAAGGCGGGCGAGAACGTCGCCGTCCGAGCCGAGTTCCCGCCGCTCGGACAGCTCTGGATCTCGGTCAACCCCGACGCCGTCGGCGCCGAGATCCGCATCGACGGCGTCGTCGTCGGCCGGGCGGGAAACGGTCCGCTCAAGAAGACGGTCGCCGAAGGCGAGCGCCGCGTCGAGGCGCGGCTCACCGGCTTCGAGACGGCCGCCGAGACCGTCGACGTCTACGAGCAGGAGAAGTCCGACGTCCTTCTGACGCTCCGCCGCCGGTAGCGCACCTTAGAATCGGGGCGTGCGACGCGCCCGACTCCTCCTCGCCGTCCTCGCGCTCCTCCTCGCCCCCGCCGCCGGGGCCCAGCCGGCGTCCGAGTCGCTCGAGAAGGACGCCCGCGCCGCCTCCCGGGCCGGGAAGTTCCGCGAGGCCGCCGTGAAGTTCGACCAGGCGGCGACCGCGGCCGCGGACGCGAAGCGGCGCGCGCGGCTCCGGATGCAGGGAGCCTACGCGAGCCTGAACGCAGGCAACTCCGCGGCGGCGCGCGAGGCGCTCCTCCTCGCGTTCGGCGAGGACCCGTCGCTCGAGATCGTCGAGCAGCTCTACACGCCGGAGTTCCGGAAGCTCTGGGCCGACGCGAAGGCGGAGGCCGCGCGGGCCGTTCCGCCGCCGCTCGCCGACCTCGCCGAGCTGAAGAGGACCTCGCAGGAGAAGCTGAACGACGGACGGTTCGCGGAGGTCGTCTACGACCTCGGCAACTATCCCCCCGAGAAGCTCGACCGTGACGCGTGGGCTCTCCTCGCCCAGGCCTACGAGAGGTCGGGCCGCGTCGAGCAGGCGGCCCTCGCGAGGCGGCGCGCCCTCGGGGAAGCGGCGACGGCGCCTTCGCCGGCTCCAGCCCCCGCTCCGGCCGCTCCGGGCCTCCCGGGCGCGGGCGCGACGGCGACGGACCTCCTCGCCTTCGGCCGCGAGGCGCTGAACCGCGGAGACGCCCTCACCGCGCAGGCCGCCGCGAACCGGGTCGTCGAGGTCGAGCCGACCTCCAGCGAGGCCTACCGGCTCCTCGGCGACTCCTACTCGCTCCGCGGCGAGAAGGCGCTCGCGGACGCGATGTGGAAGCAGTCGCTCCGCCTGAACGAGCGCAACGAGGGGACGCTCCTCGCCCTGGCCCAGGTCGCCGTCGAGGCGAAGGCCTTCGACGAGGCGCTCGGGTACCTCCGGCGGGCCGCCGACGTGAACCCGCTGAACGCCGACCGGCTCGCGACGCTCGGCCGGAAGGCCCGGGCCGACGGCGACCTCGCGACGGCCCGGCAGGTCCTCGCGGTCGCGGCCGAGCTCCAGCCGAAGGACGTCGGCGTCCTCTCGGACTTCGGCGCCGTCCTCTTCCAGTCGGGGGACGTCGATTCGGCCCTCGACCCGCTCATGAAGGCGGCTGCGGAGGCTCCCGACCGCGCGGTCGTCAGGGCGAACCTCGCCGCGGCGTTCCGGCGGAAGGGTCACATGAAGGAGGCCGAGCGGGAGTACCGCGAGGCCCTCCGCTCCGACCCGGAGTTCACCCCCGCCCTCTCCGGCCTCGGCGCGCTCCTCCTCGCGACGGACCGCGCCGCGGAGGCCGTCGAGCCGTTCCGAGGGGCGCTCGCCGCGCAGCCGGCGAGCGGCGACGCGCTCGCGGGCCTCGCCCGCGCCCTTCGCCTCTCCGGAGACCTCGCCGGCGCGCGCGACGTGCTGAAGGACGCCGCCGGAGGAAACGACGCGCTCCTCCTCAACGAGGCGGGCGCCGTCGCCTACGCGCAGGGGCTCTGGACCGACGCCGCCGCCCTCTTCGAGAAGGCTCGTGCGGCCGACCCGGCCCTCGCCGTCGCGGCGAGGAACGGCGAGCGCGCCGCCGCGGCCGCGGGGCTCCTCGCCGAGCTCGCGGCCCCGCCTCCCGCGCCGCCGAAGCCCGCGAAGCGCTGAGAGCCGGCGGGCGCTGCGCCCGAGCCCCTCAGGCCGGCGGGCGGCCCTCGTCGACGAGCGCCTCGAGGAGGCTCGAGAGGAGGAAGGCCGTCGCCCCCCAGATGACGTGCCCCTTCACGTGGTAGACGGGCGTCGGGATCGAGCGCCCCTTCCACGTCACGGCCCTCTCCTCGACGAGCGTCGGCCCCATCAGGACGCGGACCGGCATCTCGATGACGGACTCGACCTCGCGCGGGTCGTGCCGGAAGTCGAACGGATACGGAATCGCCCCGACGAAGGGGCGGATCCGGAAGCCGGTGAACGTCGTCACCTCGGGGAGGGTCCCGATCCTGAGGACCGCCCTCCTCGGGACCCCGATCTCCTCCTCCGTCTCGCGGATCGCCGTCTCCCAGGGCGAGGCGTCGTCGAGCGCCTCCATCCCGCCGGGGAAGGCGATCTGCCCCTTGTGGCTCTCGACGGCCTCGCTCCGCTTCGTGAAGAGGGTCCAGAGCTCCCGCTCCCTCACGTAGAGCGGGACGAGGACGGCCGCGGGGCGGGCGTCGGGAGTCCCCTCGGCGATCTCCCGCACGACCTCGGGCACGACCCACTCGCGCTCGAGGCGCCGCCGGATCTCCAGGACCCAGGGAAAGGCGTCCGTCACGCCTCCTCCTCGAGGAGGGCGTCGGCCGTCTTCCGCTCCCGCGCGTGCTTCTCGCCCCTCTTCACGGCCATCTGGAGCCACGCCTCGACGTAGCCGTCGAGGTCGCCGTCGAGGACGCGGTCGACGTCGCCCATCTCGAAGCCGGTCCGGTGGTCCTTCGCGAGGCGGTAGGGGGCGAGGACGTACGAGCGGATCTGCGAGCCGAAGCCGATCTCCATCTTCACGCCCGCCCGCTTCTCCTCGGCCGCCCGCTTCTCCTCGACGGCGCGCTGGTAGAGGCGCGACTTGAGGACCTTCATCGCGAAGTCCTTGTTCTTGTGCTGCGAGCGCTCGTTCTGGCAGGCGACGACGAGGCCCGTCGGGAGGTGGGTCAGCCGGACGGCCGAGTCGGTCTTGTTGACGTGCTGCCCGCCCTTGCCTCCGGCCCGGAAGGTGTCGATCCGGAGGTCCTTGTCGAGGATCTCGATCTCGATCGTGTCGTCCACCTCGGGGGTGACGTAGACGGAGGCGAAGGACGTGTGGCGGCGCGCCGCCGCGTCGAACGGCGAGATCCTCACGAGGCGGTGGACGCCGTGCTCGGCCTTCATGTGGCCGTAGGCGTACTCCCCCTCGAAGCGGATCGTGGCGCTCTTGATCCCCGCGTCGTCCGCGTAGGAGACCTCGAGGACGTCCGTCTTCCACCCCTTCCGCTCCCCGTAGCGCAGGTACATCCGCATGAGCATCTCGGCCCAGTCCTGGGCCTCGGTGCCGCCCGTCCCCGCGTTGATCTCGAGGAGCGCCGGGAGCTCGTCCTCCGGCTCCGTCAGCTTGAAGCGGAGCTCGCGCTCGCGGGACCAGGAGGCGATCGTCGCGAGCGCGGCGTCCGCGTCGGCCTCCACGGACTCGCCTTCCCTGAGGAACTCGGCGAGGACCTCGAGCTCCTCGCGCTTCTCGCGGAACGCCTTGTCGTCCGAGAGGACGGTGTCGGCCCTCTTGAGCTTCTTCAGCGTCTCCTGCGCGGCGGACGCGTCGTTCCAGAAGTCGGGCGCGCCGGCGCGCGCCTCGAGCTCGGCCTTCTCCTTCTCCGCCCGGCGGACGTCAAAGGTACCCCCGGAGCGCCTCGACCTGCGTCGCGAGCGCCGTCAGCTTCTCGATCCGTTCCTCGTTCATGCGCGGGGGTCCTTCCTGGTCAGACGTGGGAGGGCGCGCGGCGAGCCGACGCCCGGGCGCGGAGGATAGCGACGAGGAGCGCCGCGGCGCAAACGAGGGCGGGGGCGTCCCCGAGCCGCGTCGCGAGCGTCGTCTCCCCGCGCGGCGGCACGCGGAGCCGGCCGGCGATCCCGGCACGGGCGCCCGGGCCGAGGCGGGCGAGCGTCCGGCCGCGTGCGTCGACCCAGCCGCTGATCCCGGTGACGGCCGCCCGGAGCATCGGCCGCCCGGTCTCGACGGCGCGGAAGACGGCGGCCTGCCAGTGCTGCCCCTGCGCGCCGCCGTCGCCGTACCAGGCGTCGTTCGTGAGCGTGAAAAGCGCGTCCGCGCCGGCGGCGACCTGCGCCCTCGCGATCCACGGGTAGACGACCTCGTAGCAGATCGCGCCGCCGAGGCGCGTCCCCGAGAGCTCGAGCGGGACGGCGCGCTCCCCCGGCGTGAACGACCCGGGCGCCTCGCGGCTCACCTGGTTCACCCATCCGAAGAGCGAGCGGGCCGGCACGTACTCGCCGAACGGGACGAGGCGGAGCTTGTGGTACGGCGCGCCGACGGGTCCGTTCCCGTCGACGAGGAGCGCCGAGTTGTAGTACGGCGCGTCGTCCGCGCGGGGATCGTCCGACCAGACGGTGTTGAAGAGGAGGGCCGTCCGCTCCTCGCGGCAGAGCCGCGTCAGGTCGTCGCGCAGCCCCTCGGACCAGGGCCACGCGAAGGGCGTCGCGCTCTCCGGCCAGAGGACGAGGTCGGCGGGGGCCTTCCGGAGGAGGGCGCGCGTGAGAGCGGTCACGTCGAAGTGGATCCGCTCGGCCGCGCCCGGCGCGAAGCGGACCTCCTGCTCGACGTTCGGCTGGACGATCAGGACGCGGAGCCCGTCGCCCGGAGCGACCCGCTCGGGCCGCGAGAGGCGGGCGGCCCCGAACGCGGCCGCGGAGGCCGCGACGCCGGCCGCGACGGCGACCGCCGCGAGGCGTCGCCGGCCCGTCGCCCGGAGCGCCTCCGCGAGGGCGGCGTTCACGAGGACGACGAGGAACGAGACGAGCGCGGCGCCGCCGAGCGCGGCCGTCTGCGTCAGGACCGGCCACGGGGCGAGCGGGTAGGAGACGAGCGCCCAGGGGAACCCGGAGAAGGCGTGCGTCCGGACGAGCTCCTGCGCGACCCAGGCGGCCGGGAGGACGAGGAGGCGGGCCGCAGCGGTGCGGGGCGCAGCCAGGGCCGCGGCCCACGCCATCGCGGCGGAGGCGACGCTCGGGATGCAGGCGGCGATCAGGAGCGCGAGGGACGCGAGGGGCGCCGGGAGCCCTCCGAAGCGGTGGACGACGTGGGAGATCCACGGGAACGTCGTCAGCCAGAAGGCGACGCCGAAGAGGAAGCCGAGGAGCGCGGCGCCGCGGGGCCGGCGCCCGTCGAGCGCGAGCGCGAACGGGACGAGCGCGACCGGCAGGAGGACGACGAGCGAAGCGTTCGGGAACGTCAGGCCGAGGAGGACGCCCGAGAGGAGCGCCGCGCCGGCCCGCGTCCACGGCGAGCGGGAGAGGAGGTCCATCCCGCTCAGGTCCGTCGCCTCGACGACTCGGCGAGCGCCTCCTCGGCCCGGTAGCTCGAGCGGACGAAGGGCCCCGCGAAGACGTACGAGAACCCCATCGCCGTGCCGGCTTCGCGCAGCGCCTCGAACCGTTCGGGGGTCGCGTACGAGACGACCGGGAGGTTCCACGCCGCAGGCCGCAGGTACTGCCCCACCGTGACGACGTCGACGCCCGCCGCCCGAAGGGCGCGGAAGACGTCGAGGACCTCGCCGTCCTCCTCGCCGAGGCCGAGCATCAGCCCCGACTTCGTCACCGTCCCCGGGTGGCGCGCCTTCACGCGCGCGAGGAGGGCGACGGAGCGCTCGAAGACGGCCTTCGGCCTCACCGTCGGGTAGAGCCGCGGGACGGTCTCGACGTTGTGGTTGAAGACGTCGGGACGGGCGTCGGCGACGCGGTCGATCGCCGCCCCGTCCCCCTGGAAGTCCGGCACGAGGACCTCGACGGTCCGCCTCGGCTCGAGCTCCTTCACCGCCTCGACGACCCTCACCCAGTGCGCCGCGCCGCCGTCCGGGAGGTCGTCCCGGTCGACGGAGGTCAGGACGACGTGCTCGAGCCCCATCTCGGCGACGGCGCGGGCGACGTTCGCCGCCTCGTCCGGGTCGAGCGGGGCGGGGCGCCCCGACGTCACGTTGCAGAAGCCGCAGGCCCGCGTGCAGACGTCCCCGCAGACGAGGAACGTCGCGGTCTTCCGCTCGAAGCACTCCGTCCGGTTCGGGCAGCGCGCCTCCTCGCAGACGGTGTGGAGGCCGCGCGTCCTCATCAGCTTCTTCAGCTCGTGAAGGCCCGAGAGGCGCACCTTGCGCTCGCGGATCCACGGGGGGAGCGCGGGCTCCCCCCGGACGGGGAGGGAGCGGCTCATTTCCCGGTCGTGATGAACGGCTTCGAGTCGAGTCTCTCGTCGGCCAGGACCTTCTTCATGTCGGCTTCCGCACGCCTGCGATCGGGGTAGGGCCCGATCATGACGCGGAAGAGGCCCTTCTTCCCGGGGACGAGGGAAACGTCCGGCCGGAAGCCGTCGCTCTTGAGCTTCTTCGCGAGGGCGTCCGCCTTCTTCGCGCTGCTCGTTCCGAGGATCTGGACCCAGAACGGCCCGGTCTCCTTCGCCGACGCCGCCGGCTCCGTCGCCTTCCCCGCCGGCTTCTCCGCGGGAGGCGGCTCGAGCTCCCTCACGACGGGCGCGGGCTCCTCCGCGGGGGCCTGGGCCTTAGGCGCCGGCGGCTCGGAGCGCGACGGCGCGGCCTCCGGCCGGGCAGCGGCCGGCTCGAAGCCGATCGGGACCTCGGTCGGGACCGGCTCCGCCTTCTCTCCGTCGCCCGCGGCGCCCACCGTCGGCACGGGAAGGTCCGACTGAGCGGCGAGGGCCGTGACGCTGTCGGGCCCTCGCCGGGCCGCGGCGCCCGTCTTCATCCCGAAGAAGAACGAGAGGCCGAGGGCGGCGAGGAGGACCAGGAAGAAGGCCGCGGCCTGCCGGCCGGTCACCGAGACCTGGTAGTGGACCGGCCCCTCCTTCTCCTCGGTCACTTGTCCCCCTTCGGGACGACTCCGGCCTCCCGCTCCAGCTTCGCCCCGAGGAGGGCCATCATCTCGATCGGCACCGGGAAGAGGATCGTCGAGTTCTTCTCGGCGGCGATCTCGGTCAGCGTCTGGAGGTACCGGAGCTGCATCGAGGCCGGCTCGGAGGCGATGACGTGCGCCGCGTCGGCGAGCTGCTTGGAGGCCTCGAACTCGCCCGAGGCGTGGATGATCTTGGCGCGCTTCTCGCGCTCGGCTTCGGCCTGCTTCGCCATCGCGCGCTGCATCTCGATCGGCAGGTCGACGGCCTTCACCTCGACCATCGTCACCTTGATCCCCCACGGGTCCGTGTGCTTGTCGAGGATCTCCTGGAGGCTCTCGTTCAGCTTCTCGCGCTCGGAGAGGAGCTCGTCGAGAGCCGCCTGGCCGAGGATGGAGCGGAGCGTCGTCTGGGCGAGCTGGGACGTCGCGTACATGTAGTTCGCGACCTTCACGATCGCCTTCGCCGGGTCCATGACGTGGAAGTAGACGACGGCGTTCACCTTCACGGAGACGTTGTCCCGAGTGATGACGTCCTGCGGCGGGACGTCGAGCGTGATCGTCCGCAGGTCGACGCGGACCATCGTCTCGAAGGGCCAGAAGATGAGCGTGAGCCCCGGCCCCTTCGGCGCCGGCGCGAGCCGGCCGAGCCAGAAGGTGACGGCCCTCTCGTACTCGTTGAGGATGTTCACCCACTTCGTGAGGAAGAAGATGACGACGAAGATCCCCGCGAGGAACAGGGGGTTCGGAAGCATGTTCATGTCTTTTCGCTCCGTACGGAGGGCTTGACGAGGACGGTCAGGCCGTCGAGGCCCGTGACCTCGACGAGCTGCCCGTCCGTGAGGGGTGTGGCGCTCCGGGCCTCCCAGAGCGCTCCGTCGACGAAGACCTTCGGGGCGCCGGCGGCGCCGACGCGGACGGCGGCGACCTGCCCGACGAGGACGTCCCGGCCCGTGCGGCCGGGAAGCCGCTGGACGGCGAGGGCCATGATCGAGAGCGCCGCGAGGATGACCGTCGCGACGGCCGCCCCGCCCACGAGGAACCAGAGCTCGGCCTTCGGGGCGAGCTCGTCGCGGTGGAAGAGGAGGACCGCGCCGAGGATGATCGACACGCCCCCGGCGATCGCGAGGATGCCGTGCGTCGTCAGCTTCACCTCGAGGAAGAAGAAGAGGACCCCGAGGAGGACGAGGCCGATGCCGACCCAGTTCGTCGGGAGGACCGACATCGCGAAGAAGGCGAGGAGGAGGCAGATGCTGCCGAGGACCCCCGGGAGGATCGCCCCGGGGTTCTGGAACTCGGAGTAGAGGCCGACGACGCCGATCAGGAAGAGGAGGCCCGCGACCATCGGGCTCGCGATGACCCCGAGCGCCTTCTCGAGGGCCGTCTTCGACACCGTCCGGGAGGTGAACCCGGCGCTCTTCAGCGTCACCTCGGGCTTGCCGACGCGCTTGATCGGCCGCCCGTCGAGCTGCTTGAGGAGGTCCGGCACGTCGCGCGCGACGATCTCGACGAGCCCCTTCTCCTTCGCCTCCGACTCCGAGTAGGAGAGCGCCTCGGTGATCGTCTTCACGGCGTCGTCGACCGGACGGCCCCGCGGGACGACGAGCGACCGGACGAGGGCGGCGGCGTCCTCGCTCACCTTCTTCCCGATCGTCTTCGGCAGCTCCTCCCCGCCGCCCCCGACCGGTGAGGCGGCGCCCGTGTTCGTACCGGGCGCCATGGCGGCGACGTCGCACGCCATCAGGAGGAGGAAGCCGGCCGAGGCCGCCTGGGAGCCGGGCGGGTGGACGAACCCGACGACCGGGACCTCGGAGGCGAGGATCGTCTTCGTGATCTCCCGGGTCGAGTCGAGCCTCCCTCCCGGGGTGTTGATCCGGAGGATGACCGCGGGCGCCCCGCCCGCGACGGCCTCCCCGACGACCCGCTTCAGGAACTCGGCGGTGACGGGGTTGACGTCGGAGTCGAGGTCGACGACGACGGCCTCGGTCCCCGACCCGGCCGCGGCCGGAGCGAGCAGAAGGAGCAGGGTCGCGAGGCCGATCCGAAGCATCGGCCGATTATAGGTTCCGCGTGCTACAACGCGGCGTGCGCTTCGCCCTCGCGGACCTCCTGACGAGCGGGGCCGCGGGCCTCCTGCTCGTCGCGGGCCTCGCGGGGGGCGTCCCCGCCGCCGCTCCCGGCGCCTTCGCGAAGGTCGCCGCCGCGTTCCTCCTCCCCTTCGTCTTCGCGGCCGTCCGGGCCCGGCGTCCGGCTCCCGGCTCCGTCCTCGCGGGCGTCGCGGAGTTCGGGCCGGTCCTCCCCCTCCTCCTCGTCTTCGACAACCTCGGACCCTTCGTCCTCGCCACGAGCTCCGTCGACCGCGACCCGCTCCTCGTCGCGGCGGACCGCCTCCTCTTCGGCGGCGCCGACCCGACGCGGCTCCTCGAGCCGCTCTCGGGACCCCTCGTCCTCGACGCCCTCACGTTCTGCTACGCGCTCTACTACTTCCACCCGATCGTCCTCGGGGTCCTCCTCTGGCGCGACGACCTGAAGGAAGGGGCGTCGGGCGTGCGCTTCCCCGCCTACGTCTTCGGGATGCTCCTCGTCTTCTACGCCAGCTACGCGGGCTACTTCCTCGTCCCCGCGATCGGGCCGCGGTTCACCGTCCCGCACGACGGTCCGCTCCCTCGCGCGGCGGTCGCGAGGGCGATCGACGGGACGCTCGACCGCCTCGAGACGAGCCGGAGAAACTGTTTCCCTTCGGGACACACGATGGTGACGGTCGCCGTCCTCGTCGAGGCGGCCCGCCGGTCCCGGAAGACGTTCCTCGCCTTCCTCCCCTTCGCGACCGGGCTCGTCCTGGCGACCGTCTTCTGCCGCTACCACTACGTCGTCGACGTCCTCGCCGGGCTCGCCCTCGCGTTCGTCGTCGGGGCAGCGGCGCGCGCCCTCGCGCGCCGGATCCGTCAGGAGACGGACGGGACCGTCCTGGCGACGAGCCGGTAGCGGCGGTAGAGCCTCCCCTCGAAGACCTCGATCGGCTTCAGGAGGTCGAGGTTGTCCTCGAGGATCCAGGAGAACTCCACGGTCTTGAAGCCGGCCGCCATCGCAGCCTTGTAGCCTTCGAAGTAGCAGACGGCGTCGAGCCCCTTCCGCCGGTGCTCCGGGACGACGCCGAAGGCCATCAGCCGGACGCGGTCGATCTTCCGGCGCCCCAGGAGGAACTTCAGCCAGCCGAACGGGAGGAGCCGCCCGCCCATCCGGATCAGGACCTGGTTGTAGTCGGGCATCCCGAGCATGAAGGCGACCGGCCTCTCCCCTTCCTCGACGAACCAGACGATCGGCGGGTAGACGAGGTCCTTCAGCTTCCTCGCCATCGCGTCGAGCTCCTCGGAGGTCATCGGGACGAAGCCCCAGTTCCGCTCCCAGGCGGAGTTGTAGACCTCCTTGACCTTCGCGAGCTCCTCGGGGAAGCGGTCCATCCGGATCGTCCGGAACGTCAGGCCGGGGTTCCGCCGCCTCACGGCGTCGGTGATCCGGCCGAGCCGGGCGAAGGAGCGGTCGTCGATCGGCGCGAGGAGGGCGACGAGGTCCTTCTCCTTCGCGAAGCCGGCGGCCGCGGCGAGGTCGAGGTAGTACGCCGGGTTCCAGGTCATCATCAGGACGGGCGGCCCCGGCTCGCTCTCCCCGGCGAGGAGAAAGCCGACCTCGTCGTTCATCGACGGGTTGACGGGACCCCGGAGCCGGTCGCAGCCCGGGAGGAGCCGCGCGCAATCCTTCTCGGCCGCGTCGAAGAGGGCGCGCGCGGCCTCCGGGTCGTCCTCGCACTCGAAGAAGCCGAAGAAGGCCGTCCGGTCCGCGTGGACCCGGTTGTGCTCGTCGTCCGCGATCGCCGCGACCCGGCCGACGACGCGCCCGCCGCGCCGCGCGAGGAGGAGCGTCCTGCGGGCGTGCTTCCAGAACGGGTTCCGCGCCGGGTCGAGCATCTCGCGGACCTCGGAGCGGAGGGGCGGGACGAAGTCCGGCGCTCCCTCGTGGAGCCGGTACGGAAGCTCGACGAACGCGGCGAGGTCGCGCCGCGAGGAGACCTCGGTGACGGTCACCCTGTCGGCCATGCGCCGGACCTCCTCGTCGCGCCGGGCGAAGACCCGGCGCTAGCTGACGAGCCCGAGCTCGCGGCCGACCTTCTGGAACGCCTCGAGGGCCCGGGTCAGGTGCTCGCGCCGGTGCGTCGCCATGTAGGAGGTCCGGATCAGGGACCTCCCGGGCGCGCAGGCCGGGCTCACGACGGGGTTCGCGAAGACCCCCTCCTCTTCGAGGCGCTTGGCCATCTTAAAGGCGAGGTAGTCGTCGCCGACGACGATCGGGATGACCGGGGTCTCGGACTCCCCGCAGTCGAAGCCGATCGCCCGGAAGCTCGTCATCATGAAGCGGGTGTTGTCCCAGAGCTGCTGGCGGCGCTCGGGCTCCGCCTCGATGACGTCCAGCGCGGCCAGGACCGCGGCGACCGAGGCGGGCGGCGGGGCGGCGGTGAAGATGAGGGCCCGCGCCTTGTGCTGGATGTACTTGATGACGTCCGGCTCGCCGACGACGAACCCGCCGACGGCCGCCAGGGACTTCGAGAAGGTCCCCATGACGAGGTCGGTCCTCTCCTCGATGCCGAAGTGCTCGGCCGTGCCGCGGCCGCCCTCGCCGAGGACTCCGACGCCGTGGGCGTCGTCGATCATGAAGGCCATGCCCCACTCGGCGCAGATGTCGGCGTAGGCCGGCGCCGGGGCGATGTCGCCCTCCATGGAGAAGACGCCGTCGACGACGAGGAGCCTCCCGGCCTTGTCCTGGTGGGCGTTCAGCATCCTCACGAGATCGTCCGGGTCGTTGTGCTTGAACTTCCGGACCTCCGCCCCGACGGCGAGACGAGCGCCGTCGTAGATGCAGGCGTGGTCCTGCCGGTCGAGGTAGATCGCGTCGCCCTTCCCCGGGAGGGTGCCGATGACGCCGAGGTTCGCGAGGAAGCCCGTCGAGAAGGTGATGCAGGCCGGCTTCCGCATGAACTCGGCGAGCCGCTCCTCGAGGCGGATGTGGATGTCGAGGGTCCCGTTCAGGAACCGGCTCCCGGCGCACCCGGCGCCGTATTTCCTCACGGCGGCGACGGCGGCTTCCTTGACCTTGGGGTGAGAGGTCAGGCCGAGGTAGTTGTTCGACCCGAGCATCACCATGTCGCGGCCGTTCATGGTGACGACCGGGTCCTGCCCGGATTCGATCGTCCGGAAATAGGTCCAGACCCCGGCCGCTTTGATCTCGTCCGGCACCGTGTACCGGCGGGTCTTGTCCAGAATCGAGACCCGCTCCCGAACAGGGGCGGCGACCGCGGGCTTGAGCGCGGAACTCCTCATACTCCTCCGCCAGCGTCGCCGCCCACCGGGGGGTTCGGGCGACTCGCAAACATCGGCCATCTTACCACCCGGCCTCCCTGGAAACCGAACGGGGTCCGATCCGGTCCGGAATCCGGAACCCCCCGTCTCCCGCTTCCGCAGTCCACGGACGACGCCTCGTGGCCCTATTCTCGCCCTTCGGAGGGACCCGCATGCGATGGAAGCTCCTCGCCGCCGCGGCGACGTTCGGAGGGCTGGCTCCCCTCCCGCCTGCCGAGGCGCTCCCGGCGCCCCGAAAGGTCGTGGCATACGACATCCGCGTCACGCTCGACGACGCGAGAAGGGAGCTCTCCGGGGCGGAGACCCTCCGGTGGACGAACCCTTCCGACGTCCCGGTCTCCGAGCTGAAGCTCCACCTCTACTGGAACGCCTTCCGAAACAACCGCTCGACCTTTTTCCGGGAGTCGGGAGGACGCCTGCGGAGCGACCAGGCCGACGCCGAGGAGGGCTTCGGGAGCATCGACCTCGTCTCGATGACCCTCGGCGGGACCGACCTCCTGCCAGGGGCGACCTTCGTAGCGTCAGACGACGGCAACCCCGACGACCGGACCCTCCTCGCCATCCCGCTCCCGGCCCCCGTCCCGCCGGGCGGAGAGATCGCTCTCGAGATCGCCTGGAGGTCCCGCATCCCGAAGGTCTTCGCCCGCGCCGGCTACGTCCGCGACTTCTACATGATCGGACAGTGGTACCCGAAGGTCGCCGTCTTCGAGCCGCGGGGGCGGCGGCGCCGAGCCGAGCCGGGCTGGAACGCCCACCAGTACCACGCCCACTCCGAGTTCTACTCCGACTGGGGGGACTACCGGGTCGCGATCACCCTGCCGGAGCGCTTCGTCGTCGCCTCCGCCGGGACGCTCGTGAAGGAGACGCGCGGGAAGGGGACGAAGACGCTCGTCTACGAGCAGGAGGCGATCCACGACTTCGCCTGGGCCGCGGACCCGCGCTTCGTCGTGAAGGAGGAGACCTTCGACCCGGCGCGCGACGTCCCTCGGGAGGAGCTCGATAGGGCCGCCCGTCGCCTCGGCCGCCCCGAGGCCGAGCTCCTCGCCGGGATGAAGCCCGTCACGCTCCGCTACTTCATGCAGCCCGACCACGTCCGTCAGTGGCGCCGCTACGCCGGGGCGCACAAATGGGCGCTCGCCTGGCTCGGCCTCTACGCCTTCCCCTACCCGTACGCGGATTCGACCTGCGTCGACCCGCCAGAGGACGGGACCGGCGCCATGGGGATGGAGTACCAGACGATCTTCACGGCCGGCACCTTCAAGCCGCTCGGCTTCTGGCCCCTGAGCGGCATCCGGGAGCCCGAGATGATCGTCGTCCACGAGTTCGGCCACGGCTGGTGGTACGGCCTCGTCGCCTCGAACGAGTTCGAGGAGAGCTGGATCGACGAGGGGATCAACTCGTTCACGGAATACGAGATGGTCGACCGGCGCTGGGGAGGGCTCCTCCGTCTCCCGACCGGGCAGCCGATCCGAGACGCCGACCTCGGGCGGCTCCAGACGATCACCGCGCGCGAGACGGACCGGCTCGTCACCCGTTCGTGGCAGTTCGCCCCCGGCGCCTACGGCCGGAACTCCTACGCGCGCGCCGCGACGGTCGTCGACCAGATCCGGCGCCTCCTCGGCGAGGAGCGCTTCTGGAGGGCTTTCCGCGCCTGGGCCGAGCGCTGGCGCTTCGACCACCCGACGACGGAGGACTTCCTCGACGCGTTCCGGCCGGTCGCCGGGCCCTGGTTCGGGCCGCTCGTCCGCGAGACCTTCTACGGGAACGGCACCGTCGACTACGCGATCGACCGCCTCGCCGTGGCCGAAGCCCGCCCCTTCGAGGGGTACGACGACCGCGGGAAGCGGATCGCGGCCCCGAAGGTGAAGGACCGCGGGAAAGGCACCGAGGGCGGCGCATCGAAGAAGCGGGCTGCGACCTTCGCCTCCTCGGTCCTCGTCCGGCGTTCCGGGACGATCCCGCTCCCGGTCGACGTCGTCCTCACGTTCGAGAACGGGAAGACGTGGAGGACGACCTGGGACGGGAACGCCCCCTGGCTCCGGCTCCGGACGGAGTACCCCTCGCGTCTCGCGAAGGCCGAGGTCGATCCCGAACGGAAGATCGTCCTCGACGCGGACCCCTGGAACAACGCGAGGCACTCGAAGCGGACGGAGCTCCCCTCCGCCTCCGCGAAGGCCCGGGCGTACGCCCTGCACGGCGTCCAGCTCCTCCTCTCCACGCTCCGGCCGCTCCTCTGACGGAGAGAACCCGATGACCGATCGACGCTCGCCCCTCGCCGCCGGCCTCTCGGCCGCCTTCGCCTACCGCCGGCTCGCCGGGGTCCTCTGGCTCGGCCTCGTCCTCTCCGCACTCCCGGCCTGGTTCGCGTTCGGCCCTCTCCTCGCCCCCCTCGACGCGGGCCCCTTCCGCGAGAGCCTCCTCGGCGGCTGGGACTCGTGGGCGTTCGTGAGCTTTTTCGGGAGCCATCCCCGGGAGACTGGAGTCGCCTTCGCCGCCGTCGGTCTCGGCGTCGTCCTCTCCCTCGTCCTCGACCTCCTCCTGACGACGGGCGCCGTCCGGGTCCTCCTCTCCGGCGTCCCGCGCCCGGCGCTCCGCCGCGCGGTCGTCGAAGGGGCCTCGCTCTTCCGCCCCGTCCTCCTCGCCTGGATCCGGTGGGCCGTCACCCTCGTCGTCGGGCTCGGGCTCCTCGTCGCGGCCCCCGTGGCGCTCCTCTCGAAGCTCGCGGGAGAAGACGCCCCGCCGAACGGGCCGCTCGCGACGGCGGCCGTGATCTGGGTCGTCGCCGGGACCCTCGTCGTCGCCGGGACCGTCAGCCTCCGCTTCTCGCTCGCGCGGATCGCCCTCGCGCGCGGCGAGGCGTCGACCGTCCGCGACGCCTGGAGGGCCGCGGGGCGCGTTCTGCGCGGGGCCCGCGCCCGCGCGCTCGGCCTCTGGCTCTTCTGGCTCGCCGGCTCCCTCGCCCTCCAGGGGGCGTTCACGGCTGCCGGAGTCGCCCTGAACCCCTCCACCGGCGCGGGGGTCGCCTTCCTCGTCGCGTTCCGGCAGGTCGGCTTCGCGCTCGTCTCCGCGACGCGCGTCGGCTACCAGGCCTCGCTCCTCGCGTTCGAGGAGGCGCGGCGACCGCTTCCGCCGGTTCCCCTCGCGCACCCCGTCCGTGCCACCGGGGAGGCCGGGGAGGGGGTGCCTCCGGCAGCGTAAACGCCCCGGCGCCGGTACAATCCCGCTTTGCCCTCGGCGTCGCGGAGCGCGCCTCCAGCGGCCCACCGGCAAAAGGGAGGTTCCCAACGACATGAGCGTGAGTCAGCTCGCGAAGTCCATCGCGGAGTCGCCGACGCTCCGCCTGAACGAGCAGGCCCGGCTCCTGCGCGAGAAGGGCGAGGCCGTCGTCCATCTCGGCGCGGGCGAGCCGAAGAACAAGGCCCCGATCGCCGCGATCCTCGCGGCCGCCTCGAAGCTGAACACGGGCGACGTGAAGTACACGCCCGCGGACGGCACGCCCGGGCTGAAGAAGCAGATCATCCGGTACACCGAGGAGAACTACGACCGCGTCGTCGCCCCCGAGAACGTCATCGTCTCGGCCGGGGCGAAGCAGTCGGTCTTCAACATCCTCTACTCGGTCCTGAACCCGCAGGACGAGGTCGTCATCCTCGCCCCGTACTGGGTCAGCTACCCCGAGATGGTGAGGATGTGCTACGGCGTCCCGGTCATCGTGAAGGCCGAGGACGGCGGCTTCGTGCCCCGCCCGGAGGACATCGAGAAGTCCGTCGGGTCGGCGACGCGCGTCATCATCTGCAACAGCCCGAACAACCCCTCGGGCGTCCTCTACCCCGAGAGCCTCGTCTCCTGGCTCGTCGACTTCTGCGAGCGCAAGGGGATCTGGCTGATCATGGACGACATCTACCACCGGCTCGTCTTCGACGGAAAGAAGTCTCCGAGCTGCTTCAGGTACACGAAGAAGGACACCGAGACGTCGAAGGTCATCGCCGTCAACGGGGTCTCGAAGCTCTACGGCATGACCGGGTTCCGGATCGGCTGGGCGATCGCGCCGCGGCCGCTCGTCCAGATCATGACGAACGTCCAGGGGCAGATCACGACGACCGTCTCCGTCCTCCTTCAGGCGGCGGCGGAAGGGGCGATGTCGGGCCTCCAGAGCGCCGTCGACAGCCTCCGCCTGACGCTCGAGAACAACCGGAACGTCATGCTCCAGGAGCTCGCCTCGTTCAACGGCGTGAAGACGATCAAGCCCGACGGCACCTACTACTGCCTCCCCGACTTCCGGGCCTACTCGCAGAAGTCGGTCGAGCTGTCGGACTTCCTCCTGAAGAAGGCGCTCGTCGTCACGGTCCCCGGCCGCGAGTTCGGCATGGAGGGCTACCTCCGCCTCTCGTACGCCGGGACGATCAAGGAGATCCAGGAGGGGATCGCCCGGATGAAGTGGGCGCTCGACCCGTCCGCCCCCAACGAGATCTACGTTGGAGACAAGAAGCTCGTGAGGGACTGGCTGTGAAGACTCTGCTCGACATCAAGACCCCGGCCGAGGGCGAAGCCTCGGCCCGAAAGGCCGACTACGCTCTCGCGAACCACGGGCTCTCGAACCTCCGGATGGTCTACTGGAACCTCCCGACCGAGGCCCTCTACGAGGAGATCGCGTTCCGCCGCGAAGGGCGGGTCGTCGCAGGCGGCCCGGTCGTCGCCCACACGGGCAAGCACACCGGCCGCGCCGCGAACGACAAGGCGATCGTGAGGGAGGCCTCCACCGAAGGTCACGTCTGGTGGGGCCAGTACAACCGGCCCTACACCCCGGAGAAGTTCAACGACCTCTACAACCGCCTCCAGGGCTATTTCCAGGACCGCGACGTCTTCGTCCAGGACGTCTACGCGGGCGCCGACCCGGCCTACCGGGTCCCGGTCCGGATCGTCACCGAGCACGCCTGGCAGAGCATGTTCGTCAGGAACATGTTCGTCCTCCCGCAGTCGCTCGAGGAGTACCGCCGGCACGTCCCGGAGTTCACCGTCCTCGTCGCCCCGGGATTCCAGGGCTTCCCGCCGGTCGACGGGACGAACGCCCAGACGTTCATCGCCCTCAGCTTCGAGCAGAAGCTCTGCCTCATCGGCAACACGCAGTACGCGGGCGAGATCAAGAAGTCGGTCTTCACCGTCCTCAACTACCTCCTCCCGCTCGACGGCGTCCTCTCGATGCACGCCTCGGCGAACGTCGGCCCGAAGGGCGACACCGCCCTCTTCTTCGGCCTCTCGGGCACCGGAAAGACGACTCTCTCGGCCGACCCGAACCGGAGCCTCATCGGCGACGACGAGCACGGCTGGAGCGACGAGGGGGTCTTCAACATCGAGGGGGGCTGCTACGCGAAGGTCATCGCGCTCTCGGCGCAGGCCGAGCCGGAGATCCACGCGACGACGCACCGCTTCGGGACGATCCTCGAGAACGTCGTCTTCGACCCGGTCACCCGGAAGATCGACCTCGACGACGAGTCGATCACCGAGAACACCCGCGGCTCCTACCCGCTCGAGTTCATCGCGAACGCCGTCCCCGAGAAGAAGGCCGGCCACCCGAAGAACATCATCTTCCTCACCTGCGACGCCCAGGGGGTCCTCCCGCCGATCGCGCGCCTCACGCCCGACCAGGCGCTCTACCAGTTCATCTCGGGCTACACGTCGAAGATCGCCGGCACCGAGGTCGGCCTCGGCAAGGAGCCCGAGCTGACCTTCTCGGCCTGCTTCGGCGGGCCGTTCATGGTCCACCACCCGTACTTCTACGCCGACCTCCTGAAGCGGAAGATCGAGCGCTACGGCGTCAGCTGCTGGCTCCTGAACACCGGCTGGGTCGGCGGCCCGTACAACATCGGGAAGCGGATCTCCATCCGCTACACCCGCGCGCTCCTGAACGCCGCCCTCGACGGCTCCCTCCACGGCGTCGAGTACGTCAAGGACCCCGTCTTCGGCTTCGAGGTCCCGAAGAGCTGCCCCGGCATCCCCGACTCCGTCATGGACCCGTCCAGCTCCTGGCCCGACAAGGCGGCCTACCAGACCCGCTACCGCTCGCTCGCGGCCCGCTTCGTCGAGAACTTCAAGAAGTTCGAGGAGGGCTGCGCCCCCGAGGTCATCGCGGCGGGGCCGAAGCTCTGACGCTCACGCGTTCCTGACCACGACACGACCCGGATTCGAGGGGAGCCCGCGAAAGCGGGCTCCCCTTTTCGCGCACCTGCCTTCGCCGGTCCGGGAGAAGCCGGTCGGCGCCGCGCGCCTCCTGCTACGCTCCGGCCAGGAGACCGAAGCATGCGCAGACCCCTGCTCGCCGTCGTCGCGTGCGTATCGCTGTCGTGGCCGGCGAGCGCGCCCGCCCAGGGGCCGCCCGCGGGGCAGCTCGCCGAGGCGCTCGAGGCCATCCGGACGAGCTTTCTCGGGGAGATGACGCGTGAGGAGCTGGAGGGACGCGCGCTCCGCGCCCTCCTGAGGGAGCTCGACCCCTACTCGCGTCATCTGGATGCGGCCGAGTGGGCCGACTTCGACGACCGCCTCTCGGCCGAGCTCTGCGGCGTCGGGATCACGTTCGGATTCGACGGCGAGGAGCGCCTCCCCGTCGTCGAGCGGCTGCTGATCGGGTCAGGCGGCGCCGAGGCGGGCGTGCGGGAGCGGGACCGGATCGCCGCCGCGGAGGGCCGGTCGCTCGCGGGCGCGACGTTCGACGAGGTCCGGTCGCAGCTGCTCGGTTCGTGCGGAAGCACCGTCGAGCTCTCCGTCTGCCGACGCGGCTCGTCGACGGCCTCTTCGATCCGCGTCCGTCGGAGGCCCGTCGCGCTCCCGAGCGTCCGCGGCGTCCGGCGGGATCGACACGGGCGATCCGACCACCTCCTCGACGAGAGGCTCGGCATCGGGTACGTCCGGATCTCACGCCTCGCCGAGGACACGGTCCGCGAGGTCGACCTGGCTCTCGCGGACCTCGAGCGCCGCGGCCTTCGCGGGCTGGTCCTCGACCTGCGCGAGAGCGAGGGCGGGCTGATGGAAGCGGCCGTCGGCGTCGCCGACCTGTTCCTCCACGGCGGCCGGGTCCTGAGCACCGTCACCCGCGCGGGAACGAGGCACTGGGACGCGGCTCCCGGCACCTGCACGGACGTTCCCGTCGTCGTCCTCATCGACTCCGGCACGGCCTCGTCCTCGGAGTTCCTGGCGGCCGCGCTGAAGGACAACGGACGCGCGGTCTTCGTCGGGCAGAGGACGTTCGGGAAGGGGCGGATCCAGGAGCGCCTCTCGCTCGGCGAGGGAGGCCTGATCCTGACGACCGGCCTCCACGTGCGCCCCTCCGGGACGAGCTTCGACCGGCACGTCGACTCTCCGGACCTCGCCGGGGTCGGCCCCGACCCCGGCCTGGAGGTCGTCGTCGAAGGGGCCGAGCGGGAGGAGTGGTCGAGCCGGGCGTTCCTCCGCGACGCGCCGATCGCGTTCGACGAGACGACCGGAGGGACGGGGCCGGACCGGATGCTGGAGAGGGGAGCCGAGGTCCTGCGCCAGCGCCTCCGGCACGCGTCGGCTCCGACGCGCTGATCGCCGTCGCGCGGCCACCGGCGATACCCGGTTTTCCGCCCGGCGTCCCCTCGCCGAGAATCGACGCGGAGGAACCGATGCGCTCGCTGCTTCTCGCGGTCCTTTTCCTCTCCCCTCTCGCGCCCCCCCCGCCCGAGCCGGCCGACCTGCTCCTGACCGGCGGAAAGGTCTGGACGGCCGAGGAGGGGCGGCCGCTCGCGCAGGCCGTCGCCGTGCGCGGCGGGACGGTCGTCTTCGTCGGGAGCGACGCGGAGACGGCGGCGTGGAAGGGGCCGAAGACGCGGGTCGTCGCGCTCGGGGGGCGATTCGTCAGCCCCGGCTTCGAGGACGCGCACCTCCACCTGATGAGCGGGGCGCGGAACCTCGAGCGGGTCGACCTGAGCGGGGAGTCGACCGTCGCGGGGCTACAGGAGAGGATCCGCCGCTTCGCCGAGGCGAATCCGAAGAGCCCGTGGGTCGTCGGGCGCGGCTGGGTCTACGGCACCTTCCCCGGCGGCCTCCCGACGAAGGAGCAGCTCGACGCGGCCGTCCCCGACCGGCCTGCCTACATGGACGGCTACGACGGCCACACCGGCTGGGCGAACAGCCGGGCGCTCGCCCTCGCCGGGATCACGAGGGAGACGAAGGACCCGGTGAACGGCGTCATCGTCCGCGACCCGAGGACGGGCGAGCCGACGGGCGCGCTCAAGGAGGCCGCCGGCGGCCTCGTCGAGGACCTCCTCCCGGAGCCCGATGCCGAGCGGCACTACGCGCTCCTCCTCCGCGCCCTCGGGATGCTGAACGAGGGCGGCGTCACCGCGATCCAGGACGCAGGATGGACGAGGGAGGAGACCGCGCGCTTCCTGCCGCTCCTCGAGAGGGCGCGGAAGGAAGGGAAGCTGACGGTCCGCGTGCGGCTCACCGTCGACGTCGACCCGCGCGACCCGGCCGCGGGGATCGCCGAGGCGGTCCGGCTCCGGCGCCTCTACCCGAACGGGCCGATCGTCTTCGGCGGCGTGAAGGGGTACGTCGACGGCGTGATCGAGGCGCACACCGCCGCGATGCTCGCGCCGTACTCCGACGACCCGTCGCTCGGCGCCGGGGCGCCGCGCTGGGAGAAGGCCGCGCTCGAGCGGGCCGTGATGGCCGCCGACCGGGAGGGGCTGCAGGTCTGGCTCCACGCGATCGGCGACCGCGGCGTCCGGATGGCGCTCGACGCCTACGCGGCCGCGGCGAAGGCGAACGGCCCGCGCGAGAGAAGGCACCGCGTCGAGCACGTCGAGGCGATCGCCGCGGACGACGCGCCGCGCTTCGCGGTCCTCGGCGCCGTCGCCTCGATGCAGCCGCTCCACGCGAACCCCGACCAGAACAACGCCGACGTCTGGTCGCGGAACGTCGGGCCGAAGCGCGCGGGCCGCGGCTTCGCCTGGCGGCTCGTCGAGAGGGCGGGCGGGAGGATCGCGTTCGGGAGCGACTGGCCCGTCGTGCCGCCCGACGTCTTCCGGGGCCTCTACTGCGCCATCGCGCGGAAGACGCCCGAGGGGACGCCCGCGGGCGGGTGGCAGCCGCACCTCGCCGTGAGCGCGGAGAGCGCCCTCCGGCACTACACCGCCGACGCGGCCTTCGCCGGCTTCGCGGAGAAGGAGCGCGGCTCGATCGCCGTCGGGAAGCGGGCCGACCTCGTCGTCCTCTCCCGCGACCTCCTCTCCGGCCCTCCCGAGGAGGTCCTGAAGGCGAAGGCGCTCCTCACCCTCCTCGACGGGAAGGTCGTCTGGCGCGACCCGTCGTTCTGACCGAGGCCGACGACGCCCGTCGCCTGGATTCCCTTCGCCCTCGCGGCGCTCGAGGAGGAGACCGCGGACCGAGGACGGCAGCCCCGGCGAGCCTGCGGCCCGCCCCGTCCCTCGACGCGGCGGGCCGTTCCGTATCAGACTCCGCCGACGTGCCTCACGCCCTCCCGATCCCCGAGAGCTACTGGGTCGTCCCCGGGCTCCTCCTCGCGGGCGAGTACCCGTATTCGTGGGACGAGGAGAAGGGCCGCGCCCGGCTCAGGGCGTTCCTCGACGCCGGGATCCGCCTCTTCGTCGACCTCACCGAAGCCCGGGAGAGCAGCCGGCTCGGGGCCCTGGATCCGTACGAGGACGCGCTTCGGGAGGAGGCGGCAGCCCGCGGCGTGCCGGCCCGCGTCGTCCGGCACCCCGTGCGCGACATGGGGATCCCGGCGGACGGCGGCCTCGCGAGGATCGTCGAGGAGCTCGAGGCGGCCGTCGCACGCGGCGAGCCGGCCTACGTCCACTGCTGGGGCGGCATCGGGCGGACGGGGACCGCCGTGGCGGCGTTCCTTTCCCGGCACTTCGACCTCGACGGCGAGCAGGCCCTCGAGGCGCTCGCGGAGCGCTGGCGGGAGGTGCCGAAGTCGTCGATCTTCCCGGAGTCGCCCCAGACCGACGAGCAGCGGAGCGCCGTCCTTCGGTTCGCCGCGACGGCGAGGGCCGCCGAGCCGGACCCGGCGCCCGAAAGGAGGAGGCGGTGACCTCCCGGATCGACTCGCCGTCGAACCCGAGGATTGCCGCGGCCGTCCGCGCCGTCCGAGAGGGCGAGACCCTCCTCCTCGAGGGGGCGAGGACGCTCTGCGACGCCCTCGACGCCGCCGTCGTCCCCGACGTCGTCTTCGCCGCGCCGGACCTCGCCCCGGTCGACGTCGCGGCCGCGGAACGGGCTCTCGCGGCGGGAGCGGAGGTCGTCGAGGTCTCCCGCCGCGTCCTCGCCCGGCTCTCCGACCTCGAGTCGACCCGCGCTCTCGCGGCGCTCGCTCCCGTCCCCGCAGCCCGGCTCGCCGACCTCGCCGGCCGGCGCCTCGTCCTCCTCCTCGACGGGCTCCAGGACCCGTCGAACGTCGGCGCGATCCTCCGCGCGGCCGAGGCGTTCGACGCCGGGGGCGTCGTCCTGACCGCGGGCACCGCGTCGCCGTTCGCTCCGAAGGCGTTCCGCGCCTCGGCCGGGAGCGCCCTCCGCGTCCCGGTCGCGAGGAACGTCCTGTCGACGGAGGCCGTCGAGTGGGTGCGCTCGACGGGGGCCGCGCTCGCCGGGGCCGACGCCCACGGAGGCGAGCCGCCGGAGTCCCTCCGAGGGCTCGCTCCCCTCGTCCTCGCGATCGGCTCCGAGGGGCACGGACTCTCGGCTCCGGTCGTCGCCGCGCTCGACCGCCGGGTCCGGGTCCCCGTCTCGTGGCGCGTCGAGTCGCTCAACGCGGCCGTCGCGACCGGGATCCTCCTCTACGCGCTCTCCCCGAACACCTCGGCCGAGAAGCGGTAGACGGCCGCGGGCGGGTTCCCCGCCCGCCAGGCGTCCTCGGGGAGACCCGCCTTGAGGCAGGCCTGCGAGAGGAGCGTCGGGACGTCCCAGCCCCACTCCGGCGCGACCTGCGGCAGGAGGAGCCCGGAACGCGAGCCCTTCCTCACGACGACGCCGTGGACGCCGATCTCGATTCCGGCCGGAGGATCCGGGACCTCTTCCAGGGGCGTCATCACGGAAACGTCGACGGTGAGCTTCGGAAGGTCTCGCGGAGGGGCCGGCGCGAAACGCGGATCGCGGAGGAGCGCCGCGACGGCGTTCTTCTCGACGTCCTCGGCGAGCGGCCGCCACGGTTCGACGCTCCCGATGCAGCCGCGCAGCCGGCCGTCCTTCTTCCAGGTCACGAAGGCCGCCCCGGGCCCGGCGAGGCGCCCTTCCGGCGGCGGCAGCTCCCGCTTCCCTTCCGGGAGCCCGAGGGCGCGGGCCGCCGCGTGGCGCGCGCGCCGAAGGAGCTCCGTCTTCTCCAAGTCCGTCAGCATCGCCGTCCTCCCGCCCGTCACGCCCGCGTCGCGGGCTCCGGCAGCCCCGCGTCCGCGAGGAGGCCCGCCGCCGTCCTCTCGAACGCGTCGAGGCGCCCGGTGAAGAAGTGGTCCGAGCCGGGGACGACGGCCGCGCGGAAGCCGTGCCGTTCCGCGGTCTCGAGCGCGAGGCCCCCCGCGCCGAATTCGTCCTCCGAGCCCTGGATCCACGCGACGTTCCGCCCCTCGAGGGCGCGCGCCTCCTCCTCCGGCCAGCGGTCGAGCGGGACGCCGAGGAGGAGAAGGACGTCGGGCGAGACTGCGAGCGCGGCCCGCGCCGCGCAGAGGGAGCCGAAGGAGAAGCCGGCGAGGACGAGCGGGCCGTCCCAGTGCTTCGCGCGGAGGAAGCGGACGGCCGCGACGAGGTCCTCCGTCTCGCCCCGCCCTTCGTCCCAGCTCCCCGCTGAGGCGCCCACCCCCCGGAAGTTGAAGCGGAGGGCCGGAAGGTGGAAGCGGTCGGCGAGGAGCTTCGCCGTCCGGTGGACGACCTTCGTGTGCATCGTCCCGCCGAAGAGCGGATGCGGGTGGGCGACGACCGCGGCCCCCGCGGGGCGCGCCGGGACCCGGAGGAGGGCCTCGAGGTCCCCCACGGGGCCCGGGATCGTCAGGCTCAGCATTCGTGCGGCGGTCACGGCTCGGGGGAAGTTAGCATGCGCGAAGTGACCGAGACCTCGCCGCGCGCCCCGGACGCGGCCCCGCGGCTCGAGCGGGCGGTGTCCCTCGCCTTCGTCCTCCTCGCCGCCCTCCTCGCCCTCCACCACCTCTCCGGCGACGCGGCGACGGCGGACGAGCCGGTCCATCTCGCCGCGTCCGTCGAGGTCGTCCGCGAGGGGACGGGCCGCTGGAACCCCGAGCACCCGCCGCTCGCGAAGGCCCTCGCCGGGCTCGCGCTCACGGGCCTCCCCCTCCGCCCCGCGGAAGACCCGCTGAGGACCCCCGCGACGCCGGGCCGCCTCCTTCGCTTCCTCTACGCGAACGAGGCCCCCGCGGAGACGATCCTCTTCCGCGCCCGCCTCCCGTTCGTGGCGCTCCTCGCCGCGCTCCTCCTCGCCGTCCGCGCGGAGGCGCGGCGGCGCTGGGGGCCGTGGGCGGGCTGCGCCGCGCTCGCGTTCGCCGCGCTCGAGCCGAGCCTGAACGCGCACGCGGGCGTCGTCCACACGGACGTCGCCGTCACGCTTTTCGTCGTCCTCGCCCTCGCTCCGCTCGCGCGCCTCGCGCGTCCCGGCGCCCGAGGGGCGGCCCCGCTCCTCGGCCTCCTCTGGGGCCTCGCGCTCCTCTCGAAGTACAGCGCCCCCCTCCTCGCCCTCTGCACCCTCCCCTTCCTCGCGGCCGACGCTTCTCCCCGGCGCGCCGATCTTCCCCGCGTCGCGCGCCGCCTCGCCGCCGCCGCCTCGCTCGCGCTCCTCGTCGCCCTCGCCGGCTTCGCCGCGGCGTACCGAAGCCAGACGCCCGACGACCGGCGCGCCCTCGCCGTCGACCGGCTCGAGACGAAAGGACGATCGCCCGCGGCGGCCCGCCTCGCGATCCGCGCGGGGGACGTGCTGCCGCCGCTCGGCAACCTCCTGACGGGCACGCTCTCGGTCGTCCTCCAGAGCGAGGTCGGCGCCGGGGTGAACTACTTCCTCGGCGAAGTCTCCCGGGAGGGCTCTCCCTGGTACTTCCCCGTCGCGCTCGCCGTGAAGACGCCCCTCGGCCTCCTCCTCGGTCTCGGCGCGGCGCTCGCCCTTCGCGCCGGCCGGCGCTTCGCCGCCTGCGCGGGGCTCTCGCTCGCCCTCTTCCTCCTCGTCTCGTCGCGGACGACCTACAACATCGGAGTGAGGCACGTCCTCTTCGCGTTCCCGCTCGGCGCGGTCGCGGCGGGGGCGGCGTTCGCCGGCCGAAAGGAGCCGGGCCGCCCCGCTGCGCGCCTCAGCCGCACCGCCGCGCTCGGCGGCCTCGCCGTCGCCGCGCTCGAGATCGCCGCCGTCCACCCGCACGAGCTCTCCTTCTTCAACGCGCTCGCCGGCGGCCCCGCCGGCGGCCGCCGCTTCTTCGTCGACAGCAGCCTCGACTGGGGCCAGGACCTCCTCCGGCTCCGGGAGGCCGCCCCGGCGCTCGCCCCGGACGGGCTCGGCGCCGTCGTCTTCGGTGGCGACCTCCCGGCTCGCCACGCCCCCGCCCTCCGCCCGCCGCTCCCGGGCGAGGAGGACCGTGAGGGCGCTCTCCTCGCGGTCGGCGAGGCTCCGCTCGCGCTCGGGCCGGAGCTCCTCCTCACGAAGGGCGCCCCCGCCGACGCGGAGCGCCTCGAGCGGATCCGCAGCGCCCTTCGCGAGCGCGGACGTCGTGTCGGGGCGATCGGAGGCTCGATCGGAATCTGGCGGATCGAGCGGGCGCCCTGACTTGCGCGCCGGCGCCCCCGTCGCCCCGGCTCAGCGGGCGGGCTCGGCCCGGGAGATCTCGCGGAGGAGGACCTGCCCGTTCAGCCGCGGCCGGAACGAGATCCCGGCGCGAACGCCGTAGGTCCTGTTCCGGTTGAAGAGCGGGATGAGCGGCAGGTCTTCGAGGACGAGGCGCATCGCCTCGTGGAGCGCGCCGAGCCGCTCCTCCGGCGCGAGGATCCTCCCGGCGCGCTCCACCGCGCGGTCGAGCTCGGGGCTCGCGTACGCGCCGAAGTTCGAGGAGCCCCACCTGCCCCCGCCCTGCGAGTGGAGGAGCGCTTCGAAGGCGTGCGACGCGTCGCCGTTGCACGACCAGCCGACCGAGAAGAACGGGCTCTCGCGCCGGTCGAGCCTCTCCGACAGGCGATGCCAGTCGAGCCCGACGACCGTGAGACGGATTCCGACGCGCGCGAGCTGCTCCGCGAGCGCCCGACCGACGTTCGGCGCGAACGCCTCGGCCATCTCGAGCGTCACGGCGAACCCCTCCGGGTATCCCGCGCGGCGGAGGAGCTCGCGGGCCCGCTCCGGCTGCGGACGCAAGGCGCCGCCGCGCGGGAGGTAGCCGAAGACCGACGGCGGGACGATCTGGTCGACCGGGACGGCCTCGACGCCCGATCGCTCGATCAGCTCGCGCGGGTCGACCGCCCAGTAGATCGCCTGCCGGACCTCCCGGGAGAGGAGCGGTCCGGGCTCGCCGAAATGGACGCCGAGGACGACGACGACGAGCCCCGGGCGGCTGAGGAGCCGGACCTCCTCCCCGGCACCGGCGAGGTGACCCCGCGTCAGCTCACGCGTGAGGTGGACCTCTCCCGTCGCGAGGGCCGCGCCACGCGCCGCCGCGTCGGGGAAGACCCGGAACTGCGCCGACCGGTACGGGGGGCGCCCGTCCCAGTGCCCGTCGTTCGCCTCGAGCCGGAGGACCCGGCCGCGCTCCCAGGCCCGGACGCGGTAGGCGCCCGTCCCGACCGGACGGACGACCTCCTCCGGCGTTCCCTCCGGGACGATCCCGATGCCCGCGAGCTTGTTCAGGAGGATCGGCTCCGGCGTCAACGTCCGGAGCTCGAGCGTCGCCTCGTCGAGGACGTCGACCCCCGCCATCCCCTGCAGCTGCGGCGCGGGGCGCATGCGGCGGGCCCTCTCGAGGCTGAACTTCACGTCGGCCGCGCGAAGGGGGCGGCCGTCGTGGAAACGGACCGACGGCCGGAGGCGGAACCTCCACGTCAGGTCGGTCGGGTTGCTCCAGCCCTCCGCGAGGGCCGGGACGACGTGCATCTCGGGGTCGAACCCGACGAGCGCGTCGTAGACGTTCGCGAGAACGGAGTGCGTGACGCTGTCGTCGTGGCGGTGAGGGTCGAGCGTGAGGACGTCCTGCTCCATCGCGACGACGAGCGGAGACGAGGAGCGGCCGCCGCGGCACGCTGCGAGCGCGACGGCGAGGAGGACGAGCGCGGGCCGCAGCCGGGCCATCGCCGGATTCTAGCCGCGCGCGGTCAGCCGCAGCCCGTCGCGTGCCAGTGGAACGCGACGAGGACGAGCGCGTGACGGATCCGCCCCTCACGGACGAGGGCCGGGACCCGAGCCTCGGGGTGGAGCTCGACGCTCAGCTCCTCGGTGCCGTCCGGCGAGGGCTCTCCCTCTCTGCGGCACCCGAGGGCACGGAACGTGAAGCAGCGGTTCGACAGGATCGCCGGGTTCGGGTGCACCCAGCCGATCTCCCTCCAGTCGTCCGAGACGTAGCCGGTCTCCTCGCGCAGCTCGCGGCGCGCCGCCTCGAGCGGCGAGGCGTCGCCGGCGTCGACCGTGCCGCCCGGGATCTCGAGGGTCACCTCGCCCGTCCCCGCGCGCCACTGGCGCACGAAGACCATCTCCCCTGCCTCCGTGAGGGCGACGACGTTGACCCAGTCGGCCCCTTCGAGGACGAAGAAACCGTGCTCCATTCCGGTCTCGGGCGAGACGGCGACGTCCCGCCGGACGCGGAACATGCGGCAGTCCGCGACCTCCTCGCTGCGGACGAGCGGCCACGGGGCGGGCGCGCCGCCCGCCGGGGCCGGCGGCGCCCCCTTCGTCACGGGGTCAGCGCGCCGTCCCCGGCCCGAAGCCGGTGATGATGTACGAGCCGCTCTTGGCGTCCCGCTTCAGCGTGATGACCCGATGCTTCTGGGCCGACTCGAGGAGCTCGGAGAAGGCGCGAAAACCGTAGTAGGACTCCGAGAAGCTCGGGTTCTTCCGCTGCATCGTCTGCTTGACCATCGAGCCCCAGAGGACCTCCTTGTTCTCGCGCTGGAGGGCCTGCATCGACTCGACGAGGAGCGAGAAGACCTCGCGCGACTTCTCGGGGAGGCCGGAGAACGCCGCGACGGTCACCTTCTCCCGGACGAGGTCCTCGTAGTAGATGAACTCGTCGCAGTTCTCGATGAGGAGCTCCGACGTCGAGCCCTTCACGCCGAAGCCGAGGACCGTCTTGTCGTTCTCCTTCAGCTTCGAGACGAGGGGCGAGAAGTCGGAGTCGCCCGAGCCGATCACGAACGTCGTGATGTGCTCCTTGTTCGAGGCGAGGTCCATCGCGTCGACGACCATCCGGATGTCGGCCGAGTTCTTCCCCGTCATCTTGTGCTGTGGGATGTCGATCAGCTCGAAGGCCGACTCGTGGAACGCCCTCTTGTACTCCGCGTAGCGCGACCAGTCGGCGTAGGCCTTCTTGATGACGATCTTCCCCTTGTCGAGGAGGCGCGAGAGGAGGAGCTTGACGTCGAACCTCGGGTGGCCGCTCTCGCGGAGCCCGATGATGACGTTGTCGATGTCGATGAAGAGGGCGAGCTTCTGGTCGAGCTGGCTCATGCTGACGGGCGGAGGCGCCGGGACGACCGTCTCGACGATCGTCGTACCGGAGGCGTTGAAGGCCTCTGTCTCGAAGAACGGCTCGGAGACGGCATGCGGGACGGCCTCGGCGGCGGCCGGGGCCGCCTTGCCTGAGCGCCGCCGGCGGCGGGGGGCGCGGGGAGTCTGGCTGGATTCGTTCAAGCGTCTCATTTTACGACACATGCGAGAATCGTGAGGATGTCGTCGGTCGCCACGCCGCAAGGACTCGAGGAGGCTCTCCGCGAGGCTTCCGTCGTCGTCGACCTGACGGGACGCGGCGCCCTCGCGGTCCTGGGACCCGACGCCGCCGACTTCCTGAACGGCCTCCTGACGAACGACGTGAAGGGCCTGCGCCCCGGCGCCGGCTGCCACGCGGCGCTCCTCACGCCGAAGGGACGGATGCGCGCCGACCTCGCCGTCCTGAGGGTCTCCGAGGAGGAGCTCCTCCTCGACTGCGACCCGGCCCTCGCCGCCCCGCTCCACGCGATCCTCTCCGGCTACGTCCCGTTCAGCCGCTCGCGCCTCGAGGATCGGACTGCGGAGACGGGTGCCCTTCACGTCGAGGGCCCGTCGGCGCGGTCCGTCCTCGCGCGCGCGGGGCTGCCCGAGCCGGGACCGGCGCCGTTCGACCACCTCGCGTTCGACTCCGCCGCGGGGGCCGGGCGCGTCGTCCGCGTCTCGCGCGCCGGCGGCGAGGGGTTCGACCTCGTCGCCGGCCGCGATCCGGCGGCCCGGCTCGCCGCCCCGCTCGCGGCGGCCGGCGCGGTCCCCGCGCCTCCCGCCGTCCTCGAGGCGGGCCGGATCGAGGCCGGACTCCCCCGCTGGGGCGCCGAGCTGACGGAGACGACGCTCCCGAACGAGGCCGGCCTCGAGCGGACCGCGATCTCCTACAAGAAGGGGTGCTACGTCGGCCAGGAGACCGTCGCGCGGATCCGGACCTACGGCCACGTGAACCGGCGCCTCGTCGCCCTCCTCCTCCCGCTCGGCTGCGGCGCCGCGCCGGGCGACGAGGTGCGGGCCGGGGAAGAGGCCGTCGGCAGCGTCACGAGCGCCGTCGACTCGGCGCGCCGCGGGGCGCGGGTCGCCCTGGCCTACGTGAAGCGCGGACACGAGACGCCGGGGGTGCGCCTCGCCGTGGGCGAGGCCGGAGACGCGGTGGAGGGGACGGTCGCCGCGGTTCCCGTTGGGCGCTGACGTACGCGCCCGCGAGCCGGGCGCCGCACCCTACCTCGCGCTCCTCCTCGTCCAGCTCTTCTTCGGGACGCTTCCCGTGTTCGGCAAGATCGCCATGCGGGAGATGGAGCCCTTCGCGCTCGCGGCCTTCCGGGCCGTCTTCGGGGCCCTCTTCCTCTCGCTCGCGGCCCGGGCCTTCTCGGGCCCCGAGCCGCGCCAGACGCTCCGCGAGAAGGGAGAGGTCGCGCTCCTCTCGCTCCTCGGCGTCGTGGCGAACCAGGTCCTCTTCATCACCGGACTCTCCCTCACGACCGCCACGCACGCGACGCTCCTCGTCGCGACCGTCCCCGTCTTCACGATCCTCGTCGGGCTCCTCTCGCGGAGGGAGCGCCCTTCGGCGCGGCGGCTCCTCGCCGTCCCGATCGCCTTCGGCGGCGTCCTCTTCCTCCTCGACCCCGCGAACCTCTCGTTCCGCCACGGGACGTTCGTCGGCGACCTCCTCGTCACGCTCAACTCCGTCGCCTACGCCTGGTTCCTCGTGAGGGCACGCGACGTCCTCGTCCGCCGCCCCGCCCTCTCGTTCGTCTCGCAGGCGTTCCGGTACGGGGCCCTGCCGATCCTCCTCCTCGCCCTTCCGGGGCTCTCGCGCCTCCGCCCGGCCGAGCTCTCCACGCCTGCGTTCGGGGCGCTGGCCGGCGTGATCTTCCTCGGGACGGTCGGTTCCTACGCCCTGAACGCCTGGGCGCTCGCGAGGACGAGCGCCTCGACGACGGCGTTCTTCATCTACGTCCAGCCGGTCTTCGCAGGTGCCTTCGCCTACTTCGCGCTCGGCGAAGAGCCCTCGCCCCGGATCTTCGGAGCGGCGGCGCTCATCTTCGCCGGCGTCGCCCTCGCGATCTGGCCGGCCCGCAAGCCCCCGTCCGGCTGACCTCGCGGCGAACGAGGCGCCGCCTCGCGGTCGGGCCGGCGAGAGTGGCCCCGCCTCCGGATTCCGGCCCCGGAATCCTCTCCGCCGCATGACCCGCGTCATACCCGGACCCTTCTCAGCGGACTCCGACGTCCCTAGAGTCCGGGCATGCTCTCGACGCTGAACCTCCGCGCCCTCGGCTGGGCCCTTTTCGCCTCGGCCCTCCTCGCGGCGTCCGTCGTCGCGGGCTCGAGGAACCTCCAGAACTTCGACGGGGCGCTCGCGGCCTACCTCTTCGCGACGCTCTTCGCGGCGTTCGGCATCGTCTACCGCTACGCCGTCTGGCTCCAGCGGCCGCCGACGCGGCTCTACTGGCGAGCCGGCTGGCGCCTCCTCTTCTCCCGCCGCTTCCCGGCGTACCTCGCCGAGCTCCTCCGCCGGGCCGTCGACGAGCTCGCGGCCCAGCGCTTCATCTGGAAGCGGAGCCCGAAGCGGGGCCTCGCCCACGTCCTCCTCGCGTGGGGGTGTCTCTCGGCCTTCGCGATCACGATCCCGCTCGTCTTCGGCTGGGTCCACTTCACGCTGAAGGCCGGGACGATCGACGTCTACGAGGCGCACCTCCTCGGCTTCCACGCCTTCGACTTCCCGCTCGGCGGCGTCGTGGCGCTGAACCTCTTCCACGCCCTGAACTGGTCGTCGGTCCTCGTCCTCCTCGGCGTCTTCGGGTTCCTGAGGCGCCGGATCACCGACGCCGGGCAGATCTCGACGCAGACCTTCGAGATGGACCTGATGCCGCTCGTCCTCCTCGTCCTGATCTCCGTCACCGGCCTCGGGCTGACCTGGGACTACGAGCTGATGCAGGGGCGCGCGCACGCCTTCATGGCGATCAGCCACGCGATCACGGTCATCCTCTTCCTCCTCTGGCTTCCGTTCGGGAAGTTCTTCCACGTCTTCCAGCGGCCGGCACAGCTCGGCGTCGCGCTCTACCAGCGCGAGGGGGAGGCCGGGGAGCAGGCCGTCTGCCCGCACACCGGAGAGGTCTTCGCCTCCCGGATGCACGTCGAGGACCTGAAGCAGGTGACAGCCGAGCTCGGCTACGACTACCGCCTCGCCGGCGGCGGCTCGCACCTCGACCTCTCCCCGCAGGGGAAGCGGGCCGCGCTCGCGAAGGCCCACCTCGCCGCCCGCAGCGAGTCGGGCGCCTTCTTCGGCTGAGAGGAACGAACGAAATGGCACGCCTCCCCGTCTCCCCCGACGCCCTCGTCGCCCAGTACGGCCCGCGCCTCGGCTTCCCGCCGAAGGAGGGCTTCCCCGGCCGCGACGAGCCCGACCGGGTCGTCCCGACCCACTGCTGCTTCTGCGGGATGCAGTGCGGCATCAAGCTCCTCGTCAAGGACAACCGGATCGTCGGCTTCGACCCGTGGGAGGAGTTCCCGTTCAACGAGGGACGCCTCTGCCCGAAGGGGGTCCAGCGGTATCTCCAGAACAACCACCCCGACCGGCTCCTCTCCCCGCTCGAGAGGGTCGAGGGGCAGGGGTTCCGCCCGGTGTCGTGGGACGCCGCACTCGACCGCACCGTCTCCGAGGTCCGGCGGATCCAGGAGAAACACGGGAAGGACGCCTTCGCAATGCTCTCCGGCGTCTCGCTGACGAACGAGAAGAGCTACCTCGTCGGGAAGTTCGCCCGCCTCGCCCTCGGCACGCGGAACCTCGACTACAACGGCCGGCTCTGCATGGTGAGCGCCGGGGCCGGGAACAAGAAGGCCTTCGGCCTCGACCGGGCGAGCAACACGTACGCCGACCTCGCGAAGGCCGAGGTGATCCTCGTCGCCGGCGCGAACGTCAGCGAGACGTTCCCCACTCTCACCCACTGGATCTGGCAGGCGCGCGACAACGGCGCGAAGCTGATCGTCGTCGACCCGCGGATGACGCCGCTCGCGCGGACGGCCGACCTCCACCTTCCCGTCCGTCCCGGCCGCGACTCGGCCCTCTTCGGGGCGATCCTCAAGCAGCTCGTCGACCGCGACCAGCTCGACCACGACTTCATCGCGAACCACACCTCCGGCTTCGAGGAGGCCGTCGAGGCGGTGAAGGGCTACGACCTCGCCTGGGCCGAGGAGGTGACCGGCATCCCGCGCCGGAAGATCGAGGCCGCCGCCGACTGGTGGGGAAGGGCGAAGACGAGCTTCCTCCTCCACGCCCGCGGCATCGAGCACCACACGAAGGGGGTCGAGAACGTCGTCTCGGCGATCAACCTCGTCCTGGCGACGGGGCGCATCGGCAAGCCCTACTGCGGCTACGGGACGATCACGGGCCAGGGGAACGGGCAGGGAGGCCGCGAGCACGGCCACAAGTGCGACCAGCTCCCCGGCAACCGCGACATCGAGAACCCGAGACACCGGGAGTGGATCGCCGGCGTCTGGGGCGTGCCGGAGCCGGAGATCCCCGGGAAGGGGCTCTCCGCCTACGAGATCGTCGAGGCGATCCACCGGGGCGAGATCAAGGGGCTCCTCTCGATCTGCTTCAACCCGCTCGTCTCGCTTCCGAACGCGAACTTCGTGAGGGAGGCCCTCGAGAAGCTCGAGTACTTCGCCGCGATCGACTTCTTCCTCTCCGAGACCGCCCGTCACGCCGACGTCGTCCTCGCCGGGTCGCTCCACGAGGAGGAGGAGGGGACGGTCACGACCGCCGAGGGGCGCGTGACGCGCATCCGGGCCGCCATCGACCCTCCGGAAGGCGCCTGGCGCGACACCGACGTCCTCCTCGACCTGGCTCGCCGCCTCGGCAAGCAGGAGCTCTTCGACTTCGCCGCGCCGGCGCCGCTCGCCGGGACGCGCGAGGGATCGCTCTTCACGGCGAGGCGGATCTTCGACGAGCTCCGCGCCGCCTCGAAGGGGGGGACGGCCGACTACTTCGGCATCACGTACGAGAAGATCGAGGCGAACCTCGGCGTCTTCTGGCCCTGCCCGTCCCTCGACCACCCCGGCACGCCGCGCCTCTGGGAGGACCGGAAGTTCGCGACGCCGGACGGGAAGGCGCACTTCAACGCCGTCCGCTACCGCGACCCGGGCGAGGTGACCGACCCCGACTACCCCGTCATCCTGACGACGGGGCGCGTCGTCTCGCAGTACCTCTCGGGGACGCAGACCCGCCGGATCGGGAAGCTCGTCGAGCAGTACCCCGAGCCGCTCCTCGAGATCCACCCGGCGCTCGCGAAGACGCTCGGGATCGCCGACCGCGACCTCGTGAGGGTCGAGACACGCCGCGGGGCGGCCGAGTTCCCGGCCCAGCTCGTCACGACGATCCGCGAGGACACCGTCTTCATCCCGTACCACTGGCCCGGCCGCAAGTCGGCGAACCTCCTCACCTCGGGCCTCCTCGACCCCGTCTCGAAGATCCCCGAGTTCAAGGTGAGCGCCTGCCGGCTCGTGCCGACCGGGCGCAAGGCGCCCTCCGCCGCCGAGGCGAAGGCGTTCGCGAGCGTCTGAGGCGGGAGGCGCGATGACGACGACCGCCACCCGGAGCCAGGAGGAGTTCTTCCTCGACCCGCAGCGCTGCATCGGGTGCCACGCCTGCGAGATGGCCTGCGCCGAGTGCGAGACGAACGGGCAGCTCGCGATGATCCACGTCGACTACGTCGACAGGGCCGTGAGCCCGCAGACCGCCGTCCAGGTCTGCATGCACTGCGAGGAGCCGACGTGCGCCCGGGTCTGCCCCGCCGACGCGATCGCCAGGGACGAGCTCGGCGTCGTCCACTCGGCGAACGCGGCCCGCTGCATCGCCTGCAGCAACTGCGTCCTCGCCTGCCCCTTCGGCGTCCCGAAGAAGGTCGAGCCGATGAAGCTGATGATGAAGTGCAACCTCTGCTACGACCGGACGAGCGCCGGGCGGCGGCCCATGTGCGCCACGGTCTGCCCGAGCGGGGCGCTCTTCTACGGGACGCGCGAGCGGATGGCCTCGATGCGCCCGAACAGCACCCCCGTGAACCAGTTCCGGTTCGGCCTGCAGCGCGTGAGGACGCGGGTGAACGTGATGATGCCGAAGGGCTCGACCGAGCTCGTCGTCGACGGAACGGAGGCGCCATGACCGACCGGCCCGAGGGCCTTCCCGCCCGCCCGGCGTGGGAGGTCGACTTCCCCGTCGAGCGCGTCGAGGCGCAGCACGTCTCGCGGCGCGAGTTCGCGAAGTTCCTCGTCCTCGCCTCCGGCGGCCTCGCCGTCGGGAGCGGCTGGGTCGCGGCGAAGGACGCCCTCTTCCCGCCGGCGTCGATCCCGGGGCCAGTCCGCCTGGCGGCGCTCTCCGAGATCCCGGTCGGCGGGATGACGCAGTTCACGATCCCGGGCCTCGACCAGCCGGGGATCCTGATCCGCCTCGAGGAGGGGCTCTTCCGCGCTTTCGAGCAGAAGTGCACCCACCTCTCCTGCGCCGTCTTCTTCGACCCCGGCTCGCGGAAGATCGAGTGCCCCTGCCACAACGGCGCCTTCGACCCGCTGAGCGGCGCCGTCCTCCAGGGGCCGCCGCCGCGGCCGCTCCGCTCCTTCCCCGTCGAGATCCGGGGCGACGAGGTCTGGCTCGTCCCGCCCGACGCCTCGGCCGACGCCGCGGCTCCGGCCGCCCTGCCGGCCGCGCCCGAGACGGAGGGCGCGTGACCGACTTCCGCCGCGCCCAGGAGCAGTCGCACCCGTCGAAGACGAACACCGTCCTCCTCGGGGTGATCCTCCTCCTCGTCCTCATCGTTTCGCTCCAGGTCTGGCTCCTGACCGCCGGTCTCAACACGGCGCTCGGCGGCGACCGGTCGATCGTCTGGCCCGCCTTCACGGCTTCGCTCGTCCTTTTCCTCGCCGGGGCGGCGTCCCTTCGCTACCTGCCGCGGCCGATCCGCGAGGTCGCGGCCCGACCCGCGGCGGAGAGCTTCCCCGACGCGGCGCTCGCCTGGCGGACCCTGGCGATCAGCGCCGTCTCCCTCACCCTCGCCTTCTCCGTCTGGTTCATGTGGTCGGCGATCGCCATCAAGCTCCCCGACGCCGGCTTCCGGATCTCGCCCGGGCAGCGCTTCTGGCTCACCGCCACGCCCGTCATCCTCGGCTCCCTCCTCCGGATTCCCTACGGCGTCTTCGTCTCGCGCTTCGGGAGCCGGCGGAGCCTCGCCGCCGTCACGCTCCTCCTCCTCGTCCCGTGCATCGGCACGGGGATCGCGGTTCAGGACCCGACGACGCCGTTCGGCGTCCTCCTCTTCTGGTCGGCCGTCACCGGCATCGCCGGGGCGAACTTCGCGACCTCGATGGCCGTCGTCACCCTCTGGTTCCCGAAGTCGAAGCAGGGCTCGGCGCTCGGGATCAACGGCCTCGGGAACCTCGGAGTTACCGTCGCCCAATTCCTCGTGCCCGTCGTCGTCGCCGCCGGGATCTTCGGCGCCCTCGGGGGCGGGTCGCTGGCCCTCCGGCTGAAGACGGGCGGCACGCAGGCCGTCTGGCTCCAGAACGCGGCCTTCGTCTGGATCCCGGTCATCCTCCTCTGCACGGCGGCGGTCTGGTTCGGGACGCGCGACTTCCCGATGGCGCCGAAGACGATCTCCTCGCAGCTCGGCGTCGCGCGCGACCTCCACACCTGGACGATCTCGGCGCTCTACTTCCTGACGTTCGGCTGTTTCGTGGCGATGGGGGCCTCGCTCCCCCTCATCATCCAGTCGGTCTTCGCCGACGCCCCCGGCGGCGCCCCGAGCCCGCTCCTCTACGCCCCGTTCGCCCCGCTCATCGCGACGCTGATGCGCCCCGCGGGCGGGTGGGCGGCGGACCGGTTCGGCGCCGGGCGGATGACGGCGATCGCGATCGGGGTGATGGCGGTCGGCGGCTTCAGCCTGACCCGGTTCCTCCGCCCCGACGCCTTCGACGGCTTCTTCGCGACGGTCCTCGTCATCTGCGCCGCCTCCGGCTTCGGGAACGGCTCGGTCTTCAAGATCATCCCGACCGTCAACCCGCGCGAGGCGGGGGCCGTCATCGGGATCGTCTCCTGCGTCGGCGCCTTCGGCGGCTTCTTCCCGCCGCTCTTCCTCGGCTGGTGCATCGAGCGGTTCGGGAGCCCCGCCTGGGCCTACACGGCGATGGCCGTCGTCGCCCTGGGCGCCCTCGCCGTCAACTTCTGGTTCTATCAGCGGGAGGGGTCGCCGACGCGCTGCTGAGGCGCGGTCAGCGGAGCCGTTCGGCGAAGGCCTTCATCCCCTCGGCGAGGGCCGGGTCCTCGAGCGTCTGGACGAGGAGGTCGCTCACGCCTCCCCAGACGATCTGGACGGCGATCGCGAGGAGGACGAAGGCGCTGATCTGGCTGATCGTCGCGGCCCCCGTGTCGCCCATCCGCCGGATGACCGGCCCGCTGAAGCGGTAGAAGACGAAGACCGTCGCACCGGCCAGGAGGATGCCGCACGCCGTCGCGAGGAACGCGAGGAGCGTCGAGGCCTCCAGGATGTGCCCCCGCGGGACGAGGCTGAGCGTGACGGCCATCGCCCCGGGCCCCGCGGTGACGGGCATCGTGAGGGGGAAGAAGGCCTTGTTCTCCATCGAGGAGCGGATCTCGGCCTGCTCCTCCTCGGAGACCCGCGGGTCCTTGTTCAGCATGTGCCAGGCGGAGTGGAAGAGGAGGATGCCGCCGGCGATCGCGACGACGGGAATCGAGATGCCGAGGATCTTCAGGATCCACCCCCCGACGAGGAGGAGGACGGTCAGGAAGAGAGCGGTGTAGACGCCGATGAGGAGCGCGAGGCGGTTCCTCTCTCGGTCCGTCACGGCGCTCGTCAGGCCGAGGAAGACCGGGGCCATCGCCGGCGGGTTGAGGATGGGAAACAGAGCCAGCCAGGTGAACGACATCAGGGCGAGGAAGGTCTTCATCTCTCGGGCCGGGACCCGCCCCGCGGGGTCGGGCGCGGCGAGCGATCCTACCAGCCGGCCGGCGTGGGTTCTCGCTCCCCGCGTCACTACGGAGGAGAATCGACCGGCCCGAGACGCGACCGTCCCCGCCCGGGGACCCCGAGAGGACGCCCATGAGACAGCCCCGCCTCGCTCTCCTCCCCGCGCTCCTGCTCCTCGCCACGCTCCCGCTCGCCGCCGACGTCCGCACGGCGCCGACCGTCGACGGACCGCCCCCCGCCTCCATCGAGGGGACGATCACGCACGTCGGCGTCCCGATCGCCTCCCCGGGCCCGATCGTCACGCTCCTCGGAGGGCTCGTCTCGTTCGACGCGGAGGGAGCCACGGTCCGCTTCGCCGACGGGACGCCGGGAACGACCGCGAGCCTCGCGGTCGGCCAGCGGATCGTCGCGTTCCTCGCGTCCCCGGCTCCGCCGCTGAAGGCGTCGTCGATCGTCGTCTTCCAGGAGCGCGCTGACGTGACGCTGACCGGGACGGTCGGGTCCGTGGACGCCTCCGCCGGGACCCTCGGCCTCCTCGGCCTCACCTTGAAGGTGACGGACCGGACGGTCTTCGGCGGCCCGTGGGACGGCTCCGGCCGGGCCGGCCTCGACGACGTGAAGGTGGGCGACCTCGTCCTCGTCGCCGCGAAGGCGGAGACCGGCGCTCTCGTCGCGACCCGCGTCCTGAAGCTCTCGCCGACGCCGACGCCGACGGTCCGCCTGCACGGCGTCGTCGCCTCGATCGGGACGGTGAGCTGGACGTTCACGCTCGCGGACGGGACGGCGACGACCGTGAAGGTCGACGCGAGGACGAAGATCGTCGGCGAGCCGAAGGTCGGCGACGAGGTGGACGTCCTCGCCCGGCGGGAGTCGGACGGGTCCCTCCTCGCCGTCCTGATCCAGAAGCCCGTCGAAGCGCCCCTCCCGACGGTGCGGCACACGGGCACGCTGAAGTCCCTCTCCCCGACGTCCGCGACGATCGGGCCGAGGGGCGCCACGGACGGACCCGACATCTCGTTCGTCTGTTACGCGCCCGGCCCCCTGGACACACGATTGTGTCACGCAGCGAGCGGCTG
>CAZLQX010000026.1:0-58460 GCA_964561935.1 uncultured Holophagales bacterium
ACCGCTCGTACTCCGTCGTCCCCGCCGACCTCCCCGAGGCGACGCGGGAGGAGGTCCGGAGGATCGCCGCGGCCGCGTTCGACGCCCTCGGCGGCGCGGGCTTCGCGAGGGTCGACTTCTTCCTCGAGCGGGGGTCGGGGCGCGTCCTCCTGAACGAGATCAACTCGCTCCCCGGCTTCACGCCGATCTCGGTGTTCCCGAAGATGTGGGAGGCCTCGGGCCTCCCGCTCGGACCGCTCCTCGACCGCCTCGTGCGGAGCGCCTTCCGGCGCCCGCTCCGCGGACGCTGAGCGGGTCGCCCGGCCCGCGCGGTGCGCGGGCCGGGCGACGTGGCGCTGCGGGGCGACGCGTCAGCGGGGGAGGAGCGTCCTCGGGTCCTGCGTCTTCTCGTCGATGACCGAGGCGTAGGCGCCGATCGCGGCGCCGGGCGTCGGCGAGGAGACCACGAGGACGCCGTCCGAGAGGTTCGGGTAGCCGAGGACGGACGCGACCCGGTCGATCTGGTCGCGCGAAAGGGGGCCGAGCGTCCGGCGCGTCGAGTTGAGGAGGGCCCCCGAGGTCGACCGGAGCTGGACGTCGACGTCGACGGTCGCTTCCGTCGAGTTCGCGAGCATCAGGTTCGTCCGGAAGGCGCCGTCCTGGCGGACCCCGAGGATCGAGCGCGGCGTCGCGCCGACGAGCTCGGCCGTCGAGAGGACCGGAACGCTCTGTCCATACGTGCCGCCGCCCGGCGCCGGGGTCCACGTCTGGGCGAGGACGGCGAGGCTCGGCTGCGTCGACTGGACGAGGATCGGACCGTAGTCCGCCGAGAGGCCGAAGAGCTCCGAGAGGACGTCGCGCCAGGTGTAGGTCTCTCCGGCCTGGAAGTACCGCTGCCGGACGGGGCCGTCCCGGCCGTCGCCGTCGTGTCCGAGGAACCGGACCGTGACCGTGGCGCCCGCGCTCGCGGTGTTCCTCACGGTCAGGTCCGTCTTCCAGAAGGCCGCGGAGGTCTGCACCCGCGCGCTCGACGTGAGGAGCCAGGTCCCGGCGACCGGCCCGCCGCCCGAGGTCACGGTGAAGGTCAGGTCGACGAACGGGATGTCCGTCCAGCGGTTCGAGAAGACCTGGACCTTCCACGTCCCGGGCTTCGTCGCGGCGGAGGTCCCGGCGAGGTCGAGGCGGTCCGCGAGGCAGTAGCCGGGGTAGCCGGTGCTCAGCGGGTTCCAGCCGTGGCTCGCGTGGACCTGCCCGCTCGGGTCCCACCAGACCGCGGTGAGCTCCTCGCCGTTCTGGTAGCCGGTGACGCGGAAGTAGAGGTAGGCGGCCGCCTCGCTCGCGGAGAAGGTCGTCGCCGGCGTCGGGATCGCCGAGCACGGGTCGGCGGCGACGGACTTCGTCGTCATCGCGTTCGTGAAGGCGGGCGCCCCCCCGCCCCCCGAGATCGTGAACGTCAGCGTCAGGTAGGGGACGTCCGTGATCTGGTTCGTGAAGACCTGCACCGTCCAGGTGCCGGTCCTGGACGCCGCGGCGGTCCCCGCGACGTCGAGGCGCGAGGAGAGGCAGTAGGTGCTCCCGGCGGCGCCGAGGGGATCCCACGCGGCGCTCTTGTAGACCTCTCCGCTCGGGTCCCACCAGACCGACGTCAGCTCCTCGCCGGACGCGTAGCCCGCGATCCGGAAGTAGAGGTAGACGGAGGCGTCCGAGGAGGAGAAGGAGGTCGCGGCGGTCGGCACGGACGAGCAGAGCGGCGACGGGACGGACTTCGTCGTCATCGCGTAGGAGACGGTCCCCCAGCTCATCGCGGGCGGCTCCGGGAACGTCGATGCGGACGTCGTCGGACGCGCGGCGACGGGAGCGGGCGCCGTGTCCATCCGCTGCTGGGATTCGGCGCCCGCGAGACCGGCGAGCGGGAGAAGGCAGGAGAGTCCGGCGAGCACGAGCTTCTTCATGGCGTCCTCCGTTCGGACACGGTCGAAGCCGCCGCCTCGACGGAGACGGACCGATCGGCCTCGCCCCGCGTCACTCCTCCGTCGGCCATTCTACGCTGCGGCGCGGCAGCGGCCCTCACTACAATGCACGTCCGCCGCCGGTACGGCGGGAGAGGGAGGTGCCAGGTGGACGAGGTGCGCTCGGCGCTCGGGGCGACGGAGATCTTCATGGGGCTCCCGGAACGGGTCCTCGACCTCCTGGCGAGCGCGGCCGTCCGCCGCGACGTGCCGGCCGAGACGATGCTCTGGACGCAGGGCGCACCGCGCCGCGCCCTCTTCGTCGTCCTCGACGGCAGCGTCGAGATCTCGCGCGAGAAGGACGGCGCGATCGAGCCGCTGTCGGTGGAGGGGCGCGGCGAGGCCGTCGGCGTCGGGGCGCTCCTCCACACCTCCGAGCACACGACCTCGGCGCGGGCGCTCACCGACCTCTCGATCATCGAGCTGCCGCGCGCGGAGGTGCGGGCGCGCCTGATGGGGGACGCGGGGGCGGCGATGGACGTCGTTTCGCGCGTGGCTCTCGTCATGAACCGGCACCTCCAGTACCAGAGCTCGCGCGACGTCGGGGCCGAGAAGGGCTACACGTCGGGCGAGTCGCGCCGCGAGCACGACCTCCTCGGCGAGCGCGACGTGCCGGCGGACGCGCTCTTCGGAGTCCAGACGCTCCGTGCGGTCGAGAACTTCCCGATCACCGGGATCCCCGTCTCCCACTTCCCGACGCTCGTGCGCGCCCTCGCGATGGTGAAGCTCGCCGCGGCGCGCGCGAACGCGCGGCTCGGCCTCCTGCCGGAGGAGGTCGCGGGGGCGATCGAGCAGGCCGCGCAGGAGGTCATCGACGGGCACCACCACGGCCACTTCGTCGTCGACATGGTCCAGGGCGGGGCCGGGACGTCGACGAACATGAACGCGAACGAGGTCCTCGCGAACCGCGCGCTCGAGATCCTCGGGCGCTCCCGCGGCGACTACGCCTTCTGCCACCCGAACAACCACGTGAACCTCGCCCAGTCGACGAACGACGTCTACCCGACGGCCCTGAGGATCGCGACGATCCTCTCGACCCGCGGGCTCGTCGCCGCGCTCGAGAGGCTCCGGGAGGCGCTCGCCGAGAAGGGGGAGGAGTTCCGCGACGTCCTGAAGATGGGGCGGACTCAGCTGCAGGACGCCGTCCCGATGACGCTGGGGCAGGAGTTCGGGGCGTTCGCCGTGACGACGGGCGAGGACGTCGCGCGGCTGAACGAGACGGTCCGCCTCTTCCTCGAGGTGAACATGGGGGGGACCGCGATCGGCACCGGGATCAACGCCGACCCGCGCTACCCGGAGCTCGTCGTCGAGGAGCTCCGCCGCGTGACCGGACTCGACGTCGTCCTCTCCGAGAACCTCGTCGAGGCGACGCCCGACACGGGCGCGTTCGTCATGTTCTCCGGGGTCTTGAAGCGCGTCGCCGTGAAGCTCTCGAAGATGTGCAACGACCTGAGGCTCCTCTCGTCGGGCCCGCGCTGCGGTCTCGCGGAGATCAACCTCCCGCCGATGCAGCCCGGGTCGAGCATCATGCCCGGGAAGGTGAATCCGGTGATCCCGGAGGTCGTCAACCAGGTCGCCTTCCAGGTCATCGGGAACGACCTGACGATCACGCTCGCCTCAGAGGCGGGGCAGCTCCAGCTGAACGTCATGGAGCCGATCCTCGCGTTCAACCTCTTCCAGTCCGTCGACATGCTCACCGCCGCGATCGACACGCTGAGGCTCCGGTGCGTCCGGGGGATCACGGCGAACCGCGAGCGGGCCCGGGAGATGGTCGAGCGCTCGATCGGGATCGTGACGGCGGTCGTCCCGGCCCTCGGCTACGAGCGCTCGAGCGAGGTCGCCAAGGAGGCGCTCGCGACGGGACGCCCCGTGAGGGAGCTCATCCTGGAGAAGGGCTACCTGACGGCGGCCCAGCTCGACGACCTCCTCTCCGTCGACGCCATGACGAAGCCGAGGCCGCTCGCGCTCGGAGACCGGGCGGTCTGACCCGGGCCTTCACCCTTCCCTCACGAGGAGGCCGCAGGATCGTCGCGCCGGGCGGAGCGGGATAATCGCGCTCCCGGAGGGAGAGAGATGTCCAAGCTGATCGGGGTCCTCACCTCGGGCGGAGACACGCCCGGGCTGAACGCGGCTCTCCGCGCCGTCGGCAAGGCGGCCGAGCTGAGGCACGGGATGCAGGTCATCGGGTTCCGGGACGGCTTCCGCGGCCTGATGGAGAACCGGACGGTCTGGCTCGACGACCAGACGCTCTCGGGGATCCTCACGCACGGCGGGACGATCCTCGGGACGAGCCGCGACAAGCCCCACGCGATGCCGGTCGCCGGGAAGCTCGTCGACATGACGGACCTCATCGTCGAGAACTACCGCAAGCACCACCTCGACGCGCTCGTCTGCCTCGGCGGCGGGGGGACGCAGAAGAACGCCTGGCACCTCGCGAAGGCGGGGCTGAACGTCGTGACGCTGCCGAAGACGATCGACAACGACGTCGCGATGACGGACGTGACGTTCGGCTTCGACACGGCGCTCGGGATCGCGACGGAGGCCGTGGACCGGCTCCACTCCACCGCCCACAGCCACCACCGGATCATCGTCGTCGAGGTGATGGGCCACAAGGCGGGATGGCTCGCGCTCGGCGCGGGCGTCGCCGGCGGCGCCGACGTCATCCTCGTCCCCGAGATCCCGTACGACGTCGAGACGGTCGCGACGGCGATCCTCCGGCGTTTCCGGAGCGAGAAGAGGTTCTCGATCGTCGCCGTCGCGGAGGGGGCCCTCTCGAAGGAGCGGGCCGCCGAGGAGGGGCGAGCGAAGGGCCGCGACGGAACGGAGCGACGGGGAAAGGCGCGTCCCGCCGGGCGGCCCGCGGAGAGAGAAGGGCACGAGAGCGGCAAGGCGCTGGGCCTGGCGCGCCGGCTCGAGGAGCTCACGGGGCTCGAGTCGCGCGTGACGATCCTCGGTCACCTCCAGAGGGGCGGGACGCCCTCCGCCGCCGACCGCTTCCTCGCGACGCGCCTCGGGACCGCCTGCGCCGACCTCGTCGCGAGGCGGAAGTTCGGGGTCATGGTCGCGGCGCACGGGGAAGGGACGAAGCCGGTGCCGCTCGAGGAGGTCGTCGGAAAGAGGAAGACGGTTCCGCTCGAGCACCCGTGGCTCGCGTCGGCTCGGGCCGTCGGCACCTGCCTCGGCGACTGACCGCGTCGAGCGCTTGCGCCGAAGAACGAATGCGGCGGGCCGCGAGGCCCGCCGCGTCAGCAGGAGCGGAGGAGCGGCTCCTCCGGGAGTCACTTCCGTCCGGAGATCTGCTTCGCCGGGCCGGCGCCGATCGGGATCGACTTCGGCTTCGCCTCTTCCTTCTTCGGGAGCTCGACGGTCAGGACCCCGTCGACGAGGCTCGCGCTGATCTTCTCCGGGTCGACGTTCGCGGGGAGGGAGAAGGCGCGGACGAAGCGGCCGTAGGCCCGCTCGACGCGGTGGTAGGCCTTCTTCTCGGTCTCCTTCTCGAACCGGCGCTCGCCCTCGAGAGTCAGGACGCCGTTCTCGGCGCGGAGCTTGAGGTCGTCCTGCGAGAAGCCCGGGAGCTCGACCTGGAAGACGAGCTGGTCCGGCGTCTCGCTGATGTCGACCGGCGGCGCCCAGGCCGCCAGGCCCGGCGCCTCCTCGGTGCCGCGGGCGGCGGGGAACGCCTCGCCGAAGAGACGGTTCATCTGGCTGCGGAAGGACTCGAGCTCGCGGAATGGGTCGTTCCAGCGGGTGATCATGGTGGCTACCTCCCTCGGAAGATCTTTCTTGGGTCCGTTGGCTCCTTTTCTTCGTCGGAGGCCTCAGGTCCGATATCAATATGTGATTTGATCGTGAGTTTGTCAAGTATCTCGTGGGGAATTGCCGGGACGAAGGCGGCGATCCGCCTGCGACGACTCGACACTTCCCTCGCTGGATGGATCAAGTCATTTGCGTGTAGGGCTTTGCGCGTTCGTACGGGCACGGGCCCGAGAGCGGGACGCCGAGCGCGAACGAGGCCCGAAGGGGCCAGTGCGGATCGCGGAGCATCTCCCGCCCGAGCAGGACGAGGTCGGCCCGGCCGCTCGCGACGATCTCCTCGGCGTGATGCGGACGGGTGATGAGTCCGACGGCGGCCGTCGCGATCCCCGCCTCGGACCGGACCCGCTCGGCAAACGGCACCTGGTAGCCGGGCGCGGTCGGGACCTCCGCCCGGGGATGCATCCCGCCGGAGGAGCAGTCGACGAGGTCGACGCCGAGCCTTCTCGCCTCGCGGGCGAACGCGACGGCCTCGTCGGGGACGAAGCCTCCTTCGACCCAGTCGGTCGCGGAGATCCGGACGAAGAGCGGCAGGTCGGAGGGCCACGTGCCGCGCACGGCCTCGACGACCCGGAGCGGGAAGCGCATCCGGTTCGCCAGCGAGCCGCCGTGGCGGTCATGACGCCGGTTCGCGAGCGGCGAGAGGAACTCGTGAAGGAGGTATCCGTGGGCCGCGTGGATCTCCGCGACGAGGAACCCTGCGGCCGCGGCACGGCGCGCGGCCGCCGCGAAGGCGTCGGCGATCCGCGTCAGCCCCTCGTCGTCGAGCGCCTCGGGGAGCTGCCATCCGTCGTCGAAGGGGAGCGCGCTCGGCGCGACGATCGGCTGCCAGCCGCCGTCGGCGGCGAGCGCCCGTCCTCCGCCGTCCCAGGGGCGGCGCGTGGAGGCCTTCCTCCCGGCATGGGCGAGCTGGATTGCCGGGACGGCGCCGTGCGCCGCGAGGAACGAGGCGACGCGCGCGAGCGGGGCGACCTGTCCGTCGTCCCAGAGGCCGAGGTCGTGCGGCGTGATCCTCCCCTCGGGCGAGATCGCGACGGCCTCGGTCATCACGAGGCCGGCGCCCCCGGCGGCCCTCGCGCCGAGGTGGACGAGGTGCCAGTCGTTCGCGAGGCCGTCCACGGCGGAGTACTGGCACATCGGCGCGACGCCGACGCGGTTTGGAAGTGTGACCGATCGGAGAGGGAGCGGTGCGAAGAGCGCCATGGGGGGGAGAGTACGGGAACGCGGAGTCGCCGCGCGGACCCCCGAGGCTCGCCACGGTCTCGCGCGAACCCCGCGCCGCCGCGTCCGTATCACGTGACGAGATGGTCAAGCTCCTCCTCTGGCTCCTCCTCCTCGTCGTCTGCTGGCCGCTCGCGCTCGCCGCGCTCGTCCTCTACCCGCTCCTCTGGCTCCTCGCGATTCCGTTCCGGATCGTCGGCGGGGCGCTCGAGGGGCTCGTCGCCCTCGTGAGGGCGCTCTTCTTCCTTCCGGCGCGCCTCCTCGGGGGTCGGGCCTGACGCCGCGCCCCGGGGCACGCTAACCTCGGGGCATGACCGACGCGCGCACCCGGCTCCTCCTCGTCTCGAGCTCCACTGTCCACGGCCGCGGCTACCTCGACCACGTCGCCGACGCCCTCCCGGCGTTCCTCGCGGGAGTGAAGTCCGTCGCCTTCGTCCCGTACGCCCTCGCCGACCGCGACGGCTACGCCGCGAAGGCCCGGGAGCGCTTCGGGGTGCTCGGGATCGAGATCCAGAGCGTCCATCAGGCGCCCGACCCGCGCGCCGCGATCCGGGGCGCCGAGGCCGTCTTCGTCGGAGGGGGGAACACCTTCCGGCTCCTGAAGTGGCTCCAGGACGAGGGGCTCCTCGGGCCGATCCGCGACCGGGTCGCCGAGGGAATGCCGTACGTCGGCTCGAGCGCCGGCACGAACGTCGCCTGCCCGTCGATCCGGACGACGAACGACATGCCGATCGTCCCGACGGCGAACCTCCTCGCCCTCGGTCTCGTCCCGTACCAGATCAACCCGCACTACCTCGACCCGGACCCCGCCTCGACCCACAAGGGAGAGACGCGCGAGGAGAGGCTCCTCCAATACCTCGAGGAGAGCCCGGTCCCCGTCGTCGGGGTCCGCGAGTCGGCGTGGATCCGCGTCGAGAACGGCGTCTCGCGCCTCCAGGGGACTCGGGGCGCGCGCGTCTTCAAGCGCGGAACGCCGCCGTTCGAGATCGAAGCCGGAGCCGAGCTGGAGGCGCTCCTGCGCTGAGCGGACGCGAGTCCGAGCGGCTCGCGGGGCCGGGCCGCGCCTTCTGAGGCGAGATTCCCCGCGGGGCCTTTCGAAGGCGGGTCGGGCAGGAGGCCCGATGCGAATCCCCTCGCGACGCCCTCAGGCCGCCCCGTCGAGCCAGGCGACGAGCTGGGCGGCCGGGACCAGCCCCGGCTGCTGGACGACGACGCGCCCGCCGGAGAGGACGACGAAGTTCGGGATCGACTGGACGCGGTAGCGGGCCGCGAGGTCCGGGTGGGCTTCCGTGTCGACCTTCAGGACGAGAGCCCGGCCGGCGGTTTCGGCAGCCGCGCGGGCGACCTCGGGCGCCGCCCGCCGGCAGGGCGCGCACCAGCCTGCCCAGAAATCGACGAGGACCGGGACGGGCGATTCCGCGACGACCTCGTCGAAGAGCGCCGCGTCGGCCTCGAGGGGCTCGGCGGGCGGCGCGAGGTCGGCCCGGCACTTCCCGCAGCGCGCCGTCGCGACGGCGTGGCGGGCCGGGACGCGGTTCTTCTGCTGGCAGCTCGGGCAGACGCGGATCATGGGGGGGATTCCGGGAGCGGTCCGTCCGCTCGGCGGTGCGGCACGACGATGCCGGCGAGGCCGAGGTCGGCGAGAGAGTCGCACGCCTCCCGCGCCTCCTCGCGCGACCCGTACGGGCCGAACTTCACGCGCGTGAGCCCCTCGTACGGCTCGAGCCAGGGGGACGGAAAACGTCCCGCGAGGCGGACCCTCAGCCGTTCGGCGTTCCCGGCGTCGGCGAACGCTCCCGCCTGGACGGCCCACGAGGTCGCCGGCTCGCCGCCGGTCGCGGTTCCCGCGAGGCCCCTCCTGCCCGTGCCGAGCGTCACGACGGTGAGCGTCACCGGGACGACGCCGTCAACGACGGCGTCGATCTCCTCCGCCGCCGCGCGCGAGAGGTCGACGATCCGGCCGGCGACGAAGGGGCCTCGGTCGTTGATCCTCACGCGGATTGTTCGCCCGTTCTTCTCGTTCGTGACGTCCGCGATCGTCCCGAGAGGGAGTGCGCGGTGGGCGGCGGAGACGCGCGCCGGGTCGAAGACCTCCCCGCTCGCGGTCGGGAGGCCGGCGAACTCGGCCCCGTACCAGGAGGCGAGGCCGCGCTCCGTCCCCTCACCCGCGAGGTCGGGGGCCCCTCGCGCCGGGGGCCGCGAGGAGCAGCCGGGGAGGAGCGCGGCGGCGACGGCGAGCGCCGCGAGCGGCGCGAGGGACGCCCGGGACGCGGGGCGCGTCAGACCTTCACCTCGATCGCGGCGCCGGCGAGCGCCTCGGGGTGCGCGGCGAGGAGCGGGTCGACCTCGGCTGCGAGGAACTCCTCGACCTGCTCCGGGGCCCTCCCGACGAAGAGCAGCGGGTCGGCCGCGGCGGCGACCTCCTCGCGCGTCAGGCCGAAAGACGGGTCCGCGGCGATCCGCTCGAGGAGGTCGTTCTCGCCTCCCTCGGCCTTCAGCCGGTCTCCGGCGGACTGCGCGTGGACGCGGATCCGCTCGTGGAGCGCCTGGCGGTCGCCCCCCTTCACCGTGGCCGCCATCAGGACGTTCTCGGTCGCGAGGAACGGGAGCTCCTCGGCGAGCCGCCGCCGGACGACCTCGCCGTTCACGACGAGCCCGTCGACGACGGCTTCCCAGAGGACGAGGATCGCGTCCGCGGCGAGGAACGACTCGGCGAGCGCGAGGCGCCGGTTCGCGGAGTCGTCGAGCGTCCTCTCGAGCCACTGCGTCGCGTGCGTCCAGCCGCCGTTCGCCGATGTCGTCAGGATCCAGCGGGAGAGCGCGTTCATCCGCTCGCACTTCATCGGGTTGCGCTTGTAGGGCATCGCGGACGAGCCGACCTGCCTCGCACCGAACGGCTCCTCGACCTCCTTCAGGTGCTGGAGGAGGCGGAGGTCGTGCGCGAACTTCGAGGCCGAGCCGGCGAGGCCGGCGAGGGCGGCGAGGACGAGGGCGTCCTGCTTGCGCGTGTAGGTCTGGCCGGAGACGAGGAGCCGGCGCGGGAAGCCGGCCTTCTCGGCGACCTTCCGGTCGAGGAGGTCCGCCTTCGCCCCGTCGCCCGCGAAGAGGGCGACGAACGAGGCCTGCGTCCCCGTCGCCCCCTTGCAGCCGAGGAAGCGGAGCCCCCCGGCGCGGGCGGAGAGCTCGTGGAGGTCGAGGACGAGGTCCTGGATCCAGAGACAGGCGCGCTTGCCGACCGTCGTCGGCTGCGCGGCCTGGAAGTGCGTCCAGCCGACGCAGGCGCGCGCCGCGTGGGCGCGGGCGAAGGCGGCGAGCCGCGCGACGACCCGGACGGCGCGCCTCTCGAGGAGCGCGAGCGCGTCGCGGAGGACGAGGAGGTCCGCGTTGTCGCCGACGTAGGCCGACGTCGCGCCGAGGTGAAGGAAGGCGCGGGCCTCGGGCGCGGCGTCGCCGAGGGCGTGGATCTGCGCCATGACGTCGTGCTTCGTCTCGCGCTCGTACCTCTCCGCCGACGCGAGCTCGGCGTCCGTCGGCACGAGGTGCGCCCGGAGCGCCGCGAGGGCCTCCTCCGGGATCGCGAGGCCGAGCTCCCGTTCCGACTCGGCGAGCCAGAGCCAGAGGCGCCGCCAGGCCGCGAACTTGTGCCGCGCCGAGAAGAGCGCGGACATCTCGGGCGAGGCGTAGCGCTCCGTGAGGGGGTTCTCGTACGCGTCGGAGCTCACCCGTGGTCCTCGATGTCCTCGGCCTCCGGCAGGCGGAAGTCCTTCGGCTCGTCGGCGCCGCACATCGTGCAGAACGCGTTCGCGACGTTCCCCTTCCGGTCCAGCTCGAACGAGTAGCACGGGGTCTCGCAGTTGTTGCAGATGATGAACTCGACTTCCTCGCTCATCTTCGTCTCCGCTTGGTATTCTCCCGCGGCCGCCACGGGGGTTCCACCATGCCGATCGCCGTCCACTCCGAAATCGGTCGACTCCGTTCCGTCGTCGTCCACGAGCCCGGTCGCGAGATCGACCGGATGACCCCCGCGATGATGCAGGACCTCCTCTTCGACGACATCCTCCACGGAGCCCGGGCCCGGGAGGAGCACGGGAGGTTCCGGCAGGTCCTCCGCCTTTTCGCGGAGGTCCTCGAGGTGCGAGACCTCCTCGAGGAGGTCCTCGCGGACGCCGACCGGAGGGTGCACGTCCTCGCCGAGCTCGACGCGACGCTCCGGCTCGGACCGGACGTGCTCGAGCGCCTCGCGCCGCTCGACGCGGCGGGGCTCGCCTCCGCGCTCGTCGAGGGGATCGAGCAGCCCCGCCCCGAGATCACCGGGTCGATCGACTCGCTCTTCCTCCTCCCGCCGATCCCGAACTACTACTTCCAGCGCGACCCGGTCATCCCGGTCGGCGACCGCCTCGTCCGCGGCTCGATGGCGACCCCGGCGCGGCTCCGCGAGCCGCTCGTCTCGGGCGCGGTCTTCGAGCACCACCCGCGGTTCGCCCGACCCGACGGGGCGTTCTGGTTCCGCGAGTTCCGCGCCGCCTGGGGAAAGAACCTCTCGTACGCGCGGATGCGGCCCCACATCGAGGGGGGAGACGTCCTCGTCCTCAGGGAGGACCTCCTCGCGATCGGCTACTCGGAGCGGACGGAGGAGACGACGATCGAGAGGCTGTCGGAAGCGCTGAAGCGCGCCGGCTCGGCCGTCCGGCACATCGTCGTCGTCGCCCTTCCGCACGAGCGCTCGTGCATGCACCTCGACACGGTCTTCACGCAGGTCTCGGAAGGGGAGTGCCTCTGCTACGCCCCGATGATCCTCGCCGGGGGGGCCGAGGAGGCCGACGTCTACTCGGTCGACCTCACCCACGACGAGGTCACCTGGACGCCGGAGGCGGACTTCCTCTCGGCGCTCCGCAGGCGCGGACTCGACCTCGAGCCGATCCCGTGCGGCGGGAGCGACCCGATCGACGAGCAGCGCGAGCAGTGGACCGACGGGGCGAACGCCTTCGCCCTCGCGCCCGGCGTCATCGTCTGCTACGACCGGAACGAGCGGACGGCCGAGGAGCTCGACCGGCACGGCTACGAGATCGTCCGCGACGAGGACCTCCTCCTCGGACGGCGCGAGATCGACCCGAAAGGGGGCCGGAAGTGGGCGATCCAGCTCTCGACGACGGAGCTCGCGAGGGCGCGCGGCGGTCCCCGCTGCATGACGATGCCTCTCGTGCGGGAGCGGCTCCCCTGAGGCGCCCGAGGCCGGCGGCCCTCTCTCTGGCCGCGGCGGCGCTGCTCGCCCTTCTCGCCGCGGACTGCCGGAAAGCGCCGCCGGTGCCGGCCCCCGCCCCGGCGCCGGCCGGGACCGCGTTCGTCTCGCTGTCGCGCGCGCCGCTGCGCTCCGAGGCGTCGGCGAAGGGAGCGGTCGTCGCGCTCCTGCCGCGCGGCGCAGAGGTGAAGGTCTCCGCCTCGGAGGGCGGCTTCGTCCGCGTCGTCGCGGACGGGGGACGCGACGGCTGGCTGGAGGCGGGTTCGTTCGAGGCGGCGGCGGAGAAGGAGGCGCGGGAGCGCCGGACGGAGGCCGTCGCGAAGTTCCCGACGGTCCCGGGCCGGATCGTCGCCCCCGTGCCCGTCTTCCTCGCCCCCGACTTCGGGGCGGCCCGCTGGGGTGAGCTCGAGGACGGCGACCCCGTCGAGGTCGTCCTCGCCGAGCACGACTTCCTCGGCGTGCGTCTCCTCGGGATCCCGCTCGCGTTCGTCCCGGCGCATGCCGTCCGCTTCGTCGCCTCGCCGACGCCGACTCCCGCTCTCCCGCAGCCGGCCCCCGCCGCCAGAGACGAGGAGGAAGGGGCGGCGCCGGCCGAGGCGGGGGCCGCCTCCCCGGAGCCGTACGCGGCGCTCCCTTTCGGGGCGTCCCCGCCCGTCCTGAGGACGCGCGTCGAGCCGCTCTACCCGGCGGCGGCCCGGAGGGCCGGCGTCGGGGGAGAGGTCGTCCTGCAGGTCGTCGTCGAGCGCGACGGCACGATCGGGGCGGTCTTCGCCGTCCAGGAGGCGCCGCTCGGCCTCACGGAGGCCGCGTCGGACGCCGTCCGGAGGTGGGTCTACGAGCCGGCGCGGCTCGACGGCCGCCCGATCGCGGTCTCGAAGACGGTCCGCGTCCGGTTCACGCCGGCCGCGCCCTGACGGGGAGCGGGGGCCCCCCGCCTATAATCGGTCGGCCGCCCGCATGTACGAGCTCGTCTACGAGGTCGAGGGTCGACCGCAGCGCTACAGGCTCACCGGCACAGAGGTCTTCCTCGGCAGGTCGAGCGAGAACGAGATCGTCCTGAACGACTTCTCGGTCTCGCGGCGTCACGCCGTCCTGAGGCAGGAGAAGGACCGCTGGGTCGTCGTCGACCAGAACTCGACGAACGGGGTCAAGGTCAACGGCCGCTTCGTCGCCTCCTCGCCGATCGCCCCGGGCGACGTCCTGACGGTCGGCACGTTCTCCCTGACCGTCCGGGAGGAGGCGCCGGCCGTCCGGCCGAAGCCCCCCGTGAGGAGCGTCGGCGAGTCGTCCTCGACGTTCGTCCGCTCCATCGCCGACTTCAACCGCGACTTCCACCTCGAGGAGTACGTCCCCGAGGAGGAGGGGGACGTCCTCTCGCAGTCGGGGAAGCGGTCGACCTCGGCCCTGGCCCGGAGCAAGATCTTCGAGATCCTCGTCCAGGTCGCCAAGACGCTCATCCTCGCCCGCGAGGTGCAGGAGATCCTCGGGCGCGTCGTCGACCTCCTCTTCGAGCACCTCCCGGTCGACCGGGCCGTCGTCGTGCTCGTCGGCGACGACCGGAAGCTCGTCCCGATGCTCGCGCGGCAGCGGGGCAAGGAGGAAGGCGACGCCGGGGAGATCTTCTCCCACACGATCGTCGAGTCCGTCATCCAGAACCGCGTCGCCGTCCTGACGTCCGACGCCCTCGCGGACGGGCGGTTCGAGGCGGGGCAGTCGATCCGGATCCAGCAGATCCGCTCGGCGATGTGCGTCCCCCTCTGGAACCAGGACCGGATCATCGGGGCCCTCCACGTCGACACGCCGCTCCGCGCCGGGAGCTTCACGGCGGACGACCTCGACCTCCTGACCGCCCTCGGGAACTTCGCCGCCGTCGCCATCGAGCGGGCGCGCCTCCAGCGGCGGATCGAGAAGGAGGAGCGGATCCGGGAGCGCCTCTCGCGCTACCACTCGCCGGGCGTCGTCGAGGAGATCGCCGCCGACGCGAGCGGCGTCATCGAGCGCGTGCGGACGCGGAACGTCTCCGTCTTCTTCGCGGACCTCGTCGGCTTCACGAGCGCCGCCGAGGGGATGGACCCCGAGGCCCTCTCCCGCTTCCTGTCGACCTTCTTCACGTTCGCCGCGGACGCGATCTTCGCGGAGGGGGGGACGCTCGACAAGTTCATCGGCGACGCCGTCATGGCCTTCTTCGGCGCCCCGATCGCCCAGCCGGACCACGCGCGCCGGGCCGTCGCGGCCGCCTCGAAGCTCGTCGAGCACGTCACGTCCTGGAACGCGGAGCGCGTCGCGCGGGGCGAGCCGCCCGTCGGCGTGCGGATCGGCGTGAACACGGGGAACGCCGTCGTCGGCGACATCGGGTCCGAGCAGCGCGTCGACTACACCGTCCTCGGGAACACGGTGAACGTCGCGGCCCGGATCGAGGAGTACGTCGCCGGCGCGAACGAGGTCGCCGTCGGCGAGGAGACCGCCCGCCTCACCGCGGACGACTTCGCCTACGAGCCTCTCGGCGACGTGCGGCTCAAGGGGCTCTCGCGCGGGCTCCCGTGCTACCGGGTCAAGATGGACGCCCGGGGCGTCCCGCTCCCGGCGCCGCGCTGAATGCGCCCGTCCCTGGACGGCCTCGTCTTCCTCACCTCGAACGCCGGAAAGGCGCGCGAGGCCTCCGTGCTCCTCGGGCGTCCCGTCGAGGCGCGCGCCCTCGACCTCCCCGAGGTCCAGTCCCTCGACTTCGCCGACGTCGTCGTCGCCAAGGCCCTCGCCGCGGCGGAGAGGCTCGGCGTGCCGGTCCTCGTCGAGGACTCCGGCCTCGCCCTCCCGGCCTGGAAGGGCTACCCCGGCCCGCTCACGAAGTTCGCGGTCGGCGCGGTCGGCGAGGCGGGCTTCGCACGCCTCGCGCACGCCTGGGGCGACGCGCGGGCCGAGGCGGTCTCGACGCTCGGCCTCGCGTGGCCCGGCGCCGCGGCCGCCGAGGTTGTCGTCGCCTCCGGCCGCGTCGCCGGCGCGCTCGCCCCGGAGCCGCGCGGCGCGAACGGCTTCGGCTGGGACGTGATCTTCGTCCCCGACGGCGAGACGCGGACGTTCGCGGAGATGAGCCCGGAGGAGAAGAACGCCCGTTCCCACCGGGCGAGGGCGTTTGCGGAGCTCCGGCAGCTCCTCGTGCGCTCCAGAACCTCCGCAGAGTGTAGAAGGTAGACCTGACCCCATCCCGAATGGGGTCAGGTCTACCTTCTACACTCTGCGCGCGGCTTCCCGAAGCGCGGCCGCGAGCGCGTCGGCCTTCGCGAGGAGCTCGTCGAGGCCGGCGTCGTTGACGATCACGTCGTCGCAGGCGGCGTTCCGCTCGGCGTCGGGGAGCTGGGCGCGCATCCGCGCGAGGACGGACTCCCGCGTCGCCCCGTGGTCGCGGGCGAGCGCGCGGGCGAGGCGGGCCTCCTCGGGGGCCGCGACGGCGACGAGGCGGTCGAAGCGCTCGCGGCCCCGGTTCTCGACGAGGAGCGTCGCCTCGACGACGGCGACCGGCTGCCCCTCCTCCTCGCGCGCCGCGAGCCAGCGCTCCGTCTCGGAACGGACGAGCGGGTGGATCCGGGCGTTCAGGCGCGCGACGGCGGCCGGGTCGGCGAAGACGAGGCGGGCGAGGCGCGGCCGGTCGACGGCGCCGTCCGCGTCGAGGAGGTCCGCCCCGAACTCCTCGGCGACGGCCGCGGCGCCGGCGCCGCCCGGCGCGTAGAGCGCGCGGACGAGACGGTCCGCGTCGAGGACGGGGACGCCGAGCTCGCGCCAGCGTGCGGCGACGGCGCTCTTGCCCGAGGCGATGCCGCCCGTGAGGCCGACGCGGAGCACGCTCAGAGGCCGCGCCGGGCGCGGCAGAGACCGACGGCGTTCGCGAGGAGCCGCGCGATCGTGAGCGGCCCGACGCCCCCCGGGACGGGGGTATAGCGCGACGCGCGCAGGGTGACGTCGACGGGGTGGACGTCGCCGACGAGGAGCGACCCCTTCGCGGCGAACGCGGCGGACTTCGCCTCGTTCCCCGGGAAACAGCGGGCGACCTCCTCGGCGGTGTCGATCCGGTTGATCCCGACGTCGACGACGACCGCGCCTTCCCGGATGAAGTCCGCGGTGACGAAGGCGGGTCGGCCGATCGCCGCGACGAGGAGGTCCGCCTCGCGGCAGAGGGCGGGGAGGTCGCGCGTCTTCGAGTGCGCCACGGTGACGGTCGCGTCGGCCTTCGTCAGGAGCGTCGCCATCGGCTTGCCGACGATGTCGCTCCGGCCGAGGACGACGGCGCGCGTCCCGCGGAGGGGGACCCCCTCGCGCCGGAGGAGCTCCATGACTCCCGCGGGCGTGCACGGGACGGGCGCGGGCTTCCCCTGGACGAGGCGACCGACGTTGAAGGGGTGGAAGCCGTCCGCGTCCTTCGCCGGGTCGACGGCCTCCAGGATGCGGGCCGTGCCGATGCCGCCCGGGAGCGGGAGCTGGACGAGGATCGCGTCGACCTCGGGGTCGGCGTTCAGGCGGCCGATCTCGGCGAGGAGCAGCGCCTCCGTGACGGTGGAGGGGAAGCGGAGCGTTTCGGCCCGGATCCCGGCCTCCCGCGCGGCCTTCTCCTTGTTCCTCACGTAGACCTGGCTCCCCGGGTCGTCGCCCGCGAGGATCACCGAGAGGCCCGGGACGGCGCCCCGGGCGGCGAGCTCGGCGGCGGCCGCGGCCGTCTCGCGGCGGATGTCGGCGGCGACCTTCGCGCCGTCCAGGATCGTGGCGGTCATGGGGCTCCTTTTCGCGCGACGTGCGCGGCGGCGATGCCGAACGCGAGGAGGCGGACGTCGACGGAGTCGAATCCGGCCGCGCGCATCCGCGCCGCGAGCGCGTCCGGGGCCGGCCACCGGCCGACCGAATCGGGGAGGTACTTGTAGGCGGAGCCGTCTCCCGAGACGAGGCGGCCGAGGATCGGGACGAGCCTCCGGACGTGGAAGCGGACGAGCGGCGCGAGAGGACCTGAGGGCTCGGGGGTGAACTCGAGGACGACGAGGCGCCCCCCGGGCCTCAGGACGCGGCACAGCTCGGCGAGCCCGCGGTCGAGGTCCTCGAAGTTCCGGACGCCGAAGGCGGCCGTCGCGCCGTCGAAGGAGCCGTCGGGGAAGGGGAGCCGGAGCCCGTCGGCGGCGGCCTCGGCGATCGGCGCGCCCTCCCTCCCGAACTTCTCCTTCCCGAGGACGAGCATCTCGAACGTGAAGTCCGCCGCGACGACTCGGGCGCCGCCCCGGCTCCGCCGCCTCACCGCGAGGGCGAGGTCGCCGGTCCCGGAGCAGAGGTCCAGGACCCGCTCGCCGTCGGCCGGCGCGAGGAGGCGGGCCGCCTCGCGCCTCCAGGCGACGTCGGTCCCCCCCGAGAGGAGGCGGTTCAGGAGGTCGTAGCGCGGGGCGATCCGGGAGAACATCGAGCGGATCGTCCCGGCGGACTTGTCGGGCTCCGGAAGCGGGACAGCGGCCACGGGGCGGCACGGTAGCCTTCGGGCGGCGGGCCGTAAAGCGGCGTCCCGGACGCGGCGGGACCCCTCCTCGCGGATCTCGCTTGACAGGCCCGAGGGGCCGTCGTATGTTTCCCGGCCCTGCGCGAGGGCGACCGCGCGCAAGGTGCGTCCTCCCCCGGGAGCCCGGTCTTTCTCAGTGCCCCGGCCGGGTCCTGAATTTCGATCCGAGAAGCGTGGCGCGGTGCGCGCTTCCCGAAATTTCCGACCGGAGAGCTGAGCTTCCGTGAGTTCCCGAACGCCTCTCCCCAAGATGAACGAGCTCCCGCGGCGCTGGATCGTCGTCGATGCCGACGGCAAGGTCCTCGGCCGCCTCGCAACCGTCGTCGCGATGCACCTGACGGGGAAGTCGAAGCCGACCTACACCCCGTTCCTCGACACGGGCGACTTCGTCGTCGTCGTGAACGCCGAGAAGGTCGCGCTGACGGGCGTCAAGGAGACCGCCAAGCTGTACCGGTACCACACCGGCTTCCCGGGCGGTCTCAAGACGACGAGCGCCGACAAGCTCCGCGCGACGCGCCCCGAGAAGATCATCGAGGAGGCCGTCCGGGGGATGCTTCCGAAGACGAAGCTCGGGAAGAAGATGTTCAAGAAGCTGAAGGTCTACGCGGGCCCCAGCCACCCGCACGTCGCCCAGACCGCGAAGCCGGCGTGAGGCTCGAGGAGAGATCGTGAGCAACCTGCAGTACCACGCGATCGGCCGCCGGAAGGAGGCCGTCGCGCGCGTCTACCTCCGTCCGGGGAGCGGGGCGTTCGTCGTGAACGACCGTCCGTTCGACAAGTACTTCCCGAACGACGTCCTCAAGATGGTCATCCGCCAGCCTCTCCAGCTGACGGAGTCGGCCGAGAAGTTCGACATCGTCGCCCGCGTCGCCGGCGGCGGGAGCGCGGGCCAGGCCGGCGCGATCCGCCACGGGCTCTCGCGCGCCCTCTGCCTCTTCAACCTCGAGCTCCGCCCGACGCTGAAGAAGGCCGGCCTCCTCGCGCGCGACTCGCGCATGAAGGAGCGGAAGAAGTACGGCCAGCGCGGCGCCCGCGCCCGGTTCCAGTTCTCGAAGAGGTAGCCATGAGCCAGATCACGATGAAGGAGCTCCTCGAGGCGGGCGTCCACTTCGGGCACCAGACGAAGCGCTGGAACCCGAAGATGAAGAAGTACATCTTCGGGAAGCGCAACGGCATCTACATCATCGACCTCCAGAAGACGCTCAAGTGCTTCCGCGAGGCGGCGGCCTTCGTCACCGAGGCGGCCTCCCAGGGGAAGAACATCCTCTTCGTCGGGACGAAGCGGCAGGCCCAGGACGCGATCTACGAGGAGGCGAACCGCTGCGGCATGTTCTTCGTGAACAACCGCTGGCTCGGCGGCACGCTCACGAACTTCGTCACGATCCGAAAGTCGATCATGCGGCTCAAGGAGATCGAGGGGATGCTCGCCGAGAACTCGGACGCCATCCTCACGAAGAAGGAGCGCATCCGCCTCGAGCGCGAGCGGACGAAGCTCGCGAAGAACCTCTCCGGCATCACCGAGATGGAGGAGCTGCCGGACCTCCTGTTCGTGATCGACCCGAAGAAGGAGGCGATCGCGGTCCAGGAGGCGAACAAGCTCGGGATCCCGATCGTCGGCATCGTCGACACGAACTGCGACCCCGACCCGATCACGCACGTCATCCCCGGCAACGACGACGCGATCCGCGCGATCAAGCTCTTCACGGGCAAGATCGCCGACGCCGTCCTCGAGGGGCTCCACGCCCAGGAGGAGCGCTTCGTCGGGAAGGCGGCGGAGGCGGACGACGAGCCGATGCCCGCGAACTTCGTCGTGGCGGAGGGCGCGTCCGCCGGGGACGCGATCGCCGCGAAGGACTCCGCGCCGGCGCAGGCCTGATCCTCGACCGAACCTGATCGAGCCGGGCCGGCGGGAGACGCGGATCGCGCGCTCCCGCCGGCCCTCTTCGCGTCCGGCGGCCCGGACGCTCCGAACGAGACGAGAACGACGGCGCCGGCCCCGGGCCGGCGCGACGGGAGAGCCCGATGGAAATCACGACCGCCATGATCAAGGAGCTCCGGGAGAAGACCGGGGCCGGAATCCTCGACTGCAAGACCGCGCTCGCCGAGGCGAACGGGTCGATCGAGGAGGCCGAGAAGAGCCTCCGCAAGAAGGGCCTCGCCGCCGCCGCCAAGAAGGCGGGCCGCGTCGCCGCCGAGGGGCTCGTCGGCTACGCGTGCGACGGCTCCGTCGCGGCGCTCGTCGAGCTGAACTGCGAGACGGACTTCGTCGCCAAGACGGACGACTTCAAGGCCGCCCGCGCGGCCCTCGCGGCCTACGTCGCCGCCGAGGCCGCCTTCGGCGACGCCCCGGAGGGCGACGTCGAGGCGCTGAAGGCGAAGGCCTGCCCGCCGGCCGTCCCCGGCGCGGCCGGCACGGTCGCCGACTGGCTCCAGGCGAACACGGCGAAGACGGGTGAGAACACCCAGCTCCGCCGCTTCGCGCGCCTCGTCGCCGCCGGGGGGAACGCCCTCAGCCTCTACGCCCACCCGGGAGACAAGACCGTCGTCGTCGTCGAGACGAAGGGGTGCGACGCCGAGCTCGCGAAGGACCTCGCGATGCAGGTCGCCGCGCTCTCCCCGTCCTGGGCCGTCCGCGAGCAGGTCCCGGAAAAGGTCCTCGCCGACGAGCGCGAGATCGCGAAGGCGCAGGCCGTCGCCTCCGGCAAGCCCGAGGCCGTCGTCGAGAAGATGGTCGAGGGGCGGATCGGGAAGTTCTTCGGCGAGACGGTCCTCGTCGACCAGCCGTTCGTCAAGGACGACTCGAAGAAGGTCTCGCAGGTCGTCGCCGAGCGCGCCGGCAAGGACGCGAAGGTCGTCCGCTTCGTCCGCTTCAAGGTGGGCGAAGGGGTCGAGAAGAAGCAGACCGACCTCGCCGCGGAGGTCGCGGCGCTCACGAAGTAGCGCGGACGCCGATGGGCAGCGAGACGGGCCGGCCGGTCTACCGCCGGGTCCTCCTGAAGCTCTCCGGGGAGGCCCTCCTCGGGGGGCAGCCCTTCGGCATCGATCCGGCGATGGTCGCGCGCCTCGCGGACGAGCTCGCGGCCGTCGCCCGGATGGGCGTGCAGCTCGCCGTCGTCATCGGCGGCGGGAACATCATCCGCGGCGTCTCGGCCGCGACGCAGGGGATCGACCGGGTCACGGGCGACAACATGGGGATGCTCGCGACGGTCATCAACGCGCTCGCGCTCCAGGACGCCGCCGAGCGGCGGGGTGTGCCGACGAGGGTCCTGACGGCTTTCGAGGTCCGCTCCGTCGCCGAGCCCTTCATCCGCCGCCGCGCGGAGCGTCACCTCGAGAAGGGGCGGGCGATCATCCTTGCCGGCGGCACGGGGAACCCGTTCTTCACGACGGACTCCGCCGCGGCCCTCCGCGCGAGCGAGCTGCGGGCCGAGGCGATCCTGAAGGGGACGAAGGTCGACGGCATCTACAGCGCCGACCCGAAGACCGACCCCTCCGCCGTCCTCCTCCCGCACGTCACCTACCAGGAGGCGCTCGAGCGGCGGCTCGCCGTCATGGACGCGGCGTCGATCGCCCTCTGCCGCGAGAGCCGCATCCCGATCCGGGTCTTCAACCTCCTCGTTCCCGGGAACATCCTCCGCGTCGTCACGGGCGAGCCGATCGGCTCGACGGTCGACGCGGGCGAGCCCGCAAACTGAATCGAAGTTCGAGAGGAGAGAGCCGATGCCCCTCGCCGAGATCCGCAAGGAAACCGAGCGCCGGATGACGACGTCGATCGACGCCCTGAAGGCCGAGCTGAAGCACCTCCGGACGGGCCGCGCGACGGTCGCCCTGCTCGACGGGGTCCACGTCGAGTACTACGGGACGCCGACCCCCCTGAACCAGGTCGCGAACCTCTCCACGCCGGACGCGACGCTGATCCTGATCCAGCCCTGGGAGGCGCAGCTCTGCCCGCTCATCGAGAAGGCGATCCGGAACAGCGACCTGGGCCTGAACCCGAGCTCCGACGGCCGCGTCGTCCGCGTGCCCGTCCCGTCGCCGACCGAGGAGAGGCGGAAGGAGATCGTCAAGAAGGCCCATACGCTCGGCGAGCAGACGAAGGTCGAGGTCCGCCACCACCGCCACGAGGCGAACGACAAGGTCAAGAAGGAAGGGAAGGGCGGGACGATCTCGGCCGACGAGGAGAAGAAGGCCCTCGACGACGTCCAGAAGCTGACGGACAGGTTCGTGGCCGAGGTCGACTCGGTCGTCAAGGCGAAGGAAGCGGACATCCTCGCGCGCTGACGTGGCCGTCGTCGCGCTCATCCCGGCGGCGGGGCTCGGGGCCCGGTTCCACGAGGCGGGTCCGAAGGCCCTCGTGAGGCTCGCGGGGAGGCCGTTCCTCCTCCACGCCCTCGAGCGGCTCGCCGCCTCGGGGCGCGTCGACCGCGCCGTCGTCGCGGTCTCGCCGGGCCACGAGGCGGCGTTCGCCGCCGCGCTCGCCGGTTTCGGGGCGATGCCGGTCGCGACGACCGCGGGAGGCGAGACCCGGCGCGACTCCGTCGTCGCCGCCTGGCGCGCCTCGGGCGCCGCGGACGACGACCTCCTCTGCATCCACGACGCCGCCCGGCCGCTCGTCGAGCCGGCCGACGTGGCCGCCGTCGTCGACGCTGCGGCCGAGCACGGCGCCGCGCTGGCCGGGAGCCCGGTGACGGACACGGTCAAGCGGGTCCGTGCCGGCGTCGTCGTCGAGACGGTCCCGCGGCACGACCTCTTCGCGGCCGCGACGCCCCAGGTGATGCGGGCCGGCCTCCTCCGCGAGGCGGTCGAGGCCGGTCTCGCCGACGCGACGGACGACGTCGAGCTCCTCGAGCGGCGCGGCGTCGCGGTGCGGTCCGTCGTCACCTCCCGCTGGAACGTGAAGATCACTTTCCCCGAGGACCTCGCGCGGGCCGAGGCGTGGCTCGCCGCGGAGGGGCGGCGGTGAGCCTCAGGATCGGGCAGGGGCTCGACGCCCACCCGCTCGTCGCCGGGCGGCGCTGCGTCCTCGGCGGGGTCGAGATCCCGTCGGACGAGGGTCCCGAGGGGCACTCGGACGGCGACGTCGTCCTCCACGCCCTCGCCGACGCCCTCCTCGGCACGGCCGCCGCGGGCGACCTCGGGAGCGTCTTCGGGACGACGGAGCCGCGCTGGAAGGACGCCCCCTCCTCGGCGTTCGTCACCGAGGCGCTCGCGCGCGCGGGGAGCCCGAGGGTCGTGAACGTCGACGTCACGCTCGTCGCCGAGCGGCCGCGGGTCGGAGAGCACCGCGACGCGATGCGCGCCGTCATCGCCTCTCTCCTCGGCATCCCCGTCGAGCGCGTCTCCGTGAAGGCCTCGAGCGGGAACGGGATGACCGGCTTCGGACGGGGCGAGGGGGTCTTCGCCTCGGCCGTCGTCCTCGTCGAGGCCCCGTGATCGTCGCCGGGTTCCATCCCGTCGCCGCCGCGCTCGCGGAGCGTCCCGAGGCAGTCGAGGCGCTCCTCCTGCAGGAGGGGCGGCGCGACGCGCGGGCGCGCGAGCTCGAGCGGTCGGCGCGCGAGAAGGGGATCCCCGTCCGGTTCGTCCCGAGGGAGGAGCTCGACCGGACGGCGGGGAAGGCCCACAACGGCGTCGCGGCGCGGGTCGCGACGCGCGACTACGACGCGCTCGCGGAGGCGCTCGCGGGCGAGCCCGGGACGCGCCTCGTCCTCTTCCTCGACGAGGTGACGGACCCGGGGAACCTCGGCTCGATCCTCCGCTCCGCAGCGGCGGCCGGGGCCTCGGTCGTCCTCCCGGAGCGGCACTCCGTCGGCCTCAGCGAGTCGGTCTCGAAGGCGAGCGCCGGCGCCCTCGAGCGGGTCAAGGTCGCGCGGGTCGGCAACGCGGCGCGCTTCCTGGAAGAGGCCAAGAACGACCGCTTCTGGGTCTTCGGCGCCTCGCCGGAAGGTGAGTCGATGTGGGACGTCGATTTGACGGGCGACGTCGTCCTCTGTCTCGGCGCCGAGGGACCGGGCCTCCGCCGCCTGACGCGCGAGACGTGCGATCGGCTCGTGGCGATCCCGATGGCGCCGGGAGCCGGCTCGATCAACGTCGGCGTCTCGGCGGCGGTCCTCCTCTTCGAGGCCCTGAGGCAGCGGCGCGGGCGCCGGGACCGCTGACGGCCGCCCGGCTCCCTCCGGGAGGCCGTGCGGCGCGCCGCCGGGGCGTTCCCGCCTCGCGGACGCGGCTCGGCGTTCAGCGAACCCGGAAGACGTGGACCACGGGGCGCGCCCCGTCGGCGAAGAGCTCGAGGAGGTAGAGGAGGCCGCTGCCCCGGTCGAACGTCACGTCGCCGAGCCGGAAGCGCTGCTGGACGCCCGGCCCGACCTCTTCGACGTCGACGCGCGACGGGTTCAGGTAGAGGAGCGCGTCGACGTCGAGGTGGGCGTACGGCTGCGGCTCCCAGGGCGCGAGCGTTCCCGCCGCGACCCGGGCGAGGTCGTCCGGGTCGTAGAGGAGGAGACGCGACGCGAACCGGCTGCTCCACCACCCGCGGCTCGAGGTGTGCCCCGCGCACTCGACCATCTCCGACGCGGGGCAGGGTGTGCCGTCGGCGAGGCGGCAGGTCGTGTACTCGGTCACGAAGGCCCCGGCGACGCACGGCAGGTCGGGCCCGGAGGGGTTGAGGAAGCCGTACCAGAACCTCCCGCCGACTCCCTTCGTCCCTGCGAAGAGGACGGCCGACTTCCCGGAGGCCGTCGTGAGCCACGCCGCCCCCTCCCAAGTGTCGCAGTGCTGTGTCCCGGCGAGGCATCGCTCGAGGCTCTCCGTCTCGAGAGTCGACGCATAGCGGAGGAGCGTCGTCACCGGGAGCGTCGCGCCGGGAGCCGGAGGCGTCCCGGCGGCGTCGAGCCACGGCCTGTAGGCGAAGAGCGCCGGCCCCATCCCCGCCATCCCGCCGTCCCGGTACCGGCCCGTGCCGAGGACGCGGCCCGAGGCGTGCGCCTCCGCCCAGCCGGAGGGGACCTCGAGCATGTAGCCGTTCCCTTCCCATGCCGAGAGCCCCTCGAGGAACCACGCCCCCGTCGGCCGCGGCGTCGCGAGCGTCGGCTCGAACCACGCGTGCGTCGGCCGGTACGGGGGAGGCGGCAGGTGTTCCCCCCAGGCGAGGTGAATCCTCGGTCCCGTCTCGGGCCGGTCGAGGTACTGCATCCCGAGCCGGGGGATCTCGTCGATCCCCGAGAAGAGCCCGCCGGTGACCTCGGTCAGCGGCTGGAGGAACGCCGCCACGGGGAGCGCCTCGACGTCGCGCGCGACGACGGGAGCGGGGATCGAGACCTCCGCGACACGGCTCCCGTCCGGCAGCTCGCCGTACGGCATCCGGTCGTGGCCCGTCACGAAGAGCGAGCCGGGGAAGCCGTCGGCGCCGCCGGACGGGTCGCCGCCCGGCCGGAAGGTCATCGCGTTCCCGCCGTATTCGAAGGTCAGCGGTCGCTCCCCGCCGGTCGGAAGCCGGAAGGCGCCGAGGTAGGCGAGGTCGCCGGGGGCGACCCGGGCCGCCGGGACGCTCCCCCCCGCGAGGGCGGGGAGGAAGGCGCCATCCCCGGTCCGGAGGTTCGGGCCCGCCCCGTCGTTCACGACGCCGTATGCGAGCCACGGGGCGCTTCCCCCGACGCGGGCGAGGCGCGCCCAGCCGGTCGAGACGCCGAGCGGGCGGAGCGGGTCGGGGAGCTGGAGCCACTCCCCCTCGGCGAGGGTGAGATTCGACGGCGCCCCGGCGATCCTCCCGGAGGCGGCTCCGTCGTAGAAGCGGACCTCGAGCGTCAGCGGGCCGGAGCCCGGCGCGCCCGCGTGGACGACGGCGAGGTTCGAACGGGTCGTGGCGTCCGATCGAAGGCCGGTCACCCAGGCTTCCGTGGCCGTCTCGGCGCCTCCGGCGACACCCGGGAGGAAGACGCCGTAGGCGCCTCCTCCCGTCGACGCCGCGGAGATCCGGGCCGAGGCGTGGAGACCCGAGGCCCCCGCGGGCCCGGTGACCCGGAGACGGCCTGCGTACGAGGCGGCTCCGACCGGCCCGATGCCGATCCCGAGGCTGCGAAGCCAGGCGACCGCGTCGGGGACGATCCGCTGCTCGCGCGCGCCGAGCGTGAGCGGGACCTGTCCCCCGGCGCCGAGGCCCGCGGCGAGCGACTCGCGGTAGTCGATCGTGAGGAGGACGGGCGCCGCAGCCCGGTTCGCGAGGACGAGCTCGGTCCGGAACAGGGGCGTCTCGACGACCGCGGGGACGGTCAGGACGGCCGACGGCGCCGATTCGGCGACGGCCTCGAGGAAGGAGCCGTCGTTCGTTCCTCCGTCGTTCACGACGCCGTAGGCCCCGAAGACCCCGCCGTCGGTCCTCTCGACGACGGCCCAGCCCTGAGCCATGCCGGCCTTCTCGAGGACCCGGTCGAGCTGGCGCCACTCCCCGGGCTCCAACCGGAGGCCCTCGGCGACGGGAGCCTCCCGGCCGTCCCCGCCGCCGCTGAAAGCGACGGCCCGGACGGTCACCGGGGAGGTCCCCGGGTTGTAGATCGCGAGGTTCGAGCGCTCGAACACCGACTGCCGGAGCGCGAGGACGACGGCCCGCCCGGAGTGGGCCGCCGGGAGCCCGATCGCGGCGTAAGCGAGGCCGGCGGCCCCCTCGGGGTGCGGCGAGCCGGTCGGGCTCGTGGTCCGGGCGAGCGCCGAGACGACGGCCGCCGCCGCGTCCGGGACGGCGATGCGGAGCGTCCCGGCGTGCGGGGCGCCCTCGCCGAGGGCCGGGAAGGCGACTCCGCCGGCGGCGAGCGCGGCGACGACGTCCGGGAGGGTCGTCTGCGTGCCCGCGGGGACGGTCACCGTGATTGCGCCCGAGGCGGAGCCGAGGGAGCCCCGGTACGAGAGCCCGAGCGCGGCCGGCGAGCTTCCCCTGTTCGTCAGGGTCAGCTCCGTGGTGTAATGCGCGCCCCCCGAGCGGACGTCGAGGACGACGGGGACGACGAGATCGGACGCCCGGAGGGACGCGCTCCCGGCGAGGATCCCGGTCCCGATCGCGAGGACGAGGCGGATCGACATGGCACCCTCCCGAGGAGCTTCCCCGAATATGGTGTCGGCGCGACGCGGGCGCTACGAAGCCCGGCAGGGCGGTTCCCGGCACGGGAATCGCTTGACGGAACGTTTCGCCGCTGATATACACCACGGTTCGCGCCTTCCGGCTCCGGCCGGGTGGCCGGCCGGAGGCCTCGGGCGCGATGGGCTGGCGTAGCTCAACTGGCAGAGCAGCCGATTTGTAATCGGCAGGTTGCGGGTTCAAGTCCCATCGCCAGCTCCACGGCCGAACCGGGAATCTCACCCGGGGCGGGCCGTGGGAAGGAGTGAGGTTAGAGACGGACGGAACGGCGGGTAGGTGGCCGAGTGGTTAATGGCAGCAGACTGTAAATCTGCCGCGCTCAGGCGCTACGGGGGTTCGAATCCCTCCCTGCCCACCAGACTTTCCGAAAAAGTCCCCGGTCCGGAGACGGGCGCGGGGAGGCCAGCGGGAACGGGCCCACGTAGCTCAGGCGGTAGAGCACGTCCTTGGTAAGGACGGGGTCAGCAGTTCAAGTCTGCTCGTGGGCTCCAGAGACCTCTCCCGGAGGGACGGCCCGGACCGGGGGAGGGGACGACGGAGGGCCGGAAGGACACCGGCGGGAGTAACTCAGGGGTAGAGTCACAGCCTTCCAAGCTGTTGGTCGCGGGTTCGAATCCCGTCTCCCGCTCCATCCCTTCCCGGGACGCGGGAAGGGCGGGGGGTCGGGACGGACCCGGGCGGCGGCGAGGAGGCGGAGAGAGCGATGCCGAGAGACCTGATCAGCCTGGCGTGCGGCGAGTGCAAGCGCCGGAACTACACGACGACGAAGAACAAGAAGACCCACCAGGAGAAGCTGGAGGTCTCGAAGTACTGCCGTTCCTGCCGGAAGCACACGGCCCACAAGGAAGGCAAGGTCTAGGGGACGACGCACAGGGGTGTAGCTCAATTGGCAGAGCAACGGTCTCCAAAACCGTAGGTTCGGAGTTCGAGTCTCCGCACCCCTGCCACTCTCCCGTCCCCGGTGGGGCGGGCCGGACGCCCCGGGAAGGGCGGCGCGGCGCCCGAGCGCGCCAGGAAGACGGATCGAATGAACCTCACCGAGCGGTGGAAGACCTTCAGGGAGTTCCTCGTCGACGTCCGGAAGGAGACCGGCAAGGTCAGCTGGCCGGCGAAGGACGAGGTCGTCGGCACGACGACGGTCGTCATCCTCTACACCGTCGTCGTCGGCGTGTTCCTCTTCGCGGTCGACGCGGCGATCACGCCGGTCATCAACTGGTTCTTCGCCCAGTTCGGCGGTTGAGCCGGCGGGACCCCGAGCCATGACGACCGAGCACGACGCCATCCCGGCCCTCCCCGACGGAGCCCCTGCGGCCCCGCCGATGGACTGGTACATCGTCCACACCTACTCGGGGTTCGAGGACCGCGTCGTCCAGGAGCTCACGAACCGGATCAAGGCCCAGGGGATGGAAGGGCAGTTCGGCGAGATCCGCGTCCCGAAGGAGACCGTCGTCGAGATGAAGGCGGGGAAGCGCCGGAACGTCGAGCGCAAGTTCTTCCCCGGCTACGTCCTCGTCCAGATGGAGATGGCCGACGAGACCTGGCATCTCGTGCGGAACACCCCCAAGGTCACCGGTTTCGTCGGCGGCTCCTCGAAGAGCCCCGTTCCCCTCCTGCCCGGCGAGGTCGAGGCGATCCTCCACCACACGGCCGAGTCGAAGGAGAAGCCGAAGCCGAAGTACACGTACGAGCGCGGCGAGAAGGTGAAGATCGTCGACGGCCCCTTCAAGGAGTTCACGGGGGACGTCGAGGAGGTCAACATCGAGCGTTCGACGCTCCGCGTCCTCGTCACGATCTTCGGCCGGCCGACGCCGGTCGAGCTCGAGTTCGTCCAGGTCCAGAAGCTGTAATCCGCGGGGGCCGGCGTGCCGGCCGCCCGAAGAACGCGGGGCCCGCCCCGCCACCATCCGAAGGAACTCGCAATGGCCAAGAAAGTCGTCGGGCAGGTCAAGCTCCAGATCGAAGCCGGTAAGGCGACCCCCGCGCCTCCCGTCGGCACCGCCCTCGGCCCGCAGGGCGTCAACATCATGGACTTCTGCAAGGCCTTCAACGCGAAGACGCAGAAGGACGCGGGCCTCATCATCCCGGTGATCGTCACGGTCTACTCCGACCGCTCCTACACCTTCATCCTGAAGACCCCCCCGGCCTCGGTCCTCCTCAAGAAGGCGGCCAAGGTCGAGAAGGGCTCGGGCGTCCCGAACAAGAACCGGGTCGGGAAGGTCACGATGAAGCAGGTCGAGGAGATCGCGAAGCTGAAGCTCGTCGACCTCAACGCCGCGGACCTCGAGGCCGCCAAGAAGACGGTCGCGGGGACGGCGCGGTCCATGGGGATCGAGGTCGTCGGGTAGCCAGGGAGAACGAAATCGTCGCGTGACGGTTTCAGATTGAGACGGCGAACGGGCCGGCGCCGACCCTCTCACGGCGCGCGGCCCCGCGAAGCCCGGGCTGCCTCCCGGGGCTTCTCTTCGCGGGGACGCAGGACGGTCGCCGCTCTCGGAAGAGCGGAAGAGACATGACGGAAGGCAAGAAGTACACCGCCGCGGCCGCCAAGATCGACCGGACGAAGCTCTACGACGTCCCGCAGGCCGTCGCGCTCGTCCGCTCGGCGGCGTACGCGAAGTTCAACGAGACGCTCGAGGTGGCGATGCGCCTCGGCGTCGACCCGAAGCACGCGGACCAGATGGTCCGCGGCACGGTCGTCCTCCCGCACGGGACGGGCCAGACCGTCCGCGTGGCCGTCGTCGCCTCGGGCGAGAAGGTCCGCGAGGCGGAGGACGCCGGCGCCGACGTCGTCGGGGGGGACGACCTCGTCGCGAAGATCCAGGGCGGGTTCCTCGACTTCGAGGCCCTCGTCGCCACGCCCGACATGATGAAGTCGCTCGGCCGGCTCGGTAAGGTCCTCGGCCCCCGCGGCCTCATGCCGAACCCGAAGGCCGGCACGGTCACCTTCGACGTCGGCAAGGCCGTCAAGGAGCTGAAGGCCGGCAAGATCGAGTTCCGCGTCGACAAGACCGCGATCGTCCACTGCCCGGTCGGCAAGCTCTCCTTCGACGACAAGGCCCTCGTCGAGAACACCGAGGCCCTGATCACGGCGATCCAGAAGGCCAAGCCCGCGGCGGCGAAGGGGAAGTACATGAAGTCGATCTTCATCGGCTCCACGATGGGCCCGGGCGTCCCGGTCGACCCGGCCGTCGCCGACAAGCTCGTGGGGAGGACCGCGTGAACCGCGCCGAGAAGACCGAGTCCATCGCGAAGATGGCCGAGACGGTGGGGCATGCTCCCCACGCGTTCCTCGTCGACTTCCAGGGGATCAGCGTCCCGGACGTCACCGAGCTCCGCCGGCAGGTCCGGGCGTCGGGCTCGGAGTACGTCGTCGTCAAGAACACCCTCGCGCTGCGCGCCTTCAAGGACGCCCCGATCGGCGCTCTCTCCGAGCACTTCACGGGGATGACGGCCGTCGCCTACTCGAAGACGGACATCGTCGGCCTCGCGAAGGTCCTCCACCAGTTCGGCAAGACGAACCCGAAGGTCAGGGTCAAGGCCGCCCTCGTCGAGGGCCGCCCCGTGCCCGCGTCCGCCCTCGAGTCGCTCGCGAGCATGCCGTCCCGCCCCGAGCTCGTCGCCCGGCTCCTCGGCCTCATGCAGTCGCCGGTGCGCCGCCTCGTCACGGTGCTCTCCGCTCCGCAGCGGAAGCTCGCCATGACGGTCGCGGCCGTCGCCGAGAAGAAGGGCGCCGCGGCCTGAGGCCGGGCTCCCCGAATCGATCCGTAGAAACGCGTACGCGCGAAGAGACAAGGAAGACAAGGAGAACGAAATGGCCCTTTCCATCGAGCAGTTCGTCGCCGAGGTCGAGGGGATGTCCGTCCTCGAGCTCAACAACCTCGTCAAGGCCCTCGAGGACAAGTTCGGCGTCTCGGCCGCGATGATGGCCGCCCCGGCCGCCGCCGCCGCCGGCCCGGCCGCCGCCGCGGCCCCGGTCGAGGAGCAGACGGAGTTCACGGTCGTCCTCAAGGAGGCCGGCTCGAACAAGATCAACGTCATCAAGGCGGTCCGCGAGGTCAACTCGACCCTCGGCCTGAAGGAGGCCAAGGACCTCGTCGAGAACCTCGGGACCCTCAAGGAGTCCGTCTCCAAGGACGAGGCGGCCGCGATCAAGAAGAAGTTCGAGGAGATCGGCGCCAAGGTCGAGGTCAAGTAGTCCCGAGTGTCCCGAACGGGAGGCCGTCCGGTGACGGACGTCGATTCCCCGAGGGGCCGGCCCGGCCGGCCCCCCGGGGATCGCGCCGTCTCGCCGGGCGGTGTTTCCCTCTTTCCGCGTCACCCCTTTCTCGGCTGAAGGGAGCCCGCTCGAATGCCTGACCGCATGCACGCCCCGGGACAGACCGCCCGACACGACTTCGGCAAGATCAAGACGTTTCTCCCCCTGCCGAACCTCATCGACGTCCAGAGGCGGTCCTACGAGGACTTCCTCCAGATGGACCTCCTCCCCACGGAGAGGAGCGAGGTCGGGCTGGAGGCCGTCTTCCGCGGGGTCTTCCCGTTCTCCGACTTCCGGGAGACGTGCGCCCTCGAGTACGTGTCGTACCGGATCGGGGACTGGGCCTCCCGGAGCAGCCGCCTCGAGGGGATCCAGCACCTGCGGTTCACCTGCGAGCACTGCGGCGCGACGGTGAGGGTCAAGGACCCCCGTGCGAACCGGGTCGAGTGCCAGGACTGCGGCCACCCGAATCCGAACAAGGTGACGATCGACGAGGTCTGCGGCACCCCGGTCGAGCTGCGCCTTCCCTTCACGGTGGCGGAGTGCCAGGAGCGCGGCCTCACGTACGCGGTCCCCCTGAAGGTCACGTTCCGCCTGAAGGTCTTCGACAAGGAGAACGCTCCGGCGGGAAAGAGCGCGCCGAAGGAGTGGCCGATCCGGGACATCAAGGAGGAGGAGGTCTACTTCGGCGACATCCCCCTCATGACGGACAACGGGACCTTCATCATCAACGGGACGGAGCGCGTCATCGTCTCGCAGCTCCACCGCTCGCCGGGCGTCTTCTTCACCCGCGAGGGGGCGCACACCCTCATCGGGAAGATCATCCCGTACCGCGGCTCCTGGGTGGAGTTCGAGATCGACTCCAAGGGCCTCTTCGGCGTGAGGATCGACCGGAAGCGGAAGTTCCCCGGCACGGTCTTCCTCCGCGCCCTCGGCCTCGAGAGCGACGAGCAGATCCTCAAGAAGTTCTACTCGGCCGTCGGCCTGACGTTCGACAAGGGGAAGGCCCACCTCGTCCTCCCGCCCGACGTCCTCGCGAAGGAGGACCTCCGGCAGAAGCACCTCCGCGGCGTGAGGAAGGACGGGCGGATCTTCGCCGACGTCAAGCTCTCCGCGGACCAGAGGGAGAAGCTCGCGTCGGGCCAGCCGGTCTCCGTCTCCGTCGACCCGGGCAAGCTCGGGCGGATCCTCTTCGCCGTCGACGTCGTCGACCTCACCTCCGGCGAGGTCCTCTACGAAGCCGGGAGCGAGGTCCCGGACGACCTCGCGACCGTCCTGACGGAGAAGCAGGCGACTCCCGTCGAGGTCCTCTTCCCCGAGTGGGAGCCGATCGGCGAGACCCTCATCGCGACGCTCCGGAAGGACTCCGTCAAGACGAAGCGCGAGGCGCTCCTCGAGATCTACAAGCGGATGCGCCCCGGCGACCCGCCGACGGACGAAAGCGCGAAGAACCTCTTCGTCGGGATGTTCTTCGACCCGCGGAAGTACGACTTCTCCCGCGTCGGCCGCTACAAGTTCAACATCCGGATGGGCCTCTCGACGTCGCTCGAGCAGAAGACGCTCTCGTCCGACGACTTCTTCGTCGTGATCGACGCGCTCCTGAAGCTCAAGAAGGACATCGGGAAGATCGACGACATCGACAACCTCGGCAATCGCCGGGTCCGCTGCGTCGGCGAGCTCCTCGAGAACCAGTTCCGGATCGGCCTCGTGAGGATGGAGCGCGCCATCAAGGAGAAGATGTCCGTCCACCAGGACATCGACTCGGCGATGCCCCACGACCTGATCAACTCCAAGCCCGTCATCGCGGCGATCAAGGAGTTCTTCGGGTCGTCCCAGCTCTCGCAGTTCATGGACCAGACGAACCCGCTCTCGGAGGTGACGCACAAGCGCCGCCTCTCGGCCCTCGGGCCGGGCGGCCTCTCGCGCGAGCGCGCCGGGTTCGAGGTCCGCGACGTCCACTCGACGCACTACGGCCGCATCTGCCCGATCGAGACGCCGGAAGGGCCGAACATCGGCCTCATCTCCTCGCTCTCCTGCTACGCGCGGATCTCCGAGTACGGCTTCATCGAGTCGCCGTACAAGAAGGTCCGGGACGGGCGCGTCCTCGAGCACTTCGAGGTCGTCACGGTCGGCGACTCCGGCTGGGCGAAGGGGGCCATCGTCGAGGCCGCCGAGCTCGAGGAGCGGAACGCGAAGCTGAAGAAGGCGGGCAAGAAGCTCGCCGTCGGGCGGCCGACCGCCTTCTACCTCCCCGCCTGGGAGGAGGAGGACTACTCGATCGCCCAGGCGAACGAGCCCCTCGAGGCGGACGGGCGGTTCGTGAACGACCGCGTCCAGGTCACGCTCCAGGGCGAGTTCAAGGCCGAGCCGCGGGAGAAGGTCCAGTTCATGGACGTCTCCCCGAAGCAGCTCGTCTCCGTCGCCGCGGCGCTCATCCCCTTCCTCGAGCACGACGACGCGAACCGGGCCCTCATGGGCTCGAACATGCAGCGCCAGTCCGTGCCGCTGCTCAGGACGGAGCCGCCGACGGTCGGAACGGGCCTCGAGGGGGTCGTCGCGCGCGACTCGGGAGCCGTCGTCCTCTGCAAGAGGGACGGCGTCGTCGACACGGTCGACGCGCGCCGCATCATCGTCCGCGTCGAGGGGATCGGCCCCGACGGCAAGCCGCGCGAGTTCGGGGCGGACATCTACCCGCTCCTGAAGTTCCGCCGGTCGAACCAGAACACCTGCATCAACCAGAAGCCGATCGTCCGGGAAGGCGAGCGCGTCACGGCGGGGCGGGTCCTGGCCGACGGTCCCTGCACCTCCGGGGGCGAGCTCGCCCTCGGCCGGAACATCCTCGTCGCCTTCATGCCGTGGCGCGGCTACAACTTCGAGGACGCGATCCTCATCTCCGAGAAGATGGTGAAGGAGGACTACTACACCTCCATCCACATCGAGGAGTTCGAGATCGAGGCCCGCGAGACGAAGCTCGGGCCCGAGGAGATCACGAAGGACATCCCGAACGTCTCCGAGCACGCGCTCCGCGACCTCGACGAGTCGGGGATCATCCGGATCGGCGCGAACGTGAAGCCGGGCGACATCCTCGTCGGCAAGGTCACGCCGAAGGGCGAGACGCAGCTCACGCCCGAGGAGAAGCTCCTCCGGGCGATCTTCGGCGAGAAGGCCGGCGACGTCCGCGACGCCTCGCTGAAGTGCCCGCCCGGGATCGAGGGCGTCGTCGTCGACGTGAAGATCTTCACGCGCAAGGAAGACGAGAAGCAGAAGGACGTCCGCGCGAAGCAGATCCTCGACGAGGAGATCGGCTGGCTCAACAAGAACGCGGACGACGAGATCCGCATCGTGCGGACCGAGGCGCGCGAGAAGATCGAGCGCCTCCTCGAGGGGCGGACCGTCCAGGAGGACGTCGTCGACCCGCAGGGGAACGTCCTCGTCGCCGCGGGCCACCGGCTCACGGCCGAGAAGGTCGGGATGATGGGGCCGAGGCTCCTCAAGGGCCTCAAGCTCCGCGACGAGGAGGTCCGCGACGCGGTCCGCCTCGTCCTCCAGCGGGCGGACTCGCAGGTCGACGTCATCCGCGTCACGACGGCGAAGAAGGTCGAGGACCTCTCGAAGGGCGACGAGCTCGCCCCGGGCGTGAACAAGACCGTCAAGGTCTACGTCGCCATGAAGCGCAAGCTCCAGGTCGGCGACAAGATGGCCGGACGCCACGGGAACAAGGGCGTCATCAGCCGGATCCTCCCCGAGGAGGACATGCCCTACCTGCCGGACGGCACGCCCGTCCAGATCGTCCTGAACCCGCTCGGCGTCCCCTCGCGCATGAACGTCGGACAGATCCTCGAGACGCACCTCGGGTGGGCCGCGCAGGCGCTCGGCCTGAAGATCGCGTCTCCCGTCTTCGACGGGGCGACCGAGGACGAGATCCGCGCGCTCCTCGAGAAGTCGAACCTCCCGCGGAGCGGGAAGACGGACCTCTACGACGGCATGACGGGCGACCGCTTCGAGCAGAAGGTCACGGTCGGCTACATCTACATGCTCAAGCTCTCGCACCTCGTCGACGACAAGATCCACGCCCGCTCGATCGGGCCCTACTCGCTCATCACGCAGCAGCCGCTCGGCGGCAAGGCGCAGTTCGGCGGGCAGCGGTTCGGCGAGATGGAGGTCTGGGCGCTCGAGGCGTACGGCGCGGCCTACACGCTCCAGGAGCTCCTCACGGTCAAGTCCGACGACGTCGAGGGACGCTCGCGCGTCTACGAGGCGATCGTCAAGGGCGAGGTCCCCGAGGAGCCGGGGCTCCCCGAGTCGTTCAACGTCCTCGTCCGCGAGCTGCAGTCGCTCTGCCTCGACGTCGAGCTCCTGAAGGTCTGAGGAGGGAGAGATGACCATGGACACCTTCGGCGCGTCCCCCCTCTCGCCCGCGGTCCCGGCCTTCCGCGGCCCGGGCCCGCGGGACTTCAACGCGATCAAGATCGCCCTGGCGAGCCCCGAGAAGATCCGCTCCTGGTCCTTCGGCGAGGTCACGAAGCCGGAGACGATCAACTACCGGACCTTCAAGCCGGAGCGCGACGGCCTCTTCTGCGCGAAGATCTTCGGCCCGATCACGGACTGGGAGTGCCTCTGCGGCAAGTACAAGCGGATGAAGCACCGGGGCGTCGTCTGCGACAAGTGCGGCGTCGAGGTGACGAAGTCCAAGGTCCGGCGCGAGCGGATGGGCCACATCGAGCTCGCCGCGCCCGTCTCCCACGTCTGGTTCTTCAAGGGCCTCCCGAGCCGGATCGGCCACCTCCTCGACCTCACCCTCCGGGACCTGGAGCGGATCCTCTACTTCGAGGCCTACGTCGTCGTCGACCCGGGCCCGCTCGCGGAGGAGGAGAACGTCAACGAGAAGTCCCTCATCACCGAGGAGCGCTACCGGGAGCTGAGGGCGAAGTACGGGGTGGACGCCTTCGTCGCGAAGATGGGGGCCGAGGCGATCCAGGAGCTCCTCCAGCGGGTCAACATCGACGACCTCGCGGACGAGCTCCGGCTCATCATGAAGACGGAGACGTCGGCCCTGAAGCGCCTCAAGGCCGCCAAGCGCCTCAAGGTCGTCGACGCGTTCCGCCGCTCGGGCCACCGCCCGGAGTGGATGATCCTGAACGTCATCCCGGTCATCCCGCCGGAGCTCCGGCCCCTCGTGCCGCTCGACGGCGGCCGTTTCGCGACGTCGGACCTCAACGACCTCTACCGCCGCGTCATCAACCGGAACAACCGCCTCAAGAAGCTCCTCGAGCTCCGCGCCCCGGAGGTCATCGTCCGGAACGAGAAGCGGATGCTCCAGGAGGCCGTGGACGCCCTGTTCGACAACGGCCGGCGCGGCCGCGTCCTGAAGGGGACGAACAACCGCCCGCTCAAGTCGCTCTCGGACACGCTCAAGGGGAAGTCGGGACGCTTCCGCCAGAACCTCCTCGGCAAGCGCGTGGACTACTCGGGCCGCTCCGTCATCGTCGTCGGCCCCGAGCTGAAGCTGAACCAGTGCGGCCTCCCGAAGAGGATGGCCCTCGAGCTCTTCAAGCCCTTCATCTACCGCCGCCTCGAGCAGAAGGGGCTCACCTCGACGATCAAGATGTCGAAGGAGCTCGTCGAGGCCGCGCCGAACGAGGTGTGGGACGCCCTCGAGGAGGTCATCAAGGAGCACCCGGTCCTCCTGAACCGGGCGCCGACGCTCCACCGCCTCGGCATCCAGGCCTTCGAGCCGGTCCTCATCGAGGGCAAGGCGATCAAGATCCACCCGCTCGTCTGCGCGGCCTTCAACGCCGACTTCGACGGCGACCAGATGGCGGTCCACGTCCCGCTCTCGCCGAAGGCGCAGGTCGAGGCCCAGGTCCTCATGCTCTCGGCGCACAACATCCTCTCGCCGGCGCACGGGAAGCCCCTCGCCGTCCCGTCGCAGGACCTCGTCCTCGGCCTCTACTACCTGACCCGCCGGAAGGAAGGGTGCAAGGGAGAGGGCCGCGTCTTCCCGGGCTTCGACGACGTCCTCCTCGCGCACGGCGCGGGCGAGGTCGACACCCACGCGGGGATCACGGTCCGCTACACGGGCCGCCTCGTCGACCTCGAGAGCCAGGTCCTCGGCGACCAGGACATCGTCCACGCCGAGCCGATCGACTGCGTCGCGACGCGGATCGAGACGACGGTCGGGCGCGTCCTCATGTCGGCCCACCTCCCGAAGGACATCCCGTTCATCAACGGGACCCTGAAGAAGAAGGGCCTCCAGGACCTCGTGAACTACTGCTTCGTGAACCTCGGGCTCGAGCGGACGGTCGAGATCCTCGACATCATCAAGGCCCTCGGCTTCCGGGTCGCGACCCGCGCCGGGATCTCGATCGGCGTCGACGACATGCGGATCCCCTCGAAGAAGTCGACGTTCGTCGACAAGGCGCGCCGGGACGTCCTCGAGGTCGACAACCAGAGGGCCCAGGGCGCGATCACGGACGGCGAGCGCCACAACAAGATCATCGACATCTGGCACCGCGCGACCGAGGCCGTCTCCGACGAGATGTTCAAGGAGATGAAGGCCCAGGACGCGGCGCCCGGCAACGAGTTCAACCCGATCTTCATGATGGCGGACTCCGGCGCCCGGGGCTCGAAGGAGCAGGTGCGCCAGCTCGCCGGCATGCGCGGCCCCATGTCCAAGCCCTCGGGCGAGGTCATGGAGCAGCCGATCATCTCGAACTTCCGCGAGGGGCTCTCCGTCCTCGAGTACTTCATCTCGACCCACGGCGCCCGCAAGGGCCTCGCGGACACGGCCCTCAAGACGGCGGACTCGGGCTACCTCACGCGCCGCCTCGTCGACGTCGCGCAGGACGTCATCATCAACGAGGAGGACTGCGGGACCCTCGACGGGATCACCGTCTCGGCGATCGTCGAGGGGGGCGAGATCCTCGAGGCGCTCCGCGACCGCATCGTCGGGCGCTTCGTCCAGGAGGACGTCTTCGACCCGGCCTCCGACGCCGTGATGGTCGAGGCGAACGGCCTCATCACCGAGGAGATCGCGACGGCGATCCAGGAAGCGGGCATCGAGAAGGTCAAGATCCGCTCGGTCCTCACCTGCGAGACCCGCCGCGGCGTCTGCCGCAAGTGCTACGGCCGGAACCTCGCGACGGGCCGGATGGTCGACATCGGCGAGGCCGTCGGCGTCATCGCCGCCCAGTCGATCGGCGAGCCGGGCACGCAGCTCACGATGCGGACGTTCCACTACGGCGGCACGGCGCGCGTCGCGGAGACGGCCCGCCACGTCGCGAAGAACCCGGGCGTCGCGAGGGTCCTGAACGCCCTCACGGTCCGGAAGAACGACGGCACCGAGGTCGTCGTGAACCGGAACTCCAAGCTCGTCATCCAGGACGCGAAGGGGCGCGAGAAGGAGCGCTACTCCCTCGCCTACGGCTCCGTCCTGAAGGTCGCGGCCGGAGACGAGGTGAAGCCGGGCCAGCTCCTCGTGACCTGGGACCCCTTCGCCTCGCCGATCCTCTCCGAGATCGGCGGCAAGGTCGTCTTCAAGGACATCCTCGAGGGGGAGAACCTCCGCGAGGAGACGGACAAGGTCACCGGCCTCTCCCAGAAGATCGTCGTCGAGACGACGGGGACGACGGAGAAGCGCTCGCCGCAGCTCGTCGTCCTCGGGGCGGACGGGACGGAGCGGCGCTACGCCCTCCCGATCCCCGCCCACCTCATGGTCGCCGACGGCGACACCGTCAGCCCAGGCGACGCCCTCGCGAAGAAGCCCGTGGAGAAGAAGAGGACGCGCGACATCGTCGGCGGCCTTCCGCGCGTCGTCGAGCTCTTCGAGGCGCGGCGGCCGAAGGAGCCCGCGGTCATCACCGAGGTCTCCGGCGTCGTCCGGCACGCGGGCACCGTCAAGGGCCAGCAGAAGCTCGTCGTCGAGTCCGAGGACGGGCAGAAGAGGGACATCCTCGTGCCGCGCGGGGCGCACGTCATGGTCCAGGAGGGCGAGCGCGTCGAGTCGGGCGACCCCCTCACGGAAGGGGACCCCTCGCCGCACGACATCCTCGCGGTCCGCGGCGAGAAGGAGCTCCAGCGGTACATGACCGACAAGATCCAGGAGGTCTACCGCTCGCAGGGCGTCGGCATCAACGACAAGCACATCGAGGTCATCGTCCGCCAGATGATGCGGAGCGTGAGGGTCGAGGAGGTCGGCGACACCGAGTTCCTCATCGACGAGCAGGTCGACAAGTTCCGCTTCCGGGAGGAGAACGACCGGATCGTCGCGGCCGGCGGCAAGCCGGCGCAGGGGCGTCCGCTCCTCCTCGGGATCACGAAGGCCTCCCTCTCCACGGACTCGTTCGTCTCCGCGGCCTCGTTCCAGGAGACGACGCGCGTCCTGACGGAGGCCTCGATCGCGGGGCGCGTCGACCTCCTCCGCGGCCTCAAGGAGAACGTCATCGTCGGGCGCCTCATCCCGGCCGGAACGGGCATGGAGTTCTACCGGAACGTCGAGCTCGAGCGGGAGGAGATCCCGATCCCGCCGGACGAGGTCGAGGAGCCTTACTACGACGACGAGCCGCCGGTCGTGGCGGCGGACCTCGACGACGACACGATCTGAGACGGGACGGGGGGGCGCGGTCCGCCGCGCCCCCCCTGTCCCGCTCCGGAATTCCGGATTTCCGCCGGGGGCCGGCGGTCCAGGGCCCGGGACGGCCGGGTCGAGCCCGCGAGTCCGTCGAGAGGTTGACAGCGGGGGGACTTGCGCGTAGTCTCTTAGGGTTTCGCACCTCGGGCAGAGCCCCTTCGGGCGGCCCGGAGGGTCGAACCGACATCGCAGATACCGGGGGAGACGCGGCCCGAAGGGCCGGAAAAGGCGTCCCTCCGGCGGGGAAGAGGAACCGAGGAAGCCTGATGCCGACGATCAGCCAGCTCGTTCGTAAGGGGCGCGAAGCCGTTCGCTACAAGACGAAGTCGCCCGCCCTCCAGTCCTGCCCGCAGCGGCGGGGGGTCTGCACGCAGGTCAAGACGACGACCCCCAAGAAGCCGAACTCGGCGCTCCGGAAGATCGCCCGCGTGAGGCTCACGAACGGGATCGAGGTGACGACCTACATCCCCGGTATCGGGCACAACCTCCAGGAGCACTCGATCGTGATGATCCGCGGGGGCCGTGTGAAGGACCTCCCGGGCGTCCGTTACCACATCATCCGCGGGACGCTCGACGCGGTCGGCGTCGCGAACCGCAAGCAGTCCCGCTCCAAGTACGGCGCCAAGCGCCCGAAGTCCTAAAGGCAGGGGAGAAGAGCCGTGCCGCGCCGTCGCGAAGTCCCGAAGCGTGAGATCCTCCCGGATCCGCTCTACCAGTCCCAGCTCGTCACCAAGTTCATCAGCTCCGTCATGAAGTGCGGCAAGAAGTCCACGGCCGAAGGGATCTTCTACGGGGCGATGAAGCAGATCGAGACGAAAACCCAGGACGACCCGCTCAAGACGTTCAAGAAGGCCCTGGAGAACGTCAAGCCGGTCCTCGAGGTCAAGTCCCGGCGAGTCGGCGGGTCGACCTACCAGGTCCCCGTCGAGGTGAAGCCGAACCGCCGGACGTCCCTCGCGATCCGCTGGATCATCAACTACTCGCAGGCCCGCGGCGAGAAGACCATGCGGGACAAGCTCGCCGGCGAGCTCCTGGACGCGGCGAACAACCGCGGCAACTCCGTGAAGAAGAGGGAGGACACCCACAAGATGGCGGAGGCCAACAAGGCCTTCGCGCACTACCGCTGGTAGTCGCCTGCACGGAAAGGGAGGCGGCCGGTCGACGGCGGCCTCCCCGGGATGCCCGGAGCCCGTGGAAACCGGCCGTTCCCCAGGGGGCGGCGAGGTCCGCGGAAACAACCGAACCGGGCCACGCATAACAGCGTGCGGAACCCGCCCAGCCCGCCGAGAGCGAAGGCCGGGAGGGTTCGACGGCGCAGACACGACCGAGGTCGGGAACACAACCTTTATGGCGAGAACGCACGCGCTCGAGAACTGCCGGAACATCGGCATCATGGCGCACATCGATGCCGGTAAGACGACGACTACCGAGAGGATCCTCTTCTACACCGGCGTCAACTACAAGCTGGGGGAGGTCCACGAGGGGACCGCCACCATGGACTGGATGGTCCAGGAGCAGGAGCGCGGCATCACGATCACGTCCGCGGCCACGACGTGCGCGTGGCGGGGGACCCGGATCAACATCATCGACACGCCCGGCCACGTCGACTTCACGGCCGAGGTCGAGCGCTCGCTCCGGGTCCTCGACGGCGCCGTCGCCGTCTTCGACGCCGTCTCCGGCGTCGAGCCGCAGTCCGAGACGGTCTGGCGCCAGGCGGACCGCTACGGCGTCCCGCGGATCGCCTTCGTGAACAAGATGGACCGCGTCGGCGCGGACTTCGAGCGCTGCGTCGACATGATGGTCGCCAAGCTCGGGGCCAGGCCCGTTCCGATCATCCTCCCGTGGGGCTCCGCGGAGACCTTCCGCGGCGTCCTCGACGTCCTCGAGGAGAAGGCCTACGACTTCCGCGACGAGGCGCTCGGGGCCGACTTCGAGACGGTCGAGGTCCCCGCGGAGCACCGGGCGGACCTCGCGGCGTGGCGCGAGAAGGCGATCGAGGCGATCGCCGAGACCGACGACGACCTCATGCACAAGTACCTCGAGGGGACGCTCCCCTCGGTCGACGAGCTGAAGGCCGCCCTCCGGCGGGCGACGGTCGTCGGCAAGCTCCACCCGGTCGTCTGCGGCTCGGCCTTCAAGAACAAGGCCGTCCAGCAGCTCCTGGACGCCGTCGTCGCCTACCTCCCCTCTCCGGTCGACATCCCGCCGATCAAGGGGATCGACGAGGACGGCCAGGAGACCTCCCGCGAGACGAAGGACGACGCCCCGTTCGCGGGCCTCGTCTTCAAGATCATGACGGACCCCTTCGTCGGGCAGCTCGCCTTCTTCCGCGTCTACTCGGGGCACCTCGACGCGGGCTCGGGCGTCTACAACGCGACGAAGCAGACGAACGAGCGCGTCGGCCGCCTCCTCAAGATGCACGCGAACAAGCGTGAGGAGATCAAGGAGGTCTGGGCGGGCGACATCGCGGCCGCCGTCGGCCTGAAGAACGTCGTCACCGGCGACACGATCTGCGACAAGCAGAACGTCGTCGTCCTGGAGGCGATGAAGTTCCCCGAGCCGGTCATCGAGCTCTCCATCGAGCCGAAGACGAAGGCCGACCAGGAGAAGATGGGCCTCGCCCTCGCGAAGCTCATGCAGGAAGACCCGACCTTCCGCGTCTCCACGGACAAGGAGACGAACCAGACGATCATCGCCGGGATGGGCGAGCTCCACCTCGAGATCATCGTCGACCGCCTCATCCGCGAGTTCAACGTCGGGGCGAACGTCGGCAAGCCCCAGGTCGCCTACCGCGAGTCGATCCGGAAGGAAGCGCAGGCCGAGGGCCGCTTCGTGAGGCAGACGGGCGGCAAGGGCCAGTACGGCCACGCGAAGATCCGTCTCCGTCCGCACCCGGAAGGCAAGGACTACGAGTTCGTCAACGCGATCGTCGGCGGCGTCATCCCGAGGGAGTTCATCAAGCCGATCGACCAGGGGATCCGCGAGGCGATCCTCACGGGCGTCCTCGCGGGATACCCGACGACGAAGATCCAGGTCGAGCTCTACGACGGCTCGTACCACGACGTCGACTCGTCGGAGATGGCCTTCAAGATCGCCGGCTCCATGGCCTTCCAGGCCGCCGCGAAGAAGGCGGACCCCGCGATCCTCGAGCCGATGATGGCCGTCGAGGTCGTCACCCCCGAGGACTTCATGGGCGACGTCATCGGGGACCTGAACTCGCGGCGCGGGAAGATCAACCACATGGAGCCGCGGGTGAACTTCCAGGTCATCACGGCGACGGTCCCGCTCTCCGAGATGTTCGGCTACGCGACGACGCTCCGGTCGCTCACGCAGGGGCGGGCCAACTACAGCATGCAGTTCGAGCGGTACGACGAGGTCCCGAAGGCGGTCGCCGAAGGGATCATCGCGAAGGTGTCGGCCTGACACGGGCCGGCGCACGAGACAGAGAAGCGGCAACGCCATACGGACTTCCCTGAAGTCCGAGACACGACGGACCGAGGAAACAACCGGAGGAAACGATGGCCAAGGAGAAATTCGAGCGTAAGAAGCCCCACGTGAACGTCGGCACGATCGGTCACATCGACCACGGCAAGACGACGCTCACCGCGGCCCTCACGAAGGTCCTCTCGACGAAGGGGTTCGCGGTCGCCAAGGCGTACGACGACGTCGCCAAGGCCGACGCGAAGACCTTCCGCCGCGACGCGACGAAGATCCTCACCGTCGCCCTCGCGCACGTCGAGTACGAGACCGAGAAGCGCCACTACGCCCACATCGACTGCCCGGGCCACGCCGACTACATCAAGAACATGATCACCGGCGCGGCGCAGATGGACGGCGCGATCCTCGTCGTCGAGGCTCCGAAGGGCCCGATGCCGCAGACGAAGGAGCACGTCCTCCTCGCCCGTCAGGTCAACGTGCCGGCGATGGTCGTCTTCCTCAACAAGTGCGACCTCATGGAGGATCCCGAGCTCCTCGACCTCGTCGAGCTCGAGGTCCGCGACCTCCTGAACAAGTACGAGTTCCCCGGCGACACGATCACCGTCGTCCGCGGCTCGGCCGTCAAGGCGCTCAACGACCCGACGGGCCCCGACGCGCAGTGCATCTGGGACCTCGCGAAGGCCCTCGACGACAACATCCCGGACCCCGTCCGTGAGACCGACAAGCCGTTCCTCATGCCGATCGAGGACGTCTTCTCGATCTCCGGCCGCGGCACGGTCGTCACGGGCCGCGTCGAGCGCGGCGTCGTGAAGGTCGGCGAGGAGATCGAGATCGTCGGCTTCAAGGACACGGTCAAGAAGGTCGTGACCGGCGTCGAGATGTTCAAGAAGCTCCTCGACCAGGGCCAGGCGGGCGACAACATCGGCGTCCTCCTCCGCGGCGTCGAGCGGACGGACGTCGAGCGCGGGCAGGTCCTCTGCAAGCCGGGCACGATCAAGCCCCACACGAAGTTCATGGGGAAGATCTACGTCCTGTCGAAGGAAGAGGGCGGCCGCCACACGCCGTTCTTCAACAACTACCGCCCGCAGTTCTTCATCCGCACGACGGACGTGACCGGCTCGGCGAAGCTCCCCGAGGGCGTCGAGATGGTCATGCCCGGCGACAACGTCGAGCTCGAGATCTCCCTCATCTCCCCGATCGCCATCGAGAAGGGGCTGAAGTTCGCGATCCGCGAGGGCGGCCGCACCGTCGGCGCGGGCACCGTCACGGAGATCCTTGCCTAACGAGGGCCCGGCCGCACGGGGAGGCGCCGCGGGCGCTTCCCCCCGGCCGGTCTCCGCCCCGAGGGGCGGTACCACGAGAAAGACGATGGGCAACGACAAGATCCGCATCCGCCTCAAGGGGTACGACTACCGCATCCTCGACCAGTCGACGGCGGAGATCGTCGACACCGCGCGCCGCTCGGGCGCCAAGGTCGCCGGTCCCATCCCGCTTCCGACGGCCATCTCGCGGTGGACGGTGAACCGCTCGCCGCACGTCGACAAGAAGTCCCGCGAGCAGTTCGAGATGCGGACCCACAAGCGACTCCTCGACATCTTCGAGTGGACGCCGCAGACCGTCGACGCCCTCACCAAGCTCGAGCTCCCCGCCGGTGTGGAAGTCGAGATCCGCACCATGGGGAAGTGACCCCGGAGCCGCAACGAGGTTTTTGACCATGATCACAGGGATTCTGGGGCGCAAGATCGGGATGACCCAGCTCTTCGCTGCCGACGGCACGGTCGTGCCCGTCACGGTGGTGGAGGCCGGGCCGTGCCTGGTCGTCCAGCGCAAGACCAAGCAGAACGACGGCTACGACGCGGTCCAGCTCGGGCTCGTCGGGCCCCGTCCGTCGCCCCGCCGCCTCACGAAGGCCGTCCGCGGACACTTCGAGAAGGCCGGCGTGCCCCCCACCCGGACCGTCGGTGAGGTCCGCTGCGAAGAGGGGGACGCCTTCGCCCCGGGCGACAAGGTCCTCTGCGACATCTTCGCCGCCGCCGAGCACGTCGACGTCGTCGGCGTCTCGAAGGGGAAGGGGTTCCAGGGGTTCATCAAGCGCCACGGCTTCGGCGGCGGCGTCGCGACCCACGGGTCGATGTTCCACCGCCTCCCGGGCTCGATCGGCGCCTCGGCGTACCCGTCGCGCGTCTACCCCGGCACCCGGTCCTCGGGCCGGATGGGCGGACGGCAGGCGACCGTGAAAAACCTCGAGGTCGTCAAGGTCGACGCCGAGAACCACCTGATCTACCTCCGGGGCGCCGTCCCCGGCGCCCGGAACACGGTCGTCAAGATCGTGAAGAAGCCGGCGAAGACGCGGGCGGCGTGAGGAGAGGGGCGATGGCGACCACGAAGAAGACGTCCCCCTCCACGGGCCTGACCGTCCCGATCCGGAACCTGAACGCCGAGACCGTCGGCGAGGCGAACCTCCCCGAGGAGATCTTCGGGGTCCCCTTCCGCCGCCACGTCGTGTGGGAGGTCGTCCGGGCGATCCGCGCGCGCGAGCACGCGGGGACCCACAAGACGAAGGTCCGCTCCGAGGTCTCGGGCACCGGCAAGAAGCCCTTCAAGCAGAAGCACACCGGCCGGGCGCGGCAGGGCGGCGGCCGTCCGCCGATCCACCGCCACGGCGGCACGGTGCACGGGCCCGTCCCGCGCTCCTACGAGCTGAAGGTCAACGTCGCCACGAAGAAGGCGGCGCTCCGCTGCGTCCTCTCGGAGAAGCTCCGCGAGAACCAGCTCGTCCTCCTCGAGAGCCTCGAGCTCCCGACGCACCGGACGAAGGACCTCGCCGCCGCCATGGCGAAGCTCGGCGTGACGGGGAAGGCCCTCCTCCTCGACCGCCGCGAGAACGAGAAGCTCGCCAAGGCGGCGCGGAACAACCCCCTCCTCCTCGTCGAGGACGCCCTCGGGCTCGACGCGTACGCTGCGCTCGAGGCGGGGACCGTCGTCCTCACCGAGCAGGCCCTGAAGACGGTCACCGAGGTGCTCGGATGAAGGCGGCGCAGTCGATCCTCCTCAAGCCCATCATCACGGAGAAGTCGACGACTCTCCGCGAGGTCCAGAACGTCCTGACGTTCCGGGTCGCCAAGGACGCGAACCGGATCGAGATCCGGCGGGCCGTCGAGGTCCTCTTCAACGTGAAGGTCGACTCCGTCCGCGTGCTCAAGACGACGTCCAAGATCAAGAAGGTCGGGCGTTCCATCGGCCGGACGAGCGAGGGGCGGAAGGCCTACGTGAAGCTGAAGGCGGGCGAGAAGATGCCGCCGATCTTCGAGGGGGTCTGAGATGCCGGTTCGTTCCTACAAGCCCACGTCCCCCGGCCTGAGGCAGCGGACGACGAGCGACTTCGCGGAGATCACGCGGAACGCCCCCGAGAAGAGCCTCACGCGCGGGAAGGTGAAGACGGGCGGCCGGAACAGCCTCGGCCAGCTCACCTCCTGGTGGCGCGGCGGCGGCCACAAGCGCCGCTACCGGGTCATCGACTTCAAGCGCGACAAGTTCGGGATCCCCGGCAAGGTCGCCTCCGTCGAGTACGACCCGAACCGCTCCGCGCGGATCGCGCTCGTCCACTACGTGGACGGCGAGAAGCGCTACATCCTCGCGCCCGCCGGGATCGCCGTCGGCCAGACGGTCGTCTCGGGGCCGCAGGCGGACATCCTCACGGGGAACGCGCTCCCCCTGAAGTCGATCCCGCTCGGCACGGTCGTCCACAACGTGGAGCTGACCCCGGGCAAGGGCGGCCAGATGGTCCGCTCGGCCGGAGCCGGCGCGCAGGTGATGGCGAAGGAAGGCGACCACTGCCTCCTCCGGATGCCCTCCGGCGAGCTGAGGAAGGTCCGCGTCCTCTGCTACGCGACGATCGGCCAGGTCGGGAACCTCGAGCACGAGAACGTCTCGATCGGCAAGGCGGGCCGGAACCGCTGGCTCGGGTGGAAGCCTCACAACCGCGGCGTCGCGATGAACCCGGTCGACCACCCGATGGGCGGCGGCGAGGGGAAGACGTCCGGCGGCCGGCACCCGACCTCCCCGTGGGGCTGGAAGACCAAGGGGAAGAAGACCCGCAACAACAAGCGTACCGACGCGCTGATCGTCAAGCGCCGCACGAAGTAAGGCGGAGCGAAGGAAGACCCGATGTCGCGTTCGACCAAGAAAGGCCCCTTCGTGGACGGGCACCTCCTGGAGAAGATCGTCGCCCTCAACTCGGCGGGGGACAAGCGCGTGGTCAAGACCTGGTCGCGCCGCTCGACGATCATGCCCGAGATGGTCGGCCACACCGTCGCCGTCCACAACGGGAAGAAGTTCATCCCCGTCTACGTCTCCGAGAACATGGTCGGCCACAAGCTCGGCGAGTTCTCGCCCACCCGCACCTTCAAGGGCCACTCCGGCCGGAAGGTCGAGAAGGGCGCCACGCCGGCGCCGGCCCCGGCGAAGTAGCGGAGGACCGATGGAAGCCGTCGCCCGCCTCCGCCACTACCGCGGCTCCGCCCAGAAGGTGCGGCTCGTCGCGGACCTCATCCGGATGAAGCCCGTCGGCCGCGCCCTCGCGACGCTCGCCGCCACGACGAAGGGCTGCTCGTCCGACCTGAAGAAGCTCGTCGAGTCGGCCGTCGCGAACGCCCAGCAGAACGGCTCGGGCGTCGACGCGGACGCGCTCGTCGTCTCGCGCATCCTCGTGGACGGCGCGGGGCGCAAGCCCCTCCAGCGGAACGCCATGCTCCGCTCGGTCTCCAACTACAAGAAGCGCTTCGCGCGGCCCCGCTTCATGAGCGGCCCGCAGGGGCGGATGTGGCTCGTCACCCGGCCCTTCTGCCACGTCACGGTCGTCCTCTCGGACGACCCGGCGGTGCGGCGCAAGGCCGGCCTGACGGCCGAGCCGGCTCGGCCGGTCGCGAAGAAGAAGGGCGGCAAGGTCGCCGCGGCCGTCGCAAAGGCCGCCGCGCGGCCGCAGGCCCCGAAGGCCCCGGCGAAGTCCGCGAAGGGCGAGGCGAAGCCGAAGGCCGCGAAGGCCCCGAAGGGGGCGAAGGCCGCGGAGCCCGCCGGCGGGCAGGAGTAGGACGAAGATGGGTCAGAAGGTTCACCCGTACGGGTTCCGCATCGGCTACAACCGGACCTGGCACTCGCGCTGGTACGCGGAGAAGGACTACCTCCGCTTCCTCCACGACGACCTGAAGCTCCGCGACGAGCTCAAGCGCGACCTCTCGAACGCGGCCGTCTCCGAGGTCGAGATCGAGCGCGGCAACAAGCTCAAGATCAACATCATGACGGCCCGCCCGGGCGTCATCATCGGCAAGAAGGGCGCGGCCGTCGACCAGCTCCGCGACCGCCTCCAGCGGCGCCTCGGCAAGGACATCCACGTGAACATCGTGGAGATCCAGCGCCCCGAGACGGACTCGCAGCTCGTCGCCGAGTCGATCGCGATGCAGCTCGAGCGCCGCGTGGCGTTCCGCCGCGCGATGAAGAAGGGGATGGAGTCCGCGTTCCGCTTCGGCGCGCAGGGGATCAAGATCCGCTGCTCGGGCCGCCTGAACGGCGCCGAGATCGCGCGCTCGGAGTGGTACCAGGAGGGTCGCCTCCCGCTCCACACGCTCAAGGCCGACATCGACTACGGCTTCGCCGAGGCCCGGACGACGTACGGGAAGATCGGCGTCAAGGTCTGGATCTACAAGGGCGACCTCCACCGCGCCAAGTCCCGGCGAAAGGTCGCGTAAGGAACTCCCGCCATGTTGATGCCCTCCAAGGTCAAGTACCGGAAGCAGCAGAAGGGGCGCCGCCGCGGCACCGCGCTCCGGGGCGGGACGCTCTCCTTCGGCGAGTTCGGGCTCCAGGCGCTCGAGCCGGGCTGGCTCACCGCCCGCCAGATCGAGGCCGGCCGCGTCGCGATCCAGCGCCACGTCAAGCGCGGCGGCAAGCTCTGGATCCGCGTCTTCCCCGACAAGCCCGTCACGAAGAAGCCCGCCGAGACCCGAATGGGGAAGGGGAAGGGCGCGCCCGAGGCCTGGGTCGCGGTCATCAAGCCCGCCCGGATCCTCTTCGAGATCGAGGGGCTGGACGAGAAGACCGCCCGGGACGCGTTCCGTCTCGCCGCGGACAAGATCGGGATCAAGACCCGCTTCGTCTCGCGGGCGTTCGAGGAGGCCGTGCGATGAAGGGAACGACCGTCGAGACGATGAAGGGCTGGTCCGCCGACGAGCGCACCGCGAAGCTCCGCGAGTGGACCCAGGCGCTCTTCAACCTCCGACTCCAGAAGGCGACCGGCCAGCTGGAGAACCCGATGAAGATCCGCCAGCTCCGCCGCGACATCGCGCGGCTGAAGACGGCCGAGAGGCAGGCCCGATGACCACCGAGACCACCACCGCCGCGGCGAAGCCCGCCGCCCGCAAGAGCCGCAAGGTCGGCACGGTCGTCTCCAACAAGATGGAGAAGACCGTCGTCGTCGAGGTCACCCGCCTCGTCAAGCACGGCCGCTACGGCAAGTTCCAGAAGAAGTCCGCCCGCTTCCTCGCGGACGACCGCGTCCACGCCTGCATCCCCGGGGACGTCGTCGAGATCGAGGAGACGCGGCCGCTCTCGGCGCGCAAGCGCTGGCGCGTCCGCGCCGTCGTGACCGCGGCGCGGCGGGAAGGGTAGAGGAGGGTCGCCGTGATTCAGATGGGGACGATCCTCGAGGTCGCGGACAACTCCGGCGCCAAGCGCCTCTCCTGCATCCGCCTCAAGGGCGGGTCGGTGGGGCAGTACGGCCGCCTGGGCGACGTCATCACCTGCGCGGTGAGGGAGTCGGCTCCGGACGCTCCGGACGCGGTCAAGAAGGGGAAGGTCGTGAAGGCGGTCATCGTGCGGACGCGGCGGGAGCAGCGGCGGCGCGACGGCAGCTACATCCGGTTCGACAACAACGCGGCCGTCCTGATCAACAACGACAAGGAGCCGATCGGCACCCGTGTGTTCGGGCCGGTCGCGCGGGAGCTCCGCGAGAGGAAGTTCATGAAGATCATCTCGCTCGCTCCCGAGGTGATCTGAGGCGCTCGCGATGAAGAAGAAGCAGCCCGAGTACACGGGGAAGACCAGGGTCCGGAAGGGGGACGAGGTCGTCGTCCTCGCCGGCAAGGACCGGGGCGCGCACGGGAAGGTCCTGCGCGTGATCCCGGACAAGGGGCGGGTCGTGGTGGAGGGCGTGAACCTCATCAAGCGCGCCACGCGCCCGAACCCGCAGAAGAACATCAAGGGCGGGATCGTCGAGAAGGAGGCGGCCATCGCCCTCTCGAACGTCATGCTCCGCGACCCGGAGACGGGGAAGCCGACCCGCGTCGGCGTCCGCGTCGAGGGGGGCGAGCGCGTCCGCTACGCGCGCCGGAGCAAGACGACGATCTCCTCCGTGGCCAAGAAGGCAGGAGCGTAAGAGATGGCGTCGCGGCTCAACGAGAAGTACCGCAAGGACGTCGTCCCGGTCCTGAAGAAGGAGTTCGGGATCGACAACCCGATGGCGGTCCCGAGGATCGAGAAGATCGTCCTGAACATGGGCGTCGGCGAGGCGATCACGAACGTGAAGATCGTCGAGGCGGCCGCCGAGGAGCTGACGAAGATCGCAGGGCAGCGCGCCGTCATCACGCGCGCGCGCAAGTCCATCGCGACCTTCAAGCTCCGCGAGGGGATGCCGATCGGGTGCCGGGTGACCCTGCGCGGCGAGAGGATGTACGAGTTCCTCGACCGCCTCCTGAACATCGCCCTCCCGCGGGTGCGCGACTTCCGCGGCGTGCCCACGCGGGCCTTCGACGGCCGCGGGAACTACACGCTCGGCATCAAGGACCACCTCGTCTTCCCGGAGATCGACCCGGGCAAGGTGGAGAAGTCGAAGGGCCTCAACGTCACGATCGTGACGACGGCCGGCTCCGACGACAGGGCACGCGTCCTGCTCCGCGAGCTGGGCATGCCGTTCGGGCGCTAGGAACAAGGGAGAACCGTCGATGGCTCGTCGCTCCTCAATCGTCAAGTCCACGCGGAAGCCGAAGTTCGCGATCCGGACGCACAACCGCTGCAAGATCTGCGGCCGCCCGCGTTCGTACATCCGCAAGTTCGGCACCTGCCGCATCTGCTTCCGCAACCTCGCGCTCGGCGGCTACGTCCCGGGCGTGACCAAGGCGTCGTGGTAAGGGGGGGCGCGTGGCCGCACTGACCGACCCGATCGCCGACCTCCTGACCCGTGTTCGCAACGGGCTCACCTCCCGGCACGAGAAGATCGACGTCCCGTCGTCGCGCCTGAAGATCGAGATCGCCCGGATCCTCAAGGACGAGGGCTACATCAAGAACTTCAAGGTCCTCGACGACAAGGGCGCCGGCCTCCTCCGCCTCTACCTCAAGTACGACGAGGCGGGGAACCCCGTGATCCACGGCCTGACCCGCGTCTCCCGCCCCGGCCGCCGCCTCTACCGCGGCAAGGACGAGCTCCCGCGCGTCCTCGGCGGCCTCGGCATCGCCATCGTCTCGACCTCGCAGGGCCTCCTCACCGGCCACGACGCGCGCAAGCGCGGCCTGGGCGGCGAGGTCGTCTGCTCGGTCTGGTAGGCCGGGAGGAAGACGATGTCTCGAGTCGGAAAGAAGCCCATCACGCTGCCGAAGGGCGTCGAGGTCAAGGTCGACGCCGCCGGCGTGCACGTCAAGGGGCCCAAGGGCTCCGTCTCCGCGCCCGTCCTCGAGGGGATCTCGGTCGCCGTCAAGGACGGCCGGGTCGACCTCGCGCGGGCGAGCGAGGAGAAGAGGGTCCGGGCCTTCCACGGCCTGAACCGGGCCCTCGTCGCCAACGCCGTTCTCGGCGTCGCGGAAGGCTACAGGCGCGAGATCGACCTCGTCGGCATCGGCTACAAGGCCGAGAAGAAGGGGTCGGAGGTCGTCTTCACCTGCGGGTACTCGCACCCCGTGCGTTTCCCGGAGCCGGCCGGAGTCACGATCGACGTCGCGCCGGACGCGAAGGCGAAGGACGTGACGCACATCGTCGTCACGGGCGTCGACAAGCAGAAGGTCGGCGAGACGGCCACGCGGATCCGCGGCATCAAGCCGCCGGACCCGTACAAGCTCAAGGGCTTCCGCTTCGTCGGCGAGGTCCTGAAGAAGAAGGCCGGCAAGGCCACGGGCAAGTGAGGTCCTTAGGATGAACAGGGCACAGGCACGGGTCGAGGCGCGCGAGAGGATCCACACCCGGATCCGCCGGAAGGTCGAGGGGACCTCCGAGCGGCCGCGGCTCGCCATCCGCAGGACGCTGAAGTACATCTACGCCCAGCTCGTCGACGACGCCTCGGGCCGGACGCTCGCCCAGGCGAGCTCCCGCGAGGAGTCGATCCTCGGCGGGAAGAAGAGCGCCGCGAGCAAGGCGGCGGCCGCCTCCGTCGGCGCGCTCATCGCGGAGCGGGCGAAGGAGAAGGGGATCGCCGCGGTCGTCTTCGACCGGGGCGGGCACCTCTACCACGGCAACGTCAAGGCCCTCGCGGACTCGGCGCGCGAGAAGGGGTTGAAGTTTTGAGCAGCACACCCTCCCGTCCCCCCCGCTTCGGCAACCGCCCGGGCGGACCGGGCCGCGGCCCCGGCGGCCCGAACTCGGCTCCCCCGCGCCCGCCGGGCGCGCTCGGCGAGGGCCGCGCGGGCGTCGACCTGATCGACCACGTCGTCCACATCAACCGTGTGACGAAGGTCGTCAAGGGCGGCAAGAACTTCTCGTTCTCCGCGCTCGTCATCGTCGGCGACGGCAAGGGCCGCGTCGGCTACGGCGCCGGCAAGGCGAAGGAAGTCCCGACGGCCATCAAGAAGGGGATCGAGATGGCCAAGAAGACGATGATCTCCGTGACGCTGAAGGGGAAGACGATCCCCCACGCGGTCACCGGGCACTACGGCGCGGGCCGGGTCTTCCTGAAGCCCGCCGCGGACGGCACCGGCGTCATCGCCGGCGGCGCGGTCCGGGCGATCCTCGAGGCCGTCGGGGTCCAGAACATCCTGACGAAGTCCCTCGGGACGACGAACCCGCACAACGTCGTCAAGGCGACGTTCGACGCGCTGAAGAACCTCTACATGGCCGACGCGATCCTCAGGGCGCGCGGACGGTCCTCGGGCGCCCCGGCCGTCGAGGCCGCGCCCGCCCCGGCCGCCGAGCCCGCCACGGTGCCGGAGGCGGCGGAGACGAAGTGATGTCCGAGAAAGAGAAGAGCTCCAAGAAGGACGTCGATGCCCTCCTGACGGAGGTCGCGTCGGCGGCCGGCGTCCCGAAGAAGGCGGCGAAGCCGGCCGCCCCGGCGCCGGCGAAGGCGGCCGCTCCGGCGGCGGCGAAGGCGACCCCCCCGAAGGCCGCCCCGGCCGCGCCGAAGGGAGACGCCGCGAAGAAGACGGTCCGGATCCGCCAGGTGAAGTCCGGCATCTGCGCTCCGGTCGACCAGAAGCAGGCCCTCAAGGGCCTCGGCCTCCGGCGGATCCGCCACGAGGTCGTCCGGCTCGACACGCCCGCGCTCCGCGGGCAGATCCTGAAGGTCCGCCACCTCGTCGAGGTCGTGGGCGAGTAGCGAGAGGGACGAGACGCCATGGCTCACGGACTCCACACTCTCGGCCCCCGCCAGGGGGCGACGTCCGCGCGAAAGCGCGTCGGCCGCGGCCCCGGCTCCGGCCTGGGCAAGACCTCCGGCAAGGGCCACAAGGGACAGCAGTCCCGCAGCGGCTACTCCGGGCAGCTCGGGCGCGAGGGCGGCCAGATGCCGCTCCACCGCCGCCTCCCGAAGCGCGGCTTCAAGAACATCTTCCGCAAGGAGTGGAACGTCGTCCCCGTCGAGGCGCTCGAGCGCGCCTTCGCCGCGGGCGCCACGGTCGACGCCGAGGCCCTCGGCAAGGCCGGCCTCCTCAAGCGGAAGGGCCTCGACGTGAAGGTCCTCGGCACGGGCGAGCTCACGAAGGCGCTCACCGTCGTCGCGAGCCAGTTCACGGAGGGGGCGAAGAGGAAGATCGAGGCGGCGGGCGGCCGCTGCGAGGAAGCGTCCGCGTGATCATCCTCGAGTCCTTCCGGAACGTCTTCGCGGTCCCGGACCTGCGGAAGCGGGTCCTCTTCTCCTTCGGGCTGCTCGCGATCTACCGGGTCGGCGCGCACATCCCGACGCCGGGGCTCGACGCTCAGGCCCTCGAGGAGTTCTTCAAGGCGAGCGCCGGCGGGCTCCTCGGGTTCCTGGACATCTTCTCGGGCGGCGCGCTCCGCCGCCTCTCGGTCTTCGCCCTCGGGATCACGCCCTACATCACCGCGTCGATCATCCTTCAGCTCCTCACGGTCGTCTGGCCCTACCTCGAGAAGCTCTCGAAGGAAGGGGAGATGGGCCGGCGCAAGATCACGCAGTACACCCGGTACGGCACGGTCGTCCTCTCGGTCGTCCAGGGCGCGGGCATCGCCCTCTGGCTCTGGGGGACGACGACGCCGACGGGCAAGTTCCTCGTCCTCCGCGACCCGACGTCCGAGGCCGGGAAGATCCCGTTCGTCCTCATGGCGATCCTGACCCTCACGACGGGGACGGCGTTCGTCATGTGGCTCGGCGAGCAGATCACCGAGCGCGGCATCGGGAACGGCATCTCGCTCATCATCTTCGCGGGCATCGTCGTCGGCCTGCCGTCCGCGGTCTGGCAGTCGTTCCGGCAGATCCAGCGCGGCCAGATGTCGCTCTTCACGGCGCTTCTCCTCGGCGTCTTCATGCTCGCCGTCGTCGCCGTGATCGTCTTCGTCGAGAGGGCCCAGCGGAGGATTCCGGTCCAGTACGCCAAGCGCGTCGTCGGACGGCGCGTCTACGGGGGGCAGAACACCTACCTTCCGCTCCGCGTGAACACGGGCGGCGTCATCCCGATCATCTTCGCCGTCTCGATCATCCAGTTCCCGCAGTACCTCGCCTCGGCGTTCAAGAGCGACTTCATGAAGAAGCTGGCCGACCAGCTCGCCATGGGCCAGCCGCTCTACAACCTCTTCTACGCCCTCGCGATCGTCTTCTTCTGCTACTTCTACATCTCGATCATCTTCAACCCGACGGACACCGCGGAGAACATGCGGAAGTACGGCGGGTTCATCCCGGGGATCCGACCCGGCAAGGCGACGTCCGACTACATCGACAGCGTCCTGACGCGCATCACGCTCATCGGCGCCCTCTACCTCGTGATCGTCGCCCTGATCCCCGAGTTCCTGCTCATGGGCTTCAAGGTCCAGAGCATCCCGGGGATCGGTCCCTGGCTCGACGCGAACCTCCCGACGTTCATCACGCAGGGGCTCGGCGTGCCGTTCTACTTCGGCGGCACCTCGCTCCTCATCGTCGTCGGCGTCGCGATGGACACCGTGCAGCAGATCGAGTCGCAGCTCGTGATGCGGAACTACGACGGCTTCCTCAAGAAGGGCCGCATCCGGGGGCGCAGGGGGTAACGCCATGCCGGTCGACGTGGTCTTCTTCGGCCCTCCGGGCTCCGGGAAGGGGACGCAGGCCTCCCGCCTCGCGGCCTCGCTCGGCGTCCCCCAGATTTCCACGGGGGACCTCCTCCGTGCGAACGTCGCGCGGGGGACGGAGCTCGGGAAGGTCGCGAAGCCGATCATGGAGGCCGGAGCGCTCGTCCCCGACGACCTCGTCACGCGGATGCTCCGGGAGCGCCTCGCCGAGGCCGACGCGGCCGGCGGGGCGCTCTTCGACGGCTACCCGCGTACGGTGCCCCAGGCGCACGCCCTCGACGGCCTCCTCGCGGAGGCCGGCCGGAAGGTCGCCGCGGTCCTCTTCATCGACGTGCCGGACGCGCCGATCATCGAGCGGCTCGTGAAGCGCGCGGCCCTCGAGGGGCGCGCGGACGACACGCCGGAGACGATCGCGGAGCGCCTGAGGGTCTACAGGGAGAAGACGGAGCCCCTCGCGGAGCACTATCGCTCCCGCGGGGTCTTCCACCGGGTCGACGGGGACCGCCCCGTCGACGCCGTGGCGGGGGACGTCCTCGCCGCGGTGCAGAGGGCCTCGGGCGGGACGGCCGGATGATCACCTGCAAGGGACGGACGGAGCTCCTGAAGATGGAGCGGGCGACGTGGATCGTCCAGCAGACGCTGGCCGAGTGCGTCGCGGCGTGCCGTCCCGGCGTCACGACCGAGGAGATCGACCGGGTCGCCGCGGAAGGGATCCGGAAGCGGGGCGGCAAGGCCGCCTTCCCGGGCTACCGGGGCTACCCGAAGACGATCTGCTCGTCCGTGAACGACGAGGTCGTCCACGGGATCCCGACCCTGAAGCGGAAGCTGAGGGACGGGGACATCGTCGGCCTCGACCTCGGGGTCATCGTCGACGGCTACTTCGGCGACGCGGCCCGGACGGCGGTCGTCGGAGAGGTTCCCGCGCCCGTCGCGGAGCTCGTCCGGACGACCTGGAGGGCGCTCGTCGCGGGCGTCTCGGCCGTGAAGGTCGGCGGGCGCATCAGCGACGTCGGCGCGGCCGTCGAGGCCGTCGCGAACGAGAAGGGCTTCGGCATCGTCCGCGAGTACGTCGGGCACGGCATCGGGACCTCCCTCCACGAGGAGCCCCAGGTACCGAACTACGGTCCTGCCGGGAAGGGCGAGAAGATCCGCGAGGGGATGACCCTCGCGATCGAGCCGATGCTGAACCTCGGGACGGCCCGGGTCCGGCTCGGCCCCGACGGCTGGACGGTGAGGACGGCCGACGGGAAGCCGTCGGCGCACTTCGAGCACACGGTCGTGGCGACCGCCGAGGGGCCGGTCGTCCTCGGCTTCGGGCGCTACACGGCGGACGGCCTCGTCACCGGCGTGCCGGACGAGGCGGAGTACCCGGTCCCGGCGGCCTCGCCGCGGGAGGGACCGGCCGAGACCCCGGGCGAGGCCCGGGTCTGAGAGGAGAGGGTTTCGAGGCGCAGATGTCGAAGGAAGACGCCATCGAGGTGACCGCGACGGTCATCGAGCCGCTGCCGAACGCGATGTTCAAGGTGGAGCTCGAGAACAAGCACCAGGTCCTGGCCCACATCTCCGGGAAGATGCGGAAGCACTTCATCCGCATCCTGCCCGGGGACAAGGTCCTCGTGGAGCTCTCTCCGTACGACCTGAACCGGGGTCGCATCATCTACCGGTACAAGTAGTAAACTGTATGGCTCCGCCGGCTCCCCCGGGAGGCCGGGGGCGAAACGATCGAGGGATCACATGAAAGTCCGCGCGTCCGTGAAGAAGATCTGCTCCAAGTGCAAGGTGATCCGCCGGGCGGGGGTCGTCCGCGTCATCTGCGAGAACGCCAAGCACAAGCAGCGGCAGGGTTAGAGGGAACAGGGAATGGCTCGAATCTCCGGCGTCGATCTCCCCCCGAACAAGCGTGTCGAGATCGGTCTCACCTACATCTTCGGGATCGGCCGTCCGACGGCCCAGAGGATCCTGAAGGACGCGGGCGTCAGCGTCGACACGCGGGTCAAGGACCTGTCCGAGGACGAGGTCGCCAAGATCCGAAAGAAGATCCAGGACGACGTGAAGGTCGAGGGCGACCTCCGCAAGGAGACCGCCCAGGACATCAAGCGTCTCATGGACATCGGCTGCTATCGCGGCCTCCGCCACCGCCGCGGGCTCCCGGTCCGGGGCCAGCGGACGCACACGAACGCCCGCACGCGGAAGGGTCCGAGGCGCGGCGCCGTGGCCGGCAAGAAGAAGGCCACGAAGAAGTAGTGAGGAAGAGGAACGCCGATGGCTGCCGCTGACGCCAAGGGCCGAAAGAAGGGCCCCAAGAAGGAAAAGAAGAACGTCCCGCACGCCGTGGCCACGGTCCAGGCGTCGTTCAACAACACGATCGTGTCGATCACGGACCCCTCGGGGAACGTCCTCGCCTGGTCGTCCGCGGGACGGATCGGGTTCAAGGGCTCCCGCAAGGGGACGCCGTTCGCCGCGCAGCTCGCCGCCGGGAACGCGGCCCAGCTCGCGCAGGAGCACGGCGTGAGGACGCTCGACGTCCGCGTGCAGGGGCCGGGCGCCGGCCGCGAGAGCGCGATCCGCGCCCTCGCCGCCGCGGGACTCGACATCCGCTCCATCCGGGACGCGACCCCGATCCCGCACAACGGCTGCCGGCCCCGCAAGCGGCGCCGCGTCTGAACCGAGGCCCCGGCCCGGGGGAGCGGCGCTCCCCCGGACCGGAGGCGAGTACGGGAGGCCCGCGGGCCTCCCGATCCCCCTTCGCGGGGGGAGGTC
>CAZLQX010000027.1:0-39137 GCA_964561935.1 uncultured Holophagales bacterium
GGGGAGGCGCCGAAGGCGCCGCGGGGAGGCTCGTGGCGAGCCTCCCCGATCCACTTCAGCCCAGACCCTGCCCGGCCCGGTGGAGGCGGAACCACTCCGCCGTGGCGCTCATCCCCTCCTCGAGCGGGACGAGATCGGCGAGGCCGAGGGCCTCCCGCGCGCGCGCCGGGTCGAGGACGCTCCTCCGCTGCTCGCCCGGCCGGGCGGAGCCGAACGTCGGCGGCGCGTCGACGCCGCAGGCGGCGGCGACGTGCCCGTAGAGCGCCCGGATGCTCGTCTCGACGCCCGTCCCGACGTTGAAGACCCCGGGCACCCTCCCGAGGAACGACGCCTGGTTCGCGGCGACGACGTCGGCGACGTGGACGAAGTCGCGCGTCTGGCCGCCGTCGCCGTTCACGACGGCGGGGAGGCCGGAGAGGAGGCGGTTCATCCAGATGCCGACGACTCCCGCCTCGCCGCGGCCGTCCTGGCGGGGACCGTAGACGTTCGCGTATCGGAGGACGGTGAGGAGGAACCCCGCGTCCGGCGCGAGCGCGGCGAGGTACTTCTCGCCGGCGAGCTTCGCGACGCCGTAGGCGGAGCACGGGTTCATCGGGTGGTCCTCGTCCGCGCGCCCGCCGACGGGCTCCCCGTAGATGGCGCCGCCGCTCGAGGAGAAGACGACCTGGGCGACGCCGGCCTTCCCCGCGGCCTGAGCGACGCGGATCGTGCCGAGGACGTTCACCTCGGCGTCGAAGACGGGATCCTCGACGGAGCGGCGGACGTCGATCTGCGCCGCGAGGTGGAAGACCGTGTCGACCTTCTCTTCGAGGAGGAGGGCTTCGAGCCCGGGCTCGCGGACATCCCCCTTCACGAACCGCGCGCCCTCCGGAACGCGGCCCCGATCGCCCGACGAGAGGTCGTCGAGGACGACGACGCGGTGACCGCGGGCGCGGAGGGCGTCGACGAGGTGGGAGCCGATGAAACCGGCGCCCCCCGTGACGAGGACGGAACAGCCGGGAGAAGGCGGGGGAACGTCGGCCGACATGGTCGTCCGCGAGAATAGCGGCGTGACCGGAGGCCGACAAGCCGCGCGGCCGACGCCCGCGTTCTGGAGCCGGCGCACGGAGGAGGTCGCACGTGCTCTCCTCGGCTGCAGGCTCGTACGGCGCCTTCCGGGCGAGCCGCCCCGCACCCTCGTCGTCGTCGAGACGGAGGCGTACCTCGGCGTGGCGGACCGGGCGGCCCACACCTGGAACGGTCGACGGACCGCACGCGTGGAGCCGATGTGGGGTCCTCCCGGGCACGCGTACGTCTTCCGCGTCTACGGCATGCACGATTGCCTCAACGTCGTCACGCGCGAGGCGGGGGTGCCGGAGGCCGTCCTGATCCGGGCCGGCGCGCCGCTCTCGTGGTGGCGCGGCCTGGAGACGCCGCGTCGCGAGCTCCTCGCGGCCGCCGGGCCGGGGCGTCTTTGTCGCGTTCTCTCCGTCGGCCGGGAGCTTTCCGGCGCCTCGTTCCGCGGTCCGGAGCTCGAGCTCCTCCTCCCGCTCGCCGGTCCCTCCCGCGGGGTGCTCCGGGGGCCGCGGGTCGGCGTGGACTACGCAGGGGAGGCGGCCCGGTGGCCGCTCCGCTTCGCCGTCGCCGGGTGCCCCGCCGTCACGCGCGCCTCGGCGCTCAGCCCCGACGCGCGAGGAGCGCCTCGGCGGAGGAGGGGACCTTCGTGAAGCGGACGACGCGGTTCTTCCCCGTTCGCTTCGCGGCGTAGAGCGCCATGTCGGCGCACTCGACGAGCGCGCTCTTGGCGGCCGCGTCGTCGGGGTAGACGGCGAGGCCGATCGACACCGTGAGGGGGAGGGGCTCCGGGAGGCCGACGGGGACCGGAGCGGCCGCGACCGCCGTGCGGAGGCGTTCGGCGACGAGCAGCCCGTTCTCCGGGTCCGTCTGGGGGAGGACGACCGCGAACTCCTCGCCACCGTAACGGGCGACGGTGTCCATCTCGCGGACCGAGTCGACGAGCCGGGAGACGACGGCCTTCAGGACGGCGTCGCCGACCGGATGGCCGTGTCGGTCGTTGACGGCCTTGAAGTCGTCGAGGTCCACGAGGAGGAGGACGAGCCGCTCGGCGGTCCGCTCGTGCCGGGAGAGCTCCCGGAAGAGCGTCTCCTGGAAGGTGCCGTGGTTCGCGACGCCGGTGAGCGGGTCCCGGCGCGTCCCGAGCCTCGTCGTCTCCCAGGCCCGGGCGAGCCGGATCGCGTTGACGGCCTGCGCGGCGAACAGGCGAAGGGAATCCTCGTCGGCCGCGGCCCCCGCCCCGCCCGAGAGCTCGAGGCACCCCACGAGCTGCTCGGCAGCCGTCAGCGGGACCGAGACGGGCCCTTGCTCGCCGGGGGCGGGCGGGACCGTGGAAAGGAACGAGGGGAGCGTCTCGCTCCCTTCGGCATGGGATGCGGCGGGGAGGCGGAGCCGCGAGAGGCGGGGCCACTCGTCCGCGAGCCCGACCTGCGCCCTCGGGACGAGGACCCCGTCCGCGCGGTCGCGCAGGGAGAGGAGAACGCGGCTCGCGCCGAAGGTCGCCGCCGCTGCCCGGGCGACGTTCGCGAGGACCGCGGTCAGCGGGAGGTGCGCCTTCAGCTCGGCCGAGACCTCGAGGACCCGCCGGAGCGTCTCGACGCGGCGCCGGAGCTCCTCGCCCTCCGCCCCGGGACCGACGGCGGACCCGGCCGCGACGCCGCTCCGCGCCTCGTCGTCGGCCCCGACGGCCGAACCGTCGCGGCGGTCCGCGTCCCGGGAGCCGAGTCGCCAACCGATCGCGAAGGCCGCGGCGGCCGCGAGGACCGCCGGAACGACGAGGAAGGGAAGAGGCAGCTCCAACGCGGTGCCGGCCGGTCTTCAGCGCCAGCGGATGAGGCCGCCGTCGTGGAGCTTCTCGAAGACGCGGAGGACCTCGCCCTCCGGGAAGGGGCTGATCTTGGCGATCGACCGGACGTCCCAGAGGCCGTTGATGCGCGAGAGGATGAACGCCTCGTTCGGGGTGAACGACCACGACATGAGCTCCTCCATCGGCCGCGTCAGGGACGGGACCGCCGTCGGCGACACGAGGCCTCCCGAGGCGCCGGGGAGGGGGGCCGGGAATCCCGCGGATGAGCTCGGCGGGGACGTCCCGAACGACGTGGACGACGGGCCGCGGGTGGCGGCCGAGGCGGGTGGACGGAACGAGCCCGAGGACGGAGGGCGGACGGCGCCCGAGGCGGGTGGACGGAACGAGCCCGAGGACGGAGGGCGGAACGTGCCCGAAGCGGCGGGCGCGGGCCAGGGGGCGCTCGCCGGCGGCGCTCCCACCTCGAGGAGCGACGCCGCGCGGTCCGCAGCGTTCAGCGAGCCGCTTGCCGGCGGGCGGACGGGCGCGGGAGCCGGAGGCGCGGGGCGGAAGCTCGTAGACGGAGGCGGGGCGGCAGGGGGCGCGGCGACCGGGGCGGCCATCGAGGTCGTCACGGGGCCTGCCGGGCGGAGCCCGGGCGCCCCGCTCTCGGGCGCGCGTCGGAGGAAGCGCGTGAAGTCCTTCTGCGGCGCGTTCTGGGGCGCGGCCGGCGGGGGCGGGATGCTGAGCTCGTCCGCGGTGTCGGGTACGCCCTCGAAGTGGGGCGAGGCCGCCTCCTCGAAGACGGTCTCGTAAGGGTCCTCGGGGGTCAGCTCCGAGCTCTTCGGCGCGGCGCCCGAAGGGCCGCCCGCGAGCTCGACGTGGCCGCTCTCGAGCAGGTCGAAGACGAGCTTGGCGACGGGGAAGTCGGGGTTGTGGGTCGCCTCCGCGATCTCGGCGAGCGTGCGGACGCCGTCGATCGCGCGGAGGATCACCCTCTGGGGCTCGGCGAGGGACTCCACGGAGACCGGCGCGACGACCGTCGGCACGTCGCGCATCGAGCGGATCCGCTCCTTCAGCCGCCGCCATTCGTCGTAGCGGCGGAGGCCCTCCATGACGATCCCGGTGACGTCGATCGCGATCGGGACCATCGGTCGCTGGGGGATCTCGCCGTCGAGGAAGTGGAAGGCCCCCTCCGGCCAGAGGAAGATGTCGTAGATCGTCTCGCACGCCTTGAGGCGGATCAGCTCGACGAGGTCCTCCTCGGCGATCGCCCCGATCATGACGAGGATCTTCCCCAGGAGGATCTTCGACTCCTCCTGAACCTCCATCGCCTTCGTCAGCTCCTCCTCGGTGATGTAGCCGTAGGAGACGAGGAAGTGCCCGAGGTACTCCCTCTCGATCGTCGAGGAGGAGGAGATGATCCGGCCGTTCTGGAAGTAGATGCGCTTCTCGCCGGCCGTCCCCCGGATCGCGAGGGTGCCGGTCTTCTGGCCCATGGAGAGCCACTGCAGCAGCTCCGAAAGCTGCATCGTCCGGAGGTTTCCGGTGATGGCCATCCGTGGGGCATTCTAAGGGGACGGGGGCTCGCCGGGGCGCCTCACGGGACGGGCCCTTCTCCCGGGCCCGTCCCGAAGGGGCGGAGCTACTCGGCGGGCGGGTTGTAGGAGGCGATTCCCGTGACGGCCTGGCCGAGGACGAGGGTGTGGATGTCGTGCGTCCCCTCGTACGTGAAGACCGACTCGACGTTCGCGAGGTGCCGGAAGACGGGGTACTCGCCGACGATCCCGTTCGCGCCGAGGATCTCGCGGGCGAGCTTCGCGCACTCTCGCGCGACCCAGACGTTGTTCCGCTTCGCCATCGAGACGTGCTCGGGCTTCATCGTCCCGGCGTCCTTCATCCGGCCGAGCTGGAGGGCGAGGAGCTGCCCCTTCGTGATCTCCGTGATCATGAAGGCGAGCTTCTCCTGGACGAGCTGGTGGGCGGCGATCGGACGGTCCATGAACTGCTTGCGCGACTTCGCGTAGTCGAGCGCGCAGGTGTAGGTCGCCATGGCGGAGCCGATCCCGCCCCAGGAGATGCCGTAACGCGCCTGCGTGAGGCAGGAGAGCGGGCCTTTCAGCCCTTCGACTCCCGGCAGGACGTTCTCCGCCGGGACCCGGCAGTCCTCGAACGCGAGCTGTCCGGTGACGGAGGCCCGAAGGGACATCTTCATCCGATGCTCGGAGGTCGAGAAGCCGGGCGTTCCCTTCTCGACGAGGAAGCCGCGGACCTTCCCCTCGGGGCCCCCGACCTTGGCCCACACGACCGCGACGTCGGCGATCGTCCCGTTCGTGATCCAGGCCTTCGATCCGTTCAGGACCCAGGAGTCGCCGTCCTTCTTCGCGACGGTCCGCATCCCGCCAGGGTTCGAGCCGAAGTCGGGCTCGGTCAGCCCGAAGCAGCCGATCGCCTCGCCCTTCGCGAGGGCCGGGATCCAGCGGTCCTTCTGCTCCTTCGAGCCGTACTTCCAGATCGGGAACATCACGAGCGAGGACTGGACGGAGGCGAACGACCTGAGGCCGGAGTCGCCCCGCTCGAGCTCCTGCGTGATGAGCCCGTAGGCGACGTTCGACAGGCCCGGAAGGCCGTAGTCGGGGATCGTCGGCCCGAAGAGGTTCATCGCCGCCATCTTCGGGACGAGCTCGGCCGGGAACCGCCCCTCGTACGCGCACTCCTCGATGATCGGGAGGACCTCGTTGTCGACGAAGTCTCGGACGAGGTCGCGGACGGCCCTCTCCTCGTCGGAGAGGAGGCCGTCGAGCTGGTAGAAATCGACTCCCTGGAACGCCACGAATACGCCTCCTGCGACGCACTACGGCGCGGGGCCGCGCGCGGACGGCGGGAATCTAGCACGCGGCCGTTGACGGCCGTGCGCGGCCGGGCGCATCCTGACCGGCGATGGCCAATCCCGCCTGGAAGACCGCCTCCGAGGTCGCCGAGGGCTACCTGACGCTCAACAGCGTCATGCTTCGCAAGTACGAGCCCCACGAGCTGTCGTCCTTGCAGGCCGAGCTCGAGAAATCGGCGCGGGAGCTCCGCGGGACGGTCGTTCCGGCGGACGACGTCGACGCGAACCAGAAGAAGAACCGGAAGCTCCTCCGGCTCTCGCAGGCGCTGACGATCCTCCAGGCCGCAAGGACTCGGCGTTAGATTTCTCGGGGGGACCGCGCGCCTGCGGCGCGGCGGCCGGTCCCCCCGACGGCGCTTGCGGCGCCTGCTAAATTCGGCCGCTATGTCGACCGGACCTTCCGCCTCCGTCTCCGGGCTCCGCTCCCGCATCGGCGAGACCGTCACCCTCAAGGGGTGGCTCTACAACCGCCGCGACAGCGGGAAGATCCGCTTCCTCGTCTTCCGCGACGGCTCGGGCTACGTCCAGTGCGTCGTCGTGAGGAAGGAGGTCCCCGACGAGGTCTGGGCCGAGTCGGACCGGCTCACGCAGGAGTCGACGTTCGAGGTGACGGGCGTCGTCCGCGAGGCGCCGAGGCAGGAAGGGGGCGTCGAGATCGGCGTCACTGGCCTCGCGGTCCTCTCGGTCTGCGCCGACTGGCCCATCACGCCGAAGGAGCACGGCGTCGACTTCCTGATGTCGCAGCGCCACCTCTGGCTCCGCTCCGCGAAGCAGGTCGCGATCCTGCGGGTGAGGAGCGAGGTCGAGAGCGCGATCCACGACTTCTACTACACCCGCGGATACACGCGGATCGACTCGCCGATCCTGACGCCGAACGCCTCCGAGGGGACCTCGAACCTCTTCGAGACCCAATACACCGAGGACGAGCGCGCCTACCTCTCGCAGTCGGGCCAGCTCTACCTCGAGCCGGCCGCGGCCGCGCTCGGCAAGGTCTACTGCTTCGGTCCGACGTTCCGCGCCGAGAAGTCGAAGACGCGGCGGCACCTCCGCGAGTTCTGGATGGTGGAGCCCGAGGTCGCCTTCATGGAGGTCGACGGCCTCATGGACCTCGCGCAGGAGTTCGTGAAGGAGCTGACGGCGCGCGTCCTCGACCGCCGGAAGGAGGACCTGAAGCGCCTGGAGCGCGACACCGCGAAGCTCGAGGCGACGGCCGCGAAGCCCTTCCCGCGGATCGACTACCGCGAGGCGATCCGGATCCTCGCGGAGAAGGGGTTCCCGGTGAAGTTCGGCGACGACCTCGGCGGCGACGAGGAGACGGCGCTCACCGCCGACTACGACACCCCCGTCATGGTCACGCGCTACCCGGTCGGCATCAAGGCGTTCTACATGCAGCCCGACCCGATGGACCCCGAGGTCGTCCTCGGCCTCGACGTCCTCGCTCCGGAGGGGTACGGCGAGATCATCGGCGGCTCGCAGAGGATCCACGACCACGACCTCCTCCTCGCGCGGATCCGCGAGCACGGACTCCCCGTCGAGACGTTCCAGTGGTACCTCGACGTGAGGAAGTACGGGACGTTCCCGCACTCGGGCTTCGGGATGGGCCTCGAGCGCTTCACGGCCTGGATGTGCGGCGTGCCGCACCTGCGCGAGTGCATTCCGTACCCGCGGATGCTCTACCGCATCTACCCGTGATCCCGGGAAGCCCGTTCCCGCCCGGTTTTCCCGGACCCTTCCGCGGCGGAAGGGTCGCCGCGCCCGCGGCGCGGCGACGGAGGAATCCGTGACCGACCTCCCGAAGGTCCGCGCGGCGCTCGACCGGATCGACGCGGCCCTCCTCGACCTCCTCGCCGAGCGGTCGGCCGTCGTCGACGAGGTCGCCGCGCTGAAGGGGCGCGAGCACTCGCTCCTCCTTCGCGACCTCGAGCGGGAGCGCGACCTCCTCTCGCGCGTCGGCCGCGAGGCTCAGCGGCGCGGCCTGAACGCGTTCCAGGTCGTGAAGGTCTTCCGGGACGTCGTCGAGGCCTCGGTTCGCCAGCAGGAGAGCCGGCTCACCCGGGCGGCGAACGAGCTCGCCGAGGAGCCCGCCCTCCTGAGGGTCGCCTTCCAGGGGGCCGAGGGGGCCTACAGCCACCTCGCGGGAAGGAAGTTCTTCGCGGACAGGGCCGAAGAGCCCATCTTCGTCGGCTACCGTTCCTTCCGGCAGACGGTCGAGGCCGTCGAGCGCGAGGAGTGCGAGTTCGCGATCCTGCCGCTCGAGAACTCGGTCGCGGGGAGCATCAACGAGACATACGCCCTCCTCGGCGCCTCGAAGCTCTCGATCGTCGGCGAGGAGGTCTGGCCCGTGGAGCACTGTCTCCTCGGCCTCGGGAAGGTCCCTCTCGCGCGGATCCGGAGGGTCTACTCCCACCCTCAGGCGCTCCTCCAGTGCTCGGAGTTCCTGGAGGGGCTCCCGGGCGCCGTCGCGGAGAGCTGGTTCGACACGGCCGGGGCGGTCGCGCGCGTGAAGGAGCTCGGGAGCGAGGAGAACGCCGCGATCGCGTCAGAGGAGGCGGGGGAGCGGCACGGGCTCGTCGTCCTCCGGCGCTCGATCGCAAACCAGAGGAACAACCAGACCCGCTTCGTCGTCGTCCACCGGCGGCCCTTCCGGTTCGACCTCAGGATCCCCTGCCGGACGTCGCTCCTCCTCGTGACGGACCACCGCGAGGGAGCGCTCGAACGCTGCCTCGCCCAGCTCGCGAAGGCGGGGGTCAACCTGACGAAGGTCGAGAGCCGGTCGATGCCGGCGACGCCGTGGGAGTACCAGTTCTACGTCGACCTCGAGGGGAACGTGGACGACCCGCGGCTCGCGGAGGCGCTCGAAGGGGTGGGGCGGAACGCGCGCTACCTCCGCGTCCTCGGCTGCTACCCGCGGAAGGCCGACCCGTCCCGCGAGGTCCCGAAGGACGTCGACCTCCTCGCCGAGGACGGCCCGTCGGCGCCCCAGCCGACCGGCACACCCGTTCCGGCCGAGGCGCCCCTGCTCTACCCCCTCGCCGCCCGACGGGTGACGGACCCCTCCGCGAAGACCCCGGTCAAGGTCGGAGACGTCGTCTTCGGCGACGGGTTCGTCGTCGTGGCCGGTCCGTGCGCCGTGGAGAACGAGGAGCAGCTCTTCGAGGCGGCGCGCATCGTGAGGGAAGGCGGCGGGCGGGTCCTCCGGGGAGGCGTCTTCAAGCCGCGCACGAGCCCGTACTCGTTCCAGGGGCTCGGTCTCGCGGGGCTCGACCTCCTCTGCCGGGCGGGGCTCGAATACCACCTCCCCGTCGTCACGGAGGTCGTCGCGCCCGAGGACGTCGAGCGCGTCGCCGAGTTCGCCGACATGCTCCAGGTCGGGGCGCGGAACATGCAGAACTTCGCCCTCCTGAAGGCGGTCGGGCAGAGCAGCCGCCCCGTCCTCCTCAAGCGCGGGATGATGTCGTCCGTCGAGGAGCTCCTCCTCGCCGCGGAGTACGTCCTCTCGGCGGGGAACCGGGCCGTCGTCCTCTGCGAGCGGGGGATCCGGACGTTCGAGACGGCGACGCGGAACACGCTCGACCTCGGCGCCGTCCCGGTCCTGAAGTCCCGCACGCACCTCCCGGTCATCGTCGACCCGTCGCACGCGATGGGGGTGACGGCCTTCGTCGCTCCGATGGCCCGCGCCGCGCTCGCCTCGGGCGCCGACGGGGTCATCGTCGAGGTCCACCCTCACCCGGAGGAGGCGCTCTGCGACGGCCCGCAGGCGCTGGCCCCGGACCTCTTCCGGGCCATGATGGCCGACCTGCGGCGGATCGCCGGGGCGCTCGGCGTCCGGATGGCGTGAGGCTTCCGGGGCGCGGGGGCGCTTGCGGGACGAACGCCGGAGGGGACGGCTATAATCGAGGGTTCGGGCCGCGGCGCCGCCGTCCCGCCCGCGAACGCGCATGCCCCTGAAGCTCCCTTCCGTCGGAATCGTCTCCCTCGGGTGCCCGAAGAACCTCGTCGACACCGAGGTCATGCTCGGCTACCTGAAGCGCGAGGGGCTCGAGCTCGGCGACCCCGACACGTCCCGCGTCGTCATCGTCAACACCTGCGGCTTCATCGACCAGGCCAAGGAGGAGTCGGTGAACGCGGTCCTCGAGCAGGTGCGGCGCAAGGAGGCGGGCGAGGTCGACCGGGTCGTCGTCGCCGGCTGCATGGTCCAGAAGTACGGCGCCGAGCTCGCCGCCGAGATCCCGGAGGTCGACGCCTTCCTCGGCCTCGACGAGCTCGAGAGCGCTCCCGCGGCGGCGCTCGGCCTCCCGTCGCTCGCGCGGTTCACCGCCAAGCCGCTCGCGACGCGCCTCTACGACGACCTCGCCCCCCGCGTCCTCACGGGCCGCCGCGGCTACGCCTACCTGAAGGTCGCCGAGGGGTGCAACAACCCCTGCACGTTCTGCACGATCCCGCAGATGCGCGGGCTCCAGCGCTCGCGCTCCGTGGAGTCGCTCGTGAGGGAGGCGCAGGGGCTCGAAGCGCAGGGGGTCGCCGAGCTCGTCCTCATCTCGCAGGACACGACGCGCTACGGAGAGGACCTCGGCCTCGGCCGCGAGGGGCTCGCCACGCTCGTCGCGGCGCTCCTGCGGGAGACGGGGTTCCCCTGGGTCCGCTTCCTCTACGCCTACCCGAAGACGCTCCACGACTCCGTCCTCGAGCTCATGGCCCGCGAGCCCCGCTTCGTCCCGTACGTCGACATCCCGCTCCAGCACGTCTCGAGGAGCGTTCTCTCGGCGATGCGCCGCGGAGGCGACCCGGAGTCGTACGCGAGGCTCCTCGAGAGGATGCGAGCGGCGGTCCCGGGCCTCGCGCTCCGCTCGACGTTCATCGCCGGCTTCCCGTCCGAGACGGAGACGGAGTTCGAGGAGCTCCTCGCCTTCGTGAAGGCGGTCGAGCTCGACCACGTAGGGGTCTTCCCCTACTCGCCGGAGCCCGGCTCCGGCGCCGAGGGGCTCGGAGACCCCGTCCCGGCCCCGGTGAAGGGGGAGCGCTGCGCCGCCGTCATGGAGGCGCAGCGTCAGATCTCGAAGAGGAAGAACCGGACGCTGAAGGGCGAGGTCCACGAGGCGATCCTCGAGGGCGTCTCCTCGGAGTCGGAGCTTCTCCTCGAGGGGCGCCTGAAGCGCCAGGCTCCCGAGATCGACGGTCGGCTCCTCGTGAACGACCTCCCCGAGGGGTTCGTCCCGCGCCCCGGGACCCTCGCGCGCGTGAAGGTGACCGGGGCGCACGACTACGACCTCGTCGGCCGCGTCGTCGACTGAGGGCGCTCCCGCCGTGAACGTCCTCGTCGACCCGCTCAAGCGCACGGACCTTCCTCGGGGCGGGGTCCTCACGATCGGCAACTTCGACGGGGTGCACCTCGGGCACCGGGCGATGCTCGGCAGGGTCGTCGAGAGGGCGCGAGCGCTCGACGCCCCGTCCCTCGTCCTGACGTTCGACCCGCACCCGACGAAGGTCCTCCACCCCCAGCGGGCGCCGCGGATGATCCAGACGCTCCGCCAGCGCGAGGAGGCGATCGCCGCGCTCGGCCTCGACGCCCTCGTCGTCGTCCCCTTCACGCGCGAGTTCGCGGCGTTGCCGCCCGAGGATTTCGTCGGCGACCTCCTCGGCCGACGCCTCGGCGCCCGCGAGGTCCACGTCGGCTCGGGGTTCGTCTTCGGCTGCGGCCGGAGGGGCGACGTCGCGCTTCTCGCGCGGCTCGGGGCGGAGGCGGGCATCCGGGTCGAGACTCTCGAGACCGTCGCGGAAGGGGCCGAGGCGGTCTCCTCGACGCGCGTGAGGACCCTCGTCGAGGCGGGGGACGTCGCGGCGGCCGGGCGCCTCCTCGGGCGCCCCTTCGCGATGGAGGGCGTCATCGCGAAGGGGGACCGGATGGGGCGGAAGATCGGCTTCCCGACGATCAACCTGAGGTCCGAGAACGAGCTCTACCCGAGGGACGGCGTCTACGTGACGGAGGTCCTCCTCCGCTCTTTCGAGCGGACGTTCGCGTGCGTCACGAACATCGGGAGGAGGCCGACCGTCTACGAGGACTACGCGACGACGATCGAGTCCTACATCCTCGACTTCTCGTCCGACGTCTACGGAGAGCCGATCCGCCTCTCGTTCCACGAACGCCTCCGGGACGAGCTCGTCTTCCCGTCGATGCTCGAGCTGACGGCGCAGATCCGGCGCGACGTCGAGGCGACACGCCTCTGGTTCCTCGCGCGGGGCGGGCCGTGAGCGCCGCCCTCCTCGCGCGGGTCGCGCTCGGCCTCCTCGCCCTCGTCGCGGCGCGACGGGCGGGAGGGGCGCGCGCCGCCGCGCTCGCGGGGGCGGCCGGGGCGGCCGCGGCGTTCGGGCCGGAGCCCGCTTCGCTGCCCGGGCCGGTCGCCGCGGGAGCGGCGCTCCTCGGCGTCGCGCTCCTCCTCACGTTCCTCCGCCTCGGGCTCCACTCGCCGATCGTCTCCGAGGCCGCCTCGTTCTCCCTCGCCCTCGCCGCGGGCGCGTCGCTCGTGGCCGCCGCGGCGCTGCGGGGAGGCGGGCGGGAGGACGCCCTCGCGGGCGCGGGAGCGGTCCTCGCCGCCCTCTCGCTCTGGGGCGCGGAGGGGTGCCGGGCGAACGCGGAGGCGGGCTGGCGCCGGGCCGTCGCCTGGACGCTCGCGGTCGCCCTCCCGGGCCTCGCCGCCGGCGTCGTCGTCGCGCTCGCCGCCGAGCTTCCCCGGCGACTGTCGGTTCTCGCCCCGGGCGCGGCGCTCCTCGCTTCGGCGATCGCGTGGACGGCGCCTCTCCTCCTGGAGAGGGGGCGGGTGCGGCAGGAGCTCGGCGAGGAGGCGCGGCTCGGGATCCTCCCGGAGGAGGATCTCGCCGTCCTCGCAAGCCCGTGGCGGCGCGTCCGGGAGCCCCGGTTCGGGCGGGCGGACGAGCGCCAGGAGTACGTCCGGAGCGCGCTCCTCCTCGCGGTCGCCCGGAGGCAGCAGCTCCGTCGGAGCGGCGAGGCGATCCGCCTTCGCCAGCTGGAGGTCCTCTCGTTCCGGACGAGGGTCCGGCGAGTCGTCGAAGGCCGTGCCGCGCGGCTCGCCCCTGCGGCCGACGAGACGGGCGACTGAGCGTCGCCCGCTCCGACCGGGCGGACGGGAGTCGCGGCGCTCCCGTAGACCGGGGACCGTCCGGAGACCCGTTCTGCGCGCGGGCCGTATCATCGCGAGGCTTGAGAGTCCCCCGGCCCATCCGGACGCTCGCCCCGGTCCTCCTCCTCGCCGCCCCGATCGCGCTCGCCGAAGCCCCGGCGGCCGGGGGCCCGCGCTTCGTCCTCGGCGCCGCCCTCTCGGACCTCGAGCCGATCCGGGACCGCGACCTCCGGGAGGGCGAGCTCCTCTACGCTTTCGTGACCGCGTCGGCGGAGCAGAAGGGCTGGGGGGCGCGCTTCGAGCTGAGGGCGCGCGAGGGGCGCTTCCGCGACTACTTCCCCGGCCCGGTCTGGCTCGAGGAGGGCTACGCCTGGGTCGACACGCCCGTCGGCGAGGTCCGCGCCGGAAAGGTCGGGAGCGTCTTCGGTCTCGAGGACGGGACGTTCGGAGGGAACCTCTTCTCGCTCAACGGCGTCAACCGGAACCCGGACTGGGGCGTCCAGGTCGTGGGGAGCCGGCCGTCGGGCTGGCACACGGTCGAGTGGGCGGCGCGATGGGCCGGCGACAACGACCGCGTCGCCTGGGAAGAGGAAGGGAAGGGCGTCGAATCGGATCCCTCGGCGAGACTGCGCGACGGTCTCTCGGGCCGCGTCTCGTTCCTCTACAACGGAGGCCTCTGGACGCTGCGCCCGGGGCTCTCCGGCGCGACGGCCCGGATCGTTCCGTCCGACGGCCGTCGCGAGTTCCGCCGGACCGACGCGGCCGCGGACCTGACCGCGACCCTCGGCCCGATCTCGCTCCAGCTCCAGGCCCTCGTCCGCGAGGCGGCCGACCCTCTTCCGGGCGAGCGGCGCCCGTCGGCCGAGAGGGACGGGCGGGCTCTGCAGGCGACGGTCTCGGTGGAGTTCCCGGGCTCCGTCTTCCGATACGACTACACGGAGTGGCGCCACGTCGGCGCCGCCTCGAGCGAGCGAATCCACCAGCCCGCGGCCGTCTGGAAGGGGCGGAAGGGAATCGACGCGATCGTCGAGTACGGCGCGAGGCGGATCCGGGACGGGGTTTCGGTCCGGACGTTCAACGCGTTCCGCCTCGGCCTCGTCGTCCGGTTCCCCCTCGAGCTCCCCGGGTCCGCCGGCCGCGGCGGGAAAGGCTGAATCGATGAAGAAGGCTCTCGTCTGGTCCGCGATCGTCGTCGCCGTCGTCCTCGGCGGCGTCCTCCTCCTGACGAAGGAGAAGAAGAGCGGCCCGAGGTTCCGGAAGGAGAAGGTGACCAAGGGCTCGGTCGTCGCGACCGTGAGCGCGACGGGGACCCTCTCGGCCGTCACGACCGTCAAGGTCGGCAGCCAGGTCTCCGGGATCATCGCGAGGCTCCACGCGGACTTCAACTCCGAGGTCCGGAAGGGACAGCTCCTCGCCGAGCTCGACCCGACGCCGTTCCAGGCGACGGTCGACCAGAGACGCGCCGACCTCGAGAGGGCGAAGGTGGAGCTCCGCAACGCCGAGCTCGTCCTGGCCCGCGCGAAGAAGCTCCTCGACGCGCAGCTGCAGGCGCAGTCGGAGTACGACACTGCGAAGGCGAACCGGGACGGGGCCGCCGCCTCCGTCGCGCAGTCGACGGCGAGCCTCCGCCAGGCGGAGACGAACCTCGCCTACACGAGGATCCTCTCCCCGATCGACGGCGTCGTCGTCGACCGCCAGTACGACATCGGCCAGACCGTCGCCGCGTCGTTCCAGGCTCCCGTCCTCTTCACGATCGCGCAGGACCTGACGAAGATGCAGGTCCTCACGAACATCGACGAGGCCGACATCGGCCGCGTGAAGGAGGGGCAGGAGGCGACCTTCACCGTCGACGCGTTCGCCGAGCGGACCTTCACGGGGCGGGTCTCACAGATCCGGCTCTCGCCCCAGACGGTCCAGAACGTCGTCACCTACCCGGTCCTCCTCGACGTCGGGAACCCGGAGCTGAGGCTTCGGCCCGGCATGACGGCGAACGTCCTCGTCCCGGTCGACCGGCGCGACGACGTCCTGCGCGTCCCGAACGCCGCGCTCCGCTTCCGGCCCGACCCGGCGGACCTCGAGAGCGGCGGGAAGAAGGTCGCGGAGAAGGGCCCCGGAGCGGCCGCCGGGGCCCGGGCCGAGGACGCGGCGGCGTCGGCGAAGCCGGAGCCGCCGGCGACCGCGGCGGCCGACGCCGGCGCGGAGCGCCCGAGACGGCGCGAGGGGGGGAGTCCGGGAGCGGGCGCCGCGGGACGTCCCGGAACGGAGGGCCGCGGGGCCTCCCGCGAGGCGGACGTCTACGTCGAGCTTCCGACGGGGAAGCTGCGGCCGATCCACGTCCGGACGGGGCTCACCGACGGGAACGTCACGTCCGTCCGCGGCGACGACCTGAAGGAAGGAGACGAGGTCGTCGTCGGCCTCGCGACGGCGCGGGCGATGTCGGGGGGCAACGGCGGCGGCGCGCCGCGCGGCATGGGGCGGATGTAGACGTGTCGCAGAGCCCCGCCGAGCCGGTCATCCGGATCCGCGACCTGACGCGGGTCTACCGGATGGGCGATACCGAGGTCCGTGCCCTCGACGGCGTCTCGATCGACGTGGCGCCGGGCGAGTTCCTCGCCGTCATGGGGCCTTCGGGCTCCGGCAAGTCGACGTTCATGAACATCCTCGGCTGTCTCGACCGGCCGACCGCCGGGACCTACGTCCTCGAGGGGGTCGACGTCTCGACGCTCGACCGGAACGAGCGGGCGTCCATCCGGAACGACAAGATCGGCTTCGTCTTCCAGAGCTTCAACCTCCTCGCGCGGACCTCGGCCCTCGAGAACGTCGAGCTCCCGCTCCTCTACTCGAGGAAGCACCGCCTCTCGGACGCGGGCCAGCTCGAGAAGGCGCGCGCGTGCCTCGGGAAGGTCGGCCTCGCCGAGCGGTGGGACCACACCCCCGCGCAGCTCTCCGGCGGACAGCAGCAGCGCGTCGCGGTCGCTCGGGCCCTCGTGAACGACCCGGCGATCCTCCTCGCGGACGAGCCGACCGGGAACCTCGACTCGAGGACCTCCGACGAGATCATGGGGATCTTCCAGGAGCTCAACGAGGAGGGGAAGACGGTCGTCCTGATCACCCACGAGCACGACATCGCGGAGTTCGCGAAGCGGGTCGTCGCCTTCCGCGACGGCCGCATCGTCTCCGACGAGGCCGTGAAGAGCCGCCGCTCGGCGAAGGGGACGCGATGACGAAGACGACGAGCATCCTGAAAGTCGCGTTCCGCGCCATGGGGCGGAACAAGATGCGGTCGCTCCTGACGGCGCTCGGCATCATCATCGGCGTCGCCTGCGTCGTCGCGACGATCGGTATCGGGGAGGGGGCGCGCGTCCAGACGGAGCAGCAGCTCCAGTCGCTCGGCACGAACTTCCTGATGATCCACCCGGGGACGATCACCTCCTCCGGCGCCCGGTCGGGCTGGGGGTCGAACTCGAAGCTCTCCGAGGACGACGTCGAGGCGATCCGGCGGGAGGTGCCGGCGGTCTCGTACGTCTCGGCCTCCATCCGCTCCGTCGCGCAGGTCGTCTACGGGAACCAGAACTGGTCGACGTCGATCCAGGGGGGCGAGGTCGACTGGCCCGCGATCCGGTCCTGGAACGTCGCGCAGGGGCAGTTCTTCACCGACCAGGACAACCGGGCGGCCGCGAAGGTGTGCGTCCTCGGCCAGACGGTCGCGACGACCCTCTTCGGCGACGAGGATCCCGTAGGAAAGACGATCCGGATCAAGAACATCCCGTTCCGCGTCGTCGGGATCCTCGAGGCGAAGGGGGGCTCGATGATGGGACAGGACCAGGACGACACGGTCATCGCGCCCTACCAGACGGTCCGCAAGAAGATCATGGGGACGACGGCCGTCGGGATGATCATGGCCGCCGTCGCAACGCCCGAGCTCGTCGACCGGGCCCAGGAGGAGATCAGCGCGCTCCTCCGGCAGCGGCACCGGATCAACCGGGCGGCCGGTCAGGAGGACGACTTCATGATCCGGTCGCAGACCGAGATGCTCGCGCGCGCGGAGGAGCAGGCGAAGACGATGGCGGTCCTCCTCTGGTCGATCGCGGGGGTCTCGCTGCTCGTCGGCGGGATCGGGATCATGAACATCATGCTCGTCTCCGTCACGGAGCGGACGCGGGAGATCGGCGTGAGGATGGCGATCGGCGCGAAGGGGGCCGACATCCGCGCGCAGTTCCTCGTCGAGGCGGTCGTCCTCGCGATCGCGGGAGGCGTCCTCGGGATCGCCCTCGGCGTCGGAATCCAGGAAGCGGTCGCGGAGTTCGCGGGCTGGCCCGTCGCCGTCACGACGAGCTCCGTCTCCCTCGCCTTCGTCTTCTCCGCCGTCATCGGCGTCACGTTCGGCTTCTACCCGGCGCTCAAAGCCTCGAGGCTGGACCCGATCGAAGCGCTGAGGTACGAGTAGGGCGGCGAGGGGAGTCGAGCCACGGACGGCGGCCTGAGCCCCGCGGCGTCCCCGCACGGCCTCCTCGCCGTCGAGGCCGTGGCCGCGACGGCGGCGCTCGGCGCCGCCCTCCTTCTCGCAGGGCGGGTCCCGCCCTGGGCGGGCCGTCTCGCGCACGCGTTCCGGGCGCTCGCGCGCCGGCGGCCTCTCGCCGTCGCGCTCGTCTTCGTCGCGACCCTGGCGGGCCAGCTGGCCCTCCTTCCGATCCTCGGAGTCGCCGAGCCGAGCGTCTCCGACGAGTGGGGATACCTCCTCGCCTCGGAGACGTTCGCCGCCGGACGGCTCGCGAACCCGCCGCACCCGTTCTGGCCGCACTTCGAGACCTTCCACGTCCTCCAGCAGCCGACGTACATGGCGATGCACCCGCCGGGCTCGGCCCTCGTCCTGGCGGCGGCGCGTCTCCTCTGGGGCGAGCCGGCGGTCGGGGTCTGGCTCGCGACGGCCGCCGCCTGCGCCGCCGCGACGTGGATGCTCCAGGCGCTCGTCCCGCCGTCCTGGGCGCTCGCGGGCGGCCTCCTCGCGGGCTTCCGTTACGGCCTCCTGAGCTACTGGTCGACGTCGTTCTGGGGCGGCTCGGTGTCGGCCCTGGCGGGGGCGCTCGCCCTCGGCGCCGTCCTGCGTCTGCCGCAGCGGGCGGGGCCCGGCGCGGGTCTCGCGCTCGGCTTCGGCTCGGGCCTCCTTCTCCTCACGCGGCCGTTCGAGGGGCTCCTCGCCGCGGTTCCGTGCTGGGGCGCGGCGGCGTGGAGGTGGGCGAAGGCCGACGGCGCCGTCCGGCGGGGGCTGCTTCTCGCCGTCGCGCTCCCGGCGACACTCGTCCTTCTCGGGGCGGGCACCTTCCTTCTCCGCTACGACGCGGCCGTCACCGGCGATCGCTGGACGCTGCCGTACGAGCTCCAGCGCTCGACGTACGCCGTGGGCCGTCACTTCGTCTGGCAGCCGCCCGGGCCCGTCCCCGAGTACCGGCACGCGGAGTTCCACCGCTTCTACGTCGGCTGGGAGCTGGAGGGCTTCCAGCGGAGCCGCCGCCTCCCGGACCTCCTGCGGCTCTGGGCGGAGAAGGGGCGCGTCTTCTGGCTCTTCTTCGCAGGCCCGTCGCTGACCCTTCCGTTCCTCCTCGGGCTCGGGCGGCTCCGCGCCCGGCGTCGGGCCGTCCCGAGAGCGGTCCTCGCCGTGGCCGTCGCGGGGTGGCTCGTCATCGCGTGGCCCTTCTTCCCGCACTACGCCGGGCCGGTCTTCGCGCCGCTCCTCCTCGTCGTCGTCGACGGCCTTCGCCGGCTCGCCGCCGCGCGGGTCGGCGGCCGCAGGGTCCGGGGGCTGGCGCTCGCCGCCGTCGCGGCGCCGCTCGTCCTCACCGGCGCCGCCCGCCTCGCCGCCGTCCGGCTCGGGCTCCAGGTCGGCGCCTGGCCTCCGGCGTGGTACTCGACCGTGAGGTACGCGGGGTACACCCGGAACGCGCTTCAGGAGGACCTGGTCCGGAGAGGCGGACGTCACCTCGTCTTCGTCCGGTACGGAGACACCCACAACCCGCACCTCGAGTGGGTCGTGAACGGCGCCGACCTCGCTGCGTCGCCCGTCCTCTGGGCGCGCTCGATGGGCTCCGTCGCCGACGCCGCACTCGTCCGGTACGAAACGGGGAGGACGGTCTGGCTGCTCGAGCCGGATCGCGATCCGTGGGCCCTTCGCCCGTACGCGCCGTAGCGGCCGGAGCGCCGCGTCTCAGGCGAGGGGGCGCGACCGGGCGCCGACGAAGGGGTTGAGCCGCGACTCCTCGGCGATCGTCGTCTCCTCCCCGTGGCCGGGGAGGACGAGGAGGTCGCCCGGCAGCGTGAGGAGCCGCGTCTCGATCGAATTCACGAGGTCGTCCCACGAGCCGCCCGGGAAGTCGGTCCTCCCGACGGAGCGCCGGAAGAGCGTGTCGCCCGAGAAGAGGACGGGGCTGTCCCCGTCGAGCCGGAGGCAGATGCTCCCGGGCGTGTGACCCGGCGTGTGGAGGACCTCGAGCCCTCCGCCGCCGCAGGCGACCCTCTCGCCATGGCCGAGCGTCCGGGCGACGGGGCCCGGGGCCTCGGTCGGGACCCCGAACATCGCCCCCCACCGGGCGAGGTCGCCGTAGAGCGGGAGGTCCTCCGCGTGCATCAGGATCGGCGCCCCGGTCTCCTTCGAAAGCCGCGCCGAGGAGAGGCAGTGGTCGAGGTGCGCGTGCGTGTGGACGAGGGCGACGGCCGTCAGGCCGTGGCGCGACAGCGCCGCGAGGACCCGGTCCGGCTCGCCGCCCGGGTCGAGGACGATCGCCTCGCGCGAGGAGGGATCGGCGACGATCGCGCAGTTGCATCCGAGCGGGGCGACGGGGAACGATTCGACGAGGACGAGGCCCATCGCCGGCGAGTCTGCCACACGCCTCGGGCCGCTCCGGCCGCGCCGGGCCTACACTCCGGCGCGATGAGCGCGACCTCCGTCTCCGACTTCCGCTCCGACACCGTCACGAAGCCGACCGCCGCGATGCGCCGCGCGATGGCCGAGGCCGAGGTGGGCGACGACGTCTACGGCGAGGACCCGACGCTCGCCCGCCTCGAGGCGCGGACGGCGGAGCTCCTCGGCATGGAGGCGGCGCTTTTCGTGCCGACGGGCTCCATGGGGAACCAGGTCTCGCTGAGGATCCACGCCCGCTCGGGGACGGAGGTCCTCGTCGAGGCACGCAGCCACGTCTTCCATTACGAGATGGCGGGGATGGCCTCGCTCTCCGGCCTCCTGCCGCGCCCCGTCTTCGGGCCGGGCGGCCGGATGCCCGTCGCCGAGGTCGAGGCGTGGGTCCGCCCCGAGTCGGTCTACTACCTGCCGCGGACGTCGGTCGTCTGCCTCGAGAACACGCACAACTTCGCGGGCGGCACGGTCCTCCCGCGGGCCGCGGTGGACGAGGTGCTCGCGCTCGCCCGGAGGAAGGGGCTCGCCGTCCACGTCGACGGAGCGCGGCTCTGGAACGCCGCGGCCGCGCTCGGCGTCTCCGAGGCGTCGCTCGTCGCGGGGGTCGACTCGGTGATGGTCTGCTTCTCGAAGGGTCTCCGCGCCCCGGTCGGGAGCGCGATCGCCGGCTCGAAGGCGTTCGTGACGGAGGCGCGCCGCGTGCGGAAGCTCTTCGGGGGCGGGATGCGGCAGGCGGGCGTCCTCGCGGCCGCGGCGCTCGTCGCCCTCGACGAGGAGCGGGGTCGCCTCGCGGAGGACCATGCCCGGCTCTCCCGGCTCGCACGGGAGCTCGCGGCGCTCCGGGGCGTCGCGCTCGACCCGGCCGCCTTCCCGACGAACATCCTGATCGCCGACCTCGACCCTCGCGTCTTCGGCACGGCGAACGACGCGCTCGCCCGCCTGAAGGAGCGGGGGATCCTCGCCGGAGCGGCCGGCCCGGCGTCGATCCGCCTCGTGACCCACGCCGACGTCGGCGACGCCGACGTGGAGCGGTGCGTCGCGGCCTTCCGGGAGCTGTCCGCCGGGCGCTGAGGGGGGAGCCCCGGGCGCCCTCAGGCGCCGGGGAGCTTCGCGATCGCCTCGATCTCGACGCGGCCGTTGCCCGGAAGGGCGCCGACCTGGACCGTCGAGCGGGCGGGCCGGTGCTGGCCGAAGCGCGCGGCGTAGGCGCCGTTCATCTCGGCGAAGCTCCCCATGTCCGTCAGGAAGACGGTCGTCTTCACGACGTCGGAGAGGGTGCAGCCGGCCCCTTCGAGGATCGCCTCGAGGTTGTCGAAGACGCGGTTCGTCTCCTCGGCGATCGTCCCCGAGACGAGCTTCATCGTGGCCGGGTCGAGGTGGACCTGCCCGGCGGTGAAGAGAAAGCCCCCGGCGACGATCCCCTGGGCGTAGGGGCCGATGGCCTTCGGGGCGCCTTCGACGGCGATGGTCTTCAGCTGGCTCATTTGCTCGGGTCCCAGATGGCGACGTAGGGAAGGTTGCGGTACTTCTCGTCGAGGTCGAGGCCGTAGCCGACGACGAACTCGGGGCCGATCGTGAAGCCGAGGAAGTCGACCGGGAGGTCGGCGTTCTCGGGGAGGTCCTTCTTGAGGAGGGCGGCGATCCGGAGGCTCCGCGGCTGGCGCGTCCCGAGGAGGCCGAGGAGCTTGCGGAGCGTCAGGCCCGTGTCGACGACGTCCTCGAAGATGAGGACGTCCCGGCCCGCGATGTCGGAAGAGAGGTCCCTCACGAGCTCGAAGTTGCCGGTGGAGGCGGTCCCCGAGTACGACCTCACCTGGAGGAAGTCGACGGCCACGGGGGTCGAAAGGCGCTTCAGGAGGTCGGTGAGGAAGAAGACCGAGCCCTTCAGGACGCCCACGGCGAGGATCTCCCGGCCCGCGTAGGCCGCGTCGATCTCCTTCGCCATCTCGTCCAGGCGGGTCCCGATCCGCTGCTCGGAAATGAGGATGCGGTCGATCACGGGGCGAAACTATAATGCAGGCGCACCCCGAGAGGATCGCTTGAGCACGTCGATCGTCGACCTGAAGTCCCTGCACGACGCGTACACGCGTCTGACCGAGAAGTTCAAGACGTTCTGGACGTTCCACCAGTTCCTCCAGGGCGTGCACAAGACCTTCTTCGGCGACGCTCCCGGCTACCAGGTCGACTTCCAGGGGCTCTACGACCAGATCCGGTCCGTGACGACCGTGATGAACGTCCAGCCCCCGCCCGTCGTGATGGACCAGATCCACCAGCTCGACGGACGCCTCGACGTCGTCTACCGGTCGCTCTCGGCGGACGACGAGAAGATCGCAGCGAGCTGGGTCCGCCGGTTCTTCGAGAAGGTGCGGACCGAGGACGAGAAGCTCCTCCTCGCGATCCTCCGCTTCTACTTCCACGCGCGCCAGGTGTCGCCGGAAGCCCTCGACAAGATGGACTTCCTCCTGACGCTCGTCGGCGCCCGCCGCTCCCTCGACGACGGCCACTACCTCCCGCGCTTCCCGCAGGAGCTCACGAAGCTCTTCGCCTCTCTCCTCGGCCTCGTCCGGCGGGCGCCCGCGCCCCCCGCCGAGCTCACCGCCGCAGTCAAGGCCCTCGGGATGATCCGGAAGGACATCGAGTCGTGCGAGCGGTTCGAGGATCTGACCGAGAAGAAGGTCCTCGACAGCCTCCGGACGGTCAAGCACCGGCTCGGCCCGGCCTACTACGACCCGGGCGTCCTCTCGGCGATCCTCGACGCGAACCTCGCCGCGAAGAACCGCTTCCAGGCTCTCTACAAGAGCGAGGAGCGGAGGATCTTCGAGTCGTCGCAGCAGCTCCTCGACATCGAGCGGGAGCTCGCGCGCCGCCCCGAGGTCGCGGACGCGGACCTCCAGGAGGAGTTCCGACGGTTCCGCCAGTTCAAGGACGAGTTCGACCGGAAGCGGAACGAAGGGGAGATCCGGCACGGCCAGGTCACGCGCCTCGCCGAGTCGATCGACCAGCTCATGGCGCGTCTCGACGTCGCCGGCGGCGCTGCGGAGGAGGTCCCGGAGATCCTCCCCGTCCTCGAGGAGGACGACCTCGACGAGGCGAACGAGAACGTCGGCGACGCCTTCCCGGCCAGGGGGGGAGCGGCAGAGCCGGCCGTACCGGAGCGGGTCCTCCCCGCGGTCGCGAGCGACATCCTCCTCGGGGAGAACGCCCGGAAGATCCTCTACTCCGTCGACATGCTCCAGGCCGGGACCGGCTCGGGACAGGCCGCCTACGGGTCGACCCTCCAGCGCTTCCGGCTCGAGCCCTGGGAAGTGAGGGCCGCCCGGCGGATCCAGTCGGGCGAGTCCGCCCCGGACGCGGAGGCCGCGTCAGCAGATCTCCTCTTTCTCGAGGCGGCGGCGCTCCGTCTGAAGGTCGACGTCATCGCGCAGCGCCTGAAGGCGCCCTCCACGGACCCCGCCGAGGCGGCTGCGGACGCCGCCGCGTTCGAGGAAGCCGGAGAATGCCTCGTCAGGGCCCAGGACCTCGACCGGCGCTTCCGCCAGGCGCTCGAGGCCCTCGGCCCCGCCGGACCGCCGGAGCGCCTCAACGAGCTGACGCGCTCGCGCTTCCGGCTCCTCCGCGCCTTCTCCGGGCTCTGGCTCCTGCACAACGCGCGCGTCGCGGGCGGCGCGTAGGCCCCGGAACCGCCGTTTGACCGCCGCCGGAGGGCCGCGGAGAATCGGCGCCCGATGTCCGAAGAGACCCCGCAGCCACCGCCCGAGCAGAGCCTCGCCGAGCAGGTCGCCAACCGGAGGGCCGCGCGCGAGCGCATCGCCGCCCTCGGCCACCCGCTCTACCCGAACCGCTTCGACGCCACGCACCTCGTCTCCGACGTCGTCTCGCGCTGGGGCGGGGCCGACGCGGCCGCGATCGAGGCCGAGCCCGAGGGGAGCCGCCGCGTTGCGGTCCCGGGGCGCGTCCTCGCCATCCGGAAGATGGGAAAGGCGGTCTTCCTCGACCTCTCCGACGGCCGCCGTCGGGTGCAGGCGTACGTCCGCAAGGACGGCGTCGGCGACGCCGGTTGGGAGCTCCTTTCGAACCTCGACCTCGGCGACCACGTCGGGGTGACGGGGGTCGTCTTCCGGACCCGGACGGGGGAGCTCTCGGTCAAGGCCGAGGCGCTCGCGTTCCTCGCGAAATGCCTCCGGCCGCTCCCCGACAAGTGGCACGGCCTGACGGACGTCGAGGTCAAGTACCGGCAGCGCTACGTAGACCTGATCGTCTCCGAGGAGACGCGGCGGACGTTCGAGGTCCGCGCGCGCGTCGTCTCGTACATCCGGCGCTTCTTCGACGCGAGGGGCTTCCTCGAGGTCGAGACGCCGATGATGCAGCTCATCCCGGGCGGCGCGGCGGCCCGCCCCTTCGTGACGCACCACAACGCCCTCGACGTCGACCTCTACCTGAGGATCGCCCCCGAGCTCTACCTCAAGCGCCTGGTCACGGGCGGTTTCCCGAGGGTCTACGAGATCAACCGCAACTTCCGGAACGAGGGGATCTCGACCCAGCACAACCCCGAGTTCACGATGCTCGAGTTCTACACGGCCTACGCCGACGCGCGCGACCAGATGGCCCTGACCGAGGAGCTCCTCGCGGGCGCGGCGCGGGAGATCCTCGGGACGACCGAGGTCGCGTGGGGCGACGAAACGATCTCCTTCGCGGCGCCCTTCCGGCGCCTCTCGATGAAGGACGCCGTCGTCGAGTACGGGACGGACGTCCCCGGCGGCCCGATCCGCCCCGAGGAGCTCGGGACGCTCGAGGGGCTGAAGGCCGCGGCGTTGCGCGCCCGCGTCGAGTCGATCGAGCGCTTCGGCGACGTGCCGGGGAAGCTCCTCGCCGAGCTCTTCGAGACGCTCGCCGAGCCGCACCTCCTCCAGCCGACGTTCGTCGTCGACTACCCGGCCGAGATCTCGCCGCTCGCCAAGGCGCGCCCCGACGACCCGCGCGTCGCGGACCGCTTCGAGCTCTTCGTCGGCCGGATGGAGCTCGCGAACGGCTTCTCCGAGCTGAACGACCCCGACGAGCAGGCCGAGAAGTTCCGGGCTCAGGTGGCCCAGCGCGCGAGCGGGGACGACGAGGCGATGCTCTTCGACGACGACTACGTCGAGGCGCTCTCCTACGGCATGCCGCCGACGGCGGGGGAAGGGGTCGGCATCGACCGCCTCGCGATGCTCTTCACCGGCTCCCGATCGATCCGCGACGTCATCCTCTTCCCGCTCATGCGCCCGAAGGCGGCCCGCTGACGGAAGCCCTCCTCGCCCGCCGCTACCTCCTCGCCTCGCGGCGCGACGCGCAGGTCGGCGTCGTGGCGGCGGCCGCGTTCGTCGGGCTCGTCCTCGGCGTGGCGGCGCTCGTCCTCTCGCTCGCCCTCCTCTCCGGCTTCCAGCGGCACGTCGTCGCGCGGCTCGCGGAGGAGGCGCCGCACGTCCTCGTCACGCCGGCGGGCCGCGCCGACTTCCGCGCGGACGAAGGGCTCTCGTCCCGGCTCGCGACGCTGCCCGGGGTCGTCGGCGTCACGCCCGTCGTCCGCGGGCGCGGCTGGATCACCGCGCGGGGGCAGGCGGTCCCCGCCGTCCTCGTCGGGCGCGAAGGGGCGGAGGGGATCACCCTCGACCCCGCCCAGGCGAGGCCCCTCACGGCGCTGCCGGGCGAGGACGTCGTCGTCGTCTCGTCGCGGACCCGACTCTCTCCCCTCGGCCCGGTGCCGGTCACCGCGTCGCTCCCGGTCTCGGAGGTCGCCACCGTGGCGACGGGGCGGCGAACTCCGGAAGCGGTCCTCCCGGCGGAGGACGCGCGGCGCCTCTTCGGACTTCCCGACGGAGGCGCGACGGGCTACGAGCTGCGGCTCGCGGACCCGGAGTCGGCGCCGGACGTCGCCGCCCGGGCGCGGAGCGTCGTCGGAGAGGCGAGCACGGCGACGACGACGTGGCGCGAGGCGAACCGGCCGCTCCTCCTCGCGCTTCGCCTCGAGCGGGTCGTCCTCTTCGCGACGGTCTTCCTCGTCGTCGTCGTCGCGGGGCTGAACCTCGCGGCGACCTCCGCCGTCCTCGCCGCGACGCGCCGAGGAGACGCGGCGGTCCTCGCGGTCCTCGGCGCGACGCCGCGCGTCCTCTCGCGGGTCTTCCTCCTCGCCGGGCTCTTCCTCGGAGCCGCGGGGACCCTCGCCGGGCTCCTCCTCGGGGCGGGCCTCGGCGTCCTCCTCGACGTGACCCGGGCGATCCCGCTCCCGTCCCAGCTCTTCGCCCTCGCGCACGTCCCGTTCAAGCCCGCGGGCCGCGACCTCCTCGCCGTCGGCGCCTTCTCGCTCCTCTGGTCGTTCGTCTCGTCCCTCGTCCCGGCGCGGATGGCCGCGCGCGTCGACGTCGCGGAGGTCCTCCGTGCCGGGTGACCCGCTCCTCCTCGCGGAGGGCCTCGCCCGCGGCTTCGGCGAAGGGGCGGCGCGGCTCGACCTCTTCTCGGGGATCTCGCTCGCCCTGCACGCGGGCGACGTCGTCGCGATCGTCGGTCCGTCAGGCTGCGGGAAGTCGACGCTGCTCCACCTTCTCGCCGGGCTCGACCGCCCCGACGCGGGCCGGGTCCTCGTCGACGGTCGCGACTGGGAGAGCCTCGCGCCGGAAGCGAAGGCGCGGTGGAGGGGCGAATCGGTCGGCTTCGTCTTCCAGCTCCACCACCTCCTTCCCGAGCTGACGGCGGAGGAGAACGTCGCGCTCCCGCTCCTCCTCGCGGGGACCTCCGACGGAGCGGCGCGTGAGGCGGCGCGCGAGATCCTGGCGCGCGTCGGCCTCTCGAGACAGGCCGCGGCGCTGCCGCGCGTGCTTTCCGGGGGCGAGCGCCAGCGGGTCGCGATCGCCCGAGCCGTCGCGCGGCGGCCGCGGCTCCTCCTCTGCGACGAGCCGACGGGGAGCCTCGACGCGGCTCACGCGGCGGACGTCCTCGGGCTCCTCCTCGGGGAGGCCCGCGAGCGGGCCGGCGCCCTCCTCGTCGTCACGCACGACCCGGGCGTCGCGGCTCGCTGCGGCCGGGTCCTCGCGCTCACGCCCGACGGGCTCGCGGCCGCCTGACGTCGCCCGGGGGCTGGCACCCCTTATGCTAGGATCGAAACAGGGTCGGAGCCCGCTCCGCGAGCGGGGTCCGCGAAGTCGAGGCATGTTCGAGAAATACAACGAAAAGGCGCGCCGCGCCCTCTTCTTCGCCCGCTACGAGGCGTCGAAGCTCGGTTCGAAGGTCATCGAGTCGGAGCACGTCCTCCTCGGGATCCTCCGCGAGGGAGAGGACGTCACGCGCGAAATCTTCGCCCGCTTCAACGTGAAGCCCGACGACGTGCGGAAGGAGATCGAGGGAGACCGTCCGTTCGTGGAGCGCGTCTCCTCGAGCCAGGAGCTCCCGCTCTCGGAGGAGTCGAAGAAGATCCTCGCCTACGCCTCGCACGAGGCGGAGTCGATGATGCACCCCTACGTCGGGACGGAGCACCTCCTCATCGGGATCCTTCGCGTCGACCCGAGCGTCGCGTCTCGACTCCTGACCTCGCACGGCTTCAACCTCTACGGCGTCCGCGAGGAGGCGATCGCGCTCGTGAAGGAGCGCGAGGCCGTGAAGCAGAAGAGGGAGCTGCCGTTCCTCGCCGAGTACGCGCGGGACCTGACGGCCCTCGCGGCCCAGGGGACGTTCGACCCGCTCGTCGGGCGCGACGCCGAGGTGGAGCGGATCGTGCAGATCCTCTCGCGCCGGACGAAGAACAACCCGATCCTCCTCGGCGAGCCGGGCGTCGGGAAGACGGCGATCGTCGAGGGGCTCGCGCAGCGGATCGTCGAGGGAGGCGTCCCTCTCTTCCTCGCGAACAAGAAGATCCTCGCGATGGACCTCTCGCTCATCGTCGCCGGGACGAAGTACCGGGGGCAGTTCGAGGAGCGCCTCAAGGGAATCCTGAAGGAGCTCCGGGAGAACCAGGACCTCGTCATCTTCATCGACGAGATCCACTCCCTGATCGGCGCGGGCTCGGCCGAGGGCTCCCTCGACGCGGCGAACATCCTGAAGCCGGCCCTCTCGCGCGGCGAGATCGCCTGCATCGGCGCGACGACGCTCAAGGAGTACCGGAAGTACATCGAGAAGGACCGCTCTCTCCTCCGGCGATTCCAGGCGATCACCGTGAACCCGCCGAGCGAGGAGGAGACCCTCCAGATCCTCGAGGGGGTCCGGGACCGGTACGAGCGGTTCCACCGGGTCCGCTACACGGCGGACGCCGTGCGCACCGCGGTCTACCAGTCGAGCCGGTACGTCCCGGACCGGTTCTTCCCGGACAAGGCGATCGACCTCCTCGACGAGGCGGGGGCGAAGGTGAAGCTCCGCTCCACGGCGGACACGCAGAACCTGAGGCGTCTCGAGAACGAGGTGCGGGACGTCGTCCGCGAGATGAAGAAGGCGATCTCGGAGAAGGACTTCGAGCGGGCCGTCTCACTCAGGGAGCGGGAGGTCGAGATCCGCGAGGAGATCGAGCGGACGCGCTCCGCGAAGGCGGACGAGAGCGCGTGGGCCGAGGTCGTCCGCGGCGACATCGAGGAGATCATCGCGAGCTGGACCGGAATCCCGGTCACCTCGATCCAGGTCGAGGAGGCCGAGAAGCTTCGGAACATGGAGGCGACGCTCAAGCGGCGCGTCGTCGGACAGGACCGGGCGATCGAGGCGATCTCGCGGGCGATCCGGCGGTCCCGTCTCGGCGTGAAGAACCCGAACCGCCCGACGGGCTCGTTCATCTTCCTGGGGCCCTCGGGGGTCGGGAAGACGGAGGTCGCCCGGCGCCTCGCCGAGTTCCTCTTCGACGCCCAGAAGGCGCTCGTCCGCTTCGACATGTCGGAGTACATGGAGAAGCACGCCGTCTCCAAGCTCATCGGCTCTCCGCCCGGCTACGTCGGTCACGAGGAGGGCGGCCAGCTCACGGAGCGGATCCGGCGGCAGCCCTACTCCGTGATCCTCCTCGACGAGATCGAGAAGGCGCACCCCGACATCGCGAACCTGCTCCTCCAGATCCTCGAAGACGGCCAGCTCACGGACGCGTGGGGGAACACCGTCGACTTCAAGAACACCCTCATCATCATGACCTCGAACATCGGCACGAAGTTCCTCGTCACGCAGGCCCGGGTCGGGTTCGGCGACGCCCGAAACGCCCCGCCGGCCCGCGAGGTCGAGGAGATGGTCCTGAAGGAGCTCCGCCGGGAGTTCTCGCCGGAGTTCACGAACCGGGTCGACGAGGTCATCGTCTTCAACCCGCTCACGACGGAGAACCTCCGGGCGATCTGCCGCCTCCTTCTCGACGACGTCGCGGGGACCCTTCGGCACCGCGGCCTCGAGCTCGTCGCCGACGAGGCGGCCGTCGACTGGCTTCTCGCGGCGTCCGGCCAGGACGTCCATTCCGGCGCGCGGCCGCTCCGGCGGACGATCCAGCGCCACGTCGAAGACGCGGTATCCGAATTGCTTATCGGCGCCCGGGAGCAGCCCGAGTGCCTCGAAGTGACAGTGATCGAGAACGAACTGAAGGTCCTCGTCCGTTCGTCGGCCGCGGTCCCCGGGCGGTGAGGCTCGTGTCGAACCCGAGCCTCGACCGCCCGCCGGCCGGCCGCCCGCCGCGCCACCTCCTCCTCCGCCGTCCGCCGTTCCCGGCCGTTCTGGCGCTCGTCGCCGCCGTCGCCGCCGCCCCGGCACGGGCGCAGTCGGAGCCGCCGGCGCCGACTCCGCCGCCGGCGACGCTCGACCTCAGGCCGGGCGGAGCGCCCGCGACGCCCTCGCCGCTCGCCGGGGCCCTCCCGCCGACGCCGAGCCTCTCGGCGGCCCCGGCCGGAAAGGAGCCGATCGCCGAGATCGTCGTGAGGGGAGGCAAGACGGTCACCCCGGAGACGATCGGCTTCTACCTCGGGGTGAAGGCCGGGGACCCCTACGACGCCGAGAAGCTCCGGAGGGCCTTCCCGAAGCTCTGGGAGACCGGGCTCTTCGAGGACCTCCGGCTCGAGCGCGAGCCGGCCCCGGGCGGCGCGCGGCTCGTCGCGCACGTCGTCGAGCGCCCGAGGATCGCGGACCTGGAGTTTCGCGGGAACAAGAAGCTCACGACCTCCCAGCTCAAGGACAAGCTGAGGGAGGGCAAGGTCGACATCCGCGTCGGCGCGCCCCTCTCGCTGCGGGACGTCTCGAAGGGCAAGACGGTCCTCGTCGACGCCTACCGCGCCGAGGGCTACCGCTCCGCCGTCGTCGACGTGACGATCGAGCAGATGGGGGAGAACGAGCGCCGGGTCGCCTACCTCGTCGACGAGGGCGACAAGATCAAGATCGAGTCGATCGACTTCACCGGGAACGCCGTCTTCTCCGACACGCGACTTCGGCGCGCGATGAAGAAGACGCGGCAGCACCGCTTCTGGCAGTTCTGGGACTCGAAGGACGTCTACAACCAGGCGAACTACGAGGAGGACGTCGAGTCGGTCAAGAAGGTCTACCAGAACGCGGGCTACAAGGACGTCGTCGCGAAGGACCCGGTCATCGAGACCTTCGTCGTGAACCCTCAGGAGCGGCGCCGCGACAAAGTCAAGCGCCGCGCGAGGATCGAGATCCCGATCGTCGAAGGGGAGCGCTTCTACTTCGGGGACCTGAAGATCGAGGGGGCGACCGTCTTCCCGCCGGACCGGCTCCTCCGCTTCTTCCCCTGGAGCCCCGGCAAGCCGCTGAGCCGGGCCGTCCTCGCGGACGGCATGAAGACCCTCGACGAGATCTACCGGGGCCGCGGCTACATCTACGCTTTCGTGAACCCCGAGTACGTCGAGCGCCCCGGCGAGGGGAACCTCGTCGACGTCGTCGTCCGGGTCACGGAAGGGGACATGTTCCGGCTCGGCCGCGTCGAGTTCACGGGGAACAAGACGACGAAGGACAAGGTCCTCCGGCGCGAGCTCCAGCTCTTCGAGGGCGACGTCCTCGACATGGAGCTCTTCAAGAAGGGGCTCTTCAAGATCTCCCAGCTCGGCTACTTCAAGGTCGAGGAGGACCCCGAGTTCCGGGTGAACGGCGAGAAGAAGGTCGTCGACGTCACGGTGAAGGGGATCGACACGAACCGGAACGAGATCCAGTTCGGGGCCGGCTACTCGCAGCTCGACGGCGTCTTCGGCCAGTTCCAGTTCTCGACCCGGAACTTCCTCGGGCGCGGGGACACGATCGGGGTCCAGTTCCAGCGGGGCGGCTACTCGAACTACTTCGACCTCTCGTTCGTCGAGCCCTGGTTCCTCGACAAGCGGATGTCGATCGGGGGCTCGATCTACAACCGGAGCTTCGAGTACGCGGACGTCGACTCGAAGGCGAAGGGCGTGAGCGCCTCCATCGGCTACGGCCTCGGGCTCTTCGACAACGTCTCCCTCTTCTACGCCTTCTCGGACTACACGGGCCGCTACCAGGTCTTCCCGGCGCCGGCGCCCCCGGGCGCCGGCCTCCCGCCTCCCGCGTTCGCGGACTACACCGGCAGGACCTCGGCGCTCGCGCCGAGCTACCGCTACGACAGCCGGAACGACCCGTACGACCCGACGCGCGGCCGCCGGTTCAGCGTCGCGGCGACCGTCGCGGGCGGGCCGCTCGGCGGCGACTACTCCTTCGTGAAGCCCGTCGCGAACGCGACGATGTACTTCAACACGACCCGCAGATCGCACCTCGCGGTGAACGTGGAAGGCGGCTTTCTCCGCCCGTACGGCGGGGACGAGATGCCGATCTACGAGCGGTTCCGGATCGGCGGCGACCGCTCCGTCCGCGGCTTCGAGTACGGCAGCATCTACCCGCTCGACGACGACGACAACGCCTTCCTCACGGACGCCGGCGCGCTCCTCGGGGGCGACAAGTACCTCGTCCTGAACCTCGAGGCGGTCTACTACCTCGCGGGCCCGCTGAAGGTCGTCCTCTTCTTCGACGCCGGGAACGCCTGGCTCGAGGGGCAGAGGTTCAATCCCCTCAAGATGCGGGCGTCTGCAGGCGCCGAGCTCCGAATGTTCCTGCCGATCTTCCAGGCGCCGCTCCGGTTCATCTACGGCGTGAACCTCGACCCGAAGACCGTCAAGTACCCCGGGGGCGTCCTGAACGAGGAGAAGGGGAGCGAGTTCCAGTTCTCCATCGGGACGACGTTCTAGGCGCCCCGCCTCCCCGGGTCCGCCCGGGCGGCCCCGGACCGCGGCCGCGGAGAGAGCCGGGGCGGCGGCCGTAAAGTAGAATCGCGCCCCCGCCGGGGAGCCCGGCGGGCGCAGACACGGAAGAAGGAGTCACGTAGATGATCGGGAACCGGTTCATCGTCGCGGGCGCCGTCGCGGCGGCCGCGCTCGTCGCCCTCCCCGCCCCGGCCCAGACGGCCCAGAAGTCCGGCGTCATCGAGGTCCAGCGGATCGTCCAGGAGTCCGCGGTCGGCAAGGAGAGCCTCGCGAGGATCCAGAAGGTCCAGACGGCGAAGACCGAGGACCTGACCAAGCGCCAGACGGAGCTCCGCGACCTCGAGAAGAAGATCCAGGACCAGGGGAAGTCGCTCTCCGAGGAGGCGATGGAGAAGGCGCAGAAGGACTACCAGTCGAAGGCGCTCGAGCTGAAGCGCTTCCAGGACGACGCGCAGCGCGAGCTCGAGGAGCTCCAGCGCAAGGAGCTCGGCGAGCTCGAGCGGCGGGTCCTCCCCGTCATCGAGTCCGTCGCCAAGGAGCTCGGCTACACGCTCATCTTCAACAAGTACCAGAGCGGCCTGCTCCACGCCGACGGCTCGGTCGACATCACGGACGCCGTGATCCAGAAGTTCAACACGGCCATCGCGGCCGCGCCGAAGACCGACGCGAAGCCGGCGGCGGCGGCCCCCGCAAAGAAGTAGGAGACGGGTGGCCGTCCTCCCCTCGGCGACGAACGCGTCCGCCGTCGCTGCGGCATGCGGCGGACGCGTCGTCGGCGACGGCGCCGCCCCCGTCGAGGGGGTGAGGGCGCTCGAGGCGGCGGGCCCGCGTGACCTCTCGTTCGTCGCCGACGCGAAGGCGGAGAAGACCGCGGCCGCGTCGGCGGCGGGCGTCCTCCTCGCCCGGTCCGCCGCGGCCTTCGCCGGGCGGACCGTCGTCGAGGTCTCCGAGCCGACCTCGGCGCTTGCGGCGGTCCTCGAGAGCCTCTTCCCGCGACGCGCCGCACGGCCCGGCGTCCACCCCACGGCGATCGTCGCGCCCGACGCGAGGGTCGCGTCCGGGGCCGAGGTCGGCCCCTACGCCGTCGTCGGCGACGGGACCGACGTCGAGGACGGGGCGATCCTGGAGTCGCACGTCGTCGTCGGCCGCCGCTGCCGGGTCGCGGCCGGCGCCTGGCTCCATCCCCACGTCGTTCTGTACGACGGCGTCGCCGTCGGACCCGGGGCCGAGGTCCACTCCGGGGCGGTGCTCGGCGCGGACGGCTTCGGCTACGCGGCCGGCCCGGCCGGTCTCCGGAAGGTCCCGCAGGTCGGCGGCGTCGAGGTCGGCGCCGGAGCGGAGATCGGCGCGAACTCCTGCGTCGACCGCGCGACGCTCGAGGAGACTCGGATCGGCGACGGGACGAAAGTCGACGACCTCGTCATGGTGGGGCACAACTGCGACATCGGCCGGCACGTCGTCCTCTGCGGCCAGGTGGGGCTCGCGGGCTCGACGACGATCGGCGACGGGACGGTTCTCGCGGGGCAGGTCGGCACGGCCGGCCACATTCGGGTGGGGCGGGGCGTGAAGGCCGGGGGCCAGACGGGGATCACGGCCGACGTGCCGGACGGCGCGACCGTCTTCGGAACACCGCACCTCCCGCACCGGGACGCTTTCCGGGTCCAGGCCGAGCTCCGGCGACTCCCTCAGACGGCCCGCCTCGTCCGCCGACTCGCGAGGCCGGAGGAGGAAGAGCCGTGAGCGAGGCCGGAAACGGGGCCCTCGGGATCCGCGACATCCTCCGCGTCCTGCCGCACCGCTACCCGTTCCTCCTCGTCGACCGGATCCTCGAGGTCGAGCCGGGGAAGAAGGTCGTCGGCCTCAAGAACGTCACGTTCAACGAGGAGTTCTTCCAGGGCCACTTCCCCGGGAACCCCGTCATGCCGGGCGTCCTCCTCGTCGAGGCGATGGCGCAGGTCGGCGGCTTCATGATGCTCACGGCCGTCGGAGACCCCTCGAGGAGGCGCCTCCGCCTCGCGGGGCTGGACGCCGTGAGGTTCCGGCGGCCGGTCGTCCCGGGCGACCAGGTCGTCTTCACGGTCGAGTTCGTCGCCGCGAGGAAGTCCATCGTGAAAGTCCGCGGCGAGGCGCGGGTCGACGGCCAGCTCTGCGCCGAGGCGGAGATCATGAGCATGATCCAGGACTGCGGGCCGGAAGGGGAAGCCTGAATGCCGATCCACCCCACAGCGGCCGTCCACGAATCCGCGACCGTCCACCCCGAAGCCGAGATCGGACCGTACGCCGTCGTCGGCGCGGACGTCGTCGTCGGGGCCCGGACGCGCGTCGGAGCTCACGCCGTCGTCGAGGGGCCGACGGTCCTCGGGGAGGAGAACGTCGTCCACGCGCACGCCGCGCTCGGCGGGCCGCCGCAGGACCTGAAGTACCGCGGCGAGCCGACGAGGCTCGTCGTGGGGCACCGGAACGTCTTCCGCGAGTTCATGACGGCGCATCGCGGGACGGTGACGGGCCACTACGAGACCGTCATCGGCGACGACAACCTCTTCATGGCCTACTCTCACGTCGCCCACGACTGCGTCGTCGGGAGCCGGACCGTCTTCGCGAACTCGGCCTCGCTCTCGGGGCACGTCGTCGTCGAGGACGACGTCGTGCTCGGGGGATTCGCGGTCGTCCGCCAGTTCTGCCGCGTCGGGCGGTTCGCCTACGTCGGCGGGATGACACCCGTCAACAAGGACGTCCTGCCGTTCACGTGGACCTCGAGCGACCGGGACACGAAGGCCTACAAGATCAACGCCGTCGGGCTCTCGCGGAAGGGCTACTCCGCCGAGCGGGTCGCGTCGCTGCAGAAGGCGTACCGGATCCTCTACCGGCACCGGCACGACCACGCCGTCTGCCTCGCGGCCCTCGGCGACCTCGCCGCCTCCGCCCCCGACGTCGGGGTCCTCCTCGAGTTCATCACGAGCTCGAAGGCCGGGATCCACGGGGCGTAGGGGACAGGGGGAAACCCGGACCGCCGGGTTTCCCCCCGTACCCCCCATCCGCGCGGAGAGGAAGCTCGCTGCGCTCGCGTGACGGAGAAGGGAAACCCGGACCGCCGGGTTTCCCCCCGTACCCCCCATCCGCGCGGAGAGGACGCCCTCGCCGGGCCAGAGAGAAGGGGCCGCTTTCGCGGCCCCTTCGGGTCTCCGGGCGGGGAGAGGAGGCCTACTCCTCCTCGGCCTCCGCCTTCTTGAGCTTCGCCCGCTCCGCGATGAGCTTCTCCTGGAGCGGGCGCGGCAGCTCCTCGTAGTGGGAGAGCTCCATCGTGAAGGAGCCGCGGCCCTGGGTGAGCGAGCGGAGGACGGCGGAGTAGGAGAGCATCTCGGAGAGCGGGACCTCGGCCTTGACGATCGCGTCGTCGCCGACCTGGTCCATCCCCGACGGGCGGCCGCGGCGGCTCGTCAGGTCGCCCATGAGGTCGCCCATGTACTCCTGCGGCGCCCGCACGGCGACCTTCATGACGGGCTCGAGGATCGTCGGCTTCGCCTTCTCCATGGCGTCCTTGTAGGCGAGGGAGCCGGCGATCTTGAACGCCATCTCCGAGGAGTCGACGTCGTGGTACTGGCCGTCGTAGAGCTCGACGCGGAAATCGACCATCGGGTAGCCGGCGAGGTAGCCGCGCTTTCGGGCGTCCTGGATCCCCTTCTCGACGGCGGGGATGAAGTTCCGCGGGATCGAGCCGCCGAAGATGTCGTCGACGAACTCGAAGTCGGTCCCCCGCGGCATCGGCTTGACGCGGATCTTGCAGTCGGCGAACTGCCCGTGTCCGCCCGTCTGCTTCTTGTGCCGGCCGTGGGCCTCCGCGGGCTTCGTGATCGTCTCGCGGTACGGGACCTTCGGCGGGTGGAGGATGACCTCAACGTTCGACTTCCGCTTCATGCGGGCGACGGCGATCTCCACGTGGAGCTGGCCCGCGCCGGAGAGGAGGAGCTCGCTCGTGTCGGCGTCGCGGTGGAACCTCAGGGACGGGTCCTCCTCGGTGAGCTTCGAGAGGGCGATGGAGATCTTGTCCTCGTCGCCCTTCGACTTCGGCTCGATCGAGAAGGAGATCGCCGGCTCGGGGATCGCGACGGCGGGGAAGCGGTAGGGCTTTTCCTTGGCCGAGAGCGTGTCGCCCGTCAGCGTCTCCTTGAGCTTCGCGACGACGCCGATGTCGCCGGCCGGGACCTCGGGGACCGTGTTCATCGTCTTGCCGAGGGGCGAGAAGACGGGGCCGAAGCGCTCCGCGGCCTCGCGGTTCGCGTTCCAGTACGTGCCGTCCGACTTCACCGTGCCGGAGTGGACGCGGAAGAGGGTGAGGCGGCCCGTGAAGGGGTCGGAGATCGTCTTGAAGACGACGGCGGCGAGAGGGCCGTTCGGGTCGCACGGCAGGACGTCCGTCTGTCCGTCCTTGCCGGCGGCGGCGGCGGGGAAGGAATCGGCGCCGGGGAGGAGGTCGACGATCTCGTCGAGGAGCTTCTCGACGCCGCGCTCGTGGTCGCCCGCGGCCGCGAAGAGGACCGGGACGATCCGCCGCTCGCGGATCGCGGCCCTCAGGGCGGGCAGCATCTGCTCCTCGGAGAGGTTCCCCTGCGAGAAGAACGTCTCCATGAGGGCGTCGTCCCCCTCGGCGACCATCTCGACGAGCGCCTCGTGGAGCGACGCGGCCTCGGCGGCGAACTCCCCGGGGATCGGCCCCTCCACCGTCTTGCCGGCGTCGTCCGTCAGGAACCCCTTCATCCCGACGAGGTCGATCGTGCCGCGGAAGCCCTTCTCCCTGCCGATCGGGGCCTCGACGCAGACGCAGGAGCGGCCGAACTTCTTCTGGAGCTGCTCGAGGACCCGGCCGCCGTCGGCGTTCTCCCGGTCCATCCGGTTCACGACGACCATCCGCGGGAGGCCGAACTCGTCGGCGACGCTCCAGGCCTTCTCGGTCTGGACCTCGACGCCCGCGACGGCGTCGACGACGAGGAGGGCGGCGTCGGCGGCCCTCATCGCGCAGATCATCTCGGAGACGAAGATCCCGTAGCCGGGCGTGTCGATCAGGTTGACCTTGTGCTTCTTCCACTCGAGGGCGGCCACGGCGAGCCCGATCGAGATCTTCCTCTCGATCTCCTCCGGATCGAAGTCGGTCGGCGCCGAGCCGTCCTCGACGCGACCGAAGCGGTTGACCGCGCCCGCCTCGTGGAGGAGCGCCGAGACGAGGGTCGTCTTCCCGACGCCGTTGTGGCCGGCGACGGCCACGTTGCGAATGGCGGTTGCGGGATACTGTTTCATGCTTCCCCCTTGGCGAGGTCTCTCAAAAGGCCTCGCATTATAGGGATCCGAGGCCCTTCCCCGAAGCGCGGACCGGGCGGGCGGCGCTTGCCGGGTCCCGTCGTCCGGCGCGGGCCTCAACCGCGCGTTGACACCCTCTTTCGCCGCGCCCTAAACTGCGGGAAACCGGGAGATTCCCGGCATCACCATTGCCGCAGTCGCGTACGGGAGGACCTCTGCCGAGCGTATCCGGTGCGTCCCCCTCGGGTCTTCCGAAGAGGTTCGGTCGCTACGAGGTGATCCGCGAGCTGGGGAAGGGCGCCATGGGCGTCGTCTACCTCGGCCGCGACCCCGTCATCGGCCGGCTCGTGGCGCTCAAGACGATCCGCGCCGTGAGCGAGGACGACGTCGAGCAGCGAGAGTTCCAGGAGCGGTTCCTCCGCGAAGCCCAGGCCGCGGGGATCCTGTCCCACCCGAACATCGTCACGGTGCACGACGTCGGCGAGGACTCCGAGACGGACACCTCGTTCATCGCGATGGAGTACGTCGAGGGGAAGAACCTCAAGCAGCTCGTCGCCGAGAAGACGGCGTTCACGTTCGAGCGCGTCGCCGAGATCATCGGCCAGGTCGCCGAGGCGCTCGACTACGCGCACCGCCGCGGGATCGTCCACCGCGACGTGAAGCCCGCGAACGTCATCATCACCCCCGAGAGCCAGGTCAAGATCACAGACTTCGGGATCGCGAAGACCGAGAAGTCGAACCTCACGACGACGGGGCAGTTCCTCGGGACGCCCAACTACATGTCGCCCGAGCAGGTGACCGGCGACGCGGTCGACGGGCGGAGCGACCTCTTCTCCCTCGGCGTCGTCCTCTACGAGCTCCTCACGAGGAAGAAGCCCTTCACGGCGGACAACCTCACGTCGATCTCGTACAAGATCGTCCACGAGCCGTTCGTCCCGCCGGAGACCTACGACGCCTCGATCCCGCCGGAGTTCGCGGGGGTCCTCGAGAAGGCCCTCGCGAAGGACCCGGCCGCGAGGTTCCAGCGGGGGAACGACTTCGCGCTCGCCCTCTACGAGTTCAAGGCGCGCGAGGAGGAGCGGCAGATGCTCCGCGACCTCGGCCAGATGGTGGCCGAGGCCGAGAAGCTCGGGCCGGTCGCGACGGTCACGGCCCCCCCGTCGCCGCTCCCCGCGCCGCCGCCGACCCCGGCCCCGATGCCGGCCGCAGGCCGCTCCCCGTTCGACATCCTCGCGAGCGCTCCTTCGGCGGCGCCGCAGCCCGCGGCCCGCCCCGGGATGGAGGTCGACGACCTCGCGACGCGCGAGGTCGCCCGGCCCCTTCCCGCGACGACGTACGTCGCCGCGACCGCACAGGACGCGTCGGGCGCGGAGGGCTCCGGCTCCTCGGGCGGGAGCTCGGAGGAGTGGCAGCTCGACGAGCCGACGCGCTCGAAGAAGGGGGCCGCGCCGCCTCCTCCTCCGACGCCTCCCGCCGCGGGGTCGGACGTCGACGTCGACGCCTCGCTCCCCGGAGCGGAGGTCGCTCCGGAGCCCCCCGCCCCGAAGCCGCGCGGCCTCGCCGTCTCCCCGTTCGACGCGGTCGAAGCGGCGACGAGCGCCCCCGACGAGCGCCCCGAGGGGGCGACCGAGATCCTGCAGGTCGGAGGCCTCGCGGCCCTCGCGGCGTCGACGCCGCCCGGGTCCAACCTCCCGACGGAGCTCCTGAAGCCGATCGCGCCGCCGGAGACGCCTGCACCGCCTGCTGCGCCGGCTCCGTTCGTGGACCGTCCGACGGAGATCCTGCGGCCGATCACGGCACCGGAGCCGCCTGCGGCGCCCGCCGCGTCGGCTCCGTTCGTGGACCGTCCGACGGAGATCCTGCGGCCGATCACGGCACCGGA
>CAZLQX010000027.1:39237-58417 GCA_964561935.1 uncultured Holophagales bacterium
GCCGCCTGCGGCGCCCGCCGCGTCGGCGCCCTTCACGGACCGTCCGACGGAAATCCTCCGGCCGATCACGGCGCCCCCGGCGCCTCCGACTCCTCCGGTCGTGCCGCCGCCTTCGGCGCCCCCGGTCCCGACCGCATCCGACCGGCCCACGGAGATCCTCCGCAGCCCGTTCCCTGCTCCCGCTCCCGCGGCCCCTCCGCCGGGCCCCGGCGTCGAGGAAGGGGCGACGGAGCGGATCGTCGACGCGATGAAGCTCGCTCGCGCCGGGGCCCCGTCGGCGAAGGCGCCATCGGCGGCGGCCGTTCCCGCGCCGCCGCCGGCGAGAACGCCCTCGGCGGCGGCCGTTCCAGTGCCGCCGCCGGTGCGGAAGGCTTCCGTGCCGTCCGTGCCGGCGCCCTCGAAGGCGGCGCCCCCGGCCCCGAAGCCGGTCTCCTCGCCGGCACTGCGCTTCCCGGCTCCGGCTCCGCTGCCGCCCGCCGAGCTCGCGCCGATCCCCGAGCCGTCGAAGCCGGCACCCCCCTCCGGGCCGCTCATGAAGCGGTCCGTGAACATGAAGTTCGTCGTCCTCATCGTCGGGCTCGCCGCCGTCGCGGCGCTCGCCGTCGGGGGAGTCCTCTGGTCGCAGAAGGCGAAGATCGACGCCAAGGCCGAGGTCGACGAGCTCCGAGAGCGGGAGGTCCGCGAGCTCAAGGCGCTCATGGACGAAGGGAGCCGCCTCCTGGCCGGGGGCGACGCCGCGCGGGCCCTGGAGAAGTTCCGGGAGGTCGTCCGGCGCAAGCCCGACTCCGCGGCCGCGAAGGAAGCGATCGCGCGCGCGGAGGAGCTGCTCCGCACCAAGCTCGCCGGAGAGGAGCTCGGCCGCGAGGTCGAGACCCGGATGGCCGCGGCCCGCGAAGCCGCGGAGCTCGGGGAGTTCGACCGCGCCCTCGACGAGCTCTCGGCCGTCCTCCTGCTCCAGCCCGAGAACGCCGACGCCCTCTCGCTGCGGGATTCCGTGAAGGCCGCGAAGGAGGAGAAGGCCGCGGCGGACCGGAAGGCCGCCGCCGAAGCGGCCCGAAAGCGGCGTCCGACGCCGGTCCCGACGCCCGTCCGCGTCCTGAAGCCGGTCGTCCCGGTGGAGCTGCCGAAACCTGCGACCCCGACGCCGGGCTCGGCGCGCCTGCGAGTCGTCTTCCAGAGCCCTGCGCCGGAAGGCTACGTGATGATCCGCCGGAACGACAAGGAAGTCTTCCGGCGCCAGTTCAGCTTCGGGCGGAAGAGCGCCGGAGGGCTCGTCGAAGGGACGATCGAGGTCCCGTCGGGTCCCGGAAGCTTCAAGGTCTGGGCGATCCCGACGGACCGGTCGTTCAACGGGTACCGTCCCGTCGAGCTCGTCGTTCCCGGAGGCGAGACGCGGACGCTCCAGCTCGAGCTCGATGCGGGCAAGAACCTGGTCGTCACGCTCCGCTAGCGCCCTCGCGATCGCCGTCCCCCTCCTCGCCGCGCCGTCGCGCGGCGGGGAGGGGCCGGTCGTCGACGGCCCAGCCGGCGCCTCGAAGAGCCTCGGATCCGCGCTCGGAATGGTCGTCTCGGCCGCGCCGGAAGCGTCGCGCGCCGGAGCGGACGTCCTGGCGGCGGGCGGGAACGCGATGGACGCGGCGATCGCCACGGCCCTCGCCCTCGCGGTCGTCTACCCGGAGGCGGGGAACCTGGCCGGCGGCGGGTTCCTCCTCGCGCGGACGCCGGACGGCACGGTCCACGCGCTCGACTTCCGCGAGACGGCGCCGGCGGGGGCGACGCGGGAGATGTTCCTCGGGCGGGACGGCCGTGCGGTCCCGGGAGCCTCCACGGCGACGGCGCTCGCCGTCGCCGTTCCCGGGTCCGTGCGCGGCTATGCCGAGGCGCACCGGAAGCTCGGCAGGCTCTCGTGGGCGGCGGTCGTCGCCCCGGCCGTCCGCCTCGCGCGAGACGGCTTCGCCGTCCCGCCGGGCCTGTCGGCGGACCTCGAGGCGGAGCGCGAGCTCCTGACGCGCTGGGAGGAGACGCGTCGTCTCTTCTTCCCGGGCGGCCGTCCCCTCGCTCCCGGGACGCTTCTCCGCCAGCCGGAGCTCGCCGCGACGCTCTCGCGGATCGCGCGCGAGGGACCGGAGGCGTTCCACCGCGGGGAGATCGCGGAGCGCGTCGCCCGCTTCGTCCGCGGGCACGGAGGGGTCCTCACCGCGGAGGACCTCGAAGGGTACGCACCGGTCTGGCGGGCGCCCGAGGAGATCCGCTCGGGGGACCTCGTCGTCCACACGATGCCGCTCCCGTCCTCGGCCGGCCTCGTCCTCCGCTCGGTCCTCGCGCAGCTCGAGACGGCGGAGGGTGCCCGGCGCGGTCCCCTCGACCCAGCGGCCTACCATCGCCTCCTCGAGGCGCAGCGGCGCGCCTACGCGGACCGGAACATCTGGCTCGGGGACGGGGACTGCGTCGAGGTTCCCCTCGCCGAGCTCCTCGCGCCCGCGCGCCTCGCCGCGCTCGGCGCCTCGATCGAGCCTGGCCGGGCGACCCCGTCCGTGCGCGTCGGCGCCGCCCCCGGTCGCGAGCGGGAGGAGACGACCCATCTCTCCGTGGCGACGCCGGACGGGTTCGCCGTTTCCCTCACCACGACGCTGAACGGCTCGTTCGGGAACGGGGCGGTCGTCCCGGGCGTCGGCGTCCTCCTGAACAACGAGATGGACGACTTCGCCGTGGCGCCGGGGACGCCGAACCTCTACGGCCTCGTCCAGGGGCGCGCGAACGAGGTCCGCGCCGGAGCGAGGCCGCTCTCGTCGATGGCGCCCACGATCGTCGAGCGCGACGGGAGGCCCTTCCTCGTCGTCGGCTCGCCGGGCGGCTCGACGATCCCGACGACCGTCCTCCAGGTCCTCCTCCGCGTCGCCGGGGGAGAGGAGCTCGGGCGGGCCGTTGCGGCGCCCCGGCTTCACCACCAGCATCTCCCCGACGCGGTCTCGTTCGAGAAGGGGACTCCGCCGGAGCTCCTCGCGCCCCTGCGCGAGCGCGGGCACGCGCTGCGCGAGCGCGGCCCGATCGGGAAGGTCCACGCGATCGTCTTCGGGGCGGACGGCCGCCTCACCGGCGCCGCGGATCCCCGCGGCTGGGGTTCGCCGGCCGCGCCGTGAGGCCACGGGCGCGGCGAACCACGATCACGACATCGACGAACGACGTCATCGACGCTTCCCATCGGGATCCCTCCGTGCTATCTTCCGCGTCCCCGCTTCTCTCGGGGCGTAGCGCAGCCTGGTAGCGCACACGGTTCGGGACCGTGGGGTCGGAGGTTCGAATCCTCTCGCCCCGACCATCGTGAAATCGGACCCCGCCTCCCGAGCGGGGTCTTTTTCCGTTAGGCTCTCCGGAGCGGCTCGGCCGCGGCAGGGAGGACCGGACGATGGGCAACGGCGGCGTCTCGGTGACGGTCGACGGCGCGGCGGCCACGGTCACGTTCTGGAGGCCTTCCGAGAACGTCCTCGACCGCGAGACCGTCGCCGGCCTCGAGGCTCGGCTCCGCGAGGTCGCGCGTCGGCGGGACGTCCGGCTCCTCGCGCTCGCGGCCCGCGGCGAGGACTTCTGCAACGGCACGGAGGTCCTGCCGTACGAGGGGGGGCAGGCGGAGTCGCTCATGTCGGCCTGGCACTCCCTCGTCCGCTTCCTCCTCACGTGCGAGGTGCCGACGTGCGCCCTCGTCCAGGGCCGCGCCCTCGGCGCGGGCGCCGAGCTCGCGCTCGCGTGCGACTTCATCTTCGCCGAGACGACCGCGACGTTCGGCTTCCCGGAGATCCACCGGGGCTCCTTCGCGCCCGTCGCGGCGGTCCTGCTCGAGCGGCGCGCCGGCCGGACGAAGGCGGCGGACCTGATCCTCTGCGGGGCCGCGATGACGGCGGAGGCGGCCGAGAGGCGCGGCCTCGTGAACGCGCTCGTGAACCCCGGAGACCTCGTCGAGGCCCTCGAGACGATGCACGCGCGGCTCGAGCCGCTCTCCGCGTCCTCTCTCCGTCTCGCCAAGCGCGCCCTGAACCAGGGCTCCTTCGGCGATCCCCTGTCGGCCCTCTCCGCCGTCGAGCGGACCTTCTCGCGGGAGCTGATGAAGACCGAGGACGCGCAGGAGGGGATCCGCGCAGCGCTCGAGGGGCGGCCCCCGGCCTGGAAGGACCGCTAGGAAGAGGAAGCCCCGCCGCGGGGGAGGGATTCCCCGGGCGGGGCGAGGGAAGGAGACGGCGCCGCGGAGGGGCTGCGGCGCCTTACCGGGGACAGGGAGGAGAGAGAGGAATCGGACTCACCCTTCCTCCGGGAGTGTCGTCGCCCCGACCGACCTAACGCGGCATCCCCGGGGCGGCCTCGGCGACCTCGAGCAGGACGGAGAGGGCGGGAGATCCGCCGGCCCAGAGCGTGACGCCCGAGCGGCCGGCCTCGGGGACTCCTGCGGGAAGCCTCACGGCGAGGTCGGCGGCGTCGCCGGGCCGATTGGGCTGGTCCCCGCTGTCCCAGACGATCGCTCCGGTGTCGGACCGGAGGACGACGCGCCACGAGCGCGCCCCCGCCGGAGCGAGCCCTCGGGGAAAGACGAGGACGAGCGGCGAGCCGGCGGCGCGCTCCACCCGTCGTACGGCGACCCCCTCGTCGGCCGACGGCTGGAGGACGACGGCCGGCGTCGCCGGTACGACGCCCCCCGCCGCCGCGCTCACGGCCGGGGGCGACGGGGCGTTGAGCTGCGAGCGCAGCGCGACGAGCTGCTGCTTCAGGCGAAGGGCGGTGACGAGCGCCGCGAGGAGGAGGACCGCCAGCAGGGCGAACCCGATGACCGTGCCCGTGCGCCCCGGAAAGAGGCCCGACGACGCCGCGGGGGGAGCTCCGCGGCCGAGCCGCCGCACCCCCTTGTCGCGGGCGATGCGCAGCCGAAGGCGCGTCGTCGTCTCGACGCGCTCGCGGTAGTACGGAGTCCCGAGGAGCGCCTGCTCGAACCTGCGTCGGTCCTCGTCGGAGAGCCGTCCGAGGACGTAGTCCGTGACGAGGAGGTCCTCCTCGGCCTCGACGCGGTCGAGGAGCTCGTCGTCCGCGAAGTACGACTCCTCGAAGCGGGCGCGCTCCGCGTCGGCGAGGCTCCGGAGGAGGTACTCGCGGATCCGTCCGCGGTCGACGGCGGGGCCGCCTCTCACGGCTCCTCCTCGCCCGGGCCGTCGTCGCGCTTCTCGGCCTCGCGCTCCGCGCGGACCGCGGTCCGCGCGGCGGTGCTGTCCATCTTCTTCCGCAGCTCCCGTTTCGCCCGGTAGACCCGCATGTCGACGGCGTCCGTCGTGATTCCCTCCTCGCGGGCGATCGTCCGCGAAGGGACCTCCTCGACGAAACGCCGGACGAGGAGGAGGCGCATGCGGGCCGGGAGGAGCTCGAGCGCTTTGCGGACGATCAGCTTGCGGCTGCTCAGGAGCGCGTCCGAGAGGGGGTCCTCGGTCCCGGCGAGGTCGAGGACGCCCGAGAGCCCCTCGTGACGGTTCGCGCGCTGGACGCGGCGGCAGTACTCGAAGAAGACGTTCTTGGCGACTCCGAGCGAGTACGCCTCGGGCGAATCGAGCGGCTCGCCGCGACTGACGCGCTGGAGAACGCGGAGGAGCGTCTCCTGGACGAGGTCGCGCGCCTCGTCCTCGGTCCTCACGCCCCGCGAGAGGAAGAAGCGCCTCAGCTTCTCGGGGAGGCGCCCCAGCTCGGCCTCGAAGGGATTCGCCCAGGAAGGTGTCGACATCGCTCTCGGCACGTCAGCAGCAAGGTCCGGGCCGGGCCCGGTGTCCTCCGTATCGGATTCTAGTCGTTTCTTGGCTCTCGACGCCTGTGCCCTAATACCATATGGAAAAGAAGACATCTTGTCTTATGAAAGTCGGAAAAATCAGGTTTCGTATGGTGTTTCGAACGGCTACGAGGCCCGCTTGCTTGGGGGCCGACGCGCCGTGCCGCCGGACTCTCGAACCGAAATCCCACCGGCAAGAGCCGGCAAGTCCCACTTGACTTGCGTTCGATTTGCGCCATACTGTCGGCTGCCCATCGGCTTCGCTCAGAAGTTTGTTAGGTGAAATCGCTTTGGAGCCTAAGAAAATATGGCGAATCGCCCGAATCTCACGGAACGTCAGCAGCAGATCGTCGGCTTCATCCGGGACTATCGGACACGGAATGGGATCGCTCCCACGCAACGGGAGATCTGCGGGCACTTCGGTTTCTCCTCCTTCGGGACGCTCCAGAAGCACCTTCGGCTCCTCCTCGAGAAGGGAGTGCTCGTCCGCGACTGGAACCAGCGCCGGTCGCTCGACGTCGCCGACGAGGCGGCCGGGGCCCCCGCCGTGGAGTTGCCGCTCCTCGGCCGGATCGCGGCGGGCAGCCCGATCGAAGTCCTCCCGGGGGACGACCGGCTTCACGTACCGGAGTCGCTCACGCGGAAGGGGGAGAACTTCGTCCTCCTCGTCTCGGGAGAGTCGATGGTCGACGAGGGGATCCGGGATGGCGACTGGGTCGTCGTGCACCGCCGGACGCGGGCGGAGAACGGCGAGATGGTCGCGGCCCTCGTGAACGGCGAGGCGACGCTCAAGAGGCTCTACCGCGAGCCGCAGGGGCTCGTCCGCCTTCAGCCGTCGAACGCGAGGCTCGCGCCGCTCCGCGTGCGCGAGGAGGACGTCCAGGTCCAGGGAATCGTCGTCGGCCTCATGCGCCGCTACTGACTGGCGGGGCCGGGGACGCCGCGTTCGCGGCTGCGGATGGGTTTGCCGGACTTCCGGATACTTTGGTTTTTCGGCACGTTCGTTGCTTGCTTGACGACTCCGGCGACGTACACCATATTCCGATCATCCTCGGGGAGTTCCTCGCAGCCGGCCATCGTTGGCGCGAGGCCGGTATTGCCGCCCGGGAATCTCGCAACCAACTGGAGAATGGAGCTTTATGGATCGACGAGACGAGGAGACGAGCGAGACGGCCGAACGGCGGAGCCGGGGGAGTTCCCTGCGGCTCGCCGGCGCGGGGCTCGCGTCGGTACTCGCCTTTGCCGTCCCTCTCGACGGGAGCGGCGGTGTCAACGCGGGCGGCCCGGTCCTCCCCGCGCCGGCACAGCTCCCGGAGCTGACGACGCTGCCGGCGGGGTGGCCGGGCGCCGTGCCCGAGCTCGGGAACGCGACCGCGGCCAGGATCTGGGACCTCGTCCACGCGGCCTGCGTGCGGCACGGAATCCCCGACGAGGCGATCGCCATGTACAACGTCCTCTGGGAGGAAAGCAGCTTCCGGCCGGCCGTCAGCTCGTCGTGCGGGCGCTACCACGGCATCAGCCAGTTCACACGTTCCACCTTCCGCGAGAGCGTCGGAAAGATGCGGCGGCTCGACCTCGTGTGGGGGGACGCCCCCTGGTCTCCCTTCGACCCGGCCCAGGCGATCGAGGTGATGGCGTTCATGTGGAGCCGGGGCGGCCATAACCACTGGGGTCCCTACCGGCGGGTGGCGCGCCGCCTCGAGCGCGCTGCAGCGGCCTCCCGGCTGACGAGCCTGAACTGACCGGGGCGCCGGCACGGCGCGCGCAGCGGGAGACGACGGACGCGGCCGCCGGAACGCCGCCGCGTTCCGTTCCGCGCTCGGGGTCCTCAGCGCGTCTCCGGCCGGGCCTCCCGCGAGTCGATGAGGTGCACGGAGCGGGTCGGGAACGCGAACGACGTCCCGGCCCGCTCGACGATCTCCATCACGCCGAGGAGGACCTCCTGGCGGATGTCCCGGAACTCGTTGAAGTCCGCCGTCTGAAACCAGGCCATCAGCTCGACGCTCACCGCGGATTCCGCGAAGGCGGCGAGGCGGACGACGACGGTGTCGGGCCAGATCTTCGGGTGCGCGCGGAGGAGCTCCTCCGTCCCGGTCACCACCTGCCGGAGTTGCGCGGCGGTCGCGCCGTACTGGAGCGCGAGGGTCGCCGCGAGCCGGATCCGGTCGCGCTCCGCGAACGACTCGATCTGCATGTCGGCGAGCTTGCCGTTCGGGATCGTCACGAGGGTCCGGTCGAGCGTCCGGATCCGGGTCGAGCGGAGGCCGACCTTCTCGACCGTCCCCTCGACGCCGCCGGCCCGGACGAAGTCGCCGACGCGGAGCGGCTGGTCGACGCCGATCGAGACGGCCCCGAAGAAGTTCTCCACCGTCTTCTGCGCGGCGAATGCGATCGCGATGCCGCCGATCCCGAGCCCGGCGACGACGCTGTTCACCGGGACGCCCAGGGCCGAGAGAGCCGCGAGGAGCCCGACCGTGAAGACGAGGATCCGGCCGAGGCGGACCGTGAACTGGAGCGACGAGCGGGCTGCCACGTTCGCGACGGCCCACGGCGCCTCGGAAAGGACCTCGCCCGCGACGGCGACCGCGCGAAGCGCCGCCCAGAAGAACGCGTAGATGACCCCCGCCTTCAGGACCTGGACGGCGAAGAGCGCGGCCGGCGCGTAGAGTCCGAGGAAGGGGAGCCCGAGGCGAAGGAGGACGAGCGTCCAACCGAGAGCGAACGGGCCGCGGAGCTTCCCGAGGAGCGCCTCGTCCCAGGTCGTCGAGGTACGGGCGGCGAACCTCAGGAGGACCTTCCGCGACACCCACCCGAGGACCCGTCCTCCCCACCACGCGGGGACGAGGAGCGCGAGGACGACGATCCACTGCCACCAGAGGAGCTCTTTCGGCCCGGGCCTGAGAAGCGAGGCCGGGATGCGATCGAGGAGGGCGCGGTTGTCGAGCCTCTCGTACCAGCCCGGCACGTGCGCGACCGTCCTCCGCGAGAAGAGCCAGCGCATCCCCTCGGGGTGCTCCTTCCGGACGAGCCGGACGGGTTCGGGCTTTCCGTCGGGGCCGGCGAGCGCCCCGAGCTCCTCCTGGTCGGGAGGGAGTCCGTCGTCCTTGAGGCCCGCGGGGCTGGCGGAGAGCCTCCCGAGGTCGAGCCAGAGGTTCCGGTCGAGGACGAGCTTGAGCTTCCGGGCGAGCTCGGGTCCGTGACCCTCCAGGCTCGGGGGGAGGTCGAGGAGGCTCGCCGCCTCGGCGGGACGGCCGGCGCGCGTGAGCGCGAGGAACTGCTCCACGGCCGATCGCGGGGAGTCGGGCGCGGCTTCGACGGCCGGCGTCGGCGTCGGGGCGATCGGCCCGACGACCCCTTTAGGGAGGCCAGGCAGCTGCGCGCGGGACGGCGGCGCCGTCGCGAGGACCGCGAAGAGAGCTGGGAGCGTCAGGCGCCGGAGTCGCACGGGGGGGAATACAGCACGCACGCGAGGAGGGGTCAAGCCGGGATGCGGGATGCGGGATGCGGGATGCGGGATGCGGGATGCGGGATGCGGGATGCGGGAGGCGGCGGTCCGCCTCCCGCGGCCTCACCTCTCGACGAGCGTCACGTCCACCTCGAGCTCGTTCCCGTCGCGCCGGAGCGTCGCCCTCACGGTCTGCCCGGGCCGCGTGGCCTTGAGCTTCTCGGAGTAGTCGCGCAGGCTCGTGACTGCGATTCCGTCGAGCTTCACGAGGAGGTCGCCCGACTTCACGCCCGCCTTCTCGGCGGGGGAGCCCGGGACGACGGCCTCGACCTTCACGCCGGGGCCCTCGAAAGCGAAATCCGGCATCGTCCCGAAGCTGACACGCCGTCCCTGCGGCGCGCCGGACATCCCGGCGGAGGAGCTCTTTGCGGCGGGAGCGACCGAGAGCGGGCCCGCCGCGACGGTCCCCCCGTCCTTCTTCGGGATCGAGACGGAGAGCGGCTGCTCGCGGCCCGCGAGCCAGGAGACGAGCTCCCTGGCGACCGTGGCGACTTTCGCGAGGCCCGGGACGTCGACCTTCTCCGCCGTGTCGGAGGGACGGTGGTAGTCGACATGCGCCCCGGTGAAGAGCTGGACCGCCGGGACCCCCGCCTCGACGAAGCTGACGTGGTCCGACGACTCGAGCGTCTCGGGGACAGCCTTCGTCTCGACGCCCGTCACCCAGCTCGCGCCCCGGACGGCGTGGATCCACTCGCCGGCCGTCCCGGTCCCGAGCACCTGGAGCTTTCCGGCGCCGAGGCGCCCGACGGTGTCGAGGTTCACCGCGGCGAGCGTTCTCGCCGCCGACCGCGAGGACGGCCCGGCGACCCAGCGCTCCGATCCGAGGCGGCCCGCCTCCTCGCCCGTGACGGCGAGGAAGACGACGGTTCGTCGGGGCTTCTCGTCCTTCATCGCGCGCGCGAGCTCGAGGAGGACGGCGACGCCGCTCGCGTTGTCGTCCGCCCCGGGGTGGACCTGCCCCGCGAACTCCTTCCGCACGTCGGGCCATCCCTTCCCGAGGTGGTCGAAGTGCGCGACGACGACGACCGACTCGTCCTTCCACGCCGGGTCGCTGCCCGGGAGGAGGCCCACGACGTTGGCGACGTCGGCCGGCGCGCCGCTCGCGGTCGTGTCGACGCGGAACCTCTGGAAGAAGCCGTTGTCGTCCCCGCCGGGGAGGAGGCCCACGGCCTTCATCTCCGCGGCGACGTACTCCGCGGCGGCCTTCTCTCCGGGCGTTCCGAGGCCGCGCCCCTCGAGGGCGGGCGCCGTCAGCGCCGCGACGTGCGCGGCGAGGCGCGCCTGGGAGAAGGCGGGCGGCAGCTCGGCGAGGGCCTTCCGCGCCTCCGGCGCGAGCGCCGGCATCGGCGCGGCGCGCCTCTCCGCCGGGCGGAGGTCGGCCCGGAGCGGGGAGTCGCTCTCGGGCCACGCACCCTTGAGGACGTTGACAGGCTCGGTCCCCTCGAAGCCGACGTAGGAGTACTTGCCGTAGTGGGGGAGCTTGCGGCCGAGGCCGGGGAGCGCGGCGAGCGGCTCGCCGAAGAGCCAGCCGGCGGCCTTCCCCGGGTCGCCCGGGTGGCGCGAGACGAAGACGAACGTGTGACTCTCGAGGCCGACCTTCTCGCCGAGCGCGACGAGGTCCGACGGGCCGAGGGCGAGGCCCTCCTGCTTCGCGAAGAGCGAGGCGAAGCGGTTCCCCTCTCCGACGACCCAGATCGCGCGGTCCGCGGGGAGCGAGGCGACGTCCGTCTCGACCTTCACGTCGATCTCGTGCGTCGGCGTCTTCCAGCCGGAGAGGAGCGCCCGCCACGCCGCGTCCTCCTCGGTGGAGAGGCCCGAGGGGAGGATCGCGAGGACCTTCGGCTCGCCGAAGACCTGTCCGACGGAAGGCGGAATCTCGCGCGGGTCGAGCTTGCGGAAGAGGTCGAACTGCGGGTCGGCTGCGAGGCCGAGCGGCTCGGCGTCGGTCGCGACCTCGAAGCGCGCCTCGCGCCCTTCGAGGACGACGGTCTTCCGGACCGTCCCCTTCGCCGTCACCACGGCGACGGGGACCTCGAGAGCGAACGGCTCGCCCTTCTGCACCTGCCGGAGCGTCCCGCTCACGGTCCACCCGGCGTCCGTCTTCGCGGCCGTCGCCGGAGAGAGCGCGAGCTCGGCGGCGCCGGGGCGCGTCACCCACGGGTCGAAAAGGGCGGAGAGGGGTTTGCCGGCCACGGCCTCGGCCGTCCTCCGGAAGTCGTCGAACGTCGCGCGCGTGCCGCGGAAGTCGGCGTAGAAGCGGGCGAGAGTCTTGCGGAAGGCCGCGTCGCCGAGGTGGCGCCTCGCCATGTGGAAGCCCATCAGGGCCTTGCCGTATCCGACGGCCTCCGTCGCGGCGCTCTCGCGCCCGCGAAACTCGGTCAGCGGGAAGTCGCGCCCGTCGCGGACGTAGCTCAGGTACTTCTGGAGCGTCCCGCGGCGGTACTCCTCCCCCTTGCCGCGCTGCTCCTGGACCAGGTGGTCGGCGAGGTAGGCCGTCAGCCCCTCGCACCAGTTCCCCTTCGCGTAGTCGACGAAGACCGAGTTCCCCCACCAGTTGTGGAGGATCTCGTGCGGGTAGGACGACGCCAGGATGAAGGGGAAGCGGATCACCTGCGGCCCGAGAAGCGTGAACGAGGCCATTCCGTAGCCCGTCTCCCAGAAGCTCTCGACGAGCGCGAACTTCCCGTACGGGTACGGCCCGATCAGGCCGCGGTACATCTCGAGGTACTGCGCCGTCGCGGCGAGGTACTTCGCGGCGAGCGCGTCGTCCTTCGTCCGGAGGAAGGCGAGCGTCTCGACGTCGCCCGCGCGGTCGCGGTAAGCGACGAGCGGGCCGCCGACGAGGTAGGCCTCGTCGACGGGCCCCTTCGAGTCCCACCGCGCGAGGCCGTCGGCGCCGCGGGCGGTGCCGTCCCCCTGCGAGACGAGCTGCCACCCGTCGGGGACCTTCGCCGTCATCCGGAAGCTCGCGAGCGCCTCGCCGAAGGCGGGCACCCAGAAGGTCGACCCGGCGAGGTAGACCCCCTCGGGGCCGATCGTCCCCGGCGTCTCGCGGAAGCCGCGCTGGTACTCCTCCTTCGGCGCCGTCAGCTCGTTGCGGACGATCCCCTCGTAGGAGAGCGTCAGCGTCGAGGGCGCCCCGGCGGCGCGATACCGCTTCAAACCTACGCGCCGAGACGGCTCCTCCGCCGCCGCGTTGTTCCCGAAGAAAGCTGCGACGTCGCCGAGCGGAACCTCTCTGAGCGCCGGCGAGGACTTCGTCACCTTCAGGGCGCCGTTCAGGAGGAGCTCCGGCTTCGCCCCCGGCGGGAGCGTCACCTTTGCGGTGACGCGGAGGAAGCCGGTCGCGGGGACGAAGGAGACGTCGAGGTCGTGGTGGACCGAGGCGGGCGCAGCGGGCAGGGGAGCCTCCGCGCCTGCGGGGCCGGAGGCGACGGCGGAGGTCGGCCCCGCGTCGTTCGGCGTCGCGGAACCGGGAGGGCCGGCGAAGGCGAGGAGGACGGCCGCCTCGAGGGCGGCGAGGGCGGACCTGCGGCGCGTCGGAAGCCGGAAGGCGCGCGCGGAAAGCCGGCTCACTTCGCCCCGCCTTCCGGCCTCGAGGCCTCCTTGGGCTTCCGGACGAACCTCGCGACGAGCGTCAGCTTCTCTTCGCCCCTCTTCACCTCGAATGAGGCGGTGTCGGACCATCGTTTGGCCGCCATCAGCCGGTTGAAGACCCCCTTCTTCTCCAGCGCCGTTCCGTCCATCGAGAGGAGGACGTCGCCCACCCGGAATCCGGCCGCCTCGGCGACGGAGTCCTTCGCGACGTTGATGACCGGCCAGCCCGGGGCGCCGTCCTTCGGGTCGCGAGTCGAGAGGCCGAGGACGGGATAGACCGGGTCGGTCTCCTGCGGAACGCCCCAGAGGTAGTCCGCGTACGAAGCGCGGACCGTCACGGGACGGTCCTTCTCGTCGAGGACGGGGACCGGGATGACCGACGCGACGCCGCCGTCGAACCAGAGCTTCGCCTGCCGCTCGGCGCCGAGACCGTAGGCGACGTGCCCGGAGCCGATCAGGACGACCATGACCGCCTTCGGGTCGTTCGCCTTCTTCAGCGCCGAGACGGCGTTCCAGGCCATCGCGGCGTCCCAGGTGCACTGGGCGCGGAACATCCCCTCCCACATCGCCGCCGGCATCGACGCCGAGTGCATCGAGTCCCCCTCGTCGAAGAACGCCTTGAAGAGCCGGAGGTGGTCCGCGCTCTCCGTGTCGATCTTCGGCGGCAGGAGCGCCTTCTGCTCGGCCGTGAGGCCGTCGAAGCCCTTCTTCCGCACGTCGGAGACGAGCTCGCGCGGGACGTTGACGCCGTGGAGCGTCGCCTTCGCCTCGCGGCAGAGGAGGAAGACGTCGCGGTAGTAGTCCCAGTGGTAGCCCCAGTTCCGGTACCAGTCGGACTTCTCCACGAACTCCGCCTCGGAGATCGTCCCGGCGTTCCAGAGGTCGAGCGTCGCCTGCTCGGCGACCGGGTACATTTCGAGGCCGACGAGGACCTTCCGGCCGGTCTTCGCGAGCTCCCGGATCACCTGGAGCTGGACCCGGTGGAACTCGGGGTTCGTGTGGCTCTCGCCGAGGAAGACGAGCCGCGCCTTCGCGAGGCCGCGGGCGACCTCGGCCGGCGCGACGGCCGCGCCCGTCCGCGTGTCAAGGACGACGTCGAGCGCGGGGGAGAGCGTTCTCTCCCGCCGGGCGGGGTCGCCGAGCGGCAGGTCGAGGGCCGCGTCGGCGGCGCCCAGCGGGAGGGAAGCCAGGCCGAGGAGGAGGGCGGCGGCGAGCGATGCGGCGTGTCTCATGGCGTCGGAGGCATCGTAATCCGCCTCGTCCGCCCGGACGGCCCTCCGCGCGAAGAGGCCCGCAGACGCGTAGAGCCGCCCCTCGGGGCGGCCCTCGGTCGACGGTCCCTTCGGACCGGGGTCAGCTCTGGGGCTCGGGCTCGAATCCCTCGGGCAGCACGGGGCCGTCGAGCGGCTTCATGTTTGCCACGTCGTCCTCGGGACTGGTGCTCTTCTTCTCGAGCTTCCGCGCGAGCTTCTCCTCGCGCTTCTGCTTCTTCACGATCTCCCGCTGACGCTTGCTGTGCGAATAGTTGGGACGGGCCAAATCCCTACCTCCTGAGAGTGGCATCGCAACCTGGGATGCTTCCGCCCTGGGACGAGCGCCCCGAACTGCGGCGCAGAGGATAGCAGGCTGGGACCCTCATCACGAATCGGGCGAGAATCCGTCCATGCGACCCCGGTCCGTCCTCCCTGTCGCCCTCGCCACGGCCCTTCTCCTCCTTCCGACCGCGGGATGTCGCCGCCGGTCCCCTCAGGCCGGGCCGGCCCTCTCCGGCGCGCCGGTCGTCCTCGTCTGCGTCGACACCCTCCGCTCGGACCGTCTCCCCGTCTACGGCTACGGCGGCGTCGAGACGCCCGCTCTCTCCTCGTTCCGCGCAGACGCCGTCCTCTTCGAACGGGCCTACTCGCCCGTCCCGCTCACGCTCCCGGCGCACGTTTCGCTCTTCACGGGGCACCTGCCGCCCCGCCACGGGGTACACGACAACCTCGGGTACTCGGTCCGCGCGGACCTACCGCTCCTCGCCGAGCTCCTCGGAAAGGCCGGCTACGCGACGGGAGGGGCGGTGTCGAGCATCGTCCTCGCGGGGAGGACGGGGATCTCGCGAGGGTTCGGCTTCTGGGACGACTCCGTCGTCCCGACGCGGCCGAACCAGGCCCTGAACCGCGTCCAGCGGCCCGGGGACGAAGCTGAGGCGTCCCTCGAGACGTGGGTCGACGGGGTGAAGGACCGCCCCTTCCTCGCCTTCCTGCACCTCTACGAGCCCCACAGCCCGTACGACCCGCCGGAGCCGTTCCGCAGCCGGTATCCGGACCCCTACGACGGCGAGGTCGCCGCGGCGGACGCGATCCTGGGAAGGTTCCTTTCGGTCCTGAAGGCGCGCGGCCTCTACGACAAGGCGCTCGTCGTCTTCCTCTCGGACCACGGCGAGGGCCTCGGAGACCACGGGGAGAGCGAGCACGGCGTCTTCCTCTACCGCGAGGCGCTGCAGGTCCCGCTCCTCGTCAAGCTCCCGAAGGGCGCCGGTCCGGCGGGGACGTCCGTCGCCGCGCCGGTGCAGATCACGGACGTCTTCACGACGATCGCGGAGGCCGCCGGGGTCCCGGGGCTCACGAGACCGCCGGGCACCGTCTCGCTCCTCGAGGCGGCCCGGGGCGCCTCGGTCCCCTCCCGGAGGCTCTACGCCGAGACGTTCTTCCCGAGGATCCACTTCGGCTGGAGCGAGCTCCGGTCGCTCCTCGACGAGCGGTGGCACTACATCGAAGCGCCGCGCTCCGAGCTCTTCGACCTCGTCGCCGACCCGTCCGAGAAGAACGACCTCGCGCCGTCGCTCCCGCCCGCGTTCCGGACGATGCGGATCGAGATGGAGAAGCTCCGCACCGAATACCGGGCTCCCTCGGAGGTCGACCCGGAGGCGGCGAAGCAGCTCGCCTCGCTCGGCTACCTCAGCTCGGGCGCGACGGTCGGCGAGGGGCCGCTCGCCGACCCGAAGGACCGGATCGGCACGGTGAAGGAGATGAAGGACGCGCTCGCGGACCTGATGGAAGGGCGGCCCGCCCGGGCCGTCGAGCGGACGGACGCGCTCCTTCGCGAGAACCCCCGGATGCTCGACATCTGGGAGCTCCGCTCGCAGGCACTCACGCGTCTCGGCCGGACCGACGAGGCGATCGAGGCTCTGAAGAAGGCCGTCGAGCTTGCGCCCTCCGGCTCCACCCACTACGTCCGGCTCCTCGCGGACCGTCTCCTCGAGGCCGGGAAGGTCGACGACGCGGTCCGCCACGCCGAGCTCGCGAAGCGGCTCGGCGACCCCGCGGGGGACGAGGTCCTCGCGAGGGCCCTCCTCGCGAAGGGGGACTTCGCCGGGGCCGAGACGGCCGCGCGCGCCTCCCTCTCGGCTCCCGAGAGCGACGGGCGCGGCTCTCTCGTCCTCGCGACGATCGAGGTCCGTCGGAACGCCCTGCCGCGCGCCCTGGAGCTCCTGCGGGAAGCGGAAGCGAAGGCCGGCCCGGGCCGGAGGATCGTCGGGCTGCGCGCTCTGCGGGGCGACGTCCTCGCGCGGATGGGACGGCCGGCCGAGGCCGAGGTGGAGTTCGCCGAGGAGATCCGCCACCACCCGGCCGAGCTCGGCGCCTGGAGCAGTCTGATCCTCCTGCAGGCGGCCCAGGCCAAGCGGGACGACGCGCTGCGGACGGCCCGGGCCGTCGTCGAGGCGGTCCCCGGGCCCGAGTCGTACCTCGCGGCCATCCGCGCCCTCTCGGTCGTCGGCGAGAAGGGGGAGGCCCGTCGGCTGCAGGCCGAGGGCCGGAAGCGCTTCCCGGGCGACTCGCGCCTTCGCTCGCCGTCCTGAGCCGTTTTCCGGGTCGACGCCTCGCCGCTCCGGCGGGGCGGACGGGAACGCGGGGCGCGAGCCGCGCTCCGTCCGCGGGACGGAGCGCGGCTCGCCGAGCGCGCGCGGCGCCGGCGGAACGGTCGGGTCAGAGCGCGGTGCGGAAGGACGCGTCCTCGGGGAACCGGCGCCGGGCCTCGGCGCGGAGCCGCTCGGCCGCGGCCCGGTCTCCGAGGAAGACGAGGCCCCGGTAGGCCCGCGCCCAGGCCTCCGCGGTCCCGACCTCCTCGACCATCTTCGAGAGCGTCTGTCTCGCGGCGGCGCCCTCGCCCCGGGACGACTGGACGAGAGCGAGGCCGACGCGCGGCTCCGTCGTGAACGGGAAGAGCCGGATCTCCTCGCGGAAGTCGCGGGCCGCCTCGTCCCAGCGGCTCGCCCGCGCGAGGAGGTCGCCCCTCAGGTATCGGACGCCGGGGAGCGTGTCGGCGCCTCCCGACCCGATGAGCGCATCGAGGCGCGTGAGGGCGAGCGCCGTGTTCCCCTGCCGCGCCGCGACGTGCGCGAGCGCGAGCTCGGCCCGCCGGCGGACCCTGGGCGTGTCGAGCGCCGCCCGTGCGGCGCTCTCCGCGCCGGCGAGGTCGCCCGTGGCGAGGCGGATCCGGGCGAGGGCTTCGTGGGCGGCGGAGTCGCCGCGCGCGAGGGCGAGCTCGGCGTTCTTCCGCGCCTCGTCGACGAGTCCTCCCTGGAGGCAGAGGTTCGCGACCGCGAGGAGCGGGATCGTCGCGCCCGGGGGCGAGAGCTCCACCGTCCGGCGCATCGCGCGGAGCGCCTCCTCGAACCGGCCCGAGGCGGCGAGCGCGTTCGCGTAGAGCTCCCAGACGTCGGTCATCGCCGGGTTCTTCTTCAGGAGCTCCTCGAGGAGAGGCAGCGCCTCGCGCGGCCGCCCGGAGGAGGAGAGCGTGACGGCCTCGCGAAGCGTGCGGACGGTCCCGATCTCGTCCTTCGGATCGGGCAGCGCCTCCACCTTCGCGGGGGCGCCGGTCGAGAGGTAGCCGAGGGAGACGAGCTTCTTCCGCTCCTCCTCGGAGGCGCCGTCGGGGGCCCGGAAGGGGGAGCGCCCCTTCTCGACCGCGAGGGCCATCGCGCGGAACGGGCCGGGGCGCTCTGCCGCGAGGTCCTCGGTCTCGCCGGGATTCTTCTCCATGTCGAAGAACTCCGGCCGCGGCGCGCCGACGTAGTGCCAGCGGCCGTCGAGCGCGGAGGCGAGGCTCGCCCAGCCGTAGTGGATCCGCGGGTAGTGAGACTCGGCGAGGAGGATCCGCTCCGGCGCCTTCGCCCCTGCGGCGAGCGCGAGGAGCGACTCGGTCCCCTCCGGGCGCCGGAAATCGCGGACGCCGACGGCTTCCGCGACCGTCGTGAAGACGTCCTGGAGCTGGACGGGCGTCGACACCGTCGTGCCCGCGAGCTTCCCGCGCGGGAGCTTGACGAGGAGCGGCACCTGGAGCGTCGCGCGGTAGACGAAGATCCCGTGCTCGTCCTCCCCGTGCTCCCCGAGGCTCTCCCCGTGGTCGGAAAGGAAGACGACGAGCGCCTTGTCGTAGAGGCCGCGCGCCTTCAGGCGGGCGAGGAAGGCCCCGACGATCTCGTCCGCGCGCGCGATCTCGCCGTCGTACGGGTTCGAGGCGTAGCGCGACCGGTGGGGCTCCGGCGGGTCGTACGGCGTGTGGGGCTCGTAGAGGTGGAGGAAGGCGAGGAGCTTCTCCCCCTGCTGGCTCTCGACCCAGCGGGCGAGGAGATCGGCCGTCTCGGCGCCGGAGCGCTGGACGAGGCTCGGGCTCGTGTGGGCCGAGGCCGGCTGGACGCCGTCCTCGAAGAAGTCGAATCCCGCCTCGATCCCGGAGCCTCTCCCGAGGACGAAGGCCGACACGGCGCCGCCCGTCCGGTAGCCCTCCTTCCGGAGGAGCGCCGCGAGCGTCGGCGTCTCCGGCGGGAGGCGGTAGCCGAGGTTGTCCTGGAGGCCGTGCGCGGCCGGAGAGAGGCCCGTCAGGAGCGACGCGTGGGCGGGGAGGGTGAGCGGGGCGGGCGAGAAGGCCTTCTCGAAGAGGACCGCGTCGCGGCGGAGAGCGGAGAGGGCCGGCGTCTCGACTCCCGTGTAGCCGTAGAAGGGGAGCCGGTCGGAGCGGAGCGTGTCGACGGAGACGACGACGACGGGGGCCCCGGGGAAGACCGGCGCCTCGGTCTTCCCGCTGCGGGAGCAGGAGGCGGAGGCGGCGAGGGCGAGCGGGAGGGCCACGGCCGAGAGGCGGAGACGACGCATCGGCCTGGAGTGTAGAGGCCGGCGGCGCCGAATTCGAGGCGGGCGGAGCAGGCGGACGGCGCCGTCCCCTCCGGGGGGGCGAAGAGCCCGGGCTCGCGCGGCGTCCGGCGAAAAGAGAAGGGCCCCGGCTTGCGCCGGGGCCCTTCG